>NZ_CAMAPC010000001.1:0-501585 GCF_945859825.1 Pseudoalteromonas holothuriae
CGGCAAAATCATTAAGAACACAAAAGTGATCATTATCGAGTGATTGTCGTGATCAAAGCTTAATGAGAATAAGCGATCAAAGTTAATGCCATTGGATGATCAAAGCTGGGGAGAATATGCAGTTGGCAATTACGAGCGATGGGACTGGTATCAGGAAACAGGAAAGCTTGTGTTTTCAAACAATGGTACTCCTGAAATAGAAGCAGATATTCAATTTTCGGGTTCCTATTCAACTGCGTCAGAAACATGGATGTGGGCATGGGCAAACAGTAGCTTAGATGAAAAAGTGAAAGTGTCTTCTAGGTTAATAAAGGAATTAGGTGAAGATCTTGGTTTGAAACAGTTAGTAGCCGGGAGATGGATAGGGACCGAAGTTGATGGTTGGGAAATGACATCGGTTCTGGCAAAAGCAATTGATGCTATAGGTGTATATCGTACACCAACCAGCAATGGTTTTATTTATATGGCTATAACTGACGTTAGGTGGCTTGAAAAATAATGTCAGCACAATTAAAAGCTCTTCTCTCAAAATTGGAGAGCGCACCTAACGACTTGGATTTAATCAATGATGTTGCAATGGCTTATTATCAAAATCCAGAATGGGTAAGTGATGATGAAGACCTAAAGTTATTTGAGCGGGCGTATAACACTAAAAAGACTGTTAAAACTACAAACAATCTTGCTTGGCAACTTTATTTTGAATATGGCAATGCGGAACGTTCATTACAAATATTAAACGAGTGTTTAGCTCTTCACCCATCATCCCATTTTCCTTACAACCAAGTCGGTTACATTCAATTAAATTTAGAAAATTACGAAGAAGCGCTAAAGTATCTGAAGCTGGCTGAGGCTAAATCAAATTCAAGAGATATAGTTAACAATATCGGTGTCGCATATTTTTATCTGGGCAAATATGACGAAGCAAAGTATTGCTTCGTAAAAGCGTCTAACTTGAATGATAATGAAAATATTTCCTTATATAACTTAGCCGTAACGAACTTAGCGTTAAAGAACTATTCAGAAACGGAAGACCAGTTAGCCTTGTTAGTTAAAAACATTAGCAATGAGTTTCTTGATGTAATTTGTAGCTATGAGATCGCTTCTGTTTACGCTGAAATGGGACAGTATGACAAGGCAACCGAACTTGTCATTGAGCTAGGGCTTGATGGAATCGATTTGTCTGATTGGCCTGAATTGGGCTATGCCGTTTACACAGTTAATCCCATACTTTTTAATGAAACAATTTCTTCTTTAATTGAAGAAAGAAAAGAGTGGATCATTGAGTTAGAGAATGATCATGAGTATTGGGAAGATTACACGGAAACTGAAAAGTTAGAACGCATAGAAGAATTACGAGAAGAAATTAATGTGCGTGCTGGCCTCAAGTCTAAATTTGAAGTTGGTAAACCCAATACTAACCTCACATTGTTTAATGAACACTGTGGTTGCTTACTATTCGGCTGTCAGACACATGGTAACCCAAAGGATGATGCTATCTAATGGAAGAACTTCTAAGTGCTATTGACGCACATTTTGATGAAGCCGAAGGCTGGATAAGAATTGTGGATGCAAATTGGTACGCTGATGACTTAAGGGTTACGTTGTCAGTGAAAATGAATGACGATGATCATCCTCAACTCTGGGAAGTAGAATGTCTCGAAACTGTGGAAGAGCAGATTTCTTCATATGGTTCAGAGTCAATATTGTTAACAGAAAGTTCGCCAACGTTATATCCATACATTGCAGAACGATTTGATATTTTTTTTTCTAAAAATGAGTGTAATTCGGGTGAGCTGTTAGGGCTTCTGACAAGCATCTGCGCCAAATTTTTTGGTAACATAACCTATTTACAGCGGTTTTTGAATTTGAAGCCTGATGTTGATGGAATAGTTTCTGAAACTAGTGGCAAACTAGGAAATTTTCCAAAACCAGTTATGGAAGAGTTAGTTGTGAAACTTAAGGAATATCCGATAGAACTCAGCGTAATTTCGACTGGAAATCCTAAAAAGTGGAATGGCAATGAGTTCAAAGAGTATCCCTCTCTCAAGTCCTTTGAAATCGGTAAAAGCTATATAATTGCTAACTCATTTAGTGCAGAAAGGGCCTAGCAGCTCCTTAACTGAAAATATTAATGCCAAGTTGAAATATCAGCCGAGTTAAAATTTGAAATTTGCTGCGGGCTGTACCCCATTCGTAATAATTCAAAATCACGAAAATCAATGGCAGCATCTGTTCCCACCCCCTGAAGTACATAAACGCTGCCACTGTGCGTTTCAACAATGCCTCTGTACAGATCACATTTCTCAATTCGAGAGATGGTGACATAATCATTGGGTGCAAACCTGTAGGTTTGGTGGTAATCCTCCCGAAAAATAGTTGACGTCAAAAGTGTAAAAGTTAGTGACTTGAGCGAAGCGATTACGCTATTTTTACGCAAGGTAAAGTGAGCCAGTCTAACCATTGCCAAGGGATTCTTTTGCGCGGATATCGGATGGCGCTTCGCTTATGCCGACCTACAATACAATTATTAAATGCAATCACAAGGAGGTGGTATGCGGTATCGGCGTAATTATGTGGGCGGCGGCACGTATTTTTTCACGGTGAATTTGTTAAATCGTAACGGCGCTTTGTTGGTTAAGCATATCAATTTATTACGCGAGTCGGTGCGCTGGGTGAAGCAACGGCAGCCGTTTTTTATTGATGCGTGGGTGGTGTTGCCCGACCACCTGCACGCGGTATTGACCTTATCTGAGGGAGATGATGATTATTCCAACCGTTGGCGTGAGATCAAAAAGCGCTTCTCTAAATCGTTACCCAAAACAGAATGAATTGACAATACGCGCAGACGATATGGTGAGCGGGGCATTTGGCACCATGTGAATTACGTACATTATAACCCAATGAAACATGGCTTGGTTAATCGTGTAATAGATTGGCCGTATTCGAGTTTTCATAAAGCTGTGGAGCAGGGCGTTTATTCACACAACTGGTGTGTAAAGAGCCTAACACTTGATTTGTAGGTTGGAAAAGCCGAAGGCGCCTTCCAACATGGTATTTTGTAAAGCATTGTCGGGTGGCAGGTGACGTTGCATACCTTATTCAACTTACAACAGCTTAATCATCTGGTCCAAGTAGAGTAAATGTTAAGTGCTTACGCATATCTTTTAAAATTACACCTTTTTTCAGCATTGCAGCACTTAATCGCTTTTGCCATTTGAGTAGATCAGGTTTTGCTGCTTCGAGTGTTTGTTCATCTTCAAACTGAAAACACAGCAGTAGAGAGCTCGGAAACAGGTGATATTCCACATCATACCAACACTGCAGCATACCAGATAGCTCACTACGTGCTTGCTCTTCGAGCATATCGGCAACGCTTAGCACTAGTGCTTGTTGTTTTTGTTGAACTTTAGAGAGCTTTTTCATGGGGTGTTCCAAATTAACGGCTAAGTACAGCGATAAAGGGGGATTATAACTGTAGGAAGTAAAAAGGATAGCCATTCAAGTTAGAACCCTTGATTTAATAACTAATTCCATTTGTTATTGATTGTTGTATATAGCCAGTTTTTCAGGGGTGTCCAATAACATTATTACAGCCTGTTTTGTCTAATTTTGACAGAAGCTACTTTTTAGCGACGGTTATAGCTTGTTTACATGTCAAAAGTGCTTATTGAAAAGTAGCACACAATAAAGGCACTCTTTTATCATAATGTAAGGGGGAGGTTAGGTGACTGCTACTTTGAAAGTGGCGTTTAACAAGATCCTGATCTTCGTCAGGATGACGTGGTGTTCAGTCAATAACGGGGGGTTACACCATAAAATTGAGATAGAAACTAGCACTATGAATTTTGATGGCGTTGTAAACTCAAGCAAACAATAAAAATTACAGCCCTCTAACACTGCTTAAATATCTAACATTAAAATCTTTCCACATAAGTTTACAGGCACATTAAAATACATACACGTTTAATTACAGTTAACTGTTTGAATCTGCAATCGAAACCATTTAATGTAATTGTGTCAAAATAACAAAAATGGAATGGTATGAGGTTATACAAATTAGCAGCTGTTGTTGCGGCATGTAGTTCATTTATTTCAAGCGCTTACCAAACTGACGATACTCGTCTTCTGCGATTCGCTGATATTCACAAAGATAATGTAACCTTTGTTTATGCAGGGGATATTTATATTGCTAATCACAAAACAGGCCAGAGTCAGCGATTGACGGATCATATTGGTTACGAAGCATTTCCAAAGTTTTCGCCAGATGGCAAGAAAATAGCCTTTTCTGCTCAATACAATGGCAGTCGCCAAGTTTATGTGATGAATTCAGATGGCTCAGGACTTAAGCAATTAACTTATTACAATGATGTAGGACCAATGCCTCCAAGAGGCGGCTTTGATTATCGAGTACTTGATTGGACACCAGACGGTGAGCATATTGTATTTCGTGCCAATCGTTTGCCTTGGGGTGAACGTATGGGGCGTCCATACAAGATATCTGTTAATGGCGGTGAAGAGCAACCGCTAGCCATACCTGAAACTGGCGGAGGTATGCTGTCAGCAGATGGTAAAAAGTTTATATATACGCCGATTGATCGTGAGTTTCGTACATGGAAAAGAAGCCGTGGTGGCCGTGCACAAGACGTATGGGTATATGATTTAGAAGATAATACTTCAGAACAACTTACTACTCATCGCGCAACAGACCAACAGCCTACTGTGGTTAATGATGATATCTACTTTGTTTCAGATCGAGAGTTTACATTAAACCTGTACCAGTACAGAAAAGGTAAAGAGCCAAAGAAACTTACGAATCATGATAAGTACGATGTATTGTGGCCATCAGCAGGCCCTGAAGCCGTTGTTTATGAAAATGGCGGTTATCTATATCGTTTTGATCCAAAAAGTAATAAATCGACAAAACTATCTATCAACGTTTCAGGTGTGCGCCAATATACTGAAGCTTACAGCAAGAACGTAAGTAAATTTATAGATTCTATGAGTATTGATAATAGTGGTAAACGAGCATTGTTTACTGCGCGTGGAGAGCTGTTTTCTGTTCCTAAAAAAGACGGTGTTACTCGTAACTTGTCACATACACCTGAAAGTCGAGAAATTGATGCTAGCTGGTCACCTAATGGCCGATATATTGCTTACATGAGTGATAAAACGGGTGAATATGAAATTTACCTAAAAGATCGTTCAGCTAACAATAAAGTTAAGCAGCTTACAAAAAATGGCACCATTTGGCGCTTCACGCCAATTTGGTCGCCAGACAACAAGAGCCTATTGTTTGCAGATAAAAACCACAACCTTTGGGTATTAGATATCAATAGTGCTAAGCAAACTAAGATAGACGTTGCTCGCTTTAATGATGACAACCTGACAACCTATACGTGGTCACCGAATAGTGAAGATATTGTTTATCTTAAGAACAATGAAAACCGCTATGGTTCTTTGTGGCATTACAACCTGAAAAGTAAAAAGAAAATACGCTTAACTGATGAAATGACCTCAGAGCAAAACCCAACGTTTTCACCTGATGGTCATTATCTATACTTTACGTCTCAGCGTGACTTTAATATGACTTTCTCAAGTTATGAGTTTGACTATTTATATTCAGACTCCACCAGAATTTTTGCGGTCGCAGTCAATAATGACGTGTTGGCGATTAATCGCTTCAAAAGTGATGAGGTGGCAATAGCTCAAGATGAAGACGATAAGAAGGAAGATGAAAACAAAGCCGATACCTCTACCCAACTTGATCCAAAAAATTTCATGCAAAGAGTGGAAGTATTAAATGCAAAAGCGGGCAATTACTCCGGCTTAAGCGGCGTAAAAGATGGTGTGCTTGTAATGTCTGACGGCATATTAAAGCTTGTTGGCAATGGCCGCGATGGCAAAATAGAAACTGTGGCTGAAAAAGTATCAAGGTATGCACTTTCTGCCAACGCCGAGCATTTGTTAGTGAAGTCAGGTGACAACTACAGTGTGGTAGAACCTAAAGCGAATCAAAAGCTGGATAAGTCAAAACTCGATTTATCGCAAATGACGTTGAAAATTTCACCAAAAGCAGAATGGAAGCAAATGTATGCAGAGGGCTGGCGCACGTTAAGAGATTGGTTTTACGATGAAAACCATCACGGTCAAGATTGGGATGAAATTAAAACACGTTATCAACCGTTAGCGGATGCTGTAGTTCACCGTAGCGATATGGATTATGTATTAAGTGAACTTGCAGGTGAGCTTAACGCTGGCCATATTTATGTGCAATCTGGAGATAACCCGAAAGCTGAACGAAAAAATCATGGCTTACTTGGCGCCGAAATTTCTAAGCATAAGTCAGGCTATGTTAAGATAGAGGAAATTTTTGATGGTGAAAGCTGGCATGAAAGTTTCCGATCTCCACTTGATGAACCCGGTGTAAAAGCCAACGAGGGTGACTATATTATTGCCGTGCAGGGTCAGTCAACTAAAGGCGTGAGTAACTTTTACGAGTTATTAGAAAATACGCAAAAACAGGCTATTGAGTTATTGCTTAGTGAATCGCCAAACGATAAAAATACATGGAAAGTTACGGTTAAACCGGTTGCAAGTGAAACAGGCTTACGTTACTTGAAATGGGTTCAATCTCGCATGGATTATGTTGACAAGTTGTCTAATGGTCGCATTGGTTATGTTCATTTACCAAATACACATGCAGCAGGGCATAGAGAGTTATTTAAGAAGTTTATGCCACAAACCACAAAAGATGCCATGATCATCGACGATCGTTACAATGGTGGTGGTTTTATTCCTGAACATATGTTGACCTGGTTAGCACGTAAGCCACTTAATTATTGGAAACGTCGTGGTGTCGAGCCAACGAAAACACCACAATTAGCGCATGATGGCCCTAAGGCTATGCTAATAAATGGTTACTCAAGCTCAGGTGGTGATGCACTACCGTATTACTTCCGTCAAGCGGGCTTAGGTAAACTTATTGGTACACGTACGTGGGGTGGACTTATTGGTATCTCTGGTAATCCTAGTTTAGTAGACGGGGGGCAGGTGATAGCGGCTACCTTTAGAATTTTAGATAATGACGGTAACTGGATTATTGAGAATGAAGGTGTTACACCTGATATTGAAGTTATTGACCGTCCTGAGTTAATTTTCAAAGGTAAAGATCCTTCAATTGAGCGTGCAGTGGAAGAGTTGCTTCAAGAATTAAAGCAAAAACCGAAAAAGAAACTAACGGTACCACCAGCACCGAAAGATTTTTAATCGGGGATTTGACGTAATTGAAAAGCAGAGTGAACGATAACAAGTTCCTCTGCTTTTTTATTGGCTGAAGGAATGCTTTATTGATGGTTATGATGAACAACTATAATGAGATACGCCACCTGCCCGGATTAACACACTTCATTTTTTTACTAACTTCAGTGTTAACGCCTATATTGCTTATCGCCGCGTGCCACTTTTGCAACCATTGGTGCCATTGTTCGCTTAATTCATCAGCAGGTGATTGGTAAAAAAACAACGGACTCAAGTTGCTTGCTTCATAACTTATTTATGAACACTTTTTTATAATAATTATGAGGGAGAGGTTAGGTGACTGCTACTACTAAAGTGGTGTTTAACAAGATCCTGACCTTCGTCAGGATGACGTGGTGTAGTGTTCAGGGTGACGTGGTGTTCCGTTAATAGCAGGTCAGTTTCTGAGGGGGTCCCACAATTTTTATCCAAACTATAAGCATTCCAATAATCACTGTTTAGTTTGCTGAAGTGCGACTAAAAACAAAAAATAAACATGGGTATTCAAACTGAAAACTTTGAACGAACTATATTTTGGACAATCATGTAAATTGTCTATTGATCGCTAATAAAAACTTAAAATGAATAAGTTTATGTTTAAAAAGTTCTTGTTAGTTACTTCTATCGCTTGTTCTGGATTAGCCACAGCAAAAGAATATAAGTAAAAATGCCACTGCATATGCGCGCTATTATAACTTTGCAAAGCATGAACAAAACTTGTTAAATTACTTCCCCCCTAATTTAGTTATGTAGAACACCAAATATGAGCTTTAGTTTTTATTGCAAATGAGTGGTAAAAATTGGTGATTTTTATAATTAACGGCATTTTTGTTTGCACAAAACTAAGTATACTGAGGGAAAATAAGCCCTGCGAGCGTGCATATAAAACGATGTCAAAAAGTCCTAATATTTATTTGAACGATCCAGATCCGCTTAGCGTGCTGCTTCGCAGGCTAGATTTAAAAGCTGAAGTTTATGTTAATGCTGACTTTTGTGGTACTTGGGCGGTTGATACCGGGGGCAGCAAGCGTATTCCATTTCACTTGGTGGGTTCTGGGTATGCTTGGCTTCATTTTGACGGGCAAGCGCCTCTGCAGCTAACCTCGCATGATCTGGTGATTTTTCCCAGTGACGCACATCATGTTATATCAAATTCAAAAACCAAGCCGGCACTTGAGCAAGTAAATGCGCCGATGAGCAATGAGGGGGATGTGACCAATATGGTTTGCGGCTTTTTTGAATTTCGAAATCCAGTATTGTTTCCTGTATTAGCCTCATTGCCACAAGTGGTTGTAATAAAAGCTGATACAGAGCGCTCAGGTAAACGTATTGCGCTTTTAATCAAGCAAGTGTTGAATGAGTTAAAGCATGAACATCCAGGCTTTTATACCGTGATAGATCAAATGGCTTTTTTAATTTTTATTGAAGTACTTCGCCAGCAAATGCAGATGGGGGGATTAGATAAAGGTTTATTGGGTGCTTTATTTAACTCTAAGTTAGGTAAAGTGCTAAATGCAATCCATCAACAGCCAGAGTTACCTTGGACGCTTGAGCGTTTAGCTGAAGAAGCGTTTATGAGTCGCTCAGCTTTTGCCGATATGTTTAGTAAAACGGTAGGGTTAACGCCAATGAAATATTTAACGCAATGGCGAATGACACAAGCGAGGCACCTGTTAAAAACGACTCAGTTATCTGTTGCTCAAATTGCACATCAAAGTGGTTATGAGTCAGAAGCGGCATTTCGCAAAGCTTATCGTAATACTCTGGGAGAGCCACCAGGGGCTGCTCGCGCACATTCGCTATAATTAACTTCAGCTCTGAATAAGCGAATTTGCCCAATTAAGCTACTTTACTCTTTATTTGCGTTGTTTTGACTGTTCCTCCCCTGAACAACCAGCTATTACTGTATAAAAGCGCTTTGATGTTGCACGAAGTATCACCATTGGGTGATAAATGATTTGAGTTATTAAGTATTTACTATTTTAAAATCTTTATCTAAACCTGAGATTAATTACGATGCATTGATAATACAATTAAGGTATTGAAATATTTTAGAAATGCCATCTAATAGATGGCATTTGATGCAAGTTGATTTACAATTTACCTGCTGCAACATTTTCTACCGTAGGCCATTGCTCATTGGCTTGTGTGATATGAGTTGGCACGTCTTTTTTCCATGCTTCGTAAACACTTAAATTTTTGTTTACGTATAATTTTCCGTCAACGACTTCAAATGCTTTACCATCGATTTCAAACTTTTTACCAAAAGTCATGCCGTAGGCACAAAAGCCACCATATTGCGGTGCATATTTAGAGGGTTCTGCATTAAACATGTCACGGTTTTTAGCGCTACTGAAGCGATAAATAGCATCATTATAAACAGCAGTAAACTTTGTAGAGCCTACTACTGGTTTATTTTCAGTAAAATAAGCAACCGCATCATGTCCTGCGAGGGTGACGCCATTTTCATCTGTATCTGTGTCAGCGCCAGCATTTGCGAATGCACTAAAACTAATGACCAAAATAGCGATAATTTTTTTGACAGGCTTGGTTAATAAATGTGTGAATGACATGGTGTCGTCCTTTTAGGTTGTTGTTCAGTACAGCCAGTTTAGTTTAGGTGTTGCTAATGCGATATGTTCAAAAGTCAGGGGGTTGTGTCTAAAAGTCCATATATTTGCAAACAGGGCAGTGCTAACAATCTGCAATAATACGTAATCACTTTCAGGGGCTAAGCTTGACGCTTGCTGCGTTTAAAGCTCCTGTTTAGAACAACTAAATAGCAAAATACGGCCTTGTTATAGACAAGGTTTCACTGCATAAAAATAGTTCACTTAATTAAGCAAGGTTATATGAGCTCCGCCAAGCTATTCTCATAACTTACCAAACTACTATTAATGAAAAGTTAAAACTGATTGAGTATTTATCTATATTATCAAATAAATAAAAATGCTCTAGCATGTTCTCTAACAGTACATAACTTAAAAATTCGCAAAATATCATGCGTGATTTAATACATGCAGTCACAGGAATCGTATTATGAAATATTCAGGTTTTCAGACATTTACAACGCAGCAGCATCAAGGCGTATTGACCGTTACTTTTGATTTCGGGACTGTAAACGTACTAGGTCAAAAAATGTTAGCCGACTTAAATGCTTTGGCTATGAGGTTAGAGCGCGACTGCAATACCAAGGTGGTGGTATTTCAATCTGCTAACCCTGAAATATGGGTATGTCATTATGATACCGAGCTATTAAAAGATATGTCCACCGAAGTGGTGTCTCGAGAAGAAGCTCAGTTGCTAGACTTGCAATCGGTGTGTGAACGTATAAGTAAAGTACCTCAGGCAACCATTGCAAAGCTTGAAGGTTTTGCGCGTGGAGGTGGTCATGAGTTAGCGCTTGCTTTAGATATGCGGTTTGCTGCGCGTGGCAAATTTAAATTTATGCAAATGGAAGTGGCAATGGGTATCTTACCTTGTGGCGGAGGGGCATCGCGTATGGCTCGTCAAACAGGGTTGGGTCGTGCACTTGAGATTATATTAAGCGCACAAGATTTTGATGCTGATGAGGCGCAAGCCTATGGCACGATTAATAAAGCACTTGACCCCGATGAGATTGGTGAGTATGTCGCTACACTTGCTAAACGGATTGCACAATTTCCTGCGGAGGCGATTAATGCGTGTAAGCAAGCGGTATATGAATCCATAGATAAGCCAATTGATGAGGCACTTAGATCGGAAGCATATTGGCTTTATCAAGCCACAAGTAAAACGCCCGCCATCAAAAGGTTTACAGTGGCTGATGAACAAGGATTGGAGCATGATATTAAAAATCAACGCAACTGGAATGAGTTGGTGATGAATGTGCAAGACATTAACTGACCGAACTGGGAAAACGAAATGTCACTGTACTGCTAAGTTAATGTAAGGAGTAACTTGAGTAATAAGTTACTTAATACCGATTGAGTCAATAAGGCGCTTAAACAATGAATAAAACGATTCTAATAACAGGGTCTACCGATGGAATTGGCTTTGCAACAGCAGTGTCATTGGTAAAATTAGGCCACACCGTATTGCTACATGGTCGCAATGATACAAAACTAGATAAGGCAAAAAAGCAACTCATCGAATTTACCAAACCAGAACATATTTTTACTTACAAAGCTGATTTATCAAGCCTAAAACAAACTAAAGCACTGGCCTTGAAAATAAAACAAGATCACAAAAGTCTAGATGTAATTATTAACAATGCGGGTGTATTTGTTGTACCAGAAACGGTATCTGCAGAGGGGCTTGATGTTCGGTTTGTGGTTAATACCATTTCCCCATATATTCTAGCTCACCAACTTCTGGTTCTGTTAGGCAATACTGGGCGTATTATTAACGTGTCTTCAGCAGCTCAGTCGTCAGTTAGTCCACTGGAGCTGACAAAACCCAGTGTATTGTCTGACAGTAGCGTTTATGCAAAGAGCAAATTGGCCTTAACGATGTGGTCACGTCATATGGCTTTATCTATTAATGAGCAGGGGCCGGTGATTGTAGCGTTAAACCCAAAATCATTTCTAGGTAGTAAAATGGTTGAACAAGCTTATGGTGTTGCTGGCACTGACTTACAAGTAGGCGCGGATATATTGGTTAAGGCGGCATTGTCTGAGGAATTTGCTCATGCATCGGGTCTATATTTTGATAATGATATTGGTGAATTTGCGTCGCCTCATCAAGATGCGCTCAATGTAACTAAAATTGCTGATATTGCAGGTGTAATCGAAACGCTTATCCAGTAAGCCTGCATGCATTTGCATGCTACGAGTAATTTTGAGTTTAAAAAGCGATACACGAAAAGGTAACAAGCTGAATGAAGAAAATATTGTAAATTTTGCACACTCAGCAAAGTTGCGTTCTAGCATTAATATTGCATTTTGTAATGCGGTTGCAGATATAAAAAATGTGATTATTAAGGAACTTTACGCCAATTACCCTGATTTTTTTTGATGTATAACGAGACTGCTATGTTAATGACTGTATGAATAATCTATACAAATTAACGCACTATTGAATAAATTTAAGAGGTTATATTGTGAACAAGTTAAGTTGTTTTACTTATCTATTAATATTGTTAAATGGTATGACGGTGTTATCAGCGAGTGCGAAGGCAGCAAGGTCTAATGTGGTTTTAGCTGAAAATATAAAATGGGGGTATTTAAACCCACTACGCGGTGACAAAAGCCCCAGGGCTGCTGAGCTTTGGGGTGATCGTAGCAAAAATGTGGCAACAGGTATGCTGGTTAATTTCAAACAAGGTTTTTCATCGCCACCTCATATTCATAATATTTCTTATAGAGGGATTGTGATTGATGGTTTATTACATAATGATGACCCAGCGGCTAAAGAGATGTGGATGCCTCAGGGATCATTTTGGACACAACCTGCTGGTGAAAACCATATTACCGCGGCCTCTGGTCAATCAAACCTCATTTATCTCGAAATTGATAGCGGCCCATATTTAGTGAAACCCAGCGCTGAGTCGTTTGATAATGGACAAAGTCCGCTTAATATTCATTATGGTAATTTAACGTGGTTAAATGCCAGTGATGCCACGTTTATGGAGGTGGCAAAAGGAGCTAAAATAACGCCACTGTGGGGAAGCTCTGAACAGGGACAATTAGGCGGAGCTTTGCTTAAGTTATCAGCAGGATTTAATGGCACTTTACAGGTTGATGCGCAAGAGTTTCGAGCTGTTGTCATTAAGGGCAGCGTTAAATATGAGTCGTCTGAGAGTCGTGATATTCAGCAGCTCAGTACGGGTAGTTACTTTGACTCAGTAGGAAAGTTCAAGCATAACGTGGCATTGAGTAAAGAATCATTGATATACATACGCACTAATGGTCGTTATCGTCTTACTCATAATTAACCTTAGAGACTCCTTTTTCGTTCGGTAAATACCGGCAATGTTAGTGAGTATATTTATAAGCGATATAACGAGATATATCGCTTGTTTTTAAAAAACTGAAGGCTGTGATAGTTTAAATCTTGCAGTAATCCTAGGGCGTTAATTTTCCCAATAGGGTATATCGCCGTAGTAGGCTTTAAAATAGTCGATAAAAGCGCGAACTTTAGGGGCTAATAAATGAGAGCTTGGGTAAACCGCCCAAATTGCAGTATCTGACTCTACCGGATAGTCTTTGAGTACCTGAACGAGCTTTCCTTTTTTTAAAGCCTTATAAGCACACCAAATAGAACACAAAGTTAACCCTGCGCCATCAATACATGCATCGCGTGTTGACTCTCCATTATCTATTCGTATTGCCCCTTTGCCTTTGATTTTCTTTATGCCATCTGGGGTATTAAATACCCAGCTATCAATACCAATTAAGTTGATACATTGATGGTTAAGTAAATCTTGAGGTGTGCGCGGTTCACCATGTTTTTTAATATACTCGGGTGATGCACAAATAATACGGTGGTCATGTGTGAGCTTGCGCGCAACTAAGGTTGAGTCATTGAGTGAAGCGTTTCTGATGGCAATATCAAAGCCACCTTCTACCATATCAATCATGCTGTCACTTTGTCGTAAGTCAACTTTCAACTGAGGGTATTGTGCTAAAAACGATTTTAAAGCAGGCACGATATGCATTCGGGCAAATGACGAAGGCGCTGCAACCCGAATAGTACCTTGGGGTGTAAAGCTGCCTGCTCCGATAGAGGCTTTGGCGCTATCTAACGCATTGAGCACTTCTTCAGCGTGCGGTAAAAATGCACGCCCTTCCTCTGTAAGTGACACTTTTCTGGTAGTTCGGTGTATTAGTTTTACACCGAGCGTTTCTTCGAGTTTATTTATGTGCATACTGGCAACTGGCGGTGATAAGCCTAATTCATTACCCGCCATACTGATATTATGAGTGACTGCCACTCTCACAAAAAGCCGCAAATGCTCGTTATTCATGAGCTGTTACCTATTATTAATGAAAAGTAAAAACTGATTCAGTATCCGAGTGTATTATCAAGTATATGTTTTGTACATATACTATCCTTTCTCAAATAGACAGAGGACATCATAATGAAAGCAATGGTCATTAATGCATTTGGCGACAGTAACGTATTTGAAGCAGCTCAAGTCTCAAAACCAAACGTTAAATCAGGACATATTTTGGTTAAAGTCGTTGCGACAAGTGTGAATACTGTTGATACGATGATCCGTCAAATGGGCGAAGATTTAGCGCCATTATCTCCTTCTTTGCCTGGCATATTAGGGATGGATTTTGCCGGAACTGTTGAATCAGTAGGTGAAAATGTGACGGGGTTTGCTGTAGGAGATGAAGTTTATGGATGCGCGGGCGGATTAGCTGATTTACCAGGCGCATTAGCTGAGTATATGTTGGCTGATGCAAAACTAGTGGCGCATAAACCTAAAACCTTATCTATGCGCGAAGCCGCGGCAATACCTTTGGTTGGTATTACTGCTTATGAAGGGTTAGTGCGAGCGGGTGTTAACCAAGGTCATAAAGTATTGGTTCATGGTGGTGCTGGTGGCGTGGGGCACATTGCGCTACAACTTGCCAAATACTTTGGTAGTGATGTTTTTGCTACAGGAGGTGGCAATAAGCAGCTTGCATTGATTGAAAAACTCGGTGCGACAGGTATTAATTACAAAACACAAACGGTTGCTGATTATGTTGCGCAGCATACTCATGGCGTAGGATTTGATGTGGTTTACGATTCTATCGGTGCAGCTAATCTGCTGAACTCTTTTGAAGCAGCAGCATTAAATGGGCAAGTTTCTACGACGGTTTCTATGGCTGAAATAGACCTTACCACTGCACATTTTAAAGGGTTATCATTACATGTTGTGTTTATGTTGATCCCCATGTTACATAATCATAAACGTGAGCAGCATGGTGAAATATTGGCAAAACTGGCAAGCATTGTTGATGCGGGGCATTTAACCCCAGTTGTAGATGAGCAACATTTTGACTTACAAGATGTTGGCAAAGCACATGATTACCTTGCAAGTGGCCAAGCCATGGGTAAAGTTGTGGTATCTATTTAACATTTTATGTTTGTTAAGCATAAAGAGGGAGATATAAATCCCCCTCTTTAAGTTTAGTCTGATTTTTTATACCAATTGCATTAAATAAATGCGCTTATAGTGCGATAGATAAACGGTATAATAACGAAGCGAAACTTCAGTATGTCGTTATTCTACATGAGCTATTTAGCCCTCTAGAATAATCATGTTTTCACAAAGCAGGTATTAAACCACCTAGGCATGCAAATTTGAAAAGTGCTCAAGCAAGTTAATTGCAATGTGCCTATCATCAATGAGGTGAGGCATAAAATAATTAGCCTCAGTCCTTTGATTTGAAACAATTCATACCTAAAAGATAAGCACGGCCGAATCTACCTTATCATTTAGTGCCTTTTACCAGCGGAATACCATTTGTGCCAACAGGAATATAAACAGTAGTATGGTTGGGTGACTCAGCCATTTTTAGTTGGGCATTGATAGCTTCATGTTGCAAGTAATTGGGTGTGAGTGTAGCGTTAATTATTTTTTGTGCCTCAGCTATGCCTTTGGCTTCTTCAATACGGATCTCGGCATCTTTTTTAGCAATGGCTTTTTGCGTTTCTTTTTCCGCAAGGAGTTGGTGTGCAGCGAGTTTTTTTTCGACGGCTTCAGCAACAATGCTGGGGTAGTTTATATTGCCAATCACTACTTGTTTAATATTAAATGGTGTAGTGTTGAGATAGTTTTTTAAACGTTTGGTTACTTGAGTTGCAATAGCTTCGCGTTTGGCTTTTAAAGCTCGGCTGTCAAATTTTTGTACTTCATCGCGCACATAAGTTCTAAACGTTTCACGCACATATCGCTTATACCAGTTTTCAGCACCATAATTTTCTACGACTTGTTTGATAGTACCTGTTTTATGGCAAGTACGGCGTGAAAGTCGAAGCTAATATTTAAGTCATCGTTAGCAAGTATGCTAAAACGTTCAGTATAAGTATTGGGTCGCATATCAATATTAACGACTTGATTACGAAGTAGTGAAAAGCCATAGTTACTTGGTCCAACTAAGCTTCCTTGATACCCACCAGAGCCTATAAATCTAGGTTGCTCATATATATAACCTTCATGACCTGCTGGTGTGCTTGGGTTAGTGCATGAACTAGCCGCAAATAATAAGACTACGACAATGGTCGTAAATGAGGCAATCGTGCCGAAAATATTTGACTTTTTATGCATATGAAGTTCTTTATTAGGTACAATTTTGGATCATAGTATTGAATTTAAGTACTATGCGCAATGCTTGATATTCAGTAGTCTAACAAAGTGGCCATTTAATTTTTTGCAATATTAATAACCCTAAGTAGGGTGGTTAATTGCTTGTATCGTATAACTTTCAGAGGTGAATATGAAAATCATAACCAAATTAAGTAAGCAGGATTATTTAGACTACAATCGGTTTTTGTTGGGTCGAGTTCAAAAAGAGCATGCTAAACAAAAAACAATGTGGGTTAAAAATTTACTTGTTTGGCTTGTTCTTGTGGTTGTTTTTTATTTTGTTTTGCAATTGCCTGCAATTAAAATGATGCGTATAGGTTTTACGTTGATAATTGTAACTGCAACACCCTTTGTGATCCTAATTGGAGCCTTTTTGTATAATCAAAATAAGCTAATTAATCAGGCGGTCCCTTTTGCTGATGGTTTAATCCTCGGCGAAAAAACAATTGAATTTAAAGAGGATGGAATTTACGAAAAGAGCCCGCTGGCTAAGACATTTTATGATTGGAAAGCTGTAGACTCACTTGAGGAAAACTCAGGGACATTATATATCTTTGTTGATAGAGTTTTAGCTTTGATAGTACCTATAGGCTCCAAAGGCGATAATATTGAAATTATTCGAGCTTTTGTAAGCAAAAAACTAGCCGAAAAAGTAGGATAAGGCACTCTTTTTGCTATTAGTACTCTTGGCTTTATGAGCTTGCTTAATATATATTCTTTTTATCAAGCGATAAAAGCAGCGGTTATATAATACAATGCTTTATAGTCAATACTGATAGCTCACAGATAAAAATGCGCTGAGACCTTCACGGGCAGGCAGTGTGTTTAAAGGATAAAATACAGGAGTATCATTGGGTTGATATACTGTTTCATCCAACAAATTTTTGAGTTCAAGTGATAATGTGAGAGTGTTATCACGATTAACACTAAATTGGCGACTTAGTTTAAGCGTAAGCCAGTCGTAGCCTGTGGCTGCGGGGTTAACAAGTTCTCTGTTGGGGTCAAACAAAATATTATCGTGATATTTTGAGTTACTTAATAAATAAGCACCGACACGCCACTGCATGTTGTCATATGCGAGACCAACCTTAATACTGTTGTTAGGTGACAGATTGATATTATGATTACCTATATCGTCTTTATTACGCTGATGGGCTGCAGAGAGCTCAGTGTACCAATTTGAGGTGAGTTGATGTTTGTATTCTAGCTCAATTCCATAGGATGAAATCTCCCCACTATTCTTGTTTTCTAAAGCAAAATTAGGATCCGCTGAAGGTTTGAGTAAAATAAGATCTTGTTCTTTGCTTGTATATACTGTGGTCGTAAATAGTTTATTGCCTGTTTGATAAAAAAGCTGGGCTTCTGTGGTATTGATAGTCTCAGAGTTTAAATCTGGAGTGCCTTTTTGAATACCTGGTGTTTCGATTGTGCGCTCACCAGATGATGGATGACGAAAAGCTTTTGCGTGCCGAAGCTTAAAAGTCCATAAATCATTGATATGATATATAAGCCCCAGCCGTGGAATAAAGTCATTTTGGTTATCAATGTTATTCGCCAGTGCTATTGAAGTTACATATTGCCCGCCTAATTCAATACTCAAGTCAGGCGTGAACGCATATTTGATTTGCCCATAAATACTAGCGTAACGCTCTTTAGCATCAGGTACTGTTGAGGCTTTGTAAACACGACGGTGCTCGTAGGTTGCGCCAATAAGTAGGGTGGTTTGCTCAGATAAATCACCGCTTAGGTTTAGCTCTAAAAGTCGAATATTTAATGGCGATTTAATCCTAGTAAAGCTGTCAGCTAAGCCGTTACTGCTCCATTCCATAACCTTATCAATATTGGTGTAATGACTATCAAGCTGCCAGCGATTATCAAAACGATGTTTATAGCTTAAATTTGTTAGTGTTGATGGATGGCGTTTTGACCAAGGTAGGTAGCGCTCCTGTGGTGCATCCCAAAAGTTAGCAAACCTGTCTTGTAGGCTTCTAAAGTGTGAAAGAGACAGCGCTTTATAATTTAGGTCTAAATGAAGTGTTTTTTCTGTTTGGAACGCTTTTTTGCTAAATGTTGTTTGGGTAGTTGGGTCTAATGTTTTTGCATCCCACCCATCAACATCGGTATAAAGTAAATGCAAAGCAGCATTAAAATCGTCTTTTTTGTATAAGTAACTGCCTTCGACTATTTGTGTACCAAAACTGCCGTACGTTGCACTTTGATATGCCTCTAAGCCATCAGATTGTGGTTTTCGGGTAATAATATTAAATACGCCTTGGTAGGCATTGGTTCCGTATAGTACAGATCCCGGTCCGCGAATGTACTCAATTCGCTCAATAGATGAAATTGGGATGGAGGTATATAAACTATGCACACCGGTTAAATTACCAAACGGCCTGCCATTTATTAGTCCTAAGTGCTGTAGTATGCCAGTCCAAGGTTTGCTTCCTCGTGTCGCTATTGCGGTTAATACTCCATAGTTACTGTTTACTGATACTACTCGTTCAAGTATTTCATAGAGCCGATGAGCACCGAATTGTTCTATTTGTTGACGAGAGATCACCGAAATACTGACATTTGTATCACGAAGAGACTCTTCCTGTTTTGAAGCCGTAATAACTTGCATATTTAGTAGGTCTTCCAGAGACAACTCAAAAAGAGAAGTGTTTTGCTCAGCTGTTGCCGCCACAGGGCATAGCAATATAGAAAGAGTTAGCAAGGAGAGTAGGTAATCTTTTGGATGAGTCATTTATGCTTTTCTAAAAATGAGTTACTTAAAAAAGATAGCAGATAATAATTTCGATTCAATAATATAGAGGCTTTGGCTTATAAACTTAGCTTGGTACTAGGCGGCTTTACAATGCATGATTGGTTGGTGATTAAGTAATTAGCCCCGCTGATGTTACAAAGAGCATAAAACAGGGTTAGTTAGGGGTCACTATAACTGTAATCGTATCTGAATAAGTACCTGCATCATCAAGGCCTTGAGACTGCGGGGTGACTTTTAAAATCGTCGCTTTGGTGTCTCCTGTGGTTCCATTACCAGCCGCTGTTGCGCTTAAGTGTTTGTATGTACCGTTTTGTAAATCAATACCTGAGTCTTCACCAATATCTAGTGTGTATGCAATTTTACTCTTTTGCGAGTTGTTAGCGATTAAAAAACCACCGTTTGCAGAGCGATACTCTGTTGTGGCATTTTCTCCAGTATTACACCAAACGTTTAGCGTACCAATATCTTGCGTTTTTTGTGTTGCATCAAGGTTTAAACTGACTTCATTGGTTGAACCACTGGTGGTTTTACAAACAGGTTCAATCGTCCCCTCAAATGAAAACTTAGCTTCATTTCCAGAAGTACTTAAAATCGTGGCAGCAGCAGAGCCTGAAGTAAGCATCAAAGTAGCAAAGAGTGGTTTAATTAAAGTGTTCATAGTCTCCCCCTAAGCCTAAATTACAGCAGGTGTATCTGAGTTTGCAACCTATTAAGTACTAAAGTTTAGCTTTTATAGGTTGCTAATACGAGTTGTTTTGTCTAAAGGAATAGTTAATTTGCAGGGTAAAATGCGTGTTTAAGTCTATTTATGTCATAAAAAATAAATAGATAAACCTATCGATGGGTTAATTAAAGCTGGTTTTTATTTATTCATATAGATGTTGGTTTGAGTGCATTATCATAAAAAACGAGCGACTATTTGTTGTCGCTCGTTTTTTATGGGGATCGGTACAAACAACAAATGCGACGTTATCGCTTTTATTGTTATATTCACTTTTTAGTTCGGGCTTACTGTTACCGTGATAGTGTCTGAGTAAGTACCTGCGTCATTTAAGCCATTTGATTGTGGTGTGATTTTTAAAGCTGTCGCTTTAGTCTCACCGGTGCTGCCAGTACCAGCTTCGGTTGTTGAATGTTTGAAAGCGCCACTTTTTAAATCAACACCTGTAGTCGTGCCTATGTCTAAGGTGTAAGCAATTTTACTTTTTTGTGTATTGTTGGCAATTAAGAAACCACCATTTAATGAACTATATTCTGTGGTCGCATTTTTTCCGGTGTTACACCACACATCTAGCGTACCAATATCTTGAGTTTCTTGGGTAGCGTCAAGGTTTAGCCCTGTAACACTATTCGCTGTACCACTGTCAGTTTTACATAATGGCTCTATTGTACCTTCAAACGAAAATTTAGCTTCGTTGCCAGTGCTACTTGAAACGGCAGCTGCGGCAGAAATTGAAGTGATAGCTGAAGCAACAAGTAATGATTTTAGTAATGTGTTCATGGCGTTCCCCTTAAATAAATACAGCAAGTCGTTTTTATTTGTTTAAATGAGTTGGGTGTAATTACCCGTTTGCTGTAAATAAAAGCAAGTGGTGTGCCACT
Organism: Pseudoalteromonas holothuriae; assembly: GCF_945859825.1. Taxonomy (GTDB): domain Bacteria; phylum Pseudomonadota; class Gammaproteobacteria; order Enterobacterales; family Alteromonadaceae; genus Pseudoalteromonas; species Pseudoalteromonas holothuriae. Next base: position 20,949 of record NZ_CAMAPC010000001.1, read on the forward strand.
GTTTTGTTTTTAATTTTTATTTTTTACTGTATTTTGTTTTTTTGTTTTTTATTAATAAGTTATCTTGGGTAGACGGTAAGTGATAAATTATCTTGGTAATTGCCAGCAGGCATCATTTCGACGTTTCCTAACATAAACTCAAACCCATACCACTTATTTTTGACGCCTGAAAAAAAGTTATAACTTCGCATAAGTCGCTCTGAAGACGAAATTTTGACGTTATCGAAACGAATAGAGTAATCAATCAATGCCTGAGTGTCGGTTTCATGACGTAAGCCGTTGTATTCAGAATCAACGACAATGTCGTAAGAGCTATTACTGAGTATTTTTATTCCCCAATTAAAGCGCATATTGCTTTTTAGTTCTCCTAAATCAATTTGATAATGTCCGCTACTGCCAGATACTTTACCTTTACTTGAGTTATCTAATGAAATTGAAATTCTGGGTTCTGAGTAGTACGTCATGTCCAAAAATTGTTCATCAATCACCTTATTGTTGCGTACAATAGAGACTTTAATGCTTCCTATATAATCGCCAGCTGGAAACAAGCTGTAGTGTCTCAAGCGTAACCACATTTGTGTAGAACGGCTATTTAGTGGCGTCTTTCCTATGCCATTTCTAATTCTAATACGTTTAAATTGAGCATCCTGTAGTTTTGCATATTTGTAGTCTGTGGGGCCATCAAAGACAAAAGAGTAATAATCGACATCCTCAACCCAGATTTCATCAGCACAATTTAGTAAGTTTTCAGAAACTTGGACTTTTAATGGTAGATAGACTGAGACGCGCTTACTTTGTTCTTCAATTATTTCAGACGGGTTGAATGTGGCTAAAAAATTGCCATTACACGCGTTACGATTTGCTAATGCATCGGATGTTGACAGCCAATAACTCAAAAAAAGTAAAATAAAGACCTTTAACTTCACTTGCGTGTGCCTCCTTTTGATAGGGCTTGTTGTTTGAGTTCAATGGTACCGACTCTTATAAATCGTTTCTCTACATCTTTGACTGTAAAATATCCAGTAGTATTGCCCAGCTTAATGACGTAGTTGCCGGTGCTTACCCCTTCAATAACAAACCTGCCTGTGCGGTTAGTAAAAAATGCGCGCTTAAGTGGTGCTTCATTACTGGTTATGTCGTTTTGTTGTTTCATCACGTATCCACGTTGCATTGCAATAGGTATGCCTTGTTCATCTAATAAGGTACCTATGACTGTGTAAGATAGATCTGAACCGATTTGAATATGATGGCCAGTGTTGGCACCGCCGACCATGGTGTACATACCCGGTCCCCAGTCATAGCCTAATGGTGCATCAGGTACGTCTATATTAAATTGATAGCTGGTATAACTTGAGCCGATATCAATTAATGCGCCAATGCGTTCGTCTGGTTTAGTTTTGGCGCGACCAAAGCGGTCAGTATTTACTAACACATCAGTGTTTTTTAGGGTTTTATGTTTGGTCACCACCGCAAATGGTGTTGTGGTGGTTGCGCCTAAGCCAAGGTAGCCATCAGCCACTCCAACACTGGTAGATAAGTTAATACTGGCTCTGCCATCACTTTTTAATCTTGTGTGTGTATAGTTATTTGCATTAACATCGGCTCTAAAAAATGCCCCAGTGTAGCTGGCCTTCATTTGTTCTTGCCTAAAGTCACTGCCTTTTTCAGCGCGTAACTCATAGCCATAATCATTAATAAAGTTATTGTTAGTTTTGGTATAGCTGGTGGAAGCCGTTTTGCTACGGTTATTATATTGTGCCCTTGAACGCGTATTATTTTGGCTGTCGTAGTAATTCCAAGTGACATTCAAAATGAACTGGTTTTCACTGATTATGCGCAGGTCTTCACTTGCATTATGATTATATCCAACCCTTAAACGTATGCCTTCATAGCGTAAGTTAAACTCGCTTGATACATTTTTGGTAACTAGGTTGTCATTGTTTACTGCTCTGGAGGCATTAATGTTGAAATCGAGGTGGTCATTGATAATGTAACTATAATCTAAAAATGTGCGTTTGGTATTGCTAATAGTATTGAACTGTTGCCAAGGTGTGTTGGTAAAGTTTTTCCTAATTTCATAGCCTAAACGTAAATTGGGTGAGCCATAGTTTCCATGGCCAAATATACTGTGCTCTGTTTCTATTGAGTATGCATCTCCCGATGCTTGTGGTGCTTTGCTTTGCGAGTAGCGAAGCGATATATTTCCCAACAAGCTATTTAAAGTGGTTACAGAGCCCAATATGTGTCCAAGCGAATGCACGGCCCCATTAACACCCAGAGTGAGTTTATCTGTTACACCATATTCATAATTACCCGTTATTAGCATGTCATCATCATAACGATATCGACCATTATCGACAGCAGACAGATAACCAAATGCAAGTGAGTAGTCGCTTATTCCTTGTGCCAATAACCTTGAGTTGTAGTGAGTGGTAAAGTCGAATGTTTGTGTTTCACCATTGGCATAAGTTGCAATGATATGAATGTTATTGATGCCAGAAGTTAAAGGTAAATCACTTAAGTCGTAGCGCCCAGCTTTAAGCCTTATTCTTGAAATAAGAAATTCGTTGATAAATACTTCCAGTGTTGCTGGGCGTGGCAAAACAAATTGCTGACTATTTCCTGGGGTTGTTTTTCGCTGAGGCTGTAGCTGTGAGTAGGCTTTTTCAATTTTAAAGCCAGCAAGTTGAGTGCCTAAAAGGTGGCCTATGCTGCTTGTTTGGGTGTCACCTAGCGTCATTCTTAAAGGTTTGTCTGGCTGGTCATAAAAAAGTGCAATATCACCGCGAGAAAATTGGCTAGGTTGGCTATCACCGTTTTCCCAAAAGACTGAACTGCTAAAGTTGATACCGTCACCACCGCCAACGTTTGAGTTAATTAGCCACTCAAATTGAGAGTTATAACTTTGGTTATTATTACTGCGCTCATGAGCGAAATTAAAATTATTAAGTACAGCCCAATATGCTTCACCTTTTGGTAATTCAAAATGTTTTTGGCGAGCATATGACAGGTTATCTGTTGCCATCGCAGCTTCACTTAAAGACATATTAATAGTGAGATCTTGAGGCTGTAACGACAAAAAAATGCCTTGTACTTCAAACTCTTCAGGCGTTAATTCTTGTTGCGCTTTATTTGAGAGCCAAGTGAGTACTTTTTGACTTAAAATACCTTGTAGGTTTTTTTTGAATGAGGCCGCAGACACTGACTTTAATTCCAGCCCGTTAATGATGGCAGGAACTTGCCCCACTTCGGCATTATTTAGCCGAACCGGAAAGTCCATCGTATACACTCTCGAAAGTGAAGGCGTTGCCCACATAAAAAGAAGCATGAGCAATGCACACTTCAATTGAGTAGGCCAATTATCAAAGCCTATTTTTGTCATTATTAATATATTACTTTGGAGCAAGAAGATTAATGAGGGTTGCGCTTTTGGTCACTTTACCATTGAGTAGTGGCTGTAAATTAACAATCATCGAGTGCCCCGGCATGATAAAGCGCCCAGAGGTGACTGCTTGAAATTCAGTCCAGCTAACCTTCGTTTCTTGTTGATGGAAACGATATTCAAAGTGAGATAAGTCTAATACTCGCTCACCTTCATTCTCAATGGTTAAATTGCAATCAACAAGCTTGCTGCAATCTAAAGTTGCTTTTTGTTGGGCTTGAATACCGTTAGGGCTAACAAAGACTAAAGTTGCAAAATTGAAGACCATTTTTACCCCAGACTTTTCTTCTTCATTTGGTAATGGAAGTTGTTTAAACACAATGCGATATGAGTGTGTCTGCTTTAGCTCGGGCGAGCCAAGGTATTTTGCTCGGAAAACTTGATAGCCCCTTGCAGGTACTTCAATTTGCGGCGGTAAAACAATAAAGTCCTCTTCAGCGCTGACCAACACTTCTTTTTGGTCTTTATCAAAGGTGCGCTTAAATACTTCTATTTCTATAGGTAGGGCACTGTCACTTTGATTTTGTAGACGATATGTCACAACGGATTTTTTACCATGTGCTGCAAGGTCGACAATCATAGGTTGAACTTGATAGGCCATGACCGGGGCTGATAAACACCACAGTAGTAACAACAATTTACGCATCATGATTTTTTACTTAAAAACGTGACTTAATATTTTGCAATACGATACCTTTTGTATTTGCTAATACAAGCATAATTTATGAAGTTAAGATAAATACTGGCTAAACAAAGCCTTTTTGTTGTTCATATTGTATGTTTGGTAGGCAGGGTAATCATAAAAATTAGCAATAAGTATTCAAGTAAGTGAGTAGTCTGTCGATATTAATATTATGACATGTATAAGGATATCATCATGCAAATCAAAACTGATCAATACCTTGATTTAAGTGCTTTTACACGTAAATCCAGCGCTTTAATATCAAAAAATGAAGTACTAAGCCTCGATACAGCATTAAAAAACAAAGCGCAAACTGATATTGAAGATGATCTAAAGTTAATTCAATTTGCAACACGGGCGCACAAATACGCAATTATCAATTTATCTAACCCAAATGAAGCGCCAGAATATCGCTATGGTAATCTCACTGATGTTGATGATATAGAGGCATTTTTAAAACACCAAGATAGGCTTAGCAAGGATGATAGTGATACTTTGCGTGCCTATACGCCTTCAAAAGAGTATTTAACCCTGCTTGATAAAATGAATGATGAGACACTCAATAAATTTGTTGATGTGTTGTCACGCTCATTTGAATTGGGTGGAGCATTTAGTGATAAAGCGAAAGACAAAGCGCAAGAGCTTATCAGTGTGATGAGTAAAATGTCCGAAGATGAGATCAAAAGCTCAGTTGACACATTGCTAAAGTTATCAGAGCAAGAAGAGTCGGCACCGATTAGTTCAGCAAAGCTTCTTCTGCCAGCTCAGTCGATTAGTCATATTGAGTTTCATATATATTCCAAATCGGCAGACTTTCATCCGCTTTTTATGCAAGGAATTGAAAATAATAAACTAACTCACAAGTATGTTGATTTGCTTAGTAGCAATAAATATACACAGGGTGATATGCAAAATATTAATGGGCATTTGCAGCAAAGTAGCTTTTTGCAAAGTAAAGGCATTATTGATATGGCCCAAACGGTTAAGCGTAATGAGCAAGCCTCATTTATAGCTATGCTCAGTAATGCCCAAAAGCAAAGTGACAATAATGTGTTTGCATATATTAGCCAGCAACTCAATATTGATGAGCACACGAGTGCCTATGAAAGTTCACAAGGTGGCTATGTTTTATATACCGACAGTTTACCATCAGATTCTCAACGCAGTCGATTTTACAGTGAGCTATTACATGCGTATGAAAGTCGAGGAACTGCTTGGGTTGAAAATGTGATTGAGCATGTAAAAGAGCGACCCCCCCAAATGCAAAATACTATCTGGCAAGCTATAAATAAAGAAGTAGATGCAAAGCCCGAAATTTATAATTATGCAGATTCTATAGAGGTGTGGATGACATCGCGGTTAGGCTCTATTACTCACGAGTTTGAGCAAGATCAAATTAAGCAAATCAATCAAAGCGCTTATGAAGCGGATATCCCCAAAAATGTTGGCTTGCTTACTTGGGTAAAACAAACCTCATTGATTTTTGGAGGGTAAAATGTTTAAAGTAAGCCCAAATGTTTGATAAAAATATAAATTAGCTACCTTTAAAACTGATACCTTAAACCAGCGTAATAACGTCGACCATTAGCGTACACACCAGTTGGTGCATATGCGTTGCGATCATAAGTGTAAACATGTTCATTGGTTAAATTGATAAATTCAAACTGTGCATCGAGGTTATGGGTTAGTTTAATACTCAGGCTACCATCTAATTGACCATAGCTATCCATCATAGTTTCACCCACGCCTGTGGCAAATTGAGTTCGAAAGTTATAACTTAGGCGGGTACTTATTATATGATTTTCATAATAAGCCGTGAGATTGGTACTATGTTTTGATGTACCAGGTACATTATTTTTTAGCTTCAAATTGGTATGGTCACGCTCGCCATCTACAAAGGTATAATTAGCAATGATGCCAAAGCCATAAGCCAATGCTTGTTGGTAACTTAGCTCAGCACCTCTAATACTTCCTCCGGTGCCGTTATTTGGCCGGTCAATCGACATTATAATACCTTCGTGGCGCTCAAGTTTGCGTTCAAACTCGATAAAAGACTCAACATCTTTATTAAATATTGCGATAGAAGCAAGTCCTGCATCAGCAAAGTACCACTCGATACTGGCATCAAATTGCGCGGCACGATAAGGGTCTAAATTGGCATTACCGCCTTGCCCTTGGGCTTGTGTTACATTGTAATTGGTAGAGGGCATAAGGTGATGAAATTGTGCGCGAGACATCACTCTAGCCATAGCAAAGCGTGCGACTAAGTCATCATTAATATCAACTTTGAGATTGGCGCTGGGTAAAATGTCGGTATAGTTTCTGTTGTCTTGGTACCACATATAGCTATCTGGTGATTCGATAGGGGAAGCCACGCGTTTATATGCACCCGAATCTTGAAAGGTTTTTACCATACGAATACCAATATTAGCGTCGAAGTGCTCACCTGCTAATTGTAGTTGTCCATAACTTGCTAACGTTTGTTCTGCAATATTAAAACGACTTGCTTTTTCAACAACTTGTTCAAAATTAAGTGTATTGAAGTCTATTGCAAGTGCGTTGATATTGGCATAGCTATAATGCTTTAGCGTTTGTGAATTACCAATCCCCGTGAGGTAATCATCAACAAACTTCGCGGGATAACTGGCTAATGTGGTGCCAAGCTGGCCTGCGAGCCCATCTAGCCCGCCACCGATTGAGCGATGGCGTAAAAAGTCACGTTGGTGATCTTTCAATTTTATACCAAATTTAATGGCTGCTACTTTTTTATAATGAATGTCATAGGTAAAGTCTGCTTGTACAAAGTAGGCTTTATCTTTGCCTGTTTGGTTGTCATTTCTCGCTTCACTCAGCAGCCAGTTACTTCCCTTATGTACCGGAATGGCATATTTGGCAATTATATTTTTCGGTTGAGATGTATTCACCGAAAACTCGGTATTTGCTGAAAATTGTGCGGTGATATCTTCTTTCGTGCCACCTTCACCATGACTAAAGCCGACTTGCAGTTGGTTTGACCAGTAGATACCATCGTAAAGCAAGTCAAAATGTACACTTTTCGTACTGAGCTGAGAGTCTCGCCAGATGGCTTCCATGCTGGTGTTAAAGGGGGCCGCGGTGGATAAATATGTCGCACTCGTTACAGTGTTATCTATTGTTTCTAAATGAGTTACTGCGCCGCCTAAATCGATTGATTTAGCACTTTGCCATAAAAAGTTTTGGTTATTATTGTCGGCATCAAGGTGAGAGTAAAGTAAGTGACCATTAAGGCGTAGGCGCGGCGTAAGCTGTAAAGATGTATTGATAGTGAAAGCGTCAAGTGCGCGCTTTTGCTGAAAAACCGCTGAGCCACCACCGCCAGGGAACCACAGCATTTGATTATTACTTGATTCAGTTTGCGGTTGAGCAAACCAATGATCATTGCGGCCTTGATACAAAGTACGCTCATGCCAGCCCCATGATTCTAAGCCATCGCGTCTTAGGCTGCGGTTTCGGCTGGTCGCGGTGAATAAAATAGCATAATCACCACGGTCACTATGGTAGTTATAGATGGCGGACAATTGTGGGTCTACCTTATTGCTCAAATCATTGTATTGAAGCTGCGTTGTGACTACTGTGTAACCAGAGGGGGTGAGCAAGGGATCGCGTGTTTTTATATTGATAGCACCACCAAGTGATCCTTCATCTTGCGAAGCTTGAGGTGTTTTTACTACCTCTAAGCTTGACACAATTTCACTGGGTAACAGTGTAAAATTAAATCCTCTATTTGGTTGGCTTGAAATCCACCAATCAGCAGAGGCGAGATACTGCCCGTTCAAATACGTTCTATTTTGCTCAGGTGTTGTGCCCCTAACACCAATTCGTTCACCTTCACCTTGTGCCCGGGAGAGTGATACTCCCGTGAGTCGTTGCAAAGCTTCAGCTACATTTTTATCTGGAAATTTTCCGATGTCTTCAGAGCTTACCGTATCTGAAATTTGTTGATTGTGGCGTTTATTACTGAGAGACTTGACAACGCTGTCACTAAAGGCACGAATTTCTATGCGTTCAAGGGGGTTTTTAGGTGCTTGAATTTGCTCTGCTGCATAGCTTGAATTTACAATGATGATTATGCTGGAAGCAGTTGTAAGGGGAAGATTTTTTTTCATTGTGCTCAACTTAAAATACAAGCTAATTACCTTTGATTGATACCATAATACGCTTTTATTACAAGCCTAACCATAGTTATACAAAGTTTTAGTCGAGGATGGTTGATAACCTAAATAAACGTTTTTTAATCAATGAGATACTAGTCGACTTTGACAGTTTGTCGGTACAAGTTGGCGGCTCTAAAAGAAGCATCGAAGTGAAGCATGCCGAATTATTGCGCCTACTGATTATCAACAAAGGGCAGGTTGTTACGCGTGAAGTTATCCTCAACACTGTATGGCCGGGCACGATTGTTAGCGATAACTCAGTGAGCCAGTTGGTGGTTCAACTTAGAAAACTACTCGGTGATAATCCTTCCGATCCTAAAATAATAAAAACGGTGCCCCGTTTGGGCTATCAGTGTATTGCGCAGATAGAAAAAGCGCCGACGCTACTTGAGCAGATTGAAGAGATATCTCGCGGTCGCGGAGTTCAATTTGCTTTGATAGGGTTTACGGTTGGCTTACTTGTGAGTGTGTTCACTAAGTTCGCAGTTGAACTGTGGCAAAGTAAAACACAGCAAAGCTATTTATCTGCAACGAGAATTACTTCATCACCCGGTGCTGAAGTGTTTATTCGCTTTTCATCAGATGGCAAATACCTTGCCTACAGTTATCTTGCTGAAGGTGCTGATCAATTCGATTTAGCTGTGTACGACTTAGAAACAAAGATTACCCATACTATAAAAAGTAGCGGTTACAGTGAAGAGTCAGCGAGTTGGTCAAGTGATGGTAATTGGCTCATCTATTCTCGCTCCGATCCGTTTTCTTGCGAGGTACGTGCGTTAAATATTAAAGGCCCTGTTGAGACGTGGCGTTTGGCCAGAGACAATCTATTAGATAGTTGCAATAGCGCACAGGACTCTGCACCTTGGTTGGAGTATCAGGCGGGTCATTTTATTACTAAAGCATGGGATAAATACGGCGCATATTTGCAGTCGGTACATATTTCAATTGACGATGAACTTATGCGCGTAATAGGAAAAAAACCGTTACCCTTTCGTGATATTACTCATTATCAGGTAAAGCATCAAAGCTTACTATATCAGTCAAAAGAACAAGGAATATACTTTTCTGAATTGAATAACTTGAAGCAAACTGAAAATATGACAACCAGAGTTTCAAAGCAAGCTTATTCAGCTATCAGTCAGGGGCGAGCACTTGGCACGGTAGTTGTTGCAAAGCAAAATATTGAGTTATGGGAATCACATGATAAGCAAACATTATATTCAGGTTTTGGTACGATATCAGAATTAGATGTGAATGCAGTGGCATCTGTTTCAGCTCATACGGAGGGGGTTGCTGAAGTTAATTTTTATCAGCTTGAAATAAACGAATCAGTTGTGAGCGCGCAAAAACAGTTAACCTCTCCTGCTCGGATGGATTTAATCGCTACGCTATCACAAGATGGGGCAAGCTTTATTTATGCATCAGTGGGGGCCGAAAATAGAAATGCCCAGCAATTTGAGCTGTGGCACAAACATGCATTTATGCCAACTTCCAGTCTTCTTGGTACTTTACCCTTAGGTGAAGTACCGGCTTTGTTACTGTTGTCACCTAGTGGTGATTATTTGGCTGTAATGTCAAAATCGAACAAGGTGTTTTTAGTGAGTGCATTTACCAAAGAAGTAAAAAAAATCATCGATAATTTTGCTCAAATCGCAAACTTACATTGGTCTAAAGATGGAAAGGTTTTAAATTACCAAGCCAAACTGTCGCAAATGCAATCATGGCAGCGTTGGCAGTTTAATTTATCGCAAGGTCGCTCCGAACAATATATGCAAAGTGTTGTTGAGCGTGAACTTGTATTAGCTGAGCGTAATCTTAGCTTTACTGATTACCAAGCCCAAGTTCGTGACTACTTAGTAAACAAATTAGATAGCCAATTTGATGTTGAGCAGTTGCGTGTATCACTCTCATTATATCAACCTGCCGTGTATCGAGATGGCGTTTATTTTGTCCTAAAAAGGGGTCATCAACTCATACTTTATCGTTACTTAACACATGAAAGTAAACTCGAATTAATTCAACCTATTGGATTACACTTGTATTCAGGTATTTCAGAGCTACAAGTTTTATCAAGTTATGATGGCACTAAAGTGATATTCAATCGAATTAACAATTATGAGAGTGATATTGTGTTGTTGCAGTATTAGTTATGCTTATGATTTAACTCTTTTAAAAATTGGGTGATGGCGTGTGTGTTCCAACGCCTTTGCTGAGCTTCTTGTAGAGATTGTAGTGCGAACTCTTTAGCCTGAGGTGATGACTTTGCCAGCTTTGCAGCGAGTAATAATAGGTGTGGATGAGTGCTGTCTAAGTTTAAGCCTTTGTCGAGCCACTTTCTTGCTTGTATAAGATCTTTGGAAATTTCAAGATGGGTGCTCACTAACTTCAAAATAGAACGAAGGTGGCCTTGTGAGCTTGCTTGCTCAAGTAGCTCAATGGCTTGAGCTAGTTTAGTGTCATGAGGCTCTTTTTGTAGCAAAATGCTAGCAAGGCGATATTTGGCAACATCCATTGAGTTTGCTGCATGCTCTAGCCAAAGCGTTCCCAACTTATGGGAGTGTGAGTTTAACAAGACATTGGCAATACGATACTGTGCTAAATCTAACCCATTTTTGGCCGCAGCAACATATAAGTCATCCGCTGGGTTTTCTGAACGCCAGTGAGAGCGCAATAACTGATAAGCATTGAAGTCTTTCATGCTCAGCCAGTTGGCAATGTAATATTGTACTTGAGCAACGCCTTGCTCTGCGGCATCAATATTTTGTCTCAGCTGCGCTTCGTAGGTCTTTTTTTGGATTGCGAATGTTGCTTGATATTGCTCTCCTTTGTAAGTTGTGAAGTGATAAATTAAGGTGTGGCTATTTTTCGCTCCACTATAACGCCATTTCTCTACTGCATTGAGTAAGCTGGCGGTAAAAATGTGTTTTGGGTAGCTATCGACAATATCGATATTGGTTACTTTACCACTGGCATCAACATCAAACTCTAACCATACCCATCCTTCAACGCCTTGTCGCATTGCTTCTTTAGGGTATTCGGGTAATACGTTGTGAGTTTTAGTAATGTTAGTATCATCTTGAGCTGTATTTAGGAGTGATGGCGTAGCCCCCAAACGATAAGTTGAGTTTAAACGTACTTTTTGCGATTTTAAAAACGTTTTTAAGCTGTTAGGGGTGCTTGACTGTTGTAATACGAGTTGTGCGGTTTGCGATGCTTCTGAGATACCAAAGTCTTTAGCCAACGAAAACCAAGCAAAGGCATCAGCTTGGCTTTTATCTACACCTTGACCGTACAAGTACATAACGCCAAGATTATACATGGCATCGGCGTTGCCAAGTTTTGCAAGGCGGGTAAACTCATCAAATGCTGATTGGTAGTTTGTATTTTGATAGGCAAGCGTCGCGTTATAAAGATCAGCTTTGGCAAGCCAGCTACACCCCAACAAAAAATAAATAATTAGCCAAGTAATGAGGTTGTTGAACATTTTAATGGTTACTCATCTTTTGACTTATACCTATTTTAAACATATTGCGTTTGGACTGATTATCTAACCACAATATAACGCAAATATAAATAATACTAATTGTATTAAATAAGTGAGCAGATATTGCGATAGATAAATGACTTCATGTTTTAAAAAGTTGGTATAATAAAAGCTGATAGCAAATGCTATCAGCTTTTGATGCTCCGGGCAGGGAGCATATTAAGTCGACCTGTGTTAGCACGAAAACGACTCAATTATTTACAACAAAGCATACGCTTTATCGAAGTTCTACAGTGACATACTATGATGTGTGAACTTTTTTTGATGCTAAAAGTTAAATCGAATGCCTGCACTAAATCGTCTTCCATCGGCATATACCCCGGTTAGCGCTTGCTTGCCCCCTTCTTTTTGATAGCTGAATGTATGTTGATCAGTTAAGTTGATGGCTTCAACAATCAATGCAATATTTTCGTTGTAGTTGTACGTAATATTCGCATCTACTTGAGCATAGTCATCAATGTAGCCAGGCCAATCACGGCCAGTATTATAGCCTGTTCTAAAGTTGTATGAGATGCGGGCACTGATGAATTCGTTTTCATAGTATGAGCTTAGGTTAACGGTATGCTCAGAGTTACCAGGAATTTTAATATCCTTACCTTCATTGTCTTTTGCTTCACCGTCTACATAGGTGTAATTGGCAGCGACACCAAAGCCTGCGTATAATTCTTGCTGGTAGCCAAGCTCTATACCTTGAATTCTACCTGCCTTACCATTAATGGGGCGACTGATCAGTACTTCTGTATTTTCGTGTACTTCAAGTGCGGGTTTGCTTTCAATAAACGACTGAATATCTTTGTAGAAAAGCACCGCAGAAAATAAACCAGCCTCATTAAAGTACCATTCAATGCCAGTATCAAATTGAGTGGCACGATAAGGGTCAATCTCAGCATTACCCCCAGTGCCTGTTTGTGTTTCTAAGTTGTATGATGTAGAGGCGGTCATATCGGCATAATCTGGGCGAGACATTACACGGGCTGCAGAAAAGCGCATAAGTAAGTCATCATCTAAATCAATAGCGAGGTTCAAGCTAGGTAGAATGTCAAAGTAATCTTTTTCTTGTGTGGTCCATACTTCTGAGCCAGACTTGCCAGCGTAAGCTGAAGACGTCTGTTTAGTATTCACTAACCTAACACCTAAATTACCACGCAGTCCATCAGCATCTAGATTAGCTTTGATATAAGCAGCGGTAATTTTTTCATTGATATCAAAGGTACTGGCCTTTAGTACGCGATAGTTCCACCCCAATGCATCGCCTTGTTGACGAATTTTGTCTGCATCGGTAAGCGCATAGCTGCGCGTGGTTCCATCTGAGCCTAATCCTGATAAATAATCTGCAGGCATTGCTTTGGAGAAATCGGCTAAGCGCCAATTAAGATCGGTGCGGTTATCTGTTGTGTGCTTGGTATTAAAACGACTATGATCTCGATATTTTACCCCCATTTTTAATTGACTAAAAATGGCGACGTCGATAGGGCGTGTAAAGTCGGCTTGAAAATAATGTTCATCATCTTTGGCATCATTGCTGTCATATCGCAAGAAGCCTAAATTCCACTTTTCCCCATCATTGGGGTTGGCGGCATAGCTGGTGCGAATATCTTCGATTTGTGAGGCATCAAAGCTATGCACATAGTTACCCTCCCAGCCTACTGAGCGATCAGCCTGTGAGCCTCCAGAACCCTCGGTGTAACCAATGTGGTATGCAGACTCCCAAAGTTCGCCTTGATGTTCAACTTTTAAATCGTATGACTTAGTTTTTAGTTCAGAGTTGCGAACTTTAGTTTCATCTAAAATATTGTTGCCATCTGGTGATAAACCCAGCGTACCACCGACAGCCATTTTTCCCACAACACTGTGATCAATCAAAGTAATATCGGTATATTGCGAACCACCATGGCCCGGTAACCATAGAAAGTTTTGATTTTCATTGTCGGCTTCAAGGGTTGAATCTAGTGCATTAAATGCGATATCTAAATCGTCGCTAGGGCGATATTGTAGTGCGAGGTTAGCCCCTGTGCGAACACGCTGTTGGGAGAACATCGCAGATCCGCCGCCACCAGGGCTATAAACATTTTCTACCACTGAGCCATCAGCTAAGGTAATGTCACGATAGGTCCAAGACCAAGCTTCAATACCATCACGACGTAAGTTGCGCTCTTGGCGAACAACTGAAATAAGTGCGCCAAAAGATTCATCTTCGGTTTTAAAATTATACATGGCAGACAATTGTGGATCTGTTTCGCCTGATACTTCACTATGTTGAGCAATAATGGAGCCCGAAATTTTATTTGCTTCTAAATCAAGAGGTTTTCGAGTGCGAACGATGACGGTACCACCAATTGAGCCTTCATCAATATCTGCTTCAGGTGATTTATAAACTTCTAACCCAGATATGATCTCTGAGGGTAACATCGTATAGTTAAAGCCACGACTCGCTGCAGAGTTGGTCCACCAGTCAGCAGAGCCAACTGCTTGGCCATTAAGCAAAGTTCTGTTTTGACTTTCACCGGTGCCGCGAATACTCACGCGCTCGCCTTCACCAAAACTACGGGTGATGGATACACCCGTTATACGTTGCAGCGATTCAGCGACGTTTTGATCTGGGAACTTACCGATATCTTCCGCTGTAACAGCATCGACAATAGCGTCTGAGTATCTTTTAGTATTGAGAGATTTAACGACACTTCCACGAATTCCTCTGACTTGAATGACTTCTACGTCACTATTAGTATTTGCTTGATTGGCATCATTAGCTAATGAGACTCCCGGTACCAGTAAGACTGAACCCAGCAAAGATTGGCTGATAATAACGGCCAGTTTTTTTTTCTTATTGTGAAGCATAACGTCCCCTTAAGTGCTTAATAACATTAATGTGGTTAACCACGTATTCAGTTAAACATTAGGGGTGTTGTTAAATCTTGAATCGAAATGAATTGTTGTGATTTGTATTTTTTTAAATCTATTTTTTATTTATGTATTTGAAAATTAAGAGAAGAAAATTTAAATTTAGACGATAAAGAAAGAATAAATTAAGTTTACTTAAAAATGCAGATGTATATATTTAGTTAAATTCACAACTATGCATAAGAATACGGGAACTTTTAACGGCATGAGGCTCCATAAATACTTTTTGGTAAGCAGTAACGCTTTTTGATAATGATTAGTCTGAAGCCGTTTTAGCAAAGAGTGGTTAAAAAAAGCCTGTGATAGCGTTTGGTATTAACCGTAATATATGAGTAATGCCGATAGTTTAAGAGATCCGACTTTCGCTATGAAGACCGCAGCCTGTTTTTTAGGCTCTGCTGTTTTACTAATTAGTATCATCGTTAAAACTATTTTGTCATTCTGAACTTGCTTCAGAATCTCATCACCTTAAATGAGTGGCATTTGCTATATGAGAGATTTAATCGTCTAATTCTAACTGGTATCCTAAGCGTTGTAAGTTATTAACAGATGAGGCAGTACAATGATCAACGATAACAATGTAATTGATACACTTGAAGAGTTAGAGACATTTCTAAACGCAGTAGATAAAGGCGGCTTAGGTCTGGAAAATGCGGTAGGTGTAGCATTGGCTACCAACAACAGTAATGGCCGTCCATTCGTTGCCGTGTTAGATGATAATCATCAGTTGTTATTAGGTCGCTGGGTGACGCAAGATGTTTTTGATAATGGCAAAGAACTCGTTCGTAATGGGATACCAAAATCTCATTAGTGAGTATGAAAAACCAAAGTATAGCCATACCTTTAAAAGTAATAGTGTTAAAGTGCGCTTTAATTTGATTGTGGTTCTGTTGTGGTTCTGTTGTGGTTGTTGCGCTGTGCACAATTAAAAACAAAAGTAGCCTACAGAGGTAAGTACTAACGCTACACCAATCAACAGTGGAGTATTAAGTGTGAGATTAAACCTAGGTTTTTGAGTGATAGCGAGCCAAACATCAATTAGATTAGTGTGATTACCAAGGGAAACTGACATTTTTCATTACAGAGCGTCACCAAATGGGACGGTCAGTTCAGGCCAGTAGCAGCCGTTGAGGCTGAATAATTTAAATGGCCGCTGTGTTCGTATTGCGGTCGTCGACCAATTTAGATTTTGATGAAGTGACAGAGCGATAAAGAGATATTTTTTCAATGATGATAGTTTCTGACTAAATGAGGGTGAACTCCTCAGTTGAAAATGCTTTGTAAATATGTGAGTATCATTAAGATTCAATATGATAAGTATATAAGGTAACTAAAAATGAAAGGATTCAGAGGACATGTGATTTTTTGGATTTTATGTGTATTTATACCTTCCATAGTATATGCGCAGGGTTCGCAGACATTAGAGTCCTACGAGCTTCATACCGAGACAATAAACTCTAAAGTTCTCAATGAAGAGCGCACCGTCGTCATTCAATTACCTAAAAGCTACTCAAGTAACCCAAGCAAAAAATATCCTATAATATATCGACTGGATGGTGCCGGTAATTTAGCGCAGATGAACGCAGTTCTTGAAAGCTTACAATCTCAACGTGCCGCTCCAGAAGTGATTATTGTAGCAATTGAAAATACAGACCGTTTACGCGACTTTTACCCAACTGTAAATCAGGACCCAAGAGGCCCAGTAGGGTTAGGCGGCGGTGGTGCTAAATTCCTTAAATTTATTACCTCTGAACTTATGCCACTGGTTGAGAAAGAGTATCGCGTTCATGATTATAGAGTAATAGCTGGGGCGTCTGCTGGAGGTGTATTTTCACTATTTGCACTACAAAAACGACCAGATCTTTTCAATGCAGTACTGGCCTACAGTCCAGCAGTATGGTGGGCAGAAGGTGCCACAGGTAATTCGACTGTCGAGTTTTTAAAGAAAAATCAGCAACTCAATCAATTTATATATACAGCCATTGGGAATGAGCAGGCACCTATGCGATCTTATTACGATGGAATGATTGCTGGCATTATGGCGCATAAACCTAAAGGTGTTCGTTGGGTAAATGACTCATTTAAGGATGTACCACATAACTTAGTCAGCACAGCGGCGCGCTTTAGGGCTTTCCACAATCTGTTTCACTCTGAATACATGCAAGTCCATGACTATACTGGAGAGTTAGCTTCCATTGACAAATACTATGCCCGAGTGTCACAGCAGCATGGCGAAGAGATAAAAGCCCCTGAATGGGTAATTCGAGAGCTGGGTTATCATTTTGTTAGTCAAAAAGATTACGAACAAGCGATAAAAGTCTTCCAATATAATGTCGAAAAATATCCTGATTCATCCGATGCTCATAATGGTTTAGCTTATGGCTATGAAGAGTCTGGCAAATGGCAAAAAGCGCTGACAAGTGTGAATGCAGCCTTAGAACTTGCATCAAAAGACAACGATGGGTACCAAGTGTATATGAATAGAAGAGCAAGACTATTAAAACGACTTAATGAGAGTTGAGTACGAGGGTTTTTATAGATATTTTCTTAGATAAGCGAGTACTTCGGGAGTAGTGCATAGCAAATTGGTTATTGCTGAGTGAGTTGCCACTCTAACTGACTAAAAAATGATGTTTATAGGCAACAGGTAAAATCTATTCGTTGCCTAAACTCATAAATAATTCTGAGTTACTGGATTTATATTACTTGCTTTTACACATGGGCTATTGAGCGTGTTTAGAGTATTACTTACAATAGTGCATCTTTTATTTATTACAGAATATGATTATGAATGACACAACAGCAAAACCTGAGATCCCTGATCAACTCTCAATTAATCCACGCAGCCGCTATTACAATGAAGAAGTATTAAAACATGACATTGGTGTGAGCATTAACGGTAAAGAACGTAATGATGTCGAAGAATACTGTATCAGTGAAGGTTGGATTAAAGTTGCATCGGCAAAAGCGCTAGACCGTCGCGGCCAACCTCTATTGATTAAAACAAAAGGTACGGTTGAAGTATTTTATCGTTAACAATACGAATCGGGCAGGTTTGCGCCTGCCTGATTATTAAATAATCTCAGGTTTGGGTAAGAGTTTTGAAATAGGGCATTCTTTGTAATTAACATTTTGTGCAATCTAATGATGATATTTTGTTCAACATCAAGGCGCTTTGGTACAGTAATAACTGGCTATTATAAGTGAGAATTACGCAGAGAGTGAGCAAAATAGCTCTATTAGGCAAATCCGCTTATCCGAAACTGAAGTTAAATAAATACGTTACTCTTTTGTTTATACTCAACCGCATTTTAGTCGCTATTTGCAGTGGGTAGCTAAACAGTCATGCTATTCATTTATATACGAAAGTAGTATTTTTACTAACCCTTGCTGGGGGACATTGTTTGGCCATACTGCATAAAGAGGAATATCTTCTACCTTCCACTCAGGAAATAAGTGTACCAGCGAATGACTCGCAATGAGTTCTGCTACTAGGTAATCGGGTGGCGTTGCTACCCCTACACCTTGCTCACACATTTCAACCATGGCGCAAATACTATTGACAGAGATGTTGCTTTTATATTCTATTTTATAGTGCTCTCCTTGGTTATTTTTGAGCATGCGAGCGTTTGATAGCATGGCTAAGCTTATCCAGTTCCAGTGTGCAATGTCGCTTATAGCTATTGGTTTAGGCTGAGACTTAAAGAAAGCGCTAGAGCATACTATTAGCCGTTTTATCTCACCGATACGTTTTGACTTTAGATTACTATCAGCCATGGTTCCTGCTCTGATAGCTAAGTCTACGCCCTCTTCAATTAAGTTACTGCGTTCATCTTTGTATTCTAAATTCAACGACAGCATAGGGTGATGCTTACTAAATTGCGCAAGCTTTTGGGTGAGTGGCGCTTTGATCAATGCAGTGGGGAGGGTGATTGTTAATTCGCCGCGCAGTTGTTCTTTATTATTTGTCACTGTGTCTAGACCTGACTGAGCTGCCTCAAGCATCATAAGAGCGTGTTGGTATAATGCTTTACCATCGCTAGTTAATGATAAGCTTCTAGTTGAGCGGTAAAGTAAAGCAACATGAAGTTTTTTTTCCAAATTACTTACTTGATAGCTAACCACTGAGGGTGACAAACCGAGTGAGCGAGCAGCCCTTCTAAAAGAGCCTTTTTTTACGGTCTCGGCAAAAATGGCCAACGCTCTTAATTCGTCAATCATAGTTAAGATAGTTAAATATTTTAGAACAGTGAATTAAAGTTGTACTGCCTAGTCATAGAAGTGTCCAGCTGCCTACAATACGATACACATTTTGTAGGAGTATATGTATGTCGATTATGGTAGCAATGAGCTTATTTGCCCTTTCTATGTCTATTTCACCAGGGCCTGTGAACTTAATTACCCTAACCACTGGCACTAATTTGGGGATAAAAAAAACGATGCCATTTGTATCTGGTGCAACAGTTGGATTCACGTTGTTGCTCTACTTACTAGGCTTGAGTTATGTTCAGTTAGCAGGTGAATATAACCAAATAATCAATGTATTAAGTTTACTTGGTAATGGTTATGTTTTTTATATGGGATATAAACTACTAACGAGTAAGGGTAAAGTTGGAATTACTCCGTCGACACAACCCAGTTTTATACATGGCTTTTTATTACAATGGTTAAACCCCAAAGCTTGGGGGGCATGTATTGTTGGCATTACTGCGTTTAATTTGTCTGAGTCTCACTATCAATTGACCGTGTTTGTCGCGATTTATTTTATGGTTTGTTATTTATCTATCACGGCATGGGCGCTATTTGGTGTCAAAATAAATGAGCTAATACATACGCCTCAACACCTTAAAACGTTTAATACCTTGATGGGTGGATGTTTGGTGGTAATTGCACTTTATTTGGGTATTAATATGCTCTTAAAAGCGTTTGATTTATAAGCACTGTATACTCAGGCTGGCTTAAAAAGCTGCGATTATAATGTTTAGCGCTTTGGGGAGGTTTTCCTTGTTCTCTCAAATATTAACTCAGCTAATTTCTACTTATTGCTCTGTTTAGCTTCTATGGTAGGTGTTATTTGTTAGAGAGTTGCAGTGGGTTATAACATACATAGTGGAGTCAAGGTAACATGGTAACTGAACTCCTGATTATGTACCATAGCGCTTTTACCTATGAACTGACGTTATGCTTTATCTTATTGCTGTCACACTGTTGTGGGCTTTTTCTTTTAGCTTAATAGGGGTCTACTTAGCAGGCCAAGTGGATGCATGGTTTAGTGCTTTTATACGCATAGCACTCGCTACCTGTGTGTTTTTGCCTTTTTTGAAATTAACCGTTATGCCAAAATTATTAGCCGTTAAGCTGATGCTAATTGGTGCTGTGCAACTGGGTATAATGTATGGCTTTTATTACCACGCGTTTTTATTTTTGAGTGTGCCCGAAGTATTACTCTTTACGGTGATGACACCTTTATATATCACGTTATTAAATGACTTATTAGAAAGGCGCTTTAATCTTAAATTTTTAGTTGTGGCAGTTATTGCCATTCTTGGTGCTGTTGCAATTCGTTATCAAGGTATTGATGGAAGCTTTGTATTGGGCTTAATGCTAGTGCAAGGAGCTAACCTGTGCTTTGCCATGGGTCAAGTAAGTTACAAGCGACTTATGCACACCAGCGCCGTGGAGCAGCAAAGCGTGTTTGGTTGGTTTTTTATAGGCGCTTTGATGGTATCCGCGACGTGTTTTGCTGTGTTTGGAGATAGTTCGCGCCTACCTTCAAACTCAATCCAGTGGGGAGTTTTAATATATCTTGGGCTGGTAGCGTCAGGTTTGGGTTACTTTGCCTGGAACAAAGGCGCAACGCAAGTCGATGTCGGTACATTAGCGGTGATGAATAATATGCTGATCCCAGCGGGGATTGTGGTTAATATTTTGATTTGGAACCGAGATGCAGATATTACCCGATTGGCATTAGGCGGCGGAATCATGATGATAGCGCTGTGGTTAAATCAACGTCTAAAAGTACGCAGCGTCCCTAGCTGATGTGATAGATGTTAAAGGGTCGAAAAAGCCCGCACATGTTTTTTTTGCGGGCTCAGTACTTAATTAGCTACAGGTTATTGTCTGACCAGACTTGTTGTAACAGGTACTTTCTTGCTGAACAATATGCCTACATTTGTAGGCAAAATTATTTTCCATACAATTTACATAGGTTCCGTAGATGCCAGAGCCTATGTAATAGTCAACTCGCCATTCATGGTAAGAGTATGGCGTGACAGACTGGTTGCTTAACCAACGAGTAAACACAGCGCTTGATACTAGGTTGTAAAGTGCCCAAGGGCGATAGCTGAAACTGCGCCAGCCTTTGTCATAGCCACTGTATGAGCCAGACATCTCGACCACTGTATTGGCTGCGTCGTAGTAAGGGTTATCGTAGTTGCTTTTTTTATCTACTTTTGACAATAAGCCTTGATAGTCTTTCACCCAAGTTGTGCTTTCGCAACTGTCTAAAAAAAACATACCTTTATCTTTGCCTTTACCACATGTTCCCTCAGGTGCGGAATCAGCGGTCCAAATATAATCGCCATTTTTACCGCCATGTATCTTGGCATCATGTTGTGTTGTTGAGGTAATGATCACGTCATTACCTTTACCGCCTTCTTGGTTTGAGTCTTCACCATACACAAACATGAGGTCATCACCATCATTACCCCATGCTTTATGCCATCTTGTATTGCTAACATTGCCGTTACCACTTTCAAGTAGAGCGTCAGCACCATCGCCACCATGTAGTCTGTCTTCTCGACCACCATTACCTGTAAGGTAGTCATTACCAGCATCACCATACAGTTGATCGTTGCCTTCGTCTCCACTGAGTACGTCGTGACCGTTGCCGCCGTATAGTTTATCGTTACCGTCTTTGTTGCTGTTACATGCACCTTGTTCGTAAATATAGCCATTGCCTGCATTTGATAGTCTACACCCGCCACCTAGGTAGTCATTATCATTGCCACCATATAGTGTGTCAGCGCCTTGGCCACCCATTAGCAAATCGCCGCCGTTTTCGCCGTACAGCACATCATTGTTATAATCACCAAATAATTTATCGTGACCGTCACCACCTTTTAGCTGATCATTACCGTAACCACCATTGATCACATCGTTGTCAGCTTCACCAGATAGTATGTCATTGCCGCTGCTACCCGATAGAGTGTCATTACCTGCACCACCATAGAGCGTGTCATTCTTACTGCCAGAGGTAATAGTATCGTTACCGTTATTACCATATACAACTTGAGTTAGGGCTACGTTGCTGCCATCAAAGTTGTCATGTCCGCTGCCTAATGTGGCTCGGATACTGTTTAATTGGCTCAGATAAAAAGTGTCGCAACTTGTGCTGCTACCAACTTTTCGTTTCACTGTAAGTACATCACTAGAGCTTGTTAGTGTAAAAGTCTCGCTAGCGCTTGAACCTGAAATGATTAAAGTAGTGCCTTGAACATAAGCAGACGCACCATTGGCGATACCATTACATGCGGCGAATGCGTAATTTGTAATACCCAAAGATAAGGCTAAACATATTGAGTTTAATTTAAATGCCATTGTTTGATCCTAGATAGTGTTTTTATTGAAGTTTGGAGAAAAATTGCCGAAATCAAAGACTACATCACAATATTGAAAGCATTATGGAGGAATAAAAAACAAACAAATTCAATGTGGTAGAAGTTTATTAAACGAACTTGATTGGGTTGTAGGAATTGATGCTGACTGAATTAAGGCACTACTGGTTATTCATGACTATTAAATAAGCAAAATCTGTAAATCACCTAATGGTAATTTGTTCCACTAATATTTGCGATGCTTTATAAAAGGCCCTCAAATAAGTTCTGGGTGACGGTTGGTGGGTTTAGGGGGGGAGTCGGTGGATTCAAAGTGGCACATTTATACCCTGTGGTATATTTGTCATCCTGACGAAGGTCAGGAGCTGATTTTTGACCACCTCAGAAGGTAGCTCACGTTCAAAGTTGAATATGAGCTACCTAAAGTAAGGTTATCTATCTAAGTTCATTACCTTGGTCCAAGCTTTTACAAAGTCCTCAACAAACTTTTGTTTAGAGGTATCGAAGGCATATACTTCAGCTATGGCGCGTAACTCGGAGTTTGACCCAAATATTAAATCGACAGAGGTTGCAGTCCATTTTTGCTCGTTACTTTGGCGGTCAAAACCCTGATAAACGCCCGCTTCTTGTGACTTTCTCCAAACGGTTGACATATCAAGTAAATTAACAAAAAAATCGTTAGTTAGTGTGCCAGGGTTATCTGTTAATACGCCATGTTTAGTTGCTTGATAATTGGCATCTAGCACACGCATACCACCAATCAGCACGGTCATTTCTGGCACGCTTAAATTGAGCTGATCTGCTTTATCAACAAGCATTTCTGTTGGTGTTTTATAGCTAGCTCCTTCATCAAAGTAATTTCTAAACGCATCAGCTTTGAGTTCAAGTAAGCTAAAAGCATTGATGTCAGTTTGTGCTTGTGTTGCATCGCCACGACCGGGTATAAATGGCACTGACACGGTATAACCAGCTTCTTTAGCCGCTTGTTCAATCGCTGCGCTGGCACCGAGTACAATCAGATCGGCTAACGAAATATGGCTTTTATTGAAAAAGCCGTTGTTAAAGTCTGTTTGAATATCCTTCAGTACCTCCAATACTTTAGCTGTTTCCTGCGGGTTATTGACTGCCCAGCTTTTTTGAGGTGCCAGAGCAATACGGGCACCATTTGCACCGCCACGCATATCTGAATTACGGTAACTGGCAGCTGAGCCCCACGCCACTCGAACAAGTTCTGAAACATTTACATTTGAATTTAAAATTTGCTTTTTGAGCGCATTGATTTCATCACCATCTAACTTAGAAGTGGTTGTTTCATCAATAGGGTCTTGCCAAATTAAGGTTTCTTTTGGTACTTCATCGCCTAAAAAGTTGCGTGCAGGCCCCATATCTCTATGTGTTAACTTGTACCACGCTTTTGCAAATGCTAATCGGTATTCTTGCGGGTCAGCCAAAAAACGCTCGGCAATTTTTCGATACTCAGGGTCGAATTTTAACGCTAAATCAGCCGTGGTCATGACGGGGGGGTTAAATTTACCTTCAATGTGCGCGTCAGGTACCGCTTTGTGTAAAGACCCATCTGTTGGAATCCACTGAATCGCACCTGCTGGGCTGCGAGTTTGTTGCCATTCAAAGTTTAATAAGTTACTTAGGTACAAAGAAGTCCATTTGGTAGGCGCTTGTGTCCAAGCACCTTCTAAGCCGCTTGTTACGGTATCCTCAGAGTGACCTTTGCCACATTTATTTTTCCAGCCTAAACCTTGCTCCTCAATTGCTGCAGCGCCAGGCTCTTTGCCAACACAATCTGCAGGTTTGTGCGCCCCATGCATTTTACCAAAGGTATGGCCCCCTGCAATCAAGGCCAGTGTTTCTTCATCATTCATTGCCATACGAGAGAAAGCTACACGGATATTTTTAGCAGAGCCGAGTGGGTCTGGTTTACCTTTAGGCCCTTCAGGATTGACGTAAATCAATCCCATATGCGTTGCGCCTAATGGGCGCTGAAGTTTGCCATCGCGGTTTTCTCTATCGCTGGCGAGCATTTCAACTTCGGGGCCCCAGTAAACCAAATCAGGCTCCCAGTCATCGGCGCGACCACCAGCAAAACCATAGGTTTGAAAACCCATATTTTCTAATGCTACGTTACCTGCGAGCACCATCAGGTCGGCCCAAGAAAGTGCTTCCCCGTACTTTTGTTTTACAGGCCATAACAAGCGGCGTGCTTTATCTAGATTACCGTTGTCAGGCCAGCTATTGAGAGGGTCAAAGCGCTGCTGGCCTCCGCCGGCACCACCGCGACCATCAAGCGTACGATATGTGCCTGCGCTGTGCCATGTCATACGAATAAAAAACGGTCCATAATTGCCAAAGTCAGCTGGCCACCAATCTTGTGATTGAGTAAGTAAGGCATCAATATCCTTTTTTACATCACTGAGGTTTAAGGTTTTGAATGCTTTGGCATAATCAAAGTTTTCACCATATGGGTTGGAGCGCGCATCATGGTCTCGTAACGGAGCAAGATCAAGTTGTTCGGGCCACCAAAAGGTATTAGGCTTTGCCTGTCCTACTTGCGTAACACCGTTACCCATTGCGCCTTTAGGTTTGCTCATTTGAGCTTGTTCATGGTTATGTGCAAATGCGTGGCTTGATATAAATAGCATACCTATGGTACTAACTAGGGCGCTTTTGCGCGATAGCTTTTTATTCATGTTAATTTCCTTTAAATTACATTATCCCTGCAAACTCGCAGTTATTTTGTGTTGAAAAGAGTATAGGAAAAAGTGGCTATTTTATGAGTGAATTAAAACGATTGCCTTAATCGAAAAACTTGATGTGGTGTTTTTTGGGGAAAATGTGCCGCAACTATGGCGGTGCGACACTCATAATTGCAGGCTTATAAAAGTGCTTTAATGTTATTGTTGATCTTTGCTGCTGAGAGGCTTATGTCTGGCTGTACAGGGGTTACTTGTAGCTCTGCACTTGGGCGTGTAATCAAAAAACGCGGAGAAACCATTTGCAGCTGACTATGTATTAAATGCTTAAATTGAATACCACCACTTTGTGTGCTTCGCCCACCTGTTTGGGTGCCAATTAGCTGTGCAAAGTTATAATCTTGCACTGTATTGGCAAATACAATAGATGATGAATAGGTACCGGTACCAATTAACACAGACGTTTTTCCATGATAAAAGTTTGCTAAGTTCTTTTCAGGTTGTATTAGATTGGTTTTTTCGCCTCGCTCAATATTACCAACAATTTGTCCCGGATCTCGATATTTTAATAAAATTTTTGAACGGTAGTGTGAAAAGTGGCGATAAGGTTTATTGGCAATATACTTTAAAATACCAGCCATCCACATATCGTCATTACCTCCTCCATTGTAACGAATGTCGATGATTAAATGGTCAATGTTCTTTGTTTTTATTTCACTAAAAACGTCATCCATATAGGCAAGGTACTGTTTAAAGTCATGCCAAGAAAAGGTATTTACTTGCAATAAAGCAGTGTTGTCACGATATGTAATGTTAAATGCATCCGAAAAAGACTTTTCAGCGAGACTTGTTGATATTGCAGCTTTTGCATCTAGGGTTATGCGGTGTGTTTGATTATTATGAGCAAGTTCAATATTGAAAGATGGCTCAGGGCCAAACGTCATATAAAATAAACGATGAAACTGATTTTGTAGTACACGTCTGCGAAAGGCAAGAGTATCACCATGGGTATTCTTAAGTAGCTTCTTTAAAATAGCGGCCGCATTTTGGCCATTAATAGACTTAATTTTAGCGCCTTTATATTGACTATCTTGTTCACCTAAGTCGCGTGCAACATACATACCATCTTCAGTAACATTTATTTCAAGTGGAAATAATACAACGCCTTGTTTTATCCACTCACGCCATTGTGATGATGACCCATGGCCGACTTTAATATGCCCATCTGCCAATATTGAGTTAAGCGGTGCCATTTTTTGCCATAAAGCAATCGCAGTCACTGGTTCTTCAATGCTATTTTTAATGCGACTTACTTTACTGTAGAACCCATCTATATCTTTAACACTGTGAGATAAATCTGGATGGGTTTGATGTAACCAGTTAAACCATTGATCAATATCAGCTTGAGCTTGCTTAACTGTTAGGGTGTGTTGTAGCGGTTGGACTAATGGCTCTGTTGCCAATGTCTCAATGGGACCAAACATACAAAGGCATAACATAAAAAGCTGTGCGTAAGTGTTAGAGATAAGCTGCATAGATAACCTGCGGTTGTTCATGATTGTATTTGTTAAGACGCAAGCCTAAGTTTTAAGGTTTAAAGCAGTATGTTTTTTCTTACATATAGCAAATATTAAGTCATTGGTTTTTGTTATATCAACATAAAAATTTGATATTTTATTGCGATTGAAGAGGTTGCCTTTAGGTGGTGCAGATTTGAAAAGTGAGTGTTCGTTCGTAAGGGCAGAGATATACATCAAATGATGAGCTTAAAGCTTTGTACTGCTAAATTTACGGGGTAGAAAATTAGCCAATTTCAAATGAGGTGATACCGTAAACTTTGCTAAGCTGCATATCTGGGCGAGGGCCTGTGTACATTCTTGCCGTTTCAAATGAAGGAGCCATATTGTAACGCTGAGCTAAATCAATAGCTGCTTTATTAACCTCGGGAACATCAAGGTAGATAAATTCGGCAGTACCGACACTCGCGCTTAAAGCCAAAAATAACGATTCAGCCAGTAGTGCTTCATCTGCTACCAAAGGGCCTATTTTATAACCTTGTCGACATGGACGAATAACGCCGTAGCCGGCAAGTTTATCATTGCGCATAATACCCAATGCATTACTTTGAGGTTGGTTTATCCAATGCTTTAAAAAGTCATCTCGCTTTGCTGGGAAAAAAGGCTGTTCATACGCACAAAGCACTTCAAACGGAATGTTTGCGAGTTGGACTATATTTGGAGTCTTAGGCGCTTTAGAGCCACCACGCCCTTCAAAACGAATATTGCTGTAGGCAAATTGAAAGCCAGACTTTTTATAGTTTTCTTGTTGTTCGAGCACGCCATCTAATGCAATGTTACAGCCTTTGAGGTAGCTAAGACCAGCTTGCCAAATTTGCCAACCATAGCCTTGGCCGCGATACTCAGGTTTAACAATATAAAAACCTAAAAAGCCAAAATATAGGGTGTATTTAACCACTGAGATAGAGGCAATAGGCTCATCGTCAAGGTAGCCTATTAAAAAGCCATTAGGGTCGGCGCAGTAGTAGCTCTGTGCGTCATAGAGCCCCGGATTCCAGCCTTCTTTAGCTGCCCACTCTATAGCAATATTCAATTCACTTTTAGTCATTTTCTTGATTGAAAATTGTTTATTGGCCATGGTGCTTCCTAGGTTATTTTAATTAAGATAGTGTAGCGATATATAAAATATAGAGATAGTCGATTACAGCTTTTTACTTGATAAAAGCTTATCTATTATGCGCTTTAAACTGAATAATAAACTTGGCACCTCCAAGTGCTTCACAGCGGTCAACGCTTATACTTGCATCTAGCCAAGCTGCAACACGAGCCACAAATGCGAGCCCAACGCCATAACCTGAGTGATGCTGTTTATCTAAGCGCACAAAGGGTTTAAATATTTTCTCATGCTCGCTCGGTTTAATTCCTTTTCCGTCATCGCTGACTATCAGTTGTATGGAGTCTGTTTTGCAGAGGATAGAGATAGAAGCTTGAGTATCACAATACTTAAATGCATTGCTGACAAGGTTGCTGATGCACATGCCTAAATAGTGCCTATCAGCACTTATTATGGCTCTTTGATTTGAATAGTGAATTTGCAGGCGCGAGTCGTTGAGGTTGCTACATTGATCTTTGACTATCTGATTAAGATCAACAGGCTCTTTTTTTAAGTTATCTAAAGTGTATTGCAAGCGAGCAAAGGATAACAATTGATTGAGTAAATCTTCCATCGTATCTAAATTGGCATTTACCCGTTGTTCGTATTTTAAACGCAAGGCTTCGTCATTAGTTTCTATTAAGGTATCTAAGCCCATACGCACACGGGCAAGCGGGGTGCGCAACTCGTGCGAAAGACCACTGGCCAGTAGTTTTATATCGCCAACCAGCGTTTCTATCGTAGCAGCCATGGTATTAAAGTTTGTTTCTAGTTCTTTTAGATACCAAATAGAACCAACGCTCACCCTTTGCTGCAAATTCCCTGAGCCTAAGTGTGTTGTTGCAACACTGAGCTTGCGCAATCGCATCACAAAAGGGGCGATAAACAGCAAAATTAGCATCATTAGTGCAGCGTAAAAACTCATTGTCATAAGTATGTTAGTTGATTCATCAAGCGGCTCTTTCGTGGTACTTGTCAACAATATTTGGTCGTGTGCTAACAAGGTATAAGCTTGCAATTGTTTATTAGTTTCAAAAACCAGTACAGGCTGTGTTTTTAGTTTTAATAACAGTGGTTTAGGTAGCGGGTAGTCAGCCAGTTTATGTATGGCGAACTCGTACTCAGGTAACTGCAGCAGCGTTTGCTGCAAAAAAAAATGCTGCTGATTTGGTGCTAGTTGTTGTAGTGCAATTTGCGCGAGTAGCGCTTGATTGGCAATGACTTGCTGTTGATTTATCTCTTTTTTTTGTTGTGATTGTTCGTTTAGCGTATCAAATAATTTGCCTAGCCCAATACTACCAAACAGCGTTAGTATGATAAGCGCAACTACAAAGCGCCACATTACCATACCTCACTGACGAGCAAGTAACCTTTACCCCAAATGGTTTTGATTTTATAAGGTTCCGCGCCACTGTCGCCTAGTTTTTTACGTAGCCTTGAAATGCGCAAATCAATAGAGCGATCAAAGCCATCATATTCAAAACCTCGTAGTGCCTGAGTGAGCTCTTCACGCGTGACAACTTGTCCTGCCTTAGTCGCTAGCAGTAACAGCGCATCAAATTCATTGCTGGACAAATTGATGATTTTATCGTCTAAACTGACCTTGCGATTTGCTTGATTGAGTGCCAGCGCACCGAGTTGAATAACTGATTGGTTTGGTGATGTAAGTTGGGGCGTATTTCTGCGTAGTAGTGCCTTAATTCGGGTTTCTAATAACCTGCCGCGTACTGGCTTTGTTAGGTAGTCATCAGCCCCCATTTCAAGGCCTAATATTTCGTCTATTTCTTCATCACGTGCAGTTAGCATTAAAATTGGCACATTGGAATATTGGCGTAGTTGCTTACATACTTCTAAACCATCTAATGTAGGTAGCATACCGTCGAGGATCACAAGTTCCACATCGCTATTTTTAAGCGCATCGAGAGCTTTTTGTCCATCATGGTACATCACTACTTGATATTGCTTGGCACTGAGGTATTCATAAATCCACTGTGCAAGCTCTAAATCATCTTCAACTAACGCCAATTTTGTCATCATGTACCTTTTAAAACATTCGCCATTTTACTGCTTTATTAACGCGCCTTTTGTATAACCAAGCATACTTTATCGTGACTTGTTGCAACATTATTTGGTTTTGCTCAAGGCGGATTTGAGTTGGCTCATTCATTATAAATTCTTGATTTAATGTGCCTTGGTTTTTATTGTGCCAGCACTGTAGCCGCTGAGTATTTGCATATAAGCAGTAATTACCAGTTATATTAGCCTGCCAATTAATGGTTAGGTCAATATAACAATCTTGCCCTTGTTCTAACGTGGTGCATTGTTTTGGTGACACACTAAGTTGTTGGTTTGGCTCATTTGCTGCGTGAGTATTACTGTGGCTCAATATTGCGATGCAAACTAAGCCAGCTTTTATAGTTGTATGTGTGATTAAGGTCATCATTTTACTCCTTAAAACACGTAACTGAGCGACAGACCAACATGACTTCCGTAATCTTTTCTGTCTGTGTTGCGCTGCAAAATGAACTGAGTATAAGGGCTATCAATAATCGAGTTGGTGTATTTGGTATATGAAATATTACCTTCTAGTAGCCAATCTTCTAGTAGCGGCTTACTAAAACCAAATTTAGTAATTAAATTAGCGCCACCTTTAGCGTTATAAGTCGTAAAATTTTGAGCGTTTTGCGGTACGCCATAATAGTAATCTAGCATTTTTTCACTGCGGTACTGGGCCCCCACAGAGCCGAAAAAACGCCAATTCTTATACTGCCAATCTTTGGCAAGCGACAGTGAGGCATAGCTGCCACCAGAATTATCTTTATTTTTAGTTGCGGGTGCTAAAACAGCTTGTACTTGTATGCCAGCCACTTCGCCTGATGCTCTAAGGCCTAAATAACTGGTGCTGCGCTTTTCAAAACTATCGGCGCCGGCATAAAAATTTAAGTCGCCATGGGCAGTTGACACCATAAGGTCAAACTCCCAATTGGGCGTATTAAACAGGTTATACCCAGCACTGAAGCTTGCATTAAATTTATTGGAGTGTCCGGGGTGCTCTACAAACAGCCCATTTTCAAAGTAGTATGCCGCGTTAATGTGAGCATGCAAGTAGGTTTTGTGATCTTTGTATATGCCACCTTGATAAAAGCTCGATAATCCTACGGTTAAAAATCCGCCCGCCTCGCGCTTTTTGAAAAAGTCATAATCGGTCTCAGGCTCAGCTTTGGCATAAGCCGACATGTTGCATATTGAGCACATTAATAATGAGAGTAATTTAATTTTCATTTTTAATATCTTGTTGTTAGTTGATTTGATTTTACCCTAACGGTTTTTTATTTTGGCGGTGGTACGAAGATTTAACAGAACGTATCAAAGTGTATCGTATCATAGTATCAACCAGTGAAATATCCGCTTTAATACTGATAAGGGGTACTGAACGATACACTATGATACAAATCAATGATGCGTGTTACAGCGTGTCGAAATTATTCGCTGTAGAGTTTTCATCAATGAATTAAATAACATAACTAACAAGGAATTATGATGAAAACAACACTAGGTTTAATAACTAAGGTAACTATAGTTTGTGCAACACTTACGATAACTGGCTGTGGTTCAAATAGCGCTAAGCACAATAATGTCGTCAAAAGTGTAATTGATGTGGCCGCAACTGAGTTTGACTATCAGCAATTACTTAACGATACCGTGAAAAATAACGTACCCGGCGTGGTACTTTATATCCAATCTCCAACCGTTGAGTTTTATGGTGCAGCAGGATTGGCAGATATAAACACACAAACAATGATGCAAATTGATGCGCGTATTCCAAATGGCAGTGCCGGAAAAAAGCTCACAGCTTTACTTGCGGCTATGTTACACGAAGAAGGCCGTTTTGACTTAGATGCGCCTATTTCCCAGTATTTACCAACCTCAATATTATCGAAAATCCAGTACAGCCAGCTGATGACCACTCGCCAATTACTCTCTCATACCAGTGGTGTGTTTGATTATCTAGCGGATAACGACGGTGAGTTTTATCAAGCAGTACAGCAACAACCTAATAAGCTAATTACAGATAGTTTTGCGCTGCACTATGCGTTAGATAAGCCCGCACATTTCAGTCCAGGCAGTGATTGGCGATATTCTAATACAGGTTATATTTTGGCTGGTTTGATTTTAAATAGCGTACTGGGTGAACATCATTCAAAGGCGCTACGCGATTATGTGCTTGACCCTCTAGGGCTAACGAGTATGAGCTATGGAGGAATTGAAAAAGCGCATGCAGAAATCGTATCTGGTTACTTTTTGTTAGATGATAAATTAGAAAACACCCAATCGTTTTATAGCAATATAGGCGTAGCGGATGCGCCAGTTGTGGGTGATGCTAGGGATATGGCTGAGTTATTAAGGCACATTGTTGAAAGCGAGCAGATAAATGAGTCGTTAAGACAGTTGTTAATTGGTGATGCTAATTTAAACAAGACAGGTCAAGTTAATCAACGTTATGGCATGGGGATTTTTGTAGAACGTTATGATGATCAAGTTGTTTATTACCATGGTGGCGACGAGTTGGGTTATGCAACCAGAGACTACTATTTCCCTAAAACTCAAACGGCCATCACGATGTTGTTTAATTGTAATGGTTATCGTACTTGTGAAGTTGATATTGATAATATGCGAGATACTGTGCTTAAGCAGTTTTTATAATAATCATTCGTATAATGCAGTACGCTTAGCTGTGTACTGTATCTCGGTAGTAAGGTGTTGTTATTAATTACTTTTATGTGATAAGTTGCAAGGCTGAATATGCAATCTTAGCCTTGCAACTATATAAAAAATGAATAAGTAAATTTATTGGCTAGTAACTGCAAGCAAAGCTCTCCAAGCCAGTCAGAAATAGCTTTTTGATAACTGCTACGCAAGGGTTGTACTGGGTATATAAAAAAGCGAACAACGAATAAAACAACAACGGATCACAGTCATGAATAGCAAAGCACT
Organism: Pseudoalteromonas holothuriae; assembly: GCF_945859825.1. GTDB lineage: Bacteria > Pseudomonadota > Gammaproteobacteria > Enterobacterales > Alteromonadaceae > Pseudoalteromonas > Pseudoalteromonas holothuriae. The sequence continues at coordinate 53,700 of NZ_CAMAPC010000001.1, forward strand.
AATGAGCGGTTTATTGTGCACTTTAATCTCATTTAACACTTTAGCAGGCAAAGTACTCGATGCACCGCCAGAGTCAGTTTCGGCAACAGATAAGTTTGTATTTTACTCTCATGGTTATATTGTCGAAGGGGATAACCCAAAACCTGTGAATACTAAACAGGGCTGGGGTGTATATGACTTTCCAGCTATTAAACAGGCTTTATCAGATGACAGTTACACTCTAATAGCCCATCACCGAGCTAAAAATACCGACCCTTTCGATTATGCTTATAAACTTAATCAGCAAGTACGTACATTGGTTGCAAAAGGTGTAGAGCCAAAAAACATTGCGTTAGTGGGTTTTTCACGTGGTGCCTTTATTACAGGGCTTACCTCAGATAAATTATCAGATTTGGCTATTAATACGGTTATTTTGGCTGGCTGTGGTCGATTAGTCTGGAAAAAACATACTGATGTAAAAGTGTATGGCCATGTATTATCTGTATATGAAAAGTCAGATGACTCAAAAAGCTGTAGCAAACTTGATGAGAAAAGCAGGCAAACGCGCTCATTCACTGAAATACAAATTAACACTGGCCTGTCGCACGGGGCATTTTACCGACCAATAAAAGAGTGGGTTGACCCAGTAAAACAGTGGATAAAAACCCGTTTTAAGTAGCGTGGTGAGCGAGCACTTGAGCACCTAAATTTATAGCACCATAGTAAAAGATGTACCTGCTTCTGGCGTTGAAGCAACTTTAAGGCGACCCTTATGGTGATGAATAATTTGTTGGCTTAGCGCAAGGCCAATACCAGAGCCGGAAGGTTTTGTTGTGAAAAATGGTACGAATATTTTATCTAAGGCATTAGGGTCAATACCCTTGCCATTATCGTGGATACAAATCTCGCATTTAGCATAACGATTTACCTGTGCAGATAGCGTCACTTGCTTAGCATTACCATTGTCTTCAGCGAGCGCATCTTTGGCGTTGGTCAGCAAATTAAGCAGTACTTGCTCTAACATTTTTTTATCTGCATTAATGCTTAATGTTGGCGGTTCAACGTTACAACGTAGTGTGATATTTGCTTGCTCAAAATCATTTTTCATCAAACTGATGACGTCATCAATGAGTGTTTGCACTTTTACATTGGATATGTCTAGTTGCGGAATATGCGTAAGTTTACGATAGCTTTCAATAAATCCTAATAATGATTTACTGCGAACACCGATGGCTTGCAAACTTTGCAAATAATCACTGACAAGCTCCGGGTTATCAATGCTTTGACTTAGTTGCTGCTCTGTCATGGTGATCAAAGTGTTAGATAGAGAATAAATAGGGGCTACGGAGTTGCCAATTTCATGTGTCAGTACGCGAATAAGTTTTTGCCATGAGTCTATTTGGGTACTTTCAATTTGCTCAGAAATTGGTGTACACAACCATAAATCAAACTGATTATCTTGATAGGTAAAGTTAAAGTATTTAAACAGCAACTCGTTTGAGGTGCTATTTGCAGACTTGGTTTGTTCAAGTATTGAGTGCTGTTTGAGTAACTCACAAAGACCCGTAAGATGGCGAATATTGAGTAAGCGCTTGGCGCTATTGTTGCAAACCAGTAGTTGGTCGTTATTTTTAGCTAAAATAACGCCTGTATCAATGTGCTGTAGCATGCTTTCAAATACGGCAATTTGTTCTGTTTGTTCACGTTTATCAGCCTGTGCTTGTTGGATAAGTTCGTTACATAACGCAATCATGTGCTTATCTAATGTATGTTGAGCACTGATTCGAAAACTACTGTCTCGATATTTTAAGGCACTCATTATCTCATTAAACTGCTGCTGCTGTCGTTTAAATAGATTAGTGGTACAGCGTATAAACACCAACGCGGTAGCAACAGCAAGCAGGCTTAGTAACAGCATATGACTATGGAGCAAACCTAAAGCGCCTATAGTTGCAAAGCTTACAGCTGCTAACAAGTAGCCAGTCATAATGAATGCGTTATTGTTAAACACCGAATTTCTCCATTTTGCGGTATAGAGACGCTCGGGTAATACCTAACGCTTTGGCAGCGTGGCTAATGTTACCTTTAAAATCTTTAATTGCCCGCTCTATCGTGTGCTGTTCAAGTTCAGCTAGGTTGTAAGTGTTAGGTGTTTTTTGCATAGATTGAATTTGAGTACTTTTGTTAGATAGCTGAAATTGCAACTGCGCTGACTCTGACAAAATAACAGCTCGCTCTGCTAAATGTTGTAACTCACGAATATTACCAGGCCATGGATAATCAATGAGTGATTGCATGGTCTTATCATCAACAAACTTATTGCCCAATTTATACTTTTCGCTGTAAAGCTTGGTGTAAAACTCCACCAGTAGCGGGATGTCGTGAAGGCGTTCTCTAAGAGGGGGTAAAGTGATTTCGACTGTGTTGATCCTATAGAGTAAATCTTGGCGAAAGTTACCTGATTGCACCATATCGTACAAATTGACGTTGGTTGCTGTAATTAAACGTATATCAATATCAATTTGTTTAGACCCACCTACAGGTGTGATCATCGTATTTTGAATTGCAGTGAGCAGTTTGCCTTGTAACGCTAAAGGAATGTTGGCAATTTCATCTAAAAATAACGTGCCATCGTCAGCCAGTTCAAAGCGGCCTTGTTTGTTTTCTTTTGCGTCAGTAAAGGCACCTTTAACATGACCGAACAGTTCACTTTCAAACAGTGAGCTGGCTATGGTGCCCATATCTACAGATAAAAAAGTTTGCTTAGCACGCAAGGATTGTTTGTGCAGCTCTCGGGCAATGAGTTCTTTACCTGTGCCACTTTCACCTAAAACTAGCACATTAGCATCTGTTTTGGCTGCTTTTTCTATGGTTTGAAAAACGTCTTCCATGGCAGGGCTTGCCGCAATCAGGTTTTCAAATGGTTTATTCTGCGCGGCCAGTGTCAGCTGAGCAATTTGATTAAGCTTTTTATTTGTTTGTCGTTGTGTATTTAGTTCAACGCAATTGGCAACGGTAGCCAGTAGTTTTTCGTTTTGCCATGGCTTTAATACAAAGTCACTGGCTCCTTGTTTGATTGCGTCAACCGCCATCGACATGTCGCCAAATGCGGTAAAAAGTACCACAACGGCATCTTCGTCGATGGTTTTAATCTGTTTCAACCAGTAAAAGCCTTCTGCACCAGATGTTGAATCTCGGGTAAAATTCATATCCAGTAGAATGAGTGCAAATTTCTGTTTGGCCATGGTATTGGCAATATCGTGAGGGTTATCGAGTGTCATTACTTTTTTATAATGTGGTTTTAATAGCATGCGAGTTGCAACGAGTATTTCTTTATTGTCATCAACTACGAGAATTGCTTTTTCACTGATAGCCATAGTATGCCTTTGGTATTCAAACTGTACGATATCGTACACTAAGTGTTTTATTCTTTTACACTTATTTTCAGTGTACGTTACGTGAAAATTTATAAGTTTATGTTTTTATTGCATTTTGTTTTTTGGCACGTTACTTGTCTCTAATTAAGCATATTTTGGTTTTAAAAGTGACACGTTATGGATAAGCAAAAAGTAAAAAAACGCACCTTCAAAGTTTGGTGGTTAACAGTACCTGTTATTGCTGTGGTGTATTTAGCATTAAGTGGCGCGGCTAGTAGTAGTATGGGTACATACAACTTAGCAAAAGATAAAGTGAAAATAGGTGAGGTGAGCAAAGGTCAATTTCATGATCTGATCCCAATCAGAGGTAACATCACACCTAGCAAGTCGGTGTATTTAGATGCGATTGAAGGCGGCCGAGTTGAGCAACGTTTTGTTGAAGAAGGGGCCATGGTTAAAAAGGGTGATAAACTGCTGCTACTGAGTAACACAGCACTACAACTTGATGTGATCTCTCGTGAGGCGCAAATTTCGGAACAGTTAAACAACTTACATAACACCCGACTAGCCATTGATCAAAACCGTTTGAATTTACAACGTAACTTATTGGAGCTAGATCATCAGATCAAGCAAAGTGAACGTCGTTTAGCTCAACTTAATCGCCTTGGCAGTGGTAATTTAGTCTCAAAAAATGAGCTGCAAGCAACGATAGATGAAACTAAATATTTAAAAGGTCGTCGCAAGCTGGTTATGGAGCAACAAAGTCAAGATGAGCGTATTCGTACTGTTCAAATTGCACAACTAGAAGACAGCGTGGCTCAGCTAAATAAAAACCTAAGTTTTGCTCGCAAGAATTTAGAAAATCTAATCATCAGAGCACCTATTGACGGTCAGTTAACTGCGTTAAATGCAGAGCTGGGAGAATCTAAAGCTCGAGGCGCTCGTTTAGGACAGGTTGATATTGTCAATCAATACAAGGTAACCGCTTATATTGATGAATTTTACTTGGGGAGAGTGCTTGCAGGGCAATCCGCAAAAGTGACGCATTTAGGGCAAGATTATAGTTTGAAACTATCTAAAGTATACGCGCAAGTGAACAATGGCCGCTTTGAAGTTGACCTGAATTTTGAATCGCAATTACCAAAGGGCTTGCGTCGTGGGCAGAGCTTACAACTTGAGTTGTATTTAGCTGATGCACAACCTGCCATGTTGCTACCCAATGGGGGTTTTTATCAAGATACTGCAGGTAAATGGGTGTTTGTGCTTGAACAGGGCAGTAATACCGCAGTAAAGAAATTTGTCTCGCTGGGCCAAAGAAATAATACAGCAATTGTGGTCATCAATGGGCTGTCTGAAGGTGACCGCGTGATCACCTCAAGTTATGGCAGTTTTAAAGATATGCAAGCAATTACGCTCACCAATTAATAGGAAACTCTGATGTTAAAATTAAAAAAAATAAGCAAAGTATTTAGCACTGAACTTGTTGAAACATATGCACTAGATTCAGTTTCATTAACCGTTGAACGCGGTGAGTTTGTGGCGATTATGGGTCAATCAGGGTCAGGTAAGTCGACTTTACTTAATATCATAGGTTTATTAGATGAAATTGATGATGGTCAGTATACCTTTGATGGCACCGATGTGAGCCACCTAAAAGAGAGTAAATTAGCCGATCTGCGCAAAGATAATATTGGTTTTATTTTTCAAAGTTTTAATCTAATAAATGAGTTAACTGTATTTGAGAATGTGGAATTACCACTTATTTATCAGGGTCTTAGTAAAGGGCAGCGTGAGCAAAGCGTGCAGCAGATTTTAGAAAAAGTAAACATTGCACACCGTAAAGACCATTATCCGCAACAGCTCTCTGGTGGCCAGCAACAGAGGGTGGCAATTGGGCGTGCCATAGTGGCACAGCCAAAAATGCTTTTGGCTGATGAACCGACGGGCAACCTAGACTCAAAAAATGGCGAAGAGGTCATGCGCTTGCTTGCTAAGTTAAATGAAGAAGGGGTTACCATTGTAATGGTGACTCACTCGGATCACCATGCTAACTATGCACACCGTACCATTAACGTGTTAGACGGTCATATTGTATCTCAACATATGCAGGATGTGCGTTATGCTTAAAAACTTTTTTATCATTGCTTATCGCAGCCTATTTACACAAAAGCTGTATTCAATCATTAATATTCTTGGCTTGGCGATAGGTTTAGCTACTTGTATAACCATGGTGGTTTTTGTTGAGTCTGAGCTTGGTTACGATGAATTAATCCAAGATCATGAACGTATTTATCGTGCATCAGTAGACTTTACGCCGCCAAACTCACCAGCACAGCACTTTGCCCAGGCTCAGGTTTATAACGCTGAACGATTTAAAGCGTATTTTTCCGAAGTAGAAGAAACAACACGTTTAAGAGCTATTAACTTACCCTTGGGTCACGGGCGAGACTTATTTATTAATGAGGGGGTGATGCTTGCAGATGCCAATGCTATTGAGTTTTTCTCATTAGAGGTAATTAAAGGCAATAGCAAAGCGCTCAACATGCCAAATTCAATCGTACTGAGTGAATCTTCTGCACTTATGTACTTTGCAACGACAGATGTCATTGGCCAAACCTTGCAATTGGCAAACCGTATTACATTAAAAGTGACTGCAGTAGTAAAAGACTTACCTAAGCGCACACACCTTAATATTTCTGCTTTGGTGAGTATGGCAACGGCCAATGAATTTTTTGGTGATACGCAATGGCAGCAGGACCAAAGCTTTAATTACTTTACTTATTTAAAATTGGCTCAAGGTGCTTCCGGTGAAGCACTAGAGGCTAAGATCCCCACTTATTTAGAAGATCACGTTAAGCGCGGTGCCAGTGATATGATGACCTTTAAGCTGATGCCTATAACCGATATCTATCTGCATTCACATAGATACGGTGAAATGAAAGACAATGGTGATATTAGCACGGTGTATTCATTTACGATTATCTCTGCACTTATTTTGTTAATTGCGAGTGTGAATTTTATGAATTTATCGACGGCGTCTGCCGCTAAACGCGCAAAAGAAGTTGGGGTTCGCAAGACCTTAGGGGCTAAAAAACATCACCTGATTGCTCAGTTTATTACTGAAGCTGTACTACTTAGTTATATTGCTTTGTTTATTGCGCTAGCGCTTGTTCAGGCTAGCTTGCCCTTATTTGCTGAGTTTATTGGTAAAACGCTTGAATTTAATTTTTATTATGATGTATCAGTACTCGCTATGTTACTCATTTTAGGCTTGTTTGTAGGGGTGGTTTCTGGGTCTTATCCGGCATTTTATTTGAGCAGCTTTAAACCTGTTAAAGTATTAAAAGGTGAAGTTACGCAAGGTAAATCAGGTATTTTACTTAGGAAGTTGCTGGTGGTACTACAATTTAGTGTGGCAGTAATTTTGATTATCGCCACACTCGTGGCGAGTAATCAGCTAAGCTATGCGCGCAGTATTGAACAGGGCTATGACAGAGAACAAACCATTGTGCTACAAAGGCTTTATACCGATGAGGCAAGCCTGCAACGAAGCGCCCTAAAAACCCAATTGTTGACACACCCTAACATTGTAAATGTCTCTGCTAGTTCAGCTTTTCCTACCGGCTCGATAGTGGATGCATATGGTATGACACACCCGCAAACAAATACATTTCAGACAATGCCAGTATTAGCTGTAGATGAAGATTACTTTACGGGTTATCAAATACGCTTTCTAAGTGGTCGAGGGTTTAGTCGAGATTTCCCTGCTGATGAACTAGTCATGCCAAGTGAAGAACAATCTAATTTTAGTGTGGTTCTTAATAAAAAGGCTGCTGATTCTTTGGGTTACACGCCACAAGAGGCGATAGGTAAACAGTTCAAAGCACATTTGACTCAAGGCAGTCTAAGTATCGTAACGATTGTGGGTGTGACACAAGATTACTATTTTTCATCATTAAAAAGTGCAATCCGTCCAATTTACCATTTATTACAACGTGAAAGAGGGAATACGTTGTCGATTAAGTATCACGGTGACACAGCGTTGGTGCGGGAGTTTATTGAAACAACTTGGGCTGCACTTATTCCTGGACAGCCTATCGAGTTGTCGCATTTGGAAGATAGGTTTGAGCAACTTTATCAGCAAGAAGATAAAGAGCTGACGGTGTTTAATTTGTTTGCCATGTTAGCCATTTTTATTGCTTGCTTAGGGTTATTTGGACTCGCGTCATTTACAACGCAGCGTCGTACTAAAGAAATTGGCATTCGTAAAGTGCTGGGCGCGAGTGTTTGGGATATCGCCTTGCTCATTAATAAAGAATTTTCAAAGCAAGTGCTGATTGCCAATGTATTAGCATGGCCTTTAGCCTATTACATAATGCAGCAATGGCTTGCCAGTTTTGTATATCGTATTGAATTGACGATTATTCCATTTTTAATAGCAGCAGGGCTGGCTTTTGCAATTGCATGGCTCACAGTGGGTTCTTTATCCGCATTTGCTGCTAAAGCCCGCCCTGTTGAGTCATTAAAATATGAATGATGTATGACTTAGCAATTTAGCATGCCCTACTGTGGGCTTGCTAAATTGGTTACTTGTTTCTTAGATGGCTTGTATGCTTTGTTTTGCACACCAAATAGCATACGCAGAGTGCTATTTTGTTTGCTCAACTTATATCCTAAATAGCATCCACTTACCGTGAGAATTAACAACAATAATGCTTCAAATGCAGGATGAATGACAAAGGGTTTTAACCTCCAAGCAAACACCACAATGAGTGTTTGATGCAGTATGTAGCACGGTAAAATTGCGCGATTTGCATATTGTATGAGTGTACTGGGGTTGTTTAGGTAATAACCTGCATAACCCACAACTGCTAAAATTCATAACCAATGGTTGGCGCTATGTCTTAATGCACAAAGCAACTTACGCTGAGCTTAGTTTCATAAAGGCTTGCCAGCGCCGTCCATACATTATGTCTATCGGCAATAATAAAAACATAACAAACGACAGCAAAGGCTAGTAGTAAGCGACGCTGTTTAATCACGTTTTGCCACCAGTTTTTTGTATAGCAAAGATATAGCCGGTTAAGAATACTAAAAAATACTTACCATGATTGTACCAATCATTTATTAAGTCATGGGTGCTTGGATGAGCTGCACCGAGTAGCCACCAAATGGTTATCAACGTACACATACAAATGAATATCATCAGTACCAAGGGAATACGCTTTAGCCAAGTAGTGGCCAAAAATATGGTTAATGGGCGGCGAAAAATAATCACAAAAATGCAGTAAACCCAAAGGTAAGGTAAAAACCACAGGTGATTCCAAGTTAATAACCCTATTACAGAGTGATGCTCACTTAATAAAAAAGTTGTAGGGTTAATATACTCAATCCAAAACGACCAAAAGTCGGTTTCAATAAGGTTTTGACTCAGTGCCTCTATATAAACTTGTGGGCTTACAATCACAAACATGCCAAATAACAAAGGAATGAATAGCCGCTGGCTTTTTAATTGCACTAATTTATAGTGATAAACGGTGGAATAGAGGGATGAGTATCAGTGAATTGGCAACAAGTGGATAACAGTAAAATACTGTTAAGCTACTTGGCCGCTGGGCTATATCTTTTTATTAATAACACCATTAATGCGCTGTCGGTTTGGAGCGAGCATACACGAGATGCAAAACCGAGTATTGCACTTTGGGAACCGTTTGTTTGGGAATACACCAGTGCATTGGGTGCACTTTTACTTTTGCCTTTGTTATTTATGTTCTTTAAGCGTTTTGCACTGCGCTTTGAGAAAATTAATCAACAGCTTGTAGTACATCTGTTTGGTAGTCTGTTATTTGCCAAGTGGTGATGGCGAAATCACCCTAAAATCAGGAAAAAAACTCAGCCTTTCAAGGCGCTATAAAGACGCATTTAAGCAGAGCTTAAGTTAACAAGGGTTGCTGCAAAGATTAACATGTCTCGATTTTTTAAGTAGTTGATTATTTTGGCTTCAGTGTAGTTAATGTCACCTGTGTACTAGTTATACGTCAACTGGGTTATCTATCTATTTTTTCTTAAGTCTTTTTTGCTCCGCTTTTTTGATGTGTTTGCTCACCCATTTAGTGAGTTTCTTCATTAATTCAGGCGGAAAATCATGTCCCATTCCGGGCACCACTTTGAACTTGGCTTTGTGAATTTGTTGTGCGGTTTTTTGACCAGCAGCTAGGGGAATAATTGGGTCAGCTAAACCATGTATTACTAATGTGGGTGCTTTTATTTTACCAAGTAAGTGCTCTTTTGATTGGCTATTGGTCAGTGCAATAAGTTGGCGTTTAAAGCCATTAGGTGTGTGCGCACGAGATACGCTTAGTCTTGCTTGTTGTTTGAGTATCTGTTCATCTTGAGGATAACCTGGGCTGCCTATCAGTTGGTTAAGCTTAACTAAATAATCAATGGCAGCTTCTTGGCTTTTCGCCGCAGGCTTAAGGCGCATTAATTTAAAGAGCAAGCCGACGTTTGATCGCGACAGTGCAGGTGCTGAACTTGATGACATAATAGAAGTTAGGCTGAGCACCTTCTTTTTATATTTTGCTGCAAGCAGTTGGGCTATCATGCCACCCATTGAAGCGCCGACTAAGTGTGCTTTTTTTACTTTTAATGCCCTCATTAACTCAAGTACATCTAAGCACATATCCTCAAGGGTGTAAGGCACTGAGCTTGAGATTGGCAAGCGCCTGCTCAGCCATGCTTTTATGAGGCTTGGGCGTCCGCAGTGTTCAAGTTGTGATGAAAGCCCCGTATCTCTATTATCAAAGCGAATGACTCGAAAACCATTACTTACCAGACCATAATAAAAAGCGTCAGGCCATACCGTCATTTGTGCCCCCAAGCCCATGATTAAAATTACCGTTGGTGCATCGCAGGGCCCTTCATCTTGATAATTAATAGTTATACCGTGGCTAGTTGCAATGCTGGGCATAATAAAACTCAATAATTGAAAAAGTTAGCGTGATGTAGAGTCAGTATAGCCAGTGGGATATGTAAGTTTTATAACATTATATTAGAGCACTCAGTGTAAACTGGTTTATTAGTTAAGTAATACTTTTTAATTCTTTGTTTTAAAAGTGCTTTTTGATTTTAAAAAATACTGAGGAAATGGATGAAAAATACTTGCATACTGTCTTATTACAGCCAATAATCAGCATCGCGCCATAGGCGTTATATTCTTACACTTTAGGAGCTTATCATGAGTAAAAAACTGCCCGCGCATGCACATCATCGCGGCGAGATAAAAGACAATGCACTAAAAGCATTGGTAACGAGTACGCTATTTAAGGCAAAAGTTGAAAAAGCCAAAAAAGGTAAAGGTAGCTTTAAGCGTAACGCAAAACATAAAGGCCAAGAGCCTTACCTTAAGGCAGCATAAGCGCGCTTTAAGATAAGGCTTTTTGACTGACCGCTGACAAAGTGCAGTTATGCGGTCACGGTTAGTTGTATTGCTTTTGTTTTAGGCTCAAATAAGGGCAAAGAGAGTAGTGCGGCCATAAAACTTAAACTAAACAACGCGCTAAATGTCATACCACCAATAATCACAGCGGCAAGACCACGATATATTTCAGCACCTTCCCCAGGGCTTAGCATTAGTGGTAGCATGCCGAATATACTAGTGCCTGTACTCATATATATCGCACGTTTTCTGGCACTCACTGCATTTAAAATAGCGACTTGTTGGCTGTCACCTTGTGTCAAATTATCTTGAAATTTATTGGCTAGTAAAATGGCATTATTGATAACTAACCCCATTAAAATAATAAAGCCAATTAATGTGATCATATCTAAGTTTTGGATACTGAATAGGTTTAGTAATTGTAAGCACAGCATACCACCAGCTAGCGCTAAAGGCATACTAGCAATCACGGCAAATGTGAGCTTCCAAGAGCTCAGCGCAAGCCACAATAAAAACACCAGAATAACCATCGACAAGCTGAACATATTTAAAAATTCATTTAAGAATTGAGACAGATTATCTGCGCTACCCCTTACTTTTATAGATAATGCACTGAACTCTGTGGTTTGCTGTAACGTTTGTACATACTCGCTTACTTGTGTATAAAACTCAGCAACGGTTTGTCCTTCAGGTGGGGATAAGTTAAGAGTTATGCTTGTTTGTTGATTGACACGCAACAAGCTCGATGGCGCAAGTGTAAATGTTGCATCGACGAGTTCAGATAAAGGGATAAGGCCGAAGTTAGGAATGACAACTTGCGTTGCTAACATGTGCTCTAAATCTTGGTTTTGCTGTGATTTTAAATAAAATGGCAGATTCTCCCCTCCACTGGCAAACTGCCCTAAATAAACCCCTTGGCTGAGCAACTGTAGTTGCTGTGTTAAAAAGCCATTATTAATACCATAGCGGACAAGCTGCTCGTATTTTGGCGTGAAGGCAATGCGAGCTGTTTGATTATTTAGCTCAGTCTGTGATGCAATATTGGCATCTGGAAACTGTGTTTGTAGCTTCTTAAGTAACGATTTTCCTTGCGCTTGTAATACCTCAAGAGCAGCACCTTGTAAATCGAGTTGTGTTTGACGGTTATTAGGTAAGGCAAAGCTCAATAAATTACCTTGATTGATAAATGTACGGGTGCCCGCTATATCGTGAGTCAGCTTGGTTGATATCCAATGCTTAAATACCTGGTAATCCCAATCCTCAGGCGGGTAGAAATATAATAAGCAACCACTTGGAAAACAAAACATGCCAGTTACATCATAATTTGGGGCATCGGGGTTTGTTTTTTGTGCTGCAATTCTATCTAAAATAGGCATAGCGATATGTTTTTCTACCGCATGTGCAGAGAGTGGGTCGGAATAACTAATATAGGCTAGTGCCACTTTGCTCTTTGGTGCAGGTAAGACATCTAACGGTGGGCTTGCAAAATAAGCACAAAGTAAAGCCACTGGTATGCCCAATATTAATGTTGTTACTTTTAGGCTTATATTTCTGGTGCTTAAAGTAAGCAATCGAGTGCCGCGCTCAGCTGATTTGACTAATTTTAGGGTTGGTTTAATAAGTACATAACGAGCCAGTACGGGGATCAGTATTAAAGCAACGAGGAGTGATGCAAATAACGCGCTGGAAATTGTAAAAGCAAGGTCTTCAAATAGCTGTGCCTCAGGGCCAGATATCATCAAAATAGGCACGAATATGATGATGCTAGACAGGGTAGAAGATAAAATAGCGCCTTTAACTTCTCCGACCGCTGATGCAATATTAGTTACCACAGATTCATTCGGCGCTTGTTGAATTTTGTGTTCAATGCGCTCTACTACGACAATGGCTGCATCTAATAGTAGTCCTACCGACAGTGCCATTGCTGCGAGTGAAATTACATTGAGGCTATAGTCGAATGTAAACATCGCAAGCAAAACGCTAGCAAGACATACTGGGATACTGACAAAGACGAAGCTCACTGTTTTTAGGTTACGAAAGAAGTAAAATAAAATAGCGGTAGAGAGAAGCACGCCAATTAACAGCGCAATATAAACTTGTTCTATGGCACTGTGAATGGCTTTGGAGTCATCTCTACTAAGGGCTAACGTCATGCTGTGTGTACTTAAAGGCCCTTGGTTAAGCGTCTTTATGGTAGATTTTATTTTGCTCACAGTCGCCAGCGCGTTCACATCGTTACTTGGGTTTAAACGAAAGTAAAATGCTCGATTACCGTGCATTGACGAGAATCCCCAATCTTGTTCAACACGAAGGGTCACCGTTGCAACATCTTGTAAGCGAACTATGTGTGATTCGGTGCTATAAATTGCCAGATTACTAAGTGCATTTTGGTTAAGTTGACCTTCAAAATGCAGTTCATATTCGCGATCACCAAGTTTTAGTGTACTGCCTGATCTGTCGGCCAATAAACGCAGAGGTGCACTTAATGTTGACAGGGGGATTTGCAATTGTGCCAGTTTATTCATATCAACTTCAATATCAATTCGTTGACCAATCGGGTTGCTGGCCGTAGCAATACTTGCTACGCCATCAATTTTGATAAGCGCAGGATAGACAATGTTTTTGAAGGTATCAATATATGCTTGTTTAGACGTTGGCTGTTGTGAATACAGCATGGCTGTCGCCATTGTTACGCCTGCGCCGTTAGCCTGATTGAGCACAAAAGGCGGCGCAACGTTCGCGGGCCAATTTGGAACTTGAGAAATACTTGTGAGCGTTTGCATATAAGCTTCATTCATATCAGTATTGGCTTTAAATACCAGTCGAGTTGAAGCTGTACTGTTGGATATATTGCTTTCTATTAGAGTGTTATTTGAAAGTCCTGATAAAGTGTTTTCTAATGGTGCGATTAACGTTTGTTCTATTTCTTGAGCACTCTTACCTGGCCAGTTTGTGAACACTAATATTTCAGGTCTATCTATTGGAGGAAGCAAGGCATTAGGTAGTTTAGTGCCAGCAAGGGCACCGATAATACAGACTAAAACGGCTATCGCGAGAACAATAGGGGTTAATTTATTTTGGTGCTGAATTACTTGCAGAGTCATTTTTTCTCCCCCGAAATGACGGTGTTAGCTAAGTCATTAAGTATTTTGACTTCCCCTTGGTCTGCAAGGTTATTTTGTCCTAAGGTGACAACTCGGTCAGTTTCAGTTAGTGTCGCTTGCACTAAAAAAGTGCGCCCTAAGTTTTTGATAATACTTACGGAAGTTTTGTGGGCTTTTAATAGCTCATCGATTTGCCATACATAGTTCTGATTTTGGGCAAGCACCACGCTCTCAGCAGGCACAACACTAAGATTTTTGGCGGCAGTTCGCATGGTAACAGTTAATCGCTGACCCAATCGAAAGTGTGTCAGTGTGTGCTGTGAATTAGAAAAATAGAGGTTAAGCATTTGATTGGTTTTATCAATATCAGCACTGGTTCGTATGAGCGATAATGCATCACCAGAAGGTAATAAAAACTCGCTATGGGCCAGAGGGTTTTGCTTGGATAACAGGCTATGTGGCAGTTCACAGGTTAGCTCTTTATCACGCTGTGAAATAAACTCAGCAATAGGTGCTCCGTTGGCAATAAATTCACCCGGATCTGCAAGGGTACTCAATACGTAACCATCAGTAGGTGCAAAGTGTTTTAGGTTATCTAAGCGTTGTTTGAGCTCTTGTATTTGGTAATCTAGGCTTAAGTAATTTAATTTTGCTGTGTCACGTTGTAAAGCTAGCAGGTTGAGTTGTGAGGCTGACACATGTTCTTTGTTTAATTTTGATAAGCGAGCAAATTCTTGCGTTGCATGTTCCATTGTAAGCTTTTCGATTTGCCGAGTTTTTTGTAGTTGTTGATGCTGAAAATCTAGATATGTTTTATCTTGTGAGGCAATTAACTCTCCTCGTTTTACCAAACTACCAGCGGGTAAAATAAAAGTGATCTTTGCCTCTACATCACTGGATAATTTGGTTGCAAAAGGGATAGAGACATTACAGTTAAGGGTATACTCTAAGCCGCTAGACCAAGCTTGTACCGGTTTGACTTTAACTAAAGGTACTGAGCTTGCTCTACAAAAGATTGGCATTAATGCACATAACAAAGATATTAATAGCGCGATAAGATAATTAAGTCGTGAGGTGTTCATACAGATTTCCATAATAATGAGCGTATTTGGAGAATCTGTCACTTTTCTTTATGATTGGCCATGGACCGTTTATGAACTTAGCGGTAGACTGGCATGGTCATAAAAAATCACAATGCTAAGCTTTTGAATTATGGATGAATTAAATTTCCCTTTTACTAAATCGCCTAACTATATGGTTGCAGATAAGCGTGTGTGCTTTCAATCAGCTGAGGTATCTTTTGGTGATAAGTCTATAAAACTTGAGCCACTCCCTTTGGCTGTTTTGTACTATTTAATACAGCACGCAGGAGACGTGGTATCTCGTCAAGCCTTGCTTGAGCATGTATGGGGTAATCGACAGGTCAGTGATGATGCTATTCGACGGGTTATAAAAAAAGTACGCTTTGCGCTCGAAGATGACGCCAAAGAGCCTAGATATATAAAAACCATTCCAATGCAAGGCTATGCGCTAATCGCGCCAGTGCAGCTTGTAAAAGGCTCGGGTAATACGCAAAAACATAACTTGGGCAAGCAAGATAAACGGTTTTTTTACACCAAATTGCTATGGATCACAGCGGCTTTGATCGTACTTATTTTGCTAAGTAATTGGTTTTTTTATGAGCAAAAAATTCAAAAGAAAAGTACTGAAATACTTAACGCGGATGCAATACAAATTGAGACGCTAACAGATATGTCCGGCTCAGAAATGAGTGCCAGCTACCACCCCAAACATGATACTTTGTTATTTATATACAGAGAAAATAACGATAGCCCCTATGCGCTGCACCGTAAAAACCTTACGACGGGTTTAGTGCATAGATTGTCTTTTGATCGCGACAACTATTTATCCGTGTTTTTTTCAAATGATGGGCAATATGTTGTATACAATAAAAATACACCCACTGGCATGAAAAGTTATATTGCACGCTATGCCAACAGTGGTTTGCACGAAACAAAGCTTCTTAACTTTGCTACTAATGGTGTTTATCCGGTCTCATTTGGGGTTGATAACGATACCTTGTACGTCAGTGCCTTATCATCAGGCAGTAATAGTTTAAGGCAGCATGCCATTTATCGTTACTCTATTAGTCAAAACTTGTTACAACAAATGACTTTTCCATTCGTTAAAGGGTATGGCGATTATGCAGCTCAACTCTCCCCTGATGGACGTTATTTGGCATTGATCAGAAACGTATCTGAGCGACGTTATCACTTATTAATCCATGATTTAGAGCAACAAAATATTGTTAGTGAAGTTAACCTTGGCTTTTTTGCATCTCATTTGGTTTGGCTCAAAGATACACCAGATAGATTAGTACTTAGCAGTTTTAAAGGTGATGTGTACTACTTTGATATGCGCACAGAACAATTGGTTGAGCAATCAGGGAGTGCGCCTGGACTAAATGACGCTTTTTATTCATGTGGTAAAAAATGTTTGTTTATGCGTCAACACCGCATGAATTATAAGGATATTCAGGAAGTTAAAAACCCATTTAGTGAAACTGATATAACTTCACTGGCGTATTTTCCAGATTCAAATGCTGATTTTAACCCTATTTATAACAACGCTGGCGATATGATGTATTTCACCAGTAAAAATGAGCAACGTGCATATATAAAGTCTATTGATACCAAAGGTCAGCAAAGGGTGCTATATACATTTAACGCCAGACATATCGTAACTCGCTTATCTCTAAACCCTACAGGGACAAAGCTTACGGGTAAAATAGAAGAACGTATCTTTGTGTTGGATATTAAGTCTAAACAGTTTAAAAAAATTAGCCTAACGGAAGAGCAAGTGGGAGTGCCGCATTGGGGCCGAGCGGGTCAGAGTGTTTATTATTCGCGTCTAGAGGGCGTGGATACTGTTTTGTATCGTTATAACCTGCATACCAAAAAGAAAGAAAAAGTAGAACATGGTATTAGTGAAAGAAAAGAATTAACCAATGGCGACAGTTACTTACTCGATAGCGATTATACGTTGTGGCTAGAGCGCAAGGGGGGAGAAAGGGTCTCGTTAATGGCGTTTGATCATTTGAGTTCATTAAATTGGCAAGTACATGATGACTATGTGTATTGGAGTGAAACTGGACAGCTCAATGTCTCTCTTAATCGTCTTGATGTGAACTCAGGACTAACACAGCAACGATTATTGTTTGAGAATAGCTGGGATGTAGAGTTTAGTTTGCACCCTAGCGGCGATAAAATATTGGTTTCTCATTCTCTGCTTGCTGATAGCAATTTAGTTAAAGTGCAGTGGCCATAAGGCTGTGGTTGTAGTTTACAAAGTACTACCAGTGTACAAATTATAAAAGCTACAGAGAAAGGGATCACACGTTGTTCATATAAGGTATGATCTCTTTAGAAGTTGAAAAAATAGTGCTATTTAGGCTGTTATGGCATGCGTTATTGCTTCACGCAAATTTTTGAATATTTGTTGCATATTAATTAGCGCTCAATCGCATAAAGGAATTATCTAGGGTGAGTGGTTCCTTATAACTATCGAGAAGTAGAACATGCATGAGTTTTTGAACTTTTTACAACACGTTATTAGTGGTTTTCAAGCTATGTCAGTGTGGGAATACTTAGCAGTTGTATTGTCAATTGCTTACATGTTGCTTGCGATGAAACAAAGCGCTTGGTGTTGGGTTGCGGGCGGATTAAGTACTTTAATTTATACCCTATTGTTTTTTAATGGTGCTTTGTTAATGGAGTCATTGCTGAATTTTTTCTATTTGGCAATGGCTGTGTATGGCTGGTGGCAATGGCGTCAAGGAGCAGTAACAAGTGCAAAATCCATACAGGTTACGCAAAGCACATTACTGGTGTCATCTTGGTCTGTAGCCAAGCACAGTAAATTAATCGTGCTTACCTCTTTATGTTCGTTAGGCGTGGGTTATGTGATGGACAACCATACCTATGCAGATTTCGCTTACTTAGATGCTTTAACGACTTGTTTTGGTGTGGTTGCTACCTATATGCTTACCAAAAAAGTGTTAGAGAACTGGTTATATTGGGTTGTGATTGATGCCGTTTCTATTTATCTTTATGTGTGTAAGGGTTATTTCCCCACAGTCATTTTATTCTCATTTTATACTATATTAGCAGCTGTAAATTATAGGCAATGGCACAAATCATTACACTCAAGCACTAGTAAATAAACAGCAAAGACCAATTTTATATGACAAGGAGAGGTAATGGATCGCCATCAAGTACATCAATATTTTATGAGTAAGCCTGAGGCAACAGTCAGCCAACCATTTGGAGAGGGAGTCGATGTTTATAAAGTAAAAAACAAGATGTTTGCTACCTTAGCGTTAGGTAAAAAAATGGGGGATGTAGAGAGTCAACTTTGGCGAATTAACCTCAAATGTGACCCCGATGAAGCGCATGCATTGAGAGATATATTTTCGTCCGTATTACCTGGTTATCACATGAATAAACGATTATGGAATACAGTATTATTAGATGGCTCTATACCTAGCACAGAGGTTGCACGGATGATTGATAATTCTTATTTGCTCGTTGTGAAAAAAATGCCTAAAAAGGCGCAAGCATCTTTGTTGCTTCATTTATAAGGAAAAATATACCAGTATTTAATAATGGAAAAGGAACGTAATATCAATTGAGTTGGTCTATAGGGTCATAACAAAAATAAGGCAACCCTATGAAATCGTATTACTATATTCTTATACTTACATTATTTTGGGCCCATAAAGGGTTATGTAATGGCGCTGATAAATCAAATCAACACTTTGAAATGCTTACACAGTTACAACAGAGCATACAACTTCATTATGTCGAAGTGCAAAATATTCCCAGCATTATAAATGCATTAGATACTTTAGCTCAAAGCAAGTCATTTAAATCAGCCACCTCTAGTAAGCAGTTACTATCTATCATTAATAATGAATTACATAAATTTGATAAGCACTTGAGTATGTCTTTTGTGCCGAGTTCAAATAAAAAATCAACAACGGATGAAACTATTTATGAATCTTGGCTTGATAAGTTAGCACGTAAAAATTATGGTTTTGAGCGGGTTGAAGTATTACCGGGTAATGTGGGCCTACTGTCATTTTGGGGCTTTGCTAATGTAACCAAGCAAAGTAAGCGAAAAGTAGCAGCAATAATCACGTTACTTGAAGACAGTGATAGTTTAATTATAGATTTACGAAATAATGGTGGTGGCGACGCTACCATGGTACAGCTGATTAGCAGCTATTTTTTAGAAAAAGATACGCACTTAAATAGTTTTTATTCACGAGATAGCGGCTTAACAAGTGAGTTTTGGACAGTACCTGTTAATGGTAAAAAACGACCTAAATTACCTATTTATATTTTAACTAGTAATAAAACGTTTTCGGCTGCTGAAGAGTTTGCATATAATTTTAAGCACTTAGGACGCGCAACAATTATTGGCGAAAATACCAAAGGAGGGGCGAATCCTTGGCGTTTTGTTAATTTACCAAATGGTATTCGAGTTGCTATGCCAACGTCAAAAGCAATTAACCCAATAACTAAAACTAACTGGGAAGGTGTGGGGGTGAAACCCGATATTAAAGTAAAGGCGAATCAGGCGCTTGAGGCAAGTTATACTATTGCTTTAGAGCAGTTGCGTGAAAAAGCAAAGAATAAGCTAAAGTTACAAGACATAATGCAGGCACTAGAAAACACCTCGAGTATTGACTAGTGGGTTTATTTTGAAGATTACTTTATTGAAGTGCAGGTACATTTGCATAATCGGCTTTCAGTCTCATTCTGAGCAATAAGATAATTATAATTAATAATCAATTAGTTAGTTTTTTTTTGACATAATCCTCTTGAAATCGTTTTGGCTCGTCCATAGATAGGTATGTAAGGACGCCGACAGGGTCCTTAATTAAATTAACTATTTGTTTTAAATGCTGTTTATTGCTTTTTTAAAAGAGTAAGCAGCGACGTTATTGCTCTATGAGGATACATATTATGCAAACATTCGATCTATCTCCACTTCATCGTTCATTCATTGGTTTTGATCATTTAACATCACTGATGGATGCTGCTGCAAAAAATGAAAAGCAGCCAAGCTTTCCACCGTACAACATTGAAGCGCTGGACAAAGACAAGTATCGAATTACGATGGCAGTCGCAGGCTTCACTGAACAAGAACTTGCTTTAGAGTCTGAGGGTAATACTTTATTAATTAAAGGCGAGAAACAAAGTAAAGCGCCAAATAAAGAAGCTAAATTTATTCATCAGGGTATTGCACAACGTAATTTTGAGCGTAAATTTCAATTGGGTGATCATGTCAAGGTGCTGGGCGCTGAACTTGAAAATGGGCTTTTAGTTGTTGATTTAGAACGTGAAATACCAGAGGCGTTAAAGCCGCGTAAAATTTCAATTGGTTCGGGGCAGTTGCTCGAAAATAACTAACTTTCTTCCTTCCCTTACATGTTGATTATTCTATTGAAGCCGCACATAGTGCGGCTTGTTTGTTACTGTGATTTACACGAGTAAGTGTCGATATAGACACTATTTTATACCAATTTTATTAAAACATTTTTTAACTTTGTTAGGAGTGTTTGTCACTCTTATTATATAAGTCTGTGTTACTCCAAATACCTGCTAATATGGAGCCACTGATATTATGCCAAATAGAAAATAACGTCCCAGCGATGGCTGCCGTTGGCGTGAAAAATTTCATAGCAAGTGCAACCGCCAGTCCTGAGTTTTGCATTGCGACCTCAAAGGCAATTGTGCGGCATACTTGTTCATCTTGGCCTAAATATTTAGGCACAAAATAGCCCAACAATAGTCCCAGAGTATTATGTAATACTACGCCAAGGAGCACTATCAGGCCGACGCTTTGTAGCTTATCATGATTTAGGGCGACGATAATGGCGATGATGATGACAATCGCACTCATAGAAAACAGTGGTAATTGTGGTTTTATTATAGCTAATGGTCTGGCAAAAAAATGATTAAAGAGCACACCTGCAACGACGGGAAGCAAGACTATTTTCAATAAACTGCTGAGCATCGCGAGTATGGGAATGTCTACAACCTGCCCAATCAGCTGAGAAGTTAAAAGCGGCGTTAATAATACGCCCAGTAGGGTGCTTATTGCGGTCATAGAGATAGATAGTGCGACATCGCCTTTGGCTAAATAGCACATTACATTGCTTGCTGTACCACCTGCCACTGTGCCAACTAAAACCATACCAATTAAAAGGTCAGTATCAAAGTGCATTAAGCTGGCAAGCGTAAATGCCAACAACGGCATTACCGTAAACTGCAGTACAACCGCAATCCATACCGCTTTTTTATTTTTGAATACTCTTGCAAAGTCTTTTGTGGTGAGTGTTAGCCCCATCGTGAGCATAATAAACATTAACAAGGGAATGATGGCTGCTTTGTAGTCAATAAATAAAGTTGGAAAGAAAAATGCGATAGTACTGAGCAAGATAGCCCAAAGTGGAAATATGTTAACTGTGGCAATCATCGTGTTCTTAGTTCATTTGATTATTACTGTGCTGTAGATAGTATCTTGAGAAATAAAAATTTACTAATTCTTAAAATTGATAACTCAATGACAAACCAGCTTGGCGCGGGGGGGCTAAATAATATTCGGCAACACCAAATGCGCTCGTAAAATCATTTGCACCAATGACATGGTACTCGTTTGTTAAGTTGCTTACAAAAGCACTGACGTTAAGCTGTTTACTAATGGGGTATTGAAGATAAAAGTTGAGCAGCGAAATAGAGGTTTGTTTAGCATGCACATTGTTGAATACATCATTATACACTTCATCTCGATACGCCCAGCTAAGTCTGGTGGTTAGCAATTTATCTTTATTAAGTTGCCAATCTTTTTTTATACTTATTGCAGCGGTCCAACGCGGTGTTTTGATAAGCTTGCTATCAGTGGTGACTTCAGTTGCTGTGCCAACGTCGGTAAACTTAGCATCTGTGTATGACATACTGGCAGTTACATTAATTGAGGCGCTAATCTGGGCTTCGACTTCCAACTCCATTCCTTTAGTGCTTGTATTACCAACGTTATCGATAAAAATTTCAACGCCAGAATTTTCATCTGACTCCCCGCCTCGCAGTTGCATATCTTTATGTTTAATTAAAAAGGCAGTACTGTTAATACGCAATTGATTATCAAACCACTGTGAACGCATACCTAACTCAAAAGACGTTAGGTATTCTGGTTCAAAAGGGCGCGCAGACACAGCGGTGTTAGCAACACCATTAAAACCACCTGACTTGAACCCTCTTGATGCATTGAAGAATATCATTGAATCGACGGACTGATTATATTGTATCCCCAGCAAAGGTGAGAATACACGCCAGCTTTTTTCAATAGCACCTTCTGGACTTTGATCGGTGCGGTTAATTGCAATAATATTAGCCACATTTAGATGCGTGACAACTTGTTGTTTCTTATTTTCCCAAGTTAATCTTCCGCCTGTAGTGAGTGTCCATTTAGGGGCTAATCGATAATTTGTGTGGGCAAATAACGCCAGGCTTTGATTATCTACCTTGTTATTAAACGTATTATCTAAATCAAGCCCTATATTTAAAGGATTGTTTGGCCCACCTATGCTTGTTGGACTAGATAGTGAAGAGCCATCCATAGGGGCTGGGAGTGTCTCTAGCCCTAAAAATAGCCCTTCTAGAAAGACAAACCGAAAGTCATAGCTAATACGTTCATCAATAGTAAACAGCCCCAATAACCATTTGAAGTCATCGTTTTGGTTGCTGGATAAATTAAATTCTAGAGTGCGTTGGCGTTGTGTTTGTTCATCGTGGGTGAAGCCAATATTAACGGGGTTATTATCAAAATCACGACCATAAGTCGCATCTAATGAGCGGTAACTAGCAATAGTTTTAAGGTGCAGCTTATCCGTGACTCCCCACTCAATGGTGCTGCGATAGCCAGTTTGATTGAGTCTATTTTCATTTTCTGTCGTGGCTGCACTTAAAAAGGGGTCATCAAAAATTTGTAGAGGGGGGAGAGTATTAATCGCAGAGGTATCGTTAGCGATTGAGTTAAAAAGTGAGATAAGGCTCGCATCATCATTTTTTTTGCTCAGTACTGACGCAGCAGTACCATTATGTTGTAGTTGCCTATCTATACTTAGTTCAATATTCAATTTACTGGAGTGTTTATACCTTAGCTTTGCCAATAAACCTAACTCATCTTGACCGCCTTCAAGCTCGCCATTTACACGTTTCACAAACCCATCTTCGGTGAATTTAGCAACTGCTATGCGTGTTGCCCATTTATTATTTAGGGGCAAGTTAATTAATAATGAAGTATCGAGTCGATTATACTCACCCATGGTGACATTGGTGCTGATATCTTGTTTGTCACTCACTTTATTGGTTAACACATTAATAGCACCGCCTATGGAATTTTTGCCATACAAAGTACCTTGTGGGCCTCTAAGAACTTCTACCCTGTCAATGTCTAAAAAATTAATGATTGAGCCTGCGGATCGTGCATGATAAACACCATCAATATATAAACCAACGCTGGGATCGGTGGTGGGAATTGGGTCGACTTGACCGACTCCCCGTATTGTTATTCCTGCACAGTGTGTGCAACCTGAGTTTTCTCCTACGGTGGTGATAGTAATATTTGGAATAAAGTCAGCGGCATCTACTAAGTTATCTAAAGCGCGCTGTTCTAAAAATTCGCCCGACATAACAGACACTGAAATCGGCGTATTTTGTAAGTTCTCTTCAACTTTTCTTGCTTCAATGGTGACGTTAAGTAGCTCGGTTATATCAAGGGAAAACAAATCAACATCGCTACGGGCATTTGCACTTTCAATTGCAAGCTGCGCGAGCATGAACCAGCCAAATATTTGACCGACACGTGCGTTGAATCGCATGACTGTACCCTTATTTTTATTGCCCTATTCGGCAAGTATAGTTGTTATCGAACATCGCTGACGAACTATGGACTATGTTTTTTTTGAAACTGACTAGGCGTTTGCCCTGTCACGTTTTTAAATGCTTTATAAAAAGAAGAGCGGGCGTTAAACCCAACCGACATAGCAATTTCTAATACATTACTTTGACCTTCGAGTAATTTAACTTTAGCAGCTTCTATTCGAGCATGATTTATACATTCAAAAAATGACGTTTGCATTACTTGGCTAAGTGTTTGCGATACATATTGGCTGGGTTCATTTAAATGTTTTGCTAATTTAAATAGGTTTAAATGTGGGTCTAAATAAACCTGTTCGTGCTCTAATGCATGTTTTATCTTATCTGCAATCTTATTGGCATTTTTGTCAGACAATGCTGAGCGTTGATATGGGGCTACTTCAGTAGGTTTTTGAGTATTAACACCTTTTGGTTTTGCAGTATCATAAGTAGTTACAAAGCCAGGTTGTTGTTGTAGACCAAAAAAGCCCAGCCCCCAAATTGTGATTAGGCATAGCGCTTGTCCCCAGTGAGGTTCAAAAATGCGCATGTGGCTGTTGTCTAACAACAGTGATAAGCCACCCCATAGCCAATTAATAACTAATAACATAGTAATATAAATCAGCCATTTAATTTTTTTATGTGTTAAGTCGCTAAAGATGTTTTTAAGTTGTTTATGATACTTAATTGTCAGCGCTACTAAGTGATAAAGGTAGTAAATGGTTTGTATAAACCACACTGTTAGCGTGATCATGATTGAGATACTGATAAATAGCGTGAGTGGAGTGCTAGATACCTCATCACTGCTAAAGAACATGTGCTGTGTAACTGAGGCTGGTGTCAGTAATAAAGTTGCACTAAGCACGAGGCTAATGAATGCAGGCACATAATGTTTAATATAAACACCTTTAAATTGCCACGGTTCATCTGCGACAAGTGCGCCTGTATAAAGCCACAAGCTAGGCGATAAGACTAAAAAGCAAGGTGCTAATAAAGCGATATAAATTAATATATATTGCTCAAAAATAAAGAACACAATACCTGATGAACTTATTACGCTAAGGCTGATAAGTAAGATGAGCAGAGGGGTGTAAAACAATTGTTGTTTTAATTTTACAGCAATTGAGTGGATAGCAAAGCCACCAACACCTAGTGAAAGGGCTGAAAAAAGTATCTCAAACAAATTATTCGCTTCAATGTTCATTTTTTATATCTTTGAAATATATGATTTTATTTTTAATTCTATTTCTTTTTGTCCTTGCTAGGTGGCGTGGACGACTTAAATGCAGTGCCAGCTTATCATGTTGCTAGTTTAAATTGATGGTTTAGGAGTTAGCATGTTGCAATCAATTATTTTATACATTCATATTACTTTTGGCGTATTAGCTGTTGTTGCAGGGTATATAGCGCTATTTAGCGAAAAAGGAAAGCGTAAGCATATTAAAGCGGGTAATTGGTTTGTCGTTACTATGGTTTTAATGGGTATTTCGGGGGTTGTGGTTGCCTATTTAAAGCCAATGGATATTTCCGTTATTGCAGGCTTGTTCACCCTCTATTTAGTGATATCTGGAGTAGGCGTATTCAAGTTTGCCAATCATAGACGTTGTAAAGTGAATATCACTCTAATGATAGCGTGTTTATGCGTGGGAATTTATAGCCTAGTTTGTGCTTACTGGACACTGCAATCCGATACAGGTCTCTATCAAGGCTTTACTGCTGAGCCTTTTATTATGTTTGGTATATTGGCGGTTATTTGTGGGCTATCAGATATACGCTACATGACTGCGAGGGAGCTTAGTTATATTATGCGCTTGACTCGTCATATTTGGCGCATGTGTTTTGCTTTGTTCATTGCTGTTGGGTCGTTTGTTGGTCAAGGCTTACAAAGTTTTCCTGAGGAAATTCGCAGCTTTGCATTGGTTGAATATGCCGATTTAATTATTTTGCTTATTATGTTTTATTGGTTAGCGCGTAGCCGGGGTTTAGTATTGAATCTGAAAAATAGGGTAATAAAAGGTGGCTAGGGGCTGTTGATCTTTGCTGTGTGTTTTTGCAGCAGTCATTCGGGTATTTTGGCAAGGCAGAACCTGCGTCGCATAGTTATTCTATGTAAGTCAGGTGATAACGTAGAAAAAATGCTCGAGTGGCGCTGCCCAAAGGGTTCAACCAAAGGCTTCAACCAAAGGCTTCAACCAAAGGCTTCAACCAAAGGCTTTCACTACTTTGTCATTCGCAACTGACATAAATTATTATGCTGCATTACTCATTTCGCGTAATGAAAGCCTTTGATTTGAAAAAAATTCATACCTCAAAGATCAACAGCCCCTAGTAATTATCAATTTAATGTAGTCATGGAGATTTTATCTGGTTTAACTGCTGGTAACGCCCGTCTTGTTTCATCGTATGTAGTATTTGAGCGAGCTGCTTAGCAAGGTTGGGGTGGCGAGTTTTATTGATATAAGTGTGTAATTTAATCTTAACTAATGGTGGGGTATGAATTTTTATATCTGAAAATTTTACAGGTGATAAGTTCAGCAACCTATTTGCGGTTGCATGACTGGTTACTGTAATATCAGCTCTATCCATACTGATTAACTGTATTGCTTGATGAAAATCATCAACTAAAATTACGCCTTTAAAACGGGCCTGATTTTTGTCTAAAAATACCGTGCCACGCTCATAGGCAATAGTGTAACTTTGCATGCTTTGCCAGCCATTAACAATGATATGTTCTTTGCCGATGACAGACTGATCTACAATGGCTATTGCTTCAGTCACTTGCTCAAGGTTAGGTAGTTTAGCCAAATCTAAGTTGCTAATACGAAATAACTCACCATCGACTTTACCGAGGTTTGCCCAGCTTAAACTTCGTTTGTTAGGCAGTGTGACAACCGTGAGTGCAAATCCTAATTCAGCCAATGCCGCGTTTAAAACTTGATTTGTTTTTTGATATAGCGGTGTTCTTGGATCATTGGTAGTAGCCAGAGTAATGGGTATAAGTGGCACCGATTTGCCGCCTGCTACAGGAGAATGCATGCACAAGAACAATAACCAAGCCCATACTAGGGAGCAAAATACTTTCAATGTAGGTAATAAAATCGCATCTGAGGTATCAATGAGTATAGGCTGATTACATTTAGATTTTTAATTAGGGGGAAATAAAATGCGTGCCTAAATTGAGACTAAAGCTTTCTGCCACTTTGCCGTTATAAAGCAGTTAACAACCTTCTAAGGATAGACAATGAAAGTAAGTACTTATACACCTAGTTTTACTACAAAAAATAGTGAGCTTTATTTCAACAAGAAAGTTAAAAGTGACAGTGAAAATGAGCAAACTTCAGAGCATGCAAAGGAAGCTGTACTCACCCAAAAGTGGGATGAAATTGCAAGTGGATATAAGAAAAGCAATCCAGCATTCAAAGCAGATTATGAAAACCTAGAAGAAGCTTTAGGAGTAATCAAAGCGCAAATAGAGCGGCTTCAAGAACAGATAAATAAGTTAAAAACCTCTCCTATACAAAGGGGTTTACGTCTTAATTCTGAATATCAAAGTGAAACACAATTAGGGCAAATACTTCACCAACATATAGGTGCTCGAGAGTACCAAGACAGCAGTGAGCAAGCCCAAATAGATGCGCTTGAGCAGCAGCTAGGTGAATTTAAAGCACAAGAAGCGCAAATAAAAGCTAATATGTATCACATGATAGAAGAAGAAGGTAAGCGCTTAGAGCAAGAGCAGCGAAGATAGCGATAATTCCGTACCTTGCACTGCCAAGTTAGGGGTTGTTAATTAACAATGCATAATGCGATTTATTTGCTATTTTTTACAGCCGCAACAATTGATACTTCAACCAATAACTCAGGCCGAGCCATAGCCGCTTGCACACAGGCTCTTGCAGGAGCGTAGCCTTCAGGTATCCACGCATCCCATACGTCATTCATTTTTGCAAAATATTGCATATCACTGATATACACCGTAGCACTGAGCAGGTGATATTTGTCGCTGTTTGCTTGAGCAAGTAAGTCATCCACCTTAGCGAGCATAGTTTGAGTTTGTTCTGTAATATCCTGTGAGGCATCGCTGCATACCTGACCGCACAAATAGATAGTATTGTTGTGGGTTACAATACGGCTCATACGTTGGTTAGTGTGTTGGCGTGTAATAGTCATAAAGTTGTCCTTTAGAAAGCGTCGTTTTAACGCTAGGTGATACATTCTGCTTAACATGATAGCGCAGCTGCATGTGTTAAAGAATGTATCACTTAGGTTTTTGGGTTGCTAAGGTAGCATACTAATTTTATTAAAACATGAGTCATTTTAGCGAGTAAAATGACTCATTAACCGCGTTAAAAATGACTGATGTAGAATAGCGACATACCGAAATTTTTATCTAGCTAATAAGCCATTTATTTAATGTAATTGGTATAACTCGTTTTAGCTGTGGATAGCAAGTAACGTGAGTTACAAAGTACTTTCTATTTTAAAACGCTTATCCAAACCTGAGTTTAACTACTTAATATCTACTTCTATGGTGGTGCCATAATTACTGCCGCCCAGTACACTGACAAAATACCAACCTGTCTGCAGGCCATCTAAACGAAGATATTTGCTATTGTTGCTTAGTTGGGAGGTAAAGTCATACATGTGGCGACTAGGCCAAAATTATCCAGTAAAGATATCGCTACTGCCGGAACCATGCTGGGCATGGATCTTAATTTGGCTTGCTCACTTTGATATTAAAAGTGTGCTTCACCGGAGCCAACACAGGCTGGTTGTTCATCAAATAGCTGACCATATTGTATGCTCGGGGTTGTTAAGCATTGATTAGCAATTGGTTTTTGTCATTCCAGCGCCAGTACCTGGACCAATTTGGGGAAACGAAAGACGGTGATAATTAGATACCTTGGTTTGGGTAAAGCTATCCGTATTGTGACAACCAATACACTGAGTTGGGATAAAGCTTGGTGGCTCCCCACCATCAGAAGGAGGTGGGGGCAGGTAAAGATATAAATAAGCCCCGCGTTTTTGAGACTCTGTAATGGCCGACTTATTACCTTTGATGTAGTCAAATCAAGGATTTTCAGTAAAGTTCATTGATTGTTGGTAAGCGGCAATCGCCTTCATAATGTTATTGTTGGTTACCAACTCCTCATCAGGCTCATTGGTTTGTCCATACACATCTTCAAATAATTCTCGCCAATGGTTTTTAAATAACTCACCATTTGTGACAGCAGGAAAGCGAGATTGAGCGGCAAGTAAGCAGCCACCAGTATTTGGGTACGGTACATCGGCTGTGCTGATCCCTTTTTCTGGTGCCAGCCAGTCTAAAAATTCTACTCTGGCGTCACGAAATAAGCTGTGCTTTTCAGTCCATGCATTGAAAATGGTGGGGGGAGTTGCGAGGCACATAAAACTGACCAGTCACGGTTTCTCTACCTGGTCCTATCGTATCAGCCTCTTTTACCAGTGTGCCCACTGGTAACGCAAGGCCACCCCCACCACCTAAGTAAGGGTGATGACAGCTTGCACAGGCAACATCCTGAGCGCTTTAGAGAAAAGCAATAGCTTACCAAGTTTTACTTCTGGGTCGTTTACTGATGGTATATTCACATTTGAGGTGAAATCCCCAATTAGTTCATGTTGCTTAATCAACTTTGCAAGTTTGTCGTCCAGACCTTCATTGTTTTGGAAAGTAGCTTCGTGAGCAAGTACATGGAGAGTAAACATGCAAAAGCTGGCAAGCAAAGCAATCCGTCTAGTTATTTCTATCATATTAGCTTCCTTTGAGATGAGGTTGGCCTCATTTTTCAACTTATACCATCAACTTTTATTTGCAAAATATAAAATTAAAAAATTCCACTTGAAGTTAAGGTGTTGTTTTATTAAATTTTTTGTTTCTTTTATTGCATCGGTTGATTTTTTGGTTAAATTTAGGTTAATTGATTTTGCGCATTTAAGAAGTCACAGAGTTGACTAAAGCACAATTATTGGTTAAAAAAACACCTACCTATGAGTTTGTTTATTACACACAGTGGTGCTTGAATACGGCTGCTCAAATAAGGATATTTTGAAATGTTTTACCCGTTTTGTAGAGTTACCTTGCTGATCTTTGTTACGGTTTTAAGTTCATGTAAAACAATCGACGAAGGAGAGATTGATTATGTGCGCACTGTTAATGGGCTTACAACCGCATCGACAAATAAAGAAGTTTGTAGCATGAAGTTACACCAGCAGTCATTGCAAACTCGTGATGGCTATACACGCAATTGCTATGAATCGCTACACCGTAAGTATGCAGATGTGCCTGCGATTAGAAAAGGTGAGTCAATATCAGTGCATCTGATGCAAGCGTTTATTCAAGATGCCACCGAGTCTCGCTCATTGATGGAAAGAGTGCGTGCAGTGGCATCTAATGCTGAAGTTACCGTGATTGCTAATGTGTGTGAGCAAGGTATTAAAGGCTGTGGTTTAGAATTTGGCCCAAGTACAGATACCAAAGGCAGAGTTATTTACTTTTCTAACGGAGTAAAAGCTAAGCAATATTTAAATTTCTCGTACTTACCTGTATATGGGCCAATTGAATATCAAGGTGGGCCGCTTATTGTTCAACTCGCTATTATTGAACTAGATAACATGACAGAAGAACAAAAGGCTTTATTAACTAAACTAGCTGAGATAGGAAAACAAAAATTTGCGCCAGCAAGTGATGTACTATCTGTGCTAGATGGCTTAGGTTCTAGTTTACTCAGTGGTGGGGGTGATGATGTCGTATTTAAATATACCTTTACAATGATGCCGGATGGTGCAGATAAGGGTTATCCATTTCCCACTATATCAGCAGGTAACTTTGCGTTTGTTAAGAAAAAAACAGTTGAGTTAGAACAAGAAAAACAAATATGGGATGAACTTAAATTTGATAGTTTAACGGGGCGGCTTGTTAAGGGCTGTTCACAAGACGATGTTAAATTAAGCAAGCACCAGGTGATTGAAAAGAATAAGGTTAAAAAGCAATACGATTATAATCCTTGCTCTGAGCCAAGTGATCAGTATTTATATGGCTATAAAGATTATCGTGATAACACATATATGACATTGCAGGTGCAATCTGGTTTTTCGCCTCGTACTTTAGATAAATCACAAACCTTAAATGAGTTATTAAGTGAGCTCTCAGGTAGCGAACCAAAGAGCGCTGAACAATTAGAAGGTGATATAAGTAAGCTAACGCAGGCTTACTACCAAGCAACAGCACTTGATAATTTAAGAGCGCCTATCTCTTCAATGGCTCAATACTCCAAAACTGGCGAGCAACTATTACTTGATCAATTTGAGATTGCTGCGCATATCTTTGAAAATACTTTAAAGCAGGCTATTAATGATACTAAATGTGATAATTCTAAACACAAGTGTCCTAAGTCGCTCACAGCTGAGCAAATATTAAAAGTGATTTCACATGGGCGCAACTTACTCACTCAATTAGGTTATCGTGGCGATTTAGATGAAGCGTTACCGTTGGACTTTTCACTTTTAAAATATGAGTCTAAAGCAACTGCAACAAATATAGCCTCGGTATTTATAAAAGCATATAAGCAATTTGAGCAAGCTCAGCGATATAATTGGTTCAGATCTTCATTAGTCAACATTACCAGAGAACTGTTAAAGTTAACGCACCTTTTAACTCGTGAGGAGTCGTTACTACCGAGCTCAGTAGAAAATGTAAAAGTGAAGCTAGATAAACTAATAGAGTCAATTCGACAGGAACAGGAGCGATTTATATTGACTCAGTGTAACGTAAAGCCAGACAAAGATGTTTGCCAGCGGATAATGAGTAGTGTGCAGCTTAGTATTATTAATCAAGATATGTTTGACTTTCTTCAAGTGCTGCCTGTATCGGGCACGAAGTGCCATGATAAAGGAATTAAATTGGCTCGACAAAGGCTTGCCTCATTTATCATAGGCAGTCACATTTCGCTTAGTGAATCGCAGCGATCATCTGCAAAAGAGGTGATTAAGAAAGTTATTGAAAGTGAAAAAGCTTCTTTGACTGAGCAGCAAGTAGGCTTTAATAGGGCAACCCTAATAGAGTTATTTGATGAAAGGTTAGAGTTAGCTGTAAATAAGCAACAGTTGTTAACATTGACTAAGCATAACTTGTTGCCCCTTTCAGTTATCGATACCGACAATATCTCTAAATATGTTGGTTGCTTAATGAGCGGTAAATAAATGGCAGCTAGGCAGGGTCAACGTGTTTTCGTTGACCCCAAAAAAGGTTATTCAATAATCCACTTTGCTGATGTGCTATTTGCATCACCATGGCGGTTTAAATGAATACCATTGGTATCATTATTGAGCCACATATATTGCTGCCAGTAGATGTTTTTTATATTCCAAACGCCACCTTGGTAAATGAATTGATAGGTTGCTTTATCCGGTGAGTTTACTAATTTGGCATATCCAGATGAGCGAGTACTGTAGCCAAAGAATAAGTTTGCGTTTAGTTTACTCCTTAAATAAAACGCCCCGTCTTGAGTCGGTACTTTAATAAACTCTGTGGCATCACCTGAATGAGCGACTAGTTTTGCGTCATTGTATAAGCCATCTTCGGCTTTTACTGGTTGAGTATTTAAGGCCGACTTTACGGTAATGATTTGACCGATGTCTGCAGATTGCTTTGGCGCTTGCCAGTCATTTGGTGGGATTTTCCATGTGAGTGATTTCCAACGCCAGTTATATGGCATACTCATATGTGAGTCGTGCAAGTCTTCGTAACCAGGTTCTGCTTCTATGTTGTATAAACACTGGCGTCGTTCTGCATCTAATTGTGCTACGCGCTCAAGTTGATTATCAGTACCTACATTTAGTGCCAACATACACTCTGCTAATGTTTTACCTAAGCCTGTTTCGTTGGGAGCTAACACGTAAGTATGATCGCGACGTTGTTGATTATCATACCAATTGAGCATGACTTGTTCATCAAATGAAAGCCAGTTATCAACCAATGTCTGTGCTTCTTGGCGCGCTACTTGTTCTCTTTGCTCTGGGTGAACCGCCATAGTGCGAATAAATGCTGCCCAAAGATCTTTACTCGCTTCTAATGCCACTAATGCAACGGGCTTCATGCTACTAGGCTTATAACTATTCCACGTTGAATCTAATCGAGTATCTTCATGCCAAATCACATCACCACTACTGAAGTTAAGTACGTCCTTGGTATCGTGGCTATGCTGTTCTGCACCTTCAGAGCATAAGTATGCTTTAACTTGCCAGATTTTTTCAAAGTTATCATTTGGTAACCTTACAGTATGTTCTGGGCTAAAGGAGTCTTGGAATAAATGAACTGCTCGGCCAAATAAAAAGTAGTTGTGATCCACTTCAGCTTGCGCTGAATAACCCCCCCCATCCCACACTTTAATACGTTTATTTTGCGCCATAGCTGCATTAACAAAGTGTGTAATAAAGCGCTGCTGGCCTCGGCGAGCTGCGTCTACTCCACCTTGACCTGCTACGTCATCATAGCGACGCATAAAGTGATCTTGTTGTAAATCTGCGGGTTCTTGTGAAATTGCGCTAAAACAATTTGGTCCGGTTGGATCTGTGCTGGCACTTGAAACGTTGAATCCAGCTATATCAACCCAGCGCTCACCTACAATTGCGGCGTAAATGTTATCAAAGCGTGGTTGATAGTGAATATTGTTATTGGTATATGCGCTAATGCGTTCAATTTCTGTATAGGCAGTGCTTAAATCGATATTTTTAGCTAAACCATTTTGCCATGTTGGGCGAGGGTCGTTCGGATCTGGCGCAATTATGTGCTCGGCATCTAATATTTCTAATGCTGCCGTGCGAGTTAGCCATTCATGACCCATTGGAATAGTACCGCTGCCGCCAAGTTGAGTAAAAGCAATGCTATTGGTTGAAGTTGCAAATGCCATCAGTAGGCAAAGACTCATTTTTTTCATGTATTTTCCCGTGTTAGTTATTTTTCTATAAATAAACATTCATTGAATGTTTGTTCGGGAAACACTAATTGAATTAAATTAATATTACAAATATTTTACTATTGGTCTCTTTTGGTTACTTCTGTACGATAAGTACTACGTTCATTTTTGGGTTATTCTATTTTTACTATTGTAAGGTTTATAAATAACTTAAAAGAACGCTTTTAGAGCTGCGTTTTAACTGAGCATAACGTTTACAGGGTACATACAAAGCAATAAGCAGTATCAACCACACTGCTACAGTCAAAATTAAACTAGCCTCATAGTTTGGTGGTAATTTTGATGAATCAAAAAACATATTGATGGGCTCACCGTATTTGAGCCAAGTATATAGTTGAGCACAACCATTTATGATAGGAACATGAATTAAATAAAAGAATAAGGGCACGGCACCAAAGACTTTAAGCCATGCTAGAGTTGGGTATAAACGCGCCTTATCAGTCATTTTTTCCAGTTGTGCCAATAGTACTAAACCAGGACCAAGCGTCATTAGTAAGTATTGTAGAGAAGGGGGGTATTTGTGAGTATCTAAAAATGAGAGTATGGATGTAATGGCACTATCTTGTGGATTAAAAAGAGTGGGGTCGCCGTAAATATTCGATACTCTTAGTAAAATAAAAACCATGGTAAAGCACAAACCCAATCGAGTAAGGTATTTTATTCGTATTGTTTGTGGCCATAAGTAAGCTTGACCTAATACATAACCAAGTGCCATCACACTAAACCATGGGATTAACGGATACGCAACGTAGATATTAAGTGTATTGTTGTATAAGTTAATCGCGCCAGGGCTGTGTAAAAGTGTCCAAAGCCACTCAAAATTGACTAGTGTTTGTGTCATTTCTATATCATCAAATGCGTTGTGTATAAGCAAAATAGGCACAGTTAAGGTGAGTATCCATTTTGGCTGCAAGTAAATAAGTGCAGATAACAACACCATTGACCAGCCTATGACCCAAATAACTTGTAATATGATAGTGTCGTAGTGTCCTTGCCAGCTTGGTGTTATCACTAACACTTCTAATAAAATAAGCCAAACGCCTCGGCTTAATAGAAAGTGACATAATTTGGTTTTATTTTGCACTTTTTGACCATATAAAAAAGCACTTATGCCCGTTAAAAATACAAAAAGTGGGGCGCAAAAATGGGTGATCCAGCGGGTGAAAAACCATGTCCAATGGGTGTATTCTAGATCTGTTGGCGAAAATAGCGTAACGCCCCAAAAACCTCGAGTATGATCAAGGGCCATCAATACGATGATAAGTCCTCTTAAAATATCGATGGATGTTAATCTAGAAGACAATTGCTGCGTTGACGCATAAGACATAGATGTTTACCTTAGTCGAGTTCCTTTCACACCTCAATTGGGTGAAGGTTGTACGATGTCCATTAAGCGTTAAGCATAGGAACAAATACTTTTTATGTAAAGTATTTGTAAACTTGCATGGTTATCCAAATGGGCTTAAGGTTTGTTGACGAGCCAATCATAGGCTACGTTTTCATTGAAAAAACTCTTGATATTCATCGTGTGTTTTTGAGCAAAAGTTTCTATCAAATCACTTTTGAAGTCGGCAGGGTCTACCACTCTGGCTATATACATATGACTAAAAAGCTGCTTAATAACGTTAAGCACTTTGAGCACGTCACTGCCGCTATATCCCAACGTTAATTCAGTCACATTTAGCAACAGTTTGTTGAGCTTTGTTGTGTCTGCTGTTTTTTTGATCGTTTGGTACATGTTCGCAATGTCATCTTTGGAGCCGCATCCTTTGGCCACGACATGTATGTAGCCAAGCGTGTGATAGATATCTAAGGAATATGAAAATGGGTTTGCATGCGCTGTTGATGTCATTAACTGCGTACTTCTTAATGGCTATGCATTAGTATTAGCAAATGCGGTATAAGCAAGCAAGGTTGCAATACAAGTAAATTATTGTCTTAACAAAAATATAAAAGGGCGAAGTTAAGACATGGGCATGGGATAAGTGCCGCAAGCAGTATATTTTAATACTCACTTGCGGTTTTGATCAATGGTGCTGTGTTTTACTATTGATATAGTCTGTAATCGAAAATAGTATGCTTGAAGCAACAAATGTCATATGTATTGCGACTTTCCAAAATAGTTGCTCTTCAGTGAAGTTGCGCCAATCAAGAAATACTTTAAATAGCTCTATTGTTGATATTGCAACAATGGCGCTTATTAACTTTATTTTTAGTCCTGAGAAGCCTATTTTTCCCATCCATAAAGGGCGATCTTCATGTTGCTCTACATTTAATTTTGATACGAAGGTTTCATAACCACTGAATATGATGATCAATAATAGCCCTGCTAATAAAGCCGTATCGACCAAAGTTAAAATGTTAATTAACATTTGCCCATTAGTGGCATTCAGTGTATTGACCACCATTACACCCAATAATTTAAAAAACTTGACTAACAACAGCAATACAGCCACGAATAAGCCGAAGAAAAGCGGGGCTAAAAGCCATCGTCCCGAAAATATTAGCTTTTCAAAGTGTGTTTCAATTTTTTCCTTCATTGTGTTCTCAGTGTTTTTTTAGCTACTCGAAATGGTTGCAGAAAAAACCACAAAAGAATAGAAGTATTTTGACTGAGCCTAAATTAATACCACTATTGCTCGTGATTTCTTATTGTAATCTCGTTTGCTCTCCCATTAGCAAGGTTACGATTAAAGTTTTTATCAAATTGAGTATTGCGCTATATCGGATTTATATGGATCAAGTATGGCAAGCGTGTTTATTACTTTTCATTTACAGTATCAAAACTCATTTTTTGTTTCGCATTAAATAATTTTTCGTTTTATTTTAGTTAATTTTATATTGCATTCTGTAATTTATTTGTATAGTTTGTACCTCTATTAGGTTGGTTTCATCATAAAAAACGATTTATCACAGGAGCTATTTTGCACAGTGGATGGTGTACACAAAAAATAATAAAAGCCATTTAGGATAAAAATAATAATGAATCAAAAATTTGCCCTTAGCGCATTAGCCGTATCGTTACTTACCGCAAGCAGCATGTCAGCCATGGCAAGTGAGGCTAAAACATACATCATCAAACAAAATAACTTAAAAGCATATATGCTCTTGGATGGGATGCGTGCAAACCAAGTTCAAAGCGTCCTACAAAGCAACAAGTTACAGACTTTGTCAGCGACATTAAGTGAAGAAATTTCAACCGTGAGCTTAACCGATGAGCAAGCTTCAATGCTCAAGCGCTCAGGCCAATTTGAGTACATCGAAGAGGATTTTGAATACCAGTTATTCTCTAATACTCAGGTCAGTCCCTACGGTATTGCTCAGGTACAGGCTAATTTGGTTGCTGATAGCAATGCTGACCTAATGAAAGTATGTATTATCGATTCAGGTTACGATCTCGGTCACCCAGATTTACCGCAAAATGCGACCGGTTTTGCCGATGCAGCAGTCGGTGTGTGGTATCGCGATGGCTCAGGACATGGCACACATGTGGCAGGTAGCATTGCAGCGCTCAACAATAGCCAAGGCGTACTTGGTGTATTACCCAGTGATAAAGTGGCCATTCATGCGGTACGTGTATTCGATGATAATGGTAAGCAAGGCTATAACTCGAGAATAGGTCGAGCTGTTGACAACTGTGTCGAAAATGGTGCGAATGTTATCAATATGAGTCTGGGTGGAGCTGGTAAAAGCCAATATTTAGAAGAGCGCTTGAACTTAGCTTATGACCAAGGTGTATTAGTAATTGCAGCAGCAGGTAATGATGGCGATAGTTCGCTAAGTTACCCCGCCAGTTACGACAGTGTTATGTCGGTTGCGAATATTAATGAGCAACGTCAGAAAAACGATTCATCACAATATAATGCACAAGTTGAAATTGCTGGACCGGGTACGGATGTACTATCGACCGTTCCAAGAGGAACTGGTGTTGTCGCGAACGTGAGTGTATCGAATCAAGCCTTTGAAGCTTCAGGCATGACTCATTCGGTTGAAGGTAACGTAACAGCATCACTTGTAGACTGCGAGCAAGGGCTTGCGCAATGTACAGCACCGGCCAGTATTTGTTTAATTGAACGCGGAGGCGCAACATTTGCTGAAAAGGCAAAAAATTGTCAAGCGGGCGGTGGTATCGCAGCGGTTATATATAATAATGCGGCAACAACTTTTTCAGGTACGCTTGGTGATGATGAAAACCATGGTGTGACAATTCCGGTGTTAGGTATGTCAGGGCAAGATGGTGCTACATTAAAAGGACTATTGGGTCAGCAGGTTAATGTACAGTTGGAAGCGATTTCTGATTATGATAAAAAGTCAGGCACCTCAATGGCAAGCCCTCATGTTGCAGGTGTTGCTGCGCTTGTTTGGAGCAACCACAATCAATGTAGCAATGTTGAAATTCGCCAAGCACTGAATGCAACAGCGATAGATTTAGGGGATGCGGGGCGTGATCACAAGTTTGGCTATGGTTTGGTACAAGCTAAAGCAGCCTCTGATTATCTAACTGCAAATGGGTGTGGTGGAGACGTTCAAAACCAATTACCACAGGCTGCATTTAGTGTTTCATGCGATGTTTTAAGCTGTCAGTTTGATGCCAGTAATAGCAGTGACTCAGATGGTCAGATCAGCGCTTATGAATGGCGTATCAATGGGCAAGCATATGTAGGCAAAATAATTTCGCATCAGTTTGCTCAAGCTGGTAGTTATCAAGTATCACTTGAGGTAACGGACAATAGTTCAGCAACAGCTATTACGACTAAAACTATCGCAGTAACAGAAGGTAATGTTGGCAGTGAGTGTCAAGGTGTTGAAGCTTGGTCTGCTGCTAAGACATATCGCTCTAAAGGTACGTTAGTATCTTATCAGGGTAAAAAATACCAAAATAACTGGTGGCATAAAAATAAGAATCCGGCACAAAACTCTAATATTGGTAATAATTGGAAAGTGTGGACAGATTTAGGTGTTTGTAACTAATTCAAACTATTAAAGCTAAAGCCCGCTGCTGCGGGCTTTTTGTAATTAATGGTTTTTATAAACCTTACCGTCTTTCATCACAAAACTGATCTGCTCTAATGTAGAAATGTTTGTTAGTGGGTTATCATCTACCGCGATGATATCAGCCAAGTAGCCGGTCTTGATTTTCCCCAGCTCAGGTTGCTTTAGTAATGCAGCGCTATTTATAGTTGCTGACTGTATTGCTTGCAGCGGTGTCATACCAAATTTGACCATACGTGAGAATTGCTTAGCGTTGTCACCGTGTGGGTAAATTGCAGCATCAGAGCCAAACACCATGTTTAAACCAGCTTTGACGGCTTGGCGAAAGCTTTCACGTTGTGCTTTTGAAACGAGCTTTTCTTTATTTATGTTTTCTTCAGGCACGCCATTGGCTTCACCGAAGGCGAGCGTATATTCGGTATTGTAGATATCACACGATAGATAAGTACCATGTTGTTTTGCCAGCTCAATGGCTTCATCATCCATAAAGCTACAATGTTCGATGCTATCTATGCCGGCACGAATAGCAGCCTTAATGCCATTGGTACCATGAGCATGCGCGGCAATGATAAGCCCTCTTAGGTGTGCTTCTTCAGCTGCTGCTTTTAGCTCTTGTTCACTAAATTGTTGAACCCCGACTTTAGTCCCTTTGGAGAATACGCCACCAGTGGCACATATTTTAATCGTATTGGCACCATATTTTATATTTTCACGCACTTTTGCCCTTACAGCCCAAGGGCCATCTGCAACGCCACCTGCCACTGACTTTTTCTCAGGGGCGCTAAAGTTATCATCACAATGCCCTCCTGTAATTGAAATTGCGTAGCCGGCACTCCAAATTCGAGGACCGATTACTTCACCTGCATTGATTGCATCACGCGTTGCGATAACGCTATAACCAGGTGCACTTAAATTACGAATAGTCGTAAAGCCTGCCATTAAAGTGGTTTTTGCATTTTTAACTGCTTTGATTGTTTTTCTAGGTATAGAATAATTCTTTGCAGCCAAAAAATTATCGGCGGGGTCGCTCGTCAAGTGTACGTGCATATCCATTAATCCCGGTAAGAGTGTTTTACCTTCGAGATTAATGACGATTGCATCACTGGGCACATCGAGTTGTCCTTGCTGAGCGATATTGATAATGCGGTTATCTTCTATAAACAGGCTTGGATTAGTGATCCTCTTCCCTGACTCTACATCAATATAGGCGGCGGCATTGAGCACGGTAGTTTGTCCGTATGCGAAACTAGAGAACAAACATAAAGAGGCGAATGAATTTAAAAGAGTATTTTTCATATGTGATTATTTGTTGCTTATTATTGGTTAACTGAGTATTAGACATTCAAAGCAAGGTAGCGAGTCGCTTGCG
This sequence comes from Pseudoalteromonas holothuriae, assembly GCF_945859825.1. Lineage (GTDB taxonomy): Bacteria > Pseudomonadota > Gammaproteobacteria > Enterobacterales > Alteromonadaceae > Pseudoalteromonas > Pseudoalteromonas holothuriae. The sequence goes on from NZ_CAMAPC010000001.1 coordinate 93,940, forward strand.
ACAAAAACAATGTTTACTGGGGTAAGGTTAACAGCCCGATATTTTATCATGGTATTTGGCTATATTTTTTAATAAAGTGCCCGCTGGTTGCAATTGGGCGGTAAATCGCAGCGGGTATAAAGCACAGGTATGATGACCATGTCATTCCAGTGGTTAAGAGCTGCTCGGTCTAGATAACGAGCAAGCGTAGCACAAGCACAAGGGGTATGCTCAAGAGGATTATTCATCATGTCATATATCAATTGATGCATTGGTTAGTACCGAGTTTTACTTCGTATCAAGGTGGTTATCTTGATACTTGAGAGTCTGTCATACCGACGATCACTTTTGCTACATCCATCAAGTATACATCTTCAAGTAAGCCTATCACATCGTTCCATCGGGGGTTATATTCATTGTTTTCCCAGCGCCTAAGTGTACGCTCTTCAATACCGTAACTGGCAGCGGATTCTGCTTGAGTAAAGCCTCTGCATTTACGTGCAAATTTTAGAATATCTGACCCTTTGGGCGTGCGATTTGTTTGAGTACTAATGTTTGAGTGCATAATTTTATATTTTCCTTCATTTGTTACGCAAAAATACTGTTTTCCAGTGAAAAACGTTATATCTTGATGTATAATCCAGCACTTAATACGCATCAATTAGAATGGAAAGGGAACTTTCAATGTTGTTTGTGCGTATTTTTTTAAATTCTAGATCTAAAAATTACGCATTTCAAATGTTATTTTAGCTTTTGCATTATTTTTTGTTTGACCAATGTCATGAAACGCGAAATTTTTTACTCTTAAAAAATAAGGGAAACTTTGATATGTCTGAAAACTATAGCGATAGTATAGCGAGCAATAGCGCTGGTTCTGCGTCATTCTCTACGCGTGTTGAACAGGCGATTAAACCAGACAGTATTCGCATGTTTGCGTCAAAAATAGGTGTCTCTGAAGGGACTCTGCGTAGAATATTGAAGGGTGAAGATCCGAAATTGAGTGTTATTGAGCGAATTGCTGAGCAAGCACATGTTGATTTTATGTGGTTGGTAAAAGGAGTTGGTGAGTCGGTTAACCATAACAGTGATTCGCCATTATTGAGCCAGCGGGTTGTGAGTGTTGATGAATTTGAAGAAGAGTTTATTTTAGTACCGGGTTACCACATTTCAGTGAGTACTGGGCATGGTGCATTCAACGGTGCAGCGCGCATTGAACGCCATTTGGCTTTTAGAAAAAAGTGGATTGATTATAAAGGGTTAGATAAAAGTCAGTTAGCTGTTGTTTTTGCTAAAGGCGACTCTATGGAACCAACAATTCATAACAACAACACTATTTTGGTTGACTTATCAGATAAAAAACTCAGTGAAGGGCTAATTTATGTGGTTCGATTGGGTGAAGAGCTCTATGCAAAACGGTTGCAGCAGTACTTAGACGGTTCAGTACGTTTAATTAGTGACAATAAAGAATATGTCGATCAGCATATACAACCACACGAACTTGAGCAGTTAGAGATCATTGGTAAGGTTGTATGGATAGGTAAAGATCTTGCTTAGTACATAGCGTGCCATACAGGCACGTTATAAACTTAAGATATACCAATTTGATTAAAATATTGATCATTTTAGCGAGTTAAATGACTCATGTTGAGTAACGGTATAGCGGAGCTTTTGCCTGGTTACTAAGTTATTTATCTGTCGCAATATCAGATTATTTATTTAATACTCATTAAAATGGCACTTTTGCTGTGAATGTCATTAACTGCTCGGTGTAAGGGTGGCAGATCTGTAACATTTCGGCATGCAGCTGCAACCGAGAAGCTGCTGTAAGTGCCTCGTCTTTAGCATAGAGCCTATCACCTAATATTACATGGCCAAGCGATAGCATGTGTATGCGTAACTGGTGGGAGCGGCCAGTTATTGGCGTAAGCTTAACGCGTGTTGCTTTATCTTCGTAATTTAGTACTTCAAAATGGGTAAGTGAGGGTTTCCCTGTTTCATGACAAACCATTTGTTTAGGACGGTTAGGCCAGTCACATGTCAGAGGTAAATCGACAGAGCCTGAAGGTTGCTCAAGCTTGCCATGCACTCTGGCAATGTAGTGTTTGTTGGTCAACCTATCTTGAAACTGAATACTTAAAAAACGATGGGTCTCTTTTGACATAGCTAAACACAATACGCCAGAAGTGGCCATATCCAGGCGATGTACAATTCGCGCGCTAGGAAAGACGGTATTGACTCGATTAATTGCACTATCTGCATGTTTGGGATCTTTGCCCGGCACGGTGAGTAAACCACTGGGCTTATTGATAACCAACATATGATCATCTTGATACAGAATGTCTAAATACGGATCGCGCGGTGGCGCATAGTTTAACAACACTGGTTTGGCCTTAATTAATATGAGCGCCGTATTCTAGCGAGGTTTTGCTTAATAGCAAACTTAACCTCGTTATCTGTCATGCTTATTGTTTTTGGCACTGTAGGTCAACAAAAGTAGCTCAGCATAAACCAAAAAAATGGCTTTTGCTGAGCTTATAGAATTACTCGTGCGTAACCACTATGAGGCGAATTGCATCTAGCTTAAGTTGTGCTTTGGCAATGTGAGTGGTTAGCTCAGTGCGTTGCTTATCAAATACGGCAATTTCTTCATCACGAATATTAGGGTTGATTGCTTTGAGTGCGCTCAGTCTGCTTTGCTCATCTTCCATTACGTCCAACATTTTTTGCTGAGCTTGCGTTTGAATAGTATTCAATTGGCTCGCTACCAAGTCATTCGCAGTCGTTATTAACGGGTGAATGGCACTTTGTAGTGCATTGGCTAATTTACTCGCTGTTTGACGACCAACAGCTGATAGTTGGTTGTTAAAGGCATCAAATGCAACATTTTCGGCCAAGTTATTGCCGGCTTTATCAAGTAGGATCCGAATTGGCGTGGGCGGTAAAAAACGACCTACTTGCAACGCTTTTGGTGCTGAGGCTTCAGCAATAAATATTAGCTCAACAAAGAAAGTACCAACGGGTAATTTTTTGTTTTTTAACAGCGCAACTGATGCACTGCCAAAGTCATCATCGCAAATCATATCCATGGTGCCTTGGACCATTGGATGATCCCAACTAACAAAGTGGGCGTCTTCTTGTGAAAGGGCCGTAGTTCGGTCAAATGTTACGGTAATACCTTCTTCTTTTAAACACGGGAATGACGGGTTTAGCATGTGTTCAGTCGGTTTAAGAATAATGGTGTTTTCGCCTTTGTCTTCTTGATTAACACCAAAAATATCAAATGCGTTGATCATATACGCAGGCAGTATGACATCATCGTCAAGTTGTTCAATTTCTTTTACCAAGCGCTCAGCTTGTCCTTGGCCGCTGGAGTGAAGCTCTAGCAATCGGTCGCGGCCTTGTTCCATTTGGCTGCGCAGCACTTGGTTTTGCTTAGCGGCTTGCTCTAGCACAGGGTCTAAACTGTCTTCGTCACAGTTGTGCTCGCTAATTAACTCAAGCAATTCTTCAGAGAACTCCTTGTACAGTAGCTGACCTGTAGAGCTGGTGCTTTCAAAGGCGTCTAAGCCATCTTGATACCAACGCAGTAAAACTTCTTGTGCAGTATTTTCAAAGTATGGCACATGAATATTGACATCAAATTTTTGACCGATACGGTCAAGGCGACCGATACGTTGCTCTAGTAAGTCAGGATTAAGAGGTAAATCAAACAAGACTAAATGATGTGAAAACTGAAAGTTGCGACCCTCAGAACCAATTTCTGAACACAAGAGTACTTGCGCACTGTTATATTCGTCTGCAAAGAATGCAGCGGCACGGTCGCGCTCAACAATCGACATACCTTCATGGAACACCGCGGCTTTGATGGCTTCGCGTTCACGTAATATTTGCTCAAGGCTAATGGCTGTTTGCGCTTGTGCACAGATCAATAAAACCTTTTCATGCTTTAGAGACTTTAACGTATCTATCAACCAATCGACTCGGGGGTCAAATGCAGTCCAACCGCTGCCCTCTCCTTCAAACTCTTGAAAGATTTTTTCAGGGAATAGTGCACGTAGTGCTGATTTTTCAGGGCTTTGAATACCACCCATACTACCTAATACGGACATGGCTGTTTTATATTGTTTAGGTAATTCAATAGGGTAGCTGTGCAGCTTACGGCTTGGGTAGCCTTCAATGCCGCTGCGGCTGTTACGGAATAAAATTCTGCCTGTACCGTGACGGTCTAAAAGCATGGATAGAATTTCTTGTTTTGCTACTTCATCACCGTTTTGTGCGTTATTGAGTAAAGTTGAAATATCAGTCTCTTTTAACAGCGCAACTAAGATGGACTGGCCTTTTTCATCCAGCGCCCCATCTTGTAGTAATTGGTTGGCAGCATCGGCTACGAGTTGATAACGGCTTTCTTCTTCAACAAATGCGTCATAGTCATAGAATCTATCAGGGTCGAGTAACTGTAAACGCGCAAAGTGGCTGTAATGACCTAATTGATCCGGGGTTGCGGTTAACAAAATAAGTCCTGGAATATCTTGGCTCAGTTCGGCCATGCGTAAATATTCCGTGCTTGGTTTTTCTTTTGTAATGGTTAAGTGATGGGCTTCATCAATGACCAATAAATCCCAATCAGCTAAGGTTGCTTGTTCAAACCAGCGGCGTTTTTTAGTAATAAATTCAAGGCTCACTAGTACTAATTGCTCAGTATCAAATACATTAGGGGAGTCGGCAAACGCTTCATCACAGCGCTCCTCATCAAAAATAGAGAAGTGCAAATTAAAGCGGCGTAACATTTCAACCAACCATTGATGCTGTAAGTTCTCTGGCACAACTATCAGTACACGATTAGCGCGACCGGTTAAAATTTGTTGATGCAAAATCATGCCCGCTTCGATGGTTTTACCTAGGCCCACTTCGTCTGAGAGCAACACTCTAGGAGCAAAGCGCTTACCTACTTCATCAGCAATATATAATTGATGTGGAATTAAGCTAGCACGTTGCCCAACCACACCTTTGAGGTGTGACTGCTGGCGATTAAATTGATGCTGCCATGTTTGGTAGCGCAGAGTATAGCGATCAAAACGGTCAACTTGACCTGCAAATAGTCTATCTTGTGGTTTATTAAACTTAATAAAATGGTCAAGAAAGGTTTCTTTTAGCGTGGTTTTTTCTGACGTATCGAGACGAGTGCCGTGATAACACAGCAGGTCACCTTGTTGCTCAATGTGTTCTACTTGGAGTTCCCACTCTTCAACATGGCGAATGACGTCACCTTGGTTAAAGACTACACGCGTTACAGGGGCTTCTTGCATTGAATAAACGCGGTTTTCTCCACTGGCGGGGAACAATATGGTGACCTGACGGCCTTCCAAAGCCACTATGGTACCTAATCCTAAATCTGACTCAGTATCACTGATCCAGCGCTGACCTAAGGAAAAATTCATGTTTGTCTCGTCTTAGCAGAAAAAGGCGGCTATGTTACCCGTTCGCATGGCGTTGTTCAATCTTGTTTATTCTCTGTGAATGTGCCTATTGAGGCGCGTAAATAGAGAATGTCATAAACATTACAGTTTGCTTAATATATGTGCAGTCAGTTGTCATGAAACGGACTTTTATGACAAATAGACTAAACTTGGTTTATAGCCATGCAAATAGTTGGCATTGCCACTGAATGTATTGGGTATAGCATATATAATTGCAAACGACAGGAATGCGCTATGGGAAAAGATCAAGACCAAGACAGAAAAGTGTACGTGCTTGACACCAACGTACTACTACATGAACCCCTCGCTTATCTTTCCTTTCAAGAACATGACGTGGTAATTCCCATGACTGTGCTTGAAGAGCTAGATCATATAAAAGACAGAAAACGCGATGTAAGTCGTGACGCTAGAATTGCGATTCGAAGTCTAGATGGTGTATTAAAAGATGCCTCCCCTGAACAAATGCTAGAAGGAGTAAGCCTACCCAGTATTCAATCAGATAAAGAGCATGGCCCGCTTGCGCGCGGCAAATTGAAAATCGTGAATGATCATTTGTTTCCTGACAGCATTTCTGGTTTGCCAGGTAATGAAAATGATCATCGTATTATAAATTGTGCTGTGCATTTGCAAAAACAATATAGTGAAAAAAAATTGGTGTTGGTTACCAAAGACATCAACATGAGGCTTAAAGCCAAAGGGGCAGGGTTAAAATTTGTAGAAGATTACCGCACCGACCAATTGATTGATGATATTAAACTGCTTAGTACTGGCTTTAAGAAAATTAGTGGTGACTTTTGGCAAAATGTAGGTGACTGCTCATCCGAGCAACAAGGCCGTTATACTGTACACCATGTACCAAAGGCGTTGGTCCCTGATGTGTTTTGTAACGAATACCTAATTGATGATAGTGAACACTTTGCTGCTAGAGTCGATAGTTATGATGATAAAAATATTACTTTACGAGATTTAAGCCGTGAGCGATTGATGCATCAAGTGGCATGGGGAGTGAAACCAAAGAATATTTATCAAGGAATGGCACTTGATGCATTGCTTGACCCTGATATTGAATTGGTCATTTTAACGGGCCCAGCAGGGTGTGGTAAAACGTTACTTGCATTGGCCAGTGCTTTGGAAATGATCATTGAAAAAGGTATTTACGATAAGGTGATTGTGACCAGAAATACACCGGAAATTGCTGAAAGTATTGGCTTTTTACCAGGAACAGAAGAGGAAAAAATGGCGCCTTGGTTGGCTGCAATTACTGATACATTGGAAGTACTACATAAAAACGATGAAAGCCCTATTTCGAGTAGGAACTACATCATGGAAAAAGCTAATATACAGTTTAAGTCAGTAAATTTTATGCGTGGTCGTAGTATTCAAAATGCCGTGGTTATTTTAGATGAAAGTCAAAATTTAACGGCCTCTCAGCTGAAAACTATTATTACGAGATGTGGAGAAGGGACTAAGTTGATATGTACTGGTAACTTGGCGCAAATTGATAGTAACTATCTAACGCCCGTCACATCAGGGTTAACATACTTGGTTGAGCGATTTAAGCATTTTGAAGGCAGTGCCACCATTAATTTAAATGGTGTGGTACGCAGTCGCTTAGCATCTTTTGCGGAAGAAAATTTGTAACTTAACCAACACGAGCAGGCTGTTTTTTATGGCCTGCTTTAATTCTTTTAATAGACATGTAGCACATTACTGGTAATGTTTCTTTTTAAGAATAATGACATCCTCAGCTACGATGAAAGAAAACCAAGACTTTATTCCACTAAAAAAGTATCGCACCGCTGCCTTAGCGAGTTTATTTATGTCGATATTTGTGGCTGGTTTTTTGTGTATGCATTTATATCATATAAAGCTCAACCGCGCATTTACTCAACATCAAGCATATTATGAAGCAATCGATAGCCAAATTATTCAAAAAGTCGCTGAGGCGAGTAATGTCATAGACAATATTTTTTCAAGCCTTATGCAGCCATTGGTGTACAAGTTTGAAAGTTCGATTACTCACGAAATTGAAAAAAACAATAATTATTATCATCAGCTCGATGGTGAAGGTGGAGAAATTGTGGTTCGTAAAGCGTCACATTCAGCCTTTGATGTGCCAGATAACTGGCAGCAAATACTAGCATTAGGGCCTGCATTTAACACTGCGTTAGCGTTAATTCCAGCTTTAGATGCCATTGCCTATGTTAAAGAAGGGCAATTTGCGTTTGTTCGTCGCAGAGACAGCAGTACGAGTCATATGTTAAGTGCCATGCTTGATGGGGCGTTAGCACCTGACTTTTCTCAATCCAATTTTAGTAGCAGTCGACGGGTAAATATTGAAGAGAAACATTATTTTAGTATTGCTAAGCAAAGTGGCAACGCAGAGGGAGAATATGTGGTACTTGTCTATGACAGTGCCGATGTTGCAAATTGGCTTAAGGACGTTACATCAGAACATGTAACAATTACCCTATTTAACAAAGATAAGCTGAACCTTCTCAATGATGATGCAGTTGAACTGAAGTCAAAAACTTCTATCAACGAGATAGCACCATGGGAAGATGGTGTGCAACTTTATAGGTTAAGAGCAAACATGCCTATCTATGTTGTGTATGCCCAAGATGAGGCACAGTTTCGCAATCCTGTTTTAATAGAGGTGTTGCTGGAATTTGGCTTTTTATTGATATTTATGGTGACGATTTACCTATTATTGAGTTGGTTAGGAAACCGTATTTTTATCTACCCAGTGAGCTACTTCTTAAGTTATTTGACCTATCAAGAAAATGCGCCAAAAGGTACGTTTGATTATGTAGTTCCTGTTGATTGGCAACCGTGGTTTGCGCGTGTTAAGCAAGTTGTCACACAAAAGCAAGGTTTACTAGAACAGTTGCAGCGCCATAACGAAGTTCTTGATGAACAAGTGCAATCACAAAAACGAGCATTATCACGTTCTTTAGAAGCAAAAGAGCGTCAAGCAGCGCTGTTAAACACGGTATTAGACAGTGTACCTGATTTGATATATTTCAAGAATATAGATGGTTCATTCATTGGATGTAACCGAGCGTTTGAGTTGTTTTTAGGTGTTGAAAAGTCTCAACTAGTTGGTCGTGAACAAACTGAAATTACCAGTATGTACCCAGAATTTCTAACCCTTGAGCAGCAAATGTTTAATGAAAAAAAAGCGATCACTCAAACCATTACCTTAGATGATAAGAGTTACATGTTAACTTTAAGCCCATTTTTGTGTGCTCAGCGAGGCATGTTAGGTAGTTTGGGTGTGGCGCGAGATGTAACGATGCAGCAACAAGCGATAAAAGCACTGCAAGCATCTGAAGAAAGCTTTAAGTCGGCTATGGAATATGCGCCAAATGGTGTGATTTTAGTGTCTCTTGATAAAGAGGTGCTAGCTATGAATAAAGCTGCTCGCCGTTATTTAGATAAAGCGACGATTACGCCTCTTGTGCAGTTATCATCATTATTTACAGCAGATGGTTACTTAGCTATTTCTCACGTGCTGAGCATGCTTTTAAAAGATACAAAAAAAGTGCTTGAGCTCAGCATTTCGCAAAATGAGCCTTATAGTTGGTTGCAACTAAGTGCATCTTTGGTGTGGGATAAAAAAAAGGTGGCGAAATATTATGTTTTGCACTTGCAAGATATTACGAGTTTAACTCAGGCAAAGTTAGACGCAGAAAGGGCTACGTTGGCTAAAAGTCGTTTTATTGCCAATATTAGTCATGAGATCAGAACGCCACTTAATGTAATTCAAGGTGTGGTGGGGATTATTAAAAAACAGCAGATAAGTGAACAGCACAGCACCATGTTAGGGCAAGTTGAACATGCTTCCGAGCAATTGTTAAATATGCTCGATAGTATTTTGACTTTTGCTAAAGTAGAAGGTAAGCAACAGGCTGTGTGCATACAGCCATTTTGTGTGGCTACTACGGTACGAGACTGTTTAGAATTAATTACGCCTTTAATAGAGAAGAAGCAGCTGAAGCTGATTGTTAAAGTTGATGACCGAGTTTGGCCTGTGTTACAAAGCGATGAAAATAAAATTAAACAGATTTTGTTGAATTTACTAAATAATGCTGTGAAATATACGCAAAGTGGCACTATCACACTAAGCTTGACGGTCGAAGATAGCAGTTCAGAACAGCAAAGTGTCCGCTTTAGTGTGGCCGATACAGGTATTGGTATTAAACATGAAGATCAACAAAGGTTATTTGATGCTTTTACTCAAGGTGATGAGTCTTTATCACGCCAGCATGAGGGAATTGGGTTAGGCCTTGCCATTGTTAAGCATGAAGTCACGTTACTCGGAGGTAATATTTCACTGAACAGTGAACTTAACCGTGGTAGTGAGTTCTACTTTACCTTAAAAATGGACAAAGTAGTGTGTGTAGTCGCTCAGGCTTACTCGCCAGTATTGTGGTTATGTAAAAAGGAAAGAGTGGTTGATTACTTAAAACAAGCAGATATATGCCTTGTTTATAGCGCCAACGAAGCGATAATAGAAATGACACAGCGTGAGTATAAATCGCTTGTTGTTTGCGACCCCAATGAGGTTAGCGCATTATTACAGCATGCCCCACAATATATTGAGGGGTTAGAATCGGTTATCAGTACCCAGTTGCAGTCTTTCTCTAAAACAACATGCAATGCACCTTTGACAATTATGCCTGATGAAATGTTCTTACAAAGTGCATATAGCTGTTTACTGTATGAGCAAAATAGTCAAATGCTAATTCAGGCTCATAAGGATATTTCTGGATGCCTGTGCTTAGTAATTGATGACAACAGCTTAAATTTAGATATTACAGCAAATATGTTACTTGCTTTAAATATTAATGTGGTAGTTCAAAACTCCGCATCCAACCTTGTTGAGGTCGTTTCGGCCTTAAATCCTGATCTCATTTTGATGGATATTCACATGCCTGTGATTGATGGTTTCCAAGCGACTAAGGAGCTTAAGCAGGCATTAGAGAGTTTTAGCAATCCAATTATTGCGCTAACGGCAAATGCACAACACAGTGAGCAGGAGCGGGCGCTTGATGTAGGAATGTGTGATTATTTAACCAAACCAGTCTCACAAGCAAAATTGCATCAAGCGTTGCAAACGCACCTACAAAATGAAGATGTTTTTTTCGACAGTCATTTCGGGTTGCAACAAATGATGGGAAATGTTGAATTATTGAGCAAAACGCTTGAAAAATTCGCTAATATGTGTACAGAATATTTGCAGAAAATTGACACTGAAAATGAGTTAACCAAACTGCAGATGATAGCCCATAATGTTAAAGGTGCAGCTGGTGGAGTCGGTTTTGTTCGCTTAGCTACTACAGCGAAGCAACTTGAACTGCATTTGAAAGACCATGGCACGTTACAAAATAGTACGCTAGTGAGAAATCTAGTGATGTGTTTAACTCAAGTACGCCAATATATATTAATGAAATATCACGGTGAATAAATGCAAAACAATACCTATGTATTAGTTGTTGATAGTGACCCTTTAAATCGTGTGGTGCTTGAAAATACACTGAGCGAGGACTGTCGCATAATGTTAAGTGATAACTCAACCAGTGCATTGCAATTGATTGCTAAACACAATGTTGATTTAATCATTACCGATATCACCTTAGTTGATGATCTGGGAGGGCTATTTTTGCAACGTTTAAAAGAGTCTCCCGACACTTATATGATTCCAGTTATTATTATTTCATCTAGTAACGCCTACAGTGATGAAGTGAGAGGTTTACAAATGGGGGCGGTAGATTACATCACTAAACCGTTTAGCCCTTTAATAGTCAAAGCTAGAGTAAAAATGCACTTAGCATTGAAACAAAAAAGTGATTTATTGGAAAAGCTTGCATCGGTAGATGGATTGACCGAGTTGCCTAATCGTCGCCTATTTGATAAACATTTTGCGCAACAATGGCAGTTATGCCAAAGCGAGAAAAGTAGCCTTGCGCTGTTATTAGTGGATATCGATTATTTTAAAGAGTACAACGATGAGTATGGCTATGCTGGTGGTGATGAGTGTTTAGTCAAGGTGGCACAGGCGCTAAAGCTTGTGGTTGAACAGCAAAAGGGGTTTATTGCGCGCTATGATGGCGTAAGATTTGGTATTACTGTATCGGGCTACTCAGCCCATCAAGTTGAGGCCTTAACTACTGCGATGCATGATGCTATTGATAAGCTATTACTGTCGCATCAGTGTTCCCCGATATGTGCACATGTGAGTATCAGTATTGGGATTGTTTATACTAGAGAAAGCTTCTCTTTAGGTGTGACAAACTGCTTACAGCAAGCTGATTGCGCATTGGTTGCAGCCCACACAAACCAAGAACGTATGGTAATGATAAATAGGTGAGGTAACCCTCACCTATTCTTGCGTTTTATAGTAGCTCTGCCATCGCACTGTCACCAAAACCAATTAATTTCGCATCTTTAAAAACCAACGGTGTACATTCATCTTTGGTAACTTTACCATCAGAATGCTTGCTGTTAGTGGCAAAAAATAAGACTTGATAAACATTATCGCCTTTTTTAACGAGCTCTGTGAATTCTGGTGTATCAAATGAATTTAAAACACTTTGGTAATCGGCACCAATATTTAGCTTGGCTATTTTTTTGCGATTGTCATGTTGTGTCTTCTCCCAGTTACCATTGTGCTTTACCCAACCATGATCTACTTCGCCGTCAGAGACTGCCACAATACAACCTGAAAGGAGTGGTGTTGCAAGTGCAGCAACTAAAAGTAATTTTTTCATTTTTATATGGTCCTTAACATTATTTGGCTCTATATAAGCAAAATTATTGCCAATAGTAAAAAGGTAAATTGTTTCAAATAGTTATATTGTGTTGCTGATTATTTTAAATGTAATTTAGTTTTAATACTTCGTTATTTTAGCTAATTTTTGATAAATTACACCACTTTGTTTGTTGTGCTACTTTTAATAAATTTTTGAATGTTGTCAGCGATTTGCTGCACCAAACGAGTGATTGATTCTTTGCTCGCCCAGGCAATATGTGGTGTTACTAATAGATTTTCACCACAATAATGAAGTAGTGGATTGTTTGCATCGGCTGGCTCTTGCGATAGAACATCAATGCCTGCACCTGCTAATTGCTTGTTATTAAGCGCATCTACTAAAGCTTGCTCATTTACGATGCCACCTCTTGCCGTATTGATCAGCACCGCAGATGGTTTGAGTAATGACAGTACTGATTCATCAAATAGGTTTTTTGTGTGCTCTGTCAGTGGACAGTGGACTGATATGATGTCAGCTTGTCTTAAAGCTTGATCAAAATCTGTACGTCCAGCTCTTGTTTTTTTGCTATGTCGACGCTCTGCAATAACAACATGCGCGCCAAAAGCATGGGCTACATTAGCAACTGCTTTTCCTAGTGCACCGTAACCGACGATGACAAACTGTTTCGCATTTATTTCTGTGATTGGGTGATCTAAACGACAAAACATATCACTTTTTTGCCATAAGCCTTGCTTGCAGTCGTTGTTATAGCGATGCACATTGCCCATTAAATTACCTAGTAATGTAAACGTGAGCTGTACGACGGATGGCGTTGAGTAGCCAGCAACATTTTGGACCGAGATATTATTCGCTTTAGCAGCATTTAAATCGATATTGTTGGTCCCAGTAGCTGCAACGCAGATAAGTTTTAAATTGGGTAGGCATGCGATGGTGCTGGCATTTAAAATAACTTTATTGGTGATAATAATATCAGCGTGTTGGCAACGTGATATAACTTGTGTTGGTGGTGTGTTGCTATACACAGTAACTTGACCAAGCTTTTGTAATGGTGATAAAGAGGTATTTGCAAGGGTTTTAGCATCAAGTATTACGATATTCATATTTTTCTCAAAAGTTATTGACCTTAGTGTTAACTCCAAGGTTTATACTTTATCACGAAATAAAGGAGACAAAGATGAAAATCGGAGAGTTAGCAAAGTCGTTAGGGGTATCAACAGATACGCTACGGTACTATGAGCAGCATAACTTATTAACCCCAAGTTCAAGAAGTGAATCAGGGTATCGAATGTACAACCAAGTGCAGCAAAAGCAAGTGCAGTTTATTCTTCGTGCTAAAGATGTGGGCTTTAGTTTAAAAGAAATCTATGAATTATTACAAATTAGTATTGATAAGCATCAACATAGTTGTGAGGAAGTTAAAGGTATTACGTTACAAAAGCTGGCATTAGTTCGTGCACGTATCACTGAATTACAACGTTTTGAGCAATCTTTATCTAAACTGGCTCTGCGCTGCTGTGGTGGAACAGAAAGCGCTGATTTTTGCTCTATCTTAACTGTGTTGGAGGATGTAGATGGAACTGATAACTAATTTTTGGCAGCTATTTTTATTATCAGCGCCTTGGCTAATGCTTGGTTTATTCCTTGCGGGTTTGCTCAATGTGTTTATTGCAAAAGACTTTTTGCAACGTCACTTAGGTCAAGAAGGTTTTTGGACCACAGTTAAAGCTGCGCTAATTGGTGCTCCTATGCCATTATGTTCATGTGGTGTCATCCCCGCAGCAATCGGTTTAAGAAGGGCGGGAGGGTCAAAAAGTGCGACCACTGCATTTTTAGTTTCAACGCCAGAAACGGGGGTTGACTCTATTTCTGTTTCTTATGTTTTGCTTGGTCCATTTATGGCTGTGATCAGACCAATTGCAGCCATTTGTAGTGCGATTGCAGCAGGCGTATTGGTTGGAAGAGAAGATAAATCTATTCAAGCTAGCACTACTAAAAGTATAACTAATAATGATAGCTGCGGCACGGCAAAGTCCGCATCGCAAGTTCAGGAAAGTCATTGTTGTAGTGATAAAACGCTTAAAGCAACAGGAGAGTTAAGTCCGAGTTGCGATGATACAACTGAACAAGCGCAGCCGGTAGGTGTGAGCTGTTGTGACAATCAATCTACACCGCAACAAGCAACATTTATCAATAAACTTTATCAGGCACTGAGTTTTAGCAGCAATAAATTACTCTCAGATACCATGGTATGGTTAATGGTTGGTTTGTTTTTTGCCGCGCTTGTGCAAACTTATGTCCCTGAATCTTTTTTAAGTCAGTGGGGGAGCGGGGTACTGGCAATGCTGGTCGTTATTTTGATTAGCATTCCAATGTACATTTGTGCTACTGCATCAACACCGATTGCAGCAGGTTTACTTATGGCTGGCGTGTCTCCAGGCGCGGTATTAGTATTTATGTTAGCAGGACCTGCAACCAATATTGCTACATTGGGTGTTGTAGGCAAAGAACTTGGCCGGCGCGCTGTTTTTGCCTATTTAGGTGGCGTTGTTGGTGTTGCAATTATATTTGGCTTGTTAACTGATTTTTTAGTGTCAGCCTATGGATTTACTGTTCAGCCAATGCATCAAATGCAGCACGAAGTGCTGCCTCAGTGGTTAACACTGTTGAGTGGGGCTGTGTTACTCGCTTTGATGCTTCGTTTAGCGTTACTAGCTGGCTGGGAAAAAATGGTAATAAAATAGCCTATTAAGCACTTGCAAAGGTGGTCAGACTTGATAATCTTGGCTTCCCACAGATAAGCGCGATAAAATACGACGTTTTGAAGTTCAATCCTTAGATAAATGAGTAGTTTAGTGGATAAGTACGCACAGATAAGACCTTATAACGATGATGAAGTACCCGCGGCTCTGGGGCGTTTATTAGCTGATAATGACTTTATCGATGTCATCGCGAAGTACAACTTGCCAGCTTGGTTAAGTCATTGGTCTGCGCTTTCACGACCTCTGGTACGCGTAAGATTACGTATTAAATGGGGTGGATTCAGAACAGTTGAACAGGTTCAGCAAGAAGTGGCTTATTACTTAGAGATGCTTATCAATAATACAACCTCTAAAGTCACTTATTCTGGCCTAGATAAACTTGAAAAAGACGGTGCATATGTGTTTATTTCCAATCACAGAGATATTGTCTTGGATCCGGCGTTAATGAACTGGGGATTGCATCAACACAACATGCATACAGTACGTATAGCCATTGGTGATAATTTGTTGCAAGTGCCCTATATCACAGAGCTGATGCGTTTAAATAAAAGTTTTATCGTTAAGCGCTCAGCGAAAGCACCAAAAGAAATGCTGAAAGCACTTACGCAATTATCAGGTTACATTTTTGACTCATTACAATCAGGGCATTCAATTTGGATTGCACAAAAAGAAGGGCGAGCAAAAGATGGTGTTGATCAAACCGATCCAGCTTTACTTAAGATGCTTCAATTGCATGGACGTAAGTTAAAGTTACCCTTTGACGAGTATGTGCGAACTTTAAAGATTGTTCCAGTATCAATATCCTACCAATATGAGCCGTGTGCTATCGCCAAAGCCAAAGAGTTAGTTCATAAGCGAGAGTTTGGGGCTTACGTAAAAGCTCAGGGGGAGGATATCGAGAGTATCTTAGAGGGAATACGCTCTGATAAAGGTCATGTACATGTTGCATTTGGTGAACCGATTGCTGATCACTGTGATACGCCTGAACAGTTAGCGGATAGTATTGATCGACAAATATTGAGTCATTATTATCTGCACCCAAGTAATTATATTGCAGCTGGAGAAGACAGTGAAGCGAGTCCTCAAGAGTTACAAGACTTTTTGAAACGATTAGAAAAGGTGCCTGAGGAGTTAAAAGCGCAAGTTCTTGCGATGTATGCCGAGCCACTGAAAAGAAAATTAGTACCATAAACAAAAAGTACTTTATGATGTAGAAAAACCACTCTTAATTAGAGTGGTTTTTTGTTTGCTATTTGCCCATAAAATCAAGTTATACTGATAATAAGAAACTGGTATGGGTATTATGGAACAAATAGAAATTTTTGAGATCCCCAGTCCATGTAAGGGGATTTGCCAAGTCAATAACCGAGGCTATTGTAAAGGCTGTTATCGCAGTCGTGAAGAGCGTTTTGCCTGGAATGACTTAACCAGTGCCCAAAAGCGTAAGGTCACCGTGTTGTGCCAGCAACGCTACAAACGTTATTTGGCAACTAAGAAAAAGCAAAATGCACAAAATGATAAGCCAAATGAGCAGCAATCTTTAGACTTTTAAGGGTCGGTAGCCATCAGCTTAAAGGTCATATATAAAGATATGATATAATAGTGGGTATCTCTAAATTTGAATTAATGATGTGATAACGATGAGTTTTAATTTATGTAACTTACCTAGGCAAGAGAAGTATCAAATTCAGCTAGATTATGAAGCATCTTTTTGGGCTTACCAAATTAAACGCTCAAAAAGTACGCGCGAATCTGTTTATCAAGCAATCAATAGCCGACCGCAATCAGAGCAAGAGATATTGAAACAACGCTTTGAGTATTACCTTAGCATTATGCTTGCGGGGTAATGTGCGAGTTATTCAATTGAATGCAGTCGCTACTCCATTGATAAATAAGTTTTATCAACAGCATCGAGGCAGAGGTAGAGCAACCAAACAAGATCAAAATTGGGTCGCTAAAGATTTGTATATAATCGCAGCCTGTCGGGTGCAAAACAAAGAAGGCTTGTTACTTTTATCTAGCGTTTTAGTCGCGCCTGAATTCCGTAATAAAGGAGTTGCAAGAGCACTGCTAACTCAGGCTCTTTGCCATCAAACCGGTGACGTTTATACCTTTGCATATCGGCATTTGTATAGTTTTTATCAACGGTTGAATTTTGTTGAATGTCTACTGCCACCTGCACTACAGCCATATTTCAACAGTTATATTGCGCAAAAGCGTGATATTGTGGCAATGTGTTTATCTAAGTAATGTAATCTGTAGACGTATGCCAAACATCTTTTCAAAGCTCGTAGTATTACTGTTTTCTATCATTTTATGCAGTGTAGCAATGCACGCGCATGCGTCTCAAGAAGTGACTCGTTTATCTCCCTCAGAAGGGTTGTCGCAAAGCTATGTAAACACTTTAATGATTGATAATAAAGGCTTCTTGTGGCTGTCAACGGAAGGGGGTCTAAATCGCTATGATGGTTATCAAGTACTCACAGTTAAGGGGCCACAAGGTGTCTTAGATGAAGCGATAATTGATAGTATTTATCAAGATCCTCAAGGCAGGGTATGGATAGCATCGCGCGCAGCTGGTTTATACGGCTATGACCCTAAAAAGGATAACTTTCGCAAATATATGAATTCACCTCGTAATGAGCTGGAATTTTTGCAATATGGCGTGAATGATATGTTATCAAAAAACGAGCGGCAATTATGGTTAGCTCGCGGCGATAACGTGTCTGTACTTGATATAGAATCAGGCAAAATTAATGTTGAAATTCAGTTACCTATTGATAAAGAGGTTGGGTTTTCACGTGATTTACTCAGTGTGGGTGATTATTTATTTATAGCCAGCTCAGAAGGCGTGTTTGTCTATCACCAAAAGCTAAAGAAATTATTACTTATTAAGCATATCGATAAGGTCGTACACGAGTTTCAAAAATACACAAAATCATTGGCATTGTTAGACCCAGAAACATTGTTAATTGGTGCTGTGCAAGGTTTGTATAAGGTTGATATTAGTCAGCTTGAAAACCAGTTTGGATATGCTGATAACCGCTGGCAATATGAAACGCTTATTAGCGATTTAAATATTTGGAAAATAACGACCAAGCCAAATAAACTGGTATTGGGTACAGATAAAGGTTTAATTGATTTTGACGTAAATACACGAGCTTTAAGCCGAGATCACCGCATAGCACAAAGTGTGTATAGTTTGGCTGATACGAGTATTATTGATTTTGTTGAAGATCAGCAAGGTGCGTTATGGGTTGCAACAAAAATGGACGGCGCATTCTATTTACCCAAAGAGCAGTCTAATTTTAATAATGTTAATGCACTTACTGTTAAAGGTGCGGGTTTTTCTCATAGTAATGTATGGGATTTGCAGGCGTATGATGGCAAAATTTGGGCTGCGACTAATGATGGTTTAACTTGTTATAACCCAGAAACGGGAAAAACAGCGAATTACCTCAAAGGTTACCTAGGTGAAGCGGTATTACCTGAGTTTTCAGTTTTACGGCTTTTTTTATACCAAGATGAATTTTGGTTAGTCACCAACCGTGGGTTGTTTATTTTTAATCCTAATACTAACAATATTAGGCGTCCGCCTGTTGAAGGTATCGAGAATCAAGAGATTATACGAGATATTGTATTTGGCATAACGTTGTTGCCAAGCGGTGACCTTTATTTTGTAAACAATAATGAGGGGTTTTTTCATTATGATATTGCGCAACACACACTGTCACGGTTAAAGGGCGATTTACGAGATAAAGACCCATTTTTATCTCATGGCTTTAGGGCTCCCTTATGGGATAAACCAGATCAACCTTTGTTTTTTTCAGGAGGAATACTTTATCGCTTTATTCCTTCGACTCAAAGTTTAGAACAAATCTATGCTGGGCCAAATGCAAGTGAACAATCACCTGATATTCTTCTGACTTACACCATAGATAAGAACAATATATTGTGGTTAGCGATGTCAAATATGGGTCTTATTGGTCTTACGCTTGATAGCTACGAAGTGGCGCATCAGATTGATCTGCGACAGCTAAAGCTAGAGACGCCTATGTATGAAATGCGTCAAGATTCCGCCGGAATGATTTGGATGTCATCACATAAAGGGATCTGGCGTTTAGACCCTGATAATTTACATATGCAGCAATTTACTACCGAGGATGGGTTGTTCACCAATGAATTTAATTGGGGGGCATCAGAGCAGCTTGATGATGGCAGTATTGTATATGGTTCATTGAGAGGGTTTACGGTTTTTGACCCAGCAGTTAATCGACCTAAAAAACCTTTGTTATCAAGGGTGATTATTACCTCTGTAGAGCTAATGTCACGTAAGCTAGAGTTAAATGGGCTAAAAGCAATTGAGCATTTGGAACTGGATTATGACGATTTAGGTTTGGAGGTGGCATTTTCGGCAATGATCTTTAATTTTCAAGACCGAGTGGTGTACGAGTACCAAATTTCTGGTGGTCAAAAAACATTAACGCGCAGTAATAATCGTGTTGTATTTCCAAAGCTTAACCCGGGTAATTACCAACTTAAAGTATGGGCCAAAGACCCATTAACTGGCGAATATACACAGCCTGCTAAATTAAACATTAAAGTTAAATATCACTTTTTACGCTCACCAATGGCATTGGCTACATATATTTTGTTTGCGTTTCTTTGCTTTAGTTTATGGATGTATAGAAAAAACAAAGTTGAGCAAATGATAATTGCTGCCCATAAAGAAACTCAAAATAGTGAGGCGAGGCTTAAACTGGCATTGGAAAGTAGTGGTTCAGGGGTATGGGATTGGCAACTAGATAATCATTTTATTTTTCAACCAAGGCTGACAACAGAGCTTGAGTATCCAAATGATAACGTCACATTTGATGAGTATTTAAAAATTATTCATCCCAGTGATAGAGCGCTGTTTAGAATTGAGTGGTTAGAGTTTGTCTCAACCGATAAAGGAACCTTTAATTGCACTTATCGACTACAACATAAGCAAGGTTACTGGCGGTGGTATAAGGATTACGGCAAAGTGATGGCTTGGCGTGATACTATTCCTGAGCGAGTAACAGGTACTTATACCAACTTAACAAGAGAGCGTATTTTTGAAGAGCGAGCGCGTTTATTTGGTGCTGCGTTTGAGCAAACACGCGATTGGGTTTTTATCTTAGATAGGAACTTACGTATACAAGCATGTAACACTGCATTGCAGCAAGCCTTTGAAATTGAAGCTGAACCAGATTCTAGTACCAAGCTTAATCTTGGCTTGAGCCGTCAAGTACGAATGCGTTACCTTCGAGCAATGACGCAACTTAAACCCGGTGAGCATTACAGTGTAGAAGAGCGCTTAACCCAGCCAAGTGGTGAAGTATGTTTTGTACTGATTAAGGTTAGTGCAGTGCCAGATTCAAGTGGTGAGTTAGAGAATTACGTAGTTGTGATGACAGATATAAGTTCACAAAAACGTACTGAGCAAGAGCTTTATCAATTAGCAAACTATGACGTCCATACGCAATTACCTAACAAGGTATTATTCATTGACCGGGTGCAGCATGCGCTGTCTCAGGCACAAAAGAATGTGCCTGTTGTCGTTATAGCGCTGTGTTTTAAGCGATTAAAAAGATACCAAGAAGCACTCACAACAGAGCAATATGTCAATGTTGCTCGCCAACTTGTGAGTATTTTGCGGCAAAGCTTTCGCGAACAAAACAGCATTGGTGTTGAAGGAAGCCAAGAGTTTTACATATTAGTAGAGCAGGTCAAAGATGTATCTGAAATCACGCGTTATATCAGTGAACTCATACAGCAATTTGAAAAGCCAAAGGTGATTTGTGCTCATGAGCTGTCTTTAGATGTGTGTATTGGGGTTGCCAGTGCGCCAGAGGATGGTACTGAAGCGTTTGCACTTTGCCAAAATGCCAAACTAGCGCTTAGTCACGCTATGCATCAACCAAATGCAGGTGTTCACTTTTTTAAACAAGAGATGAATAAGCAAGTACAACGTACATTTTTACTTGAAAAGGACTTACGTCGTGCACTTGATAATGGCGAATTTTCTAATAATTACCAGCCGATCATTAATGGTACCAGTAAAAAAATTGATGGTTTTGAGGTCTCTATTAATTGGTCTAGTATATTACAATATGATGCTAAGAGCACCGAAGCGAGCGTTGCTAAAACTGGCTTATGCTCTTTAATCAGGCTGCGAACATTAGAGCGAGCATTAATCGAATTAAAGCACTGGCACTGTCACGATGAACAATTATATATTGCGTTGAATTTATCTGCTGCCGATTTTAAAAATTCCAACTTACTGAATCAAATTAAAGATATTCTGTCACGCACTGGTGTAGCGGGACGATTTATTGCATTTGAAATTACAGAGTCTGTAATGATGAGCGATATTTCTCATGTTCTAGAAATTATGTATCAGTTGAAGGTGTTGGGTTGTCGATTATTTATGGATGACTTTGGTACAGGTTACGCTTCTTTGACATACTTAAAGCAGTTTCCAATTGATGTCTTGAAAATCGATCGCAGTTTTGTTGCTGAAATTGGCGTAGATAATGAACACGAAGTGATAGTGCATGCTAGCTTGTCTCTGGCTCATAGTTTAGGCATGCAGTGTATCGCAGAAGGCTTAACGACACCTGCTCAATTAAGATTTTTGCGTATGTTAGGGTGTGATTACTTTCAAGGAACACTTTTTTGTTCGCCTCAATCAGGTGAGCAAGTTGCAGCTTTGCTTGAAAAAAATTGGCAACCAAGCTTTTCTTAACGGTTTTTATATTGTAATTACAGCTTATTACCACAATGCTTGCAATATAAGGCATGAACACGTTGGCTACTCATCATTTTTATTGCTTGATTAGCCTCAGCATGACTTAAACCAAGCTCTATACGCAGCATCTCCAAGTGTTCTTGCTCGCTTGGGTCTATTTTCCCGTCGTTTAAGCTATGCAAAATAGCTTCATTAAAAGCATCGCGGCTTTTGCGCTGTTGATCAGCAAAGCTAGAGGCAAGTAACCCTGTGGGAATTGCTACCATACCCATACTCAGTAATGTGATAACACCACCAAAAAACCTCCCTGCGGCAGTTACAGGCACAACATCACCATATCCTACCGTGGTCAGTGTTGCCATGGCCCACCACATAGCTTGTGGGATAGAACCAAACTTATCTGGCTGTATATCATGTTCAAGCAAATAAATACCGCAAGATGCCATAATTAGAACAACCGACATGATAAAAAATGCAGCCAGTAAGCTACTACTCTCTTCTTTAAAAGCGGCTAATAGTAGTTGCATAGCCCTTGAATAGCGAGTGAGCTTAAAGATGCGTAACAACCTAACGACTCTTAAAAAGCGTAAGTCAAAAGTGATGAACACCATCAGCAAGGTCGGTAAAATAGCTATTAAATCAATGATTGCCAGTGCAGAGCAAAAATACTTGAGACGTTTTTTTATATTACTGCAAGATAGGTGTTTATATTCAATTTTATCTACACAACACCACAGCCTTAATAAGTACTCTATGGCAAAGATGGCAACGGAAATGAGCTCGAGTTGGAGAAAATAGTCGTGATATTGCTTCGCAAGATTTGGTACTGATTCCAACACAATAGCAACAACATTTGTCATAATCAGGGCAATTAAAAAGAGATCTAGATAGCGCCCTACATGATAGTATTTGCCACTACCTTCAAGTATTGCGGCTATTTTTCCACGATAAATAGTTAGCATAATGAGTTTAATTTTAACTCCATATTAATAGTGCCTTCTTCAAAGTCACGAATAACGGTAAAGTCGAGCTTTTTAGCTAACTCGATCATACCGCCATTTTCTGGCAATGTAATACCACTGAGTAATGAGATCCCTTGTTGTGATGCATAGTCAATGATAGCACTCATTAATAATCGTCCAAGACCTAACCCTTGAGAATCAGAGCGCACAATTACTGCAAACTCTGCGCTTGAATTATCTGGTTCAATTAAAAGGCGAGATACCCCTAACGTTCGATAGCTACTTTTGTATGGTTCAATGATAATAAATGCCATTTCTCGGTCATAATCGATTTGTGTCATTTTAGCGAGTTGTTCGTGGTTAAATTGCGGTAGTTCACCAAAAAATCGACGGTAACGATCTTCTTTTGACAAAGATTGATCAAACTCTTGATGGGCGCGTTCATCTTCTGGTTTGATAGGCCTTAAAATGGCGCTCTGACCATTTTTTAAAGTAACATTTTGTACTAAATCTTTAGGGTATGGTCTTATTACTAAACGCTTTTTACCTAATGTGGGTTGATAGGGAGCTAAGGTAATATTGGCATCAAGTACTAAAAACTGGCCACAACTGGCAAGGACTGGGTTGAGTTCAATAGACCATATATCAGGTTGGTCAATCACCAATTGTGATATACGCGTGAGTAAATCACAGAGTCGATATTTATCAACCTTACCTGGTATTGCACGCTCTTTAAGTACCCCTTTATCATGTGCTGCGGCAATCAGGTATTTAGCCAAGTTCATATTTAATGGCGGTAGTGCCACCGCAGCTTGCGAAAACTCAAGTCCAGTTCCAGCTTCACCAAGTAAAATAACTGGACCAAAGTTTGGTTCAGTTTTTACCGCTATTCGCAACTCTTGCGCACCGGCCCGGGGTGCCATTTTCTGCAGTGAAAAGCCTTCAATAAGCGCATCAGGATAAGCGTTTTTGATACGTAACAGCATCGCGAACGCAGTTTGCTCTACTTCGTTACTGTCGTTTAAATTTAGCACAACACCACCTACTTCTGACTTAGAGGCTATTGATGGGCTGATTAATTTAAGTGCTACAGGAAAACCAAGTTCAATGGATTGCTCTTTTGCTTCAGTAGGTGTTAACGCGACGCGCGTTTCTATGCAATCAATATCATAATGACAAAGTAGCTGATGCGCCAAGTGTGTGGATAGTGAGGTATGTCCTTGTTTTAATAAAGACTGAATTGTTTTTTTCGCGGCTTTTGCATTGATTTGTTTATTGTCGCTTTTGGACTCTGGTGTTTGGGTTAAATGCTTTTGATTTCGACGATAACTGATTAAATGCATAAATGCGCCTACAGCTCCTTCTGGCGTGCGGTAAGTTGGAATATCATTATCAGCGCAAATATCCCTTGCTGAGTAAGCCGCACTTTCACCCATAAAATTGGTCATAACAAAAGGGCGCGCCATTTTAGGAATTGTCTGTAAAGTCGTTGCGATAATTTTTGCGTAATCCTCACTGGGTGCCAGCGCTGATGGCGAGTGAATGATCAGCAAGTTTTTTACTTCTGGCGCTTTTAGGAGGATCTCAAGTGCTTTTTGATAGCGTTGCGGGGAGGAGTCGCCAAACAAATCTACGGGGTTAGATGTTTTATCTGATTGCGGTATTATGGCGTTCAATGCGGCACGTGTTTTTGTATCAAGTTGTGCAAGCTTGCCAGAGCGCTGCAGTAAAGTATCAACAGCCATCACACCGGGCCCGCCGCCATTAGTTAAAATACAAAGGTGCTCTACTTGTAAAAGTTTGGGGTGTAAAGCCAGTGTTTGGGTGGCAGCAAATAACTCTCGTAAATCATTCACTCTAAGCATACCAGCACGCTGAAACATGGCATCATACACCGTATCGTCTGAAGTTTTACCACCAGTGTGTATATAGGCCGCTTCTGCCCCAGCTTGGGTTCTGCCTGTTTTAATAACAATGACGGGTTTGCTAAAGGCCGCAGCTCTGGCTGCAGAGATAAATCGTCTAACATCATCGATATTGTCTATATATAATAATATCGCTTTGGTTCTTGCATCACGGCCGAGAAAATCCAGCAGTTCATCAAAATCAATTCCTAAGCAATCCCCAACAGAGACAAAATAGGAAAAACCAATGCGCTTACTTTGTGCCCAGTCCAATATAGTTGAGCACACAGCAGCTGATTGAGAAACAAAAGCCAGTTTTCCTGAGGTGGCTACAGTATGAGAGAAGCTTGCATTGAGCCCAATATGTGGCACGAGTAGGCCTAAGCAATTGGGCCCAAGTAATTGGATATTGTGACGCTTAGTTGCCTTTTTTATCGCGATTTTTTGCTTGCTATTTAAACCTGCAGCGATGATCACTACGTTTTGACAACCGATATCACTTAACTGTTTGAGTAGCGGTTCCAGAGTATGCTTATTAGTACAAATAACCGCAAGTTCAGGAGGCTGTGGTAAGGCGTTAATACTCGTATATGCTAGTACCCCATGTACCGCTTTGTGTTTAGGGCTGACAGGCATGATTGGGCCTTTAAAGCCACCTTGCAGTAAATTGCGCATGACCACAAATCCAGCACGCTCGGGTGAGTTTGAGGCACCGATCACGGCCACGGAGCGTGGATTTAAAAATTGCCCTATTTGTTTAACGCTCATTTATTTTCCTGTTTTAATCCATATGGTTAAGTAATCTCAGCTCTGGATAAGCGAATTTGCCCAATAAAGCTATTTTTCACACTCTCGGCGTTGCTTTCATTTGCAATAGCACGTTATTACTGCATAAAAGCGCCTTGATATTGAACAAAATATCATCATTGGATTGTACGTAACATTTGTTGAAAAAATATTCTCTATTACAAAACCCTTATCCAAACCTGAGATTAAGTACTAAATCTTGATTGAGACTTAGAGCGTGCTTATCTTTGTTGTTTGTTTATGAACTATTATGCTGCATTGCTCATTTGGCGTATTGAAAGCCTTTGATGTGCACAAAATTCATACCTCATGTGTCAACATGCCCTAGCTTGGATACATGAGGCATTCAGATACGAGTAGTTAAACTCATCAGCTCAAAAGTTGAAAACTTTGGTGAGTTATCACTTTAATCAGTTTTTGGTTATTGATCGAGCCATAATCAGTGATAGTTTGATCTAGCAACTTATTTGGAGCAATAAAAATGAATGAAGCATTGGGTAAGCATATCGGGGCTGCGGGCATACTGGCGTTAGGTTTAGTACTAAGTACTTGGCTGATAGCGCAAACATTTCAAGATATAAAAAGTATGGAAAGAACGGTACAGGTCAAAGGTCTAGCAGAGCAAGAAGTGATGGCTGATACGGTGATTTGGCCGGTATTTTACAAAGATGCTGATAATAACTTGGAAGCGTTGGTAGCAAGACTTGAGGAGAAAAACTCAGCTATTCGGGCATTTTTAACTTTACATGGTTTTAATGAAAGTGAGGTGAGCCAAGCAACACCCTCAATTGTAGATAAGTATGCACAAGAATATGGTCAAAATGAGCGAGGCTTTCGCTATGTTGCTAAATCAGGTCTGACTGTGTTTAGCCATCAACCAGATAAAGTTAAGCTTGCGTTGGGTCAATTAAGTACATTGGCAAAGCAGGGAATAGCGATTACTCAAGATGACTATCAAAACCGGATTGAATATATGTTTACAGGTCTTAATGATATCAAACCTAAAATGGTGCAAGAGGCAACGCAAAAGGCACGTGAAGTGGCACTTAAATTTGCTAAGGATTCAGACTCTCAACTTGGTAAAATAAAATCAGCGCGCCAAGGGCAATTCAGTATTAGTGACAGAGATAGCAATACACCTCAAATCAAAACTGTGCGTGTTGTCACAAGTGTTGAGTACTACTTGTCAGATTGAGGCACAGGCAGTTGCCAGCGAGTGAGTATTTGCGCATAAACACCACTTTTTTTAATATGCTCCATAGCGGCACTGAGCTTTTGAGCGATTTTTGGGTCTAATTTAATGTTTGCACTAAGCCAAAGCTCTGAGGAAAGTCCTGTTAAATGCAGTTTTTTCTCAATAAGTTTAGGGTTTAAGCCACTGCGTATAATCTCGTTTTCAAGTGTTAGTGTGTTGGTGAGAACAAGATCAATACGCTTTTTATAAAGCAGTTGCCAAAGTTGTGTGTAGTGACCGACAAGCACCAGGTTTTCTTCTTCACTGAACCCAGCTTGTTGCAAAAAGCGAGCACTAGAATAGCCTCGAATGGTACTTACTCTTAAGTTTTGTGCTGCTTCGAGAGTTTGTGGATTGATTGGGTTACTCGCTAAGCTTACTAAGTATGCATCAGCAAAATAGCTTTGCGCAATCCATTTAAACTCTCTGGCTCGTTCGGGGGTTTTGATTAAAGAAAGCATCAGCGCATTAGGGTCTTCTTGTAGTTCTTTATAGGCACGCGCCATAGGCATGATGGAGAATGTGCCATCAAGTTCTGCGTGTTTTAATGCGGCATGTGTTATTTCTACAAGGGCTCCAGATATTTGCCCTTGGGCGTTTTTAAAATGGTATGGGGGTAAGTCTTCTGCATAAAATATGAGTGCTTGTGCCTTTGAGACTATGCTCACAAGCACAGTGATTAAAATACAATGAAAAAATCTCAACGCCATACTACCTCCAGTGTTCAACTTCCCATTGTAGATTGTTTATGGGTTAGCGTACATGACTAAATAGCACACAAAGGCACATCGCATTTACCTTTTTAAAGTACTTGCTCTATTATGCCCACTTTATTACAACACCGACCATTCTAGCGAGCTAACTGACTCATTAACGGCGTTAAAAGTGACCCATTTAGAATAATGTCATACCGTAGCTTTCGCCTTGTTACTAAGTCATTTATCTATCGAAATATCTGGTAATTTATTTAATGGTATTACATTAGGTCAGTTTTAATTTTCTGTAATAAATAGAGCTCTCTAATCAAAGACTGGCCTTTTTTTTCGCTGTTTTTTAAGGTGCGCTGGTTGTGTGCAATTGCTTCATTAATGTTTACCCAAACTGGCTTCATGCCATTTGCTTGCTCATAGTCTTCCATTTGAGGCTGGTTGAATTGGCCGCATATTTCACAAATATAACAATTTGATATGATGTGGATATTGTCATAATCATGTTTGTACCAAACACGGTACTCCTCGTATCGACCAAACTCTCTGATATTAACGATACTTTCTACGCCAGTTTCTTCTTGTAGTTCCCTAAGTAATGCTTGCTCTATGGTTTCATTTTTATCAATGCCGCCACCTGGTAGTGAATAATCGTCATAGCGGGCGGTATATAACAACAAAATCTTCTCACCATCAAGTACAATGGCTCGAGTTGTATGGCGAGTAAAATGAGTGCCAGGTAGCGTATTGACAGTGGTTGGATTTAGTTGCTGCATTATAAAGGATATCTAGTGGTATATTTTGATAGCCAATTATACGGTATGTGCAAACAAAGGTTAATGTTTTAGCTACGCATAGGCCCATACAAGGGCCTTAGAGGGAGGTTTGGGTTTGTTCAAATTAAAGGCTTTTAATACGACAAAGTTAATAAGGAGAGGGAAAGTGGTGCAGCACTTCATGCACAGCTTTAATCTGCTCACCTGTTAAATTAAGGTCGAAAGCCTGTATGTTTTCTTTTAACTGTGACATTGAGGTGGCGCCAATAATGGTTGAAGTGACCCCATCCACTTGATTAACCCAAGCAAGTGCTAACTGTGCTGGTGTAATACCAAATTGTTGAGCAAGCTTTGTATATGCCTCAATTGCTTGATTGGCTTGGAGCGTATCTCTAAATAACCCATTGCGCTGCATGTGTGTCCAACGAGACCCTTCAGGGCGCGCACCATTGAGGTATTTACCCGTTAACGAACCCGCTGCTAGAGGAGACCAAGGTAAAAATGCAATGTCTTCGTGCACGCAGTTTTCAATTAAATAAGGCCAGTCTTTTGTGTGTAATAAGTTAAATTCGTTTTGAATGGCAACAGGCTTGGCAAGGTTATGTTGTGAGCTTAGGCGCAAATAGGTGTTGATCCCCCAAGTGGTATCATCTGATAATCCCCAGTTACGAATTTTACCTTGTTCAATACAAGCATGAAGGGCTTGTAAAATATCTAGCATCGCGGCAACTTCTTGATCTCGGTTAACGTCAGAGAATGTCACCATACCAGGCCAATGCTTGGCAAAATGAGGTGAAGTTCGATTAGGCCAGTGTAGTTGATAAAGGTCGATATAATCAGTGTTCAAACGCTGCAAAGAGTCATCAACTGCCTGTAAAATTGCTTGTCCTGTGATTGGCGCGCCTTCTCTAATCCAGCTAACACCACTGCCTGAAATTTTGGTTGCCAGTATCAACTGCTCTCGCTTTTCACGATGTCGTGCTAACCAATTACCGATGATTGATTCGGTTTTCCCATATGTATTCGCAGAAGGGGGAATTGCATAAAGCTCTGCGGTATCTATAAAATTAACACCATGGCTGAGCGCGAAGTTAATTTGCTCGTCTGCATCATGTTGATTGTTTTGCAAACCCCAGGTCATACTGCCCAAGCACACTCTTGATACATCGAGTGTGCTACTACCGAGTCGACTAAATTGCATGCTAAATCCTTGTTAAAGTTAGATTCGACGTTAACGTCAAGACTTACCCAGTTTAGTGCATTCAGGGCACGAGTAAAAGTTGCAACAGGGGTAAAATTATGGGCATAATGAGCTGTATATAAATACAGTTGTTTGATGATGCGTAAATTCATACATATTGATATGGATTGTTTCTATGCAGCAGTTGAAATGCGAGACAATCCTAAGCTGACTAATATTCCGATGGCAATTGGTGGCAATAGTCACCGAGGGGTTTTGTCTACGGCTAATTACCTAGCGCGTGAATATGGCGTGCGCTCTGCAATGTCTAATTATCAAGCAAAAAAGCTGTGCCCTCAATTAGTAATTGTGCCTGGCAGAATGGCGGTTTATAAAGCGGTATCAGCACAAATAAGAACAATATTTACTCGTTATACGCAACTGATAGAACCGCTGTCCTTAGATGAAGCGTATTTAGATGTAACTGATTGCGGTGAGTTTGGTGGCAGTGCAACTTTAATTGCACAGCAAATACGGGCCGATATTGAGCGTGAAACTGGCCTTACGGCCTCGGCAGGTATTGCATCAATTAAATTTTTAGCAAAGATAGCCAGTGATGAAAACAAGCCAAATGGCCAGTTTGTGATAACACCCAATGAGGTGCATGATTTTATTGATACGCTGCCTTTAAAAAAAATACCAGGAGTAGGCAAAGTCACCCAGCAAAAACTATTGGCATTGGGCTTTCAGTACGGTTGCGATATAAAAGCCAGTAGTGAAGATTTTTTGTATCAACGTTTTGGTAAGTTTGGGTTGGTTTTATGGCGTCGCTGCAATGGCATTGATGAACGCCAAGTGGAAACTCATCGTGTAAGAAAGTCGGTTGGGGTTGAAACGACATTCAGTGAAGACACCAGTGATGGAGAAGAGTTAACACGGCGGCTTATTGAGTCGTTGTTTCCTGAACTGACTCGGCGTTCACAATCGTACTTGCAAACACGAGGTATGAACAAGCTAGGCGTAAAGGTTAAGTTTTTTGATTTTCAATCAGTAAGTAAAGAATGCCAATATGATAGCTTAAATGTTGAGGTACTGGTCGCGCTATTACAAGACTTACTAGTGCGCTACCCAAATAAGCCAGTTCGCTTGATTGGCATTAATATTGGGCTTATTGATGCTAAAAATAGCCAAGCTCAGCTAGGTTTGTTTGATTGCGACTAAAAGGTAAGTGCATTATTTGTTAACTGTGTTAATTTCTAAAATTATACTAATACAATAATGAGCATGGGAGCCCACAATGCAGTCAATTATGATAGTCATGTTTGGCATCATAGGTATGCTATTCGGTTGGTTTGTTTATTCCAAATTTATTGCTGAAAAAATTTTTAAGATGGATGACACTTTTGTCACTCCGGCCCATGAGTTAAATGATGGTGTAGATTTTGTGCCTACCAACAAAGTGGTACTTTGGGGTCATCATTTCACGTCTGTTGCGGGAGCTGCTCCCATTGTTGGGCCTGCAATTGCAGTGTATTGGGGATGGGTCCCTGCGGTATTATGGGTGGTCATTGGCACCATATTCTTTGCCGGAATTCATGATATGGGGGCGTTGTGGGCCAGTTCGCGTCATCAGGGTAAGTCAATGGGGGCACTTTCTGAAACCGTCATTGGTAAGCGTACCCGTGCTTTATTTATGATTGTGGTTTTTCTGGTGTTATTAATGGTGAATGCTGTATTTGGTGTCGTTATTGCCAACTCATTTGTGGCAAACCCTAGTGCGGTATTGCCAGCTTGGGCTGCAATCGCTGTGGCTTTGGTTATAGGGCAACTACTCAAGCGTAAAGTGCCGTTAGTACCGTTGTGTATAATTGGCGTTGCTATTTTATATGCCACTATCTACATGGGCTCAAGCATGCCCTTGGCATTGCCAACAGAGATGTTTGGTCTTAGTGATAAAGCCAATTGGATTGTGATTTTATTCATCTATGCTGCTGTAGCATCTTTATTGCCAGTATGGATGCTTTTACAACCGAGAGATTTTATCAATGGTATGCAATTACTAGTTGGGCTGATATTGCTTTATGGTGCGGTATTTGTGGTCATGCCAGATATCACAGCCCCGGCATTTAATACGCAGGTCGTTGCCGAAACACCCAGCATCATACCCTTATTATTTGTCACCATAGCATGTGGTGCTGTTTCCGGCTTTCATGGCATTGTGTCCTCAGGTACCAGTTCAAAACAATTAGATAAAGAAACCGATGGACGATTTGTCGGGTATTTAGGTGCAGTCGGTGAGGGGGCTTTGGCTTTAATTACCTTAGTTGCAGTGAGCGGCGTAATGCTAGCAATGTCGCCTGAGCAATGGCATGAAATATACAGTCATTTAGGGGCGGGTAGTGTGGGGGCGTTTATTACTGGAGGCTCTAATTTAATCAGCAGTGGTTGGGGCATTTCGGCAGAAGTTGCGGCGACATTGCTGGCAGTGATGGTAGTGCTTTTTGCGGGGACAACCATGGACTCAGGTGTGCGATTGCAGCGTTATATTATTCAAGAGTGGGGTGATATTTATCAGTTGTCACTATTAAAAAATAGCATTGTAGCCACATTAATCGCTATTGGGTGTTGTTTGCTACTTGCTTTTGGGGCTGGTGGAGCATCGGGCAGCGGAGGTATGATTATATGGCCATTGTTTGGTTCAACTAATCAAATACTAGCCAGTCTTACTTTGTTAGTTATCTCAGTATATTTAATAAAGCTCGGCCGTTCAGCTAAATACACCTTGATCCCTATGAGTTTTGTATTACTAATGGCATTTTTTGCTGGTGTGATTAAATTGCAAGAATACTACCAGCAAGGTAATTGGTTGCTGGTAGTATTAGATTTAATCGTATTGGTTGTCAGTGTGTTGGTAATGTTAGAAGCGTGGTCTGTGATAACTAAATATCATCGTACTAAAGCTGTAAGTTCATCTGCACAATAGCGACTTTACTGGCAAAGCATTATTAAATAACCCATAATCGGGCCCTTATTTTGTAACTAAGGGCCTTTTTTATGTCTTTTCCTTTTGCGCTACCGTGTAGTGACTTAGTCAATAATAATGCAGATGCAGTGATAGTCATTGCTGCTGACGTTCATGATCTTCATGATGAACGCCTCAATAAGGCTGTTGCACCTTATTTAGCCGTCGATGCTAGAATTTCGAGTAAAGCAACTTTGGTGCTTGCAGATGAACTGCCTGGAAAGCGCTTGATAGTGTCACCAACAGGCCCATTAAACCGCGATTATGATGATGTACGCCGTATTTTTGATGCGGCAAAATCAGCCATTAGTGAAGCCAAAGCAGCCGGTTGCAAAGCGCCTGTCTTGCATGTTGTCGGTATGCCTAAAGATGTTCGTTATCAAAATGCCCTACAAGTGGCCTATTTAGGCGCGTGCCAAGCGCTATGGCAACCACTAGAAGCGCGTGAGTATCGTGGTCAAAGCATCGAGCCAATGACTGAAATTAGCATGCTAGGGGCTGATGAGACACTGTGTAAGCAGTTAAATGCCATAGCTGCGGGTCAATATGCTGCCCGTGATTTGTGTGGTACCGAGCCTGAACGTATGGCACCGCCAAAATTTGCTGATTACTGTGTTGAGTTATTTGCAGGTACTTCAGTATCAGTCGATATTATTTCGGATATTAATACGATAGAGCAGCAATACCCTATGCTTGGCACTGTAGCTCGTGCTTCTTATGCTGTAGAGCGACATCACCCTCGTGTTGTAAAGTTGGTTTATACACCAAGCGATGAAGTAAAACGCACACTGATGTTTGTTGGTAAAGGGTTGGTGTATGACACAGGGGGCGCCGACCTTAAAGTGGGCGGTTTTATGGCAGGAATGAGCCGTGATAAAGGCGGAGCTGCCTCGGTTGCAGGTTTTATGAAAGCGGTAGCTGATTACCAACCTGCTGGCGTTAAAGTGATTGCCTACTTAGCCGTAGTACGTAATTCAATTGGTTCTGACTGCTTCGTACCAGATGAAATTATCACTTGTCGTGAAGGGTTGAAGGTACGTATTGGTAATACTGATGCAGAAGGTCGTTTGGCCATGGGTGATTTATTAAGCGAAATGAAAGAGCTGGCTAAATCAGCAATCAATCCAGAGCTATTTACAGTTGCAACGCTCACAGGTCACGCAGCAAGAGCTGTGGGGCCATATAGTGCTTATGTTGAAAATGGTCCAGCACGAGCAATGGGTGTATCTCGTCAGCTAGCGGATATTGGTGATTTATGGGGTGATGGCGCTGAATTATCGCGTAGTCGCCGCGAAGACTATGACTTTGTGAAACCTCGTACCTTGGCCGATGATGTATTATCAAGTAACAATGCACCATCGGCAGTGACCGCCCGTGGTCATCAATTCCCAATGGCATTTTTGGCGATTGTTGGTGGCATAGACAAACACGGTAGTGATTCAGATTTACCATTACCTTATGTGCATATGGACATTGCAGGTAGCGGCGTTGAAGGTGGCGATTGGCAACACGGTAAACCGACTGCGGCAACAGTTAGTAGCTTATTTGCACGCTACTGTTTGTAAATCCATTTTTGCAAGTTTTAATAGGAAGGGCACTTAATGTGCCCTTTTTAAGTTATGTAGTAAAGTGACTTGTACTTATTTCAGTCCTAGTACTGATTTACCTTGCTTAAACGTTACGTCAACAGGAATATTCGCTTTAGAGAGCTTTTCTAAATCGGCCGCCAGCTCAGTTTTAATATCCCCATGTGTTGCAATAAGTTGATCAACTTTTTGATAATCACCATCACCTTGTAAAGTTAGAATTAGGTTTGATAGTTTCTCCATAGCAACAGCCATTTTCTGCATATCAACCTTGTAATGGCCTTGCGAATTTTTTGAAAATGCACCTTGTTCTTTGAAAAAGTTAAAACGGATCATGTTCGCTTTACCATGAGCACTAGAAGCACCAAAACGTACCGAACGGAAGATCCCAGCCATAAAAGTAACGTAGTAATCTTCGATAGTGCCCTCTGTGATTTCGCCTTTATTGAGTAACTGCTCAACCATATACAAACCTAAAATGTCAGCTTTGCCTTCTTCAAGCGCGCTTGCGTGTTCTTGCAAAGATTGGCGGACAGTTCCTTTGTTTGTTATGGTGTTTTTTATACCTAACCCATGTGCTACTTCGTGGAACATGGTATTAGCAAAGAATGCATCGAAGGTGATATGTTTGCGCTGCTCTGGCACAATAAGTTGATCTGCTATCGGTAACATTATTTTGTCAAACTTAGCACGCATAGCATTTTTAAGTTGTAGGCGGCGAGTGCCTTTTTCTAGCTGAACTTGCTCGTCATTTGGCAAGTTGATGGCAATTGTTTTGCTACCAGCATTTGAGTGACCAGCATAGTAAATGACATCATAAGCATTTAAATCAGCATCAGAACCGGGTACTTCTTGTTTGTACTTCTCATCAACTGGTAAGCCTGTTTGTAGCTCAGGTAAGAAAGCGGCAAACTTGGCTAAACGCTCACTCCATGCTAAATCTTTGACGAGTACATATGACTCAAACCCAGCTCGATAGCCAAATAATTGATCTTCGTATGTTTCAATTGGACCTATAACTACGTCAATTGGGTTATTTTTCATATCCATCCAAGCGAAGTCAGACGTTTGGTAACTGTTGTTTAATAGCGCATCTGCGCGCAATGTTAGGTAATTAGCAAACTCTTTATCATCAGCCAGCTTGCTGGCTTCTCGTAAAAGTTGAGCGGCTTGAGATAGCTCTTTTTCATAAATTTTAGAATAGGGAAGAGTGTGAAGTTTACCCTGCTCATCGCGCTTAACGATTGAGTATAGGCCTTTTTTGTCTTTTAAATCTGAGTTATTCAACTCTTCTTTAGTCATATCGTGAGGGTAAAACTCAGCACCCGGCGCTTTATTTTCAAAGCCATTTAAGAAAACTTTGTCACCATCTAACCTGTCCCAAGGACCATAGTTAATATCGGCAAACTTACGCACTTTTTCATCTTTAATTCGGCTTAAAAAAGAGTCTTTATCCATTGCAAAGCTTTGCTTCCAAAATAGGTCATCCATTAATTTAGATGCATCTATCAGTTTGGCTATCATTTTTTTTTGGTTATTACTTAGGTGTGATAGGTCAGTTTGTAGCGTAACTTCAGTGTAAATATCTAATCGAGATTGTGGCGTGTTGATTAGTTCATAGCTAGGTTGTTTTTGCTGTGAGCCTTGAACTTTGTTTGCGGTGCTTGCAGGGTCTGAGCATGCGCTTAATGCGAGTGTGCTGGCAATAATTAATGCTTGGCTAATTTTAGAAAGTCTCATGTTGCTCTCTTTGATTGTTATTGGAAAAATGCCAGTCTACTTTACCTTATTAGCTAAAAATATTCTGCACAGATGCGGTGCAATTATTAGAAAAGGCTCTAAGTGAGCACAATAGAAATATTTTTATGTATATTTCTTAACTTTATGGCGATGTTAGACAATACTAAAACCATATAACAACAGTACTTTAATGCTAATAAGCCGTTTTGGAATCGAACCTATGTCAACAGAGAATGCCTTACTTACCATCCTTATTGATCGAATAAATAATGATACTTTAGTGTTGCCTACCTTACCTGATGTGGCGGTTAGAGTCCGCCAAGCCGCAGATGATCCGGAAGTTAACTTGATGCAAATGGCTGATGCTATATCTCATGATCCTGCGCTATCAGCACGAATGATTAAAGTAGCGAACAGCGCTTTTATGGGACGCTCAGTTAAAGTTAATACACTTAACCAAGCTGTCACTCGTATTGGACTTAGGCAAATTAAAAATATTGCAACAGCAATGGCGATGGAGCAATTGTTCGTTTCTAATAATAAACTGATTAAAACTTACATGGATAAAGCATGGCAAAAAACCTTAAAGGTGGCATGCCAAGCTATCACAACCATGGATTTTTACCTAAAAGTTAATAAACATACCTCACTTAATAAAGATACGATTACTTTGGCGTCGTTAGTTTTTAATATTGGTGTTCTTCCTATTCTAACCGAAGCAGAGCGCCACCCTGAGGTGTTTGCGAATCCGAGCTTTTTAGCACATGCAATTCAAAAATTGGCAGGAAAGATTGGTGGTGCGATTATGCGTGAATGGGGTTTTACAGAAGAGTTTGTAGAAGTAGCAGAGAGCTGGTCTAATCCCAATTATAAACCTGAGCAAGACAGCTATGTAGACTTTATTCGTGTTGGCGCAATATTAGAAGGGATTTTACAAGTATCAGATAAAGCAGCGTCGCTAAGTATTTACGAGCAAAAAGGAATTGTTCGCTCTGTGGATATGTTTACGAGTGAAGAGTATCAAGCCTTGCTTGAAGATGTGAAATCGATGTTTGCATAAATAAGTACTGAACTAGGGGTTGTTGATCTTTGAGGTATGGATTTTGTTCAAATTAAAGGCTTTCATTACGCGAAATGAGCAATGCAGCATAATAATTTATGTTAGTTGCGAACGACAAAGTAATGGAAGCCTTTGGTTGAACCCTTTGGGCTGCGCCATTCGGGCAATTTTTCTACGTTATCAACTGACTTACATAGAGTAACTATGCTACGCAGGTTCTGCGGGGCAGCCCCTGCCTTGGAAAAACACCCGAATAACTGCTGCAAAAACACACAGCAAAGAACAACAGCCCTAAAATTTGGTAAGTCGCAAAGTCGACTTACCAAACGTAAGACTATATATCGGTATTGTCACCTAGATTTTGAGTTAGCTCTTCTAATAGCTCTTTAATCTCTTCACTTACTAAAATGAAATCAGCATCAAGCTTTACTGCCATATCTTCTTTAGGGATGTCTGCGTTTTGCTCTTTAAGCGCATCAGCATAACCTAAACGTTTAATAGAACCATCATTTTGTAGTATGAATTTTACACGCTCACGCCAGTCAAATGCGAGTTTGGTGACACGCTTACCATTTTCTAAATGACTTTTTATCTCATCAGAGGACAAGTCATGCTGTTTTAATTTAACTTGAGCACCGTTATCGTCAGGCTCTTGAAGCTCTGCATCAGTGCCAATTGCAAATCCTTCCGGCGCTTCAAATTTTGTTAACCAATCAGTTAAAAATACATCGAGATCATAATTGGCAAAAGCGGGTACCACTGGAAGCGTACCTAAGGACTTTCTCAGTAAAGCAAGTAACTCTTCTGCTTTGTTAAAGCTGGCGCTATTAACAACGACCCAGCCACTTTCTTGGTCAATAAACGCAAATTGCAGGCTAGATTTCTTAAATGCTTGAGGTAGCAAGGTGCTTAGAATGTTTTCTTTTAGTTCGTCTTTTTCTTTTTTCTTTACTGGACGATTTTCTTCGCGTTCTATCAATTCAACTTTTTCAGCAACCATATCGTTAATTACAGACGCGGGAAGTACTTTTTCTTCACGTTTGGCACATATTAGAATACTTTTTTGCGAAAAATGCGACAAACTGTCACCATGTTTACCCAGTGCTTTAGACCAGCCAAAGGTGCTCATATCTTGGCTGCCACATGGTCTAAACAAGTCTTGCTCTAGGGCTTTTTCAAACTCTTCTTGGTTGTATGAAACATCTTGCTTAAATCGATAACAGATCAGGTTACTAAACCACATATATTGAAAATCCGTGCTTAAAAATAGATAAGCATAATAGCAAGAAATTTAACTTAAAGGGCAATGCCATACTTAAACTTTATGTAGGACATTGCGTATTCAGCTGAATATACCCATGGGCGCTTGCATGTTTTTTGGAAACCTAATGAAGTAAGTTAAGCCTTCGCCTTCTTCACTACTCACTTCAATATCGCCATTAAGAGTTTGCTTTACTAAGTTTAAAGTTATGTGCGTTCCTAAGCCGCTACCGCCTTGATCTCGTTTAGTCGTGAAAAATGGGTCAAAGAGTTTTTCAAGTTGTCCACTACTTACGCCGCGACCATTATCTTTGTAAACAATTTTAACATCGTCATGGTCATCGGTAATGCTAATATCAATAGCGCCCTTATCAATACCATCAAAGCCATGGATAAGAGAGTTCATAATTAAGTTAGTGAATATTTGACTTATTGCACCTGCTGGCAGGTTAAGTATTAGGTCATCCGGACAATCAATATCAATGGTATGTTTCGTCTTTTTGATTTTTGGATGCAATGAACGAACAACTTCTGAGAGGTATTCTTTGAAGTTAATTTTCCTTACTGCTTCACTTGCCTGATCAACGGCAATTTGTTTAAAGCTAGCAACTAATTCCGATGCTCTATCTAAGTTGGTCGTCAATAAACTGGTGCTTTGTTTTGCTTCATTAATAAACTCCTCCAGCGCTTTGGGAGAGAGTGTTTTTTGCGTGTAAGCGGCTTCTAGTTTGTTTAAGCGTTCTTGTAAGAATGATGTTGCAGTAACGCCAATTCCAACCGGTGTATTTATATCATGTGTAATACCTGCAACCAATCCGCCAAGCGCGGCCATTTTTTCTGAGCCTACAAGGCGCTCTTGTGCCATATTCAGCTCATCAACATATCGTTCGAGTTCTTTTTGCTTAGTAAGCAACTCTTGCTCTGTTTGGCTACGCAGATCAACCTCTTCTGTTAATGTGAGTTTTTGTTTTTCAAGCTCATATTTTTGTTGTTGTAGGTCCATCATGGCTTGACTGAGGTTTGATGTTTTTCTTGCCACTTCTTGCTCTAGTTGCAAATTGTGTTGGTCAAGCTTTTCATTACTAATAATCAGCTCTTTTTGAGTTTGATTTAGTTGTTTGCGATACCCAGATACTTTGTCGATTAATTTGTTAAAAGCCTCTTCCATGACTTTTAACTCATTACGTTCAGTCGTTCCAATATCAATTTTTTTGCCATCGATGTCATCAAGTTCGATTTCCTCAATCTGGTCGGTTAAGTCTGTCAACGGCTCAGTGAGCAGGCGGCGGAATGCAATTAAAAATAAGATGATTAAGAAGGTGGTCTTAATCATGGCATTACCGATTAAAAAGTAAATTGAGATCATGATGCGGCTAAAAACCACATCGCGAGATGAAAATAATGTGACATCGCCAACCTGAGTTGCGCGGCCTGAAAACTCAAAAATGAGTGGAAAAGTATACCCAAACAAGCCAGAAGGAGTATCCTCTATAATTGCTTCTTCTTGAACTAATTGTTGGCTATATAATTCATGTATGTCGAGTGAACGACCAAGTTGGGAAATAATCTCTCCGCTATCATCTCGTACAATGATGCCTTCAATCATAGGAATAGCTAGTAGTCCCTCCGCAGTCGTTACGGTTTGTTTGGTGTTTAGCTCCCAAATTGCACGTGTAAGGCTGCGACTGAATGTTTTTTGTAACATCGTCAATTCGTTGCGGATATAATCTTTAGTATTGACATACTCTGCGACAACTTGACCGCACGTCACAACGAATGTCAACAAAAAGTAAACAGAGAGCACATTCGTGAGTAGCTTTTTTGATAGGCTTTTTTGTAGCATGAATGAACGACTGCTCCCCAGAGAAGAATTATTTTAGAATGGCTAATGGTAAACTTAGCTAATAAAGGCTTAAAAATAAATAAATATCTTGTTTTTCGCATAGAAAAACGCCTTATTATCATTGTGTCTAGTATTCCTTACTGATGAAAGAATATTGTGTTATAAGAGCCATGTATAAAAAACAGTAGATAGATTGTAATGAATTACTCAATATTAGTGTGTGACGATTCAACGGTTGCACGTAAACAAGTTGTTCGCAGCTTGAGTAGCTCGTTGAATGCAAATATAAAACAAGCGAAAGATGGTTTGGAGGCAATTGAATTGTTAAAAAGCCATGCAATAGATTTATTATGTTTAGATTTAACTATGCCACAGCTTGATGGTATTGGTGTGCTGGAATATATAAAAAATGATCCACAGATAGAAACTTTTGTGGTTGTTATATCAGCGGATATTCAAGCAACGATGAAGCAAAAAGTGATTCAATTAGGTGCTATTGAGTTTTTAGAAAAGCCGGTTGATAGTGAGCACCTTTTAAAACTGCTGCACACATATGGTATACGCTAATTAGGTTACAAACAGACTGTTAACCTTATATTTTTTCACCTCAATAAATTTTTGAGTCGACTTGCCTAAAATGAAACGCATAATTTTTGCAAATAGATAAGCCGAGGTTGAAATTTTTGCATATTATTTGTTTGTTTTATCGGTTGACAAAGTGCCTATATTTCGGGCAAGCTAAAAACATGAAAACAAAATTTAACACCACCTCGATTATTACAACCACCATCCAATCTGGATAGTGGCATAGGTCGGTGCGTATTTGAAAAGGCCTGTGTTCACTAAGAACACAGGCCTTTTTTCGTTTTAGGAATGAGGAAACTTAAAAATGCGTGTTTTAAAATTTGGCGGCTCATCGCTGGCTAACTTTGAATGTCTTAAACAAGTACAAAATTTAATCTTAAATCAGGCGGGTGAAGAAGCGTTGATTGTGTTGTCAGCGCCCGGTGGCATAACTGATCAGCTTGTGGAGCTTGTGGAATTAGCTGAACAGGGAGCAGATTATTCCACTCAGTGGCAGGCGTTGTCAGAGCGTGCTACTGCGCTGCTAGAGCAAGTGGAAAAACTTTACGGCACTGTGACGCACTGGCCCAAGTTTGACGATTTACAAAATAAGTTGGCAGGAGTTAAGTTGCTAAACAACTGCCCTGACTCGG
This sequence comes from Pseudoalteromonas holothuriae, assembly GCF_945859825.1. Lineage (GTDB taxonomy): Bacteria > Pseudomonadota > Gammaproteobacteria > Enterobacterales > Alteromonadaceae > Pseudoalteromonas > Pseudoalteromonas holothuriae. The sequence goes on from NZ_CAMAPC010000001.1 coordinate 135,004, forward strand.
TTCGTGCCTATGTCATTAGTTTTGGCGAGCGAATGAGTGTGGCATTAATGCAAGCTATGTTAGGCGTCTCACAAGCGGTATACCTTGAAGCTACAGATTGTATCGCCAGTCATGGTGGTTATCTAGATGCTGAAGTGGACTTGCAATTGAGTCAGTCTAAATTTGCCACAGCCATGAATATTAACCCGAGTAAGTATTACATTATGCCAGGTTTTACTGCCAGTAATGCACGTGGTGAGTTAACTACTTTGGGTCGTAATGGTTCTGATTATTCAGCCGCCGTTGCAGCAGCCTGCTTACGTGCTCAGGTATGTCAAATTTGGACTGATGTTGATGGTGTTTATAATGCAGATCCACGGTTTATTAAAAAAGCCAGTAAGGTTGATTGGTTGTCATATAAAGAAGCCATGGAGTTGTCATACTTTGGCGCTAAAGTATTACACCCTAAAACCATTTTACCTTGTGCAAAGTTCTCCGTGCCTTGTGAAATAAAAAATACTCATAACCCAGACGTTGCAGGCTCAGTGATCAGTAATGAGCGGCGCGGTGATGAAGCGGTGAAAGCGCTATCAAGTCTTGAAAACTTGGCAATGCTCACCGTATCAGGCCCTGGTATGAAGGGTAAAGTAGGTATGGCATCACGGGTATTTAATGCGCTTGCAAGTGATAGTGTTTCTATTGTTTTAATCACACAAAGTTCATGTGAGTTTAGTATCAGCTTTTGTGTTCATGAGACGGACTTAGAGTTAGCGCTCAATGCGCTAGAGTTGGCCTTTGAGCTTGAAGCGCAAGCAGGCTTGATTGAGCCTGTTCAAGTGCAGCGTGATTTAGCTATTGTGACCTTAGTTGGCGATAATATGAAAGCCCATAAGGGGCTTGCTGCAAAGTTTTTTGCATCTTTAGCGCAAGCGCAGTTAAATATTGTTGCGATAGCACAAGACTCAACAGAAAGTGCGATTTCAGCAGTTATTGATGGAGCGCGATGTAATGACGCTGTTAAAGTCTGTCATGAAAACTTCTTTACACACATTCCATCGATTGACGTATTTTTATTGGGTTGTGGGCTAGTTGGTCAAGAACTTATCAAACAGTTGAAAAAGCAACAAGCTTGGTTAGAAGCACGTAATATAAAACTAAACTTATATGGTGTTGCTAACTCAAAGCAATTGTATTTGAACGCCGAAGGAGTGCCTTTTGATACTTGGCAATCTCAGCTTGCCAACCAACAGCAAGGGTTTGCTCTTGAGCATGTTGAAGCATTCGTAAAGGCCAATCACTTGATTAACCCTGTGCTGGTTGATTGCACATCATCACAACACCTTGCGGATCAGTATGTCGACTTTCTTAACGCTGGATTTCACGTAGTAGCGGCAAATAAAAAAGCCAATACAGGTAGCTATGAGTATTATCAGGCGTTAATGCAAGCGGCACAAAGTAAACAAAGAAAGTTCTTGTATGAGACAAATGTGGGGGCTGGGTTGCCTGTCTTAGATAACTTGCAATTGTTATTTGGTGCAGGTGATGAATTGTTATCGTTTAACGGCATCTTATCAGGATCTCTTTCTTACATGTTCGGTGCGCTTGAAGATGGTTTGAGTTTATCTCAAGCAACACTAAAAGCCAAAAGCAATGGCTTTACTGAACCCGACCCAAGGGATGACCTCTCTGGCACCGATGTTGCGAGAAAGCTGCTTATCATTGCTCGTGAGTCTGGGTTAAACCTAGAGCTAAGTGATATTGAAGTAGAGCCAGTGGTGCCTGTTGATTTTGCTCAAGGTAGCTCTGTGGATGAATTTATGGCACGTTTACATGAGCTTGATGCCAGTTTTACAGACAAAGTACAAAGTGCGGCAAACGACAATAAAGTTTTACGATATGTGGGGAGTATTGTAAATGGGCATTGTCGCGTCGGTATTGAAGCGGTAGATAAAGCGCATGCACTTTACGATATTCGTGATGGTGAAAATGCGCTGGCTATTTTAAGTCAGTACTATCAACCTCGTCCATTTGTTATTCGTGGTTATGGTGCCGGTGCTGAGGTTACCTCTGCGGGTGTATTCGCTGATATTTTAAAAACTCTTTAGAGTAGGGATTATTGATGATTTCAATTTATGCACCTGCATCGATTGGTAACTTTTGTGTTGGTTTTGATTCTTTGGGCGCAGCGCTTGCACCAATTGATGGCACTTTACTTGGGGACGTTGTTCATATTGAGCAAGCAAAGCAAGATGCCTTCAAGTGCGTAGGTCCTTACGCATCGAAACTCCCCAGTGATGCCAGCGAAAATTTATCTTTTCAATGTTTAATGCATTTTAGAGAGCACGTTGCACCGAGTATGTCTCCTGTATTGCTAACGTTAGATAAACGTTTACCAATTGGTTCAGGGCTTGGCTCAAGTGCCTGTTCTGTGGTTGCAACATTTGCCGCTTTGGACAAATTTGCAGCTACACAACTACCACAATCGGCGATGATAGAATTGATGGCTGATTTTGAAGGTAAAGTCAGTGGTGCACGTCATTATGACAATATTACACCTTGTTATTTAGGTGGCTTACAACTTACTGCTGAATTAGTACCAGATAAAGCATTGTCCTTACCAGTAGATGAACATTGGTATTATGTTGCTGCTTACCCAGGGTTTGCGCTCAATACTGCTAAAGCAAGAGGCGTATTACCACAAAGCTTAACCACTCACAAAGCGGTGGAATTTGCTCAGCGTTTATCAAGTTTTTGTGTATTGTTGCAAAGTGGGCGTTTTGAACAAGCGCTAGAGCTGATGCAAGATGATATGGCGGAGCCGTATCGTCAATCACTTATTCCTGGGTTTAGTGACGCTAAGGTAGCATTACCATCACAAGGGGCGAAGCTGGTTAGTATCTCTGGTGCTGGTCCTACGCTGTTTGCTATTTGTCAATCACTTGAAGATGCTAAACAATGCCAGCAATGGCTTGAAAATAACTATATTAATGAACATGGGTTTAGTCATATCTGTAAACTCGATAACTTAGGTACTCGTGCCATTTCTCAAGGAGAACATTCGTAATGCAATTGGTTAACTTAAAAGATGAACAGCAAAAAGTATCGTTTACAGAGGCTGTTAAAACGGGGCTTGGGCGCAATCAGGGGGTGTTTTTTCCAACTGATTTAACGCGTTTGGACAATGTTGACGCTTTGCTAGATTTACCATTTGCTGAACGTAGTGCGCAAATACTGGCACATCTAATTGGTGATGAATTACCTAAAGACACCCTTACTGAGATGGTTGCCCGCGCTTTTGATTTTCCAGTTAAATTAGCAAAAGTAGATGAAAAAAATTATTGTTTAGAGCTATTTCATGGTCCTACGCTGGCTTTTAAAGACTTTGGTGGTCGCTTTATGGCTGAGTGTATCGGTTTGTTTAATCACGGTGAGCGCGTTACTATTTTAACAGCAACAAGTGGTGATACTGGGGCTGCTGTGGCGCATGCCTTTTACAATAAGCCCCATGTAGATGTGGTGATTTTATATCCTGAAGGCAAAATATCGCTGGCACAGCAAAAGTTATTTACTACCTTAGGTGGCAATATCCACTGTTATGCTGTTGAAGGCAGTTTTGATGATTGTCAAAGCTTGGTTAAACAAGCGTTTTTAGATGATGAAGTAAAGCAAAAACTCGGTTTAAACTCAGCTAACTCGATTAATATTAGCCGTTTGGTTGCTCAGGTTTGTTATTACTTTGAGGCATTGGCTCAACTGCCAAAAGGTGAGCGCGGCGATGTACATATTTCAGTACCAAGTGGTAATTTTGGTAATGTATGTGCAGCAATGATTGCATCAATTATTGGTTTACCAGTGAGTAAGTTATCAGCCGTGACCAATCAAAACGATACGGTGCCGCGTTTTATTGCCTCAGGACAATGGTCGCCAAATGCAACTATTGAGTCACTCTCAAATGCAATGGATGTGAGTAAACCTAATAATTGGCCTCGTGTTCAAAGTATGTTAGATAGTGGGCAGTTTGAACAACATGATTTTTATTCACGTTGTGTTAGTGAGCAACGTACGCAAGACGTGATGAAAGAAGTGGCTGCTCGTGGTTATGTTGCAGAGCCTCATACCGCTATCGCCCATGAAGGCTTAACACAAGATAAAGCATCAAATAGTACCGGGATATTTTTAGCAACTGCACATCCTGCAAAGTTTAAAGAGTCAGTAGAACAAGTACTAGGGCAACACATAAAGCTGCCTAAAGTGCTGCAAGATGCGCTAGAAAAAACGTGTTTAGCACAGCCGATGACTGCCGATTATGAGCAATTAAAAGCGGCTATATTTGACAAGTTATTATAGAAAATTGTAATGCTGGGCTACTTAAATCAATAGGTAGCTTAGCAAATGCATTAATATACTTAATTTTATTTGTAAAAATCATTAATAATATTAATGTTAAAATAAAAAAATATCATTACTTTAACACTGTGAAATAAATTCAATCCCTGTTTAAATATGCTCATGCCAAGATCATAGGCATGATACGCATTAGAGCGTACAATATGGCTTTTTATACCTTACGTGCACCTAGGAGACCCCATGTTAGAACGTAACATGAATATTGCAGACTTTGACCCTGAATTAGCAAAAGCGATTGCGCTTGAAACCACCCGCCAAGAAGAGCATATTGAGCTTATTGCTTCTGAAAACTACTGTAGCCCTCGCGTTTTAGAAGCTCAGGGGTCTCAGTTAACAAATAAATACGCTGAAGGCTATCCTGGTAAACGTTACTACGGTGGTTGTGAACACGTAGATGTGGTTGAGCAACTGGCAATCGATCGCGCAAATGAACTGTTTGGCTCAAATTACGCGAACGTTCAGCCTCACGCTGGTTCTCAAGCAAATGCGGCGGTTTTTCAAGCGTTGCTTCAACCACATGATACTGTATTGGGTATGAGCTTAGCGCACGGTGGTCATTTGACTCATGGTTCACATGTGAACTTTTCAGGTAAAACATATAATGCGATTCAATACGGTCTAAATGAAGCAACCGGTGAAATTGATTATGCACAAGTCGAAGCATTAGCACTTGAGCACAAGCCGAAAATGATTATTGGTGGTTTCTCAGCATATTCTGGTATTGTTGATTGGGCTAAATTCCGTGAAATTGCTGACAAAGTAGATGCTTATCTACTGGTTGATATGGCACACGTAGCAGGACTTGTTGCAGCTGGCGTATATCCAAGTCCAGTGCCACATGCACACGTTGTAACAACAACAACACACAAAACATTAGCGGGCCCTCGTGGTGGTTTAATCATTTCAGCTTGTGATGATGAAGCGATTTATAAAAAGCTAAATAGTGCTGTATTCCCAGGTGGCCAAGGTGGTCCTTTGTGTCATGTTATCGCTGCTAAAGCGGTTGCATTCAAAGAAGCACTGCAGCCTGAGTTCACAGTGTATCAAAAGCAGGTTGTGAAAAATGCTCAAGCGATGGTGAGTGTTTTACAAGAGCGTGGCTACAAAGTGGTCTCTGGCAAAACAGACAATCACCTGTTCTTACTTGACCTAATTGATAAAGATATTACCGGTAAAGATGCTGATGCAGCATTGGGTCGTGCCAATATTACAGTGAACAAAAACTCTGTACCAAACGACCCACGCTCACCATTTGTGACCTCTGGTTTGCGAATCGGTTCTCCTGCAATTACACGTCGTGGCTTTAAAGAAGCTGAATCAAAAGAGTTAGCAGGCTGGATGTGTGATGTGCTTGATAACATTAATGATGAATCAGTACAGGCAGAAGTTAAAGAGAAAGTGAAAGCAATCTGCGCTAAATTACCTGTTTACGCATAATTTTACGCACAAAACAGCATTTTTTGTTATTATAAAGGCCGCTATTTAGCGGCTTTTTTTTGTTAGCTTTTTAAAGTGAATCAATATGCATTGCCCTTTTTGTACTGCCAAAGATACCAAAGTTATAGACTCCCGTTTAGTGAGTTCAGGCCACCAAGTGCGAAGACGCCGAGAGTGTATTGAATGCCATGAACGTTTTACCACTTTTGAGGGGGCTGAGTTGGTCATGCCAAGAGTGATAAAACAAGATGGATCTCGTGAGCCGTTTAATGAAGATAAGCTTATAAATGGTTTAGCAAGAGCGCTAGAGAAGCGACCTGTTAGCACAGAGCAAATTGATGAAGTGATCCATGAAATTAAATCTAAAATTCGTGCCACAGGCGAGCGAGAAGTGCCAAGTCACTTAATTGGTGAGTGCATCATGGAGGCGCTTAAAAAACTTGATAAAGTAGCTTATGTTCGGTTTGCATCAGTATATCGCTCGTTTGAAGATATTAGAGAGTTTGGTGAAGAAATTGCAAGGTTAGGTGATTAAAGGTGTTTTCCGATGATGATTTTTATTATATGTCACAGGCAATTGAGCTTGCCAAAAAAGGGCGCTTTACAACCACACCTAACCCCAATGTAGGGTGTGTTATTGTTAAAGACGGGCAAATTGTAGGGCAAGGCTATCATCAACGGGCGGGTGAAGGGCATGCTGAAGTAAATGCATTAAAAGAAGCTGGACGAAAAGCACAAGATGCCACGGCTTACGTTACGCTAGAGCCTTGTAGCCACTTTGGGCGCACACCGCCATGCGCAGAAGGGTTGGCTAAAGCGGGAGTTAAACGTGTTATTGCAGCGATGGTTGACCCCAATCCAAAGGTTGCAGGGCGGGGTTTAGCCATGTTAGAACAAGCTGGTGTTGAGGTATCTTATGGCTTGATGCAAACGCAAGCTAGGGCGCTTAACAAAGGTTTTATTAAGCGAATGGAGCATGGCTTACCGTATGTTACTTGCAAACTAGCGGCAAGTTTGGATGGTAAAACGGCATTAAAAAATGGTCAAAGCAAATGGATCACAGGTGCCACAGCACGCCAAGATGTACAATATTTTCGAGCTCAAAGCTGTGCCATATTAAGTGGTGCAGACACAGTGATATTGGATAACGCAAAGCTCAATGTGCGTGCTGATGAGTGTAAAATTGAGTTACCGCAAGGGCTGTCGTTGCGACAACCTGTGCGTGTGGTTATTGACTCACAAAATCGTTTAACACCTGATTTGGCATTATTTCAAATAGAATCACCGATATTAATTTTACGTACACACCTTGATAATAGTGTGCAATGGCCTCATTTCGTTGAGCAAATAGTACTACAAGAACAGCACCAAAAAGTGTCTTGCCATGCCGTTTTAGAATGTTTGGCTAGTCGAGGTATAAACGGTGTATGGCTTGAGTCTGGCGCTACCTTGGCTGGTGTATTTGCCCAGCAAAAATTAATTGACGAATACGTGATATATTTGGCTCCAAAGCTTATTGGTAGTTATGGCAGAAGCTTATTTAGTCTACCTGAAGTTACGGCAATGGATGACGTGGCTCAATTAGAGTTTCTTGATGTGAGCCAAGTCGGTGATGATATTCGTATTACAGCTAAACCCTGCTAATAAGAGGCAATATGTTTACAGGTATTATTGAAGCAACAGGTACACTTGATGAATTAACGGCCTCGCAAGGCGACTTAATCATTCGAGTGCAGAGCCATAATTTAGATATGAGTGATGTCAACCTAGGCGATAGTATTGCCACTAACGGTGTGTGTTTAACTGTAGTAGAAAAGTTTAAAGATGGTTTTAGGGCTGACTTATCGAATGAGACCATTAACTTGACCCAGTTCTCTCATTATAAAAAAGGGCAAAAAGTTAATTTAGAAAAAGCGCTACAACCAATATCTCGTTTGGGCGGCCACTTAGTCTCAGGCCACATAGATGGTATTGCAACTGTGGTTGCTATTGAGATGAATGCGCGTGCGACGGAGTATTGGCTCGAAACTTCCGCAGAGCTTATGAAGTACATTCCACATAAGGGCTCAGTTGCGATAGATGGTATTAGTTTGACTGTCAACGAAGTAAAAAATCAGCAGTTTAAATTGACCATAGTGCCCCATACAGCACAAGAAACGACCATTGCTGATTTTAAAATTGGCAGTCAGGTCAATTTAGAAGTCGATCAAATTGCCCGTTACTTAGAGCGTTTAGTGCTAGGAGCACAACCTCAAGCTAGTGACTCAACTCTCACAGCCAGTTTGTTAGCCAAAGCGGGCTTTATTAAATAACCCCAAATAAACCTTAATTAGATAGGTAAATTATGAATTTGAACAGCGCACAAGAGATCATTGATGATATTAAAGCCGGAAAAATGGTTATCTTGATGGATGACGAAGACCGAGAAAACGAAGGCGATTTAATTATTGCAGCTGAACATATCTCGGCTGATGCTATTAATTTTATGGCAACTTATGGTCGTGGCTTAATTTGTTTAACGATGACTCAACAGCGCTGTCAACAGCTGGATTTACCGTTAATGGTACGTAATAACGGCGCTCAGTTTTCTACAAACTTTACGCTCTCGATTGAAGCGGCCAAAGGGGTAACTACAGGGATTTCAGCAGCGGACAGAGCTCGAACAGTACAAGCGGCTGTAGCCAAAGGTGCACAGCCTGGAGATATCGTTCAACCTGGTCATATATTTCCAATTATGGCACAACCTGGTGGTGTATTAACCCGAGCAGGTCACACCGAAGCTGGTTGCGATTTGGCACGTTTGGCAGGTTGTGAACCATCATCTGTGATTGTTGAAATATTGAATCCAGATGGCACTATGGCTCGTCGCCCTCAGTTAGAAGTCTTTGCGAAAGAGCATGATATTAAAATTGGCACGATTGCTGATTTAATCGAATACAGAAACTTAAATGAAACGACGATTGAGAAAGTAGCGCAATGTAAATTGCCAACAGAGTATGGCGAATTTGATTTAGTTACATACAAAGATACCATCGATAACCAGCTACATTATGCGCTCGTTAAAGGGCAAGTAAAGTCAGATGATATTACATTGGTGCGTGTGCATTTACAAAGTACGTTTAACGATATTTTGTTGTCAGACCGTGGGGCCGATAGAAGCTGGAGTTTACATAGTGCGATGCAATATATCAGTGAGCATAACGGTGTTTTAGTAGTGCTTGGCAAGCAAGAACAAGGTGCTGAAATAGAGGCTATGGTGAAAGCATTTGCAGCGCAAGATCAGGGTGAACAAGTGACGGTACGTAAGTTTCAAGGTACTTCTCGTACAGTGGGTGTCGGGTCTCAAATCTTAGCTGATTTAGGGATTCAAAAAATGCGCTTGATGAGTATGCCGAAGAAGTATCATGCGCTTTCAGGTTTTCATCTAGAAGTTGTTGATTATGTTGAGCCAAAATAGTAACCGGCAAAAATAAACATACGGGCCTAATATAGGCCCGTTTTAAGTTGTTTGGGGATACTTAAAATTGTGCTATTATGCGCCCCAATTTGGCAATTGCTTGACCGAACATTTCGGGACATGCTTCAGCATTGGTATTTATAAGATTAGGATCATCTAATGAACATTATTGAAGGTAACAAATATGCACCGGGCAAAAAGTTTGCCATTGTTATTTCTCGTTTTAACGACTTTATTGGTAGCAGTTTACTTGAAGGCGCTGTAGATGAGTTAAAGCGTACCGGTGGCGTAAGTGATGATGACATCACTGTGGTGTATGTACCTGGTGCCGTTGAGTTACCTCTAGCTGCTAAGCGCATTGCAATGAAAAAGCAGTTTGATGCTATCATTGCATTGGGCGTGATCATTCGTGGCGGTACACCACATTTTGATTTAGTCGCAAATGAGTCAAATAAAGGTTTGGCAACTGTGTCAATGGATTATGATATCCCTGTCGCATTTGGCGTCCTAACCACTGAAAGTATTGAGCAAGCCATAGAACGTGCGGGTACTAAAATGGGCAACAAGGGTGGTGAAGCTGCACTTGGCGCCTTAGAAATGGTAAACGTACTAGAGCAAATTTAAGAGGATCCTCTGTGAAACCAGCAGCAAGACGTAAAGCACGTATATTGGCCTTGCAAGCCGTTTATTCTTGGCAACTAAGTGGTAACCCAATCGCTGATATTGAACAACAAATGTTGATTGAAAACGATGTGTCAAAAGTAGATGTTGAGTATTTCAAAGATTTAGCACGCGGTGTTGCCGTTAATCAAAAGCAGCTAGATGAACTAGTGAAACCGCATCTGTCACGCCCGTTTAATGATTTAGATGAGGTTGAAAGAGCGGTACTTAGAGTTAGCGCCTATGAACTTAAGTTCAGAGAAGATGTGCCATATAAGGTGGCGATTAATGAAGGCATCGAATTGGCTAAAATATTTGGCGCTGAAGATAGCCACAAGTTTGTTAATGGTGTTTTAGATAAAGCCGTAAAAGACATTCGCAAGTAAGGCTAAATATAAGGAGAGCCGGCGTTGGCCGGCTTTTTTGTGTATGAAGGAATTTGAACTCATTAATCGTTATTTTACCGGACGAGGCATTGCTCGTCGCGATGTTGATTTAGGAATCGGTGATGATTGCGCGCTAGTCCGTGTTCCCGAAAGCTGTCAGTTGGCTGTGACCACAGATACGCTGGTTGAAGGCGTTCACTTCTTTGCAGATATCTCTCCTCGAGCTTTAGGTCACCGTGCGTTGGCTGTGAACTTAAGCGACTTAGCCGCGATGGGCGCAGAACCTGCTTGGGTCTCTTTGGGCTTAACATTGCCAAGTATTGATGCGCAGTGGCTAGAGGAGTTTACTGATGGTATGCATGAAATAGCAGAATATTATAATGTTCAAATTGTAGGTGGTGATACCACGCAAGGGCCATTAACTATCACGGTGTGCGCTAAAGGAATTGTGCCTCAAGGTAAAGCATTAACCCGTTCAGGTGCTAAAAATGGCGATTGGATTTATGTTACAGGACCTCTGGGTGATTCTGGGCTAGCTATTGAAGCACGCAAGCAAAACTGGTCAATTGCTGAGGAGCATCTAGAAAATGCCAATAAGCGTTTTCATTTTCCATCCCCAAGGGTTGCAGCAGGGCAAGTGCTCAGAGGCATAGCAACGTCAGCAATAGATATTTCCGATGGCTTATTGGCTGATTTGTCACATATTCTCAAACAATCTGGCGTAGGTGCAGTGATACATGCGGATAAAGTGCCTACATCTGCGGCATTAAATAGTTTGAAAAATGATGATATTCGATTGCAGTTAGCACTAGCATATGGTGATGACTATGAGTTGCTATTTACGGTTAGTGATGATAACAAAAGTATATTAGAGGCTAAGCTTCAGCAATATGGCGTAGAGCCAGTTTGTATTGGGCAGGTAGTCAACAATGACGGCAAGTTAGAGTTGCTCTATCACAATCAAACAATGCCATTGCCAAATATTGGCTTTGAGCATTTTAGCTAGGAGTTACTTTGTCTAAGAAGTATAAATTTAATTTAAAACGTCCCCATCAATTTTTTGGTTTAGGTTTTGGGCTTGGGTTATCACCAGTTGCTCCGGGTACTATGGGTACTTTTGCTGCTTTACCTTTTATTTTTATGACTGCGACTTTTCCGCTTTGGCTACAAGTAGTATTTGCAATTGTTATCAGTGTATTTGGTTTGTGGGTCTGTGGGCAAACTGCACGAGATGTGCAAGTACATGATCACCCTGCGATTGTTTGGGATGAAGTAGCTGGCTTTTATATTACTATGCTGGGGGCTGCATTAAGTTGGCAGTCTTTAATTGTTGGTTTTTTATTGTTCCGTTTTTTTGATATTGTAAAGCCAGGACCAATAAAAATGCTTGATAAGCGCTTACATGGCGGTTTCGGGATTATGGCAGATGATATTCTTGCCGGTATTTTTTCATTGATTTGTTTACAAGCTTTGTTTAAAACTGGTGTTTTAACGCTCTGAGATTAGGCGGGAAATAGTGTTTACTACGGATAGATTGTTTAGGTTTGTATTTGTTACTGTGCTCAGCATCATGACGCAATTTGCGCATGCGGCTATCAACGACTATGTTGTGAAACAGTGGAATTTACAAAATGGCTTACCGTCACAATCTATTAAAAGTATTGCTCAAGACCAACAGGGCTACATATGGTTAGCCACCCAGTTTGGTTTAAGCCGCTTCGATGGTCAAAAGTTTACTAATCTAACAACCCAAAATACCGATTTTTTGCGCTCCAATGCCATTGATAAGTTATTAGTTGGTCAAGATGGGATGCTATGGGTTGGTACTCGTCGTGGCGTACATCGTTTAGACCCTCAAACTTTGGAAGTTCATTCACTAGATATCCCTGGCCCAGTAAGAGATATTCTAGAAGACCAACAAGGGAGTATATGGATAGCCGCTAATGGCCTACATTATATTTCTCATAGCAATTTGTCATTTGCCAGTTCAGCAGCACAGTCGCGCAAATTATCAGCGGTTAAAATTAATCAAATAGTAGGGGCTGTCACAAAAATGGCTCTCGCTAATGACGGTATTTGGTTAGTGAACGAGCGCCATTTATTAAAGATTAAACAGGCAAGTTCCTCAACTGAAAATGCATTTAGGCTTGAACTGTCTAGTCGCTTGTCACTACCTCAGCAGCTAGCACAAACTATTTTACATGATTTAGCATGGATAGATGGGCGTTTATTTTTAGGAACAGAACTCGGTGCATACTTTTTAGATATTGATGAAGTGTTACGCCGTTATGATGAAATTGGTAATACAGCCGTTTATAAATTTATGAGTGATGGAGAGGGTGGAGTATGGGTTTCTACCTCTAATAGTTTAATGTTTAAAGAGGGTCGGGGGCAGTGGCAGTCAGTTCGCCCTGTGCAGTCAGAGCAGAGTGTTTGGTTTTCAGATATTTTTAAAGATCAAGAAAACAACATCTGGCTTGCTAGCTTGAATGAAGGGTTATGGTTTGCGCATGCTGGTAAAGTTGAGCGATATTCAGTCGGCCCTGATGTTAATCAAGGTATCACAGCTATCACACGTTCTCCATCTGGGCAAATCTGGGTTGCAAATCGTTATGGCGTTGGCATTTTAGAGCAAGGTGAGCACTATAAACCAATTATCGATATTAATCGTTTAGAGCGTTTGACGGTCAATGACCTTGAGTTTCAAGGTGAAACGCTTCTAATGGGAACTGATCGAGGAGTGTTGGTGTATGAGCAAGGAAATTTACGCAGTCTACCTCATCGAGAGTTACGTCAAAACCCGGTGTTTTCTATTAATCCTTCAAATGAAGGGGGATTATGGTTTGGTACTGGTCGTGGGTTGTATCGATTAGAATACTCGGAGTTAACGCCTTTTAACTACAACACTTTTTTAGGAAGCCAATTTATTACTTTTATGGTGGACCTACCAAGTTTTGGTTTTATTGGTACTAATAAAGGCGCTTATCGTTATAACGAACGTGGTATTGAGAAACTTGGTGGGCAAACGTCATTAGAAAGTGCTTATATAACTAGCATATTTCATATTCAAGATGTAGCGACATTAATTGGTTCTTGGAGCGATGGGCTTTTTTATCGCACTGCCGCTGGGCAGTGGCATCAATTAGATGCATCTAATGGCCTGCCATATGGTTCAATAACTTCCTTATATTATGATAAGTACCTACATCAAGTTTGGGTCGGCACAAAAAAAGGTGTATATCGTATGCCCGTTGCTCAGTTTAAAGGGGCAATTACGAACCTTAAAGTGGATCAAGTTATTAGCCAGTTTGACAGGCAACTAGATGGAAAAGCGAGTCGCTGCTGCTCGGGGTTTGGTAATGATGCGGTAATGGAAACCGAGGAAGCTATTTGGTATCCAAGTTCTCAAGGTGTTGTAAAAATACCTAAAGATATGCAGTTATTTGGTTCAGATGAATTGGCTTTAAAGCTAGAAGCTTTATTTACGCCTGAACGCAGGCTATCAGGTAAAGAGTTAAAAAATAAAATTGTTTTGAATACCGCAGAGCGTGATTTGACGGTGCAATATACTGCTATTGATTTTTATGCGCCCCAGAGTATTGAGTTTAGGTATCGACTTTTAAGTAATGGTGTTACTAACGCTGATTGGCGCGAAACACAACGTCGTCAAGATGCAATTTACACTAATTTAACTCCAGGTGAATATACCTTTGAGCTCCAAGCTAAAAGGCGGGGGCAAGATTGGCAAGCTGCCACAGATAAGCGGATCAGCATTTTTATTCCTAGGCGGTTTGATGAAACGATGTATTTTAGATTGTTAATTACCTGCGGTTTTGCTTTTTTATTTTATTTAATATTTTGGGTATTAAGAGCGCAAGAACGACGAAAACATCAAGCATTAGAAGATTTGGTTGCTGAGCGTACTACTGAGCTGAGAAAAGCAAACGAGAAACTCAACCAAGTTAATACACAGCTTAAGCTAGTCAGTCATACTGATGAGTTAACAGGCTTACGTAGCCGACGCTTTTTATTCGATCAATTGCCTAAAGATGTGGAGCATTTTCAGCGCAACGCTCAATCATTACAACAACAAAATAAAAGCCTTGTGTTAATGATATTGAATATAGATAAGTTTAGTAAAGTAAATGATGCGTATGGCCCGCTTGGTGGTGACAGTTGTTTGCAACAGATGGCAGCTTTATTAAACTCACGAACACAAGGCTCTGACTATGTTGCGCGCTGGAGTGGAGATGAGTTTTTATTACTGTTGCGAGACTTTAAGCGTGATGAAGTTGACAGTTATGCTAGAGAATTGTGCAAAGCGGTAGCTGGTTTCGATTTTAAGTTGCCTAACGGTAAGTCTTTAGGAATGAGTATTTCAATGGGGTGGTCTTTGTATCCATTACCCTTGCTTGGTGGCCAGGTTATTGGTTGGGAAGCTTCTGTAAACCTTGCTGATATCGCATTACATCAAGTAAAGCAGCGAGGTGGAGATGGCGCTGCAACGATTACTTTTGATGATCAATTAGATGCGTTTGAGTTTGAGCAAAGCAGTAACGTTGAATCTCAACTTGAAGTACTACAAAGCAATGGTTTAGCAGATGTTAAGGTGTGGATGCGTTAATCACGCCTAATGAGACTGCGCAGTACATAAGCCAGACATCTTGCAATGAACAAAGCGTATGAAATGTCACCGTTATTCTACATTAGTAATTTCTAACGCAGTGAATGAGCTATTTAGCTCGCTAGAATGTTCAAGGTTTTAATAAAAAATTATTATAACAAACATATTATCTCGGTAATGGTAGGCTCTGCATCATATATGAGGTTAAGCAGTATGAGTAGGATGTTTTAAACGTCTTAAATTTGTTTGCCACTAGAGCCAAAAAGATGAAAAAGGAGCGACTGCTCCTTTTATATTATATCTTGTACTTTTTTTAAGATACTTTGGTCATCTAACCCTAACTCGGCATGCATTTGCTGTTGTGTCCCGTGTTTTATAAACTCATCAGGTAAGCCCAGGTGAGTAACCTTAGGCATTGCATTGATGCTAGCAAAAAACTCGCTAACAGCACTGCCAGCGCCACCTGCAACAGCATTATCTTCTAAAGTAATAAAGTGTTCATGTGTTGCTAATAGCGCGTTTAATAACTCACTATCGAGTGGCTTTACAAAACGCATATCAATTAAAGTTGCATCACATTGTTCTGCTGCCAGTTTGGCATTGTGTAAAAGCGTCCCAAAATTGAGGATTGCTAATTTCTTGCCCTCACGAATTTGTTTTGCTTTACCAATTGCCAGCGGCTGCATACTTTCTTCTATGGCCGCTTCACCTGCACTACCACGAGGGTAGCGTACTGCAACAGGGCCTTGATGCAAATAGCCTGTATGTAGCATTTGACGACACTCATTGGTATCACTTGGCACCATGATGACCATGTTTGGAATGCAGCGCATAAAGCTCAAGTCATACGCACCTTGGTGAGTTTCACCATCAGCACCAACTACACCGGCTCTATCGACAGCAAACAATACAGGCAGGTTTTGCAGAGCAACATCATGAATTAGCTGATCATAGGCGCGTTGTAAAAAGCTAGAGTAAATAGCAACAACGGGCTTTAAACCTTCACAGGCAAAACCTGCGGCGAGAGTTACCGCGTGTTGCTCAGCAATAGCAACATCAAAGTATTGTTCGGGATATTCTTTTGAAAATCGCACCATACCAGAGCCTTCACGCATGGCTGGAGTAATTGCCATCAGGCGTTGGTCTTGTTTGGCCTGATCACATAGCCAGTCACCAAACACTTTTGAAAAAGTCGCTGCACTGGGCTTTGATTTAGGTAAGCTATGAATGCTAGGGTCAAATTTTGGTACTGCATGATATCCGATAGGATCAGCCTCAGCAGGTTGGTATCCCTTGCCTTTTTGGGTTTTGATATGAAGTAGTTGTGGGCCTTTGAGATTGCGCATATTACGCAGTGTGTCGACCAGCATGTTGACATCATGGCCATCAATTGGGCCGATGTAATTAAGCCCTAGTTCCTCAAAAAATGTACCTGGGATCACCATACCTTTTAAGTGCTCTTCCACACGACTCGCTAATTCTTTAACTGGTGGCACACCAGAAAGTAACCGCTTACTACCTTCACGAATATTGGTGTAAAAGCTACCAGAAAGAATACGTGCAAAGTGATTGTTAAGGGCACCTACATTCTCTGAAATTGACATCTCATTATCATTAAGAATGATGAGCATGTCAGATTTTATATCGCCAGCGTGGTTCATTGCTTCAAAAGCCATTCCCGCAGTAATTGCGCCGTCTCCAATTACGGCTACGGTTTTTCTATCCTTACCTTCTTTTTTAGCGGCAATAGACATACCTAACGCTGCAGAAATTGAAGTACTAGAATGACCAACACTGAATGTATCGTATTCACTTTCTTCACGATATGGAAAAGGATGTAAACCGTCTTTTTGGCGAATTGTGTGGATCTGATTACGCCTGCCAGTCAAGATTTTGTGAGGATATGCTTGATGCCCGACATCCCAAATTAAGCGATCGTCAGGTGTGTTATACACATAGTGTAGTGCGACAGTAAGTTCTACTGTGCCTAAGCCTGATGCAAAATGGCCACTACTTTGTGATACTGAGTTGAGTAAATATTCTCTCAGTTCATCACTGAACGCGCTAAGTTTGTGCTGCGGCATTTGACGCAGCTGCTTTGGATCATCTGCCAAAGCTAATAAGGGGTACTTGCTACTATCCAATTTCATGGTATCAATTATGTGTCCTACGCAAACTTCGCACAATTATATACAAAGGCAGCGGTTAGTTTTATTTATTTATACAAATTAGCCATTAATTTGTCATGAATAACGAATAATTAAGCAAAACTTAATAGTTTCTCTCAATGATGTAATGCGCTAAATTGGCTAAAATCGTTGTATCTTCTTTTATGTCTTCAAGTGCTAAGATTGCTTCATCAATTAAACTTTGAGCTTTGCTTTTAGCCCCTTCTAGGCCTAGTAGTGCCGGGTAAGTAGATTTATTATTTTCAATGTCAGAGCCTTGAGGTTTCCCCAGAGACTGTGTATCGCCTTCGATGTCTAAAATATCGTCTTGCACTTGAAATGCTAAGCCAACATTTTTCGCGTAGCGTTGCAGTGCTTGGTGTGTTGAAGCCTCTACATTTAAAGCACATAATGCGCCCAGTTCGATAGCCGCGCTTAACAGTGCGCCAGTTTTTAGCTTATGAATTCTTTCAAGCTCAGCTAATGTAACCGTGGTATTTGTTCCAGCGAGGTCGAGCGCTTGTCCCCCTATCATACCTTCAATTCCAGATGCCTTGGCTAATGTATATAGCATTTTTACTTGTGTCGTAGCGGGGACTTTAAAGGTATGGCCACTGAGTAGTTCAAAGGCAATAGTTTGCAGTGCATCACCTGCTAAAATAGCGTGTGCTTCATTAAATGCAATATGGCATGTAGGCTTACCACGTCGTAATTCATCATCATCCATTGCTGGTAAATCGTCATGAACTAAAGAGTAGCTATGAATACATTCAATGGCAGCTGCTACCACATCTAAGTCTTTTATATCTGCACCAAGCATTTGTCCAGTGGCATAAACTAAAAATGGTCTTAATCGTTTACCACCATTATTAATACTATAGAGTGTTGCGGATTTAATGGTCTCATCGGTATCAAGAGCGCGGGCAAAGTATTGCTCTACATAATCCGCTACGCGGACTTGTGTGTTGTGTAGTTGCGTTTTTAATTCCACAGTTTATTCCACATCACCATCAAATGCAGTTGCTAAACTTTGAGTGTCATTAGCCATGAGAATAGACACTTTTTGCTCGGCTTGTTGCAACTTATTGGTAGATGAATTAGCCAGTGCAATTGCACGTTCAAACTGTTTTAAAGACTGCTCTAAGGTTAAGGTGCCTTGCTCCATTGAATGAACAATGCCTTCTAATTCTGCCATTGCGTCTTCAAAACTCAGATTTTCTGGTTTTTTTGTTGCCATGATATTGTCTCGTAACTTAACTAATTAAAGCCGTTATAAAATTTAAGAGCCCAATTTTAGGGGCAATGACGTGTGAGGTCAAAGTTTGTAGCATGATTTTGCGATACAATATGTTAACTCAGTAGATATATACTGAATGATGGAACTCGCAATTTTGGTGCTTTTTAATATAATTGATTTAAGATATTCAGTAGCTTGCCGATAGTAAAAGGTCGCCTTTAAATATTGCTGTGTGCTCAACAGCGAACAGAGCACCTTTTGTGTGTTTTATTTGAATTGGTCGTGTGAGCAAGAATTAGAATAGATAATACTCTTTGGAGGATATGTGGATTTAGCAACCGTTATTGGGATCTTAGGCGCAATAGGCCTAATTGTGATGTCCATGTTCATGAGTAGTGATGGCGAAGTAATTATGTTTGCTGATGCTGCTTCAGGCGTGATTGTGTTCGGTGGTTCGTTGTTTATTGTACTTGCAAACTTTAGCATGCCAAAGTTTTTCGTGATTGGTAAGGTTGTTGGCAAAGCCTTTATGTTCAAAATTGAGACGCCGGAAGAGTTAATTGAAAAGTCAGTTGAGTTAGCAGATTCAGCGCGCAAAGGGGGATTCTTAGCATTGGAAGAAGCTGAAATCCCTAATTCTTTTATGCGTAAGGGAGTTGATATGCTCGTGGATGGTCATGATGCTGATGTCGTCAGAGCCACTTTACAAAAAGATATTTCTTTAACCACTAACCGCCATGATGAAGGCGCTTCTTTGTTTAAAAAGCTAGGAGATATAGCCCCCGCGATGGGTATGATTGGCACTTTGATTGGCTTGGTTGCTATGTTGTCTAATATGGATGACCCCAAAGCGATTGGTCCTGCTATGGCGGTTGCATTGCTAACGACTTTATATGGTGCTTTTTTAGCGAATGTTGTTGCCATTCCAATTCAGGCAAAGTTAGAGCTTCGTCGAGATGAAGAGGAACTCAATCAAAGACTTATTCTTGATGCGATTTTGGGTATTCAAGATGGCCAAAACCCTAAAGTAATTGAAGGCATTCTTAAAAATTACTTACCAGAGTCAAAACGCGTGCATGAGAAAGAGGAATAACGCTGATGTCTGATGAGCAAGAGTGTAAATGTCCACCCCCTGGGCTGCCAGCTTGGATGGGTACATTTGCGGATCTGATGTCTTTACTAATGTGTTTCTTTGTCTTGCTGTTGGCTTTTTCGGAAATGGATGTACTGAAATTTAAACAAATAGCGGGTTCTATGAAATTTGCATTTGGTGTGCAAAATAAAATAGAAGTAAAAGATATACCTAAAGGAACCAGTGTTATCGCAATGGAATTTACACCAGGTAAACCAGAACCCACCCCAATTGAGACTATTCAGCAGCAAACAGTCGAAATGACACAGCAAATGCTTGAATTTCAAGCTGGAGAGGAAAGCTCTGCAGGTGGAAGGCAAGAGCAAAGGGGAAATAAACGTGGTGGCGAATCACAAAGTACCTCTCAAGAGCAAGCGATGACCCAAGCGATTTCTGCTGCTGATCAAGAGCAGGTGAACGAACTTGTTAAGAAAATTGCGCAGCAGATGGAAAAACAGATTATGGACGGTGCGATAGAGTTAGAGTCACTTGGCCAGCAAATTATTATTCGTATCCAAGAAAATGGGGCGTTTCCCTCTGGCAGTGCATTTTTACAGCCTAAGTTTACGCCAACAATAAGAGAAATCGCAGACTTACTTAAAGATGTACCAGGCGAAATCACGGTGTCGGGACATACTGATGATTTTCAAGTAAGCGATGAGCTGTATAGCAATAATTGGGATTTATCCGCTACACGGGCGGTTGCCGTTGCCAGTGAAATGATCAAAGCGCCGGGGTTTGATAAAAATCGCTTAGTTGTAGTAGGTCACGCAGATACTCGGCCACTCGTCCCAAATGAAACAAATGCGGATAGAAGACGAAATCGACGCGTTGAAATCTCTATTTTACAAGGTAAAGCTCAAGAGTCAGACCCAATTGGAGTCTCAGGGCAAAATTAGTAAAGCAGTTACTGGGTAACTACTTTATTGTATTTTTATCCTAATGACGGGGTAACACCTGTCATTTGTAGTCCTTGCGCTGTGATAATTAAAATACCGCAAAGAGCTGCAACTGCAAGTCCAAGCGTTCCCCCCCTAACTTGGTAGCCTGCTGTTTGTCTACCCTGGCGACGTTGTGACCAAACCATAGCAACAGGTAGAAATACAGCCAATATGACAAGTGCGATTGCAGCGTAGCCAAGTGCCATAATGAACCCTTGTGGATAAAATAATGCAAACCCGAGTGGGGGTAAAAAAGTAATTAGTGCGGTTTTTGCGCGATCAAGTTTGCCATTGCCTTTTTTGAATGCATCAGCAAAGAAATCAAAGAGGCCAAGGCTCACGCCTAGAAAAGATGTTGCTAGTGCCAAGTCTGCAAATATAGTTACAAAAGTACTGATATGAGGATTGTGAGCAATACTGGATATGTTCGTGACAAACCCTGTTAGCCCTTCACTTTGCATTAAACTTTGTTGACTCATTATGCCTTGACTTAAAAGCTGCCAAAAAACGTAGATGGTCAAAGGAAGCGCTGCGCCAAACATCATAACCCGTCGTAACGATTTAATATCAAGCCCTACATATTTCACAATTGATGGTATAGAGCCATGGAAGCCAAAAGAAGTAAAAATAACAGGAATCGCAGAAACGACTAAGCCTTGTTGAATTGGCATATCAAGTAGGTGCTTACCGTGCACATAGGGACTTAAAACAAAAAATAAAGTGGCAAGTACTGTAATTTTTATACTAAATAGCACTTTATTGAGCTTATCAACTGTACTGGTGCCAGCAGCTACAACGCTTGCAACTAAGATAGCAAGCAATATGGAGCCAATTTGAGGGGCTACATTAACGCCTAATGCATTGTTAATTTTGTCTTGAAGCTGTGCGCCACCTCCAGCAATATAGGCAGCACATAATGCATAAAATAAGAACACCATGGCGAAGTTGGCAATATATTGCCCGCGCTTTCCTAGTAGAGATTTAGCGAGTGTATTAAGCGTTGCATCAGCACTTGCATACTGGTGGAGTTCAAGCATTAATAAAGCGGTATAGGTCATGAGCAACCAAGACAGTACGATTAATATTAATGCGGTTGCAAAGCCTAACCCTGCGGATGCAATCGGTAGCGCTAACATTCCTGCACCTATGGTTGTACCTGCAACGATCAGCATACTCCCCAGTGTTTTATTTTTAAGCACAAATTGCTCCTTTATATGTGAGAGAGTTCAGCAAGATATACTGGTGTGTCATAAATTGAAATAGTTTTGCTATAAATCAATGTTAACGATTGTAATCTATGTTTTACGAACGGGTAATTTAAGGCGCAATGACACCGTTTTTTCTAAAGAAGTTAGCGTGAAATTTAGCTCACTAGAATGATTAATGTTTCAATAAAATAGGTATTACACATTTATTAGACACAAAAAAAGCGCCACATGGCGCTTTTTGCTCAAATGAAGTTTACTTCACTTCTTTACCAGCAGCTTGTTGATCTGCGTGATAGCTTGAGCGAACAAATGGCCCAGATGCTGCGTGAGTAAAGCCAATTTCATCAGCATACTCTTTTAACGCATCAAACTCGGCTGGTGGCACGTATCGCTTTACGGGTAGATGATGCTTAGAAGGCTGCAAATACTGGCCTACGGTGAGCATATCCACATTATGTTCCCGCAAGTCACGGAGTACTTGCTCAATCTCTGAGATTTCTTCACCCAGGCCGACCATTAATCCTGATTTTGTTTTAACTTCAGGGTGTGCTTCTTTAAATCGGCGTAACAATTCTAAAGACCATTTATAATCAGCGCCGGGTCTTGCCAATTTGTATAGGCGTGGTGCTGTTTCTAGGTTGTGATTAAACACATCTGGGGGGGTTTGCGTTAGAATTTCTAGAGCACGGTCCATACGACCACGAAAGTCAGGAACTAAAATTTCAATTGTGATATCAGGATTATGTTTACGAATCGCAGTAATGCAGTCCGCAAAGTGTTGAGCACCACCATCACGTAAGTCATCTCTATCTACAGAAGTAATTACCACATAGCTTAATTTCATATCTTTGATAGTCAGTGCTAACTTTTCAGGCTCTTGGGCATCTGGTTTGAGTGGCCGGCCATGAGCAACATCACAAAATGGACAACGACGCGTACAAATAGCGCCTAAAATCATGAAGGTGGCTGTGCCATGATTAAAGCATTCAGAAAGGTTTGGACAAGATGCCTCCTCACATACTGAGTGCAAGCCGTGTTTACGCATAGCCTGTTTTATACCGTCGATACGCTCACTTGATTTTGGTAAACGGATCTTTAACCAATCAGGCTTACGTAGCATTTCTTGTCGTTCTGTAGGAAGTATTTTAACGGGGATCAATGCCATTTTTTCAGCATCTCGAAGTTTTACCCCTGGCTCCATTTTTACTGGTTTACTCATTCGTTTTCAAACCCTAGTGTTTGCTCAACAGACTCTGCACTGAGACGTTTTAGCATGTGTTTGACTAACCCATTGGCGACTTCTTCCATTGAGTCTGGGCCATTTAATTCGCTTGTTTGTACCATGTTCATTCCGGCATAGCCACATGGATTAATCCTTAAGAATGGAGACATATCCATGTTTACATTCAGTGCTAAGCCGTGAAAAGAGCAGCCCCGGCGTACTCGTAACCCTAAAGACGCAATTTTACTCTCATTGACGTACACACCCGGTGCGTCTGCTTTTGCGTAAGCTATGATGTTGTACTCTTCAAGACAGTCGATAATGCACTGTTCTAGCCAAGTAACAAGCTCTCGAACACCAATTTTTAAACGGCGTAAGTTAAACAATACATACATCATTTGCTGACCGGGGCCATGGTAAGTAACTTGACCACCACGGTCGACCTTGATTACTGGGATATCGCCTGGCGCGAGTAAATGCTCCTCTTTACCTGCCTGACCTTGGGTGAATACACTATCGTGTTCAACTAGCCAGATCTCATCAGCGCTATTATCATCGCGTTTATCGGTGTAAGTTTGCATTTTTTGCCAAATTGGCTCGTAGCTACGTCGACCTAACTGGCGCACAATCACTTTATATTGGCTCATATTCTTAGCTGTGCTCATTAAAGTACGTAACGTACGTCTTCCAATGAGCCAACATCGGTGTAAATTTGCTCAATTTGCTCTTTTGATGTCACTGTGGCAACTACGGTGATAGATTCATATGTCCCTTTGCTACTAGGCTTAACTTTTGGCACATAGTCACCTGGTGCAATTGCTTGGAGTTTAGTTAACACTTGGTCCGTAAGGTTCACATTTGCCACACCCATGATTTTAAAGGTGAACGGGCATGGGAAGTCTAAGTACTCGTCAAACTTAGTATTTTCTACTGGCTTTACCACAACGGTGTCCTCACTATTAGAACGGGCTTGCTGATTTGCAAGTTGAACTCATTAGGTTAGGTTCTCTAACCGAACATAATGGCGGCATTCTACCATTTTTGTGATAAAAAAAAACGCCTCACGAAGGAGGCGTTTATTTATACTTTTTAAATTATTGGGCGATCTGTAAACGTAAATAGTCGTAAATCTTAGAAAAGAAGCTACCCTCTGCAACTTCTTCAAGTGTAACAAGGGGGTATTGAGCAATTTCTTCACCTTCAAGCTGTAAAAACAAAGTACCGACTTTGCTGCCCTTTTCAAGTGGCGCTTCAAGTGTTTTATCTAGCTCAAAGTTTGCTTTTAGGTTTTTACGTTGTCCGCGAGGTATCGTAATTGGCGTATCTTGCAAAATACCTAATGATACGGTCTCTTGACTCCCCATCCAAATACGTTGTTCAACAAAGCTATCACCTGCTTTATACGGTGTGATTGTCTCATAAAATCTAAAGCCGTAGTTCAACAACTTTTTACTTTCAACCTTACGAGCTCGTTCACTCGCCGTACCCATTACCACGGCAATTAACCGCATGTCATCTTTGGTTGCTGATGTCACTAAGCTGTAGCCTGCCTCAGATGTATGGCCAGTTTTTATACCATCAACATCTAGGCTCGCATCCCATAGCAGCGTATTACGGTTATATTGCTTTATGCCATTAAAAGTAAATGATTTTTCTTTGTATATTGCGTATTCATCTGGTACATCACGAATCAGCGCTGCACTAAGCGTTGCCATATCTCTAGGAGTTGTATAGTGTTGATCCGTATCTAGGCCATGACTATTTATAAAGTGGCTATTGCTCATACCAAGTTTTTCGGCGTGCGCATTCATTAAATCAGCAAAGGCACTCTCACTGCCAGCGATATGCTCAGCAAGGGCTACGCAGGCATCATTGCCTGATTGAATAATGACCCCACGATTTAGATCATCTACGCTCACTTGTTTACCTACTTCGATAAACATTTTTGAAGACTCAGGAAAGTTCTTGGCCCATGCCTTTTCACTGATGGTTACCATATCACTAGGGGCAATATTACCTGCGTTTATTTCGGTTCCTATTACGTAACTGGTCATCATTTTAGTTAAGCTAGCAGGCGCTAATTTGGTGTCGGCTTCGCCTTGTGCAATCACTTTGCCAGTCGTAAAGTCAACTAAAAAATAACCTTTAGCGTTCACTTGAGGGGGGGAGGGCAATATCTGTGCGTTAGCTGCAAAAATCGAGGCGCAGCACACTAGGCCACAAATTTGAGTAATAAATTTTGATTTTAATAAAGTCATTATGCTCGCAATTTTGGTTAAGTTAGTCAGCGTCACCGCAATATTCTAAAGTTGTTGATCACTATAAAGCAAGAAGGCTTGGATGAATTCACCTTTTCGCAAGTTATTTAGTACAGATTGTGCGTGTTTATCACTTTCCATTGGCCCTAATCGTAGTTTATATAATCCATTTTCCAATGTGATGACATTATCAAGCGCCATTTTTTGTTCTAATGCGTGAGCGATGGCTTGTATTTTATCTAATTGGCTACCTGCTGCTACTTGAATGTAAGTTAAACGTGGCGTTTGGCGCTCAAGAGTAATGGCCTCTACCTTAACTTTAGCTGTACCATTTAAGTGATATCCCAGTTTGTATGCTGCCGCGTAAGATAGGTCAATAAGTCGGTCATCATGAAAAGGACCTCGGTCATTGACTCTCACTATGGCACTTTTTCCGTTGTCTAGGTTGGTTACTTTAACAAAGCTTGGAAGGGGTAAGGTTTTATGAGCGGCTGTCATATCAAACATATTGAAAATTTCACCATTTGATGTGTGATAGCCATGAAACTTTCTGCCATACCATGACGCGACCCCTTCCATAAGGTAGCCTTTTTCATCTGACATTGGTGTATAGCGTTTGCCTAGAACTGAATAAGGGCGACCAGCGCTAACACTTTTTGCTTCATTGGTTATAACAGCATCTTGCATTTCAAGCTCTGTAGGGGCTCTTAGCGGTGCTTTATCGTGTTTTATATGGTAGCGATTGCTACAGGCGTTTAGCAGTACTAGGCAAATAAAACACCAGCCAAGTTGTAACAGCACTTTATTCATGACTTTAAAAGCATCCTCTTATCTGTTGCAATAGCCATAATAATGCCAAAGCCTGCCATTAAGGTTACCATTGATGTTCCACCGTAACTAATCAGCGGTAAAGGGACGCCTACGACAGGGAGTAACCCTGAAACCATACCAATATTAACAAAGACATACACAAAGAATGTTAGGGTGAGCGCACCTGCTAATAGTTTACTAAATGCATCTTGTGCATTTACTGCAATATAAAGACCTCGACCAATTATAAATAGATAAACGCTCAATAGCATGACAACACCAAATAAACCAAACTCTTCACTTAGTACAGAAAAAATAAAGTCAGTATGCCTTTCAGGTAAGAACTCTAACTGAGACTGAGTACCTTGTAACCAGCCTTTGCCTTCTACGCCACCTGAACCAATGGCTATTTTGGATTGAATGATGTGATAACCAGCCCCAAGTGGGTCGCTTTCAGGGTTTAGAAACGTCAATACTCGTTGTTTTTGATATGCATGCATACCATAATGCCAAAATGCCAACCCCGCAGGGCCTGCCAATAGCGTAAACATACCAATGAGGCGCCAACTAAGGCCAGATAAAAATAGAACAAAAATACCTGAACTGGCAATTAAAATTGAAGTGCCTAAATCAGGCTGCTCTTTTATTAAAAAAGTTGGCACAATGACGATTGTAAAGCCGACCAGTAGATTCCAAATAGACGGTGGCAGGCGATGTTGACCAATGTACCAAGCAACCATCATCGGTACAGCTATTTTCATTATTTCTGAGGGTTGGAATCGTGTAACACCTAAATCTAGCCAGCGTTGAGCCCCTTTACTACTGACACCGACAAACAGTACAGCAACTAACATACCGAGTCCCACTAAGTACATAGGTATGACAATCCGTTTTAACGTATTTGGAGAAAGTTGTGCCATAAAAAAAAGGGCAATAACAGCACCTGCCATGCGCGTAGCATGGCGAAGCATCATATTGGTATCTTGACCACTGGCGCTATACACAATTGTTAGGCTGCCTAACATCATTAACACTAATGCCAATAGTAAAGGCCAATCTAAATGAACTTTTTGCCAAATGGTGCGTTTATTATGCAGCGGTGTCATTGTGAGTCCGTATCGAGAGGGTAAGCAGAAAAGTAATAGTCCATCATCTGACGCGCTATGGGTGCTGCAATCGTGCTACCGCCAGCTTTTTGATTCTCAACGACGACAGCAACGACTATTTGCGGGTCATTAAATGGTGCAAAACCGGTATAAACCGCATTATCCCTATGGCGTTCCTTAAGCTTCTTAGCATCATATTTTTCGCCTTGGGCGATACTGACAACCTGTGCTGTGCCAGTTTTTCCCGCTGGGTCATATGTTGCGCCTTTAAATGCACTGCGAGCAGTTCCTCTGATAACTGTATTATGCATCGCATCCAATGCAATTTGCCAATGATGTGGGTTTTTGAGTTGAACCGGGGGCTTTTCCTCTGTGAACAAATGTGTCACTGCCTCTTCCTGTTTAGCTACTTGCACTAAGTGAGGTTGTCGGTGAGCCCCTTTATTAACTAAAATGCTTACCGAGTTGGCTATTTGAATGGGTGTTGCTGTCCAATAGCCTTGTCCGATACCAACAGAAATAGTGTCACCTGGCCACCAGTTTTCTTTGAAGCGAGCCCGTTTCCATTCTACTGTGGGTAGTATTGCTGCAGTTTCTTCATGAATGTCGATACCAGATAAGTCGCCGAAGCCAAATTGGTCCATAAAATTAGCAATTTTACTTATGCCTAGCTTATAGGCAATACGATAGTAATAAGTGTCACAAGACTCTTCAATGGCTGTATAAACGTCTACATGACCATGACCCCAACGTTTCCAGTCTCGCCATTTATGATCAACGTTTGGAATTTGAAAAAATCCAGGGTCCCAAATTGTAGAGTCTTCTGTTACCAAGCCTTCTTCTAAGCCCAGAATTGCTAAGTGGGGCTTTATTGTAGACGCTGGAGGATAGCGGCCTTGTGTTACACGGTTAATAAGTGGTCTATCTTCATTTAGCAGCTGCTTGTAATTCTCACTACTTATGCCATGTACAAATAGGTTTGGGTCGTAACTGGGATTTGAGTACAACGCTAAAATTCCCCCGTCTTTTGGGTCGATAGCAATTACAGCCCCTCGGGTATCTTTTAATGCATGTTGTACTATTTGCTGTAGGCCGATGTCTAAAGTTAACACCAGGTCTTGTCCTGGAATAGGTGGCTCTACACTTAAAGTGCGTAATACTCTGCCACGGTTGTTTACTTCTACACGCTGTGAGCCAACGGTCCCATGAAGTTGTTGTTCATAGTATTTTTCTATACCAAGTTTGCCAATATCATAGGTTGCGCGATAATTGGTATCTCGCTCTTGGCGTTCAAGTTCTGCTAACTCGGTTTTGTTGAGTTTTGCGACATAACCCAGTGCATGAGTAAGTGTATCGCCATATGGGTAGTAACGAGACAAGCGCGCTTCAACACTAAAACCAGGGAATTTATGCTGATTAACCGAAAAAACAGCTACCTCCTTTTCGTTTAAGCGAGCTTTAAGTATCTGACTTTTAAAGCGACGGTTGTTGCTAATATCTTCTATGAAATCACTTATTTGCTGCTCGGAAATTGCAAGTAACTGGCTAATTTGTGAGAGGCTTTTGTTTAGATCTTTAACATCTTCAGGTACGACTTCTAAATTATAGACTGGGCGGTTTTCAGCCAGCAACACACCATTTCGATCGTAGATTAACCCACGGTTAGGTGCGATAGGAATGACTTTTATACGGTTATCATTTGAGCGAGTTTTGTAAGTATCGAAGTCAACAACTTGAAGGTTATAGACATTCATTATTAAAATGCCGATTAAAGAAACTACAAAAACAAATCCAATGAAAGCTCGACGAGCAAACAAATTTGCTTCGGCTGAATGGTCACGGATCGTAGGCCTTCTTTTTAGCATTTTTTAGTTAACTACTCTCTATGATAAGGGTGATTGTTGTTTAAGCTCCATCCACGATAGAGACTTTCTGCAACAATAATACGTACTAAAGGATGTGGTAGCGTTAAATTAGACAGCGACCACTTTTGCTCTGAGGCTGCAATGCACTCAGGTGCTAAGCCCTCCGGCCCGCCAATCAATAAACTAATGTCCCGACCATCTAATTGCCACTTTTGCATATGATTAGCAAGTTGATGCGTATCCCAAGGATTACCTGTAACTTCAAGCGTTACAATGCGATTCCCTTTAGGGATAGCAGCAAGGGTTTTTTCACCTTCAATGTGTAAGATGCGTTTTATATCTGCATTTTTGCCGCGTTTACCTGCTGGGATCTCGATAAGTTCCAGTGCCATATCTTTGGGAAAACGACGTTGGTACTCTTTGAAACCTGTTTCAACCCAAGCGGGCATTTTCGTCCCTACAGCGACTAACTGAATTTTCAAAGCTTAGCCCCAAAGTTTCTCAAGGTCATATAAACTACGAGTTTGATCTTGCATAACGTGCACAACAACGTCACCTAAATCAACCAATGCCCACTCGCCAATATCTAGCCCTTCTTGACCCATAGGCTCCTCACCTGCATGGCGCGCCTCTTTGGCAACGTGATCAGCAATGGATTGGACATGACGTTTTGAGTTTCCAGAGCAGATAACTAAATAATCTGTCACAGAAGATATATCACGTACATCTAGTTTAACAACATCGCGGGCTTTCATATCATCCACTTTGTCTAAGGCAAAGTCTAAAAGTTGTTCAGAATTCAAGTTTGTTTCTCTTCACTAAATAAAATAATCGGCGATTCTAACACAGCTCAAAGGCTTATTCAGCATACAGGTGATACTCATTAATGTAGTCTATGACCCTACTGTTGAGTAAATGTTTCATATTTTCACTATTTTTTATGCGCTTACGTATATCGCTTGATGCTGCATTAAAGGTACTACCGGTTAAAAAGTAACATAACCCACCAATTTGCTGGTTGAGTGCTTCGATATGTGAAGTTTTTGAAACTTTTAAATATTGCGCCAGTTTTGCTTGATTTGATAGGCGCTCGTAAGGGCGTTGGTAAACGATGATGTGGCAAAGCGAGGTGATTTCTTGCCATTCAAACCAACTAGGTAAGCTATTAAATGAATCCATACCCATTAAAAATAGCAAAGGGGTATTAGGGTGCTCAGCGCGACATTCCCGTAAACTTAATAAAGAGTATGATGGGCCTTGCCTAGTTATCTCCCTACGGTCTATTGAAAATTTTGTGTTGTCTTTGATAGCCAGAGATAGCATTGCTAAACGGTGCGCATCTGTAATGCCAGGTTGCATTTTATGAACTGGCACAGCGCAGGGTAAAAAGTACAGTTGTGTTAGTTTTAGTTCTTCGACGCACTGATGTGCCATATTTAAATGGCCAAGGTGAATTGGGTCGAAGGTTCCGCCAAATAAAGCAATCATAATGTTATTTAATGTGTTGGTAAGGAAGTTGAAACTCAATAGGCTGGCAAAATGACAAGGCGATATGTGCCAGAGCCTGATAGGGGGACACTAATTGTGCTCGTTTATATGCCACATCAAACTGTGCTAGCAATATGATGATTTGTTCAATGTGTGCCAAGGTGAGCCGCTCAACAGCCTGTGATGTTGCGGCTTGTTGGTTTTTCCATATGCCGTTTTGTTTAAACAATTGGCTTATATTCTGGCCTTGCTGTAATCCTTGTTTTAAGTCTCGTAAGGTTTGCGCTTCTTTGTTTAAGTTCCAAACAATGCTTGTCGGCTCCACATTGTCACTGGCAAGTTTAAGCATAACTTTGATGATCTGCTTTGTATTGCCATTGAGTAGAGCGCTATTTAAGTCGAAAATATCAAATTTAGCTTGATTAAGCAGGCCTGTTAATACCTGAGTTTGATCAATTGGATCTGACTTATAAAGTAAAGACAGTTTTTCAAGTTCTTGGTGAGTGGCTAACAAGTTACCTTCGGTTGCATGCAGTAAACTGCGTTTTGCATCATGGGCTAAATTCAACTTTAATCTTTTACATTGTTCATCAAGCCAGCGTGCTAAGTGGTTACCCGTTAGTTGGTAACATGGCACAAAAATACCCTGTTTATCTAGCGCTTTAAACCAAGCGCTGCGTTGTATATCCTGTCCTGCTTTGGCACCTTTTACAATAATTATGACATCAGGGTTTGGCTGTTCGGTCAAAAGCTTAAAAGCTTGGCTTCCCTGAGTACCTGGTTTTTGCTGGTTTAAATCAAATTCAATGAGGGTACGGGTACTAAACAGCGACATACTGTTGTATTGGGCAATTAATTCTTGCCAATCAAAGCCAGGTAACAAAGTGAATTTAATGACTTCATCAAACCCTTGTTTTTTAGCTGTGTGTTTGATTTGCTGAACACAGTTGGCTTCTTGGTAAGGTTCTTCGCCAAACACCATATAAAATGGCGCTAATGCTTGCTTTAGTTGGTTACTTAGTTGATTGGCGTAGTAGCGCATTACAGTTGTGACAACTCGCGGACAATACGTTTGCTTGCCAACTGGCGCAGTTCATTGAGTAACAAATCAAGTTCTTTGGCTTTTGCCAGAGCGTTATCGGGGTCATCTTTATAATTGCGATATAGCTCAAAACTTTGTTCTATTGGTTCTTGATTTGGACGGGTTAATCGATAAGATATGCCATAAGAGAGCTGATACTGCGCAACCTGGCCGTTTTTAAATAAGCTCAGGGTTTGTTTGTCTAAAGTATCACGGTATAGATGCAACTTAGCGATTTGGCTATTGTTTTGCTGTTCAGGGATGAGCGTGACTTTGGCTTGTTGCAAGTCGTCAACTAGCAGCTCATAAAGCTGAGCGCGTGTATCATCTCCACTTAGTTGCAATGTACGCATTTCAACGGGGAGGTAAGAGGCTTTCTTTAAATGGAAGCCACAACTAGATAACAAAACACAGACTAGCGCAAGCGCTAATCCGTGTTTGATAAAAGCACTGAAGCGCATCTTAGTTGGCTACCACGTTAAGGAGCTTACCTGGCACATAAATCACTTTACGAATTGTTTTGTCATCAGTGAATTTAGTAACGTTTTCTTCTGCAAACGCTATCGCTTCAACTTGCTCTTGTGTTGCATCAGCAGCAACAGTCAGCTTAGCGCGCAGCTTGCCATTAACTTGTACAATAATCAGCTTTTCATCTTCAACCAACGCAGACTCATCAACACTTGGCCAAGCGGCATCTAGAATATCTGATTCAAAGCCAAGTTCAGCCCATAGCGCATGGCACATATGTGGTGCAATTGGTGCAAGCATAATAACTATCGCATTTAGTGCTTCATTGGCAATGGCAATATCTTGAGTATCTTTAAGTGGCGCTTTAGTCAGCTTGTTCGATAGCTCCATAATTGCGGCAATGGCAGTATTGAATGTTTGACGACGCGATAAGTCATCGGTAACTTTTGCGATTGCTTTATGTACTTCACGACGTAATGTTTTCTGATTGCTGCTTAGTGCACTAACGTTTAATGCCGCTTTACCAGCATTATTAACGTCAACTGCATATTTCCAAACACGCTTTAAGAAGCGATGCGCGCCTTCAACACCTGAATCAGACCATTCGAGGGTTTGCTCTGGTGGTGCTGTAAACATCATAAATAAGCGAACAGTATCTGCACCGTATTGTTTGATAACGGTTTGTGGGTCAATACCATTGTTCTTCGACTTTGACATCTTACTCATGCCAGAAGAGAATACCGGCTGGCCGTCATCTTTGTGCCATGCTTTTGTGACACGGCCTTTGTCGTCTGTTTCTGTTGCTACATCAGTGGGTGAGATCCAGATATCACCGCCTTTTTCATCTTTACGGTAGAAGGTTTCTGCTAATACCATACCTTGGCATAGTAAACGCTCAAACGGCTCATCGGAGTTAACTAGCCCAAAGTCACGTAGTAGTTTATGGAAAAAGCGCGAATATAGTAGGTGTAAAATAGCATGTTCAATACCACCAATATATTGGTTTACGGGTAACCAGTAATTTGCAGCGCCCGGCTCAAGCATACCTTCGTCATAGCGAGGGCTACAGTAGCGTGCGTAATACCAAGATGATTCCATAAACGTATCGAAAGTATCAGTTTCATGAAAAGCTGCAGCACCATTAACGGTGGTTTTTGCCCATTCAGGGTCTGCTTTGATTGGTGATGTTACTCCATTCATAACCACGTTTTCTGGTAAGCGTACTGGAAGCATATCTCCAGTCGCAGCAATCTCTTTGCCATTTTCATCACTTAGCATAGGAATTGGAGAGCCCCAATAACGCTGACGACTAACTCCCCAATCTCTTAGACGGAAGTTGACTTTACGTTTACCTGCACTTTGTGCTTCTAGTTTGTCTGCAATAGCCTCAAAAGCGGCTTTAAATGATAACCCATCAAATTCACCTGAATTGATTAATATGCCTTTTTCAGTAAATGCTTCTGTATTGATGTCGGCTGTTAATTCAGAACCTTGTTCAGGCGCAATAACTTGTTTTATCTCAAGGCCATATGCTGTAGCAAATTCAAAGTCACGTTGGTCGTGTCCTGGTACGGCCATTACGGCACCAGAGCCGTAATCCATCAATACAAAGTTAGCAACCCAAATTGGCACTTCTTTGCCTGTTAATGGGTGAATCGCTTTAAAACCCGTATCAATACCTTTTTTGTCCATTGTTGCCATATCAGCCTCAGCAACTTTGGTGTTTTTACACTCTTCTACAAAAGCGGCGATAGCGGCATTATTTTTCGCGGCTTCTTGTGCGATGGGGTGACCTGCGGCAACACCAACATAAGTTACACCCATAAAGGTATCTGGGCGCGTTGTGTAAACTGTAAATACGTCGCTATTATCTGCGCGTTTAAAGTCTATTTCTAAGCCTTCAGAGCGACCAATCCAATTACGTTGCATGGTTTTAACTTGTTCAGGCCAATCGTCTAACTTGTCTAAATCATCAAGTAGCTCTTGGGCATAATCAGTGATTTTAATAAACCATTGTGGGATCTCTTTTTGCTCAACCACCGCGCCAGAACGCCATCCTTTACCGTCAATAACTTGCTCATTGGCAAGTACTGTTTGGTCTACTGGGTCCCAGTTTACGGTGGACATTTTTTTATAAACGAGACCTTTTTCATACAATTTTGTGAAAAACCACTGCTCCCATTTATAGTATTCAGGGTGACAAGTGGCTATTTCACGATCCCAATCATAGCCAAAGCCAAGTTGCTTTAATTGGTCGCGCATATAATCAATATTTTCGTAGGTCCATTTAGCAGGCGCTGTATTATTTTTAATGGCGGCATTTTCAGCGGGTAGACCAAACGCATCCCAACCCATAGGTTGCATAACGTTTTTACCTTGCAAGCGTTGAAAGCGAGAAACTACATCGCCAATAGTGTAGTTACGAACGTGACCCATGTGCAGTCGACCACTTGGGTATGGAAACATTGAGAGGCAGTAATACTTCTCTTTGCTCTCGTCTTCGACGACTTTAAATGTCTTATTTTGTTCCCAGTACTGTTGGACTTTTGACTCTATGTCTTGCGGGTTATATTGCTCTTGCATCTACGTTTCCAGACTTCTTGCAAATTGATAGAAAATTGCCCGATAGCATACCCGAAAAAAGCATTGATTCACAGTAGCTACAGCGCATTTTTAAGCATTTGAGTCAAGCATAAAACAACAACGCTTACCTCATAAGCTATAGTTAAGTTAATACAGCAAAAACGGAGTATGGCATGTCAAGTTATAAATCATGGCTTAGCCAATTTATTGATTGGGTTAATGATGTTAAAGATCATGAGGTAGATGATTTAGTTGAAAAATTCATTGAACACCAGAGTGCTTTAAAGCAGTTATCACAAGAGAAGCTGGCATTGTACAAAAGTTATCTAAACCGAGATTTAGCGCATCTAAAAGAACACCAAAAGTATTATGATGACTTGGCATGGCAAGAGCTAAAGGCATCTATATGGTATGAATTGGCACAGTTAGAGGATAGAACTCAGTTAGAGTGGCAAGCATTGGTGCAAGACTTCAACCACAAAGGTACATACAAGTGCGGAGAATGGATAGCCATGGGGCAATTAGTATGTAAGAATTGCGACAATAAATTGGATGTATTTTACGCCAGTGAAATTATGTCCTGCTCAGAGTGTGGGCATGATGAGTTTATACGTAAAGCATTATCCCCATAAAACCTAGCTTGATAGTAGTTAGCGTTTAGAAATAAGAAGTTAGGAATGACCAAAAAAATATCACCATTGTTAACCGACGCGCTTGCGCCGTCGGTGTCTGTTTCTCATGTGCAATCATGTATGCAAAATCCGTATCCAGAAGCGCTCCCCTTTATTGGTCAACAACGCGCACAAAGTGCCTTAGATTTTGCGTTGGGTATGGAGTTGCCTGGGTATAATGTATTTGTTATGGGTGAAGCTGCGCTTGGCCGTTTTACCATGGTCAAAGACAAACTCGAGGCACATAGTAAAACTCGACAAACGCCTAAAGAGTGGTTGTATGTAAATAATTACGATGATCACCGAGAGCCCATCGCCATGTTTATGCAAGCAGGTCAAAGTAAAGAGCTTGAAGATGATATTGATGAGTTTTTAGACGAGGTGGCAGATACATTTCCTGCTGCATTTGATAATCCTGGTTATCAACGAAAAAAGAAGTCCATAGACCGAGATTTCGATAATAAATATAACGCTGCTTTAACGGCGGTAGAACAGTTGGCAGCAGACAAAAGTGTCGCGTTATTAGAAGAAAGTAACTTGGTGGGGTTTGCTCCTGTCGTTGATGGTAAGCAGTTAAACGATAATGAGTTTGCTGCGCTTGATGAGGAACTTCAGTCGCACTTTATAGATGCCATTGAAAAGTTAGAAGATGCTTTAATTGAAGCGTTAATAGAGTTACCTCGCTGGAAAAGAGAATCTTCAGAAACGCTTCGGAACTTGAAAAAATCTACTGTAGAAATGGCGACTAAGCCTCTGTTACGTACCTTAGAACATAAATATGCCAGTCACATTGGCGTGGTGCGTTATCTCAAAGATTTACGTACTGAAATAGTGGATGCTGTTCTGGAGTGGTTAGATGATGACGCCAGTAGTGAAGAAAACAAAGACGACTTTGATTCTAAAGGTATGCTGAGTGACTTTTTTGCACCAAATATTTTAGTTGAATACAAAGATGGAGCCCCAGCTCCAGTGGTGTATGAACCAAACCCTACCTTTGGTAACATTTTTGGTAAAGTTGAATATGCCACATCGCAGGGCACGTTGATCACAAGCTACCGCTCCATTCAAGCTGGGGCATTGCATCGTGCTAATGGCGGTTACTTAATAATGGATGCTGAAAAGGTACTTGCAAACCCACAAGTATGGGATGGCCTTAAGCTTTCATTAAAAACCCATCAAATTAAAAATGACTTACCTTATCAAGATAATTCTGTGGGGAGTAGCTTTACACTTAAACCGCAGCTTATTCCGCTTGATGTTAAAATTATTTTGTTGGGCTCACGTGACTTGTATTACACCATCGGTGAGTATGATGAAGAGTTTGCAGAGTTGTTTCGAGTACTAGCTGATTTTGATTATTACTTACCAAGCTCAGATAAAATGCAATATCAGTTTGTGACTAAGGTTCAAGAGTATGCCAATAGCACTTTGAATTGCACGTTGACGGAGCAAGCATTTGTTCGCTTGCTTAAATTTAGTTACCGACAGGCTGAGCACCATACTAAGCTATCTGCACGTTTTGCGGATGTGCTTGAACTTGTTGCGGAAGCAAGCTTTTACACTAAACAAGATAATGTCACGACAATTGATGCTGAACATATTGACGAAGCGGTAGCTGGCAAGCAATACCGTACCGGTCAATTAAGCGAAAATATGCTCAGTGATATACAAGAAGGGCATACGCTTATAGCCACATCTGGTAAAGCAGTAGGCAAAGTGAATGGCTTAACTGTATTACATATAGGTGATACTGCCTTTGGTACGCCTGCACGTATTACCGCGACCGTTTATGCAGGTGCTGACGGGGTTATAGACGTTGAACGAGAAGCTGAACTTGGTAAGGCAATTCACTCTAAAGGGGTGATGCTATTAACAGGGTATCTAGGTAATAAATATGCGCAAGATTTTGCGCTCACACTCAGTGCTAATATCGCAATAGAACAAAGTTATGGCTATATCGACGGAGACAGTGCTTCGCTTGCTGAGCTTTGTGGTCTTATTTCTGCGATAACTAAACTGCCTATTAATCAGTCTATTGCGTTAACGGGTTCTATTAACCAGCATGGCGAAGTGCAGGCGGTTGGTGGTGTAAATGAAAAAATTGAAGGTTTCTTCAAGTTATGCAAAATGAGAGGATTAACCGGTGAGCAAGGGGTAATCATTCCTAATTCTAACCGTGTAAACTTGGTGCTAGATGATGAAATTGTTGATGCTGTTGCAGCCGGTAAGTTTCATATCTATGCGGTTGAGAGTGTGGACGAAGCATTAACCCTTTTAATAGACAAACCTGCGGGTAAGTTAAAAGAGGGAA
This sequence comes from Pseudoalteromonas holothuriae, assembly GCF_945859825.1. Classification (GTDB taxonomy): domain Bacteria; phylum Pseudomonadota; class Gammaproteobacteria; order Enterobacterales; family Alteromonadaceae; genus Pseudoalteromonas; species Pseudoalteromonas holothuriae. The sequence goes on from NZ_CAMAPC010000001.1 coordinate 172,503, forward strand.
GCTACCCTTCAGGCAGTATTAATGCGTTGGCGCTGGCGCGATTGCAGCATATTGCTAATGTGGTTAATGGCGAAGATAAAGACGATGACAACGTAAAAGAGAAGGATGCCTAATGTCTACTACTAACATTGTTTTATTAGTTGTTATTTTGCTTATAGCGGGGTTTGTGTACAAACAGTCTAAACAGCAAAAACAATCTGCGACTTTTAACCGCAAAGCGGCAGAAGCATTTTTAGTACAAAATGCGGATAAGCCTAATATGCAAATCACAGAGTCAGGGCTGCAATATGAGGTGCTTACGCAAGGCAGTGGTGAAGTACATCCAATAGCCACAAGCAAAGTCAAAGTGCATTATCATGGCACTTTAGCTGATGGCTCAGTATTTGACAGCTCAGTGTTGCGTGATAGCCCTATCAGTTTTGGCCTAAATCAGGTGATCCCAGGTTGGACAGAAGGGGTTCAGTTAATGAAAGAGGGCGATAAATTTCGCTTTTTTATCGGGCCTGATTTGGGTTATGGCGATAGGGCCGCAGGTAAAATAGAGCCTGGTTCACTGCTTATTTTTGAAGTAGAGTTGTTGGCAATCGAGTCTTAACCAAACAAAATATGATATTGATTTAAAGCTTAAGTTTGCTTAACCAGAATTCAAGTTACTTATTTCATAACTTAGGCTTTTAAATTGTGTGTAATTAATAGGTATTCTTGGTCGTAAAACCGCCCTAAGCTAATTGGTATAAAAAGTGTTCTTTCTCTATTGTCCAATCAGGTAATCTGTGCTGATTATTCAAACATGGACGTTTGGCAAGGTGCACTTGATGCTGTTCGTTGTTAAGCGAAATAAGTACCACACTCACGCAGGCTAAGCCGGATATATATTCACAGCAAAGTACTAAATGTGCTGTTTTTAGTTCTGTCGGGTGCGAGCGTGCAGCCATTTCATTTGCATGTTGAGCAAATTGTGTGGTTAATGCCTGCGCAAATGGGATGCAGGCTGACGAAAAGTTAATATTGAAGAGGCTTGAAAAAAGTTGGCAATGGTCTGCATTGCTAAATACCGTGTTGGGCAATGTTAAAGATTGTTCAGATAGTTTTGTGAAGTGACCAGAGCCTGCAAGTACTCGTGATAATGCAAAGTGGTTAAATATCGAATAAGGTTGATTTGTAACTGGGTTGATTGTTGTTGAAACAGCTCTCATTGCACTGGCCACAAATGCTGCACCTTGATTGAATGTACTCTGCACAGCTTCAGGAAGAGGCTGATTTGGTGGGCATACGGATGAGATTAAAATATTGCCCGTGGCATTGAAGTAGTTAAACCTAGGAACCGTGTTATTTTCACTTGATGCAGGTGCAGATTGGTTATCTGAATGCTTAAAAGGGTTAAACCAACTCAATCCGCTTCCCCATGCTTTAGTGGCGTGTATTGCTACACGCCGAACTGATAGTTAACTTGCAATTGTAAAAGTTTGCGCAGTTTGTGTAATAACATGACCACTTTTATCTAATACTTGGATAGAAGCAGGCTGTGTGAGCGTACCGGATACGGTAAACTCAATTGCGTCAGCTGTCCAGTCACTTGTTGCTGTGATAATCGCTTTGCTATTGCTACCTGTAAACCCAAGACTACCACCATCCGTTTGTAAAAATTGCCCCTGAAGCTTATAAGTGACGTCTTTGGCCAGTGCACTTTTAGAGTCAACGACTGAGTTGTCAGTGGTGTTAATAACATCAACAATAAGGGGGGTTTGGGTCAGTAAGCCACTTAACCAGTTAACCAGCTCAAGATACTCGGGATCAGAGTTTATAGAGCTTAAGTCTCCTGCATAGTTTTTAATAAAAGTGGGTGTGACAAACATATAGGTATCTTTGTGAAGTTTCCATTTAGAGCTGATTGAAGACTCACTAAAACAAGGCCCGAGTTTAAGTTGCTGTGCATGTTGGTCACACTCAGCGTAAACAACAATTGCACTGATGCTTGGCATACCAAATAGGTATTCGCAGACAAAGACAATATTACCAACTTTGCTACTGGAGGTTTTTGAAGAACCCGATAATTTCAACCCCTCTTTACCGATGGATGAAACCATGGCCGAAGCAAAACTCATTTCACCCGCACCCGTTGCTAAGCCCAACAACGACTCAATCAATTCTTTACTGAAATCGGCACCAAAACTCGATGTTTCATAGTTCACATCTTCTTCTGTAACGTGAACAAATAACCCAGAGCCACTGATCACATTTTGCAGTGCTTCATAATTATATAAGGAATAGGGCTTTTTTGTTGCAGGGTTGATAGTGGTACTAATTGCGCGCGACATACCGGCAAAAAATACCGACACCTCAGAAAAAACCTTTTGCACAGAGTCTGACAGCTCGTTATTGGCGTCAACCGTGCTCGACATCATGATATTACCTGTTTCATTGAATACGTAGTACTTTTTCGCTTCAATATTATTAGGGTTATTAACTGCTGGTTTTAAAGTGGTGGTTTGATCTTGAGCTGACATTCACTTTCCTTATCGAAAACACATAATGAGTACGAAAAGAGTATAGCTGGTTTGACGATAAGTAAATTACAGGTCGTTACAGTGGGGCGAAAAGAAAAGGTAAAGCACGCACAGTTGCGTGCTTTTAATATGTAATATCAGCTGTGTATGAGCGAATTTGCCCAATAAAGCGATTTTACTCACTCTCGGCGTTGCTTTTGAACAAAAAAACAACATTAGGTTGCAAGTATGTCAGTTAAAAGGTGTTTTCTATTTCAAAGCCTTGATACGAACCTGAGGTTATGAAACTTGATTGCCCTTAACAAACTAATGTTTGGATGTTCTCATGCTCATTTAATGTAATAGTTTGGGCCCGCTTAAAAAAATTAAAATCGGTTGCTGTTGCACTAGTGTAAGCGCCCATCATCCGTGCGACTATTAAATCACCATTATTTAGCTTTGGTAGCATAATACTTTCAGCAACCACATCAATACTATCGCATGTTGGGCCAGCCAATACACTTGGAAAGCATTGCGTATCTTGATTGACAGTCACGATAGGGTAGTCTGCTTCATCAAACATTAAGCCACTGAACGAACCGTATATACCATCATCAAGGTAATACCACATTTTTCCTTCGCGTATGGCTTGCCCCATTACAGATGCCACACTCATCACTGCTGGTGCTACAATAAAGCGTCCAGGCTCAGCAAGCACCTGCACTGTCTGTGGCAAACTTGCTAAAGCCTCATTGATAGGCGCGCAAAATATTTCAATCGGCGTTATCTGTTTGGCATAACTAACAGGAAAACCACCACCAATATCAAGTGTACTCAGTGCGGGTAAACCAAGTTGTACTATGGTTTCCATAACTTGTTTACATGCTAAGATTGCATCTACATACTTTTGTGGGCTACTGGTTTGCGAACCAACATGAAAAGACAACCCTTTTATACGAATACCTAATTGCTGTGCCTGAGTAATGATCTCTATGGCCATTTCAGTCGTGCAGCCAAATTTCTTTGATAAATCAGCAAAAGCTTCGGCATTTCTAAAGCTCAAACGTACTAATAGTTCAACTTGGTCTTTATAGGTAATAAATTTATCCAATTCATTTAAGTTATCAACTACAAACACCGTGCAGCCATAATTAAGTGCATCAGAAATATCACTATCACGTTTGATTGGGTGAGTATGAATGGTTTTATCTGCCGGCACACCTTGGCTTGCAACCAGCTCAACTTCTCCGCTGGTGGCCAAATCAAAACTGGCACCTTCAGCCAGTAAAGTACGTACTACCGATGCATGAGGCAATGGTTTGAGTGCAAAATGCAATGTCACATTAGGTAATGCACGAGCAAGAGCACGATATTGCTGACGAACCACTTCGCAATCTAAAAGTAGTAAAGGCGCACCAAATTGAGCGACTGACGCTTCAATAAGTTGCGTTTCTTCAGCGCTTAAAGCTGAAGATGAAAAAGCAGAAAAATCCAACGCTGAGTTAGCCATAATAGCCTCCAAAAATAGAAACAAACTTTCCAAACTGATTTTCAAATTAAGTTGAAAAGTTGAGCGTCAATAAACACGTTAATACGCAGTCAAAGTCACTCTTGGATAGTTGCTCTATCGCCTTGGCACACGTTATGTGTGATGTACTCGGATTGGCTATCATCAAGAAGCAGGCGGATATTAGTTGGTGTTTTTAAGGGATGCAAGGTTTAATTTAAATAATTTTAAGTTAACAACTAAAACATAAAATTTACTTTGCTTTTTGATTGATAAAAGCAGGTAATTACTTATTATAGTATACCCGTACCTAATTTGTACTTTTAATAGGTTAATATCTTTTTGACAAGGAATTTTATGAAAACACGAAATCTAATACTCAATGTTTTACTTGGTACGATGGCTAGTTTTGCCAGTATTCAATCTCATGCTGATGATGAAAGCAAAGTTCGCTTTTCATTAGGTACGGGGGTGCCTTATTTTTTAAATGCAGAGGTTGGTAGTTACTCAAGCCAAGGTGGTTTTTATTTGCAGGTTGGACAAAGCACAGATACAGGTATTAGCGCTGGCTGGGAGCGAGTGGTTAGCGATAATCAAAAACACGCTTTTGGTGTTGCTGTTGGGGCTATGGGCATCAAAAGTAGTGATAAAGAGTTAGATTGTGACGACGATTCAACAATTATAGGTTGTGTGATAGGTTCATCATTTTCTCAAATATTTGATCGAAAAAGTATTTATGGCTTAGGTGCCAGTTATAGTTACTCTCTTAGTGGGGCTTACCAAGATGCTGGCTGGAAGCTTCGTTTGGTTGCAGGTTACGGAGAGCAGCGAGAAAGTAAAGAAAACGAGACAACCGCTTCATTAACGTTAAGGTACCAATTTTAGTATTTTCTGTGATATACGTACTTAATTGATTATCAGAATTAACAGAGGCTTAGGTTGAATAAAGTGGTATTAGTTAGCGGAGCCAGCCGTGGTATTGGGGCGGCAACCGCCGTGAAGTTAGCATCAGAAGGTTATAAAGTTGCTATTAATTACAAGCAAAATTACCAAGCCGCTGAGTACGTATTAGCAAAAATTAAACTCCAAGGAGGCGATGGCGCGTTATTTCAAGCAGATATTAGCGATGAAAGTGCCGTTGTCTCTCTTTTTGCACAAATTCAACAAACGCTAGGCCCCGTTAGCCACTTGGTAAACAATGTGGGTGTGCTACAAACGCAAATGCGCGTTGAACAAATGGATGCTGAGCGTATCAACGCAATATTAATGCAAAATGTCACACCTTACTTTATCTGCGCAAGAGAGGCGATAAAGCATTTTAAAACACACCATGATCCAAAACTGTGCGCCATCGTTAACGTGTCTTCCGCTGCATCTCGATTAGGTGGTGCTAATGAGTATGTTGATTACGCAGCGTCAAAAGGTGCGATTGATAGTTTTACTACTGGCTTGTCGTTAGAGCTAGCTTCTCAAGATATTCGCGTTAATGCAGTGCGTCCAGGGTGTATATATACCGATATTCACAAAGATGGCGGTGAGCCTGAACGAGTGGACCGCCTTGCTTCTTTGCTCCCACTTGGGCGTGGTGGCACGAGTGAGGAGGTTGCGAATGCAATTGCATGGTTGCTAAGCAAACAAGCCAGCTATGTAACAGGCAGCTTTATTGACTTGGCGGGTGGGAAGTAAGTCTCTCTTAAATTTAGAAATATCATAATATTTTATAGTAGCTTTATGTGGTGTGTAAGAGCGAACTGTTTAACGGCTTCCATTAACTTTGTTGCTAGTCCCTGTCTTTGCGCTTCTGGGTGTACTAAAAGCTTTTCTATTTCGGCTCTATGTTTACCATTTTGTTTTCGGCACGGGACGAGCTGTGCAGAAGCTATGAGTGCTTGCTCGTGAAATACCGTAAAAATTGTAAGTTTGTGCTGGCGAAGCTCATGTTCGATTTGTTGCCAGTATTGCATTAATGAGTGAGCATTTGCGGGCGCGTAGAAGCCCAGTGATGCTCCTTCATTAATACATGCGCCGAGTAATTCAATCAGCTGTAATTGTATATGTGCAATGCTTTTTGATTGCGTAAATTGTATTGCTTTGAACCTCATGTGTGTTGTAACCCTTTCAGAGCTTGCTCTACTTCTAGAAGGTTGCTTTTCAACATTTGCTTAGTAATTTCAAGCTTATGCGTTTGTTGTTTTGGCTTGGCTTGAGCTTGTCGTACTGCATCGTACACGGTGCGTTTGGGCAATGCATATTGTTGTGCAGCCTCAGAAATTGAAAACTGCTCACTGAGTACTTTATGTACGGCTTCTAATACTAACGGGTGTCTGCAAGATAGTGCGCGCATTTTCATTTCCTTACACTTTTAACTGGGTGCTGTGTATCATGAATTTGCCAAATACTGATATCTAAATGCCAGAGTAAATAAAGAGTATGATAAAAATTGGCCATAATAAGTATCTTCATTGTTGTGATTGATAATGATAGAAAGGAAGAACTGTACCAACTTTTAATTTGCAATAAATTCAATGGCTTATACTTTTATTGAATGAAAAAGTAAATGGCTTTGCACCAACATAGTGGGTTCAGAGTTGATACTGCACTAGCTGGATGCATTCACCTTAGGTAAGAGTAAAGTGTTTAAAGCGATAATGTATGAAGTTTTGTGCTATAAAAAGCTTCTTTCAAATCGGCGTAATACCTTAGGTAAAAATCTATTGCCTAATGTAATAAAGCCACTTAGGCAAACAATGACCCATACAGGTATATGACCGAATTGGCTGAAGAAGGTATTACCTGTTATCAAGTTTATATCAGCTTTTAAGACATCAGCTTTAAATTGAGCAATGCTATACTGTTGTTTCGTTATCGGGTCATATACGCCGGTAATACCATTGTTGGTAGCACGTATTAGCGGCCGCTGTAATTCAAGTGCGCGCATGCGCGCAATTTGCATGTGTTGATGAGGACCGTGAGAATCTCCAAACCAAGCATCATTACTGACCGTAAACAAAATATTAGATTGCTCTGTAAAGTTATCTCGAACTAACTCACTAAAAGCGATTTCAAAGCATATAGCTGGAAGTATATGTAAGCCATTGGCAATTAAATTGTTTTGAACCCTTTCTCCGCGTGAAAACGAAGACATGGCTAAATCAAACAGTGGTGCTAAAGGTCTCAAAATATCTTCAAACGGCACAAACTCACCAATGGGTAATAGTTGATGCTTTTGATAGCGATTTGTGTGTAAATATTGGTAGTGACCTTGTGTATCATCAGGCTGCTTTTTACCAAGTACTATAAGCGTGTTATACACAGTCTTACTGTTTATTTGGTAATCGGGGATACCCGTGATGAGTGCGGTATTATTAAAAGCGGCGGCTTTATCTAACTCTTTTAAGAATGGATTAGCAAAGTCTTCAATTTCTGGAATAGCTGCTTCTGGCCAAAGCACTAAATCTACATCATGCCAATGGGGTCTCGTCATATCTCTATATTTCGACATAGTTGGCCAAAAGTGCTCAGGCTCCCAGCGTAAACTTTGTTGAATGTTACCTTGAACTAGTAAGGTTTTGATATGTTGTTCAGAGTGTTGAGGCTTGCTGACACTGATTGCTAGGCCGATTAGTGTGAAGGTAGTTATAGAGGCTGCAATAAGCGGCTTAGCACTGCTACATTGCCACGTATAATATAAACAGCAACCGACCATCACACATAATAGCGATAAACCAAATTCGCCAATAAATGGTGCCAAAGCATTGAGTGGGCTATCAGTTAAGGTATAACCAAAGCTTAACCAAGGAAAACCCGTTAATAGCGTACCTCGTAGCCATTCAAATATCGCAAATCCAACAATGAGCATGCAAATACGCTGCCACGGTTTATCAGTAAAGTAGCTCGCAAGCATAAAGGCCAGCATAGGGTAGAGGGCTAAATAGGCGCATAGCATCGCCATCAGTAGCAAGGAAATAGGCAGCGGTAGGCCACCATATTGGGCAATAGAAACATGTACCCAGCTAATGCCAAGCGCAAACCAGCCAAAGCCGAAAACAAAGCCATATTTGGCTGCTTGTTTTAGGTTAGGTGTATCGGTGGCATAGCATGCAATGGCAATAGCAATAAATACTAAAGGCCAAAGGGCAAAGGGCGCATAACTAAAAGTAAGTGAAAGGCCGGCAAAAAATGCCAGCCATAACTGCTTATCTTTAAAAGCGGATATTGGTTTACTCAGCTTCGTCGTCGCCATCTTCAGTTTTTGGAATTGTTACTTGTAGCTGAATAATACGGCGATTGTCAGAATTGGTCACTTTAAATTGCAGTGCTTCAATATCGATAGTTTCGCCACGGCTAGGCATGTGGCCAAAGGCGTGCAGGATAATGCCACCGATGGTGTCAGCTTCTTGCGTATCGTAGCCTGTTTTGAAAAACTCATTAAATTCATCAAGAGGCGTTAGTGCTTGCACCATAAAAGTGTGCTTTGAAAGCTGACGAATGTCTTGTTGCTCTTCTTCTTCATCATGCTCATCTTCAATCTCACCAACGATGATCTCTAAGATATCTTCAATGGTTACCAAACCTGATACACCGCCATACTCATCTACCACTATAGCCATATGGTATCGTTTTTGACGAAATTCATTTAGCAATGCGTCAACACGCTTACTCTCTGGCACCACAATCGCAGGACGGAGGTATTCACGAATTGTAGGTAAATTTTCATCTTTATTGAGTATTAAGGGCAATAAATCTTTAGCTAACAAAATACCTTCTACATGGTCTTTATCTTCGCAAATCACTGGAAAGCGTGAGTGTGAAGACTCAACCATAGTCGGTAGTTGTTGCTCTAGTGATTCGTCCACATCGAGCGTGATCATCTGCGAGCGCGGGATCATGATATCGCGTACTTTAAGCTCTGAGACGCCTAACACACCTTCTATCATATCCTTTGTTTCAGGATCGATCAGATCTCGCTCCTGAGCATCAGCAATGACTTCTGCCAACTCTTCTTTGTTTTGGGGTTCCCCTTGCAGCATCTGTGTGATGCGTCCCAACCAGGTTTTGCTAGAAGAACCCTGGCTACTCTGCGAGTTATCGTCGCTCATTGTCGTGTTTTACTCCATAAAATAACAAATTGGTTATGCTGCTATTTGAGCATCAAATAGTTACAAATCGTCGCGGTAAGGATCGCTTATCCCTAACTGTGCTAAAAATTCTTTCTCTAAAGTTTCCATTTCCATAGCATCTTTTTCATTTATATGGTCAAACCCAATTAAATGCAAGCAGCCATGGATAACCATGTGAGCAAAGTGTTCATGAAAAGGTTTATCTTGGTCAATAGATTCTTGCTTCACAATATGTGGGCAAATAATTAAATCTCCCACTAGTTTCAGTTCAATACCTGGGGGAGCTTCAAATGGGAAAGACAATACATTGGTTGGTTTATTCTTACCACGGTATTGATGATTTAATTCTTGGCTTTCGTGTTCATCAGTAATACGAATCGTCAATTCACTGTTGGGCAAGTAGGGGGTAAGCGCTTTACTTGCCCAAAGCTCAAACTGTGCTTGAGAAGGTAAATCGTCAAACTCACAGACAACTTGTAAATCTAAGTCTATGCTCATTCGCCATGCTCTTTTAGTTGTTTTGCTTGCTTATAAGCTTGCTCTTTGAGTGCTTTTTCTTTGCGTTCAGCTTCTTCTTTTTTCTCATAGGCTTCAACAATACGGGCAACCACTGGATGGCGAACTACATCGTGTGATTTGAAGAAGTTGAATGATATTTCTCCTACCTCACCGAGTACTTCAATCGCATGGCGCAGCCCTGAACGCGCACCGCGAGGTAAATCAATCTGAGTGATATCACCGGTGATAACCGCTTTGGAGTTAAAACCTATTCGCGTTAAGAACATTTTCATTTGCTCTGTAGTAGTGTTTTGGCTTTCATCTAAAATAATAAATGCATCATTGAGTGTTCTACCACGCATATAAGCCAATGGCGCAACTTCAATGACGTTTTTTTCAATTAAGCGCTCTACTTTTTCAAAACCAAGCATTTCAAATAAGGCGTCATATAATGGGCGTAGATAAGGGTCTATTTTTTGTGTTAAATCACCAGGCAAGAAGCCTAGTTTTTCTCCTGCCTCAACGGCTGGACGAGTCAGTAAAATACGACGAACCTCTTGGCGTTCTAGCGCATCAACTGCTGCGGCGACTGCTAGGTAAGTTTTACCCGTACCTGCTGGACCAACCCCAAAGCAAATGTCGTGCGTGAGTATATTGGCAACATATTGACTTTGGTTTGGGTTGCGAGGCTTAACCACACCACGGCGTGTTTTAATGTAGACTTCTTGGTCCCATACTGCTGGTGCGTCTTGCTCTAACACATTCGCTTGTGAAATAGCCAAATGCACGTTGTCAGGCTCAATTTCATTAATTTGGCCACGAATTGGCTGAGTGTCGATATACAGAGATTTTAAAATATCCATGGCGGCTTTGGTTTGTACAGGCTGCCCCGTCACTTTAAACCAATTATCGCGATGTGCGACTTCTACCCCTAAGCGGCGCTCTATTTGTTTTATGTTTTCATCAAAAGGACCACACAATGATGAAAGACGATTATTGTCGGCGGGTTCTAGGTAAAATTCTATATTTTTTAACTGACTACTCAAAATGGCTTCCTGTAATAAGTACGCCAGCAAAGGCTGGCGCAATCAATTTAGCTTATGGCGTAAAGGTGGTAACACCTAGCTCATCAGCATCGGGCTCTACCGCCGCACGATTTAGTATATCGGCTGGCGCAATATCCTTACGTAAGTTCATTTCTGATTCTGTACGAATTAATGTGCCACGTAAAGAGTTTGGTAATGCTTGTGTTATACGTACATCTACAAACTGACCGATCACTGAGTGTGGACCTTCAAAGTTAACAACTCGGTTATTCTCTGTTCGGCCACGTAATTCCATAGGGTTTTTCTTCGATGGACCTTCTACAAGAATACGCTGCTCGGTATCAAACATTTTACGGCTAATGTCTTGTGCCATTTGATTGATACGGTTTTGTAGCAGATATAAGCGTTCTTTTTTCTCTTGCTCAGATACGTCATCAGGCAAGTCGGCTGCCGGTGTACCAGGGCGAGCAGAATAAATAAAGCTGAAGCTCATATCAAAGCCAATATCATTAATTAGGTTCATTGTGGCTTCAAAATCAGCGGTAGTTTCGCCAGGGAAGCCAATAATAAAATCGGATGACATGCTTAGGTTCGGGCGAATTTTGCGAAGCTTACGAATGGTAGATTTGTACTCAAGTGCGGTGTGTCCACGTTTCATTAAATTTAAGACGCGATCTGAGCCACTTTGTACGGGTAAATGTAAGTGATCAACTAACTCAGGTACATCCGCATAAGCTTCAATTATGTCAGGGGTAAACTCTACTGGATGTGATGTGGTATAACGGATACGGTCAATACCATCAATGGCAGCAACATAACGGAGCAAATCCGAGAAGTAGCAAGTTTCGCCGTCATGAGTTTCACCACGATAAGCATTTACGTTTTGGCCAAGTAGGTTAACTTCACGCACTCCTTGCTCTGCAAGTTGGGCAACTTCTAATAATACGTCATCAAGCGGACGACTTACTTCTTCGCCGCGAGTGTAAGGTACTACGCAAAAAGTACAGTATTTTGAACAGCCTTCCATAATAGAAACAAATGCGCTTGGACCTTCCGCTTTAGGCTCAGGCAAACGGTCAAATTTTTCAATTTCAGGAAATGAAATATCAATGACAGCGCCTTGCTTGCTCTGGACTTGTTTGATCATCTCCGGTAAGCGGTGCAAGGTTTGTGGACCAAATACAATATCAACAAATGGCGCGCGTTGACGAATTGTATCACCTTCTTGAGATGCCACACAGCCGCCTACACCAATGACGAGATCCGGATTGTCATCTTTCAATAACTTCCAGCGACCTAATTGGTGAAATACTTTTTCTTGTGCCTTTTCACGAATCGAACAGGTATTGAGTAAGATAACGTCAGCTTTGCCGGCTTCATCTGTTAGTTGATAGCCATTGGTAGCATCTAGTAAGTCAGCCATCTTCTGAGAGTCATATTCATTCATCTGACAACCCCAGGTTTTTATATGCAACTTTTTACTCATTGAAATATTGCCTCGTTTTCAATTCGGATCTTATGCACAACGTCGCGCAATTATTAGTTTGCTATGCAATTGCAAAGCTTAAAGGACGCGTATTTTATATGACCTAAGGTCACTAGCCAAGTATAGTTTTTAACTTTAAAAAGGTGGATCAAAGCTTAGCGTATTGACGTGATTACACACGAGCAAAACAAAGTGACTTGCGATACAATTCTATTGTGAAAAATATCTTCAGGCATGTAAGGCAAAGTTTAATGAAAAACAAGGTAGTGATAGTAGGTGGTGGTATGGTTGGTGCCGCCGCAGCGATAAAGCTAGCACGTCAAGGTGCACAGGTTACCGTGTTAGAAAAGCACCTTATTGATGCACAACATGAGCTCAGTAATGAGCAAGTTGATATTCGTATCTCTGCGATTAACCGTTTTTCAGAAGTGCTGCTAGAAGAGTTAGGGGCAATGCCTAAACTGCGACAATCACGTTTAGCACCTTATCAGCAACTTGAAGCCTATGAGCATCCAAATAATACACTGCTATTTGATGCCGCTGATATTTCACAAACTCACCTAGGGCACTTAATTGAAAATAAATTGATTCAGGCCAGCTTGTGGGCTCAGTTTACAGAGTATGACGTAAAAGTAGAGCAGGTAAGCATGCCACCGAAGGCATTAGAGCAAAATTTAGATTCTATTACCCTGCATTATGACGCTCACCATTATCAGGCTGATTTACTGATAGCGGCAGACGGTGGGCGCTCAAACGTACGTAACTTAGCCAATGTTGGTGTAACTGGCTGGCAATATAATCAAGCTTGCATGGGAATATTAATTAAGTTGGATGCGCCACAACAATATAAAACGTGGCAGCAATTTAAGCCTTCAGGCCCAATTGCATTTTTACCCATGCAGGCACCTTACGCAAACTTGATTTGGTATCAAGATGCTGCCGAGCTGGCTAGTTTGGCGAGTTTGTCAAACCAACAATTGAAAGAGCAGATTTTAACGCATTTCTTTGCATTACCTGGTGACTTTACGATTGAACAAAAAGCTGTTTTTCCTTTAGCTCGACAACATGCCAATCAATACAGTCAAGGTCGCTTAGTACTCATAGGGGATGCTGCGCATACGATTAATCCTTTGGCCGGACAGGGAGTTAATCTTGGCTTTAAAGATGTTGCTGCACTGGCTGAATGCTTAGATGGCTTAGATGATATAGGCAACGCTAGGGCACTTAAGACATATGAGAATCAGCGTCGCGGTGATAATTTAGCCATGATGAGTATGATGGATGCTTGTTATTTTGGTTTTTCCAATGATTTAGCGCCGTTAAAGTTTTTGCGTAACAGTGTATTAAAGTTGGCAGATCAAGCCGGGCCTTTAAAGCGAAAAGTACTTCAGCATGCAATGGGGTGGTGATTCATATTTGTATGAGAGCACATCAAGCGGACTTAGGTCCGTTTTGTGTGAGGCTTTATCCTAAATGAGTAAACTTATACCATATATGGTATTAAACGCAGTTTATGAGTTATTTAGTTCGCTAAAAGTAGTTTATTTTAATATAGCGAATGTATGAAACAAGTTAATTAAAGAAGAGATTTGGATGATTTAAAATTAAAAATAGGGTAGAGAAGAGAAAGTTGAAAAAGTTGAAAAAGTTGAAAAAGTTTTTATATGATGCGTAGAGAAAGAGTTTAGCTCTTAAACTAATACATTTACTAATTCCACAAGCGTGGAAAACATTTAGGTTATTGGATTCTTAACTATAGAAAGAGTGGCTGGAGTATCAGGATTTGAACCTGAGAATGGCGGGATCAAAACCCGCTGCCTTACCGCTTGGCTATACTCCAACAAATATCTAAGCCTTAATTTTTTACATCTTTAAGAGATGGTGCGGAGGGAGAGACTTGAACTCTCACACCCGAAGATACTGGAACCTAAATCCAGCGCGTCTACCAATTCCGCCACCCCCGCACAGGAGGTTGTGCTTATTAAGTGGAACCTAAATCCAGCGTCTAATTCGACATCCGGCCAATTCCGCTATCCTCGCACAGGAGGTTGTGTATATCTCCTATAAAGGAGGTTACACATAGTAGTTAAGCTACAAGCTTTGATATTGCACTCTTACTGGTAGAAAGAGTGGCTGGAGTATCAGGATTTGAACCTGAGAATGGCGGGATCAAAACCCGCTGCCTTACCGCTTGGCTATACTCCAACAATCAATGTTTTCATATTTATAGTTTTACATCTTTAAAAGATGGTGCGGAGGGAGAGACTTGAACTCTCACACCCGAAGATACTGGAACCTAAATCCAGCGCGTCTACCAATTCCGCCACCCCCGCACAGGAGGTTGTGCTTATTAAGTGGAACCTAAATCCAGCGTCTAATTCGACATCCGGCCAATTCCGCCACCCCCGCACAGGGGTTGTGCATATTTAGAGGAATCTAAATCCAGCGTCTAACTCGACATCTGGCCAATTCCGCCACCTCGCACAGGAGGTTGTGCTGTTTAACCACTATTGCACTTTAGTGGGAGTAAATGGTGGCTATGCCCTGATTTGAACAGGGGACCCCATCATTATGAGTGATGTGCTCTAACCAGCTGAGCTACATAGCCATTGGCTGGAGTATCAGGATTTGAACCTGAGAATGGCGGGATCAAAACCCGCTGCCTTACCGCTTGGCTATACTCCAACAATTACTCCAACTTCTAAATTAGAAGTTGGTGCGGAGGGAGAGACTTGAACTCTCACACCCGAAGATACTGGAACCTAAATCCAGCGCGTCTACCAATTCCGCCACCCCCGCATTAAATCACAAAAGCTAAACCAATGAGTTTGGTAGTAAATAAAAACATGGTGGCTATGCCCTGATTTGAACAGGGGACCCCATCATTATGAGTGATGTGCTCTAACCAGCTGAGCTACATAGCCATCTATTTTTATTACTCATCATCGCTGATGCGGGGCGTATTATGCTGATATGGCCCAAACACGTCAATACCTTTTTTACAAAAAACTGCTCTTGGCGGTTTGTTTGCGGATTAAATAGCCGAATTGGTCACGTTAATGTCATTGCTAGTTGCTATTTTAATCAATTTAATAAAAAAGGGCTATTAGGCCCTTTTATAATTTAATGTGGTTTTAAACATTAAATAAGAAGTTTAAAACATCACCATCTTTTACGATGTAATCTTTACCTTCTTGGCGGAATTTACCCGCATCTTTGGCACCATTTTCTCCACGATATTGAATATAGTCATCAAAAGCAATGGTTTGAGCACGAATAAAGCCACGTTCAAAGTCAGTGTGAATTTTACCAGCCGCTTGCGGTGCTGTTGCACCTACAGGAATGGTCCATGCACGAACTTCTTTAACGCCTGCGGTAAAATAGGTTTGTAGCTTCAATAACTCATAACCGCCACGGATCACTAGGTTTAGGCCTGGCTCTTCAAGTCCTAAGTCTTCCATAAATTCAAGCTTATCTTCGTCATCAAGTTCTGACAGTTCTGCTTCGATAGCGGCACATACAGGAATGACAACTGCATCTTCAGATGCAGCTATTTCACGAACTTTATCTAAGAATGGGTTGTTTTCAAAGCCATCTTCATTTACGTTAGCGATGTACATTGTTGGTTTGATAGTTAAGAAGTTTAAGCTCTTGATTGCTTCTTTTTCTTCTTTTTCCAATTGTAATGAGCGCAGTGTAAGGCCTTCGTCTAAATGAGCTTTTACTTTTTCAAGCACCTCATTTTGGAACTTGGCTTCTTTATCGCCACCTTTAGCTTTTTTTGCATTTCTTTGCACAGCACGGTCTGCGGCATCCATATCTGCTAAAACAAGCTCAGTGTTGATAACATCAATATCATCAGCTGGGTCGATAGTGCCTGCGACGTGTACGATATTTTCATTTTCAAAGCAACGGACTACATGGCCAATCGCATCAGTTTCACGAATATTAGCTAAAAACTGGTTACCAAGGCCTTCACCTTTTGATGCACCTTTAACCAGACCTGCAATATCAACGAACTCCATCGTAGTTGGTAAAATACGCTGTGGACTAACAATTTCTGCGAGTTGCTCAAGGCGGTTATCTGGAACAGGTACCACGCCAGTATTTGGCTCGATAGTACAAAATGGAAAGTTTGCGGCTTCGATACCCGCTTTAGTTAATGCATTGAAAAGGGTAGATTTACCAACGTTAGGTAAACCAACAATGCCACATTTAAAACCCATAGTTTTGAACCCTATTTTAACTCAGATAAACGCGATATATTTTTTGATCACGGCTTAAATGAATGTAGTCTGTTTTGTGCTTTTAACACACCGTCTTTTGCTAAAATTTCCATGCAACGAACTGCTTCATCAACTGCAGCTTCAATTTTCTCTTGGTCTTCTTTAGGTGCTTTTCCTAGTACCCAGCCAGTTACTTTATCTTTGTGGCCCGGGTGACCAATACCAATACGTAAACGCATGAATTCTTTGCTGTTAGCCATTTTGGCGATAATGTCTTTTAAGCCGTTATGGCCACCATGACCACCGCCTTTTTTCAACTTAGCAATTCCCGGTTCTAAATCCATCTCATCATGTGCAACAAGAATATGCTCTACCGGTATTTTATAAAAATTAGCTAGGCTACTCACCGCTTTACCACTTAAGTTCATATAAGTAGTTGGGATCAAAAGTTTAAATTCTTGATTATTGATGAGTATTTTACCAGTTAGGCCATGATGTTTGGCATCTGGTTTTAATTGGCAGTTGTAGCGTTTGGCGAGCTCGAGAATGAACCATTCACCAGCATTGTGACGTGTGTTTTGATATTCGGGGCCTGGATTAGCCAGGCCCACAAGCATTTGAATATTGCTCAAGGTGCTTACACCTCAATTATTATTCAGCAGCGTCTTCGTCAGTTGCTTCTTCTGATGCAGAACCCTTAGGTGCATTTAAAGTAACAACAGCTTGGTCGTGGCCTTCACCTTTACCAAGTTCAACTGATGCAACACCAGCTGGAAGAGTGATGTCAGAAAGGTGAATAGTTGCACCTACTTCCATTGCAGCTATATCGATTTCGATGAACTCAGGTAGTGCTGCTGGTAAACATGTTACGTCGATTTCAGTAACTAGGTGAGCAACAGTGTTACCGCCTTTAGTTGCAGCTTCTTCGTTTAAGAAGTGAACTGGTACTTTAGTGTGGATCTTATGGTTAGCATCTACACGTTGGAAGTCTAAGTGAGTAACTTTAGGCTTAAATGGGTGACGTTGAATGTCTTTTAAGATTGCTTCAACAGACTCGCCAGCAATGTTAAGCGTAAGGATGTGGCTGTAGAAACCTTCATCTTCCTGTGCTTTTATTACTTTGTTGTGCTCTAGAGTAAGCGCTAATGCTTCTTTATCAGCACCGTATAAGATTGCTGGCACTTTGTCTGCACGACGTAGGCGGCGGCTCGCACCCGTACCCAAGTCAGCACGTACTTCTGCATTCAATGTATATAATTCGTTAGACATAATGTTTCCAAAAATTTAATTAATGTTTAAGGTGCTCGCGACCAAACACCCTACCTAAAAAGGCGCGCTACTATACCATTGCCAGTGAATAAAGAAAACATAGAACCACAAAAAAAGCACCCTGGGGTGCTTTTTGCGTTTTACATCGATGTAGTCACACTGTAATTAGTGTTGGAACATCGCTGAAATAGACTCTTCGTTACTAATACGACGAATAGTTTCAGCTAGCATATCAGCAAGCGTAAGTACTTTGATATTGTCTAAAGCACGTAACTCATCTGACAATGGAATTGAGTCGGTAACAATAACTTCATCAATCACAGAGTTACGTAAGTTTTCAGCTGCTGCACCTGAGAGTACAGGGTGGGTAGCATAAGCGAATACGCGTTTTGCTCCGTGCTCTTTAAGTGCTTCAGCGGCTTTACAAAGCGTACCACCGGTATCAATCATGTCATCTACGATAATACAGTCACGACCTGCAACATCACCAATAATATGCATAACTTGTGACACATTTGCTTGTGGACGACGTTTATCAATAATAGCAAGGTCGGTGTCATCAAGTAACTTCGCAATGGCACGGGCACGTACTACACCACCAATATCCGGCGATACGACAACAACATCTTCAAATTCACGTTCTTTCATGTCATCTAACAGTACCGGGCTACCAAATACGTTATCAACAGGAACGTCAAAAAATCCTTGGATTTGTTCAGCGTGAAGATCAACCGTTAAAACACGGTCAACACCAACGCTAGATAGGAAGTCAGCAACAACCTTAGCAGTGATTGGAACACGGGCAGAGCGCACACGGCGGTCCTGACGAGCATAACCAAAATAAGGGATAACAGCGGTAATACGACCCGCAGAGGCACGACGTAATGCGTCGACCATAACGATAAGCTCCATAAGATTATCGTTTGTTGGGGCACAAGTTGACTGGATAATGAAAACATCCGATCCGCGTACGTTTTCATTGATTTGTACGCTGATCTCGCCGTCACTAAAACGACCAACAACAGCATCACCTAATTCAATGAATAAACGTTTTGCAACTTTTTGAGCTAACTCAGGTGTTGCGTTACCAGCGAAGAGCTTCATGTCAGGCACGGTAGGGTTCCTCAGGCACTGAATTTTTGGACTAACATGCAATGACAGAGTCAAAACAGGCTAACTTAAACAATTTACTTCTACATTTTAAGCCAATTATCTAGTTGCATATGCGCAACTGATATATTGGAACTTGGGGCTATAAACCCTTGCCAGCATGACGGTAATGAACTGAGCACACGCTGTGCTGCAGCTGCTGAATCAAATTCAACAAAACAACACGCTCCGGTTCCCGTCATACGAGACGGCCCGTATTTTAGCAACCACCCTAGGGTCTTTTCAACCTCGGGGTAGAGCTTTTTAACCAAAGTCTCACAATCATTGCGGGTATTTGACAGTTTCCAGTCAGTTGTAAGCTTCTTTGTGTCCCTAGGTAAGTCAGGGTGAGTAAATACCTTTTTAGTACTAACATGGACATTTGGAAATACCACACAAAACCAACGTTTCTCTAGGGTTACGGGCATTAAATTTTCACCAACACCCTGCGCTAAAGCGGTTTTTCCATTGATAAAAACAGGCACGTCAGCACCTAATTTTAGGCCAATTTGAGCCAATTTTTGATTGCTTAAATTACATTGCCATAATTGATTAATCGCTAATAATGTTGTTGCTGCATCTGATGAACCACCGCCAACACCTCCCCCCATAGGCAAGTTTTTGGTTAATGTGACGCTGATACCTTTTTGAATTTGTTTATAAGGTTGCAGCGCCCTAATTGCTTTATAGATTAAGTTATCTTCTAAAGGAATATCGGCTGTATCGCCGATTATATTGATGCAATCTTGTTCATTAAGGCGAAAAGTCAACTCATCACCAAACTCTAAAAAGGTGAATAGCGTTTCGAGTTCGTGATAACCGTCAGCTCTTTTTGCATTGATATGTAAAAATAAATTAAGTTTGGCTGGTGCCATAAGCGTTAAAGTGGTCATATTAAAACTGCCATGAATTGAGCTGAACTTTTATTCGTAAGGTTTTATGGGATAGATTCATACGAGTGGGTAGCCACATGCCATCTACAAGTGAGAATTGTTGATATTGAGCTTGCCATAGCTGGCCTTGTTGATCAATCCAAGTACTTTCGCTTAAACGCCCTTGTGTATCATATTGGTTATTTGGGTTATCTACCATACCTGTAAGCCAAGTAGGTGCTTGAGCGATAGGCAAATCTAAGCCAGTGAGACGTTTTACTAATTGTTGACTGTCGGCGTCAACATAGGTCTTGCCGTCATGCTGCAGTTCACTGTGTTGTGCTAATTCTGTAAGCGATAATATGCGTGTGCCAATGAAACTCGTCAGGATAAGCTGCTGCTTATTATTATTGTATTGCCAATTAAAATTTGCAGATTGGCGTTGTGTATCACTGATAAAAGCTAATTTACCATTTGCTTGCCAGCTTGTTTGTTCCTTTAATGAGGCTCTCCAATCACTAGTTTGTGGCTGTGGAGGCGTGATTTTCTGCGCACATCCAGTAATAAATAAAAAAAACATGAGCAAAATCAAGTGAAATCGTGTCAAATGATGTTCCTTACTTTCCATATTCGATTGATTTTTGGTAAAATTGCCAACTTTAAAATAGGGCGCGGGCAATTCTGGCATCTATGACTATCATAGCACTAGGTATAAATCATAAAACTGCATCAGTAGAATTGCGCGAAAAAGTCGCTTTTTCACCTGAGCAATTATCTCAAGCTCTTATTGAACTTGCGCAACAAGCCCAGTTCAAAGAAAGCGTGATTGTATCAACCTGTAATCGTACCGAAATCTATTGTAGCCTTGAGCATGAGAATTCCCAAGTGCTTCTTCAGTGGCTTGCATGTTTTCATAATGTAGATGAATCGCAATTGAGCGATAATGTGTATGTCCATCACAATCAAGATGCTATAAATCACTTGATGCGTGTAGCTTGTGGGCTTGACTCATTGGTGCTCGGCGAGCCACAAATTTTAGGCCAAATTAAGCAAGCTTATAATAGTGCCAAACAGCATCATGTAATAAAGCCAACTTTTGAGCGGTTGTTTCAAAAAACATTTTCTGTTGCCAAACAGGTGCGCACTGAGACTGAGATTGGCGCAAGCGCGGTTTCTGTGGCATATGCAGCCGTTAATTTGGCCAAGCATATATACGGTCAGTTAGATAAAACCCGGGTGTTACTTATTGGTGCCGGTGAAACGGTTGAACTCGTGGCAAGGCATTTGTATCAGCATCACCCTAAGTCTATCACTGTCGCTAACAGAACCATTGAACGAGCTCAAGGCTTAGCAAGTGAAGTGCAAGGCCAAGTGATATCTCTTGCGCAATTGCCAGAAGAATTACACAAAGCAGATATTGTGATCTCGTCAACCGCCAGTACGTTGCCAATTATCGGTAAAGGGGTGGTTGAACAGGCACTTAAACAGCGTCGCCATAAGCCAATGTTGTTTGTTGATATTGCAGTACCGCGCGATATTGAAAGCCAAGTAAGTGAGTTAGATGCCGCTTATTTGTATTCAGTGGATGACTTGCAAGCCATTGTTAGCGAAAATATGGCAAGCCGAGAACAAGCAGCACGTCAAGCACAAGCTATTATAGAACAGAGAACGCGAGAGTTTGCCCAATGGCAACGCTCGTTAAAATCTGTTGATGTAATTGTTCAATACAGAGACAGTGCCCAGCAAATTAAAACAGAGTTGGTTGAAAAAGCACTCAACCAACTAGAATCAGGCAAGCCTTCAGAAAAGGTGTTGCTAGAGTTGGCTAATAAATTAACTAACCGTTTAACTCACGCCCCGACAAAAGCGATTCAACAAGCCGCTAAGTTGGGAGATTTTGAGCAGTTAGCACAACTTAAACAAACATTAGGAATTGAGCAGGAATAATACGTTAATGAAAGAGTCCGTATATCGTAAATTAGAGACCTTAGCTGAGCGCTATGAAGAAGTGCAAGCAATGCTAAGTGATCCAGAAGTAATTGGTGATCAGAACCGTTTTCGTACACTATCAAAAGAGTATTCAGAACTTGAAGATGTTGTAAAAACGTTTGCTGCCTATCAACAAGCTCAAGAGGATGTAGCAACATCAGAAGAAATGCTAAAAGACTCAGACCCTGATATGCGCGAAATGGCCCAAGAAGAGTATAAAGAAGCAAAAGCGGCGATAGTGCAGTTAGAAGATGACTTGCAGGTATTAATGCTACCTAAAGATCCAAAAGACAGCAACAACGTGTTTCTTGAGGTCCGTGCCGGTACGGGTGGCGATGAAGCGGCTATTTTTGCTGGAGACTTATTTCGCATGTACAGCCGTTATGCTGAAACTCAAAAGTGGAAGGTAGAAGTAGTCAGCACCAATGAAGGTGAACACGGTGGCTATAAAGAAGTGATAGCAAATATCAGTGGTGATGGTGTTTACGGAAAGCTAAAATTTGAATCTGGTGCGCACCGAGTTCAGCGAGTACCTGAAACTGAATCTCAGGGCCGTGTACATACTTCAGCATGTACGGTTGCAGTAATGGCGGAAATCCCTGAAGCTGAAGCAATTCAAATTAATTCTGCAGATTTAAAAGTTGATACATTTAGAGCATCAGGTGCTGGTGGCCAGCACGTCAATAAAACAGACTCTGCTATTCGTATAACTCACATCCCAACAGGGGTTGTGGTTGAGTGTCAGGATGAGCGTTCACAGCATAAAAACCGTGCCAAAGCTCTATCCGTTTTAGGCGCACGTTTGCAACAAGCCGAAGATGAAAAACG
Organism: Pseudoalteromonas holothuriae; assembly: GCF_945859825.1. Taxonomy (GTDB): domain Bacteria; phylum Pseudomonadota; class Gammaproteobacteria; order Enterobacterales; family Alteromonadaceae; genus Pseudoalteromonas; species Pseudoalteromonas holothuriae. The sequence continues at coordinate 194,979 of NZ_CAMAPC010000001.1, forward strand.
CCAAGCTGCAGAAGCATCAGAACGTCGGAATCTGGTAGGTAGTGGCGATCGCTCAGAACGTATTCGTACTTACAACTACCCACAAGGGCGTATTACAGACCACCGTATCAATTTGACTTTATATCGCTTGAATGAAGTGGTGGCAGGCGAGCTAGGAGCAATTATTGATCCATTATTGCTTGAACATCAGGCTGACTTACTCGCGGCGATGGGTGACGATTAATCGTGTCATTATTTAATGTTGCTGAGGCTGTTGCTTGGGCAACAAAAATACTCAATAAAACCTCACCAAGTCCGAAGCTAGATAGTGAGGTTTTATTGCTACACAGTCTCGATAAGCCACGCAGTTACTTATTTGCTTGGCCTGATGCGTCACTTAACGAGTCACAGCAAGAACATTTTGAAGCGTTGATAGCAAGGCGACAAGCAGGTGAACCCGTTGCACACATTGTTGGAGAAAGGGAGTTTTGGAGTCTCCCTTTAGAGGTTAATGCAAGTACCTTAATTCCTCGTCCAGACACTGAAACTTTAGTCGAACATGCATTGACGCTTACCTTACCATCAGTAGCAAAAGTGCTCGACTTGGGCACCGGAACAGGCGCAATTGCATTAGCCCTTGCATCTGAGCACCCGAACTGGCAGATAAGTGCTTTGGACTACTCAGTGGATGCTGTTGCCCTTGCAAAACGAAATCAGCAAAAACTCGGTTTAAATAATGTCTATATAAAACAAAGTAATTGGTATCAGGCTGTAACTAATGAAAAGTTTGATCTGATTGTGAGTAACCCACCGTACATAGAGAGTGATGATCACCATTTGTCTCAAGGAGATGTAAGGTTTGAACCGCTTACTGCGCTTGTGGCTGATGATGAAGGGATGGCTGACATTAAAACGATTATTGCTCAAGGTACTGAACACCTAAATCATGGCGGTTATTTGTTAATTGAACATGGATATAGGCAAGCTGTTAAATTGCAGCAGTATTTTGCACAAATGGCGTATAGCAATATACTTACAATTAAAGATATGGCAGGCTGTGATCGTGTAACTCTAGCTCAATGGCTAGGGAAGTCCCCATAATAATTAAATTGATGTGCACTTAAAGGATCTCTATATGGATGATTTTTTGTTTTCTGATGAACCGAACGAAGTCATTGAGCCGGAAAGCAGCGGTAAGTGGAAAGTGATCATCGTTGACGATGAACCTGAAGTCCATGCAGTGACTAAACTTGCGCTGAGTGATTTTGAATTTCAAAAAAAGCGATTAGAGTTTTTAAGTGCGTATTCTGGAGAAGAAGCACGAAAAGTAATCAAAGAGCACCCCGATGCTGCCATTGTATTACTTGATGTGGTAATGGAAACCGATGATGCAGGTTTGCAGGTTGCTAAATTTATTCGTGAAGAAGCAAAAAACAACCATATTCGAATTATTTTAAGGACGGGTCAACCGGGGCAAGCGCCAGAGCGGCAAGTTATTGTTAATTATGATATCAATGATTATAAGTCAAAAACGGAATTGACAGCTCAGAAGTTATTTACGGTTGTGATGTCTAGCTTGCGCTCTTACCGTGATATTCTTGCTATCGAACAATCCCGCCAAGGTTTAGAGAAGATAATCTGTGCATCGCGAGATATTTTTGCGACTCACTCAATCGAGCATTTTATTCAAGGCGTAATGCAACAGCTGACGTCTTTGTTAGGTACTGTTGATGAAGCAATGTATGCTACCTCGTTAGTAGCAAGTAATCAGTGTAGTAAGCAAAGTGGGCAGTTGGTAGTATTTACCGGTCGAGGCGAGTTTGAGCGCAGTGAAGGCAAACCAATTAGTGAGGTACTTACTTCTGATCAGCTTGAAGCTTGCAATCAGGCTCTTCAAGATAAAGGCATAGTATATAAAAACAACTATTTATTTGCTTATTGCTCCAGTGAATATAATCATAGTTCTATGCTATTTGTATCAGGGATCCCAGAGCATTTAACTGATACGCAAAAGCATCTTATAAAAATATTTTCACAAAATGTGCAGTTAGCTTATGAAAATGTACAATTACAAGCTGAGATTGAAAGTACTCAACAAGAACTTGTTTATCGTTTAAGCGAAGCCTTAGAGCAACGCTCTACAGAAACAGGGAATCACGTTAAACGTGTGGCCTATTTATGTGAGTTGTTTGGTAAATACAGTAAACTGAGTCACCATGATGTTGAATTACTTAGAATGGCATCACCATTACATGATGTGGGTAAAGTAGGTATACCCGATGCTATTTTAAATAAGCCCGGTAAGTTAGATGACAAAGAATGGGATGTAATGAAATCGCATACTTTAAAGGGCTATAAAATTTTACAAGGCTCGCGGCGTGAGATAGTAAATGCTGGAGCAATTATCGCCAAAGAACATCATGAGAAATGGGACGGCAGTGGCTACCCTGAAGGTAAAAAGGGCGAAGATATTCATATTTATGGTCGTATAGTCGCTTTGGCTGATGTGTATGATGCTTTACGTCATAAGCGCTGTTACAAAGCATCTTGGGGTAAAGAGCAAGCATTGGAGGAAATTAACAAGCAAAAAGGCAAACATTTTGACCCTAAGTTAGTTGATATATTAAATGCACATATCGATGATGTTGAAGGTATTTTGACGCGTTACCCTGATAAACCACAATAAAAAGAGATTTTATGGATTACATAGCAATAAAGCATACACACGTACTGTTTGCTGTTTTGAGTATTTTACTGTTCTTCACCCGTGCAATTTCTCGTTTGGCTACGGGAAAGATAGCGGCCAACAAAGGTGTATTTATCACCAGTCATAGTGTTGATACATTACTGTTAATATCGGCCTTCGCGTTATTGGCAATAGGCAAAATTAACCCAATTGACCAGCCGTGGTTGATTGAAAAAATCATACTTGTTGTTGCATATATTGTATTAGGTATAGTGAGTGCGAAGGCAAGTACTCGGACTTTGCAAGTTGGTACTTTGGTTGCTGTAGTTTTTTCTTTGTTAGGGATTGGTTATTTAGCGGGCACAAAATCTGCACTTATTTTATAGTTCAAATTCTTGTTTTAAATACATAAAAGCGCATGATTTGATGCGCTTTTTTTATCTTTGATTTTCATAAAAATATATTCGAGACAAATTTTTTCACACAAGCTCCACAGTATCACTATTTGGGTCTTTAACAAAAAGTGATAGACTAGTCCTTCGTTTATAGATTATGTGAGTTAATGCGGTATATATGACTGATATCTGGTTCGAAGAACAAGGTGGTAGTACAGAGTACATACTTCAAGATGCTTTGCTAAGATGTATCAAAGCTGAGTTGCACTGGGATGCGCAAGCCAAATTAGAAAATAGCTTTTGTCAGCTTGCAGAGTTTGAGTTGTCAGTAGATAGACTTTGCAGCCAGTATTCACAACAACATCAACGATTAGATAAATTATTGGATGCTTTTTATACCGATTGGCTGTTCAGTGGCAGTGATCAGAATATTCCAGAGCATTTACTCAATAGTGTTTGCTATACCTTAAATATGCGAAGTGGATCACCTACCTCATTGGCATTAGTTTTAAGTCATTTGCTAAAGCGTGCTCAGTTTGATGCCAATATTGCTTTGAGCCAAGGCGAGGTTATGGTGCATGTAGCTATAAGCAATGATGAAGGCTACTTAGTCGATCCAAATAGCGGTCAACAAACTTGGTACATCATACCAGAGAACGAACAAGATAAAGACCAAGAAGAAGAGCCAACAGAGATAGTTACAGATGATGAAGCCGTCAAGTTGTATTTAGCACAGCAAAAGTGGGCATTTATTGCAGTAGATAAATTTGGTCATGCATTGAGCTGTGTTGAATTGTTGATGGACCTGATAGGTGATGATCCCTATGAGCGCCGCGACAGAGGCTATTTACTTAACCAGTTAAACTGTCCAAAAATGGCGAAAGCTGATTTACAGTTCTTCGTGGATGAATGCCCTGATGACCCTACGATTGAAATAATTGAGCATCAAATTTCAGAGCTTGCCGATCACAACAACATACTACATTAATAGTAACAATACAGAGGTACGGTATGTCACAAGGAAGCGCTTTAATTACCAATAATGCAGTTATATTGGGTTTGCTCGCACTTATTCTTGGTTTTGTTTTTTATACGTCTAATTTAAAGCAGGGTTTTTGGGCTAAGTTTTATAAGTATGTTCCCGCACTGTTAATGTGCTATTTCCTACCTTCTTTACTGAACACCTTTGGTATCGTTGATGGTAGTAATAATGATGTTTATACCGTAGCAAAATACTTCTTATTGCCCGCCTGTTTGGTATTACTCACTTTAAGTATCGACCTCAAAGCGATAATGGGGCTGGGTAAAAAAGCGTTAATTATGTTTTTAACGGGGACCGTTGGCGTTGTGATAGGTGGGCCCATTGCATTACTAATTGTAGCAACAGTGATGCCTGATTTGCTCGGTGTGGCAGGGCCTGATGCGTTATGGCGGGGTATGACTGCATTGGCTGGAAGCTGGATTGGTGGTGGGGCGAACATGCTGGCCATGAAAGAGATTTACGGCGCTGGTGGCGAAATATTTACCATCATGGTCACCGTCGATATTGTAGTCGCTAATTTGTGGATGGCAGTCTTATTGTTACTCGCGGCAAGGCACAAAGAGATTGATGCGAAAACCGGGGCAGATACCAGCTCAATTGATCGTTTAATTGATAAGGTGCAGCAGTTTGAAGCCCAACATGCTCGAAAGCCAGAGTTGAGAGATTTGATGATTTTATTGGCTTTGGCGTTTGGAGCGACGGGGGTGGCACATTTTGCAGCTGATTTACTGGTGCCATTTTTTATAGATAATTACCCAGAGCTGAAAAAGTTTTCGCTGCACAGTAAATTATTTTGGATTATCGTTTTGGTAACGACTATAGGATTGGCATTATCGTTTACCAAGGCTAGACAATTTGAAGCCGTTGGGGCTTCTAAGGTTGGCGCGAGCTTTTTGTATATCTTGATTGCAACAATAGGCTTGCATATGGATATTGCAAAGATAATTGAAGCACCAAAATATATAGTTATAGGTATAATTTGGATGGGTATTCATGTTGGCTTGCTATTTCTGGTCGCTAAACTCATCAAGGCCCCTGTATTTTATGTTGCGGTAGGTAGTAAAGCAAATATAGGGGGAGCTGCCTCTGCACCTGTGGTGGCATCGGCATTTCACCCTGCATTAGCACCTGTTGGTGTATTATTAGCAGTACTTGGCTATGCGTTGGGTACTTATATGGCGTGGCTCTGTGGGCAGTTACTACGCATTATTGGCAGTTAAGTTGGAAAAAATATGAACACACAAACGATTAGTTTGGCTAACATTGAAATTGCAAATGATAAGCCATTTACACTATTTGGTGGAATGAACGTTCTAGAATCTCGTGATTTGGCAATGCGTATTGCAGAACACTATGTTGAAGTTACACAAAAACTAAATATTCCTTATGTTTTTAAAGCATCTTTTGATAAAGCGAATCGTTCGTCGATTAATTCATATCGTGGTCCGGGTATGGACGAGGGCTTGAAAATATTTGAGGAAATTAAGAAAACCTTTAATGTGCCATTAATCACCGACGTGCATGAACCACATCAAGCACAGCCAGTTGCCGAAATAGTTGATATTATTCAGTTGCCAGCATTTTTAGCACGACAGACAGATTTGGTCGTTGCTATGGCAAAAACAGGTGCGGTGATCAACGTTAAAAAGCCACAGTTTTTAGCACCGCATGAAATGCGCCACATTGTGAAAAAAATTAATGAAGCTGGTAACGAGGAAGTAATTTTATGTGAACGTGGCAGTAGCTTTGGTTACAATAACTTAGTCGTTGATATGCTTGGTATGGATGACATGAAGCATATGGCCCCAGTTATTTTTGATGCAACCCATGCATTACAACGACCGGGTGGCCGTAGTGATTCAGCTGATGGACGTCGTGCTCAGGCTGCAGAGCTTTCACGTAGTGGTATGGCACTGGGTTTAGCGGGATTATTTATTGAGGCACACCCTAATCCGAATGAAGCAAAATGTGATGGCCCTTGTGCTTTGCCATTGGCGAAATTAGAAGGGTATTTACAGCAAATGAAAGCAGTTGATGAGCTAGTAAAAAGCTTTTCTGAGCTTGATACTAGCGCGGCAGATTTATAAGCAAAACAGCAAGCGCATATTAATGTGCACTTGCTAAATTTGTAAGGCTCTTTAGCTATGTCCAGAAGATTCCCCCCCTTAAATGCACTTAAAGCGTTTGAAGCCGCAGCTCGACATTTAAGTTTTACCAAAGCAGCAGAAGAGTTATATGTAACTCAAGCTGCAGTGAGCCATCAAATTAAGATTCTAGAAGAGCATTTGGGCCTTAAATTGTTTTTACGTAAAAACCGTTCTTTGTTGCTTACAGAAGAAGGGCAAGGCTATTTTCTGGACATCAAAGAAATATTCACGCAGCTTGTAGATGCTACTGAAAAACTACTGGCTCGTGGTGCTAAAGGGTCTTTAACGGTCAGCTTAACACCGAGTTTCGCGATTCAGTGGTTAGTTCCTCGGCTTAGTTTATTTAACGAACTACACCCAGAAATCGATGTGCGAATTAAAGCACAAGACCATGATGAAAATTCATTAACAGATGATGTTGATGTGGCAATATATTATGGACGTGGACACTGGAGTGGTGTGCAAACCCATAAGCTTCATACCGAATACCTAGTGCCTTTATGTAGCCCACTATTACTTAATGGTCCAAAGCCGCTAGATCAACCAAGTGATTTGTCACAGCATACGTTGCTTCATGATACAACTCGACGTGCATGGAAAGCGTGGATGAAAACCGCTGGCGTACGTAATATTCAGGTTAATCAAGGGCCAATTTTTAGTCACTCTTCAATGGTTTTACAAGCTGCTGTACATGGTCAAGGTGTTGCGTTAGGCAATAGTGTATTGGCTAAACCTGATTTAGACTCCGGGCGTTTAATTATTCCATTCAATCATGTGCTTGAGAGTAAGAATGCCTACTACTTAGTATTGCGCGAGGCGCAATCAGAATTAGGTAAAATTGTTTCATTTAGAGACTGGATGCTCAGTCTTGTTGAGCAAGAGCAACTGTAATGTCAATACACTGGTTTAGACCAAATCAACCGATTGCCCAATTAATTTTCGCCCATGGAGCCGGAGCAGGTTGTGATTCGCCTTTTATGCAAACAATGGCGCAACATTTATGTGATTTAAACATTCAAGTCGGGCTGTTTGATTTTGAATATATGCAACAAGCCAAAGCATTTGGTAAGCGTCGCCCACCTGAACGAGCCCCAAAGTTGCTAGCTTATTTTGCCAAGCAACTAGCGCAAGCTGACAAACAGTTACCATTATTTATTGGTGGTAAGTCAATGGGGGGAAGAATGGCCTCAATGTTAGTTACACAAGGATTTGACTCTGTTAAAGGAGTGATTGCAATGGGTTACCCATTTCATCCTCCGGGTAAACCACTCAAGCTGCGGACTGAACATTTTGTCGATATGCCTTGTCCATTTTTAGTGCTTCAAGGCGAGCGTGATACGTTTGGAACAAAAGCGGAGTTGTTAGCAATGCAATTCAATAAAACACCTGATTTTGTATGGTTTGCAGATGGTGATCACTCACTTAAGCCACGTAAGAAAAGTGGTTACCGTGAAGCTGAACATTTACTTGAAGCAGCAAAACACGCCGCCCAGTTTATGCAGGAGTATAGTCATGATTAAGCTATTTTTACTCGCAGGAAGTATATTTTGTATGCTATCTGTTGCTCTTGGCGCATTTGCAGCTCACGGCTTAAAACGTCACTTTGATGAATATGCATTGGGAATTTTTAAAACCGCCAGTGAGTATCAAATGACCCATGGCCTTGCGTTGATTGCAGTTGCGCTATTAATGAAATGGGGTGTTAAAGTCAGTATATCTGGCTGGTTGTTAATAGTTGGCATACTGCTTTTTAGCGGCAGTTTATACATATTAGCGATAACCGGTATTAAATGGTTAGGGGCAATTACTCCGATTGGAGGAGTATGCTTTATTGCCGCGTGGCTTGTTTTGATAGTCAAAATAAGCAAACATTCATTTTAAAAGAGAGCTCAAATGTCGAGTGTTGTAATTTATTGTCGTAGTGGGTTTGAAAATGATGCTGCTGCGGAAATTAACCACCATGCTGCTTTGCAAGGAGTTGCGGGTTATGTAAAGGCTAAACCAAATACCGGTTTTGTCACATTTGAGTGCTTTGCACCAAATGACGCCGAGTTGTTGATAAAAAAAATTAATTTTAAAAGCTTGGTATTTGCTCGCCAGTGGTTTGCTGGCACATTGCTTAATGATATGGATATTGAGGATCGAGTCAGTGCGGTTAAAACGCAGGTTGATGACTTTCCACTTTGTGGTGATTTACGAGTCGAAACTCCGGATACCAACGAGGGAAAGGAGCTTTCAAAGTTTTGCAAAAAGTTCTCTACTCCATTGGCAAAAAGTTTAGAGAAGCACAATAAGCTGACAAGAGACTATAAGCCAGCAAAACCTGTGTTACATGTGCTGTTTTTAGCCAATGATACGGCTTATGTTGGGTATTCATTGAGTAGCAATAACTCACCGTTTTTTATGGGGATCCCGCGTTTAAGAATGCCCAGTGATGCTCCGAGTCGTTCCACTTTAAAATTGGATGAAGCGTTTAACGTATTCGTACCAAAAGAGCAAGCTGAGCAGCGTGTGCAATCAGGAATGAGAGCGGTCGATTTAGGCGCGTGCCCTGGAGGTTGGACTTATCAATTAGTGCGCCGTGGTATGTTCGTTGCTGCTATTGATAACGGCCCGATGAATGATGCACTCATGGAATCAGGGCAAGTAAAGCACTACACAGAAGATGGTTTTAAATACTTGCCAGAAAAACGCAATGTTAATTGGTTAGTGTGCGACATGGTTGAAAAACCTTTGAAGGTTACTAACTTAATGCTTGATTGGATAGTCAATGCTTTTGCTAAAGAATTAATATTTAACCTAAAATTGCCAATGAAAAAGCGTTTTGATAGTGTGTATGAGTGCTTAACGCTCATTCATGAACAGTTGACTAAATATGAAGTGGACTATGAGCTACAAGCCAAGCACTTGTATCACGACAGAGAAGAAGTGACGGTACATATTAAAGTTAATCGTGTGCCAGAGAAGTTATACAGCTAATACAAAGTAGCTCATTGTTGGGCTACTTACTCCCTCTTACTATTCATTTTACCCATTTCACTGCAAGCTTTTTGACTTATCTTACTTCATGACATTTAAGGATATGAAGGTTTACTTTCAGTGTGGGTGGTGTAATTATGGGTCCAGCTAACAGCCTAAGAGGAAAGCCCATGGAAAAAATTAATCTGGCAGATAAGTTTTCACAGTTCGATGAGTACTGGACACCAAAAGTTATTGCAGAATCAAACCATCAATTAGTGAAAATAGCCAAAGGAGATGGGGAGCTTGTTTGGCATAAACACGATAATGAAGACGAGCTATTTATCGTGTTTAAAGGGCAATTAACTTTGCAATTAAAAACAGAAAATATTGTACTCAACCCCGGTGAAATGTACGTTGTGCCTAAAGGTGTTGAGCATTGCCCAAAAGCCACACCTGATACCCATTTTCTGATGGTGGAGCCTGCCTCTACCGCACATACCGGCGAAGTGGATAGCGAACTAACTGTTTCACAAGAACAACAACAATGGATATAGTTGAATCATAATTACATGGTGAATACTCACTTTATTAATTCACGGTGAAAGGTTTATGTTTGTCATCATGAATAAACCAATGTGCTGACATGTTCGCGAAAGTAATCAATTTGACCGTTTGATTCGTGAGAAATAATATAGGTTTGGCTATCAACGTCTTTTTGAGCTAAACCATACCAGAATGATTGACAAAATGTTGTGCAATACCAACCCGGCCCTAACGGTTGAGAATTTAATGATTTTATAGTGGTGCCTTTGGGAAAGATATCCTGACCTAATCGGGTCAGTAGCGTTATAAAATCAGCTTTATTTTTACACTGTTGCCAGCATGTATCGGCATCATCTTTATAATGATCAATTCTCAAATCAATATCTTCTGCAATAAATTCAAGTAGTGTCATATCCCCTTGCTCAAATCGGTTTAATAACTGGTGAATTGCAATTGCACTATTTCGCTCATACATAGATTTTCTCTCTTATTTGGTTAGCTAAAAATGAACCCTTAACACCAACCTGCAATAATACTTAATCATTTTTAGGAACTAAATCTAACACTAGCTGCGTTATACATTTATCTCTTATAACAAAAGCATAGCGAAATACCTGCCAGGCTATCGATAAAGTTTCATGGTCTCAAAATAGATCACTTATTTAAGCGGATTAGGATAAGTTCAATAATGTGAGTTATAAGGTATTTTCTATTTCAAAACCCTTATTCAAACTTGAGGTTAAATTAGCAATTACGTATCCATAGGTATAATATTGTTTATATTTTCAAGGTATAGATAAATTATATGATAGAAATAAAGCCACTACGCTATTTTGTTGCCGCTTATGAAGAAGGCTCAATAACGGCAGCAGCATCACGTTGCTTTATCGCTCAGCCATCTATTACACATGCAATAAAAGCGCTGGAAACGACTTTAGGTGTCATATTATTTGAACGTACTAAGCAAGGTATTAAAGCAACAAAGCAAGGGCATATGCTTTATACACTAGCGTGCGATTTACTATTACAAAATCAACAACTCCACGCGGCGTTTGTACCTAGCAACAAAACTGAACTTTATCTCTATGTGCAGCCGGATATTAATATTGAACATTACGCAAATATCATTCTGTCTATCCAGCAAGTGGATAATAATATTAGTCTTTCGATTGCAAGCTCTGTTGAGCAATCGCAATTAGCAATCATTGATGAACAACGTTTACCAACACAATTTAATAGTATTCAGCTTAATCAAGAGTGTTATCAACTGTTGGTTCGACATGACCATAAACTTGCAAAAAATAAAAGGGTCACGCTCAATGATTTTAAATCACTTACATTTATTGAAAGGCCATACTGCACTAATCGAAAAGAGTTTGAACGCCTGATCCATGTTAATAACATGCTTATTACGTACAAAGGAAAAGCGATTCACGACCTTCAATTGCAAGGTTTGGTGAAGTTAGGTTTTGGAGTAGCTGTTATTCCTCAGTCTTATATTCCAAAGGATGATGAGCTGGCTACTATTCCTATTGCTTTGGATACGCCTATATCACGGTCGATAGTATTAGCCTATCGTAAACTACCGCCACAGCTGATATCGTTTATAGAGCAAGTTGTGAGCACAGATGGTATTTGAGTACAATGAATATGGATAATATTGAATAAGGAGTGATAGGCGTAATCGCCAGTAGCAAAAGGATATTGGCAAAGCATTGTAGAGACCGCCAACAATGGGCAGTCTCTAAAGAGCGTACAATCTAAAGTAGCCGAAGTTACTTCTTTTTCTTTTGCTTAGCCTTTAATTTTTTCTTGGCCTTGATTTTTACCGGATCTTTCTTTTTCTTAGGCAGCTTGGCTTCTTTATGTTGAGGCTCGACTCCTTTGATAATACGTCGCTTTAAGCCTTGTTCAGTATAGCGCTCTACTTTTTTCAAAATAGCGGCATCGTGAGCTTCAACTAATGAAATAGCGGTGCCTTTTTTACCCGCCCTCCCTGTACGACCTATTCGATGAACATAAACATCAGCTGTACGTGGCATATCAAAGTTAATCACATGGGTGATGTCAGGTACATCAATTCCTCTTGCAGCAACATCTGTCGCTATTAAAATACGTGTTTTACCACTGTGAAAGCTTGCCATAGCTGACATACGTTTATCTTGAGGCATTTCGCCACGTAGCCAAGTGGTTTTGATGTCATTGGTATAGAGCTCACCAACAAGTTGTTCTAGTCGCTCACGGGTTTTGACAAACACGATGGCTTTGTGTACTTCTTCATCATTTTTAAGAAGGTGCGTAAGCATTGCAAGTTTATGCTTGTAATCGTCAGCTAAATGCACCCATTGGTGAATTTTCGCTTTTTCTTTACGTGATGATTCTGCCTCAAGTAGGGCAGGATCAGTTAGGATCCGCTCTGCAAATAGCTCTACACTGTCGCCCTCTAGCGTGGCCGAAAATAAAAAGCATTGACGGCGATTTTTAGCTTCATCACAAATGCGTAGCATTTCTTTTTTAAAGCCTAAATCCAGCATTCTGTCGGCTTCATCTAAAATAAGCAGCTCAACATTCTCGGCATGGAAGTTTTCAGTTTCTAGATATTCCATTAGTCGACCAGGGGTAGCTATCAGAATATCATTATTTTTTTCAAAGATTTCTTTGTGGCTACCATAATTGATCCCACCCGTTACCACCCCGATACGCAAGTGCGTGTTAGTCGCGAGAAGCTGACATTGCTCATGTATTTGATAAGCAAGCTCTCGAGTAGGTGTCATGATAAGGACACGCGCAAAACCAGGATCTCTGCGCGGAAAGTCAAGCAAGTACTGAACTGCGGGGATCAAGAAGGCGGCTGTTTTACCCGTTCCTGTTGGCGCTGAAGCTAAAATGTCACGGCCTCTTAGTGCTTCAGGTATTGCGAGTTGTTGAATGCTGGTGGCTGTTTCGTAGCCCATTTTGTCAATGGCGGCCAAAACTTTGCCATCGAGATCAAATTCAGAAAATTGCATAGCGCATCATAAATAAAGGACAATGAACGCAATTATACGCGCGATGTCTATTTTGGAAAAGGTGAATCATGTCTGGGTTTGAATTTAAACAATTTAAGGTACAACAATTGAACACCGCAATGAAGGTTTCAACCGATGGCATATTGCTTGGAGCTTGGGTAAATTTGCAAGAAACCAAGCATGTTTTAGATATCGGGTGTGGGACCGGATTGCTGTCTTTGATGTGTAAGCAGCGTAAACCAAACCTCTATGTAGATGCCGTTGAAATTGATAGCGGCGCTATATCTGATGCGCGCAATAATATTGCACAAAGCCCTTGGCCTGATGTGCAATTACATCACACTGATATTAAATCTTTCTGTGCAACCATTAAATACGATTTAGTGATATGTAACCCTCCTTACTTCAATGACAGCTTAAAGGGACAAAATCAGTCAAGAAATATTGCACGTCATACCGATAGCTTGAGCTTTCAAGCACTGCTTGAGGCTTTTATAAAAGTCAGTCACCGTACGTCTAGATTAGTGTTTATCTTGCCATGTAAAGAGGCAGAGCAGTTTGTTGCTATGGCCAAGTCGGCTCAACTTTTCTTATTACGCCATGGTTTAGTATCTAGCACCTCTGAAAAAGCACCGACTCGTAGCCTAATGGAATTGGGTTTTTGTAAGCCACAAAGCCCTCAAGTACAGTCATTGTGTATTTATCAACATACGCGCAATTATAGCCCTGAGTATATTGCACTATGCAAAGATTTTTATTTAAAAATGTAACTAAATAGGGTGTAAGCCCATTATCTAAAACTCCTTACACAATGCCATTAATACAAGTGTCATCGCGCCCTGTAAGCGGCTGTAATTTATTTTCTATTACTTTGAACTAAAGTCAAAGTTCATTGTTAAAAAAGTGTTTCGCAATCCTAATTTAAGTGTGGGGACTGTCAGAGCACCCCGCGGCTGTGTGCAAGTTGCTGATGGGTAGATTAAAGGAGTAAGCGTTATGATTTTAACTGCTAGCACGACGTTACCAACTCAATTAGGCTCGTTTGATGTAAAGATTTATCGTAACGATAAAGGCGAAGAGATTACTGCAATATGCAAAGGTGAGTTGGAAGGTCGTCGTGATTTACCCGTTAGAATGCACTCTGCATGTTTTACTGCTGAGACATTGGGGTCGTTGAAGTGTGATTGTAAGCAGCAGTTAGACTTTGCGCTTGCTTACATAGAGCGCCATCAAGGCATGGTTATTTACCTACCTCAGGAGGGCCGAGGAATAGGGCTAAGTAACAAGATCAAAGCCTATGCATTGCAAGAGCAGGGCTATGATACGATAGAAGCAAACACCTTACTTAACTTACCAATTGACGCCAGAACTTATGACGATGCAGCGCAGATATTGCAGTTGCATAAGTTATCGTCAGTTCGCCTTTTGACTAATAACCCTGTCAAGATCAAACAACTAGAGGAGCTTGGGGTTAAAGTGTCAGGCAGGGTGCCAGTACCCAGTGATCCAACGTCACACGCGATTAGTTATTTAGATACCAAGCGACGTCAAATGGGACATATGCTGGGTGATTATCATTTACAGCCTCAAGATTGTGAAATAGTCGCAAACGATAGACCTTTTGTACATATTAATTTTGCGATTGATGGCAATGCTAATACTAGCTGCTCTAATGGCGATGCGTTGCCTGTATCTTGTAGTGCTGATTGGCAACGCGTACATGAACTGAGACAAAAATATGATGCGATAGCCGTTGGTGCAAATACGTGGCTTAACGATAATCCAAAGTTGACAGTACGAGAGGAAGTGCTTGGCCGAAAGCCTCTGCGTCAGCCTGATAGAGTTATTTTCTCGGGTAAAAAATCGGCTCTATTAAGAGGGCTCAATATAGATCAAGCAAACATACAGCGCTCGACTTTTTTAGTGGGTCAATCAAGTAATGTGACTGCGAAGCATTTGACACAAATAAATGCTGACAGCTACCAGTTAGCGTTGCCATTGGCGCAACTTCGCAATAATAAAGTCAGTAGTATGTTAGTTGAAGGTGGGGTGACGTTAATTCAATCGTTTATAGAGCAACGACTATTTGATCTTATTACTATTTATGTCAGAACAACGTCGATTTGTCTTGCTGTAAATATTGCCACAGAGGTATTAAAAGGTATTTATCCCGACCAAATAGAAGCGCAAGCTTTTGGTGATGGTATTTTGCTAAGTGTTACCCAACCTAAATTAAGCTGTGAAATAAAAGCCGTACAGGAGCTTGCATATGAGTAAGCTCATTTTTGGTTTGTTGACCCCCGATGGTGAACAGCTAGATGAATTTCAAACGAAACTCAGAGAGTTCACAATCGCGTTTTCACGCTATGGCTATCGCGAAGAGATAGTTGAGGCGTCGGATATAGAGCAGCTACTGATTATGGCAATAGCCAAAAACGCACAGTATTGCCTTATTCAGTCAGTAGGACATGTGATAGATGAGCAGTGGTATTTACCACACTGGCATCGTCAAGGTTTCCATCAAAGTATACAAAAACTGTGTGATTACAATGACTTTTTGATTGCAGGGCAGCTGTATTGTTCAGAAAACAATACGTTGGGCATTGAAACAAGCTGTATACTGATTAACTTATCTCAATATAAAAAGTTGGGCCAGCCTTCGTTTGGTGAGATTGATTGGCAACCAAGGGAGGTACTCTGTGCAAGCCCTGCGCAGTCGATGAGTGTACAGACTCTATGGCAGAAAAAAACTAAGCCTTGTGACATTCGAGGGTGGCAATTTCTTCTGAGTAGTTACCAACATCAACTTGTTGTTAGAGCGTTCTCAGAAGACATCAATTACAATCGCTTCGATCTAAATGTATCGCAGAGTAATCAAGCTTTTGCAGCGCGTTTGCGTAACATCAATACCGCTTTTACAGGTGAGCCTAATTTAGCCGCAACACAGCAAACATTTTTAAATCGTGCTCAAAAGCAAATCCAAAGCGCAAAAAAAGGCGTGTTTTTATTAAATATTGAATCATATGATGACGTTGATAATGAAGTCAAAGGGCAACCGCTTGATACGGTATTTAGTGTAGCAGCAGGTTTTAAAGCCTATCGTATTTTAGCTGCGCATGGTTTTCACGCAAGTAGTAAAGTTGTGTTATTTGATTACAGCAAACAGGCTTTAGCTGTGCGTCAATATATTGTTGAGCACTGGAATGGTGAAGACTTTACAACATTTGTTAAACAGGTATTTCAACAGTTTCCAGAACCCCACACCTTTTATCAACTATGGCACAACACCAATACAACTAATATTGACTGGCAGGATCTTGAGCGGCTTTGGCAAGCAGAGCTAACCCGCTGGGGCGGAGCCGATAATTTCAAAAAAATGTGGCAAAAGTTTAGCGCGCTAGAGCATCGTTTTATACATGTGGATCTATTGCAAAATAAACAGGCACTTTTCGATGAAATCAAAATATCGGGCAATAGTTACATTTGGTGGAGTAACGCTTTCTTTACTATTTATAGCCATTGGCACTTTAGTGCTGAACAACGCCACTGCATTTACGGCGACTGGGTGAATGCTTTGGCAACTGCTGCAGGCGAGTGCCGAGTTAATGGAGCTGACCATCATAACTGTGCTGTAAATGGGTTAACGGCATTAGCTTATAGCCGGTTATTTCAAAAACAAACAGGGGGTGAGCTTAACCCCCAGCAATTGTCTTGCTTAGATATTCAATTTTAGAAAAGGAATGCGTTATGAAAGTGTCTGATACTTTTTTACATCATCGTGGTCCAGTTACTTGCGCTGTTCAAGTGGGCGACAGTAGTAAAATTATTACTTCAGGGTACGACAGTGCCGTGGCTTTGTTTGATATAGATACTGAGGAAGTTGAGCTACTAGGCTACCACGAACATTTAGTAAATCGAGTCACAGTCAATAAAACAGGCACTATCGCAGCAAGCACCTCATCTGATTACAACGTGTATTTATGGAACTTAAAAGATAAAAGCTTAAAAATGGTACTTAAAGGCCATTCAGATGATGTAGAAGATTTTGTTTTTATTGATGAGCACTTAGGTGCTTCAGTGTCTAGAGATTGGCGAATTATTGTTTGGGATTTACAGACAGGTGCCATACAGCGCGTCATCTTGGGGCATCAAAAAGATGTGCTGTCTATTAATTATTTTGACGGCAAGTTGTATACATCTGGAGATGATATGACATTGCGTGTATGGGATATTGAAACGGGTGATCAACTTGCCAAGATAGGCCCATTTACTACGGAAACTGACAGCTGTGCGATTGATGAATTAAATCACCGATTAGTGCTTGGCTGTGATGACGGCTTAGTACGTGTTTTTGATCTGACTACCCATGCACTCGTAGCCCAGTTAGCGGGTCATAGCTCTGCCATTAAAAAAGTAGCGGTTTCACCCGTTAATGGCGATATTCTATCGGCTGCTTATGATCAGCGTATTTTGATTTGGGATAATCAAAACTTTTCGCAGCGTCAGCAACTAGAAAGTAAAAACACGCTATGGGAGCGCTCTTTTAATTGGTCGTCAGATGGTCAGAGTGTGCTGGCAGGCAGCTTTGATGGCACAGTATTTGTTTGGGATGTACACACAGGGAAATGCACACACCACCTAGGAGCAAACCATGCACGGGGCAATGCTTGCTTTAATGATATTTCCTCTAAAGGAGATGAGTCAATTGTGGCAGTCAGCGATGACGGTATCGTTCGAGTTGGATCACTGAGCATAGACCAAGCACAGTGGCATATTCAGTATGCTCCTCAAACAGGGCGGGTTTTGATGAATGCGGTTCACTTTTGTCCGCAAATGCAAAAAGTGATCACGGGGGCACATAATCAAAGCTTGTATTTATTTGAACGTACCCAGCAGGCGCTGCATGAGCAAGCCTGTGTCACTTTAAATGAAGGGCCCATTAATACTATTGTGACAGCACAGCATGAGGGGTATGAAGGTGATTTATTCGTGGCTTGCTATAGTGGAAAAATTGCCCACTTAGCCAGTGATGGTAGACAAATTAACAAAATTACGGCTCATGATAATGCAGTGAAAGCTTTAGCGCTTCACCCAACTAAGGCGCTAGGCGTGAGTTGTTGTGCTGAAGGGGCATTAGTTAGTTGGGATTTTGCAGGTAATATTCTACAGCGTTATTTGGGGCATACAGCCATTATTGATGACGTTGCGATAGACCCTTGTGGACAATTTGTTGCAAGTGCGGGGCGCGACTTTATTTTGAAGGTGCACGGCATTGAAGATGGCAAGCTATACCACTGTATTCATTTAGGGCAACGCTCGCCAAAGAGTATGTTATTTCTGAGCTCAGAGGTTGTCATTGTCACAAATTACTGGGGGGAACTTTTAAAAGTCGACCTTAGTACTGGCGAGATACAACGAAATACGATTGCAAAAAATGGTATTAGTGCAGTTGTGCGCCATGGTGAGTATTTGGCTGCAGCCTCTTATGATGGTGCTATTTATCTGGTTGACCCCAAATCGCTCGTGACTGTTAATAGTCTGCGCTCAATGACACAGAAAGTTTTAGAGCCAGCTTATGTGTAGCGATAACCCTGCTCGTTTCGTGATTTTAGCTGCGCCTCGTAGTGGCAGTAATATGCTTGCTAGCATGCTGCACTCTCACCCTGATATTTTGTGTCATCACGAAATTTACAATCCAAATGGCCTTTTTTACGCGTTACCTTTACGAGGCAGCCATTTTCGTTTGGCTGATAGTTTGGAGCATCGAGATAAGCAACCTTTAGAGTGTCTTAAGCGACTTTGGCAAAGCAGTTTAGAGCACAAAGCTGTCGGCTTTAAAATGACACATCGTCAAAACGAGCGGGTATTTGAGCAAGTGTTATCAGATAAGCGGGTAAAAAAAATACTCTTAGTGCGTAACAATCAGCTTAAGGTGCATGTTTCAAAGTTGATAGCGCAGCAAAGTGGTGTATGGGAAGAGTATAGTGCTTTACCACCTGCTACACGTTGTCAGGTTAAGGTGGAGCTTGAGCACCTTGAGTCAGATATAACCTTTAATCATGCTTACTACCAACATATTCGCAGCATATTGAGCGCCTCAGGACAAACTTGGTGTGAAGCTGAGTATGAAGCACTAAAGACTGCGTCGCAGCAAATGGCGATATTACAGTTTCTTGCTATGCGTGAGTTACCTTTAATGGCGCAAAGTCGTAAACAAACACCTAAAGACTTGCGCGAGGTTGTGACTAATTACCAAGAATTGTTACACCAAAGTACACCGTCAATTCAGGCGCAACTGACAAGCATAGATAGTTAATAGAGGCTGTATGAATATTGAAAATGCAAAGAAAATTCGGATGGTCATACTTGATGTTGATGGAGTTATGACTAATGGGCTTGTCGGGTACCAAGCTGAGCAAAGAGTCAAATTTTTCCACTCTCAAGATGACCATCTGATACGTATGACAATCAGGGAAGGGCTACCTGTTGGGATTATTTCTGGTCGTGCAGACCCAGCGAATACAGAGCATGCTGACGAGTTGGGTATGGCGCCATGCTACTTTGGTGAAATTGTAAAGTTGAATGCATTTACGCGATTGTTAGAGACCTATCAACTGAGCGCAGAGCAATGTTTGTATATGGGTGATGATTTAATGGATATTCCCGTAATGCGTTTGGTTGGTGTGGCGGTATGTCCAGCAGATGCAACCCCTGAAGCTAAAGAAGCTGCCCATTGGATAACCAATGCAAATGGTGGGCACGGTGCTGTTCGTGAAGTTTTGGTTGCACTACTTAAAGCACAAGGGTTATGGCAACAAGCCACACAAAGGTATTTAATTTAAGGGGCGAACGATGACGTCGTATAAGGAATATGCAGGTATATCTGTTGCTGATTTTTCAAGTTCTCCAAATAGGCTAGAGCAACTAAATTATTCACAGTTACAAGATATTGCAAAGATTGAAGATAATGCGTTTTACTTGCTAGATTTAGACAAAGTGACGTTGAACTATCACACCTTACGTACTAGTTTTACACCGTTGTATGAATCTTGCCAAGTCGCCTATTCATTTAAAACTAATTATACCCCTGCACTTTGCAAACACCTCAAAGAGCTGGGTTGTTTTGCTGAAGTGGTATCGCAAATGGAGTATGAGATAGCCACGAAAGAAGTGGGTTACCCACCATCTCAAGTGATTGTCAATGGCCCGGTACATAACCTGCAGTTTGTTGAGGCCGTATTGTTAGATGGTGCCTGCTTTAATGTTGATGCTTGGTATTTGTTAGATATGGTGAAAAGCATTTGTGAGCGTTATGGCGAACGTCAGTTTAAAATCGGTATTCGTCTATCTTACCCTATTGCTGAAGGCGGTTATTCTCGCTTTGGAATTGAAAGTGATGAAGCCAATTTCGACAAGCTAAGGCAGTGGCAAAATACAGTAAAAAACTGTGACATAATTGGTTTTCATAGCCATTACTCTAACTCATCGCGCAGTCTGAGCTCTTTTGAGTCGCGTATTAAGGGGCTTGCGAAAGCCAGTTGGACCTTCTTTGAACATCGTTACCCTAACTTTATAAATGTGGGCGGAGGATTTTTTGGACAAATGCCTACCTCTTTAGCTGCTCAATATGAAAATGGCACGGTGAGTATTGAGCAATATGCTGAAGTTATTTGCTCAGTGATGAATACACAGTATCCACCATCACAATCATCAACACCGCCCTTATTATTACTTGAGCCAGGTACTGCGCTGGTGGCAAATTGTATGGTGTTTGTAGCCCCCGTACTTGAGGTGAAAAAGTGTGGTGGTCGAACGCTGGTCCTCATCAATGGCAGTAATCACAACGTGAATCACAAATGGCAAGGTGAGACGTTACCCATCCAGATTATTCGCTGCCCCAATAATGGGCCATTAAATGATGTGAATGAAGTATTCGATATTGTGGGTAACACTTGCATAGAAAAAGATGTGATATGTACCGATGTGCAAGGCGGGGTGCAGGCAGGGGATTTCATTGTATTTCAATATATGGGTGGTTATAGCAATGTACTGAAACAGCCATTTATTCATCCTTGCCAAGGCATTTATGCATGGCAGCAACAAACATTAATTCAAATTAAAAAATCTGGAGATATGCGCTCAGTGCTTTATGACTATCAGTAGCGCAAGTTTTCAAAAGGAATACATGCGAAGTCAGCGTGATAAAAAGTGTAGCGCTGTGCCTGTAAATACAATAAGCAAACAACAGACGCTTATTGATACCAAAATGAGCACAATGTTCATTCAATCGCATTGTTGAAGAGGAAATTAACATGTCTAATTGGTCAGCCCCACAAACACTGGCAATTCCAGCAGGTAAGCTCGTTGTTTTTTGTGCTACGCATCAAGCGCAATTTACGCAGCAGGTACAAATTATTGATGCCCAAGGAATGCCAATCACATTTCACACCTTTGATGGTCAATCGCATACTTTCCCTATCACTGGGGAGGGCACTAGCGTTAACTTATTCGCAAATGGAAATGGCAAGTTTACCATGCAAGCAGGGTATCAAATTCAGTTTAAAAATAGTGGTAGCCAAACGTCTTTGGTTGCAGCGAGCACGGTCGAATTTGACTTAAATGGCATTGTCTATGGTGGCGGTACATTATTTGCCACTGACGACCAAGGTGGTTCAGAACCAGATTACAATGATACTAGCCTATCACTGCAATGGTTTAATACTCAGGGTTAGGTAACCGTTACGATAACAAGGAACTGAATATGAATACGCAAGTAAAAAGCTTATCTAAGCTAATATCTTATGTGATATTGTCTGGCGCACTGGTTATCAGTGGCTTCTCAGTAGCACAAAGCTTTCCCGGT
The DNA here is from genome assembly GCF_945859825.1 of Pseudoalteromonas holothuriae. GTDB lineage: Bacteria > Pseudomonadota > Gammaproteobacteria > Enterobacterales > Alteromonadaceae > Pseudoalteromonas > Pseudoalteromonas holothuriae. The sequence goes on from NZ_CAMAPC010000001.1 coordinate 216,603, forward strand.
GGAACAGCCATAACACCAACTGATTTAACAGCAACCCCAGCACAGTTGCCCGCACCACCACCAGAGTATCAACTAAATAACCCAATTAGCCACGAAGAATTTGCGCGTTTTGCTTGGCGTCAGTTTATTTATTTAAATTCACCAGCTAAAAAAGCCAGCGCAGCGCAAAGTGGTATTTCTCCTATTGTTAGAGGCAGTGTAGACCCGACTGAAAACTTTGTAACATCAGGTAATCCACGTTTTTATCACGCAGGTAAGAGTTCAACGGATAACTTCAGTAATAATATTTTGGTTTGGGAAAGTTATGCGCATCGCTCTGAATTATTTCCAAAAAATGCAAAAGCCAGTGGTGATTTTCCGACATTATTGCCTGCATATGCATTTACCAATTTAACGGTGCCTTCAAGCCAAGCAAGGTTTAATAATCTAGATGAAAACTCTCAGATTGGGCAAAATAAAATTTTCTTTCCAAAAAATGGCAGTACGCCCTCACAAAACCCCGCAGATGATTATGAAATTTTATTTGAGGCTAAAGTAAATCAAACAGAATATGACTATATTAAAGGATTGAATGTAACACCGGGTAAGGCGCTTGCCAGTTTTGATTTGCCCAATGAAACCATCGAGATAAAAGCGGCTTGGCGGGTACTAAGCGATGATTTGGCTCAATCAGGGCGTTATCACACTGCTGAGGCTTTGTATTACAAGGGAGAAAATGAGGAGGCTGAAGCTCATGTCGCAACTTTTGGGTTAATTGGCCTGCATATTATCCGGAAAATGGAAAATTATGAGTCTTTCGTGTTTTCTACCTTTGAGCATGTTGATAATTTGAAAAAGCCCAATGGCGCTGATACTGGGTTATATTATTACACAACCTATAATCAAATGAGTTATCAAGGCACTGTCTCATCGACCCCGCATGTTATTGTTAATACAGGCACTAATCTTGTACAGTTGCCACTGCCTCAACAAGGTGATATTACTGCGCAAAATGGCTATGAATTTATTAATGGTAGCTTTACACAGCTAACGCCTACGTCAGCTGGCCCAATTAAGGTATTACAACCGCCAACCATTACCAAAGCGGTGATGAGTGTGAATCAAGAAGTTAAAAATGCAATGGCGCAATCTGGACAGTTTACGAACTCAGTGTGGCAATACTACCAGTTGAAAGGCGTGCAGCCACTGCCTGCAAATGAAGATGCCAGCGTTGCGCAGCAAGCTAACCCGTTAACACAAGACTTTTTTTTGGCGAATAACGTGATAGAAAGTAGCCAGCCTGGTATACAACTATTTAAAGGTGGTGCACCAGGGCCTATATATCAAACGTCTAAAAATGCTAAGTGTGATCAGTTACCTCCAGTGGATAAAGATAATAATGCGAAGAAAACGAAGTTTTTCTGCTTTCCAAACCCCAGATCAGGTGCCTCAGCTGAGAATATCCAGAATGTACCAAACTTAGTTGTACCGGGAGTTAGCCATGCGCAGCAAAACTCGATTGTGATGGGGGGTTGTATGGGTTGCCATGGGCAATCTAAATATAAAAACGCAGATGGGACGACGAGCAGTATTTTTAGTTTTTTAATCTCTACCAAGAACTTAGAAAGTAAGGGCGGTTTCGAAGCCGACCCGTTTGACCAGTCAGGCCCGAGTTTAAGTGCAGCGGCACAAAAGTATATGGCAACACAAAGCAAATAAGTACATTGTTATGTATGTAAAGGAGTGCGATGCACTCCTTTTTTATCATGACTTTATTGTCAAACAGACAACTTATGGATGCTGACAGGTTTACTTGCCCCATGTTGTTCCGTCCAATGATATTGTTGGGTAATACTGCGCGCTGCAAATTGTGGGTCATCAGCTAAGGTGCATTCTTTCCATATATCCCGCCACAGCTGTATGTATTTAAGGTAATGAGGGGCTAGCTCAAGTATTTCTTGTTCATTGTAATTAAACCAAGGCTTAATGAGCCCTGCAAAGTGAATAAATTTAGCATCTAACACTGTTACTTTGTCTAATGTATGAATGTATTGCTCAATAAATGGCATAAAGTTATAACGGCCGTCAACGAGTGTTACTTTGTCTTTAAAATATATATTTAAAAGCATTTGATCCGTAAATCCTTTTAGGCCAAAGTCTCGCCACAGTGCGATGTCGTCAATGAGCTTAACGACGCCCTCATAATGTATTTTATTAAGATAGGTGTTGTTGATGGCCATAAAGCCAGAATTAAAAGTGTTAGTGAAATTACTTTGTCCATAGCTATTGGGGATCTGCAATAGCGGGTAATCACTTTTTTCTAGTAACTTGTTGGCTTCATGCTCATAAGCAAAACCATCGCGTGCGGCTACAAATTCAGTTGTATTTAAAAATACATCATGCATATCTTTACAACACATACCGTCGCTGTCTAAGAAAACCACTTTTTCGTATTGCGCTAGGCGCAAAGTTTCTATGGAGAGTAAGCGTAAATGCAAGTCGCTACGCAGTTGTGGTAAATGGGCGCGTAACCTCGTGATAGCTTGCTCTACTTGGTTGGTACGCTTTATAAATTTGACTGGGTAATGTGCACTTAACTTTGTTTGGTTAGAAGAGCTGAGCTTATCAATAAAAATCACAATGTCGCCGTTAAACCAAGCGTTATATTTTAAAAAGCTATACAGTAAAATCTCAGTGCCTGTAGCGAAGTTATCGCAGGTAACTGTGGCAAGACAATAGGGTCTATTCATGAGTTGGTGACTCCAAAAAAGCAGATCGGGGTGCAGGTTGATTATTAATTAATTTTTTTACCGCACCGTCAAAAGTAACAGATAAAGTAGCTAGCGCGGCTTTTTTGTCTTGGCTTTGCCATAAAAAGTAGTTCAGCATACCGTAGCCTGCGGGGGTTTTATTGGCATCGAGAATATAAAGCCTTTGGCTATGCCTGCACCTTACAATGTCTAATTCACCAAAATCTAAACCGATTAACCTACAGAACTTAAGGATGTTTTGCTGCTCTTGAGCGCTAAACACGGTGTTAGTAGCGATGAGTTTAGGGGGAAGCTGCGCTCTGTTATCAAGTTTTTGTGTTGCCGGCACTTGCCGTATTAAGTAAACGATGGGTATTTCACCAAAAATAATGGGCACTCGAAACTCTTGCTGATACTCGTCAATAGTTGAGTCAATGAGTGCTTGATAAACGTTGTCTTTATGTTTGCGAGTAATGGGTGTGCTGATCACATGTCCCCCCTTCACTCCATTATCGTTCGGTTTTTCAACACATAGCCCTTTATGTGTCAATGGATCTACAAAACAGCCATAACCAAACACGTCAATGTGTAATAGCTCAACTTTCACTTTACTAATATCAATACAGTGTTGATTGATGATTGTTTGGTGACGACATGTATTTACTAAATCGACAGGACAGCTAAGCTGAGTACTGTCTTGCCAAAGAAATGCAATATCGAAGTGAGAGGTTAGGTCTCTGGTAACATGGTAGTGCATGCTATTGATGATATGGGTGATAGAGTAATATTCTTTATCGGGGTATTGCGGGTAGAACAGTATTTTCATAATGCAGCATCCACTCAAAGTGCAAAGGAGCCATTACGCAAATCGTAATGGCTCAGACCCTAGGATGTTAGGTCATTGACAACATCCACATACTGACATTTCACCATCTTTGGTTGTTGTCCATTGACCGTTCCAAGTTAAGCCTAAGTTTGGGCACACTCCTTTAGGCTGAGCGTTGCTACTACATTTTTTAACCGCACCTTGTTGGCTTTCAATTGGTCCAGCCTGAACATCAACGCAGCTTCCCGTACCAACTACGATATTGTTGAAAATATGGCTGAGTTGCCCTGATGTGGTATTTTTATTTTTGTTGGTTTTCTCACCAGCATAGCTGTGACAGCCAAAGCAGTTAGAAGCAAATCCGCCGTTAGTTTTTGGGTTTGTATCTACCCATTGAAAAGTTGTTTCGGCAACGGTATTGGCTAAACGTAGTGATCCGCGTTGGTTGGTTACATCGCCATTTACGCTGGAGTCATCGTTGATATCATGAACCCAAATAGCGCCGACGTTAAAATAGTTTTTAAACACGCTCATTGCACCGTCAAGCTGACTATGTACACTTTGATTCATAGCAACAATATCACTCACATTCTCCTTGGCATTTGAGTCGCTCGAGTCAGTACCATAAGGGTATACACGACAGATTTCGGTGGGTACACCTGTGAGTTCATCATTTGGTTTTGCCTGATTTAAGCATTTAGCGATGGATTTGTTGTTGCCTGTTTGCAGTGCTGTTGAGCAAGATTCACTGATAAATGACCAACCTTTGTTGGTGCTGGGTTTGTCGCAATCAGGGGCGTTTTTATTGTGCTCAAACGTAGCCCAAATAAATTCTGGATGATCGGGCGTGGCGATTGCAAAATGAAACCCAATTAAACCAAGGGTAGTGTTGTTAGGTGTACCTATTGGGTTTTTCCAGACTAAATAATCAGCTGTGTTGTCTGATTGAGTCAGTACTTTCCAAGCTGTTTTAAGCTCTGTGGTGCCACCTGGGAAATTGGTACTATCTTTAATGCTTTGTGCATCATCACACATATTACGACTAAAGCGCATATCATAGTAAGCGATATTACCTGCTTGATCGAAAATGACGTCACCGCCTCCTGCTTCACCATGGATGAAGCTATCTCCTTTTGCCAGTGCATTTTTTAATGTGATGCCGCTGATTTGCCCATCACATGAGTTAGCAGGCGTTCCATCGGTGTTTAACTCATACACAGGGTAATCTTGTGTGTTGGAAAAATTACGGTTCTGAGCGTTATTTTCTGGGCTGGTTGGTGTGCTCTTATAGGTTGACATTAAGCTGATAAAAGATTGCCAAGTAAAGTGATAGAAATCACAAAAAGTATCACCATTATTAGGCACTTCTGAGGGAATACCGGGATCACCTGTAAACCAATTTGCAGGTGCAGTACATTGTGTGCTGCTGTGTGTTGGTTTACTGACTGCTTGATGAGCGGGTAGTACTAGAATTAAGCTATAGGCAAAAATTGAGAGATATTTTTGCCATTTTATATTGGTTTGGTTGATGTACTTCATGATTTGCCCCTAGGTAGATTAAAAACAGCAGTTACTGGTTGCATTAAATACAAGAGGCTAGACAGCTGCTATAAAGGACCATGAGGGTAGGTTATAAACAAGCTTCCTTGCATACCAGTAAACTGATTCTTTGAAGTATAGTCACAATCACCTAAAAGCAAATTACACTGTATTACAGAGTGCTTGACGCATTAATCTATTTAATCATGATATAAATGAGTGAAGCAGAATTAATTAAAGGGAAGTGCATGCAGGCGAATACGACAGAAATTTTAGAGTTTTTACAGCACATTAAGTTGCCAATGGAGTTATGTAAAATAGAGCAACATACTTTTTTGCCTGGGCTTAGGTTAGAGAAGGGAATATTACAGATAGACACCCAAAAGCTGTTATATCCAGGGGATATTTTACATGAAGCTGGTCATATTGCTGTTTGTGAACCCACCGAGCGGCATTTACTCAGTGATAATGTCTACCAAAGTGGCCGCAATAAAGATTGGATGCATGGGGAAGAAATGGCGGCCATTGCATGGTCGGTGGCAGCCATTGAATATATTGGGTTGCCACTAGATGTTGTTTTTCATCCACATGGTTACAAAGGTCAGAGCCAGAGTCTAATCAACGCGTTTTCAAACAATACAGGGTTTGGTTTTCCGTTGCTCGGTGCATGGGAAATGTTAGACCCACAACTTGGTTATCCGCACATGCAAAAATGGCTACGTGAAGTTTCTTGGGTATAAAGCACATGGTCAGTTATAACGTGTCGCTATATTCAGTCATTATTTGCGTGATCCAAGTGGCAATACGTTCATCGCTTTTTTCATATTGGCTATCTTCATCAAGGGCAAGGCCGACAAAGTGCTTTTTATCGTCAGTGAGGGCTTTAGAAGCCTCAAATTCATAGTCTGTCGTATTAGGCCAATACCCTAAAAATTGCACGTCTTGTGGGACAATTTTATCGTGCAACATGCCCAAAGCATCTTGAAACCATTGTCCGTAGCCTTGTTGATCACCCATACCAAATAAAGCAATGGTTTTACCTGCTAAATTTACGCCGTCAATATCATCCCAGCGTGATTCCCAATCTTCTTGCAACTCGCCAAAGTCCCAAGTGGAAATACCAAAAATCAAAAAGTCATATTGCTGGGCATTAGTGAGCGGTTCATCTTTAATATTGTGTAATGAAACGATATCATCACCGATAATATCTTTGATTTTCTCCGCTGCCATTTCGGTATAGCAAGTCGTTGAACCGTAAAATAACCCTATTTGCATGCTATTTATCACTTATTGATTGACTGATATGATAGGCGCGAAGTCTACCTTATGATGCAGCAAATTGATACAGGAAGCCTGTGAGCGAACTACACCCTAACATCCCCTTAAACAGTGATAATGCTCAATATATTGAAGTATTTTTGGACTCTTTATATCTTGAGCAAGGCTTGAGCGAGAATACCTTGTCTGCTTATCGCAGTGACTTGGAAAAATTCGCGCGATTTATTCAACAAACATCTAAGCAAACATTGTTAGAAGTGCAAAGCGAGCTGATTGAATCTTATTTGGCACATCGTCATGATTTGGGCTTAAAAGCACGCAGTACAGCGAGAGCAATTAGTGCTTTAAAGCGTTTTTATTTATTCTTTGTCAGAGAAAAACGAATTGCGAGCACACCACTGTTAAATATTGCACAACCTAAAACAACGCAGTCATTACCTAAAACGCTAACAGAGCAAGAAGTTGAAGCGTTACTTGATGCACCTGACTTGGACGATGCGATGGGGCTTCGAGATAAAGCCATGTTGGAATTGTTGTATGCTACGGGGCTGCGAGTAACTGAGTTAGTTGGTTTGCGAATGGAGCAAATAAATTTACGCCAAGCAGTGGTACTAGTAAAAGGCAAAGGTGGCAAGGAGCGACTTGTGCCCATGGGTGAAGAAGCGTTGCATTATATTGAACAGTTTTTAAAGGTTGGGCGACCTGATATGGTCAAACATGCCACCGATTTTGTGTTTCCATCAAAGCGCGGCACGGGAATGACCCGGCAAACTTTTTGGCATCGTATTAAACACTATGCTATTTTGGCTCAAGTGATGTCGCCATTATCTCCACATACATTACGTCATGCTTTTGCAACACACTTGTTGAATCATGGCGCAGATTTACGAGTCGTACAGATGATGTTGGGACATAGCGACTTGTCGACCACACAGATTTATACGCATGTTGCGAGTGAGCGATTAAAAAGTTTACATCAGCAGCATCATCCTAGAGCTTGATGGAATTTTATTGAAAATTTCCGGTCTACTGGGGAAATAAGATAATAACTTTAAGAGATAGATATGAAAAAATTAATGTTTTCAGTGGCAGTAGCCTGTAGTTTCTCGGCATTTGCTAATGCAGCACCAGAGACAACAGAAGTGGCTCCATTGATGATGGCACCTATGGCCATTGAGCCAATTGCAGAGAGCTTTGCGAAGTTGGGTATAATAGTAAACAGTGTTGAAGGCAGCCCAATCCCTGGTCTAAAAACAGTATTGACCAATAAAGGTGTTTTATATGCCAGCCCCGATGGTAAGTACCTCATGCAGGGTAACATGATCAATCTAGAAACTCGCACAAATGTCACTGAAAATGCACTTAGTGGCGTACGTAAAGAAGGGGTTTCACAGTATCAAGACTCAATGATTGTGTATAAAGCAGAAAACGAAAAGCATCAAATTACGGTATTTACTGATATTACTTGTGGTTATTGTCGTAAATTACACAGAGAATTAGATGACTATTTGTCAGCTGGGATCACCGTAAAATATTTAGCCTATCCGCGTGGTGGACTAAGAGGTTCAGGCTATGAAGATTTACGTAATGTGTGGTGTGCAAAAGACGCAGCGCAAGCATTAACAGATGCTAAAGCAGGGCAAGATGTCGCTAAAGTGGAAAATTGCAGTGCGCCGGTGGCAGAACATTACCAACTTGGACAAAGCTTTGGTTTATCAGGCACTCCAGCGATTATTCTTGATGACGGTACTTTGATCCCGGGTTACCAGCCTGCAGCTGAGTTATCAAAGATGCTCAATGCTGAAGGTAAAAAGTCGTAATTAAGAGTATAATACAGGCATTATAAAAAAGGCCGTTAGGCCTTTTTTATTGTCTTTAATTTAAAGTTGAGCTGTTCATGAATACCCATATTAAATCTCGCCAGTATGTTGACGATAGTCACCTGCCAAGTCATTTACATCCGGTTATAAGGCAGATTTATGCTAGCCGTGGTGTGCAGTCAGCAGAAGAGTTAGATAATCGTGCCAGCACATTGCTCGATTTTCGCTTATTCAAAGACATTGAAAAAGCCTGCGATATTTTGCAATCAGCGTTGTATGCACAATCTAACATACTAATTGTGGGTGACTTTGATGCTGATGGGGCAACTAGCACCACTGTATTAATGGAAGGGTTAGCACAATTAGGTTATCAGAATGTGGACTATTTGGTGCCAGATAGATTCAGTCTTGGGTATGGTTTAAGTCCTGCACTTGCAGAGCAAATAGTGCAAATAAAGCCGGAACTTGTGATCACCGTTGATAATGGAATTTCTTGTATTGCGGGTATTGAAATTGTAAAGCAAGCGGGTATTGACGTTATTGTGACGGATCATCACTTACAAGGCGAGCACCTACCTAATGCCGATGCGATAGTAAATCCTAACCAACATGCTTGCCAGTTTCCCTCAAAGTCGATTGCTGGGGTTGGTGTGGCGTTTTATTTGCTAATTGCACTGCGCCATACACTGAGAGAACAAAATCACTTTGCTAACTTAGGGCAACCAGAGCCAAACTTAGCCTCTTTACTCGATGTGGTTGCCCTTGGAACTGTAGCAGATGTGGTGGCATTAGATGCAAATAATCGAACTTTGGTATATCAGGGGCTTGCACGTATTCGCAGTGGTCATACACGTCCCGGTATTGAAGCTTTGATAGAGGTTGCCAATCGCAATGCCGCTAGGCTCACAGCCAGTGATTTTGGGTTTTCTCTGGCACCTCGCCTAAACGCAGCGGGTCGACTTGATGACATGAGCTTAGGCATAGCGTGTTTGTTATCAAAAGATGCTAATCAGGCGCGCAGAATTGCCAGTGAACTAGATAGCTTGAATCATGAACGGCGAGAAATTGAACAAGGTATGCAACAAGAAGCGCAAGCGGTGTTAGAGCGCTTAGTGCTGAGCAGCCAAAGTGTACCGGATGCAGTGTGTTTGTATCAACATGACTGGCATCAAGGTGTCATTGGTATTTTGGCTGGCCGCCTGAAAGAGCAATACCATCGTCCTACGGTTGTTTTTGCCCGAGGTGATAATGGTGAAATTAAAGGCTCTTGCCGCTCAATTGAAGGGGTACACATAAGAGATTTACTTGAGTCTCTAAATACCTTGCACCCTAACTTAATTGAAAAATTTGGTGGTCATGCAATGGCGGCAGGACTTACTATCATGGAAGTAAACTTTGAAGAGTTTAAAAAAGTATTTGTACAAACTATTAGTCAAAACTTATCAGAAGAACACAAACAAAGTGTGCTTTTGACTGATGGTACGCTGCCCGCTGATTGCTTTACCATGGACTTTGCACAATTATTACAACAAGCAGGCCCTTGGGGGCAACATTTTCCTGAACCTGTATTTTTTGGTGAATTTGAACTGATACAGCAGCGTATTGTAGGCGAAAAGCATCTAAAACTAGTGCTTAAACACCCATCTGGTAAGCTGGTGGATGCGATTGCATTTAATGTAGATGTAAGAGTATGGCCCAATACACAAGCTGTTTGTGCACAAGTCGCCTACCAATTAGATATTAATGAATTTAGAGGCAAGTTTTCATTACAGTTGATAGTGCGAGAAATCAGTGCTGTAACCGCATAAAGACATTTATAGGACGAACAAATTTTGCTACTATTGCGCGTTTAATACTAGGCGGGTTGTAGCGTGGTGTTTTACTTTGCTAGTCGCCATAGAAAATCAATCGTTTTTTGGAGTAATGTGCATGTTTGAAGTGAATCCTGTGATTAATCAAATCAAGGACATTCGCGAACGTACTGAGCTGCTTCGGGGGTACCTTTGACTACGCTCATAAACAAGAGCGTTTAGAAGAGGTTAACGCGGAGCTTGAAGACTCAGCAGTGTGGAACGAGCCAGAAAGAGCGCAAGCACTTGGCCGTGAAAAGTCAGCACTAGAAGTAGTTGTAGAAACAATCGACGAACTTGTTGCGGGCACTGATGATGTTGAAGGGCTGGTGGAGCTTGCAGTTGAAGCACAAGATCAAGATACTTTTGATGAAGCGCAACAAGAACTAGAAACATTATTAGCCGCACTTGAAAAGCTTGAGTTTCGCCGAATGTTTTCAGGTCCTCACGATGACAACGATGCATATTTAGATTTACAGTCGGGTTCAGGTGGTACAGAAGCGCAAGACTGGTGCAACATGCTACTGCGTATGTATTTGCGTTGGGGTGAAGCTAAAGGCTTTAAAGTTGAGCTTGTAGAAGCCACCGATGGCGATGTGGCTGGTATCAAAGGTGCAACTGTACGTTTTGTCGGTGAATATGCCTATGGTTGGTTACGTACAGAAACAGGCGTACACCGTTTGGTACGTAAAAGCCCGTTTGACTCAAGTGGCCGTCGTCATACTTCATTTGCGTCTGCATTTGTTTATCCTGAAGTAGACGACAATATTGAAATTGATATTAACCCATCTGATTTACGAATAGACGTTTATCGAGCATCGGGGGCGGGTGGTCAGCACGTTAACACCACCGAGTCGGCCGTTCGTATTACACACGTCCCTACCAACACAGTGGTACAGTGCCAGAACGAGCGTTCGCAGCACAAGAACAAAGCGCAAGCAATGAAGCAGTTAAAAGCCAAGTTATTTGAACTTGAAATGCAAGCGCAAAATGCTGAAAAGCAGACACAAGAAGATGCCAAATCTGATATTGGTTGGGGCAGCCAAATTCGTTCATACGTTTTGGATGACTCACGTATTAAAGACTTACGTACCGGTGTTGAAAACCGCAACACGCAAGTTGTATTAGATGGTGACTTAGACAAATTTATCGAAGCTAGCCTGAAATCAGGCCTTTAATCAACAAGCTAAACTAAGAGCTAAAAAATGACAGATCAAATCCAAGACGAAAACAAACTCATTGCTGAGCGTCGTACCAAGTTGGATGCGATTCGCGAGAATTGCAGTGCCAATGGCCACCCTAACAGCTTCCGTCGTGAAGATTATACGGCTGATCTTCAGGCTAAGCTTGGTGATAAATCTAAAGAAGAGCTGGTTGAATTAGACAGCCAAGCTGCGGTTGCTGGTCGAGTGCTTGCTAAACGTGGACCTTTCCTAGTGTTACAAGATATGAAAGGTCGTATTCAGGCATATGCTTCAAAAGATGTTCAAAAAGATTTAAAAGCTAAGTATGGTCAACTAGATATTGGTGACATCATTGGTGTAAAAGGGCCGGTACACAAGTCAGGCAAAGGCGACCTGTATATAGATATGGTTGAGTATGAGCTACTGACCAAATCATTACGCCCACTTCCAGAGAAGTTCCATGGTCTAACTGACCAAGAAGCAAAGTATCGCCAGCGTTATGTTGATTTAATTACCAATATGGATACGCGTGAAACATTCCGTATTCGTTCAAAAGTGATTGAAGGTATTCGTCGCTTTTTAGCTGAACGTGATTTTATGGAAGTAGAAACGCCGATGCTTCAGGTTATTCCAGGTGGTGCAACGGCTCGTCCTTTTGTAACGCACCACAATGCGTTAGATATTGATATGTATTTGCGTATTGCACCTGAGCTTTACCTTAAACGCTTAGTGGTCGGTGGTTTTGACCGTGTGTTTGAAATTAACCGCAACTTCCGTAATGAAGGGTTATCAACGCGTCACAACCCTGAATTCACGATGATTGAATTCTACCAAGCTTACGCAGATTACAATGACTTGATGAATCTAACCGAAGATATGCTGCGCACAGTAGCACAAGACGTATTGGGCACGACGACGATTGTAAATACCACTAAAAATGCCGAAGGCGAAGTAGTTGATACGGTTGAATATGATTTTGGTAAAGCATTTACCCGTTTATCAATGGCTGATGCCATTATTGAACACAGTGAAGATGCCAAAGCACAAGCGCAAATCTTTAAAGACCCAGAGAACCACTTTGACGAGTTAAAAGCGTTTGCGAAACAAGTGCATGTTAAAACACCTGAAAACTGTGTGTGGGGCCCGGGTAAATTTCTATGTGAAATTTTTGAAGAAGTGGCTGAGCATAAACTTATTCAACCAACTTTCATCACTGAATACCCTTGGGAAGTATCGCCTCTAGCGCGTCGTAACGATGATAATTCATTTATTACTGATCGTTTTGAGTTCTTCGTTGGTGGTCGTGAGCTAGCGAACGGCTTCTCAGAGCTTAATGATGCAGAAGATCAAGCTGCACGCTTTGCTCGTCAGGTTGAAGAAAAAGATGCCGGTGACGATGAAGCTATGCACTTTGATGATGACTACATTCAAGCGCTTGAGTATGGCTTACCGCCAACGGCAGGTGAGGGCATTGGTATTGACCGTCTAGTGATGCTCTTTACTGATTCACCAACCATTAAAGACGTTATTTTGTTCCCGCATATGCGCCCACAAGCTGACTAATTTGATGTTTGATAAAAAGCCGCTCATTGAGCGGTTTTTTTTGTGCATTTCTTTTACTTTGCGCTATTTTTAGCCTTGAAGCGTTGAAAAGTTAAACGCTGTAACTTAAATGACTTATAAGCTGAACATTCTCTGAGCATACGAACCATTTTTGCCATAAAAGTGTTTGACTTATTTTCTCAAGTCTTTATTATACGCATCCACAAGACGGAGAGGTGGCCGAGTGGCTGAAGGCGCTCCCCTGCTAAGGGAGTATAGGGTTTGTAGCCCTATCGAGGGTTCGAATCCCTCCTTCTCCGCCATTTTTAATTAAATGGTATCTTGTTAATCGGTTAAGTAGCGATGAAAAACATACTTAATAACGGACGCGTAGCTCAGCTGGATAGAGTACCTGGCTACGAACCAGGCGGTCGGAGGTTCGAATCCTCCCGCGTCCGCCACTTCCTCTAAGTGGTTAAATAAAAGAGAAACGAGACACAGGATATCGGAGGTTCACTCTTTCAATATACGTCCCGCGTCCGCCACTTCCTCTAAGTGGTTAATCTAAGAGACATCGCTTAAGTTAAGATGTGAAACAGACTTAAATACGGACGCGTAGCTCAGCTGGATAGAGTACCTGGCTACGAACCAGGCGGTCGGAGGTTCGAATCCTCCCGCGTCCGCCACTTCCTCTAAGTGGTTAATCTAAGAGAAATGCGATGCAGGCAGCCGGAGGTTCACTCTTACAAAATATGTCCCGCGTCCGCCACTTCCTCTAAGTGGTTAATCTAAGAGAAATGCGATGCAGGCAGCCGGAGGTTCACTCTTACAAAATATGTCCCGCGTCCGCCACTTTTCTCTAAGTGGTTAAATAAAAGTGAAATGAGACATAGGCTATCAAAGGTTTACTCTTTCGATATATGTACTTTTCCACTCTTTTTTTAAAGGAGTGAGCAATCAACCGATATGTTCTGAAAAGACAGTCGGTTTTTTTGTGCCTAAAATTTGGCTTCGCTAAAGTAGGTTGGATAAGTGAAGTGCCACCCAAAGCTTCAAGTGGTCAACTCTTTTTGGCCACCTTGTTATAAGTTTTCCAATACTGTTTTTCTTCCACTATAGGCGAGCTTCTATCGTTATGTTGATTGGGTCAGTAACGATTGTAGTAACCCACGATATGTTGTGATATTTCGCCTGTTGCTTTCTTATATTTTTATAACCCGTTCTTGGCTGCGTATTCTCATAACTTTGATCACCGAGTATCATCTGGTTTATCATTTTTTAGAGCCGTTTTAAAGTTAGCTTAACTGCTCATTATCACTCAATTTATTAAGATGTTTTCGTATCGATTCTTCTTTTAAATTTAACTTAATCGAACCATGAATTAGCCTATCTAAAATGGCGTCAGCACGGGGAGATTCTCCTAGCATCTCGTGCCAGCTTTCCTGTGGGAGCTGGCTTATAATTATGTGTGATTTATAAATATATCTCGCATCAATTAATTCAAGTAAATCCCCTCGTTGCTGGGCACTATACCAATCCGTATAAAGATTAAATCAACTTTATCCATTCTCGACTACACATCTTGGTCACTCGATCCAGTATTGAAATAAAGTGACTCCATGCCTTTGAAACTTCATCAACAATTTCTTCATGTTAACAACAACCGAAAAGTGATCCACTCCACCATTTGAATAATGATCCACTATTTTAGATCAGATATTTAAGCTGATTGGTATTAATGGTTCTATCCTAAATTATCTCATATCAGGAGATCACACTGTATTAGCTTTGCGAATAACTTTCGATAGCTGCCATTTACCCGCGTTAGAAACAGGCTTTCAAATATTGCTTTTAATCGAATATAGTAAACGCTTTTCCTTGTAGGCAGTACTCATGACCTAATGCACATGCGAGGTATGTTTCCCCAACGTCAGTTGATTTAACTGAGCCGGTCGATTTTTCTTTGCTCACGCGTGTCAATTCATAGGTTAGCAATAAACTTATGTGCTCTAAAATGAACTTGGGTTTACTGGTGGTACTTTGCATATGTAAAGCGAATACTTTAAGGATAAACTGCTTGATAGGTTAATTGGTAAGGGGCTGCTAGCCGAGCATATCAGTGATGATGCTCTCGGACGATGTTTAGATACCTTATATGATTATGATGTCTCGAGATTATATCAGCAATTGGGCGAGGCAGTAGTGGTACCGACCAAGGCCTTACATCTTGATTCGATGAGTTTCCATCATAATGGTCAAGCCAACGATGACGACGAGGTGGAACATATTCGTATCGCCAAGGGGTAGTCACTAGACCATCGTCCAGAACTCAATCAGTTAATATTAAACCCGATTTGTGAGAATCAATCCGACAAAACGGTATTGGTAGCGAATCTTGAGCTACACAATCAAACCATGATTGACTGTTTGGTTGAGAAATATCAGATAATTTATTCTTTAAGCTGGTACAAAGTGACAGATTTATATGTCTATTTCTTTTTATCGCTTAAAAATAAACCCAACTCCACGGTTGGGTTTGTGTATTTTGATATGCATATTTTTAAATTAATAATTTAAAAATAGTACTCAAGCGTTACAGAGCCATAATCATCATTTTTAATACCATAGAGCGGCATAGTTGGATTGTCGGTTGTAAAGAGTCGCACGTCTAAAGTGAGTTTCCATGATTCACCCAAACGGCGGCTACCTTCTATAAACGCACTCTTGGAACTCGATTCTGTTAAGTCTTGTGTATAGCCAATTAATAGCTGTGAACTTTGTACGTCATTGAACGCCAATCGTGCACCCACGAAAATATCATTTTGTAACGGTGATGGTGAGCGTTCATTTCGTGAGTGGCGGTTATACTCCATAAGCAAGCCAAGGTCGGTGATGTCTACAAAGCCTACCATGGTGTATTCAAATCCGGCGGTAAATGCACCAAAGTTGCCAATCGAATCGTCGCGGGCGATGGCTTCTATTTTCCATAGCCAATTACCGATCGTAGCTTGAGCATCGACACCCAATTGTTGCATTTGATCATATAAAGGAATACCCGACGGTTGGTGAAGATTATTTTCTAGCGATTGGTACACTATGCGAGGATCTCGATTGGTGCCTTTAAACCAACTGAGGCCAAAATCAAAAATATCGATTGAGTTGCTGTATCTCAGAGCATAATCAAAATGGTCCTTTTTATCACTATCCTCATAAAGCGGATTATGTGTATCAATGACTATTTGACCAGTAAGCCGTCCATCTATGCCGGGAAAAGTTCTGTCACGAAAACCAGGTAATACAAATGCACTTAAAACCCCCCAATCTCTTAAAATAGTACCTTGTAACATGGGCTGACCTAGCTTTTCTTCTCCATCGATAGATTCGACTAAGTCAGTTTGATTGATAACATCAACTAAATGGTTAGATTCGGTCACACCCCAAAATATTTTGCCAATACCAGCGCGAAACTCCCAGCTATCACCGACATGGAGCCATATTGCTTCTCGAATATCTAGGTGGGTGCGCTCGTCGTCTAACGCGTCATAACGTGCAAACAGCTTGAAAGTGAAGCTGTTACGTCTTTCTTCATCGCTCCAGTAGAGTTCAGGCTCTGCGAATAAAGAGCTTTGAAGTTTTTCATCGTGTGTGAAAAATCGGCTTTGTGCACCTACTTTACCAGCAATATTGACAGCTTGAGCAAGGCTGGGTAGTACAAATAGCGAACATAGAAAGGTTTTTTTTAACGTATTCATATTAATTTTGTTACATCCTTGAAGTCGTTTAGGTGTTAGCCTTTCACGCAGTGAAAAATATCGGCAGCGAATCCAAAGCGTGTCATGGTTAGTTTGCACTCTTATTCGCTTGGTATATTTTTTACGTGAAATAAAACGCAGCGGGATTTTTACACCTTTTCTATCTTGAGTCAATTGCCCACATTTTCATCAAGGGCTATGAGAGTGACTGTGTACTTAATTCAGCATTAAAATGTAAGGAGATACAGTTTTTTATATGTATATTGTGAGTCCACAATAGCCTTACGCACATCCAAAAATGCTGGCTAGTGGTGTTCTTTTTGCTCACTTTATTCATAGAGATGCAATATTATCTAGTTATAAACGCAGGGCAAGTTCTTTTAATTTGGAGTTTAAGTAAAGCGCTAGTGTGCTTTAAAAGTTGAAGTTTGAGGGTCAAATTTAGTGAGTGAATTATTAAATTTGACACAGTAGATTAGCTGCTAAACACATGTGGAAAACGCAATTAATTCAATTGTTATTTTGTCTATCACTTTGAATCTATAATGAATTTGCGAGTTCAACTTTAGTATGATTTATCGTCTTTAGATGTATTTGTTGTATTTACAATTAACTGGCGAGTAATGTAATATTTAAAAGTAACTAACAATTTAAGGAAAAGTTACATGGATATTAATAATAAGTATGAAACAGTGAATACTCATAACCTTGTTCGGATGGAACACTCTGTACTACTCATTGTTATGGCTGGGATCGCAGCCCTTAACTACGAAAGTATAAATTGGTATTTATTTAACGCACTGTTTTGGGGAATTGATCTCTTTGGATTTTACCCCGGCATGGTTTACTACAAGTATATTAACAGAAATGTCCCCAAAATTTTCTATGTCATTTACAATACATCTCACAGTTATTTGACTTGGACTGTTTTCTCTGTCGTTTGGGTTTATTTTTACGGCTTTGACTACGTTTTATTAGCTCCATGGATGCACTTAATGGCTGATAGAGGGTTGTTTGGAAATACGCTTCGCCCTTTCCATGTTGCATTCAACGTAGAGAAAAATGAGCACTTTAAAAAATTCGAAAATACACTTTATAAGTAGCTTTTTAATTACTTATATCGCTGTATTTTAACTTTAAAATCGCAAGGTCAATTCTAAATGGAGTAGAGTAACAATGCGTGAATTTATATTAAAGAGTGGGGTCCGTCGACCCTTTGTAACACTGCTAGCAAGCTTGCTGTTTATCATTGCTGCAAGTTGGGGAGCGGGCTATCTAACTTTTAAAAGTGATAGTCGGGTGTTCTTTGAAGAAAGCAACCCTCAATTACAAGCATTTGATCGAATGGAAGCCGTATATTCCCAAAGCGATAATGTCGCGTTTTTGATAGTGCCAAAGAGCGGGGATGTATTTACCAAAGAGAACCTTTCTTTAATTTACGATCTAACTGAGCAAGCTTGGCAAACGCCTTATTCAAGTCGTGTTGATTCTATTACTAACTATCAGCACACTTTTGCAACGGGTGATGATCTCATTGTTGAAGACTTGGTACTTGACCCTGAGCTACTTGATACGCAAAGAATGAAAGAAATTCGCGCTATAGCTGTCAACGAGCCTTTATTAGCTAAACGCCTGATCTCTACTGAAGGCCATGTCAGCCTTGTGAATGTCACAGTGCAAATGCCGGGTACTAACGCTGAACAAGAGTTGACGGATGTGAGCACTTTTGTTCGCCAGATCCGCGATGATTTACTTGAAAAGTATCCCAATACTGAAATCCATTTAACTGGTCTTGTAATGATGGATGTGGCCTTTGCAGAAGCGGCACTTGCAGACAACAACACTTTAATGCCGCTTATGTTTTTGGTTGTTATGGTCGCGATTGGTCTTTTACTTCGCACTATCACGGGGACTATTTCGACTTTATTGGTCGCGATTGTTGCGATTGTGGTTACTTTAGGCGTAACTGGGTGGTTGGGGATTTATTTAACACCGCCTTCAGCAGCTGCACCTATTATGATTTTAACTGTGGTGGTGGCAGATTGTGTTCACATTTTAACGAACATGTTTCATGAAATGAGAAAAGGGTTTGATAAGCGACAGGCGATTTATAACAGCTTAGAACATAACTTAAAGGCTATTTTTATTACCAGTGCTACGACAGCCCTTGGCTTTTTGAGTATGAACTTCTCGGATGTCCCCCCGTTTCAAGACCTAGGTAATATGGTGGCATTTGGGGTGATGATGGCCTTTTTGTTTTCAGTGACGTTATTCCCAGCTCTGCTTGCTATTTTACCTATTAAGCCATTTAAAGAAGATGTCAAAGAGCACTCTGGTTTAATGGCTGGTGTCAGTAATTTTGTGGTTAAAAACTATCGAATTTTGTTACCCAGTTCATTGTTTGCAATGTTGATTATATTGCTTTTGATCCCGCGTAATGAGTTAAATGATAGATACGTGGAGTTTTTTGACGAGTCGGTCCCCTTTAGAATGGCAACTGAATTAATGGGCAAGGAACTTAGTGGTGTCGATACAATCGAGTTTTCTATTGAAACAGGTACAGCTAATGGTATCAATGACCCTAAAGTAATCGCTGCAATAGAGCACTTCAGTGAATGGCTACGTACGTTGCCTGAAGTTGATCATGTAAATACGCTCAGTGATATTTTTAAACGGCTTAATAAAAATATGCACGGAGACGACCCCGCTTGGTATAAATTACCAGAAGGTAAGGAGCTGGCAGCACAATATTTATTATTATATGAAATGTCTTTGCCGGTTGGTCTGGATCTTAATAACCAAGTTAATGTAGACAAGTCAGGCACTCGAGTTGTGGCAACGCTGGAAAATATGCCTACCTATGAGTTATTAGAGTTAGAGGAGCTAACGACAACATGGTTTGCGACAAACTATCCTGAGTTGAAGTTAGAGGCTGCTAGTATTTCACTGATGTTTGCACACGTTAGTAAAAAGAACATTAATAGCATGCTCTTAGGTTCTGTGCTGGCACTTATATTGATTTCACCCATCTTAGCTATGGTGATGGGTTCGGTAAAATATGGTGTTATTAGCTTACTGCCAAATCTTCTTCCAGCCGGGGTTGCATTTGGTATTTGGGCGCTATTATCAGCAGAGGTTGGGCTTGGCTTATCGGTTGTTATTGGTATGACGTTGGGTATCGTGGTCGATGATACGGTACACTTTATGAGTAAATATTTAACAGCGCGTCGAGAGAAAAACATGTCGCCAGAAGAAGCGGTGCATTATACCTTTCAGAGTGTGGGGCCTGCACTGTGGTTTACTACGCTAGTTTTAGTTGCAGGTTTCTTGATCATGGCTTTATCGACATATCGTGTAAACGCAGACATGGGGGTGATGACCGCAATCACTATTGTGGTTGCCTTGCTTGTTGATTTCTTATTATTGCCATCATTATTGATTGCAGCAGACAAAATAAGAAAAGATCCACAACCTGTTGAAGAAAATAGCGGCATAGTTCCGCAAAATTAAGGAGAAACGCACATGTTTAAACCTATGTTTATGTTATTTAAATTATTAATCGTGACATTACTCATCAGTGGTCAAGCTTATAGTGTGCAAAGCAATGATGTAACTGCGAAAGAAAAAGGCTTGCGTATTGCGAAAAAAGCCAAAAAATTGGATAGCGGCTGGGGTGACTCTCAATCAGAAGTGGAAATGATTTTACGAAATAAGCATGGCCAAGAAAGCCGCCGAGCGATTCGTAGCAAAAATTTAGAGTTGAAAGATGAAGGTGATAAAAGTCTGATTATTTTTGATGAACCGCGTGATGTAAAAGGCACTGCTTTTTTAAATTACTCCAACCCCATTGAACCTGATGATCAGTGGCTTTATTTACCGGCATTAAAACGCATCAAGCGTATTTCGTCACGTAATAAGTCAGGCCCGTTTATGGGCAGTGAATTTTCATACGAAGATATGTCTCCGTTTGAAGTTGAGAAATACACATATAAGTATTTACGCGATGAAACAGCCGAAGGTCGTGAGTGCTTTGTTTTAGAATACTATCCAGTAGATAAATACTCGGGCTATCCACGTCAAGTTGTTTGGTTAGATAAAGAAATGTATCAACCAATTAAAACTGAATACTACGACCGTAAAGACAGTTTATTGAAAACATTAAAGATAACAGATTACAAGCAGTATCAGGGGAGGTTCTGGCGTGCAGATAAGTTGGAAATGACAAATCATTTAAATGGTAAAAGTACTGTGTTGTTAATGGCAAACTATCGCTTTAGCACAGGATTAGATGAGCAAGACTTCAGTCAAAACACCTTGAAGCGTTTACGATAGATAGTTAACTCTTTTTACTAAAGAAGGCGCTCGACCATTGGGTAATGCCAGTCAGTTAAGAATTGACTGGCATTTTCTTTTATACGGATATTTTCTAGGTTTCTTTCTGACTACTCTGGGATACCTTCTATCTGGAAGCCGGTCTGGTAAGGTGATCATCCCTTTTTTAATAGACATCAAAAATGGAGTATTTAAGCAGCCTTTAATGGTGGGAAACCATTATTAGCTTTATGTGGTCGTTCATAGTTATAACGGCACAACCATTATTACCAACCCTTCACGTTTGTAATCGTCAATAACGTTAAACAAGCGAATTGTGCGACCGTTACTTAGCTGGTCATGCATAAAATCTATTGACCAAACTTGATTCGGCTTAATTAGCTCTTTGAGGGGCTCTGGCTTATGACGATTTAAGCGTCGCCTTGGCTTTATTCTCAGATTCAATGAAAGCTCAGTATAAATGCGGTAAACACGTTTGCGGTTCCTACGCAGATAATCAAAGCAAAGACCAAAACCCCAGTCGCTTTCATCATTGGTTAAATCGACAAGCATTTGAGCTATTTATTGATTCTCATCAGAAAGCTTTGCTTTGTATCGATAACACGTTTCGCTTATTTGAAAAGCTTGGCAAGCTAACTTTATAGTTACGCCCATAGAGGCAACGAAGTATTGCGCCATCTCTTTGTGTTTCGATGGCTTTACTACTTTTTTTGCATTGCTTCGTGCACGATTTCTGCTTTTAGTTTTTCATCGACTTACATCTTTTTAAGTCTACGATTTTCTTCTTCAAGCTCCTTCATTCGAGCCATTAAAGACGTATCCATACCACCATACTTGGAGCGCCACTTATAAAATGTTGAATTACCAAAGTTATGTTCACGACAAATGTCAGGAACAGGAATACCTTCATCAGCTTATTTTAAAATAGCCATAATCTGGCTATCACTAAATTTTGATTTTTTCATGCAGAATCTCCTTCGATTATTTTACGAGAAAATTCCACTTTTGACGTCAACTATTTTTCGGGAGGATTACCAACCCTTTTAAAGATCGGTCAACTGACCTGTTGATTTCTTAACTGATCAGCATTACCTGACCATTGGGCGACTTTTTTATTGGAACGGCAGAGCATCATGGCTTCGGTGCAATTTCTAATTTGGTCAAGTGGAAAGCGCGCATAAATTACGTAGTTGAAGTTATTTTACCTATGGATATGAGCATGAAGTTAAATAGGCTGATGATATTAATGCCTATAAAGCGGGGATTTTATATGGATGGATATCAGTAGGTTCATGACATAAAAAGGTACTTAAATGCGTTGAACTGACCAAAAAAAACGCTGTTGGATAGTCAAAATGTAGCGGAAAAAATATCATAGGTAACTTTAATGTTGCATTTTAGTTATTGGTTGTATTGACATATTTATTTAACTAGTTAGTATAGTTCACAAGTAAAGAAAAGAAAAAATAAAATTATTAAGTTGTTGTATGGTAAGTACAATAACTGTTTGTTGTTGGCTATTTGAGCATGTGTGCTATCTCATGCTTTGAAACAGCGGATAACGGTGTCACGGTCAAGTAAGCTCAATTTAAAATTACATATGTAAATAATGTTTTTTTTTTGTTTTGTTTTTTGACGTAAGGGTGAAATGTAAAAAAACTAAGTAGAGCGGTATTGTGATTATTGTAAATGGACAACAAAAAAGCGAGATTAGTGTAAAAGATAGGGGTCTACTCTATGGTGATGGAATCTTCGAAACGATTAAAGTTAAAGGAGCAATGCCCAAGCTGTGGCACATGCACTTAGATAGGCTTGTACATAGTTGTAATGCGTTAAAAATTGCTGTGCCCAACTTAAAGCATTTGCAAAATGACGTGGATCAAGTAATTAAAGAAACAGGCCCAAATTTAGTACTAAAAATTATTGTTACCCGTGGTATTGGTAACAGAGGTTACATATATACAGGCAATGAGCAGCCAACAGTTATCGTGATGTCGAGTCCCGAATATGTTACGAATGAACGTGACTACCTAAATGGTGTGAAAGCAATTTTTTGTGAAACTCGGCTATCTCACAATACGAACTTAGCGGGTCTAAAACATCTCAATCGATTAGAGCAAGTAATCGCTAGGGCTGAGTGGCAAGATCCACAAATTCGAGAAGGGGTTTTGTTGGATAATGACGAATTGGTCATCGAAGGTACTATGTCTAACTTATTTATTGAGAAAGATGGTGTGCTTTATACACCAAAGCTTGATAAATCGGGTGTTAGTGGCGTGGTGAGACGCAAGGTGATAGAAACACAAGAGGCAGCGAAAGCCCCTGTTTGCATTAAAAACATCACTAAAAATGAGCTGCTTTGCGCTGATTCTATTGCCATCAGTAACTCGTTAATGGGTGTAATACCTTTATCACAAATAGGCGATAAAGTATTTTCCATCAGCCCATTGATAAAAGAAATTGTTAGCAGGAATCTGCATGATTGCAACTGACGAAGTTAAAATTGACCGTATTACACTTATAGATTAAATACGAAGTAAAAGGTCAAATAGATCATATTTATATTACAAGATGAATACAAAAGGAATAGGTATTTATACGTTTATAGAAAGCTCAAAGCCAGCTTTCCTAACTAATTACCTCCCTTATGCATTATCTAGTTACATTTAACCATAAACTATCATTGTTGATATTTTGGAGCGAAAATGTCTTATCATGGAAATTTATCATCGATAAAAAGGATGCTTGCACAAAAAAGGGATAGACTTAGTGTCTCAAATCTAATTGATGTAGCGAGTGAACTACACGGCGACAAGAGTATATTCTTTCAGATGTCTGAAAGCTCTACTGACACTAGTCGGGGACTATCAGCGCAATGTTTGAGAAAAAGAGCGAATACCTACAGCAATATTCTAAAAAATAAATACCATATTAATCGCTATGACAGAGTGGGGATCTTGCTGGATAACAGCATGGAATACCACATATGGTTTTTGGCAATAGTTCGAGCTGGTGGTATTGCTGTGCCTATGAATGGTGGCTTTGATAAGGTTGAGTTAGACGAATATCTGACCCAAACGGGTGTCAATATACTTGTCACTGAATCAGCAATATGGGGTGAGAATTACCCTACTCAGCAGGTAGAACATTACATCAGTTTAGACGATAAAAACCTTGATGAACGAGGGTGTTATGTTGAGGATGCTGCACAAGAACAGTCTGATGAATTTGAGTGTATTAAGCTTAGTCCAGACGACGTGGTACTCATCCCTCATACATCAGGTACTACTGGTATTCCTAAACCTGTCACGCATACAGACTCAACATTAGTGGCTGTTTTACTGTCAAATTCTAAAGCTATTTTCACATCAAAAGATGAGCAAGTAATGCTCGTTATGCCATGTAATCATTGGATTTCACACTGTGCTTTTTTAGTTTCCCTTGTTTCATGTGATACCACTCGATGGCTAGTTAAAGATTTCTCTGCAAAGTTTGTTTTAGAGAGTATTGATAAGTACAAGACTAACAACTTTATCGCTTTTGCAGGTAATTACGCAAAGATGTACAACGAAGGATTAGATAATTACCGCCTGGATACTATAAAAATGTGGGTATCTGTTGCGGATGTAAGTTATGAGGTTCACCAGCGTGAATTTGTACAAAAAGGTGCGTTGTTAAGAGTGTTCGGCAAAGTAGTGATGAAATCTTTGTTTATTGACTTACTCGGCTCATCAGAAACAGGTGTACCTGCATTGATGAGAAGCATTTCTTCATACAGTAACCGCTTTGGTCGTTACCTTGGTCGCCCAGTGAACAATAGTTTAAGAGTTAACGTCGTTGATGAATATGGGAATGAGGTGCCTGTGAATCAGCCTGGGCGACTAGTGGTAAGCGGTCCAACCATGTTTAAAGGTTATTGGAACAATAGCGAGAAAGAGTTAGGTGTATTCCACAATGATTGGTGGTGGACAGGTGATGTGGTTTATAAAGATCGCCGAGGTCGCTTTTATCATATGGATAGAGGCGTGAACCTTATTGAGACTAGCAGCGGGCCAATTTCTACTTTAGCTCTGGAAGAGCAGGTGATTAAAGCTGATGGTGTTTTAAATGCTTGCGTATTAGGAATCAACCTAAATGGTGATGATAATCCAAGTGTGGCGTGTGTAATCCAATCAGACGCTAAAGAAGAAGATTACGACTCTATTGTATCGACAATAAAGCAGTTCGATTTGGCAAAAGAGGTCAAACACTTTGTATTTACTTTAAATGAATTCCCACGAGGATTAACGGGGAAAGTATTAAAAAGAAGCTTAAAAAATCGTATCAGTGAGCACTTTGATCAAAATAAAAATGAAGACATTAAAAAGATCAGTGTGGTGTGATAGCGCTGATCTAGCTCATATTTAGCTTAAGGGAATAACATGAAACTAACTCATTTAAATATAAATTACTTGCTTTGGGGTAAGTTAATGAACTCTCACTCAGCAGAGATCATCCAAATCACTGGGGAAATAGATTTCAAACGTTTACAAGAAGCGATTGCAATAGCTGTAGATAAGCAGCCAATTTTAAAGTGTTGTATAAAACCACGGTTGTTTGGTTATGACTGGGAGCCACTCGCAGAAGGCACGCCCATATCAGTTGAACGCTGTGATTATAGTGCTCTTTCAGAGCTTGAAATTAAGGATAAAATTGCAACTCACACTTGGTGCCGCAAAGCTGACTTTACTAAAGAGCGTTTAGTGCGGTTTTACCTCATTTACACCGGTGATGACAAGTACTATCTGCAAAGCGTATCGCATCATGCATCTGCTGATGCACAATCTGGTTTTATTTTATTCAAAGATATTGCAAAAATCTACACTGGTTTAACGCATTCCCATGCTGTAGATAGAAGCGAATATATTGTAAAGCGGCGTGATGTAGGTCGCGTTTATCTTGATAAATTACCATTTACGCAAAGGGTGAAAATATTTTGCCGAGGCATTAAAGCATTCCTCTCTAAACCAGGGTTTCAAGTGACAGGGTTAAACTTGCCAGACCCAAAAGAGGAAGCTACTCGATCAATATACTCAGATGCTTTGCCAGATGACATGTTGGGTAAGTTAAAAAAAGCTGCGAAGCATTACAATACCTCCGTACACGTTTTATTTGTGTTGGCTATGATGAAATACCAACACAAATTTAATCATGACTGCGAACGTTTGGGGTTTCAGTTGTTAGATGTACTAACGATGCGCCAGTTTTCTGATGAAGATGTGTCGATGTCATATGACGCATTTAGTATCAATCATTTCAAAGATTTTAATACGAATAAATCTGAAATTGAGATCATCAAAGATATTACCGATTATATCACGGGCCTTAAAGACGGAAAAATCTTTGAAGACTGGTATCAACAGAAGCTTTGGGTGGGCGCGTTCTTAGTCTTGCCACCATTTTTGCGTGCCAAATATGTTAGTTCAGTGTTAGACGATAAGCTCAGAGGCAATATGTTGATCTCTAATTTAGGTGTTTTCAACTTTGACTCCTATGAGTTTGGTAACTCAGAAGTAACAGACTTTTTTAGCTTCCCTAATGTTGGTGGCCCACTAAGGCTTGGCTTCTTTTTCTGTACTTTTAGAGGCCGATTAAAGCTGACTCTTGTATACGATTCAAGGTGTTTTACAGAGCCTATGAAAAAGGTTGTGGTAGAACCATTTACTGAAATACTCAATGAAATTTGCAGTGTGGTTGAACAACCAAAAACGTCAACGAGTTCGTCAAAAAAAGCGTTGTTAGAAGAGGGAGTGTAACCCCAATAGGGTGACATATTTTCTCATATTGATTAGTGGGTGTGTGTGGCGTGTTAACGCGCCACACACACAAGGATTGATTTACTCATTTAAAACTTAATATAGGAAAAAACTTATGCCGTACTTATTTCTAGGTCTAGCTATTTTGTCAGAAGTAATTGGAACTTCAGCACTTAAAATGTCTGAAGAATTCTCCAAAATAGGTCCATCCATTGTCGTTGTTTTAGGCTATGGCGCTGCTTTTTACTTTTTATCTATAGCCCTTTCTTCGATTCAGGTAGGTGTTGCTTATGGTGTATGGGCTGGTCTTGGTATCGTGTTGATCACTATTATTGGCGCAGTGTTCTTTAAAGAGATCCCTGACCTTCCAGCTATAATGGGGTTGCTGATGATCATCACTGGAGTAATGGTTATACACTTCTTCTCCAAAGCAGCTACTCACTAGAGCCGACTACAAACCTACAAAGAGGTATACCGAACAATTAGATTCGGTATGCCATAAAAAATTTACTTTATCGGACGCAAACCTCGAGGGTTACTTGTGCAATGACGTGTACCTGAAGGGTCTATCAACATTTATTATTATAAGGAGAAATTATGTTTTTAAATAGGGAAAAATTAGCGACTGAACAATTTGTTCCAGAACTCGCCACAGTATTAAAACAAAAACAGATGGCTGAGCGTGAAGTGAGTGATGGTCGTGAATTGTTTCAAATCTTCAAAAATCAGGCGAATCCAGGCTTGATGGTGGGTAAAAACTTAGGTGGTTCGGGGGCCGATTTGGTATCTGCGGTACGAATACATCGTTATGTTGGCAGCTTAAGTCCGTCGCTCGCTATTATGATGACGATGCACAACCATACAACCTACGCATTAAATAGAGCGATGGATTCATCACTTGCTATCACTGAAATGGTGCTTACTAGTGTTGCCAACGACAGACTGGTATTTTGCTCTGGGTTTGCAGAGGCGCGCCCTGGTGCCAATATTTTGAGTTCATCGGTAAACGCCCAATTAAATTCAAGTGGCGACAAGTTTGTGATTACGGGTAGCAAAAAGCCTTGCACTATGGCTGATTTTGCTGATCTGGCATTGGTTGGTATTGCAAACCCAAATAGTTCAGATCCAGAGTCTCGGGGCTTACTCATCGTTGAAAATATGAATGCAGCGAAGATTGAAAAAGTACCTTTTTGGCCTTCTTCAATCTTAACGGCGACAAGTAGTAATGAACTTGCATTTCGAGGCTTAGAAGTTAGTAAAGACAACGTTGCATTAATGGAAACGGGTGCTGAGCCAGACAAAACAAAACAAGTGATAGAAATTACTGAGTTGGTTGGTTTAAGTAGTTTTCAAGTTATGGTTGCAGCCTCTTACCTTGGTGCTGCATCTCGCTTAGCTGCACTTTGCTTTGAAGCAGAACCTGCAAATTCAACAGATGTGAGCCAAATAACTATTGAGCTTGAAACCGCAGCCCTTGCACTAGAAGGTATTGCAGCACAGATTGACTCCCAAGCACCCAGTGAAGAGTTAGTTGCCACAGCAATAGCGGTACGCACTATGGTGTCTCAGTGCATTGAGCGTGCAAATAACCTTGCAGTTATGAGCTTGGGAGGTATGAAGTATTTGGGTAATGAAGATGTTAGATATCTTTTGCAAGTAGCGAATTGTCTGAATTTCCACCCATTATCTCGTGGTGAACGTATTGACTTTATTCGCCATGTTTTATGCAACAGTCACTTATAACTGACTGGATAAATATTCAGTAACGATGCGTTACTTGTCGAAGGTGAGCAGGCAATACTTAAGGTCTGTGCATGTGTCAAACCGTCATTCTACTTTATAGGCATGGGGAAAAATAGTGTCATTAATTAACAGTTATCGAAAATTTCTAACGGGCAAACTTGAACTAGATATACCAATTGCTACGTGTGAATATAATAAAATTTATACCAAAGATGGGCGAGTGGTTCGTGACTATTTATCACAATACGGGGCATTGCCTTTTGGCCACAATCCAGAGTTTTGTGTTAAAGCTGTTGCAGAACATCTGCAGAATAAATCGCCCGTATTTACCCAACCAATTTTTCAAGAAGAAACCGAGGTGTTTGCTCAAGAGCTTGTTGATGCGTTGGGTGGATGGGCTAAGAATGTTACGTTTGCTAACAGTGGTGCTGAAACGGTAGAAGTTGGTTTTAAATTAGCGCGAATTAAAACTGGTAGAAAGAAGATTTTATCAGTAGAGCGTTCATTTCATGGTAAAACATACTCTGCTTTGCTAGCAACAAATTCTCGTCGCCATAATATTGACCATTTACGCAATTCAGATGATTCATTTTGCAAATTAGCACTAAATGATTTTGATGCGTTAGAAAAAGAGCTTGAAACTCAAGAGTATGCAGCGTTCATCGTTGAGCCAATTCAAGGCGAAGGGGGAATGAATGTGGCTGACCCTTTATGGCTTGAGCGTGCAAGAAAGCTTTGCTCCAAGACTCGTACAGCACTTATTTTTGATGAAATACAAACAGGTCTAGGGCGTACCGGCGATATGTGTGCTGCGATGGATCTAGGCGTTACACCAGATATTTTATTATTAGCAAAATCTCTCAGTGGTGGTTTGATCCCAACAGGTGCTGCTATTTACTCCAACTGGGTTGCAACTGCAGAATTTGATAGAAAGCACAGTTCCACATTCGCTAACAATGGATTAGCAACCGCAGTTGGTCGTGCTGTGCTCAAAGAACTACAAAAAGATGAGGGGGCAGCACTTACCCACGTAAGAAAAATATCGAGTTTAGTTGATGAAGAGTGTGAGCGATTAACTAAGCAATACCCAGGTATTTTTAGCTGTCGTGGTGCCGGTTTAATGAGAGCGCTGCAATTTAAGGATAACCAAGCTGAGACAAACTATTTTGTCACTTATATGCAAAACAGTGGTTCACTGGCGTGGTTATTCTGTAGTTATTTATTGAATGAGCACAACATGATGGTGATGCCATTGCTATCTGACAAGTGCTCAATTCGTTTTGAACCACCACTTAACGTCAGTGAACAGGACATTAAAGACTTCTTTTTAGCGGTGCAAAACGTATGCGATATGGTGCAAAACAGTCGCTATGACATCTTATTTGCGGGTTTAATTGAAAAGCCACTATCTGACTTGCCAAGCGTTGAGCAATATTATCCTGCAGCGAGAGCTGGCCAAACAGTATCAACCCACTATACAGGGACGGGTAAAAAACGTGGCAAAAAGTTTGCGTTCTTTATGCACTTTACGGTGGTTGAAGACTGTATCCGCATGATGCCTAAGAGTATGCACATTCACTATAGTGAAAAAGAAATCCGCGAATTAGCTGAATTAATAATGGAAGTAGGGGCTGTGGATTATGCGCCAGAAATTGCGCTTGAGTTTACCGTAAGTGATGAGCATACCTATGCGGATGGCTTGATGATAATGAGCCCGATCCAAGCGCGAGACATGATGAACTTATCGACTGCAGAAAAAGTAAACTTAATGAAGGAATTTGTAGCTGTGGCAAAACGTGAGGACGTGGAGCTTTTCGGTTTAGGCGCATACACATCGGTAATAACTCGTGGTGGTGAGCAAAATTTGGATGATATTGACGGTTTATCTTTTACTACGGGCAATAGCTTAACTGCATTGGCAACCACGGAAACGGTCATTGAAGCTGCAAATTATAACTTAATTGGTTCAGTGATCAGTGTAATTGGTGCACGTGGCGCAGTGGGTAAACTCATGGTAAGTGAGTTATCACATTGGTGCGACAATATTATTCTAATGGGACGCCCTGGAACGGAAAAACGTCTACTTGTCGAGTTGGTGCCAATCCTATGTCAATTAGCGTTTAGTGCAGAACAAAATGCACAACCTGGTTCTGTAATCGATAATATTCAAGGCTATATCCACTCATCTATGCCGGAACTTTCCAGCTACATAGGCGCGTTAAATGAAGCCCCAGAGCAAGCAGTAACACAAGTGTGTGAGTTGTTGTTAGCCGACGATTTAATTGTATCTATGGGATTGGGTACAAGTGATTGTTACCAATCAACATTGGAACAATCAGATTTTGTCGTATCAGCAACAAGTGAAGGTAAAGCTTTCTTAAGTACTGAATTCTTAAAAGAAGGTGCGATTGCAGTTGATACCGCGCGTCCATTTGATTTCATTGTGACACCAGAACAAAAAGCAGAGGTGCTTGAGGGAGGGTTAGTTATTCAACCTCAAGCCTTACGTTATGGCGACGTCAATATGGTTGGCTTACCACCGGGAATTAACCTTGCTTGTTTATCTGAAACGATTGCATTGGCAATGGAAGGCTGCGAGGGACGCTTTAGTTCTGGAAAATCAATTCCTTATTCACAGGCTCGTTATGTGTTAGATGTGGCAAGAAACCAAGGCTTTAAGCCGTTAGGTTACTCCTCCACACCTTCTGGTAATGATTACGTTGACGGCATTGAGACAGTGGTGAGTGAGGATAAAGCGGCAGCGCTTGTTTAAAAAGTGCTTTATCTCTTATTTGGATAATTAACCTGCCTTTTCAGGTTGTGTTTTAGGTTTTAAGTTTAAGGAAAGACTGTGAAAATTTTGATTGTAGACAACTACGATAGTTTTACATTTAATCTCTATCAGTACATTAGTGAAGTATTTGGTGTTTTACCGACAGTAGTAAAAAATCGTGATGAAACTGTTGATGTCGAAGAGTTTGATGCAATAGTCATCTCACCAGGTCCTGGTACACCGTATCGAGAAAGTGATATAGGGATCTGTGAAAGAATAATAAAAACAACTGATAAGCCGTTACTAGGCATCTGTTTAGGACACCAGTCTATTGTCGTCTGTATGGGCGGAAATGTTGAGCTTTCAGGGGTTCCCTATCATGGTCGAACAAGTGAGATTGTACATGGTGGTAGTGGCATTTTTTCAAATTTACCAAACTCTCTGGAAATCGTGCGCTATCATTCTTTGATCGCACATCAACCATTGCCTGAGGAGTTGATAGCAACGGCCTTTACAAAAGATGGCATGATTATGGGTGTTGAACACCGCACCCGTCCTATGTGGGGTGTGCAATTCCACCCAGAATCTGTCTATACCAACTGCGGCAGACAGATAATTGAAAACTTTAAAATGTTGGTTGACCGTCATTATATTGAATGTAAAAAACCCGCTTTGCTTGCGGAGAAATCAGCGTTAGCAAATGAGGATATAGAGCAAGTACAGAAAACACAGTGGCATTGTCATTTTGAAACACTTGATGTCGATGTGAAAGCAGTTGATGTGTTTAGAGCATTGTATAAAAAGTCAAAGTACAGCTTTTGGTTAGATTCAAGTTCGATTAATAACGCTGAAGCACGTTTTTCATTTATGGGGGATGCCAGTGGTGCGGAATCATTCTGGTTTGCTTATGATGTTGAAACAAAAAACATTACTTTAGATACCCATGGTAAAAAAACTGAATTAACAAAGTGTTACCAAGACTTTGTAGCCGAGTCTTTAGCGGCCACAGTGATTGGTGCGGAAGATTTACCATTTGATTTTTGTGGTGGCTTGGTGGGCTTTCAAGGTTATGAGTTGAAGTCTGAAACGGAATCAGTAGAGAGTAAATATAGCTCAAAACACCCCGATGCTTCTGGAGTATTTGTAGATCGCTTTATTGCTTTTGATCACAAAACGGGACTTGTTTATGTTGTTGCTATTGAAAAAGGCAATGTGGTAGGTAAAACAAAGAGTGATGCACTTACTTGGTTGGAAACAACGTGTAACACCCTTAAAAAGATTGAAAAAGAAGGCGTTAACACCGCTGCTAACTCTCATGCTTTGTTGGATAAGTATAATAAATCGCAGCAAAATGTTGAGTTTACCTTGGAAGACGGCGAAAAAGAGTATATTGAAAAAATAGCGCATTGTAAGGAATACATCTTACAAGGTGAAAGTTATGAGATCTGCTTAACTAATAGGATACGTTCAACGCTAAATGTAGAGCCTTTTGCACTTTACAATGTGTTAAGGCAAGTAAATCCAGCACCAAGAGCGGCCTATTTACATTGTCCTGAGTTTTCTGTTCTTTGTTCATCACCTGAGAAGTTTGTTAGTGTTGGTAGAAATGCCGTGGTTGA
The DNA here is from genome assembly GCF_945859825.1 of Pseudoalteromonas holothuriae. Taxonomy (GTDB): domain Bacteria; phylum Pseudomonadota; class Gammaproteobacteria; order Enterobacterales; family Alteromonadaceae; genus Pseudoalteromonas; species Pseudoalteromonas holothuriae. Next base: position 249,385 of record NZ_CAMAPC010000001.1, read on the forward strand.
AGCCAAACCTATCAAAGGCACCCGAAAACGTGGTGCAACTGAGCAAGAAGATGCAGCGTTAATAAAAGACTTGGCAGAAAGCGAAAAGGATCATGCAGAGAATCTCATGATCGTCGACTTATTGCGCAATGACTTAAATCGTGTGTGTGAAGCCGGTTCTGTTTGGGTTCCTAAAGCGATGCAAATAGAAAGTTACGCTTCTGTCCATCAGTTAGTATCAACAGTTCGTGGCAGGTTAAAAGATCAAGAAACACTTGCCAGCTTGTTTGGTGCAGCCTTTCCCCCTGGCTCAATGACCGGAGCGCCTAAAACTAGAACACTTGAGATCATCGACCATCTTGAATCGTCAGCTCGAGGTATTTATTCAGGTTCAATTGGTTACATGTCTCTCAATGGTGCCTCAGAATTAAATGTCGCGATTCGTACCTTAGTCGCAAGTGATAATTCTATAGAGATTGGGGTTGGTGGTGCGATCACTTGGTTATCGGATCCTGAAGAAGAGTTTGAAGAAATTTTGATTAAGGGCCGTGCCTTGATGAGGGCGATCACTAAGTATGCAACTGGAGATGAAAATCGCTATCAAGTTATAGGTATTACGTCTGATGATGTCGCAGATGCGTCATTGGAAGGGATAAATACACAAAGTGATGAAGATCTACTTTGTGCAGAGGAAGAAGGGTTAGAAGCATGAATAAACATCATATAGTTTTTGGTGAATTAAATTATGCGACGGCGCGTTTAATTTTGACCTTAGTAACTGACCAATTAAGTGAGCGCATATCTATCATCATTCGACAGAGTTCGGATGAAGTGGCTTGTAAAAATGTCGTTTTTAAATGTTTAAACGAAATAGCCACCAAGAATAACGTTTTGCTCAGTACAACCGAGCTAGAAAAGCTGACGGTGTATAACCACGACTGTAATACTGGAGCAAATGACGCGTTAGTTGAAATAGAGCAGCGACTGACCTCGCTGGGTATTTATCATCATGAAACAGTGCGTTGGGAAGTTGAAACGCTAGTTAAATGCAGCGCTAGTACACAGAGTTACGCAAAAATACTGAAGTACTTGCCACGTGATGAAGAACAGCGAAGTGTACAGCAAATTGATATTGCAAATATTTTAGGTCCGGTTGGTCATTATCAAGACGAGCTTGATACGCCTCTAAACCGTTTTATTTTCAGCTTATTAGAATATTCGGAAGAGGTAAAAGGGCGCACTGTAAAGGTGCATATTCCAAAAGATATTGAATTAGAGTTTTTGCCTTTCGAATGTTATCTGGATGAAATTTTGGCTAATGAGGTGTGTGTCAAAATAGCCAAGGATACCGTGAACATCTCAGCACAGAAGCTGGTGACTAAGATAGCAAGCGTGCTGGCACTAGACCTAGAGTTCGTAAATGACGCGCTCGAACAAGATTTGGATCTTATTGAATTTCTTGAGCGAGAAGAGCTTACGTTATCAACAAGTAAAGACACACTTAAGACTGAAGAGAATACGGACTCATTTTTAAGTTCGCTTTGTATGCAAGCTAGTGAGGCGAAGACGTGGAAAGAGGATATTAACGTTGATGCTATTTTGTTTGCTCATGAAAAGAAGCATACAGAATCACTAAACTTTGCTGATAAGCTCTTAGAAATTGCTCGTACAATTAAACAAGACAAAGTAGCTATTCATCATGCGCTTGGTGATATGAAATATGGCGATTTTGAACATTCAATAAAAAATGCTGTTTCAAACGTCGTCAATCTAGATATTAAGCCAGGTACACGCGTTGGGGTTATTTCTAATGACAGTACCCACTTCACCATTGCTGTGTTGTCTTTGATGTACTCGGGGTGTACAGCCATTATTATTAACCCATTATTAAAAGCAGAAACAATTGCCCAAGCGATTAGGTCTGCACAGGTTGATATTGTATTCGGTGATGATGACTTTTTTGAATTAGCCAGTGAGAGTGAGCACTTGCCAACAGGTTTGATTTCTCTATTTGCTAATATTAGAGAAGTCGCACCAATTTGCGATGGTGCTGATGATAAAGGAGTAACACATTGGGCTCCTGCCCGAACGCGCCCATTTGATTATGCAATTGGCATGTTTTCGTCTGGTACTACTGGCATTCCAAAACTCATTTTACATCGTCATCAAGACTTTGTTGTTGCAGCTGAGCGCTATGCCGCGCAAGTACTTAATATCAATAGTAGTGATCGCGCACTATCTGTCTCTAGAATGAGTTTTGCGTTTGGTTTGCATAACTGTTTTAACGCTTTATACAACAGCGCAACGGCGATTTTGTCACCACCTACGTTGTCCATTGATGAGATAGTTGAATCGATAAAGCTTTATAAACCAACAATTTTTTATGCGGTGCCAACCGTATACCAATTCTTGCTGACACATGAAAACATCAGTGCCAATGATTTTATTACAGTGCGTTGCTTTGTTTCTGCAGGTGATCGGATGCCAATAGAATTAAATCGAAAGTGGCAGGCAAAATTCAATGCCGTGATCCTAGATAGTCTGGGTTCTACTGAAGCATTTAGTACGTATCTCACCAACATTCCTGGTTCCAATAGAGCGCTTGGGGATACAGGAAAAATAGTCCCAGGCTTTGATGCAAAGATTTTAAACGGACGGGGAATTATTTGCTCACATGGTGATATTGGAACTTTATGGTTGAAAGGACCCACTTTACCGAGTCGGTATGAAAGCAATAATGCTGAAACTGAGGCTCGGTTCAAAGATGGCTGGTACTGTACAAACGACATGTTCAAATGTGATAAAGATGGATATTTCCGTTACATAGGTCGGGCAGATGACGTAATTAAAGTATCAGGTCAGTGGGTTTCGCCACAAGATATTGAAGATGTACTTTTAGGCCACCCTGATGTTGTTGAGATAGCGGTTGTAGCAGTGGGTGATCATGAGACCACAACTAGACCAAAAGCGTTTGTGGTGACAAAGCGACAGGACTATGAACAATTGACGAAAGAGCTAAAGGAATATGCGAAACAAAATCTTGAAAGGTGGAAATATCCTCATTTATTTCAATACGCAAAAAGTTTACCTAAAACGGTTACTGGGAAGCTGCAGCGTTATCGGCTTAAAGGTGTTGTAAACGAATTGGTATTGTAGTTTAAACCGACCACTGCGGCGGCTCTTGCATACCAAAAGGCAGCCGCAAAACAAGTTTTAAGTAAGTAATTACTTAAATGTATGTTAACGCTTCTTTTAAAGGATAGAAGCAAGTAAAAACGAGTGACGGAGACAATAAAATGACACAGAGTATAAGCAAGCTTGAAACAAGCATTAAAGCGCTAGCAACAAAGCTGAATGGGCATTCATTTTTGCAAAGGTGCAGAGATGGTTCAATTTCACTGGATGAATTAAAAGCATTTTTACTTCAGCAGGGTTTATACAGTGCTTACTTTACACGTTACCTTTGTGCCATGATGGCAAACTTGCCATCAAATGACCAAGTAATGGAATTGGCGGAAAACTTATTTGAAGAGCTGGGTTTAGAGCCAGGTAGCCCAACTCCTCACCACATTATTTATCGCAATATGTTAGATAGTTTTGGTATTGAGCTTGACTCAACCAAAATTAAGCATGAAACACAGGCTTTAATTGACTGTATGTTTGCACACTGTCGAGAGTTAAACCCCGCATTTGGGCTCGGTGCATTATGCATTGGTGCTGAAGCGATTGTACCTGAGCTGTATTCGAGCTTGGTCGCGGGATTTAGACATCATGGTGTACCTGATGAACAAATACATTTTTTACTTTTGCATATTGAATGTGATGATGGACATGCAGAAACATTAAATGACATTATGTTAGAAATAGCAGGTTCAAACGAATTTCAACTCGACAATATGATTAAAGCAGGTGAACAAATAATTGAAGCACGTTTGGCCTTTTTTGACGCGATTGAAAATAAAATACCTCACGCAGTTAAATTAGAAAGTGCGAGTATAGCGTTCACGTAACAATATGGATGTAAGCATGGAAACCACATTAACAATGGATAAACAATCTATCATGGCCAAAAGTCGTGAAGAGATTGCTCAAAAGCTACCTGAAGGTAAGTGGAGTGAGAAACAAAAAGTGGCACTTACATGCCGAATACTTTTTGCACAGGGACATGACTCAGGTTTGGCGGGCCAGATAACCGCTTGTGATAAGCATTCTGGTGAATACTTCACTCAACCATTTGGCTATGGTTTTGATGAAATAACGACAGATAACTTGCTTAAAGTAAACAAAGATTTGGAAGTCATAGAAGGGGATGGAATGCCAAATCCTGCAAATCGGTTTCATTCTTGGATTTACAATGCAAGACCTGATGTAGGGTGTATTATTCACACTCATCCGCCGCATGTTTCTGCATTATCTATGTTGGAACGGCCATTAAAAATTTCGCATATGGATACATGCATGCTTTATGACGATGTCGCTTTTCTGGCGAAGTGGCCGGGAGTACCTGTGGGTAATGAAGAAGGTGAAATTATCTCGGGTATTTTAGGTGATAAGCGTGCAGCACTGTTGTGCCATCATGGTTTAGTTGTAGCTGGTCGCACTATCGAAGAGGCTTGTATGTTAGCTATTCAATGTGAACGAGCTGCCAAGCTGCAGTTATTAGCAGAAGCTGCGGGTGAGATAAAAGAAGTCAACCCTGAACTAGCCAAAGAAGCCCATGACTGGATTTTGCAGGATAAACGCTCAAAAGCAGGCTTTGCATACTATGCTCGGCGGACACAAAAAGAGTGCGACTTTACTGTATAAAAACGCATGAAGTTGAAGTATAAAAGCCAGCTAGATAGCTGGCTTTTATACTCATATTAGCCCCTAGATTATCATTCGTAACTTACATAAATCATTATGCTTCATTACTTATTTCGCGTATTGAACGTTTTTGACTTGAATAAACTTTATATCTCAAAGATGAACATTGCCTAGTAACGCAGGGCAAGATCGCGAACATTGTTTAAGCAAAAAAATACTCTAAAGTTGACCTCGCGCGCTTGCTGTGAACTCATACTCATTTTTGAGCGTCACTCCATGTTCCTTGAAGCTTTTGCTATCCACTTTAATGCAATAAAGACTGCCGACAAACTGCTAAGATCCACTATCCGCTGCATGACTTAATGTTCGTGTCCCTGTGTGGAATAATTGCAGGTGCTCAAGGCTGGTCAGATATTCGAGATTATGCAGAAGGACATCTTGAGTGGTTCCAAAAGCATGGCTTTTTGGTTGATGGTGTACCCGCCGACGATACGATTGCTCGCACGTTATCACGCATTGACCCGGAGCAGTTTCAGTTTTGTTTCGCCAACTGGATGCGTGATATTCAAAAAAACACTTCAGGCGAACTTATTGCGATAGACGGCAAGACACTGCGAAGCTCTTATCATCGCGATGACCGCAGCGCCACCATTCATATGGTGAACGCCTTTGCCTGCGCCAACAAACTTGTCCTTGGGCAAATAAAAACAGCTGATAAGTCGAATGAAATTACTGCCATTCCAGAGTTATTAGATATGTTAGACGTCAGTGGCGCACTGGTATCCATTGACGCAATGGGCTGCCAAACGGATATTGCCGAGAAAATTATTGATAAGGGAGGAGGCTATTTATTAGCACTAAAAGCAAATCAAAGCACCTTATTTGAAGCGGTAAAACGAGCATTTAAAGCCCAGCGTCAGCAGCCGATGGATGGTATTATTATAGAACAAAATAAGGGTCGAATTGAGGCCAGAATCTACTATACACAAGATGCCAGCGCGCTGACCGAGCAGTTTCCCCAATGGTCCCAATTGCGTACACTAGGTATGAGTATTGGCTTTCGGGCAACCAAAGGTAAAGAGTCAGAATTAAGCTACCGATATCACATCAGTTCAGCCAATTTAAATGAACAGCAACTGGCTAATGGCGTTCGTCATCATTGGCAAATAGAAAACAGTCTGCATTGGGTACTGGATGTGAGTATGAATGAGGATAATTGCCAAATTTATCAAGATAATGGAGCAGAAAATCTCGCTGTATTACGGCAGTTGGCATTGAACATGCTCAGACAAGAGCCATCCAAATTAAGCATTCCAAAAAAGCAGAAAAAAGCTTGGATGAAAACTGAATATTTAGAGGCTATTTTGACGGCGGGAATAACCGCTGGGTAAAAAGTGCTCATTCATGCGGTTGCCCTGCCTAGTAACGCAGTTAGTGTGACATTTAGCTCTAAAAGTAATTATGTGGAATGATATTATTTATTCATCGTCATTTAGGCCATCACCATTATCTTCTTTTCGCTTGCGTTGTTCTTGCTTGGCTTTTTCTACATTTTTATACACGGTGGGCGGTATTGGGAAAAGGCTAATAAGTGGCATCAGGGCTAAAAATATAAATGCGCCTTTAGGCATCTTTTTACCCCATTTAACCATAATTACCATAATTTTTATGGCAATAGCAAACATGATAAAAAAGATACAGTAGGTAAGCAAACCGATACTTTGGCCAGTAAAACTTAAAAATTCCATTTAGCACACCTTATTACTTTAAAGTAATAAGGTGTGGGTTAAATAGGGTTATTCAATAGCAAAGGCAGACTGTTTAAGGTAATGAGATTGTAAAACAAGTTCACAATGACTGGATAGGCTCAACTATGACACTGATTAGTAAGGCGGCAGTACCCAAATATACGTCTGTTGTCTTACTGACGAAGGTCAGTATCTCTTAAACGGCTTGTATTTATTCAATAGCAGGTTAATTGCTGTAACCGCTTTGCCTAGTAGAGGATTACATATCTTCGACCATTTTTTTGATTTTTACGGCTTTTTCAAAGTGATCAAGCTGGTGGGTTTTTATCCACCAAGTGGCTGCTTCCATAAGTAGTTCTGGGTCGCTGTTTTTATTGGCAAAAAACGCGTAAAAAGATAACCCCACGTTGTCGCCTTTGTAGGCTATTTTACTATCACATACTTCAATCATTCTGCTGCGGAGGCTAGCTCTCATTGAGGGCGGTCCTTATTGGTGGGAGGCAAAAGCGCGGCTTAGTGTAGCATCCATCAAGGCTTTAGGGGGATATAGTTATCATTAACGCATGAATAGATTTCAATTTTATAATCCAAAATATCTTTATTGAGCAAATTTGCTTATCTCAAGCTGGGGAAGTTAAGATAAGTTAATCATCGCATCTGATTAACTTAGCGCGCACTTCAATGTCGGTTACTTCGCCTGCATTGTGCTCACAAGCCAGTCGGTAGCCTTGCTCAAGCTTTGCATCTGATAGCCGCGCTTTATCTGCACTCGTCGCATTAACCACTGACTTGCAGCGTACTTTACATAAGCCGCAGGTTCCCCCGCCACCACAACTTGAAGGCAATTGAATGCCAGATGCGATTAAGCCATCAAATAAACTGCTTTTTGTTTCTAAAGCAAGAGTATGGGTTTGCTGACTGGTCAGTTCTGTGACCGTTACACTCTTTTTATGATGCTTAAAAATGAGGCTCAGTTGCCCAGCTTTAAAGCGCTCGATTAACCATGTAGCGCCAGTTAATGAAAGTACTAAGGTGGTAATGGCAAATATAATGATCAGCCAATGATTAAACCCGCCTGTGTTCATGTAATCCATAAAGTGCAATTTAAATGCGAGGTCACGCAGTCGCCTATCATCATTAACATGGGCGATAACTTGGCCAGAGCTGTGCTCAATGTATATATGGGTGTTGTTGGCATCATTTAGGATTACTTGCCAAAGCGGGTTTTGCTCTTTAGGTAGCGCAGCAATGGGTGGCTCAAGTAAACGCGCCTCGGTAATGTTAACAGCTTCTTTGAAAGACTTAAGCGCGATGGTGCGTGCCAGTGTTTCGTTTAAAGGTGCGGGAGTTCCTGTTTGTGCATCTAATAAATAAACAACTTTGGTTTGATAACGATGGGCACCGGCTTGTTCAATAATTTGATAATAAGGCTGGCCCAAAATCCACAGTAGTTTAATGCTTTGTGCAGGTTTTATAGCAAGGCTTTGCAAAGGTATTAAGCTGGTGTGCGGCACTTTGGCTCTGTGAACCACAGTACGTAAATTAGCATTGCCTGCGCCTTTTTTATGGTCCATTAAGTTAAAATACAAACCAGTAATAAGCCAAATAAGTAGTTGCAGGCCCACAAATAACGAGAGCCATTTATGTAAGGTTTTGTTTAGTTTAAACATAACTTAGTTGGCTCCTGTACTGCTGGGCTTGAATACGCGTTGGTAAGTAAGCATCAAGCCAAGTAGGGCCGCTGAGACACTAAGCAAGGCAATGAATAGCAAAAACCAGTTGGCCACATTTTCGCCGTCATCATAATCCATAATATGAAAGCGCCACATCCAATCGAACATTCGCCAAAAAAAATGTCGTTTAGTCACGATATTGCCAAAGTGTTGGCTGATATAAAAAGTGGGTGATGAGTAATGTTCAAATACCACTTGCCACACAGGTAAATGACGTGTTGAAAGCTCGCTAGGGAGTGTGCTTGTATCATCAATTAACTGCACTGAAGCGATGCTGTTATTACCACGCATGTTGTGTTTGGCGATTAATAAAGCGCGGTCTTTATCTATCAACGGCAGTGGCGCGCCTGTTTGAGCATTCAGCATGTATTTACGCTGATTTTTATCAACAAAACGATAAATTGGCTTACCTAACAATTGGGTTAGTTCAACTTGTATGGCATCAGGGTATTCACTCAGCAAATTGCTGAATGAATAGTTAACCTGTGCAAGTGCTATGGGTTGCTTGGTTTGCGCTTGCAGCGACTCGCCATGAATAAAGTGAATATCCATACTCACCATATATAACCCACTGAGTGACCAAATTAAAAATTGTATGCCAATAAAGGCCATTAACCATTTATGGGCTTTTCTAACTGTTCTTATCAACGTGATTAACGCCTTTATTAAATTGCACAATATCGGTGTATTTTACCAAACTGTAAATGGCGGGCAGTACGATTAAGGTCAGCAATACTGCGCTGCTCATACCACCCACCATAGGGGCGGCAATTCTGCTGATTATCTCTGAACCTGTGCCGCTACCATATAAAATGGGCAGTAAACCGATGATGATAGTGGCAACAGTCATCATAACAGGCCTTACGCGAAGGCCTGCACCGTGCAGTAACGCCTCTTGGTAACGTTCAAGCGTAATTACTTGGCCTTCTTGCTGAGCTTTTTCTTTTAAATCAGTGAGAGCTTGATTTAAATAAACCAACATAATAACACCGATTTCTACCGCAACACCCGCAAGGGCAATAAATCCTACACCTACCGCAACTGAAAAGTTAAAGCCTTCTAAATACATTAACCATAAACCGCCTATCATGGCCATAGGTAAAGTGATAATAATAATGGCAACCTCTTTGAATGCCCTAAAGTTGAGGTATAATAAAATCACAATAATGGCTAGCGTAAGCGGTAATATGTAATTGAGTTTGGCTTTGGCTCGCTCCATATACTCATACTGACCTGCCCAAGTTACTGAGTAGCCTGCGGGTAAATCTAACTGGTTTGCTAAGTGTGTTTTTGCATTGGCGACATAGCTGCCCACATCTACGCCTTCAATGTCGATAAAGGTCCAACCGTTGATGCGAGCATTTTCGCTTTTTATACCGGGTGGGCCTGTTTCAATGTATACGCGGGCAACGTCACCAAGGGCAATGCGCTCGCCTAAGGGCGTTACTACGGGCAGACGCGCAAGTTGCTCTGGTGAATCACGATAATCTTGTGGATAACGTAAGTTAACGGGGTAGCGCTCTTGGCCTTCAATGGTTTGCGTGACATTCATGCCACCAATGGCCGTGGCTACAACTTGTTGCACATCAGCAATGTTTAAACCAAAGCGGCTGGCTTTTTGCCGAGAAATATCCACTTTAATATATCTACCACCAGCAACCCGCTCGGAGTACACCGACGCAGTGCCTGCAACATCTGGTAAAATACGCTCAATTTGCTGGCCTATGTCTTGAATAACCGCTAAATCTGCCCCCGCGACTTTAATACCAACAGGGGTTTTAATGCCGGTTGCCAACATATCAATACGGGTTTTTATGGGCATCACCCATGCATTGGTTAAGCCGGGGAAGGTGACTAGCTCGTTGAGTTCAGCCTTTAGAGTTTCGGTGGTCATGCCAGCTCGCCATTGTGACTTGGGCTTTAATTGAATAAAGGTTTCAATCATGGTCAATGGAGCGGGGTCGGTGGCGGTTTCAGCGCGACCAACTTTACCAAACACGTTCTCTACCTCAGGCACGGTGCGAATAAGCTTATCGGTTTGTTGTAGTAACTCACGGGCTTTTCCAATCGAAATACCCGGGTACGTGGTGGGCATATACATTAAATCACCCTCATCGAGGGGAGGAATGAACTCACTGCCAATTTTATTAACCGGATAAAAGCCTGCCACTGTGATGGCAATTGCCAGCACAATAGTGAGCTTTGGAAACGCCATTACTTTTTTTAGTACAGGCATATACAGTGTAATCAATAAGCGATTCAGTGGGTTTTTTTGCTCCGATACTACTTTACCGCGAATAAAGTAACCCATAAGTACCGGCACGAGTGTAATGGCAAGGCCTGCAGCCGCAGCCATCGCATAGGTTTTGGTGTAAGCCAGTGGGGCAAACATCCGCCCTTCTTGCGCCTCTAAAATAAACACCGGTAAAAAAGATACGGTAATGATCAACAAACTAAAAAATAGGGCAGGGCCAACTTCGCTGGCTGATTTTGCCACAATATGCCAGCGGTTCTCATCGGTCAGTGGGGTCTTTTCCATATGCTTGTGCATGTTTTCAATCATCACAATGGCACCATCGGTCATCGCGCCAATGGCAATAGCAATACCACCTAATGACATAATATTGGCGTTGACGCCTTGCAAGTACATAACGATAAACGCAACTAAAATACCCAGTGGTAGGGTTACCACCGCAACAATAGACGAGCGTAAATGAAACAAAAAAACAACACACACAAGTGCAACCACGGCAAGTTCTTCGAGCAGTTTGCTCCATAAATTATCTACAGCGCTTTCGATAAGTTTTGAGCGGTCGTATACGGTGACTATTTCAACGCCTTCAGGTAACGAATTTTTTAGCGAGGTAAGTTTGGCTTTAACGCCTTCAATAGTGGTTTGTGCATTTTCGCCAAAGCGCATAACTACAACACCGCCAACGACTTCGCCCTCGCCATTTAGCTCAGCAATACCCCGGCGCATTTGCGGACCTAAATTAACGTTGGCAACATCACCAATGGTTAGCGGTGTGCCTTGTTGGTTAACACCTAAAGGAATTTGTTCTATGTCGCTGACCGACTTGATATACCCTGTTGCGGTAACCATGTATTCGGCTTCTGCCATTTCAACCACTGAGGCACCCGTTTCTTGGTTGCCCCGTTTAAGCGCTGTTTGAATATGCGTTAGAGGGATGTTGTAGGCGCGCAGTTTGTCGGGGTCAACCTGTACTTGGTATTGCTTAACCATTCCGCCCACGGCCGCTACCTCCGACACCCCAGACACGGTTTGTAGCTCATACTTTAAAAACCAATCTTGTAGGCTTCTTAGTTGGCTTAAGTCATGCTTGCCAGTTTTATCTGTTAAGGCGTAAATATATACCCAGCCCACGCCGGTGGCATCAGGCCCCAATTGTGGTTTAGCGCTATCGGGTAGGCTCGGGGATACTTGGCTTAAATACTCCAACACGCGAGAGCGAGCCCAGTATAAATCAGTGTTGTCATCAAAAATAATATAAACGTAAGAGTCACCAAAAAATGAGTACCCGCGCACCGTTTGTGCTCCCGGAACTGACAGCATAGCGGTAGTCAGCGGGAAGGTGACTTGATCTTGCACCACTTGGGGCGCTTGGCCTGGGTAACTGGTTTTTATAATGACTTGTACATCGGATAGGTCAGGAATGGCATCAACGGGCGTATTCTTAAGCGAAAATACCCCTGCAAAGGCTATGATCACCGTAACAAGTAAAACAAATAAGCGATTACCTATGGACCATCTAATAATAGCTTCAATCATGGTGATGCCCCTTATTCATGATTCATATGTGTGCTTGGCACATCGTTGTTATCATGCGTTTTAGGCGCAATGTTTACCACCACTAAGTCATCCCTAACCTCAAAAGTAAAGGTAATGTTATCGCCTATTTTAAATTGGCTTAAATCAATATTATCTGCAATTGTAAAGTCCATTGTAGCGGCTGGGCGATGCCATTTTTCAATTGGCCCTCGGCTGATATTAAGTGTACCAGTGGTAACATTAATGGCGTTAATAACACCATTGACGGTGGCGCTAGCAACGTTTTGTTTAGGTTCAGTCATAATGTGAATAGTGGTTATTTCATAGTGATCATTAGGTGTTTTTGTGACTTCAAAATGAAGTATTTGCTTGGCTTTGAGCGTGTTGATATCTACTTTGTTTGCTACATCAAAGTCCATAGTCATGGTGGGCCAGTCCCAATCTGCAACTGGGTCGTGCGTTATATTAACCACCCGCTTATTGGCCATGACCTGATTTATTTCACCTTGCATCCAAACAGCGTTGGGCTTTGCACTTTGGCTCATACGTTTAAAATCAGAATTTTTACTTGATTCTGAGTCAATTAAGAACTGTGCCGAGGTCACCACGGTATCGTCTTGGGTTAGCCCTTTTAAAACCTCAATGTAGGTTTCACTCACGCGGCCAGTTGTTACTGCAATGGATTTAAATTGACCACCGCCCAGTGCCAATACCACTCTATTTTGTTTACCTGTTCGGATCACAGACTCTTTAGGCACTAAAATAACAGGCTTGTCTACATTGGCATTAATGGTCACTTGGGCGAACATATTGGGTTTGAGTTCAAAATTAGGGTTATCGAATTTGAGTCGCACGCGCAGTGTTCGGGTTTTACTATTAAGAACGGGGTAAACGTAATCGACCATGCCTTGCCAAGTTTTGCCTGGCAGGTAGTCTAAGGTCATAGACACAGGTAACCCTTGTTTAATTAACGCAGTATCACGCTCAAATACCTCGGCTTCGACCCAAACTTGATCGAGCTTGGCAATACTCATTAGAGTATTGCCGGGTTTAACGTAATACCCCTCACGTATTTTTAAGCCATCTATCACCCCTGACTGCGGTGAATAAAAGGTGATGGTTTGATGTACTTTTTTACTTTGCTCTAACTCGTTTATAAATGACTCCGTTAACTGCAATGCTGTTAAGCGTGCTTTTGCGGCATCGATTAGTGAGCTGTTATTGCGTTTGAGGGCAATCAATAGTTCTTCTTGGGCATTAACGAGTTGCGGCGAGTAGAGCGTATAAAGTGGTTGACCTTTTTTAACCGGATTGCCGACTGCTTTGATAAATAGCTTTTCAATCCAGCCATCAACTCTAGGGTGAATATGCAGTAGTTTATCTTCATCATATTGCACATAGCCAACGGTGGATATTTGTGTGTGCAGGGCTTTAAATTCAACCGGTGCGGTTCTTACCCCTAAATTATTCACTACATGGGGTGCAATTTTTACAAGGCCAGTGCCGTGTTCAGTTGTGTTACTTTGTTCATAAACAGGCACTAAGTCCATGCCCATGGGCGATTTACCAGGTTCATCTCGGCGGTAATTTGCATCCATTGGGGCAACCCAGTACAGCGGTTTTTTTTCATCTGAATTGCTGTTTTGAGTTGTTGTTGAGCCATCGTTTACTAGCGAGGGCATGACGCTTTTGGTTATCACTACGCCAAGGGCTACGCCTGCAATTAAAGCAATAAGGCTTTTTTTATTTGCCAACATTAGTGAGCTCCTTGGTGCTGTGTTGTAAAAGCACTAGATTGGGTTAATAAATAATTGATTTTTGTCACAGACTTGAGCGCATTTACGTCGATTTTTAATGCCGCAATCTTAGCGTTAAGTTCAGTGATCCGTGCTCGTACTACCTCTGAAAAGTCGCCATCATCATTAGTGTAAGCAGTTAGAGCAGCCTCAGCTTGATGATGAGTTTGTTCAAGCAATTGCTGTTTATATAAAGCTTGTCTTTGCGATAAACGTTTTAGTTGCGCCAGCTCTTTTTCGACTTCGATAAGCATCTGTTTAGCCGTTATATATTTTTGCGTTTTAATTGCTTCAGACTCAGCAATAGTTGCTGCGACTTGCCTGTCTTGCTTGTTATGTGTAAATAAAGGCAAATCAAAACTAACACCAATAGAAAACAAGTCAGCACGGCTATCACCTGATGGCATATCGTCGCGATAACCATAACTGGCATTTATGCCCCACTGTGGCTGATATTGCTGCTTACTTAGTTGAATGGCTTTTTGTGATGCTTGATGTGAAATATCAATGGCGAGTAAGGCAGGGTGATTAAGTAGTAATTTAACGGCTTTGGCGCGCTCATAATGCAGCGGCTTTAGCAGTTGTGCATGTTCTAAGGTTATGTTGGGCAGTTCTGTGGGCAACGCGATGGTAATCGCAGCAAAAGCCATGCTATTTAGGCTGTTGAGCTGATTGGTATCGAATAACTGTAGCCATTCATTTAACTGTGCCAAGGTGGTGTCTAATTGTTGTTGCTCAACCGTTAAACGGTCTTCAAGTTGAATAATTTCAAGTTGTGCACGAATCACATCTTGCTGTCTTGTTTTACCTATTGCACTGGCGTAATTGGCTTTAGCAACTTGTGCCATTTGCTCAAAAAGCCCCCAGTCTTGCTTGATTAAAGCGATGGTACGCTGCGCAAGGTAGGCGTCTAACCATAACTGCGAGATAAGGCGCTTTAACTTGGCATTACGTTCTTCTCGCTGTAATGGAAGTTGCTTGGCAGAGAGTTTTAACTGTGCTGATTGTATCGCTAAGCTATCACCTCTTGGCAGCATTTGCGATACGGCTACTTTAAATTGAGCCATGCCCTCTTGGGCAAAGTGCCCACCATCGGCGGGAAGGTTCTGCACTCCAAGCGACACTTTTGGGTCGGCGAATGTATTAGCAGCAATACTTTTATTTTCAATGGCAGTTTGTTTTAAACGGTTTTGATGCTGCCATGCGTCATTGTGTTGTGCTAAGGAAATAGCATCATTGAGTGATACCACAGATTGCGTGTGAGCTGTGCTATATAGAGGTAAAAATAGAGGTAAAAATAAACTAATTACCACCGTTTTAAAAAATGAATGTGTCATGGTTTTACTAACCTAAACTGGGTTTAATATATTAAATTGGATGTTTTAAATCTAAATATGAACGAGATACGCCTTTTTTGGGCGCACTTATCCCGTGTTAGGCAAAAATCGGTGGGCGATAAAGGGATGTAATAATACTTTGTGGTGTTTGCGATAACGAGGTGAGTCTGGGCTCTGTAAGCTGATGTTCCAGCTTGTTTAAATGCTCATAATTTAAAAATATGAGTGATAAACAGGCGCTGGCTGGGCAGGTACATTGGGTATCACAACAGTCGGCCATATTTGGCATCTGGCTGTGATCCATTGTCATCATTTTTTGATGGCTACTTGCTGACATTTCACACGCCATAGTGGCAACAGCAAATACTTGCCCAGTTAGGGCAGTCATTATTGCAAGTGCAACTAATAAAGTGGAAATTGGCTTAAACATAATAAACTTCAGCAGCGAAAGTATTGCAAATGCTACGATAATTTTCAGGTGAAGTAAATCGTCATTAATTACTCTGTATTAACGGAGTTTAAAGGTCGAATGAATTTGTTAATATTGAGGATGATTTAAATTCACCGTTAAGTGGTGCTTTTTCATAATTGGTGAATAAAATTCATTTTTTAGTATTTTAATAACGACAGTATGGCTACACAGTTGAGTTGTTTGCGCTTTGGCGTTATTAAACGCTATTTACTGAAGCGAATAGGCTAATTTTTATGGGGATAATTCCTCAAAACGCCACAAAACTGTCATGAATTCTTGTTAGTTTGCTGGGTTATTATTTGGTCAATAGTTTGTTGGTTATGGGTGTGAGTAAAGTTGCTGAGCTAGAAAAGAAAGTACTACATAATATATTAGAGCACGGCACTGTGACTATTTTATTCCAGCCTATTTACGATATCAGCAAGCAAGAGGTGCTCGGGTTTGAGGCGCTAAGTCGTGGAGTTGAGTGCTTGGAGATGCCTGAGCAACTATTTCAAGCTGCGGGGGCTTACAACAAACTGTCTGAGTTGGAACTATTGTGCCGAGAGCGGGCCATTGAGCGTTTTGTATTATTGCAGTTACCCGGCAAGCTGTTTTTAAATGTGAGTCCAAGTGCATTGCTTGACCCAAGTCACCCGCGAGGCGAAACACGCCATTTAGTTGAAAAGTATGGTTTAACAGCAAACCGTGTGGTGATTGAGGTTACAGAGCAAGATAAAGTGGATGATGGCTTTTTATTACTTAAGACTATCGAGCATTATCGTCAGTTAGGCTTTAATATTGCCATTGACGATTTAGGCGCAGGGTACTCAGGTTTAAGGCAGTGGTCAGAGTTATGCCCTGAGTATGTAAAAGTAGACCGCTACTTTATCGATTACTGTGACCAAAGTATTGTGAAGCGTGAGTTTTTGAAGTCTATTATTGAACTGGCTAAAGCAACGGGAACATCCGTGATTGCAGAAGGCATAGAACGTGTTGAAGAGCTATGTTTGTTAGAGAAGCTCGGTATTGTTAATGCTCAGGGATATTTACTTGCATACCCCCAAAGCGAGCCTATCATCGACCTTGAAGCCAGCCAATGGTTGGCATTAAATTTACAATCGCAAGTGAGCACCATAGAAAACTCAATTTCTATTGGCTGGCTTGCTATGGCGCAAAATGCAATTCATCAATGTACTCAATGTAAAGACGCACACAAAAACTTTGAAGCCGACAAACAGTTAATGAGTCTTGCGGTGGTCAATGATGACCGTCAGCCCATTGGTTTATTACACCGTGATCAACTTACCGAGGTATTTGCTGCGCCTTATGGCCATGCGCTATATGCTAAAAAATCAGTGCTGGAGCTGATGGATAAGCAACCTTTGATAGTGGATGAAAATGCACAATTAGATGTGGTAAGTCAGCAAATCACTGAACAAGAATTTGATATTCGTCGCCATATTATTATTACCCGCAACGCTAAGTATTTAGGACTGGCACCACTTCGAGATATCTTAAAGCACATCACAGAAGAAAAGATCCGCCATGCCCAACATGCTAACCCTTTGACTATGCTCCCTGGTAATGTGGCAATAAATGAAGCCATCGAAGCACGATTGCGCAAGCAATCAGAGTTTTCACTGGCTTATGTCGACTTAAACCACTTTAAACAGTTTAATGATTTATATGGCTATGCCAGCGGTGATAGTGTGATTAAGTTATTGGCAGAGGTCACTGTTAAAGTGTGTGAGCAAAGCCCGTGTTTTGTAGGGCATATTGGTGGTGATGACTTTATGGTGGTTTTTGATGGCGATGATGCACAGCAGTTATGCCATCGCATCATCAGTGATTTTGAGCAACAATCAAAAGCCTTTTTTACCCCTGAACATGTAAAGTCAGGTGGTTATTGGGCAACAAACCGAGAAGGTCAAAAGCAATTCGTGCCGCTTTTAACATTATCTATCGGTTTGGTTAGGCCAGATCTCACCTGCTGCAAAAACAGCCATCAAGTGGCCGCTTTAGCGACGGATGCAAAAAAAGAAGCTAAGCGTTATCGCAATAGTTACCTTTTTATTTGTAATCGGCGTCGTCCCAGTGTGTCAGTGGTACGCTTAAATGAGAAGCAAACGGAATGTTCCGCCTAATAGATGGCTGATATATCAAGTGGCTTGAACAACAGGTAATAAAATAACTCATAAAGACTTGAGTAAAAACTCGACTGGGTGTAGCGTTAACAAAAACAAGTTTGGACAGATATATGCGTAAATTCGTATTACTGTGCCTATTGTGTAGTTGGGCGGGGTCATTGGCAGCGGCGCAAGTTATTTATGTCGCAAAAGAACAACGTACTTTGTATGACAGAGATCTATACCTATACGAATTGCTAGATTTGGCGCTTAAAGCAGCAAATTTTGATGCGCAAATTGAGCATGTAAAAGTACACCCACATCAGCAACGTACTATGCTTGCACTCGGTGACGGCGAAGTCGATTTGCATTGGAGTATGACCAGCCCAGTGCGAGAGCAATTAGCAACCGCCATTCCATTTCCGTTGTTTAAAGGCTTTATTGGTAAGCGCGCCTTATTGGTAAATAAAGCACAACTTCCTCAGTTTGCTGGCATTGACTCATTGCAAGCGTTATCAAAATTGACCGCAGTACAAGGCCATGATTGGCCAGATACAAAGATATTGGGGCATAATAATTTATCGGTTAGGCCGATGGCTAATTACCAAGCAATGTTTGCGATGGTATCACGCGGTCGCTTAGATTACTTTCCGCGTTCATTCATAGAGGTAGGTGCCGAGCTGGCAAGTCAAAATAGTGATAATTTGGTTATTTTACCGAGCATCTACCTATATTACCCCAGTGCATTTTATTTTTTTGTTAGTAAAAGCAAGCCTGATTTGGCAAAAGCACTGACCATTGGGCTTGCCAAACTGCAAGCATCAGGAGAGTTTGATGCTTTGTTTGAGCGTTACTTTGCTGACGTGTTAGCACAGTTACCCTTTAATCAAGATACAAAAGTGATTGAGTTACAAAACCCTTATTTTGATAAATCAACAGTGCAAGCATCGCCGGCTTCTCCACTGGCGTCGAATATAGAATGAATGGGTATCAGTTGTTAGGTAAATATTTGACTAACTAGAGAGGTTAATATCAGTTTTATCAAAACATGAATCATTCTAACGAGCTAAATGGTTCATTAACTGCGTTAAAGATTACAGATGTAGAATAATGACATACCGGAATTTTTGCTTGGTTACTAAGTCACTTATCTATCGCAATATTTGATCATTTATTTAATACAATTGGTACAAGTTGGTTTTGTGAAGAATTTGGGGTCTATTCTAGCTATTTTTTGATATTTGCAGGGAGTCCATATCAGCCTCTAGCAACAAAAAAGGAGCCAAGGCTCCTTTTTTAGTAAAATAGCATGCTAAAATTGTATTAGCGAAGTAATGACTCAGTTAGTACTGGGCGTATTTCTTTAACTATTAATTGGCAAAGTTTAGGTGCACCACAAATGACATTTCCGCTTTGGTTGTAACCTGCGCCACCGGCGAAGTCCATAACCATGCCACCCGCTTCTTTAACTAACAGCTCGCCTGCTGCTGTATCCCAAGGCTTAAGACCAATTTCAAAGAAACCGTCCATACGCCCTGCTGCAACATAGGCCATATCAAGCGCTGCAGAACCTGCACGGCGAATATCGGCCGTGTGTACAAATAATGCTTTGAATGCTTCAGTGTAGGCATCAATGTGGTGCTTTTGCTTAAATGGGAAACCAGTGCCAAGCACTGAACCCGCAATTTCAGTACTTTTTGTTACACGAATGCGTTTAGAGTTTAATTGGGCACCTTGACCACGAGACGCGGTGAAAAGCTCACTACGAATTGGATCATAAATAACGGCTTGTTCAACGCGACCTTTAACTTTCAAGGCAATAGAAACAGCAAAATGAGGAATGCCCTTGATGAAGTTAGTTGTGCCATCAAGTGGATCGATAACCCATTGGTAATCAGCATCTTTGCCTTCAATTACACCGAGTTCTTCACCCACTAGTGAGTGCTCAGGGAAAGCTTTTAAAATAGTATCACGGATGACGGCTTCAGCGTCTTTGTCTACGTTTGTAACGAAGTCGTTAGTGCCTTTTTGTTGGGCTTCGACTTTTGATAAATCTTCACATGCACGTAAGATCACTTTACCTGCATTACGCGCAGCGCGTACCGCAATGTTTAACATTGGATGCATAGCATTACCTTTGGGTTGTAAAAGAACATATTCGTATAGAGCCGGCGTATTCTAGCGATTTTTGCCGCAAAGTAAACAGCTATAGCCAAATAAAGTTGCTGTTTTTTTGTACTACATTGTTCTGAGAAAGGAATTAGTTAATTACAGCTGGAGGTACAGGGTGTCAAAAATATAGAAAGCCAAAACGAGTAGGAAATTTAACTTAACAGCGCAGCCATTTTTGTATGCTTCGCGAGTTAGCGTAAGTAACAACGGGTGATTACAAGAAAATCCAACGCATAAATACGCAAATAGAGGAGGCTGTAAGATCAAAAAGAAGAGGTTGTAACTATCACATGCCGGTTAGTACCAATTCAGGTTAGAATTAGTGCGCTTTTTACTATGGCGACTCAGTATTGCTGTGGTAAACTTCGCCATTATTTTTTCAGGCGAGTTTATCAATGGCATTAGAAGACATTCGCATTGTGTTAGTAAACACATCTCACTCTGGTAATATTGGCTCTGTGGCACGGGCGATGAAAACCATGGGCTTATCTAAATTGTATCTAGTAAACCCTGCATGTGAAGTAGACAGCCATGCCAGCGCTTTGGCGGCAGGTGCAACGGATGTGCTAGGTAATGCCACGATTGTTAGCGAATTATCAGATGCCATTGCAGAGTGTGCTTTAACTATTGGCACTAGCGCGCGCTCTCGTACGTTGTCATGGCCGATGGTTGACCCACGCCAGTGTGCTAAAAAATTGGTTGAAGGTTCGGCGACCGGACCTGTAGCATTGGTCTTTGGTCGAGAAAATAGTGGCTTGACTAACGAAGAGCTACAGTTGTGTAACTATCATGTCTGCATTCCTGCCAATCCTGAATATAGCTCACTGAATTTGGCGATGGCAGTACAAACATTGACCTATGAAACACGCATGGCATTTTTAGACGGACAAGAAAAGCAGCCTGACGAAGATGATGCTGTGTACCCAAGTGCAAAGCAAGTGGCTTTGTTTTATGAACATCTAGAGAGCACCTTAAACGACACTGGTTTCATTATTAAACAACACCCTGGCATGGTAATGACTAAGCTTAAGCGTTTATTTAACCGTGCTAGACCTGAAGATCAAGAGCTTAATATTTTGCGCGGTATATTAACGTCGATTAATAAATCTACTCGCAACAAATAGTTTAGTTAAATCAGTCCTACCGCATTTTACCTTGCATAACGGATGCGTAAAAACAAAGCGGAATAATACTTGACTAAATTACTCAGGTAATTACAATGGCTTTAATACTTGAGTGATTTACTCGGGTATTGAGTGGCTTTAGTCGTATTACCGAATAGTAATACTTGACTATTTTAGTCAAGTATTTAAAATTTGTGCCTTGATAAGGCGCTAGGGGGTACCATGAAACTGACATCAAAAGGCAGATATGCGGTAACAGCAATGTTAGACGTTGCTCTGCATGCCGAAGTAGGTCCGGTGCCACTGGCAGATATTTCAGAGCGTCAGGAAATATCTTTATCTTACCTTGAACAATTATTTGCTCGATTACGTAAACATGGACTCGTCAAGTCTGTTCGTGGTCCGGGTGGCGGCTACTTAATGGGCCGTGATGTGCAGAGCATCTCTGTGGGAGACGTCATCAACGCAGTTGATGAGTCAGTTGACGCGACGCGTTGCCATGGAGAAGGGGGCGGGTGTCAAAGTGGTATGCGTTGTTTAACCCATACGCTTTGGTCAGATTTAAGCCTGCGCATCGAAGATTTTTTAAACAACATTTCCCTTGCCGAGTTAGTCGCCAATTCTGATGTGCAAACAGTTGCATCGCGTCAGGATAAAGGGGTTAACAGTGCGATGAAGCAATTAGACAATATTCAAGTGAGCTGTCAACTGTAAGGTTGACGTGAAGCGGAGAAACAAATGAAATTACCGATTTATCTAGATTATGCAGCAACCACTCCGGTTGATCAGCGTGTTGCAGAGCAAATGATGCAATGTCTGACTATGGATGGCAATTTTGGTAACCCAGCTTCACGCTCGCACCGCTTTGGCTGGCAAGCTGAAGAAGTCGTTGACCAAGCACGTAATGATATCGCTGATTTAATTAACGCAGACCCGCGTGAAATCGTATTTACATCTGGCGCAACAGAATCAAATAATTTAGCAATTAAAGGTGCGGCAAATTTCTATAAAAAGAAAGGCAAGCACATTATCACCGTTAAAACCGAGCACAAAGCTGTGCTAGACACCACGCGAGAGCTTGAACGTCAAGGTTTTGAAGTGACTTATATGGACGTTGAAGACAACGGTCTACTGGATTTGAAAAAGCTTGAAGCAGCGATGCGCGATGACACTATTTTAGTCAGTGTAATGCATGTAAATAACGAGCTGGGTGTAGTTCAAGATATTGCGACCATTGGTGACATGTGTCGTGAACGCAAGATTATGTTCCACGTAGATGGCGCGCAAAGTGCTGGTAAAGTGAAGATTGATTTACAAGTGCTTAAAGTTGACTTTATGTCATTTTCTGGTCACAAAGCATATGGCCCTAAAGGCGTAGGTGCTTTGTATGTGCGTCGTAAACCACGTGCGCGTTTAGAAGCGCAAATGCACGGCGGAGGCCATGAACGCGGTATGCGATCTGGTACTTTAGCAACACACCAATTAGTCGGTATGGGTGCTGCGTTTCGTATTGCCAAAGAAGATTTTGATAAAGACCATGCACACATTAGTGCGCTTCGCCAACGCTTGATTGATGGCGTTATGTCAATGGACGAGGTTTATTTCAACGGTGCCATTGAGCAATCAGTACCAGGCATTGTGAATATCAGCTTTAATTTTGTTGAAGGCGAATCATTGTTGATGGCAGTAAAAGATATTGCTGTTTCATCAGGCTCAGCTTGTACGTCAGCAAGCTTGGAACCATCTTATGTATTGCGAGCGTTAGGGCGCAATGATGAATTGGCGCACAGCTCAATCCGCTTTAGCATCGGTCGTTTTACAACCGAAGAAGAAATTGATTACACCGTTAACTTAATAAAAGAATCAATTGGCCGTTTACGTGAAATGTCACCGCTTTGGGAAATGCATCAAGAAGGCATTGACTTAGATAGCGTTGAATGGGCACATCATTAAGCAAGTTTCTGCTTGTAGCCAAGTGTTATGAGCACATAGTGAGGAAATAGTTATGGCTTACAGTGAAAAAGTAATAGACCACGTAGAAAATCCACGTAACGTTGGGGCGTTAGATAAAAATGACCCGAGTGTTGCAACCGGTATGGTAGGCGCACCAGCATGTGGTGATGTAATGAAGCTACAGATCAAAGTTTCTGATCAAGGCATTATTGAAGACGCTAAATTTAAGACTTATGGTTGTGGTAGTGCAATTGCATCGTCATCTTTGGTTACTGAGTGGGTCAAAGGAAAAAGCCTTGATGAGGCTGCAACGATTAAAAACACCGATATCAGTGCTGAATTAGAGTTACCACCGGTTAAGATCCACTGCTCTATTTTAGCAGAAGACGCGATTCAAGCAGCAATTGCAGACTATAAAAGTAAACAAACGAAGTAAGAGTAACGAACCATGGCAGTGACATTGACAGACGCAGCGGCAAACCGAGTTCAGTCTTTTTTAGATAATCGAGGCAAAGGCTTAGGTTTACGCGTTGGCATTAAAACCACAGGCTGTTCAGGTCTTGCATATGTACTTGAGTTTGTTGATAAGCTAGACGAAGGCGATGAAGTATTTGAACATAATGGCGTTAAAGTCATTATTGATGCTAAAAGTTTAGTTTATATTGACGGTACCGAGCTTGACTACACCAAAGAAGGTCTTAATGAAGGGTTTAAATTTATTAATCCTAATCAAAAAGACGAATGTGGTTGTGGTGAAAGCTTTACGGTTTAACAACCGGACCGGTTGAATTTCAAAGCCCTGCCTTGGTAGGGCTTTGTCGTATATTTGCAATGCGCGTAAGGCGCAAACCTTAGGTATTTTAAAGATATGCGCTATTTTGAGTTGTTTGATGTTCCCGTTGATTACAATGTTGACCTAATAAAAGTAAATCAGCAGTACCTAGAGCTACAGCGTGTTGTGCATCCCGACCGTTTTGCTGGCAAAGGCGAGCGAGAAAAGCTATTAGCCGTACAAAAAACCGCAGAGATCAACGATGCATTGGCAGTACTAAAACACCCAGTTAAACGTGCAGAATATATGTTAGGTGAGCGCGGTATTGATATTCGAGCTGAGCAACAAACACTGCAAGATCCGATGTTTTTGATGCAGCAGATGGAACTGCGAGAAGCGCTGGAAGAGCTACCTCAAAGCGATGATGTAGAAGGTGCAATTGAGCAATTCGAGCAGCAAGTTAAGACGCTTGATATAGAGTTTAGCCAACAGCTGGCTGAGTTGTTAAGTAGTGATAGTGAAAACGATTTACATCAAGCCGCAGACAATATTCGTAAGCTAAAATTTGTATACAAATTGCGTGACGAATTGGCACGTATTGAAGACAGTATATTTGATTAATTCTCCCGACCGCTTACTAAAGCGAGTCCAAACGTGAAAGAGCATTATGGCATTATTGCAAATCGCTGAGCCGGGGCAGAGCGCGGCACCACATGAACATAAGCTGGCAATTGGTATTGACCTTGGCACAACTAACTCACTAGTTGCTACGGTACAAAGTGGCGAAGCTAAAACCTTAACAGCCCTTGATGGCACTGTGATGTTGCCATCGGTTGTGCGTTATCATCAAAACGACATAGAAGTAGGCGCGCAAGCACAGCAAACGTCAGCGCAAGACCCAACCAATACGCTTATTTCTGTTAAACGCTTTTTAGGTAAAACGCAGCAAGAAATTGAACAACGCTACGGTCAATTGCCTTATGAGTTTGTTAAAACTGACAGTGGTCTAGCAATTAATACGGTAGCCGGTCCTATAAGCCCGGTACAAGCGTCTGCGGAGATTTTAAAAACCTTACGTATACGTGCTGAACAAAGCCTTGGTGGTGATGATGATTTGCAAGGTGCGGTGATCACTGTGCCAGCATATTTTGATGATGCACAACGTCAAAGTACTAAAGATGCTGCTGATTTAGCCGGTTTAAAAGTACTGCGTTTGTTGAACGAGCCAACTGCCGCTGCCGTTGCTTATGGCTTAGACTCCGGTCAAGAAGGTATCATCGCGGTATATGATTTAGGTGGTGGTACTTTTGATATTTCTATCTTGCGTTTACATCAAGGTGTATTTGAAGTACTTGCAACTGGAGGAGATTCAAGCTTAGGCGGTGATGACTTTGACTCTGTATTAGTTGATGTTTTTAAATCACAAACAAATATCCACGACTTAAATGCCCATGAATTACGTTTATTTATTAACAAAGCAAAGGCGTGTAAAGAGGCGCTAAGCAGCTACGAGAGCGTGAATGTTAAACTAGAGCTGCGCGAGCAAAGCCACACTGTGACTATTTCGCGCGATGAGTTTGCACAACTTGTTATGCCATTGGTTAAAACCACACTTAGAGCATGTCGTCGTGCTGTAAAAGATGCAGGCGTCAGTAATGAAGAAATTTTGCAAATTGTGATGGTGGGTGGTTCAACCCGTATGCCGGTTATTCGTGAGCAAGTTGAAGCTTTTTTTGCGAAACAGCCTCTTACCTCAATTGACCCAGACCGTGTTGTGGCAATTGGTGCCGCAATTCAGGCAGATATATTAGTTGGCAATAAGCCCGATTCTGATATGTTACTGCTCGATGTTCTGCCATTGTCGCTTGGTTTGGAGACGATGGGTGGATTGGTTGAAAAGATTATTCCACGTAACACCACAATTCCTGTTGCTAAAGCGCAAGAATTTACCACGTTTAAAGATGGTCAAACGGCGATGTCTTTACATGTGTTACAAGGTGAACGTGAACTGGTGGATGATTGTCGTTCACTAGCTAAGTTTAGCCTAAAAGGTATTCCACCAATGGCAGCGGGTGCAGCCCATATTCGAGTTACTTTTAAAGTAGATGCAGATGGTTTATTGAGTGTGTCAGCGATGGAAAAGTCTACGGGTGTGCAAGCTGATATTCAAGTTAAACCCTCGTTTGGTTTATCTGACGACCAAGTGGCGCAGATGTTAAAAGAATCAATGAGCAATGCCAAAGAAGACATACAAGCGCGAATGCTCAAAGAGCAGCAAGTAGAAGCGCTACGTGTGCTTGAAGCCTTAGAGGTTTCATTAGCAACTGACAGTGCGCTGTTAAATGAGCAAGAGCTGGCTCAGTTACGAGAGCAAATGACGTTGCTTGCCAGTGCGAAAGAACAAGCGCAATCGCCAGACGAAATAAAAAATGCCATCGAAAGAGTCGACGCTGCCAGTAGTGAGTTTGCGTCACGTCGTATGGATATATCAATTAAACAAGCACTGCAAGGGCAGTCTGTAGACGAGGTTTAATATGCCACAAATCATCTTTTTACCCCATGAAGAGCTTTGTCCTGAAGGGGCTGCTATTGAAGCGCCTAAAGGACAAACGGTATTAGACGCCGCACTTAAAAATGGCATTAGCATTCCACATGCATGCGAAAAATCATGTGCGTGTACCACTTGCCATATTGTTGTTCGTGAAGGGTTTGACTCGCTCGAAGAAAGTGATGAGCTAGAAGACGATATGCTGGATAAAGCATGGGGCCTTGAAGCTGAATCTCGTTTAGGTTGCCAAGCAGTGATCTCGGATGAAGATTTAGTTGTGGAAATTCCTAAGTATAATTTGAATATTGTGAACGAAGAGCATTAATTTTTTTACAATCATATCTAATTTAAAAGCCACGGGTTACTGTGGCTTTTTAGTATGTAAGACCATATGTGAACTCATTTCAATCGCAAGACTACGGTTGCTGCAATTCAAAGTTCATTGCGACCATATATTAGGCTTTTAATTGAGAGTGGTTATCCTCTCTAGCCTTATGGATATCCGCTCCTATTACCTTATCAATTCAGCAGCGTGTTATAGCCCTTGGTAATATCAGACCGCAATAGGGCGGTTTTAAACCGTTTTTCGTCAACTTTAATCGTAGTGGAAGCCTTTGCTTAAGCTCACTGCTGAAAAAACAAAAGCAAAGATAAACATGACCTAATATGGCCAATCACTTATTTGTAAGATTAACCGCCACACAGAGTGCGTTTGGCCGACCTTATTAGCACAACTGCACAGTGAAATCGCTGCTTAATTTTTTATATTATTGATATTTTTGATTATTTTTTCGATAGGAAAACAATAGCTAAGTATTAGAATAAAAATAGGTTTGACTACTCTTTCCCTTTTAATCTGATGACAATTCAAATTAAGAGGTGGCTATGATTAATAATAAAATTTCTTTAAGTGTCTTAGTATTAACTTTGGGTATTGTACCTTTTGCACATGGCAAAAATCTCATTCATCCTTGGATGGTTAATATTCCCGCTGGTGAGTTTGTGATGGGAACAAATAGTGGGGATAAGGCAGCACAACCTGCGCATTCAGTAAAAGTGTCTGCTTTTCAGTTGGCTAAGCACCCCGTCACAGTAGCTGAGTTTAGATTGTTCATCCAAGATACTCACTTTCCAATAACAAATGATTGTGATGATAAATTAGATAAAAACTGGTTATCAGGACCGACAAGTGTAGGCACGGCTAGTTGGGACAATCATCGTTATTTAAAAAGTGAATATCAACCCGTAACGTGTATAACCCCTAAACTCGCAAATGCTTATGTTGATTGGTTAAATGATAAAACTCGAGGGGGTTATCGCTTGCCGACAGAGCAAGAGTTTGAATATGCGCTTAAAGCCAATTCGACCAGTCGCTATCACTGGGGTGATGACGCTGATCAAGCATGTATGTTTGGCAACTTCGCTGACCAATCTGGTGAATATTTCCCAAATGAGCAGTTTGGTGCAAGCTATGTTGGTTTCATCGGCCATGCTAATTGTAATGATGGTGAGCCGTATATTTCTATAGTTGGTCTATATCGCCCCAACGGATTTGGTTTACATGACATGGAGAGTAATACATCGCAGCTATTAGGAAGTTGTTACTATGATGGGTATCAGGCGCGTGCAGAACAAAATATGGATATAAATCAATGTGAATACATTTCGCAACGCGGCAGCACATGGCATTATCCACCCCAACCAGCATATGACAGAGGCCGCTATAAAAGAGCTGGATGGTCACCAGGTGCAATGATGGGGTTTCGACTTGCTAGAACGACTCAAAGTGATGTGCAACACGAGTCAACTGAGGGGTTTAAGCAAGCGCTTAAAAAGGCGCAGCATATGCGATTAGCAACAAGAGCTATGATCCCATCAGCACCGAAAAATGTGCACTTAGTAAACTTACAAGATAATGCTTTTGAATTGCGTTGGCAGCCACATTATGATGGTAGAGTCATTGGGTATGACATCTATCGTTCAATATTACCCAATGCACATTTGCTTGGTGGCTACTATAAAGAACATTATGAGAAAGTGACCAGTGTCCCACATACCAGATTTTCAAACAATGTGACCTTAAGCAATCATGGTGGCAGTTTTCGTGTGGTTGCAAAAACGAATAAATTAGCAAGCTTGCCGAGTGTAGCCGCCGTTCATTATGACCCTGAGCTTGTGACTATTCCAGGGCGTTTTGATATGCGTTCAGTAGCTACATTAACCAATGTATGGGCGCGTCATCAAGCTGCAACAAAAGAAAAACCAGAGCGTTTTTACATTACTACGGTAAGTCATTTATATGAACAGCCGAATATTCTCGCTAACTTCAAGATCAATGTGAAAAAAACTGGTTGGTATACCTTAAATTATAAAGGCAGCACTTATCAAAACGGGACGTTCTTTAAACTTTGGCAAGGAGATAATTTGGTCGCTGAAGTAGAGTTTGACTCAAATATTGATGAAAAGACAGCCAATCGACATGAAGTGTATCTTGAACAAGGTCGCCACCAGTTACAAATTAGCGTAAAGCGTGAAGGATTTGATTACTGGTCACTAGGGTGGCTAGAGTTTTTACCTTCTAAAAATTAACGGCTTCTAATTTATATTTATTTTGGCTAAGCCATCGGCGGGTGGCTTTTTGCTTGATAAAGTGTGCGTACTTCTCAATATTAATATGGAAGTGATGCTTGTTATTTAGCTCAAGTATCAATAATGCGGCATCTAATGCATCTACTTTTTGATTTGATGTTAAAGCCTGCGAAAAGGCATGTTGAGAATAGTCTAAGCTCTGTTGCCATTGTTGCTGGGCTAGAGCTATGTGTGCATGGCTAAGTATTTGAAAAGTAGGTCTTTGCCAAGTTAAGATAGCAGTCATCGCTTGAGTGTAGTTTTGCTGTTCAAGGTATATATTGCGCACTTGTGCTGCTGCAAAGTAGAAGTCATCTTCATAGTCTGCAGAGAACGGCTGTGCTAGCACTTTCAAATAGTGGGGCAAAGCATTGGTGTTTGAATTTGCAATCCAAGCTAAATGAATAAATATGGGCACTTGGTGCGAACCGACTAATGTATGCAGTTGCAGCAATTCTTTTGCTAAGTCTAACTGTGCATGCATGAGTTCGGTTTGCCCTGACTTCGCAGCAAAGAATGACTGAGTTAGTCGGGCATTGACTTCTAAAACCGGCTCACTAGCGAGCCTAGCCTTACTTGCCGCTCTATTGAGTATTTGAATACCTTGTCGAAACTCTTGATTGACTAAATTAAGCCAAGCTAGCTCTATTAGTGCCTGAGATTCCAGTTGTTGTAGTGTGAGCTTTTGAAAGTAGTCAATTGCTTTATCTGCATTGACTTGGGCTTCTAGCCAACGCTGATCCCATAGGTTTATTTGTGTTTTTAATAAATGCAGCAAGCCTGCACGTAGAGCAGAATTAAATTGGCTTAGTTGTAAGTTTA
Organism: Pseudoalteromonas holothuriae; assembly: GCF_945859825.1. Taxonomy (GTDB): domain Bacteria; phylum Pseudomonadota; class Gammaproteobacteria; order Enterobacterales; family Alteromonadaceae; genus Pseudoalteromonas; species Pseudoalteromonas holothuriae. The sequence continues at coordinate 279,173 of NZ_CAMAPC010000001.1, forward strand.
CGGACGCTTCAGCAGCATCTAACTCATTGAGTTTGAAAAAAAGCTTTGCACGTTGTAACTCTACCAAGGTCATGTTGGCATGAGTATCATCTTGAATCGGTAACAATGTTAATGCGACAGTGTCTTCTTGTTCACTAAAGTAGGCAGTTTTTGCCAGTTGTGATAGTAACACTTCCAGCTGTTGATAAGCCTGATTGAGATTGTCGCTTTCGATATAATCACTCCAGCCTCTCTTAGCTCCTTGTATATGAAACCGTAATGCAACACCTGTATCTAAAGGGTAAACGCGAGTTGCTAATAGCCAGTTACCCTGATTTACAGCTGTTGTTTTCCAAGTATCAAAAGGAGAGTTAAATAGTATGTGTGTCGATAAATTAGTTGGTTTATTTGATAACTGCCATTGCGTATTCTTTATTGTCAATGCGACCACTTGATCACGCTTAGAGTGTGCCAATAAGCTACTTTTTGATTGTAGTTGAGTGAAAAATAATATGCTCAGAGCAAGTATTGAGGTGACTATAATTGTGATTAAAACAGGAAATATGCTTGGTCTAAAATAAGATAGCTCAGGCTTGAGTTTTGTTTTAATGGGTTTATGATTTGCTATGGTAGAGGTTTCTGATACTTGGTTTTGAGATACCTCATTATTTGTCAGTCGTATGATTGGAAGCTGCCATTGGTAGCCTTTTTTACTGAACGTTTTAATGGCATTATTACCCAATAGAGCACGAAGTTGGCTGATGTTTTGAAATACAACTTGGTCAGAAACGACGCTATCAGGCCAAACAGAATCTAAAATTTCAGCTTTGCTGAACACATCTTTTGGTTTACTTAAAAAAAGCGCTAAAAGCCTCAGTGCTTTATCATTAAGTTGAACAATATTGCCATTGTTTAGCAATAACTGTTGCTGGGGATCAAATTGGAATGTTGCAAAACTTAACTTCATGTATGTTTATTTACAATTTGGTGACTGATAACTCCATAGCAGAGTATCAGTAAGCGATTATTGACAAAAGAACTTATTGATTTAACTTCCGTTGCCGTAAGTGAGTTTACCCAATAATACCAATTATTACTTTGGTGCACTAATATCGGTTTGCCATTGCTGTGCTAGATGATCGATAAATGCACGTACGGCAGGTCTTTGATAGCTTCTAGATAAGTAGACAGCCCAAAGTGACATACTTGGTAATATGATGCTAGGCAATAACTGTGACAACTCCCCAGATATTAAATATTTATTGGCCAAATCACATGGTAAATATGCGATACCTAACCCATCAATACATGCCTTGAGCAAAACGGTTACATCATTGGCCTTTATATTTCCTTGTACCTTAATTGAGCTTAGTTGATTGTGTTCTATAAATGACCATGTGTTTTGCGGAAAATGAATTAAACAATTGTGTGCTAAAAGTTGTGCTGGTGTAGTGAGTAAACCATGTTGTTCTATGTAGCGAGAAGAGCAGCATAGTACACTATCAATGCGCATTAATTTGCGAGCGATTAAGGTGTCATCGGGCTGGCTGGTATAGCGTAATGCCACATCAATATGCTCCTCAACCAATTGTGCATTACTATCTGACATGACCAATTGTACGGTCACTTTTGGGTAGCGCTGGGTAAATTCAGACAATGTGTCATAGAGCATGTTTTGGCCAAGCCCAATCGGTGTAGCAATGCGAATATCACCAACTAATTCTGTATTATGAGTGTGTGCCACACTTTCTAAATGAGTCATTTCATTGAGAATGTGCTCGCACTTTATCAGCAGCTCTTGCCCTGGTGCAGTTAAACTTACTCGTCGTGTAGTGCGGTGTAATAAACGTACTTTGAGCCAGTCTTCTAGCAATTTTATGTGTCGAGTGACTTTAACTCGACTTAAATTCAACTGTTCAGCTGCTTGGGTATAGCTACCTGTGTTCGCCACTTCAACAAAACTTTTTAGCGCGCTAAATTTGTCCATAAGCTTTTATTATTATTTCAAAATAAGATCTAATTAATTACATAAATTGATATTTATTACAAATAATGTTGCATACATAATGGCTTCACTTTTAAAAATAGAGTTAAAAACGTGGAGAAATATATGAAAATTGCAGTGATCGGTGCGACAGGTTGGATCGGTTCAACGGTTGTAAAAGAAGCCTTAGAGCGTGGTCATCATGTGATTGCTGTCAGCCGTCAAGCACTCATGCTAGAACATAAAAACCTCAAGGCCCGTGAACTAGATTTACTCGCAAATAGTGGCTTCGCGCATGCACTCTCTGGTGCTGAGGTGGTGATTAGTGCCATTGGTGGCAGAGCACTTGGCAATCATGAAATTGTGGCTAATACCGCAGCTGCGCTGTTACATGAGTTGCCACAGATAGGTATAAAGCGACTAATTTGGGTGGGTGGGGCTGGTAGTTTAGTATTAGAAAATGGTGAGCTATTACTATCACAACCTGAATTTCCAAAAGAATACAAAGATGAAGCCATTGCACAAGGGCAAGCATTGAAGGTATTTCAAGACAGTAAAAGCACATTAAATTGGGTATTTGTTAGCCCTGCAGCACAAATATTCCCAGGGGAGCGTACTGGGTTTTATCGCATTGGTGGCGAGCAGTTGCTTGTTGATAATGAGGGTAATAGTAAAATATCTGTCCAAGACTATGCAAAAGCACTCATTGACGAAGTTGAAGAAGCTCAGTACCAGTATCAAAGAATTGGCGTTGCTTATTAACAAGCTAACACGATGATTATGCCATAAACTATTCTTGTCTTTGTCTATGATTAGAGCTAAACCGTAGTATACACTACGGTTTTTTTATGGGGCGAGATATGAACTTATTGGCACAATCGGAGCATTCACTCATTGCAGGGAGCCCTTATGAAGGGATGCAAGGTTTCTCGGTCATAAACCCATCAACGGGTGAGCAAGTGTCTTATGTGACTGAGGTGGATGAGCAAGGAGTTAAGCAAGCTCTGCACTATGCCGCGAATACATTTAATAAACTTAAAGCGAGCAGTGCATCGCAAAGAAGTCACATACTGCAACGCTGGTATGAGTTGGTCATGGAGCACAAACCGCAACTGGCAAAATTATTAACACAAGAGCAAGGTAAGCCACTTAAAGAAGCGCTAGGTGAAGTTGATTATGCAGCAGGGTTTATCCAATGGTTTGCAGAGCAAGCCAAGCGCAGTTACGGAGAAGTGATCCCCAGTAATGACGTGCAACATCAACTGACTACTATTAAGCAAGGAGTAGGCGTTGTGTTAGGCATTACGCCATGGAATTTTCCGTTGGCGATGATTACCCGCAAAGTAGCCCCAGCTTATGCTGCTGGATGTAGTTTTATTTTAAAGCCTTCAGAGCAAACGCCTTTGAGCGCACTTATGTTGGCTAAACTAGCCTTACTTGCAGGAATGCAAAAAGGCGCATTTCAAGTTTTGCTCACCTCAGACTCAGCTGGGTTAATTAAACCTTTGTGTGAAAACCCAATTATTCGTAAGTTGACCTTCACTGGCTCAACTCAAGTGGGGGCTGTGTTATTGCGCCAATGTGCAGGAACAATCAAACGTACTTCTATGGAGCTTGGCGGCAATGCCCCTTTTATTATTTTTGAGTCAGCCAATTTAGAAAATGCAATAACAGGATTAATGGCAGCTAAGTTTAGAAATGCTGGGCAAACATGTGTGGCGGCGAATCGGATTTTGGTACAACAAAGTTGTGAGAAAAAGCTCGTAACTTGCCTTATTGGCAATGTTAAAAAACTCATCGTAGGGGATGGGCTAAGCGAAGGCGTTGATATTGGCCCATTGATCACGCTTGAGGCTAAGCAAAAAGCACTGCAGTTGGTCAGTGATGCTGTTACCAATGGAGCCACGGTTGCTTATCAAGGAACAGAGTTTGGCGGTCAATTTATGTCACCTATCGTATTAACTGGGGTTACAGCGGACATGGAGATTGCACAACACGAAGTGTTTGCACCTGTGATTTGTATCATGTCTTTTGTTGATGAAGCAAGCGCACTAGCTATTGCTAATGGCGTAAATGAGGGGTTAGCTGCTTATTTTTATTCACAAGATGTATCGCAAATACATCGTGTTAGTTTGGCGTTAGAGTATGGCATGATTGGTATTAATGAAGGCATGGTGTCAAATCCAGTTGCGCCATTTGGTGGTGTAAAGCACTCGGGGCTAGGTCGCGAAGGAGGGCATCAAGGGCTTGATGAATATTTAGAGATTAAATACCTATGCCAAAAGTTTGATTAACTCAATTTTTGCAATGACTTTTCATTAGTTGCAAAGAGCGTTACACTTTCGCGCCTGATTACTTTTTACCTCTTTTGCAAGGAGCAAGCTAATGCAACAGCAATTAAGCACACCGGTGTTGGTAGTTTTAGCTGCTGGTTTGGGTAGCCGTTTTGGTGGTAGCAAGCAAATAACCCAATTGCCTATGATTGGGCGTACCATCATGGAACTTAGTATTGAAGATGCTTTTGCCGCAGGTGTTTGTAGTGTGGTGTTGGTGATTAATAAGCTTGTAAGACAAACTATTGAGCAGGTAATTTTGCCACGGTTACCGAGTGAATTACAGGTGCAATTAGTGGAACAAGATATTGCTGATGTACCACCTGAATTTGTTAGTGTGCTCAACAAAAGAGAAAAGCCTTGGGGTACAGGACATGCACTATTAAGTGCCAAGGCATATATTAATGGGCCTGCAATTGTGATCACGGCCGATGACTATTACGGTCAACAAGCTTATACACAAATGGTCAAACATTTTACTCAATACCCAGATGAAATGGCGATGGTTGCTTATCCTTTGGCTCATACATTGTCGTCATTGGGTGGGGTTAACCGGGGAGTATGTACACTAGAGGGTGGTAAACTTGTTAGTGTTAAAGAGTATGAAAATATTCTACAAACAGTAGATGGGATCATAGGGGAGTGCGATGGGAAAGTGGAATACTTGCCATCAAACATGCTTGCCTCAATGACTTTTTGGGGAGTAACGCCAACTCTATTTTCGCAATTAGAGTTGGGTTTTTTAGAGTTTTTAAGAGTTTATGACAACGTTGTCAAAAAAGAGTATTATTTACCAAATTGTATAGAACAATGTATCGCATCAAAAAAGCTAGATTTAACTGTTTATTCAGCACAAGAGCATTGGTATGGCGTTACGTTTAAAGAAGAGTTAGCTGCGGTGGCAGGAAAAATAAATGAACAACGTTAATAATAAGAGCGCAGCTGTGCAAAATTGTACGCCATTAGTCAATGAGGTTAGTATGGAAAAAAGTGCAGTAGCAGCACAGTTATCACAGCAATTTGGACTCGAAAGTGTGCAACCTGTGATGAACCCAATTGGTAATGGCCATATTAATACCACAATGTTGCTTAAAGGTGATAAACGAGCTGTTGTAGTGCAAAAGCTTAATACTGATGTATTTCCAAATCCTGAGCATTTGGTGGAAAATGCACGCGCCATTGAGCAACATCTAACAGAAAAAGCAAATAATGGCGAATACCGCTTAAATATCATTAAGCATTTGCCTACATTAGAAAATAATTACTTGGTAAATCTAAATGATGGTGTATGGCGCGCATTAGAGTTTATTGGCGGCAGTTACAGTGAAGATATTGTTGACTCTGCTGATAAAGCACAAGCCGCAGCGAATGCATTTGGCTTGTTTGCAAAAGCGCTAGAGGATTTTGAAGCGCGCCAGCTACATCATGTGATCCCTGATTTTCATAATTTAGCTAAGCGCATTGATACCTTTGAGCAGACGCTTGCAAAAGACTCCCATGGTAGAGCTGCAAAGTGTGCAGCTGAGATTGTTTTTTGCCAATCACAATTTTCATTGGCAGATGAATTACAAACAATACTTAAATCTATTCCACTGAGACCATGCCATAATGATACTAAAATCAACAATATGTTGTTTTGTAGTAAAACCAATCAAAGTAAAGCCGTGATTGATATGGATACGTGTATGCCTGGTTATTGGTTGTTTGATTTTGGTGATATGGTGCGAACATTTTGCTCTCCAGAAGCAGAAGACTCTCTTAATTTAGACAATGTAATTGTTAGAGAGGAAATTTTCTCAGCTATCGTTAAAGGCTATGTAGAACCTTTAGCTGATACGTTAACGGAGCAAGAAAAGCAAAGTTTTTTATTAGGCGCTAAAGTGATGCCATTTATGATTGGTTTACGTTTTTTAACAGATTACCTAGATGGTGATAATTATTTCGCAATACATCGCGCTGATCATAATCTGCAACGGGCCCGGAACCAGTTTAAACTATATCAAGATGTGTTAGCTAAAGAGCCATTACTTACACGCATTTTGGCAAAGTATTAATTAGAATATATTAAGGCGCTGAAGCGCCTTTTTTAATGATACCAATGTTATCAAACCACAGTCCACAGCATAAAAGTAACTTACTCATTTTGATAAAATCTTATCGTTAATTTTATCTTTTTTATAGTGCCGCAGTATTGTACATTTATTCTTTATGCAGTCTTTTTTCAGTCTTTGACTTTGCTTGTAGCTAAATACACTGAGTGAAATTTAGTCGCATTCATTTTGTATTATTGTAAGGATAAGGTAGCTTGCAAGATGAAGTATCTTTTAAGGAACAATCATAATGACAAAAATGAATCGTCGCGACTTTCTTAAGGCGGCTGGCACGGTAGGCGCTACAGCAATGGCGACGACACTATCTGGTTGTGCTTTGAATGAGCCTAATATAATGACACCAGCACGCCAAGGCAAGTCGGTTATGGGGTTGGTGAGTGAAAAACTAGAGGTTGTGCGAGTTGGCTTTATTGGTGTAGGTCAACGTGGTTATGGGCATGTAAAGCGTATGAGCCAGTTAGAGGGCACGCGCATTATGGCTATCTGTGATACCCATGATGAGGTACTCAACAGGGCCGTTAATTATTTGACAGAGCAAGGGCTAGAAAAGCCTAGCATGTACTCAGGCACTGAATTGGCATATCAAGATATGTTAGCGCGAGATGATATTGATATTGTGATTATCTCTACGCCTTGGAAGTGGCATGCGCCGATGGCTATAGATACCATGAATAGCAATAAACACGCATTTGTTGAGGTGCCTTTGGCCCTGACGGTTGAACAGATGTGGGATATTGTTAATACGGCGGAACGTACTCAGCGCCATTGTATGATGATGGAAAATGTTAACTATGGGCGCGATGAATTAATGGTGCTGAATATGGTCCGCCAAGGTGTCTTTGGTGAACTATTACATGGCGAAGCTGCATATATTCACGAATTGCGCTGGCAGATGAAAGAAGTTGATCATAAGACCGGTTCTTGGCGAACCGATTGGCATAGCAAGCGCAATGGTAATTTATATCCAACTCATGGACTTGGCCCTGTATCTCAGTATATGAATATAAACCGGGGTGACCGCTTTGACTATTTAACTTCTATGAGTTCACCAGCTTTAGGGCGTGCAGCTTATGCTAAACAAGAATTTGATCCGCAGCACCAACGTAATCAAGCAAACTATATAGCGGGTGATATGAACACCACCATGATTAAAACTGTGCTTGGGCGTAGTATTATGGTGCAGCATGACACAACAACACCTAGGCCTTACTCTAGGCATAATCTAATTCAAGGCACTAACGGTGTATTTGCCGGGTTCCCTAATCGTATTGCTTTGGAAAAAGACAGCGAGAAGAGTTTTCATGAATGGGATTATGACATGCAAAGCTGGTATAAAAAATATGATCACCCACTTTGGTTGCAAATGGGAAGTGAGGCTCAGCGCAATGGGGGACATGGTGGTATGGACTTTTTGATGTTTTGGCGCATGATCTATTGTTTACGCCATGGTGAGCCGCTTGATCAGGATGTTTACGATGGCGCGGCATGGTCAGTGATCTCTCCTTTATCAGCTCACTCGGTTGCAAATCGCAGTGCTGTTGTAGATATTCCAGATTTTACCCGTGGTGCATGGCAGTTTGCTAAACCCTTAGCGGTTGTTGGCACGTAAACAACCCACCTGCAAGTATGGACAGATAAATCGAGTGCGCATAATGAAAAGCTGCTTAATATTTTTAGCTGTCGTATTGAGTGGTTGTAAAGCAACACCTCAAGCAATGCCATTGGCGACGGTTGTTGCGCAATATATTGAGGTGTTTCAAAAGCGTCAAGACTTTGAGCGATTGCTTACATTTTATGCGCCTAATGCTCAACTTGAAGATATGATTTATGGGCATGTGGCCGCTGATAAAAAAGCCATTGCAAAGTTTTATGATTGGCCAAATAACAAAGTTGAAGTGCTTGAAGGTAAAGCATTGTTTTGCGTTTCGCAAAAAATTATAGATACACAACAGCGTGTGGTTATTTTTACTGGTCAGTTTCACCGTTTTTCATATTCTGGTATGGAATTGGGGCCGTGGCGTTTTTTAATCAAACTACAATTTAATGAGCAAGGGAAAATAATTTATCAACAAGACTGGATAAATTACACGCCTCGTACCTTAATTGATGAGAGTAAAAATTTAAATACATCGCATAATTCATGAACCTGCAAAGCGATTTGTTCGGTGTGTTTTGTAGGTTATGACAATGAGTGAGTCTAAATGAAATTATCTATAGAAATAAGCAAGTATCCTTTGCATGAAGAGTATATACCGTTCATTAAGGATTTTATTGAGCGACTTAATCAGCACCCAGAACTGAAAGTTCAATCTAATGGCATGTCTACGCAGGTTTTTGGTGATTATGATGTAGTGATGGATTTGTTGCAAAAACATATGAAACGTTCTTTTGAACAGTATGGGAAAATCGTGTTTGTGTGTAAATTTATTTGTGGTGACTTGTCTCTTTGATGCTAGATTCAACACAATCGTATTTAAGTGAGTTAACAACCCTTGTGTATTGGGAATATATCGCTGTGCTATTAGGTTGTGTATATGTACTTTTGGCGGTGAGAGAAAACCAATGGTGCTGGTACGCAGGGTTTGTGAGTGCATTAATGTATGCCCTTATGTATTGGCAAGGTCAGTTATGGGTTGAATCACTACTGAATTTTTATTATGTGATTATGGCCGTTATTGGTATGTGGTCATGGCGTCAAGGTTCAATAAATCAGCCATTATCAATCACATCTTGGCCCGTTAGAGTACATATGTGTATTATCGCACTTACCTCACTAATTGCTTTTCTTTTGGGTGCAGTTGCAAGTATTTATTCTAATTATATTGTACTCAGTTATTTTGAGAGTTTTACTTTGTGTTTTGCCGTTATTGTGACTTATCTAGTGGTAAAAAAGGTGCTTGAAAATTGGCTTTATTGGATTGTTATTAATGTTGCGCCGATGTATTTATATTTTATGAAAGGCTACTACCCAACACTCGCTTTAGCTGTTTTGTACACGCTGATGGCATTTGTTGGTTACAAATATTGGTATGAAAGCTACGAGGTAAAAAAGGGAAAAACGCTTGCTCAGTTGTAAATTAGATAATAAAAAGGCTTACGCAAAGTTATGTAAACTGCTGCCAGAGATTGTTGTCTATCAACTTAAGCCATTAAACAAGGGGTTGAGCAATGATAACTATTGGATTGATTCCTCTATTGGCACTTTGCTGTTAAAAAGCTATCGAACCGACTTACCTGTGGCTACATTACAAACGCAGCAGCAGTTAGCAAAATATAATGATCTTACGTCTGAGGTACACGCCTGGTGTGAAACTCAACGTATTGCGGTGTTTTCTTTTATTCCAGGAAAGGATTCACCGGCTCAATTAGGTGATAATTTAATTAAAACTGTGCAGTTTATTCACCACTTTAAGCCCAGTGTGCACTTACCTACATTGTGTATGGTTACACTGCTTAAAGCATTAGACAACAACCTAGCATCGCCTATAAAAAACGCATTAGCTTGGTGTATAACTACATTAGAAGTTTTACCTATTTCAATAGGGCTGTGTCATAACGATCTGGTGTTAGAAAACATCATTTATAATCAGCAAAATATTAAAATTATAGATTTTGAATATGCAGCCTACAATGATATTTATTTTGATTTGGCTGCGTTAAGTAGTAGTTTTAAACTTACAGAAGAACAACGCAACGCGATGCTGGCACGTTATTTTGAGTTACAGAGTCAGCCAGTGCCCAGATACGCTTACAATAAACTTGCAGCGTATCAGATTGGCTATTTACTTTTGAGCATTCAGTGGTACGAACACAGAGGTTACCAAGATTTGGTAATTCCTTTGCGACATCAATTAACTCAATGGGTGTCTCAGATACCACCCAAACGTTGAGCTAATTCTTTATACTTTTCAACATCTGATTTATCAAAAATTGGTTGACCTTGAGGGTCTTGGTCTTTTGCAACTAGCAGGTTTTCTCTGGCAAGTCGTTTTACACGCTCTACCTTAACACCTAAAAATTCAGCGACTTGCTCTGTGGTCATCGGGGTCATAATTAAAAATCCTCTTGGGGTATAAAATTGCAGCGACGCTTTTTAGTTAAAGTAGTGCGACAGTTGCATTGCCATAGCCGATTACAGTACTCATTTTAAGCATCTGTATCAATAAGCATAGTTAAATATCGTGTTTTTTGTGTTTTGTATAGTATTTTTTTGAATTTCAGGTGGTTTATTAACCATATAGCACACAAATGCTAGTATTTTTTTTACTATACCATTATCATTATCGCCACTGACGCGCTCTCGTGGTGAAATGGATATCACGTAGCTCTCCGGAAGCTAAGTTGCAGGTTCGATCCCCGCCGAGAGCGCCAGTGCCTACCAAATATAATTGCCATTTATAACCAGTGCTTTCTTCTAAAATAATAGCCGATGCTGCCCGTTAATAAGCATAATGTAGTTACAAATAGTGCAAATGCATAAGGTGATTCTGTACCGGGTATCCCGCCAATGTTAACGCCCAGAAGGCCAGTTAAAAACCCTAATGGCAAAAACAATGCCGCTACTACTGACATCACATACATACGCTGATTTAACTGTTCACTCAGTTGGTTTGATAAACTGTGTTGAATGACCTGGGCACGTTCAATGGCTGATTCTAACTCCTCAACATAACGACTTAGTGCATTATCGGCCTCGTTTAATTTTCGCGCTGCAGTATCGTTCAGCCAATCAGGCTGATATTCTAACAATTCGCTAATGGCCACTTTTTGTGGTTTTAAATAACGTTTTAGCGCAATAGTTTGTCGACGGGTTGTAGAGAGTAAATTAGCATCAATATGTTCCTCTTGATTATCTAAAGTATCTTCAAAGGCGTCTAGCTGCTCATCAATTTGGTAGATCACATCTTGCATCCTAGCAGTGAGACGTTGTACCAAAGTACTTAATAAGTCGGCGATGTTCTTTGGGCCTTTCCCCGCTTTTAGAGACGCGAGTATATCTTGCGCTGACATTAATTGACGTTTTCTACAGGTTATTAAGATGTGCTCATTCACAAAACAGCGTATAGAAACCATATCTTCAGGACTTTGTTGAGGGTTTAAATTTACACCACGCAAAAAAAGCAACAAGCCACTTTCAGCAGGTGCCACACGAGGGCGAGTGGCATCCATTGTCATTGCCTGCCATTCCCACTCCTCAATAAAGTGCTGACTCTTTAACCACTCAATTGTTTCGTCATGACTATAATCAAAGTGCAACCAAATTAGTTTGTCTTGTGATTGTAATTGGGTCACTTTATCAAGATCAGACAGTGTTTGTGCGCCACCTAAGCCATCTAATTGTACCGCATGAACTAAACCCGAATTCATCTTTATCTTCCTTTTAGGTGTTTTCATCATGGTTGTACAAAATGCTTGATACTTCAATGTAATTTTTTAATTGTTTGGATAAATAATATTCACTGTTATATGCTGAATATTGCTGTATAAAACAGGTTTTTAAGGAGCGAGTATGTCGAACATGATACATGTTGGTTGGCGTGAATGGTTATCCTTGCCTGAGCTGGGGATTATGCGTATTAAAGCCAAAGTTGATACAGGGGCACGTACCTCTTGTTTACATGCTTTTAAAGTTGAAACGTATGATAATCATGGTCAAGCATGGGTGAGGTTTTGGTTGCACCCAGAGCAAGAGCGTGCAGACATAGAAATTTGTTGTGAAGCACCAATAAAAGATGAAAGGCAAGTTACAGACTCTGGTGGTCATAAAGAAATGCGCTATGTTATAGAGAGTAATGTAACAATTGGCGGGCAAAGTTGGCCGATTGAATTAACACTGACAAACCGCGATAACATGAAATTTAGAATGTTATTAGGACGCACAGCGATGGCAGGACGGATTGTTGTTGACCCAAGCGCTTCGTACTTAACTAAAGAAATGGAATAACAATGAAGATAGCGATTTTATCACGCAACAAACAACTTTACTCAACGCGTCGCTTAATTGAAGCGGCAACACAGCGCGGGCACGAAATTTTAGTATTAGATGCGCTACGTTGTTATATGAACATTAACTCTCAAGAGCCAGAAGTACATTTTAAAGGTGATAAAGTCGTTAATGTTGAAGCGGTGATCCCGCGTATTGGTGCATCTGTTACTTTTTATGGTTGCTCAGTCTTACGTCAGTTTGAAATGATGGGTGTATATCCACTGAATGAATCTGTTGCTATTTCACGCTCTAGAGATAAATTAAGATCACTACAATTATTATCTCGAAAGGGTGTAGGTATGCCCACAACAGGGTTTGCGAGTAAACCCGATGATGTTAAAGACTTACTTGAGATGGTTGGCGGAGCCCCTGTGGTAATTAAGTTGCTAGAAGGGACGCAGGGTATTGGTGTGGTATTGGCTGAAACACGTAAAGCCGCAGAAAGTGTTATCGAAGCGTTTATGGGACTCAAAGCCAATATTATGGTGCAAGAGTATATTAAAGAAGCGGGCGGTGCGGATATTCGTTGCTTTGTTATCGGTGATAAGGTTATCGCTGCAATGAAGCGTCAAGCGCAAGAAGGAGAGTTTCGCTCTAACTTGCACCGAGGAGGCAGTGCGAGTTTAGTACGCATCACACCAGAAGAGCGCAAAACAGCCGTGGCGGCCGCTAAAGCAATGGGCCTTAATGTGGCCGGGGTTGATTTGCTGCGTTCAAGCCGTGGTCCATTGGTGATGGAAGTAAACTCTTCTCCAGGACTTGAAGGTATTGAAAAAGCAACAGGCAAAGATATTGCTGGTATGATCATTGAGTTTATTGAAAAAAATGCAGCTTCAAAAAGGACCGCAACTCGTGGCAAAGGCTAAAATAAATAGACCCTTTACTTTGTTAGATACGACCATTGGGGTAGGTGAGCGAAAAACGTTGTCATTAGAGATAGCTAAGCTATATACCCACACACCGTTGACTATTCCGATTGAAGTGGTCAATGGATTAGAGGCAGGTCCTGTTGTATTGGTTTGTGCCGCTATCCATGGTGATGAACTTAATGGCGTTGAAGTTGTTCGCCAATTGTTGGCTAAAGTTGATGTACAAGAACTTAAAGGTACTTTAATCGCAGTTCCGGTAGTAAACGTGTTTGGTTTTGTACAAAAATCACGTTATTTGCCCGATAGGCGTGATTTGAACCGCTGTTTTCCGGGCTCTGTTCGCGGTTCATTAGGGGCAAGAATGGCACATATGTTTTTCTCTCAAGTGGCAAGTCTATGTACGCATATTATAGATTTGCATACCGGAGCAATTCATCGCTCAAACTTGCCACAGATTCGAGCTGATTTATCATGCCCTGAAACCGCTGAAATTGCGCATGCCTTTGGCACGCCTGTTGTTATTGATGCTTCTTTGCGTAATGGCTCATTGCGCAGTGAAGCAAGCAGTCGCAATATTCCCGTTATTACTTACGAGGCGGGCGAAGCGTTGCGTTTTGATCCATTAGCAATAGCAGCGGGTTTACAAGGTGTGGAAAACGTACTTAAAAAGTTGAGAATGTTAAAAGGGCGGCGACGTAAAAAAGGTCCTGAAGCAGTGATTGCTGCCTCTACTAGCTGGGTTAGGGCTGAAGTTGATGGTATTGTGCGTGCGCAAGTTAATTTAGGAGAACGAGTAAGTAAAGGCCAAGTGCTTGCTTACATTGATAACCCACTAGGTAATAATGAACTTGCGTTGCTTGCTCCGAGAAGTGGCATTGTCATTGGTCAACAAACAATGCCATTAGTTAATGAAGGTGATGCGGTATTTCATTTAGCGTATTTTGCTCATGCAAATAGCATTGTTGGGCAGCAAGTAGAGTCGTTTATTGATGAGTTAAGTGAAAATAACTATTCTAATGACAATAGTGTTGAGTTAAATAATTAACTGTTTTACTCATCACTATTTATTATTTTGGACCTAAAACTCGCTTGGTTGTGGGAGTTTTAGGTTTTTTTGGCTCATCACACAATACTAATACTGGGCGAGTGACAAACAAGTTATTAGGATAAATAACGCGATGCCCCTCTAAATTTCTTAGCACGACATTCATCAGCCCCATTTCAACGATACAGCCTTCAACATGGTTTGCGCCATCAATAATGCGTACCCAGTTACCAACGCGACAATAGTTTTGTATAAACATTAATAAAAATGAGGTGAGATTACTTAACAAAGACCAACCTGCAAATAATGCGACACCAAGCATGGCAAATAGGGAGGAACCAAGCACTAATAAGCCTTTGAGTTCTATTCCCCAAAACACCAGCAATAAACACAATAGCAGCATTGCGGTGATCATCTTTAGTAATAATTCAGCTCTAAGTTGGCGATGGGTGTCGATTTTCCCTTGTGTGACTTTATCTAACAGGCGTCTGCTTAATTTAAATAGAATAGGAAAAAGTAGCACGACAAAAATAGTGATGACAACACGATATTGTTCGCTCAGTATATCTGTAAGGTAAAGCAAGATAATTTATCTCATAGCATGGGTTGGCATGTTTATATCATAGCGTTGAGGTTCTTAAAAGCGATTCTTAACAGTAAACAACCATTGTACGCCATCAATGTTATTGGGTCCATTTAGTGGTGCTGCAACATCGAGGTGAAGCACTAACCCAGCATTGGCTCTACTTGGAGCTAGACGAAGACCCATCCCCACATTTTTGAGATAATTAGGGTCGCTATCGACTAAGGTATTGCCGCGTACGCGGCCGATATCAAAAAATACCGCGCCACCAACTTTAAACAGTTGCAATAGGTCATACTCCCAGTAGTATCGTTTTTCTAAATTAACTAACACACTTTTACTACCATGTTGGTATTTTATTGGATAACCTCGCAGGCCTGTTTCACCTCCAAGTGTTAATTGCAGATCTTCAGTGAGGTTTTTTGCAAATCTCAGCTGTACTTTGGCATACCACGATTGGTATAAACTGCTATTAAAGTAGTATTCAAAACTCGCTTGAGAAATCATGTTGCGGGCACGGTTTTGTTCGCTATTCCATTGCCCATTGAGTGCTAAAGCGCTGCGCCAGAGGCTACGTTTTGAAGTATAGTGGGCTTTTTCTACGGTAAAATTATAAATAAAATGGTTTTGATCATCACTAAGTTGATTGTCAGAATAGCCAATAGAGGCGTTGATATTCCACCCTAAATTCAGATCCTCGGTACGATAGATAGAGTCAAAATTTCTTACCTTTATATAGTTATCTTCAAACCAGTGCGCTTGAATATATGGATAAGTTAGCCTTCTATTTTGGGCTATTGGCAGGCGCGAAGCATTGGTTGCCTTAAAGGTATCCTCATGATTTCGAAAGCCAATACTTAAGCGTTGTGTCCAGTCATTTGCTAACTGCTTAGCCGCACCAAGATATACGTCTGATATTTTACTATAATGCTCATATTCAGAGACTTCTTCGCCTGCTTGGTATAAAGACTCAATTCGGCGATTGTTGAAATCTGAAATACCGTAACTATATGGCGTCTCTGTGGAAAAGAAAGGGTAATGCACACCGATATAGTGACGTTTACCATCACTGTTGTCGGCATACTCAATTCGACCGCGATAGCGTGTTGATAAAATGTGCGGGTCGTCGTATACAAACAAGTAACCAGAGCGGTCTTTGTCTTTTGTTTGTGTAAGAGATAAACGCTTACCCCAGCCTAATAAATTTGTTTCTCTAAAACCTATTCGAGATGAGTTTTCGCCACCACTGCGGCTAAAACTTAATTCAGGTAACAAAGTCCACAGGTCACGGGTTACCACATTTACTTCTATGTCGCCATGGCAGTCTTCTTCGGCAAATACACGAGCATCATACAAAAAGCTCTGATTTCTTAGTAAACGCTCAGACTCAACCAGTCTTTTTTGGGAGTACGATTCGCCTTCTTTAAACAGTAAAATGCTACGTAATACTTCTGGTTTGGTGGTGATATGCGCACGATTGGCGAAGCGAAACAAAGCATTATTCTCTTCGGGTAAACTGGTATCAAATACATTAAGTTGGTGAAAGCTAATACGTGTTATACGTTTTTCATCACCTTCATCGGGTAACTTAGGCGCTGTATCTAATTGCCTATTCAAGTTGTTATTAAGTGCCTCGGCAGGTCGCTGGTTAGAGCAGCTTTGTGTCATTTCACCAATATTATTCGCACAGGTATAGGTGCTTGTTAGGGTGCTGATAATGACAATAAATAGATTGCATGTCAGTGCTTTCATTTGCAGCTCCCAAAGAGTTATTTAGTCTTATGAATTTGTTACTATAGCTAAACCTTTATCTGTAAGTCTATTTGATAATTAAGAATTTGATAGAAATAATTGTGCTAAATTAATTAAGTTGGAGAGTGAGTCAGCACCTTCAGGCGCAATCCAAATACTATCGCTGTAGTGTTCAAAGTTTAAATTAAAATTGTGTTGTGTATAGCTAAAGCGCCATTGGTGACGGTCAACGCCTTGAGAGAATTCGAGCATTTGGATATGCTTTGAGTTGTGTAAAAATATTTCTCCCCAAAGCTCAAATTCATCAGCAGCAGGCAGGCAACTTGGCGTGATAATTAAAACTTGGTGTTCTGAATCAAGTTCAATGTGGCTCATATATACTCTCTAATGATTAGCTTGCAGCAAGGTAGTTGCGGATTAGTTGCATAAATGGTGCACCATATTTACTTAGTTTGGTAAATCCTACGCCTGAAACTTTTAAAAACTCGCTATCGTTGGTCGGCATAATCTGTGCCATTTCTGCGAGTGTTTTGTCGTTAAATACCACGTATGGTGGCACATCATCTTCATCTGCTAGCTGTTTTCGCAAACTACGTAGTTTAGCAAACAGCTTTTTATCATAATTAAATTGCGCCAGTTTATCTTGATAAATGTGCTTAGCTTGCAGTCTTGGCTCAGCTAACTGTAATGAATATTCACCTTTTAATACGGCTCTTGCAGCTTCAGTGAGGTGTAAGCTTGCACCTTGAGTAATGTCTTGATTTAGCAAACCGTGGTGAATGAGCTGGCGAAGAACACTGAGCCAGTACTCATTACTATGTTGTTTTCCGATACCATAAGTACTTAACGCGTGGTGCTGGTTATCGCGGATACGACTCGTATTGGCACCACGTAGCACATCAACAATATATCCCAACCCAAAACGTTGCTCTGCACGATAGACGCAAGATAGCGCTTGTTGCGCTACTAATGTGCCATCAAAACGCTTTGGTGGGTTAAGGCAAATATCACAGTTACCACATGGTTCTCTTTGATATTCACTAAAATAATTGAGTAAAATTTGCCGACGACAAGTTTGCGCTTCGGCAAAACTGGCCATGGCATTAAAGCGTTGTTCTTCTACACGGCGTCGGTGCTCATCTTCAATATCTTCAAAAAAGCGTTTAACACGACCAATATCAGCAGGGTCAAAGTACATAATGGCTTCTGCTGCCAGTCCATCTCTGCCAGCACGTCCAGTTTCTTGGTAGTAGGCCTCAATACTTTTTGGGATATCGTAATGCAATACAAAACGCACATTTGATTTGTTTATACCCATGCCAAAAGCAACGGTTGCGACAACAATATGAATATCATCTCTGGAAAACGCAGTTTGTACAAACTGGCGTTGCTCGTTACTCATTCCTGCATGATAGGCTGCTGCATTAAAACCCGCATCGGCAAGCTTTTGCGATATATCATCTACGCGCTTGCGGCTAGTACAATAAATAATGCCACTTTGTCCTTTTTGAGTTTTAAGGTAGCGCATTAGTTGTGAAAGAGGTTTAAATTTTTCTTCGATGGTGTAGCGAATATTTGGCCTGTCAAAGCTGCCTGTGTGAATGTACGGCTGGTTTAGACCAAGCTGTTGAACAATGTCTCTGCGAGTAGCTGTATCTGCGGTGGCAGTTAGTGCCATCATCGGAACAACAGGGAAGTGTTGTTTTAGTTCGCTTAAACGACAGTAATGTGGCCTAAAGTCATGACCCCAATGAGACACACAATGGGCTTCATCAATCGCAAATAAGCTAATGTTCAAGTGCCTCAAACGCTCTTTAAATTCGTACTGAAGCACTTTTTCAGGGGCCACGTAAAGTAACTTTATATCACCTTGGTGCAGACGCTGATAAATATTTTGCTGTTGCTCAAAAGTAAGGCTGTTATTGACAAATTCAGCCTTTATATCTAGTGCCTGTAGCTGTGCAACTTGATCTTGCATTAACGAAATGAGTGGTGATATCACCACGGTGAGTCCAGGTAAGGTTAATGCGGGAATTTGATAACAAAGTGATTTCCCGCCGCCTGTAGGGAGCAATACTAAGGCGTCTTTTGCTTCAAGCACCGCGTTGATCACGGCATTTTGGCCATCACGGAACTCACTGTAGCCAAAGATTTCTTTGAGCACAGTGTGTGTATTGGTTTGTTTTGAACTAAGCGCTAGGTTTTCCATCGCCGAGCATTTTAGAGGTTTTTACTTCACTTGTCTGTAACTTTTAGCGCTTGCAAAATATGCGATTAAAGCATAACTTTTACTGGTCTGATGAGTTTTGTGAGCAAAGTATGGATAGATCATTATTAATTAATCAAGTGGGCAACATTTTTGTTGAACAAATGCCGTTTAATCGATTATTAGGAATTTCAATACACACGTTAAATGCGAAGTGTGCAATGATTGAGCTGCCATGGAAAGATGAATTTATAGGTAACCCAACACAAAAGATTTTACATGGTGGAGTTATTTCAGCTGTACTAGATAATGTGGGAGGTATGCTCGCTGCTGCCTCTATTATCAACAAGTTACCAGACGAGGAACTATGCAATGTACCTCATAAGTTAGCCACATTGGGCACAATCGATATTCGTACTGATTTTTTACGCCCAGGGCGAGGTGAGAGTTTTATTGCCAGCGCAACATTGATCCGATCTGGTAACAAAGTATGTGTGTGTCGAATGGAGTTGCATAATGAGCAAAATTTACAGATTGCTTTTGGGACAGGGACATATTTAGTGGGGTAATTGAACTTAGTTTAATGTTAAACAAAGCTAATACCTCAACGATAAACACGACTTAATAACTTAAGGGGCTTTAGTGCTTTTTACTTTAAAGTTATTCAGTCTCTTTCTCTAATGCACTTTATCGCATTAACAAAACCCTTACCTTAAATTGACTAATAACGGTATATAAAACAGGTATAATGCGCCCTTAATTATTGAGGGGATGATATGAGCCAAGAAAGTGCAACGCAAAAAGGCTATTATTTTGCGATTTTAGCGTTCTTAATGTGGGGCTTAGCACCTATTTATTTTAAGCAAATTGACTTTATTGGTGCAGTGGAGATTTTGGTTCATCGCGTAATATGGTCTGCGTTGTTTATTGCTATCATCATTGTGTTGCTCAAGCAGTGGCATAAAGTACAACATATTGTTAAGAAACCAAAACTAATGATTATGTTGTGTATCAGTGCTTGTCTTCTGGGCTTTAATTGGGGACTGTTCATTTGGGCTGTGAATAATGGGCATATGCTAGATGCGAGCCTTGGTTATTATATTAATCCGTTATTGAATGTTTTGTTGGGTATGCTCTTTTTAGCTGAACGACTGAGAAAGTGGCAATTAGTAGCTGTCGGTTTAGCGGTTGTTGGGGTAGTGATTCAAGTGGTGAGTTTTGGATCTTTCCCTGTGGTTGCTTTTGCATTGGCGTGTTCTTTTGCGGTGTATGGTTTAATTCGTAAAAAAGTACCCGTTGAATCTTTGCCTGGTTTGCTGCTAGAGGCCGCTATTTTATTACCATTTGCAGTCGCTTATTGGTTTTTTGCTTCACCGACAGCTACCTCAGATTTAACAGTAAATAGTAATGCAGTTAATATCCTGCTAATTAGTGCCGGTATTGTTACGACGTTACCATTATTATGTTTTACTGCCGCAGCTAAGCGTATACCATACTCAACCTTAGGCTTTTTTCAATATATTGGTCCTAGCTTGATGTTTGTGCTAGCGGTCGTGTTTTATGGTGAAGAGTTCTCTGCTCAACGTATTGTTACTTTTGCATTCATTTGGGGGGCACTGGCATTGTTTAGTTGGGACTCTTATCAATGGGCACGCAAGGCGCGAAAGCAGAAAAAAGCACTGCAGCAAAGCTAATATGCAAAGTGCTGATAGGTAAAGTGCTGATAGGTAAAGTGCTGATAGGTAAAAGTAGCTAGGAAACGACTTTGTTTCTGCCTAGTTCTTTTGCCTCATATAGTTTTTTGTCGGCCTCCTTTAATAATTCGTCAATTATAGGTTCATGTTTAGATACAAGTCCAATGGAAATGGTAAAGGGTATCTTATGAGGAGTAAAAGACGAGCTATTGAGCTCTATATATTGTCTAAACTTCTTCAGAGACTCAAGGTTTTCTTCAGAGCTGTTATGTAGAAAATAAATAACAAACTCTTCGCCTCCTAAACGTGCGACTAACTCATTGGCAAAAAATTTATCAAAAGTTTTTGCAATGGCTACCAGTACATCATCGCCTGCATCATGACCATGGTCATCATTTATACGCTTAAAGTGATCGATATCTATCATTGCCACTTGGCTAATTTGTTGTTTTACCGTGCGTATTTTTTGTGCTTGATTTGCTTGTCCAAAAAAGTATCTACGATTTGGCAGTTTGGTCAAGTAGTCGGTATTTGCTTGAAGTCTAATGGTTGCAATGTGATCAAGCATATCGACGTTTAAACTCAACCGACAATAAAACTCTTCCGCATTAAATGGTTTTCGTAAGTAATCATTAGCACCGCTTTTTAAAAATCGGGCCGACAAATGCGGAGAGTTCGAACCTGACACGCCAATGATCACTTTATCTTCATTGCTGTATAAACGACGAATTTCAGCGCATAGTTCGTCGCCATTCATTCTTGGCATCTCATTGTCAGCGATAATGACCGAAACATCTGGATTTTGCTGTAATACTTCTAAGGCATCAACACCATCAACAGCTTCTAACACTTGGTATTTATGTCTGTAGAGTAGGCTACTGATATACATTCTGGCGTGGCGAGAGTCTTCAACTACAAGCACTTTTACATCTTCATTACGAGGTAAGCGAGCTAGTTGCTTTTTTAGATAGTGGTAAGCTTGTTTATTCTCTTTCGTTATATAGTCAATAACAGGGTACTTATCTACCGTTTCCCTTGTCTGATTGTCAATATTTCCAGTCATTACAATGGTGGGAATTTCGGCTTTGATGGTAACGGGTATTGCTTCACCATTTGGTGCATCAGGTAAAATAAAGTCTACAACTGCGCAAAAGTACTGATGTTTATTGATTAGTGCTTCTGCTTGTTCAAGTGATTGTGCTACGTGAGCTTCATACCCACATGAAATGGCAATGTGTTTTTGCACGCGAGCAATTGCAGGAGTATCTTCAATGATAAGTATTCGATGGGTCACTATTCCCGCCTTGTTATAATTCTTCGCACATGTAAGTTTTAAACTGATCTGCTAACAAATGCAATCCTACAAAGTAGTTAACCTCAGGTTTGGATAAAAGTTTTTAAATAGTAAATACGTAATAACCCATATATTTATCATCCAATGATGATATTTTGGTCAATATCAAGGCGCTTTTGTGCAGTAATAGCTGGCTATTGCAAGTAAAAGCAACGTAGATAGTAGGCAAATTCGCTTATCCAGAGCTGAGATTAGTTAGCTTGTTAAGTTTAGACCATTCTGAACATATACGATACGTTATGGGTTAAGTGAAATGAAGAAATATGGGTGCCTAGAATTGACACCCTTGGGTATTAAAGATCGTCATCAGCGCTACTATATAGAGGAGCATATGAATCAGGTACTGATCTTGAGCGGCCAAACAAGGTATGAAACTTGTTCTTACAGGTTGTGAGTTTGAGATATTTGGTCCAAGTACGCTCAATAACATTGCTCGAAGGCACTCCTTGCTCCATCACATTAACGAACTGAAGTTGAAAACTATTTTGTGGTTCGCTTTGTTTATTGTATAAGCTTTTAAGAAGCACGCCATGTTGCTCTAGGACCTGTGCTTCTAAGAGTGTAAAGTGCCCGCTTCGGCTAAAGCCTCTGGGGAAGTTTGCGTCATCGTAAAAGGCGCGGGGGCTTACAAAAGCGTTACGTAAGTTAATTAGATTCTGATCCATAACTCAATCCTCACATTGATATTGGATGGAGTATGGAACAAGATTGTGTTTTTTTTAAACAAATTTTTTTTATCGTAAGGAGCAAAAGTGGACATAGATCTTTTAAAGACTTTTGTGGAAGTGGTTAAAACCCGCCATTTTGGTCGTGCGGCTGAAAATTTATATATTACTCAGTCCGCTGTCAGTTTTAGAATTCGCCAACTAGAGCAGAGTTTAGGGGTTAATTTATTTATTCGACAGCGCAATAATATCCAGTTAACGGCCCCAGGAGAGCGCTTATTACCCCATGCAACCATGATATTAACAGGGATGCAGCGAGCCAAAGTAGATGTGGCTTTAGCAAGCAATATGCATAAGCAATTAGCGTTATCTGGTACCCCTAATATTTGGGATGCATTTTTGCAATTTGGTATTAATAATATAGTTGCCGCTATGCCCGGGGTTTCGTTGGTGGCAGAAGTGAAAGCGCAGCAAGAAAGTACTAGGTTGTTGCTTGAACGTACTTTGGACTTAGCTGTGTTGTTTGATCCCCCCAAAGTCGATGAATTGGTTGTAAAGTCTATTCGTGATCTGGCTATTATTCCAGTCAGTACGTTTGAATGTGAAGATGCCTTGGCATTTTTTAATAACCAGTATGTATATGTGGATTGGGGAACGGCTTTTTCACTTTGGCATGCCAAACAGTTCTCTGGTAGCACCCCGCCTTATTTTAGAACCAGTACAGGGCGAATTGCACTTGATTTAATCATGCAATGTGGCGGCAGCGCTTTTATTCCACACGCATTAGCACATGACATGATAGAGCAGGGCAAGTTGTTTCATATAAACTGTGTTGAACAGGTATCAAGAGAAATATTTATTGCATATCACAAAGATAACGAGCAAAAAGAGCAGATAGAAACCATTACAAAATTACTTGAATCACTTGCATGATGTCATTTTGATGTTTTATTTGTGACATGTTTTTATTTTGGGTAATGTTTTTAAGGTGTTATATTTAAAGACTTATTTTTAAATGCTTCTAAAAGATTTCACTTTTAAGTCTTTTTTATTACTTAAATTACTTGAGTGTAATATTTTTGTCATTAAGCGCTGGCACACTGCGCATGTTTAAAAAACTTACGTGTTGCGATATTGAGGAAATACACATGAAACTAACTAATTCTGCACTTTTGTTCTCTGTATTGAGTGCACTTTCATTAAATGCCTACGCGGATGTGTCAGTGTATGGTAAGGCGAACGTTTCACTGCAATCTAGTGATGATGGTGAAGGCTCTGCCACTGAAATAAAAAGTAATGCGTCGCGCCTTGGCTTTAAAGGCGCAGAAAAGTTAGAAGGTGGTTTAGAGGTTATCTATAAACTAGAGTTTCAGGTGGATGTGTCTGACGCCGACTCAAAAAATGGTAAAGATAATATTACCGCGCGTAACCAATATGTTGGTATTAAAGGCAATTTTGGTGAGGTTGTGATTGGTAGAAATGATACGGCTTATAAACAATCTCAAGGCAAACTTGACCTATTTAATGATTTAGAAGGTGATATTAAAAACCTATTTAAAGGCGAAAACCGTCTAGGTAACTCAATTTCGTACAAATCTACCAGCTTTAATGGCTTTAAGTTTCTGGGGACTTTTATTGCTGAAGATAACAAAGACGGTGAAAACGGCTACTCAACTGCATTGACTTACGGTGATAGTAAGTTAAATAAAAGTGCTATTTATGCAGCCGTTGCAGTCGATAGTGAAGTGAATGGACGTGACGCCGTTCGTTTTGCCGTGCAAGGTAAAGTTGCTGACTTTAAACTTGGTGCCATGTTCCAAACCCAAGAAAAAGTGGATGGTTCAGAAGAAGCGGATGGTTATATGCTAAACGCTGCATACAGCTTTGGTGCAAATACACTCAAAGCACAATACCAAGTCATCGATTTTGACCAAGGTGACAAGCTAGATGGTGTATCAATTGGCATCGACCATAAGCTTAACAAAGCCACAAAATTATATGGCTTCTACTCAACGTTTGACGGTGACAATCAAGTTGAGCGTGATTACCTAGGTTTAGGTATTGAGTATAAGTTTTAACTCAAACCTGTAGGTGTAAGTGCTTTCGCTTAAACATTACCGGAAAATCTGAGCTAGCTTGTAACAAAGCTAGTTCAGCTTTATGGGTTAGATTTGTCTGGTCAAACGTAAATACTTTTCAGCCAATGTGTCTAAGTCTTCCTTGTGATTTGGGTCTGGCTTAATACAGTCAATTGGGCAGACACTAACACATGTCGGCTTATCATAATGGCCTACGCATTCAGTACATTTATCTGGGTCTATCTCGTAGATTTTCTTACCAAAATAAATTGCTTGATTGGGGCATTCTGGATCACACATGTCGCAGTTGATGCATTTGCTGTTAATCATCAAGGCCATGGTTAGACCTTTTTAAATGGATTGCGCGTATCTTGATTATGATCTAGGTTGCGCAAAAGTATTGCATGATCAAGGTTGATATCTTCAGGCAAAGGAATTTTTACGATATGACCAGAGCCTTTTGCATCGTCAATACGTTCACCTTTTTTGTTTTCCATGCGCTCAAGTTTAAACGCAATATTACCTTGTGGTGTCATAAGTTCTAGGCTGTGGCCGGTACAGAATTTATTTTTAACATCAATTTCTACCAAGCCATTATCATGACGCCCGAGTATTTCTCCTACAAACTGTTGCTTGTCAGATACCGAGTGACCGTATTCATAGTTTTGATAATCTTGGTGTGCATGGCGCTTTAAAAAACCTTCGGTGTAACCACGGTGTGCTAGGTTCTCTAGCGTACGCATCAGGTTAGGATCAAATGGTTTGCCAGCTACTGCGTCATCAATGGCTTTACGATACACTTGAGCGGTGCGCGCGACATAATAAAATGATTTTGTACGGCCTTCTATTTTTAAACTATGCACTCCCATTTTTGTGAGCTGCTCTACATATTGTACGGCACGCAAGTCTTTAGAGTTCATGATATAAGTGCCGTGTTCATCTTCAAAAGCGGGCATATATTCACCGGGCCGACCTTGCTCTTCAAGCATAAATACTTCTGAAGAAGGTTGGCCTTCACCCAAAGTAGGGATCACTGACTTAGGGTCGATTTTATGAACTACGTCGCCCGTTTGCGTTTCTTTACCTAACTTAACGTCATATTCCCAACGACAGGCATTGGTACAAGTACCTTGGTTTGGATCGCGTTTATTGATATAACCCGACAGCAAACAGCGGCCCGAATACGCCATACACAGCGCACCATGCACAAATACTTCTAATTCAGTTTGTGGGCACAGAGTACGAATTTCAGCAATTTCTTCCAGTGACAACTCGCGAGATAAAATCACTCGCTCAATCCCTTGTTTAGCCCAAAATTGTACGCTTGCGAAATTTACCGCATTGGCTTGTACTGATAAGTGTATGGGCATATCTGGCCACTTATCTCGCACTAACATAATTAAACCAGGATCTGACATGATCAATGCATCCGGTCTCATGGCAATCACAGGTTCAATATCTCGTAAATATGTATTTACTTTTTTATTGTGTGGCGCAATATTCGATACTACATAGAGCTTTTTATTTTGTTGGTGGGCTTCATTGATACCTAGCGCGAGATTATCTAAATCAAATTCATTGTTACGTACGCGTAAACTATAGCGAGGTTGTCCAGCATAAACTGCATCAGCACCGTACGCAAAAGCGTAACGCATATTCTTTAAACTACCCGCAGGCGAAAGGAGCTCAGGTATAAACATGGTAAAACCTCATCATTGAACTGGGTGCAAGCCAGCTGTTGGGGTCAAAATTGACTCAAAATCTAAAAACGGCGCAGTATAAGTAAAATGCTAAATAGCGGTTTTGATGTAGATCATAAATTGTTTTGCTAGAGATCATCTTCGCTGGCGTATAAACCTTGCAACTTAACAAGCAAATGTAGTAGGTTTTTGCAGCTAAAACGCGTATAATTCGCGCCCGTCAATAATCACAAACTATTTTGGAGCAAAGAAGATGGCTTTAGAGCGTACTTTTTCAATTATCAAGCCTGATGCGGTAGCTAAAAACCACATTGGTGCAATCTATAACCGTTTCGAATCAGCTGGTCTTAAGATCGTTGCTTCTAAGATGGTTCACCTTTCTCAAGAGAAAGCAGAAGGCTTCTACGCTGAACACAAAGAGCGTCCATTCTTTGGTGCTTTAGTGTCTTTCATGACTTCAGGTCCTGTAATGGTTCAGGTACTTGAAGGTGAGAACGCAGTACTTAAAAACCGTGAAATCATGGGGGCAACTAACCCTGCAGAAGCACTAGCTGGTACTTTACGTGCTGACTATGCAGACAGCATTGATGAAAACGCGGTACACGGTTCAGATGCACCTGAATCAGCTGCGCGCGAAATTGCTTACTTCTTCGCAGAAGAAGAGCTTTGCCCACGTACTCGTTAATTTTGAGTTTGTGTGCATGAAAGAAGGGCTTTTGGGCCCTTTTTTCATCCCTGTTGTGTTTTGCTAAAGGTTTAGTGAGTAGCATTTTGAGCATTTAGCAAAACACAAGCGTTAAGATTGTTATATCTGCGTGTTTTTTGTACAATGCGCGGCTAGCTTACTATTGTTATACCGTCACTTGAATTGAGGTTGTTTCATGGCCAGTACTGAAAAAAAGATTAATTTACTTGATTTAAACCGAGAAGGAATGCGTGAGTTATTTGCTTCTTACGGTGAGAAGCCGTTCCGTGCTGATCAAGTGATGAAATGGATCTATCATTTTGGTATCGACGATTTTGAGCAAATGAGTAACGTTAATAAAAAGCTCAAAGCTAAGTTAGCGGCGGAATGTGAAATTGTAGCGCCTGAGATTTCAGTGAAGCAGGTTGCCAGCGATGGCACCATAAAGTACGCATTATTACTTGATGGTGGACAAGAAGTTGAGACTGTTTGGATCCCAGAAAAAGACCGTGCAACATTATGTGTGTCGTCACAAGTAGGTTGTGCGTTGGAGTGTACTTTTTGCTCAACAGCACAGCAAGGCTTTAACCGTAATTTAAAAGTGTCTGAGATCATTGGTCAGGTTTGGCGTGTTGCCAAAGACATTGGCCTACACGATGGTGATAGCACTAAGCGCCCAGTAACTAATGTTGTTATGATGGGTATGGGTGAGCCACTTTTAAATCTCAATAATGTTGTCCCTGCGATGGAACTGATGATGGATGATTGGGCATTTGGTTTGTCTAAACGCCGTGTGACGTTGAGTACCTCAGGTGTAGTACCCGCGCTTGATATCTTGAAAGAAAAAATTGATGTTGCCTTAGCTATCTCTTTGCATGCGCCAAATAATGACTTGCGTGATGTACTTGTACCAATTAACAAAAAGTACCCAATTGAAGAATTCTTGGCAGCATGTCGTCGTTATATCGATGGCTCAAAAGCGAACAAAGATGTCACCATAGAGTATGTCATGTTGCAAGGTGTGAACGACAGCACTGATCAAGCGCATGAATTGGTAAAAGTGTTAAAAGGCACGCCATCTAAGATTAACCTTATTCCATTTAACCCGTTTCCTGGTAACGAATATGGCCGTTCTAGCAACAGTCGTATAGACAGGTTCTCAAAAGTGCTGCAAGCGGCAGGTTTAACCTGTATTGTGCGCCGTACACGTGGAGACGATATTGATGCGGCATGTGGCCAGTTAGTAGGCGATGTTGTGGATAGAACAAAGCGTCTGGCTAAAAAGCAGCAACGTGACGATAATGCCATTGCAGTGCAGGTCAACCCAAGCTAATGCTGGGTTAGTGCTGTAATAACATAGCAGATTGCACTTTAAATCCGTTCTTATAGTAAAAAATAGATGAATCATAAGGACTTTTAGGTAGTATAAGGACTCAATGTTATTACATAAAGGGTTGTGCATGCGTGCTTGTTTTATTTCTCTTGTCGCTGTGAGTTTTTTAGCTGGGTGTGTGACTGAGACAAGCTCTGTTACCCGCAATAAACCAAATGTCAGAAATGAAGTTAATAATCAAGAAGCGGCAAAAACTCGTATTACATTGGCATTGCAATATTTAAGAGCAGGCAATAATAGTCAAGCCAAGTATAATTTAGAAAAAGCATTACAATTAGCACCTGAGTTACCTCAAGGTCATTACTCCTTAGCCTATTATTATGAGTTGGTAGGCGAAGAGGAGCGAGCAGAAAAAGCTTATCAAAAAGCATTGCATCTTAACCCACATGATCCAAATACGTTAAATAATTACGGCACATTTTTGTGCCGAATTGGCAAATATAAAGTTGCGAGTGAGCAGTTCTTTAAGGCCATAGACGTACCGAGTTACTTAGGTGTATCTCGCAGTTACGAAAACTTAGCGTTATGCGAAATTAAACAAGATAACTTCTCTACAGCTGAAGATTATTTAAATAGCGCCATCGCACATGATGGTCGTAGCCAGTCAGCTTTGATTGGCTTAGCAGCCTTGTTTTACGCCAAAAGTGACTTGCACCAAGCTAAAGGTGTATTAGCAAATTATTCAGATAAAGGGTTTATTTCGCCGCGCAGTATGCAGTTACAATATTTAGTACATGTTAGTATGGGGCATTTACAAAAGGCGCAAGAAATTGCAGACCTATTAATTCAAACTTACCCTGAGTCGTCCCAAGCAAGAGCTTTGTTGAATGAAAACACAAAAAACAGCGAGTTTGTTCGGTTAAAAGAGCAGTATCGTATTGCTCAACTAAAAAAAATAACGCAGAAATCACCATCGCGTGTGTCACATCAACCAAAGATAAAAATTAAGCGTAAAATAGTAAATGATTTAGGTGCGCAGAGTGTGCCCAGTAGTAGCCAGTCTTTACGTAGTAATAAGGCTAAGTTCACTGCGCATTCAGGCAATGAAACTACTATAGCGAGCGAACAGGTTGAAGAGACTGCTTCGCAAACAACAAAGCAAGTCAATGAGGTATCGACGTCAAGCGCTCTTACGAGCAATAATACAACAACAGGTGTTGTTCGTTTTTATGAACCTAATCCAAATGATGTGCGATTTGAACCTAACTCAGGAACTGTTGTGAAAACACACGATGTTTCTAAAATGAATACGCACAGCATGCGGTTGATAAATGAAAAAATACGTGCCCCTGAAGTGCCGTTTCATATAATGGGAATGGGTGAGAATATATTTAGTTTATCAGTGAAATATGATATCAAGCTGGTTGATTTACTGCGTTGGAATAATTTAAGCGAATCAGATAAAGTGGTGGCTGGTCAAAATATTTATCTTAATAACCCCTCCATCATCCATGCCATAAAAGCGGGTGATACTTTGTTCAAAATAGCGACTCAACATGGATTGCTGATCGATGATTTAATGCGATGGAATGATTTAACACCGGATGTGGCCTTAAAAGAAGGTCATGGATTATTGATAGTGGACCCTGATAGTTACGTTTTATGAAACAAGAAAACATCGAAATGGAAGAACAAAAGCCTACTATAGGGCAATCGCTTCATACAGCTAGAGTCTCAGCTGGATTAAGTGTTGAAGATGTGGCGCAGCGTTTGAAGTTAACAACAGTGCAAATATCTAAGTTAGAACAAGATGAATATCAAGACTTAGGGCCAGTGACTTTTACTCGTGGTTATATCAAAAGTTATAGTAGTTTACTTGGTTTAGATGCGCATCATTTGCTTGATCTGATGGATGCGCCCAAAGCGCCAGAAGCAACTAAAAAAATGCAAAGTTTTTCTCGTCGTACAGAAAAAGAAGCCAGTGATAATCGTTTAATGGTTTTTAGCTATTTAATTTTAGCGCTGGTACTTGGCTCTTCAGGCATTTGGTATTGGCAAACCAGCGATGAACCAATAGATACTAAGGGACAAACAGCTCCTGAAGCAACAGTATCTGAATCAGTTGAGCAGCAAACTGTAATTGAGAAAAATATCGAAACAGTCAAAGAAAACCCTGATGCAGTTGCGCAAAGTTCTGTTATTAACACCATAAATATATTAGATAAAGATAATACAGAGGTAAGTCTTCAAACAACACTTTTGGATGACTCCCCTGTTATTGAGCAAGTGGATGTGCAGCCAAAAGTAGAGAACTTAACCCCTCAGTCAATAGCAAATAAAAAAGATGCATCTTTAAGTATTATTATTATGCGTTTTAGTGATGATAGCTGGGTTGAGATTTTTGATGCAACCGAACAGCGAGTTGCATTTGGGGTAAAAAAAGCCGGTTATACCATGACAGTACAGGGAAAAGCACCTTTTTCAGTGGTGTTGGGTAAACATCAAGTTGTTGATGTAGAACTGGATGGTCAATTGGTTGACTTATCCGCTCTTCCTCGCAATCGTTTAGCAAAATTTAAATTACCGTTAGCAGAGTAACCTTCTATGTTTTCAGAATCTCCAATAAAGCGCAGAAAATCTACCCGCATTAATGTAGGGCATGTTCCTATCGGAGATGGGGCACCGATTGCAGTGCAATCAATGACAAATACAAATACGCTTGATATCGATGCTACAGTTGCGCAAATTCGTGCAATTGCAGAGGCTGGTGCGGACATTGTGCGAGTATCTGTACCAACAATGGATGCGGCTGAAGCATTCAAAAGCATTAAAGAGCAAGTAGATGTCCCACTGGTTACAGATATTCATTTTGATTATCGTATTGCGTTAAAAGTAGCACAATATGGTGCAGACTGCTTGCGTATCAATCCTGGTAATATTGGTTCTGAAGATAGAATTAGGGCGGTGGTTGATGCAGCATCTGAGCGTAACATTCCTATTCGAATTGGTGTCAACGGTGGCTCTTTGGAGCGTGACTTACAAGAAAAATATGGAGAACCAACACCAGAGGCATTGCTTGAGTCAGCAATGCGGCATGTTGAAATATTACAGCGCCTTAATTTTGAACAATTTAAAGTGTCAGTTAAGGCTTCTGACGTGTTTTTAGCGGTGGGGGCTTATCGTTTATTGGCAAAAGAAATTGATCAACCCCTGCATTTAGGGATCACTGAAGCGGGTGGTTTTAGATCGGGTTCAGTAAAGTCTGCTGTCGGATTAGGTATGCTGCTGGCTGAAGGGATTGGCGATACATTACGAGTTTCATTGGCTGCAGACCCTGTACAAGAAATCAAGGTAGGTTTTGATATCTTAAAGTCGCTACGTATTCGTTCTCGCGGTATTAACTTTATCGCCTGCCCGAGTTGCTCACGTCAAGAGTTTGATGTAGTTAATACGATGAACCAGCTTGAAGAGCGACTTGAAGACATCATCACACCTATCTCAGTATCTGTCATTGGCTGCGTTGTTAATGGCCCTGGAGAGGCACTTATCAGTGATATAGGCCTTGCAGGTGCAAATCGTCGTTCGGGTTTATATATCAACGGTGAACGTCAAAAGTTGCGCATTGATAACGATAATATTGTTGAGCAACTAGAGTCACAGGTACGAGAGTTTGTTGCCAAAAAAGAACAGCAACCAGAAATAGAGATTAAGATTGTTGAGTAAGTTCAAAGGCATTATTCAAGTAATATTTTTATGTTAGCAATGGGTCAGTCTTCGCCGTAGGTCGCATTTTCAGTCGGTTTGGGTATAATGAGCGATTCATTTTTTACGCAAGTCAGGTACTTTGCGGCGATCGCATTGATAAAAAACAGATTTATTTAGGAATTTCAGTGGCAAAACAAATTCAAGCAGTTCGTGGTATGAACGACTGCCTACCTGGTACAACGCAAGTGTGGCAGAAAGTAGAAGATATATTGCGCAAAACGGTGGCGTCTTATGGCTATCAAGAGATCCGTTTTCCTATTGTTGAGTCTACTGATTTATTTAAACGCTCTATCGGTGAAGTAACCGACATCGTTGAAAAAGAAATGTACACTTTTGAAGACCGCAGTGGTGATAGTCTCACTTTACGTCCTGAAGGTACGGCTGTATGCGTACGAGCCGGTAATCAAAATGGCTTATTGTATAACCAAGAGCAACGCTTTTGGTATATGGGGCCAATGTTTCGACATGAGCGTCCACAAAAAGGTCGTTACCGTCAGTTTCATCAGTTTGGTGTAGAAACATTTGGTATAGCCAGTGCTGATATCGATGCTGAAATCATTCTACTAACGGCACGTTTATGGGAAACGTTTGGTATTAGTCAGTATGTGCGTTTAGAGATAAATTCTTTGGGCTCGAATGAAGCTCGAGCACAATATCGAGATGCCTTAGTCGCATTCTTAGAGTCGCATATCGAGCAGTTAGATGAAGATAGTAAGCGTCGTATGCACTCTAACCCACTGCGTGTTCTAGATAGTAAAAACCCTGATGTGCAAGCGGTTTTAGAGCAAGCGCCAAAACTTTCTGAGCACTTGGATGATGAATCTCAAGCACATTTTAAAAATTTATGTGAACGTTTAGATGCAGCCGGCGTCGAATACCAAGTTAATGACAGCTTGGTTCGCGGCTTGGATTATTATAATCGTACTGTTTTTGAATGGGTTACGGATAGTTTAGGTGCACAAGGCACGGTGTGTGCTGGTGGTCGTTATGACGGTTTGGTAGAGCAACTGGGTGGTAAAGCAACCCCTGGAGTTGGTTTTGCTATGGGTCTTGAACGATTGGTATTAATGTTACAAGAACTTGAATGTGTTGGAGATATACGTCGCAATGCTGACGTTTATGTTGCCACAATGGGTGATGAAGCGAGTATTCAAGCCCCTGTTATCGCTGAACAGTTACGCAATGAAGTATCAGGCTTGCGTGTTATGGTGCACGCTGGTGGTGGTAATTTTAAAAAGCAATTAAAACGCGCAGATAAAAGTGATGCTGTCGTTGCGTTGATCTTCGGTGAAGAAGAATTAGCGCAAGGCACAGTTACCGTTAAATATCTGCGAGAACAAAAAGAACAAGTAACAGTGTCGTTTGATGAGGTGAAAATCCTTTTACAAGCACTGACAGTATAAGAGGTTATAATGGAAATTTACTCAACAGAAGAACAGCAGGCTGAAGCCATAAAGCGATTTTTTCGTGAAAATGGCGTGTCTTTAGCGTTGGGCATTGTAATTGGTTTGGGTGGTTTATATGGCTGGAAAGCCTATAACCAAAGCCAAATCGATAGTGCAGAAGCCGCATCAAATGCATACAGTCAATTTGTCGAAAGTGATGACGTATTGGCTTCAAGCGAAAGCTTTGTTAAAGAAAATAGTGATTCAAACTACGCTATATTAGCGGCATTTGTTGCAGCCAAAGAAGCGACTGAAAAGCAACAGCTTGATGTGGCAGCACAAAAACTACAGTGGGCTGCAGATAACGTAGCGAGCATGGAATTGAAGGCGACCGCGTTAACCCGTTTAGCACGCGTACAATTGGCGCAGCAGCAATTTGATCAAGCACTCGCAACATTAAATCAGTCAATGCCACAGAGTTTTGAAGCACAAGTTGCTGAAATAAAAGGCGATATATTTTTAGAACAGGGAGATAAAGCGCAGGCTAAAAGCCAGTATCAAGCCGCTTTGGATGCTTCGACAGAAGGTGCGAATACGTTACTTAAAATTAAGTTAGACGACTTAGCAACCGTACAGCCTGCAGCATAGGAGCTACCATGAATAAGCTCAGTATGGCCACCTTGGCGCTGTGTATGGCGTCGTTGTTAGGATGTTCATCTAGTGATGATGAAGAAGAGTTAGTATTGCCAGAGGTCAATAACCAATTTGAAACACAAATCGTTTGGCAAGAAAGTGTAGGTAGCGGTGTAGAGCATTATTTCTCACGTTTAACACCGACTGTGTATAAAAATACGGTTTTTGCTGCAGAGCGTTATGGTTTGGTAAAAGCACTTAACCTAGAATCAGGCGCAACACTATGGCAAACAGATGTACGTGAAGCCCCTGCATTTTGGCCATGGGAAGATAACGACAGTGCTAAGCTCTCTGGTGGTATTTTACAAGCCTACGGTAACATTTATATAGGTTCAGAGCATGGTGAAGTCATTGCTATTAATCGAGAGTCTGGCGAAATCCTTTGGCGTAAAGCAGTTCCTGGTGAAGCGCTTTCATCACCGGCAGCGGGAGATGGTCTTGTTTATGTCAACTTAGGCTCAGGTAAACTGCTAGCATTACATCCAGATACAGGTGAAGAGCGTTGGCGTCATGATCAAGAAGTACCTGCTTTAACATTGCGAGGGCTGAGCTCACCGACTGCGGCAAATGGTGGTGTATTATTTGGTGAAGAAAGCGGTAAGTTATCTGTATTGATTGCTGAAAACGGTTATAGCGCTTGGAGCGCTGATGTAGCAATCGCAAAAGGTTCATCTGAGTTTGAGCGTTTGGTAGATGTTGATACCAAGCCGGTTGTTAGTGGCGCAACAGCTTATGCAATAGGCTATAATGGAAATTTAGCGGCTGTAGATGTGCGCAGTGGTAATGTACTGTGGAAGCGAGAATACAGTAGTTATCGAGACTTGAGCTTAGATTTAAATGTTCTTTATTTGGTAGATAGTAACGGCGTTATCTATGCGTTAGATAAAGATTCAGGTATTGAGCGTTGGAGTCAACCAGCTCTACGTGGTTGGTATTTAACCGCACCGACTGTAGCAGGCAATTATCTTGCTGTAGGCGATCAAGAAGGCAACTTGCATTGGTTAGATAAGCAAACAGGCCAGTTGGTTGCTCGAGAGTCATTTGATAGCTCTGGTTTTTTTGTTGAACCTGTTGTTGCTGATGACAAGCTAATTGTATACACCCGTGATGGTGAAGTTAGCGCAATTAAAATTCCGTAACACTTAATGTTAGTTAAGTATGTTAAGGCTTCGCTTTGCGAAGCCTTTTGTTGTTTATTAAAGAGGTAGTCTATGCTTCCGGTGATCGCTCTTGTTGGGCGACCTAATGTGGGTAAATCCACACTGTTTAACCGCTTAACGCGTACAAGAGATGCTTTAGTAGCTGATTTTCCAGGGCTTACGCGTGATCGTAAATACGGCCAAGCTAATTATGATGGCTACGAGTTTATCGTGGTCGATACTGGTGGTATTGATGGTTCAGAAGAGGGCATTGAAACAGAAATGGCCGAGCAATCGCTATTAGCGATTGAAGAAGCTGATATTGTGCTTTTTTTGGTCGATGCACGAGCTGGCATGAATGCAGCAGATCAAGCTATCGCGCAACACTTACGTAAACAACAAAAGAAGTGTTTCCTAGTTGCGAATAAAACAGACGGTATTGATGCAGATTCAAGTTGTGCTGAATTTTACCAGTTAGCACTTGGTCAGGTTTATCATATTGCAGCGGCTCATGGGAGAGGTGTAACTCAGCTATTGGATGTTACATTACAGCCTGTTATTGCTGAACTTGCAGCGCAAGATGAAGAGTTACAGCAAGATGACGCGCAGTTAGCTGAATTGTATCTTGAAGGCGACGAAGGAGTTGACGAAGATGGTAAATCGCCTTTTGAAGATAAGCCGATAAAACTCGCTATCATTGGCCGGCCAAATGTAGGTAAGTCTACGCTGACAAACCGTATTCTTGGTGAAGACAGAGTTATTGTTTATGATATGCCAGGTACCACGCGAGATTCTATTTATATCCCGATGACACGCAATGACCGTGAATATGTACTTATCGATACAGCTGGGGTACGTAAACGTAAAAAAGTAAGTGATGTGGTTGAAAAGTTTTCGGTGATCAAAACTTTGAAAGCTATTGAAGATGCAAACGTTGTATTGTTAGTCGTTGATGCAAGAGACGGGATATCAGACCAAGATTTAAGCTTATTGGGTTTTGCGTTAAACTCTGGTCGCTCATTAGTTATAGCTGTAAACAAGTGGGATGGGTTGGACGATTATGTAAAAGAGCGTATTAAGACGGAGCTAGATCGTCGCCTTGGTTTTATAGACTTTGCCCGTTTACATTTTATCTCTGCGTTACATGGTACTGGTGTTGGTCATTTGTTTGAGTCAGTGAATGAAGCTTATGAATCAGCAACTAAGCGTATTAGCACGGCCATGTTACGTCGTATTATGGATATGGCGCAAGCTGATCACCAGCCGCCGCTTGTGCGTGGACGCCGTGTAAAACTAAAATATGCTCACGCAGGTGGCTATAACCCGCCAAGAATTGTGATCCATGGTAACCAAGTACACGATCTACCCGACAGTTATAAACGTTACCTAATGAATTACTATCGAAAAGCTCTTAACATCATGGGTACACCAATTAAAATTGAATTCCGTGAAGGGGATAACCCCTACTCTGGACGTACTAATAAGATGACGCTATCACAAAAGCGTAAACTTAGAGCATTCACTAAAGAAAATCGAAACAAGTCTTAATAATAAAAGCCTAAATAATTTTTCGGCTATAGTAAGTAAAGGTTCACGTGATCCGTAGATTCTCAGAGTCTACGGATTTTTTGTTTATGACTCGGTTTAGCGCATTTTTTTTGCTTTGATACCAATAGCATTAAATAAATGGCTTCGTGACGAGGCAAAAATTTCGGTATGTCGTTTTTTTATATGAGTCATTTAGCTCGCTAGAATGATCAATGTTTTAATAAAATTGTTATAATAAAATCTACATTGATTGTGTTTTACCCACTTTTGAATTTATGCTTAGTAAAAGAGGCTCTGAGATGAACTAGATTTTAATCTAGGTAGCTAAATAGCATCATCTTAAGTATTACTTTGGGTTAATTATTTTTTAAGTGGTTCATGATGCGCTATGCTAAAACTGTGATTTACGTTGATAACGTAGAAGAAGTACTAGATTTTTATTACCAAGCATTTGGTCTTAGTACGCAAGCTTTGACTGAGGCTGGGGACTATGGTGAGTTAGATACTGGTGAAGTTGTGTTAGGT
This sequence comes from Pseudoalteromonas holothuriae, assembly GCF_945859825.1. Taxonomy (GTDB): domain Bacteria; phylum Pseudomonadota; class Gammaproteobacteria; order Enterobacterales; family Alteromonadaceae; genus Pseudoalteromonas; species Pseudoalteromonas holothuriae. The sequence goes on from NZ_CAMAPC010000001.1 coordinate 316,585, forward strand.
TTTGCAAGTCATCCACTGGCACAAGCTCAGTTTAAGCAAAGCTATATAAGAGCACAACCAAAGCAACCAGCACTAGGATTTGAGCTTACATTGTGTTGTTATAATGTGAGTGAAAGTTATGATAGGGCAGTAATCGCAGGAGCGGAACCCTTAATGCCACCCAGTGGTAAAGGGGAGAGCGCGCAAGCATATGTGCGCGCAATTGAGGGAACCTTAATAGCCTTAGTCTACGAGCGCGCGAGCTAAGCCGACAGGTTCAATCTCCACACAAACATTTTCATCATTCCAATTTAGGCCAAAAAGCGCTTGATCTTCATTCAAGTCTTCAACCCACTCATCTAAAAATTCATCAAGTGAAATTTCAACAGGTGTGTAATCTTGCCACTCATCTTTACATTGTGCTTGTGCTTTTTGTTCGCTATCCCATATTAATAGCACGTCAGTTTCTTCAAATTGATTAGACTCACATACTACGATACCACCATCTTGTGCGCCGAGCGCCCAAACTTGTTGATTTGAACGTACTTGCTCTACAAAGGTGATTAATTCCGATTCTATTTCAATGTCGCTCATTGTCTGTACCTTTTTTAATATGACAATTATATTCTAGGATCTGAACTTGTACTGCCCGGTAAGTTAGCGTGTGCTTCACAAAACTGCACTAGCGCCGCAAACGAACTTAAGTCGGTCAATGATCTAAATACAATCCAATCTAGCAGGCAGTATAAACTGATCTTTAAGTAGTCGCAGTTTAAAAAGTCACTTTTCACGCATTGTTCATTTAAATCAGATAATACGGCTTCTACTCTTTCTCTTTGTAGATTAAAAAATAGCTGATCTGCTTGTGTATCAAAGCCCGAACGCTCGCATATCAGTAGCTCGACCAAAGAGTCATTACAGGCGTTTATGTTGGTAAGTTGATTTTCTTGCCAACAACTCATATGAGTTAACTGAAACTGACTTATTAAGTAGCGATATATGGCACCAGAATCACATATGGTATTTGTGTTATCAATTAAAAATGGAATTTTTCGAGCGGGATTGTGGGCGATCAATGTGGCTCTGTCTTGCTCATTGAAAATGTCTATGTGTTGATAATTAATCGGTAAGTTATGAAGTGCTGCAAACATTCTGATGCGCCGTGCGAAAGGCGAAGTATTCGAGCCATATAGCTGCATAATGATTCCTTTTTACTATAAAAAAGGCCGCAAAAAGCGGCCTTAAGAACTTTAAAGCTAATTTACTCTGAGCGACTTGTTACTTCAAGTAAATGAAACCCAAACTGTGTCTGAACCGGCCCTTGCACTTCATTAATTGGCGCTGAAAAAACAACTTTATCGAATTCTGGTACCATCATACCTGGTCCAAATTCACCTAATGCACCACCATCTTGACCAGAAGGGCAGCTTGAGTATTGTTTTGCGAGCTCTGCGAAATCTTCACCTTCAGCAATGCGCGACTTTAAATCTGAGCACTCTGCTTCGCTTTCAACTAAAATGTGCCTTGCACTTGCAACTGTCATATGCTCTCCATAATTATTAATTCGCTTATGTTTGTTTTTTGCTCAGACTTTATTCTAATACAAAAATTCTAAAAACTCACTATTTGCCTAGAGGGCTTTTTCAATAGCACTGGTTAATTCTTTTGAGAGCGGTTTAGTTCGACTGTTGAAGCGTGTGATGCTTTTTCGATCTGCTGAAACTAAGTATTTATAAAAGTTCCATTTAGGAGAGCTTGTTTGAGCATTTAAATGCTTAAAAATAGGGTTTGCATCGTCACCACGTACAGCAGAGGTTGCAAGCATATTGAAGGTTACCCCATAATTTATAAAGCATACTTTTGCCGTATCCTTTTCATCATTCTCTTCTTGAAAAAAGTCATCTGAAGGAAATCCCAATATCACTAAGCCTTTATCTTTATAGGTCTGGTGCAGTTTTTCTAAGCCTTCAAATTGACCGGTAAAACCACAATTGCTTGCAGTATTTACAATTAATAAGGGTTTATCTTTAAACTCACATATATTTATTGTTTGTTCTGAGCGTAATTTGCGCAGTTCAACGTTGGTGAAGTCATCACACTGCTTAGCATATGTGGCACTTGTCATTAAAACGCTACTGAGCAGCGTAACTTGTAGTATTAATTTTTTTAGCATCTGCTTTCCCTCTAAGATAATAATCTTTTATGATACGGCATTACACTTTAGTGCGATCAGATATTTATACACGATGACAATAAGAATAGCTAAAATTGAAGACCTGCAAAGTATCACAGACATATATAATGAAACGATTGCAAGCAGAATGGTGACTGCAGATACTGAAATGGTAAGCGCAAAGCAGCGTTTAGAGTGGTTTAATAGCCACTATGATAATCGGCCACTATTTGTTTATGAGCAAGCAGGAGCGGTTCTTGCCTGGCTGAGTTTTAAATCTTTTTATGGTCGTCCTGCTTACTCTCAAACCTGTGAGATAAGTATATATATTGCAACGCAAGCCAGAGGTAAAGGGTTGGGTAATGTACTGATGGATTTTGCTCAATCCCATGCCAAACTTATTGATGTCTCGGCTTTACTTGGATTTATTTTTAGCCATAACACGCCTAGCCTAAGTTTGTTTAAACGCCATGGTTTTAAGTCATGGGGTGAGTTACCCGACATTGCAAAGATGGATAACAGTCGTTATAGCTTGACTATAATGGGCAAGCACCTAGATGAATGATGCCTGACAATTAAGAAGAAAAAATCGTCTACACTTGAGACAAGTTAAGGAAGAAGCGGTGTAGGCAAATGAAGAACAAGGTTTTGATTGTCGATAGCAATAGTGTACTAGCTATGCGCTTAAAAGTGTTATTCGAATTACTGGGGGGGGAGGTTGAACATATTCACTATCGTATGCTCTCTCAAGTGGAGGATTTAGAGCATTATGATGCAATTGCGATTGCCAATGGAATCCCTACTACTTTTCTAGACTTACTATTAAAGTTACGAAATCATGAAAAGCTCATTTTACTTGCCCCGAAACCTGATCATGCACAGCAACTTGCCTTATTTAGTCAGTTTAATAAGGCTTTGCCGAACGGTATTGTGGTTTACCCTTTTTTTTCAAATAAAGAAATTACTAACTTATTAGAGCGGGTGTTTGAAATCGGTTCTGAAAGTCGATTAGTTTTACCAACGGTTTTACTGATTGATCACTCATTGGTACGTTTGGCTGAATTAGCGAATAGCCTCTCTGGTGCGCAGCTAAACGTGTATACCGCAGCAACAAGTTATGAGGGTATTGCACAGGCGGAGCATCAATCGATTGACTTACTCATTGCAGCCTACGAACCAGATGATAAAAGTGCGCTTGAGCTATTTGAACAATTAAAAGTATTGAATCACAGTACTCGGTGTTTACTTTACACTGAAAAAGCTGACCAAATTGATATGCTAGAAGCAATTCGTGTTGGTGTTGATGATATCTTGATAAGCCCCTTTGAAGATGGTGACTTACTTAAGGCACTACATAAGCTTTGGCAAACAGAGTTGTTACAACGACACAATCAAGAGCTTGTAGAGCGGTTGCAAGATACAGTTGATGCGCTGATTGAAAGAGATAGTTTGTTACGTGTTATTTATAAACACACGCCAGACTCTATTGTCTTATTTAATCGAGATGGCAGTATTATAGAGGGCAATGACGCTTGTAAAGAGCTATTTGGTTGTACGCAAGAGCAAATGCAATTGAGTTCAATATTTGAACTTTTTGATGAAGAGTCGGTTGATAATTTAAAACAGAAAATGAAAGGGCTTAAAGGTCGACGTAACTTTGACTGTGAATTATTACTTACCCGCAATGAAATAGAAATTCCATTAATGGGCACTTTCAATGAAATCGATCACCATGGCGAGCTGGCTTTTTCAGTAATATTAAAAAACGTTGCACATTTGAAGAAAAAGCAGCAAGTACTAGAAGAAGCTAAAGAAGTATTAGAGGCTGAGGTTCAAGCACGAACCGCGCAACTACAAAAAGCGAAAGAGGCCGCTGAGGCTGCTAATATAAGTAAGTCAGAGTTTCTTGCCAATATGTCTCATGAATTACGCACCCCAATGCATTCAATATTAAGTTTTGCACGGTTTGGTTTAGATAAATTAAATGCCGATGCGATACCAGTAGATAAGCTGAAAAAGTATTTATCACGCATTGAAACTAGCGGTGAACGCCTATTATTATTGCTAAATAATCTGCTAGATTTATCTAAGCTTGATGCCGGACGATTTCCATTTAAACCTAATAACCATGATTTGTGTCACATTGTAAAAACATCAATAGATGATGTCTCAGGTTCAGCCCTTGCAAAGCATATAAAATTTAAGTTTATGGCTAATAATGAGCGATTTTTTGTTTATTGTGATCAGGAGCAAATTAATCAAGTGATCCGTAACTTATTGGGTAATGCCATTAAGTTTAGCCCCAAAGGGGGGGATGTATTGATTGAATTAACCATGCAACAAGACAAAGTCATTATTGAAATTTGCGATCAAGGTGTTGGTATTCCTGATAATGAACTTAGCCAAATTTTTTCTAAATTTGTGCAAAGCAGTACCACTAATAGCGGTGCTGGTGGCACAGGTTTAGGGTTGGCTATTTGTAAAGAGTTTGTGCTGTTACACAAAGGATGTATCTATGCCACGAATAATGAGGGGCCAGGTGTCACGATGCATATTGAATTGCCAATGAACAAAAAGTAAAACGTTTGCATTCGCATAAAGCTAAAACCAGAGCTATAAATACTAAAGGCAATAAACGATACAAGGAGTTTATATATGGCATTGCAACGTGTTTTAGCTGTGGATGATGAACCATTTAATCTTGAAATTATAGAAGAAATTCTTGAGGATTTAGATTTTGAACTTAGAACCGCAGCCAGTGGACCTGAGTGTTTAGATATGCTTGAGGAGTTTAACCCTCAAGTTATTTTATTAGATGTAAGTATGCCGAAAATGAACGGCTACGAGGTATGCCGCGCGATAAAATCTAATCCTGATACAAGTCACATTGTGGTTATGTTTGTTTCCGCAAGAGGGTCGGTTGAGGAACGGATGGAGGGATATTCTGTGGGGGCTGAAGACTATATCGTTAAGCCTTTTGGCCAAGGAGAATTAACCGCAAAATTGCTTAAACTTGGGCATATGTTATTAGAGAAAGATATTTTAGAGCAACAAGTTGAAGATGCGACAACCACTGCATTTAGCGCAATGGCAACGAGCAGTGAAATGGGACAAATTGTTAATTACATCGAAAATATTGCTAATATTGATGATGTTACTACGCTTGCAAAGGCGTTGATAAATTGCATGTCTAATTTTGGTTTAAGTTGTAACATCGAGTTTAGAATAAATGATGAGCAGTTTCATCACGCCACATCAGGAATGTGTTCCCCCATTGTGCTTGAGTTATTCGAAATTTTAAAATCAAAAGGGCGATTACATGAGTTTACCAGCCGTATTTTAGTGAATTTCGACTATATTAGTGTATTGGTGCTTAATATGCCTGAAGGTGATAGCGAAAAGCATGGTCGAATTCGGGATCATATTTGCTTTATTGTTAGTGTCACTGAGCAACAACTACTCGCAATTTTAACCCGCAATGAGCTATGTCAACAGCAACAAAACCTTAACGGTGCCATTGCGATGATTAGCAGTAAATTCAAAGGGCTTATGTTACTACTGGATAATAATCGCAAACAAAATGAGGCCGTATTTAAAGGGTTACAAGAACAGTTTGAGCAGCGTATTCCGACCATGGGGCTGGACGAAGATCAGGAGTTGTTTATCTATAATAAGGTAGATAATGCGATTCAAAAGTCGGTTGCCAGAGAAGAAGCGCTTATTCAAGTAAGGGCCGCGTTTTCAGAAATTGAGTCTGATTTAACCGCATTAAGTAACAAGGTTGATGAGAAGTAATAAGGTGTAGTAAAGGGTATTTGAGGCAGCTGTCTTAGTGATACCTGAAACTAGGGGTTGTTGATTTTGCTGTGTGTTTTTACAGCAGTCATTCGGGTATTTTCCCAAGGCAGAACCTGTATCCACAGTTATTCTATGTAAGCTAGGTGATAATGTAGAAAAAATGCCCGAATGGCGCTGTCCAAAGGCTCCAATTAAAGGGTTCCACTATTTTGTCATTCGTAACTGACATAACTATTATGCTGTATTGCTTATTTCGCGTAATGAAAGCCTTTGATTTGAAAAAATTCATACCTCAAAGAACAACAGCCCTTAAGCTTTTTTACTAAGCATCTCTAGGTAGGCCTTTTTCGATGATTCGAATGAGGCGGGCTGCCTTTCTATGTGCTTGTGGTTGTTTAGAATGCTGTTGTTGCAGAGCCCATAAAATATGCTCTTTAACAAGTTCAGATGAATTTGGTAGACTTGCGTTCAATGCGTTCACTATTTGCTCACTATATGGTGCATTTCCTAAGCCAACAGCGAGATTTCGAAGCCATCTTTGGTGACCAATTCGGCGTATTGGGCTGCCTTCTGTTGCGGTTAAGAATGTTTTCTCATCCCAGTTAAAAAGCTCGATGAGCGTTTTATCTTTAAGCTGAGTGCGTGGAGAAAAATCCGCCTCTTTAGTGAGCTGTCCAAAGCGATTCCAAGGGCATACAAGTTGACAATCATCGCACCCATATATGCGATTGCCAATAAGTGAACGATATTGCTCTGGTATCGCACCTTGCAATTCAATTGTTAAATACGAGATGCACTTGCGCGCATCAACTACGTAAGGCTCAACAATTGCCCCTGTAGGACAAAGTGTTATGCAGGCATTACATTTACCACATCCTTCAAACTTGTCAGGCTGATCAATAGGTAATGGAATATCAACAAACAGCTCTCCTAAGAAAAACCAAGACCCAGCTTGTTTTTGGATCAGTAAAGAGTTTTTACCTCGCCAGCCAAGACCTGCTTTTTCTGCAAGTTGCCTCTCTAGTACGGGGGCTGAGTCTACAAACGGACGAAAGCCAAGCTCTTTACTATGCTCGGCGATTTTCTGCCCTAGTTGCTTGAGACGACTTCTCATTACTTTATGGTAATCACGCCCTAGCGCATAGCGGCTAATATAGGCTATTTCTTTATTTTTTAAAGCGTGTGCAAAGCTGGCATCGGCGGGTAAATAATTCATTCTAACGCTAATTACACGTTGCGTACCAGGGACCAATTCCGCTGGTCGCGCTCTTTTCATGCCATGCGAAGCCATGTAAGACATGTCACCGTGATAGTCGTTATCTAACCAACGTTGTAATTGAGCTTCATGTTTAGATAAGTCGATGTCGGTGATACCTATACTGGCAAATCCGAGCTCTTTACCCCATTGCTTAATTTTTGTTGTCAGTTCAATATAATTAATACTATTTGTTGTCACGGAATGTTTATCTTGGAAGCTAAATACACCACTAATTTACCACAGGTTGCTTATAGTGCCCAACAAGTACAGCAATATGAAGCACAAGCGGCACAAAACAGCGGTACTCAACTCTCTCATCTTATGCAGCGTGCAGGAGAGGCATTATTTTCATGGTTTGAATATGACCAAGTCAGTGCTCAACATGTACTCTTGCTAGTTGGCAAAGGAAACAATGCTGGAGATGCATATGTGTTAGCTAAATTATTACATCAGTCAGGACGTAACGTATGTGTATTTAGTCTATATGACCCTGCATTACTAAGCGGGGATGCTAAAGATGCATACCATGAAGCATGTAAGCATAGTATTACGGTTGTAATGGAACGTCCAAAGATAAGTGATTTTTGTGTCATTGTTGATGGTGTTTTCGGCACAGGTTTTAGAGGCGATTTATCAAATGACATACAAGCCTTATTTAAAGAGTGTGCAAACACCCGTGCTAAATGCCTGAGTATAGATGTGCCAAGTGGTATTAATGGGACGACTGGTATAGTTGCAAAGGGGGCCTTTTGTGCCGATGTGACGATCACTTTCATTGCATTAAAGCAAGGATTACTAACTGGCACAGCTAAAGGGTTCTGTGGGCAATTACTTTATGCATCTTTGGCTGTCGAAGATGCATTTTATCAACTTACTCCTCCAAGCGCCGTTTATATGGATCATACAGCCCTGTTTGTAGAGTTAGAAAAGCGTCCTTTAGATAGTTATAAAAATACGTGTGGGCATGTACTTTTAGTGGGGGGCAATAAGGGAATGGCAGGTGCCATACGTTTGGCATCAGAAGCTGCACTTCGAAGCGGGGCAGGATTAGTGACGGTGGCGACACACCCTGACAATGTTGCAAGCGTTTTGCAAGGGCGGTATGAGTTGATGGTGCATGGCATTCAAAATGCTTCAGAGTTATCCATACTGATGTCAAAAGCAGATATTATGGTAATTGGTCCTGGCCTTGGGCAGGATGAGTGGGCTCAGGCGATATTTACAAGTAGTTTAGGGTTTGCAAAACCCGTGGTGTGTGATGCTGATGGCTTAAATTTATTGGCTAAAACTAAATTACGTTTTGACAATGCAATATTAACCCCTCATTTTGCAGAGGCAAAGAGGCTGGCCTGTGATTTTGAGACTATTGATGTGTTTAATCGTTTTGAATTAGCTTCACATTTAGCTAAAACCTACAAAGCTACATTGGTACTTAAAGGGCCGGGAACACTGACTGTGAGTGAAGAATGTATAAATATCAACCGTTCAGGATGTGCTGCGATGGCAAGCGCTGGGATGGGGGATGTTTTATCTGGTATAATTGGCGCTTTGCTTGCTCAAGGCATGAAGCCGTTTGCTGCAACTAGTTTAGCTGTGTATATTCATGGCTTAGCTGCGCAAATTGCAGCAAAGGAGGGGGAAAGAGGATTGCTTGCTAGCGATTTGTTTGTGCATATTCGACGTTTATTGGGGTAACCATGAGTAATACTTTTAGTCAGCATTTGGCCGATGAGGCACAAACGGTGGCTATGGGCACACGCCTGTGTAAATATATTAAAGAAGGTGCAGTGTTGTTTTTACATGGCGACTTAGGTGCTGGTAAAACAACGTTATCGCGCGGTATAGTTCAAGGTATGGGGCACACTGGTAAAGTAAAAAGCCCAACATACACTTTAGTTGAACCCTATGATCTTGATGATGTCTCAATATATCATTTTGATTTATATCGATTGGGAGATCCTGAAGAACTTGAGTATATGGGTATTAGAGACTATTTCAGCACCAATGCTATTTGTATTATTGAATGGCCAGAAAAAGGGCATGGGTTTATTCCGAACTCAGATTTAGATGTTGATATGGCATATGATGGTCAACAACGAATAATTACTTTGTCTGCAAACAGTGAGCGCGGACAAATAATCATAAATCAATTAGGACAAGATGCGTAGTACAGGGTATGTGTTAACTTTATTATTTAGCATTATTTTTATGGTGCTTAGCTTTGCTGTGCAGGCAAAAAATGATATTCAAGGCGTGCGAGTTTGGCCTTCTCCAGATAGCACACGGGTGGTGTTTGATTTATCGGATAAGCCAGATTTCAGCTATTTTATGCTGAAAAACCCGCTTCGCCTTGTTGTTGATTTTAACAATACAAATAAAGCCAAAAGCCTTCCTGCTATTCCTGTTGAACACCGTTTAATTAAAAAGCTGCGATACTCCAAGGCTAAAAACCAAAACGCCACGCGTATGGTATTTGAGCTTACCAGTAGTGTAAAACCTGTTATTTTTGCATTAGCACCCACAGCACCTAAAAAAGATCGGCTTGTTATTGATTTATATGCGAAAAAAACAAGCTTATATAGTAATGAGAAGAACACCAGTAAAAAACGCGATAGATTGGTTGATAGAGATATTATTATTGCTATTGATGCAGGGCATGGCGGGGAAGACCCCGGCTCTATTGGGCCCTCTGGCACATATGAAAAAAATGTTACTCTACCAATTGCCAAACGTTTAGCACGTTTAATAGATAAACAGCAAGGCATGAAAGCGCGCTTAACTCGTACCGGTGATTACTACTTAAAGCTTCATACTCGCTCTAATAAAGCACGCGAGAAAAGAGCTGATTTTTTTGTCTCTATTCATGCTGATGCATTTTCCAGCCCAGGCCCTAGTGGGTCATCAGTGTGGGTGTTGTCTTTGCGAAGAGCTAACTCAGAAATAGGTAAGTGGTTAGAAGATAAAGAAAAACACTCACAACTTTTAGGTGGTGCTGCAGAGTTAATTAAAGATACTGCAAACGAAAAGTATTTGGCAAAAGCTTTATTAGATATGTCAATGGATCACTCGATGAAAACGGCATTACAAGTTGCTGATGAAGTCGTCAGTGAACTAAAAAAAGTAACTAAACTCCATAAGAAGCGCCCACAATCTGCAAACTTTGGTGTTCTTAAATCACCAGATATACCATCAATTTTGGTTGAAACAGGATTTATCTCGAACCCTAAAGAAGAACGTTTATTGAAATCGGGCAATCACCAAGAAAAGCTTGCTCGTGCAATTTTTAAATCGATTAAAAACTACTATAAGCGCAACCCCCCTGATGATTCTTTGTTTGCAAGGCTAAAAGAGCCCGCAGAACACGTTGTTAAAAGTGGTGAGTCGTTAAGTGTATTGGCAAATAGATATGGCATATCAATCGCCGCGCTTAAAAGAGCCAACAAACTTACCAAAGATACGTTGTTTATAGGTCAAGTTCTGACAATTCCAAAGGCATAATTGGTTATGAGTATTGAGATTTTACCCGCACGGCTCGCTAACCAAATTGCCGCTGGTGAAGTAGTTGAACGTCCCGCTTCGGTTGTTAAAGAGTTGGTAGAAAATAGTATTGATGCAGGCGCAACTCGAATTCACATTGATATTGAACGTGGTGGCCATAAACTTATTCGTATTCGTGATGATGGTAAAGGTATAATCAAAGATGAGTTGACTTTAGCACTATCTCGTCATGCTACGAGTAAATTAAAAAGTTTAGATGATTTAGAGTGTATCGCGTCATTGGGTTTTCGTGGTGAGGCACTCGCGTCGATTAGTTCTGTGTCACGGTTAACGCTTAGTTCAAAACCTGCTGAGCAGGAAACGGCTTGGCAAGCGTTTGCTGAAGGGCGTGATATGGCTGTTCAAGTACAACCTACCGCGCATCCAGATGGCACAACCATCGAAGTTAAGGATCTATTTTTTAATACCCCAGCTCGGCGTAAGTTCTTACGTACCGAGAAAACTGAATTTAGTCATATAGATGAGCTGGTCAAACGAATTGCGTTGAGTCGTTTTGATGTGGCAATTACATTAACGCATAATCAAAAAGTGATACGCCAGTATCGTGCTAGTAGTAAAGAGCAGGGCGTAAAACGTGTGGCGCAAGTAGCTGGCAAAGTATTTGAACAGCAAGCTACATATATAGAGTCTGGTGCTGAAGGCTTGATGTTGTATGCTTGGGTATTACCTGTTGGGTGCTCAAGCAGCGCTCAGTATACCTATGTAAATGGCCGAATGATGCGCGATAAGTTAATTTTGCACGCTATTCGTCAAGCCTTTGAAGAGGTAATAGGCGAGCAAGATGTACCAGGTTTTGTGGTGTATTTAGAAATAGACCCAAGACAAGTCGATGTTAACGTTCACCCAGCAAAGCATGAAGTTCGTTTTCACCAAGCGCGCTTGGTGCATGATTTTATTGTACAAGCAATTAAACAAACGGTGACATCCCAAACAGATGACTTAGTAATGCAACAAAATGAGTCACAAATATCAGACGTTGAGCATCAAACATATCGAAGTGAATTACAGCCTGTCAGGACGTCGCAACCTTCTGAGCTTGTTAACGTTGCATCTTCCCAAGCCTTGAGCCACTCAGCGGATAAAGAACTAAAGGGGCGAGTTGGGACAGGTGCATCATCAAGAAGCAAAAATGAACCTACACAGCGCCAATATAATGTTAATCAACTTTATCAAGGGCTAAGTCATTCGCAAGCGAGTGAGTTTGATATTCCATTAACACAACTAATCGAACATCAGCAACCTATTCAACAAACTAAGCTACTGGTTATTGAAGGTGGTGTTGCACTTTTATCGAAACAGCAACAGCTTTTGGTTTCTCATTGTAAATATGCCTTGCAAATTTATTGGACAAGTCAGCTAGAGCAGGATGCCAGTTTACCCAGTAAAGCTTTGCTATTACCTGTTCGAGTGAATTTAGAAAAAGATGAACTTGCACATCTATTGCTACAAGAGTCCTGGTTAACCTTGCTTGGCTTTGATATACAATTGTTTGAGCGCTATATTATGGTAAAAAAACTACCAATTAGTTTGTATAGTATTGATGTAGGGGTTTTTATTTCTGAAGTTCTGAATGCTTGTAAAAACGATTTACAGCACATGGAACAGTGGCTTGAATGGTTAGTCGCTCAGACTCCTAAGCGTTATTATTTGAGTGAGCATTTTGCTAAGGCTCAACAATATATAGAAAAAAGTCAAAAATGTTTGGCGCGTATTCAGGAAAAAGCAGTTAAAATACAGAGCAAGACGTTTTTACAATTACTACCACAAGAGTTTTAGAGTGAATAAATTACCTGTAATAACACTAATGGGGCCAACGGCTGCAGGAAAAACAGCCTTAGCGATAGAGTTATGTCAGCATTTAGACACAGAGGTTGTGAGTGTTGATTCAGCGCTAGTCTATAAAGGAATGGATATAGGAACGGCAAAGCCCGATGCTGATGAGCTTGCCTTAGCACCACATCATCTCATTGATATAATTGACCCACTAGAGAGCTACTCTGTTGCTGATTTTTGCAAAGACGCTTGTCGTCATATTGATGCGTTACATCAACAAGGGAAGGTGCCTATTTTGGTCGGTGGTACCATGATGTATTTTAAAGGTTTGATTGAAGGCCTATCGCCTTTGCCTGAAGCTGACTCATTGGTGCGTGCGCAACTGGAAGTTGAGGCAAATGAGTTAGGTTGGCCTCAGTTACATAAGCAGCTCACAGACGTTGACCCAGAAGCTGCTGCAAAAATTAGCGAAAATGACTCGCAACGTATCAACCGAGCGTTGGAAGTATATCGGATCAGTGGTAAGACAATGACCCAGCTGCAGCAGCAAAAGCAGGCCCCATTACCTTATCAATTTCATCAGTTTGCTATTGCACCGAGCGATCGAAAGGAGTTGCATCAACGTATTGAAAAAAGATTTCAAATTATGCTCGAACAGGGGTTTAAAAATGAAGTTTTGACCCTATATAAGCGAGAAGACTTACACCTTGACCTTCCCTCAATACGTTGTGTTGGGTATCGACAAATGTGGGAACATTTAGCTGGTGACTGCGACTACGAGCAAATGGTTTTCAAAGGTATTGCAGCAACCAGACAGCTTGCAAAGCGGCAACTTACTTGGTTAAGAGGGTGGCCGCAAGTGACTTGGTTAGAGACCAATGATCAACAAAACTTGCAACGTGTATTAACTTCGCTAAGCTAATAGTAGCTGTTAAATCAAGCTACTTAGATTTAATTGAAGGCGAAACTAATAATAACACCTAGAACGAAGGAAAAGAAAATGGCAAAAGGCCAATCGTTACAAGACCCTTTTTTGAATGTCTTACGTCGTGAGCGCATTCCTGTTTCAATTTTTTTAGTTAACGGCATCAAATTACAAGGTAAAATTCAATCATTTGACCAGTTCGTTATTTTGCTAGAGAACACGGTAAACCAAATGGTTTACAAGCATGCCATCTCAACAGTGGTACCCGCTCGTGCAGTAAACTTCCAAAGTGCACAAGGGGCTGAAGGTACAGAGCAAACCGATGATGGTAATTTTTAATTTATATTAGGAGCGTAATGCTTGTTTGACCGTTATGAAGCCGGCGAACAGGCAGTCTTAGTTCATATTGACTTTCCAAATGAGGGCGATCGTGAAGATTTACGAGAGCTGGAAATGTTGGTATCTTCTGCAGGTGTTAGTAGTTTGGTGGTTGTGCAAGGCAGCCGCCAAGCGCCACATGCCAAACTATTCGTCGGCACGGGTAAAGCAGAAGAAATAGCTGAGATTGTCAAAATCCACAATGCAGATGTCGTTATATTCAATCATCAACTCAGTCCTTCTCAAGAAAGAAACTTAGAGCGTGTTTGTCAGTGCCGCGTGTTAGATAGAACGACGCTTATTCTTGATATCTTTGCTCAGCGCGCGCGAACACATGAAGGTAAACTACAAGTTGAACTTGCGCAGCTAAGGCATATTTCTACTCGGTTGATTCGGGGCTGGACTCACTTAGAGCGTCAAAAAGGTGGTATTGGCTTACGTGGACCGGGTGAAACTCAGTTAGAAACGGATAGACGTTTGTTACGTGAGCGTATTAAAAGTATTCGCAAACGTTTAGATAAAGTGGCGACTGTTCGAGAGCAAGGGCGACGTGCGCGTACTCGTAATGATGTGCCAACTGTATCATTGGTAGGCTATACCAATGCCGGTAAGTCAACATTATTCAATTTAATTACTAATTCTGATGTCTATGCGGCAGATCAATTATTCGCAACGCTTGATCCAACTTTGCGAAAGCTCCATATTGATGATATCGGTCCAGTGATTTTGGCTGATACGGTCGGGTTTATTCGCCATTTACCACATGACTTAGTGGCCGCTTTTAAAGCGACATTAACAGAAACACGCGAAGCCGATTTGCAAATACATGTTGTAGATGTGGCAGATAACCGACGAAAAGAGAATATAGAAGAAGTACAGTCTGTTTTAAAAGAGATTGATGCAGATGACATTCCTCAATTGTTGGTTTATAACAAAATAGATTTGCTAGAAGATGTTAGGCCTAGGATTGATCGAAATGATGAAGGACAACCAATTCGTGTATGGCTATCGGCCCACAGCGGAATTGGTATACCATTGCTGTCACAAGCAATCTCTGAGCTATTAGCGAAGAAAATTTTTCATCATACTTTATGCATTCCCCCTGCATTTGGTCGTCTAAGAGGTGCATTGTTTAATTTAAATGCAGTGCAACAAGAAGATTATGACGAACAGGGAAATTGGCTTATTCAGGTACGTTTACCAGAAATAGACTGGGAGCGATTGAAAAAAGACCAAGGTATAGATATAGAAAATTTTATTGATACATAGTTTTTACATAGAAAAATGCAGTTTTGCTCGCATTTGGGTATGAGAAACGTCTTATATTTGGTAGATTTACACTAATTGACTTTAATAACAATGGAGTATAGCTATGGCCTGGAATGAACCGGGTAATAATGGCAATGATAACGATCCGTGGAAAAACCGCGGTGGTCGGGATCAAGGCCCACCTGATCTAGACGAAGTATTCCGTAAATTCAGCAACAAGTTTGGTGGTTTATTCGGCGGTAAATCTGGCGGTGGAGGGAGCGGTGGCTTAGGTGGCGCTGGCATGACTTTCATCTTACTGATTGCGATAATTGTTTGGGCTTTAAGTGGTATATACACAGTCAAAGAGGCTGAACGTGGTATCGTTTTACAATTTGGACAGTTTGAGCGAATCGCAGACCCAGGTCTACGTTGGAAAATGACGTTTGTTGAGCAAGTGATCCCGATAAATATCGAAGCGGTTCGCTCACTTTCAGCGTCAGGCTTTATGTTAACTGAGGATGAAAACGTAGTGAGTGTTGAATTTGAAGTTCAATACCGCGTTATGGACCCTCGTTTGTATAAGTTTAGTGTTACTGATGCCGACCATAGCTTACAACAATCTCTAGACAGTGCGTTACGTTATGTAGTGGGTCATTCACGTATGGACCAAGTTCTAACAACGGGCCGTGAGCTTGTTCGTCAAAGGACATGGGATGAATTAAATAAAATCATCGAACCATACAATTTAGGTATTTTAGTTACCGATGTGAACTTTAAAGACTCGCGTCCTCCATCAGAGGTAAAAGATGCGTTTGATGATGCAATTGCTGCGCAAGAAGATGAAGAGCGCTTTATACGTGAAGCAGAAGCCTATGCCCGTGAGATAGAGCCTCGTGCCCGTGGTCAAGTGACACGTATGACTCAAGAAGCTGAAGCCTATCGAGAGCGTGTAGCATTAGAAGCCAGCGGTGAAGTTGAGCGTTTTAAAAAGTTACTTCCTGAATATCAGTCTGCTAAAGAAGTTACTCGACAGCGTTTATACATCGATGCAATGGAAGAAGTGCTCACTAATAGCACCAAAGTATTGGTTGATGTAAAAGGCGGTAACAACATGATGTACTTACCGTTAGATAAAATTATGGGGCAAGGCGGTTCCGGCAGCCAAATTAAGTTACCAAGTAAGAACGACATTAATGAGTTACGTAAAACATTAGGTCAATCGCAAAATAGCACAGTGAATAGCGGTAATGACCGTTTTACACAAGACAGATTTAATAACGGGAGATAAGCACAATGAAAAACTTTAGTATTGTGATATTAATTGCTGCCGTTTTGTTGTCTTTTTCATCAGTGTTTGTGGTGACCGAAGGACAGCGTGCGATTGTATTGATGTTTAGTAAAGTACAAAAGGACAAAGAAGACAAAGCGGTTGTTTATGCACCTGGATTGCACTTCAAAGTGCCATTTATTAGCCAAGTGCGTAAACTTGATGCGCGTATTCAAACGTTAGACGGTGCGCCAGATCGTTTCGTTACAAGCGAGAAAAAGGACTTAATTGTTGACTCGTTTGTAAAGTGGAAAGTGAATGATTTTAGCTCGTTTTATCTACGTTCTCGTGGCGATAAGCAATATGCTGAAACGCTATTGCAGCAAAAAGTAAACAATGGTTTAAGAACCAATTTTGGTTCGCGTACTATTCGTGAAATTGTTTCTGGTGAACGTAGTGAACTGATGGCAGAAGCATTAGTACAAGCATCTGAAAGTGCGCAAGAGTTGGGTATTGAAGTATTAGACGTACGGGTAAAGCAAATTAACTTACCTAATGAAGTCAGTAACTCAATTTACCAACGTATGCGTGCAGAGCGTACCGCAGTAGCAAAAGAACACCGTTCTGAAGGTCAAGAGAAAGCTGAAACGATTCGAGCTGAAGTTGATAGACGTGTAACAGTAATGCTTGCAGATGCTGAACGAAATGCTCGTGGTGTGCGTGGTCAAGGTGATGCAACTGCGGCAAAAATATATGCTGATGCATACAATAAGGATCCTGAATTCTTTAGTTTTGTTCGTTCTTTAGAAGCATATAAGCGTACTTTCCAAAACAAAGGCGATGTGATGGTGTTATCACCGGACAGCGAGTTCTTTGATTATATGAAAGGTGCTAAAGGTAAATAGTAACTATTTACCTTTACTAAATTGAAAAAGCTCTGAAATATCTCAGAGCTTTTTTGTTTTATATCATGTATTTTTGATACTATTTTTGTGAATGCGGAAAAAACAGCCAAAACGGGGTGATCTCACACCCTGTTTTCTGGTAAAATCTGCGCCTAATTTTTTCTAAGTGATTTTGCAATGGGTAAAAACGTCGTTGTATTAGGCACCCAATGGGGTGACGAAGGTAAGGGTAAGGTTGTTGACTTACTAACAGATAAAGCTTCTTTAGTTGTGCGTTATCAAGGTGGTCATAATGCAGGCCATACTTTGGTGATCAATGGTGAGAAAACGGTATTACACCTAATTCCATCAGGTGTTTTACGTGACAACGTAAAATGCGTCATTGGTAATGGTGTGGTGTTGGCACCAGATGCGTTGATGAAAGAAATTGGTATGCTTGAAGCGCGTGGCGTGCCAGTACGTGAACGTTTATTGATCAGTGAAGCATGTCCATTAATCCTGCCTTATCATGTTGCACTTGATAAAGCGCGTGAATTGGCACGTGGTGAAAAGGCAATTGGTACAACTGGTCGTGGTATTGGCCCAGCTTACGAAGATAAAGTGGCGCGTCGTGGTCTTCGTGTTGGCGACTTATTCAACCCTGAGCAGTTTGCTACTAAGCTCAAAGAAGTGCTTGAGTACCATAACTTTACTTTGGTTAACTACTACAAAGTAGATGCGGTTGATTTCCAAAAAACATTTGATGATGCCATGGCTGTAGCTGACATCCTTAAATCTATGGTTGTAGATGTTACTGAGCTGCTAGATCAAACTCGCTTAGCGGGCGATGATATTTTGTTTGAAGGTGCGCAGGGGACATTACTTGATATTGATCACGGTACATACCCATATGTTACTTCGTCAAACACAACCGCTGGTGGCGTGGCAACAGGCGCTGGTTTTGGGCCTTTAAACCTTGACTATGTATTGGGTATCGTTAAAGCATACACAACACGCGTAGGCTCAGGTCCATTTCCTACTGAGTTGTATGATGGCATTGATAAGCAAGACCCTGTTGGTAAACACCTCGGTGAGAAAGGCCATGAGTTTGGCGCAACGACAGGACGTTTACGTCGCACAGGTTGGTTTGATGCAGTTGCAATGCGTCGTGCTGTACAAATCAATAGTATTTCAGGGTTTTGTTTAACGAAGCTAGATGTACTCGATGGCGTTGAAACTATCAAAATCTGTACGGGCTACCAGTTAGAAGATGGCACTGTGACCAATGTTACTCCTCTTGCAGCTGAAGGCTACGAAAAAGTAACACCAGTGTACGAAGAGATGCCAGGTTGGAGCGAGAATACATTCGGCGCAACAACTGTTGAGCAGTTACCTCAAGCCGCAATTGACTATATCAAGCGAATTGAGGAGATCACCGGTGTACCTGTTGATATTATTTCGACTGGTCCAGATCGTGTTGAAACAATGATTGTTCGTCACCCATTTGGTGCATAAACAACCATTCTCTAAAAAAGCTGCATATTGCAGCTTTTTTTGTGCCTATAATATGGTATCAGCTGGTTTTCTTGGATAACTGCAAGGTGACTTTTTATTATACCAATTGCATTAAGTAAATAATCAAATATAGCGACGGAAAAATGGCTTAGTACCCAGACCAAATTTTGGTATGTCGTTATTCCACATGAGCCATTTTTTAACGCAGTTAATGCGTTATATTTAGCTCGCTAGCATGAGCAATGCTTTAATAAAAATGGGTAGTAGTAGATAGTTGGTGTACTTTTTGCTTTTTATTTCTCATGAGATTTAAGTTGGATAAGATATGATCAAAAGAGTGTGTTGTATTAGCTTATTAATTGCAAGCTCAGCAGTGTCTGCCAATGGACAACTAAAAGCTGTGCCACTTTACACTGAAGCTGAATTAATAGCATTGATCAAAAAGAACCAGCACTTAAAACGTGTTAAAGATGATGATTGCCAGCTCTTACAAGATATAGAAGCACGTGCTGAAACAATGGCATTGCCTTCATACCAGTTTTTGTATGGTGATATGTTGGCGTATGGGGTATGTGTTGAGTCTAATGTTGAATTAGGCCTTTATTACATGCGCCAATCAGCAGAGCAGGGTCTATCAAGCGCTTTAGAGCAACTAGGCCGATATTATGATGTTGGTCAGTTGGTACAAGCAGACAAGGCGATGGCAGTGGTGTACTTGCGAGAGGCTGCTTCTCAAGGCAATTTAAGCGCGCAGATTCGACTTGTGAATTTGTTTAATGCCGGGCACGGTAGCCCAAGAGATTATGAAGATGCGTATCGTTGGTTATTTCACTCTGCTGTTGCAGATAAAAAACTACACAACAAAATAAAGAAAGCACTTGCCCATTTAGCAGAAAAAATGCCACAAAGTGCTATTCGCCGTGCGCGTTTGCCAATATAACCTGGACTCAGGTTATATAAGTCATCATCAACCGATGCAGTTAATGATGACTTAAAACTTAACTATTAAGCTTTTCTCCTAAAGAACCTGATTGTTCTTTAGTTTGTGTTGGTTCTTTTAATATCGACATTTTTGGCGGTTGTAAGGCAACTATTCGCTCGCCTTGCTCTGGCGGTTTTTTCATGTTTGTGACAAATGGTCTGATTTGGGGCGCATCATCATTATCATCAGTAATGATAAATAGTGGAATAGCTTCTTTGTTGATTTCTAAATATTGTTGCCAGCCAAACTCTTCAGATAAACGTGTAGCGCTTACTTTGCCGCCTTTAGCTATTAAGCTACTTAATTTTGCATAATTTCCTTCGTCACCAAAAAGTACTTGACGAGATAAAAATGTTGCACTGTCTTTATTTGCTTTAGCATGGTTTGTAGAGGAACGAAGTGAGTACACACTTTGTTCGCTCAGTAAGTGTGAAAAATACTGTACACCAAGCGCATTGTGATGACGATTAGGAGACAGTGCTAATACGGACTTTAACGACGTTAATGGTAGGTATCGTTCAGCATGTTCTGATTGCGGGTTACCATAATAGCAAGGAAGGCCATCCATTCTTGCCATTTTGCAGTTTTCCCATGCGGGGTCTGATAAATAAACGTCAATATTTTGTTCTTTTAAGCCTTTGGCGATGGCACGTGCGACATGATTAGCACCAATGATCAGTAAAGTACTTGGGCTTGGCTGCTTCACCCCCAATAGTTTTGCCAACGGTGATGCGGTTAAACTTTGCAAAACGACGGTGACGATGATCACCGTAAATATTAGTGGTACTAATTTATTCGCGTCAGGAATTTGTGACTCAACCATACTCAGCGCAAATACTGAACCAACGGCTGCTGCTACTATCCCTCTTGGTGCAATCCAAGACAATAACACACGTGACTTGAAGGGAAGATCTGTATTGTAGGTAGATAATGCGATACAAATTGGACGTGCAATAAATAAGACGATAGCTAAAAAGATGAAGGTTTCAACGCCTAAAAGCATCAGGTCTTCCAGTTTTAATCTCGCTGCAAGCAAAATAAATAAGCTAGAGATTAAGATCATAGAGAGGTCTTCTTTAAACTCAAGAACAGAGTCAATTTCTAAGTCATCTTGATTGGCCAGCCAAATGCCAAAAATGGTGACTGCCAGTAAGCCCGACTCATGGGCAAGGTGATTGGAGACCGTAAAGCTAAATAGCACCAGTGCGAGTATGCCAAATTTATGAAGTTCATAGGGAAGCCATTCTTTACGAATTAATGCACTGGTTAGCCAACCGGCAACTACGCCAACGCTTATCCCGACGCCTAATGTTGAGAAGAGTGCGATTAATGTATGGCTTAGCACTTCGCCTTGACCTACAAAGCTGACAGCCTCAAAAACCAAAACAGCAAACAATGCGCCAATGGGGTCAATAACAATACCTTCCCAGCGCAACACTCGGTCTATGTCTTTGGTAGGGCGCATGGCGTTGAGCATAGGGGCAATTACGGTGGGACCTGTAACAACCAACACGGCTCCTAACACTGCTGCAACACGCCAATCGAGATCTAAAATAAAATAGCTGCTTAAAGCGATAATGACGAAAGTGGCAAACATCCCAACAGAGCATAGATTACGAACGATCTTGCCAATACCCTTGAGCTCTCTAAAGTGTAATGTTAACGCACCTTCAAAGAGAATAACCGCTACCGATAACGACACCACTGGAAATAGTAAATCACCCAGTAAATCATCAGGGCTTAGTTGCCCAGTTATAGGGCCAAGTAACAAGCCAATTAGTAGTAAAAATAAAATAGCAGGTACTTTGAATACCCACGCTAGCCATTGTGCGAACACAGAAAAAACGGCAATTCCAGCGATGTAGATTGCTGACATAGTGTCTCCAGTTAACCAGTTGGTTAACATAGTTAAAGTGTATTAAGCGGGTTTATACCACAGTTATATGACGGCCACGAATTAGAATTTTCACTAAGCTTAATCTCTAATTAAACCATAGCCTTTATACGCAAAAATGGATCATTTCATTTATAATGTACCTATAAAGTGGTATTTTTTATATTTATGGTCAGTATAAGCACTTATTTTTGTGTTAAGTTGAAATAAGTGCGAAACATGCGTTATGCTATATACCGTTTGGTGCAAGGCGCCATTATTCTTTTGGTTTTGTTATAGCAACTATAACAAACTAGCTTTTAGTAATATGTTTGCTTCGATTTTTAGCTAAGCATAATTACTTTTCAACAATTTAACTATTCTTTGCGCAATTATTCATTGCGGCTTAGGTCTTTTCAGCTTCATCAAACCATGATGTACCAGCTGAAAACGGCTCGATGTTGTAGATAAATTACGATGTCACAATCCAATTTTTTAGTAAAGCGACAGCCAGTGTTGAGCACCTATGTGTTAACGCGAAAGCTGTATTGTTATTTGTATTGTTCAACTCTGGTTGTTTTTACTCTCGCACGTCTGCACTTTGCTTGGCGTTGCGTGGAATTAATTTAAGCAAGGGCAACTGCAGGAAACAATATGAACATTTCAAACTCTCGGCGTATAGTGATTAAGATAGGTAGTGCACTGATTGCACCAGACCAAGATGGCTGTCGTGCGCGTTACTTATTGACCATTGCTCAGTTTATTGTACGTTGTCGTGCGATGGGCAAAGAAGTGGTTCTTGTCTCTTCAGGTTCAGTTGCCGCGGGATCACACCTATTTCCAGAAGATGCAAAAAACTCGTCCGTAGTACTTAAAAAAGCGATGGCAGCAGCAGGTCAAACAGAGATGATGGCAACATGGGACCGCTTTTTTGACTTCCCATCGGCACAAATTCTTTTAACGCATGGTGACTTAAGAGATTTAGAGCGTTACAACAGTATTCGTGAAACGGTATTCACTTTGCTTGAGCATGGTATTTTACCCATTATTAATGAAAATGATGCAGTAACGACCGACGAATTAAAAGTAGGCGATAACGATAACCTCTCTGCAATGGTTGCCGCAGCTGCAGATGCAGATGTGTTATTGATGTGCTCAGACGTCGATGGGTTGTATGACAAAAACCCTAATTTGCATGAAGATGCGAGTTTGATCCCTCAGGTATCAGAGATATCAGAAGATATTTATGCTATGGCAGGGTGTGCGACCAGTCAAGTGGGTACAGGAGGTATGAAGACTAAAATTGAAGCCGCCGAAAAAGCTACGTCACATGGTATTAGTACATACATTGTTAATGGCTTTAAAGAAAGTACCTTTGAAAAGCTATTGGCGGGTGAAAATCCAGGTACGGTCTTCTTACCTTATGATGAGCCAATGCATGCTCAGCAACATTGGATGACACATACCGCATCAGAGCAAGGTGAGATTATTGTAGAGCATGGCTATGCTGAAGATCTTAAAGACCATGCAGAGCCTTTAGCTGCTGAAAATATATCACATGTTCAGGGCGAGTTTTCTGTTGGAGATACCGTACTGGTACGAACTGAAAAAGGTGAGCGCTTAGCTAAAGCAACAACAAACTACAGCAGTTGCTTGCTTAATTTTCTCGCCGAACAAGAACAAACATCCGATAATGGCCATTTACAAGAGAGTATAGGGCCGGTTATTTCGGGACAAGATATTGCAATGTTGGAGAAATCGTAACTCATGAGTTTAATTACCGAACTATCACAACAAGCCGCAAGTGCGGCTAAACAGTTAGCCTTACTTAATACACAGCAAAAAAATGCAGTATTAACCGATATGGCAATAGCATTAGTGGCACACAGTGACGATATTTTAGCCGAAAATGAACACGATTTAGCTCAAGCAAGAGATAACCAGCTATCTGAATCAATGATCGACCGCCTCACGTTAACACCTGAACGCATTGCTGATATGGCCGATGGCATAAAAACCATTGTTGAGCTTGATGACCCCGTTGGCTTAACACGTGACATGGGGGCGAGGCCAAATGGCATAAAAATAAGTAAAATGCGCGTACCGTTAGGTGTTGTATGTATGATCTACGAAGCTCGCCCAAATGTTACCGCTGATGCAGGCGCATTATGCTTTAAATCGGGTAACGGTGTAATTTTACGTGGGGGTAAAGAGGCATTACAAAGCTCACAAGCGATTGCGAAAGTGATGCATCAAGTGCTTGAACAGCATAACTTACCAACTGCGCTAATTAGCGTTGTGCCAGACCCAGATCGTGCATTGCTTATGGAGTTGATGCAACAAAAGCAATATATCGATTTGATCATTCCACGCGGTGGCGAAGGTTTAATAAACTTTGTAACAGAAAATAGCACCATTCCTGTTATTCAGCATTTTAAAGGGGTATGCCATTTATATATTGATGAAGCGGCAGACTTAGATGTAGGACTTAAACTTGCACTCAATGGTAAAACTCAACGCACAGGTGTATGTAATGCATTAGAAGGTATTGTGGTACACAAATCTGTGGCATCAACTTTCTTACCCCGTCTACAAAAAGCATTCGCACACAAACAAGTGGTTATTAATGCCGACACTCAAGCAGCGCAGTATTTTGAAGGCGCTAATGTGATTGATGAAGCGCAATTTGGTGAAGAATATTTGAGCTTAGAAGTCGCAATTCGTGTTGTGGATGATTTTGCCGGCGCACTGGCACATATTGATCGATTTGGGAGCCACCATACGGAAGTTATTTGCACACAAGACATGCAAAGTGCAGAGCTGTTCCAGCGTAGTGTCGACGCTTCAGTGGTTATGGTTAATGCTTCATCGCGTTTTTCTGATGGCTCGCAACTGGGGTTAGGTGCTGAAATAGGCATCGCGACAACCAAGTTACATGCGTACGGACCAATGGGTCTTGAATCACTGACCACTGAAAAGTTTTTAGTTAATGGTGAAGGTCAAATACGGGACTAACCTATTATTTAGGTAGTTAACTTGACTTGAAGCGGGCTGAATAGCCCGTTTTTTATTTTAGAGATGTTGTCATCTTGACGGTGCTTTTTGGGCTTACTCTACATAGTCATCATGACAAAGGTCATGATCTAATTAAGTTATCACAGGTGTTAGTAAGGCTCTGAAACAAGCTCAGGGTGACGGTATTTTTGGGTCACTAGCTATTGTCATCATGACGAAGGTCATGAGCTAATTAAGTTATTACAGGTGTTAGCAAGGCTTTGAAACAAGTTCAAAGTGACGATGTTTTTGGAGTTACTCTAATTTAAGATAAAAGGAAGGTGGTGGAGCTAAGCAGGATCGAACTGCTGACCTCCTGCGTGCAAGGCAGGCGCTCTCCCAGCTGAGCTATAGCCCCACATTCCGTCTGGACGAGTCGAAATTTAAAGCTTTTTGATTATGACGTCAAGTCTTTATCGGATAAAAATTTTCACATTTTTATCAGTGGCTTTGATAAACTAGCTAAAATTTATGCGCTAATAGAGTTATAGATGTTCAAAAATAGAAAAAATTTTTTATGTGCAAGTATATGTTTTGTTATGTTGGCCGCTTGCTCATCTAAACCCGAGCCGCCTAAATTAGAAATCGAAAAGCAAACATTACATACCAAAATGTCAGAGTCAGGGCAGCAGTTATTTGTTTATATTGTTACAGTTAAACCTACTCCAATTATGGTGTTAGATACTCGCAAGCCATTATCACGTTCAGATCTAAAAGCATACGCAAAGCATCAACGAATAGAAGACTCACCAGAGCTTAAATTGATGCTTGAAGAGCGGGCAGTTATTTTGCTAAACAATGCATTAGCAGAAAAAAATTATTGTGTAGATGGCCACAAAGTTAATCAAGTATTCTGGCGTCAACGCAGTGTACAGCTAAGGGGGATGTGTGAGTAATAAGGCTGAATATCACTTAACTAAAATTTTTGCACTACACAGGCCACTTACCTTTAACATCTAGATGCTTCTTGCTTGTAAGCACTGTAACTCAGTATTAGCCCCGTTATACATACTAACAATAACCCTAGTAAAAAGGCGTGGTAGCCAAAACGCTGTAGTATTAGCCCAGGTAAAAATGACCCCAGCGCCCCACCACTGTAATAAAACGAGACATATGCACCATTAGTCACTGTAGGGGGGGCATCACTGAGTTTATTTGCTAGTGGTGACGCGCTTGAGTGGATCATAAACATGCAGGCACAAAACAAAGTAAATGCAATTAAAAATACGCTTAATACTGGTAACTGCATTACTACCAAGGCTGTGCAGTACACCAAAAAAAGGGTGCTTAACCATAGCCAAGAATTGTTGAAATAGCGGGTAAGGTATGGCGTTGTCATCGATATTATCGCGCCAATAAGGTAACCAGTATAAACCCAGCCAATGGTTTTGCTGTCAGTGATGCCAAATACATCTTGTAAAATAAACGGTAAGTAATTCATCAGTGCTGCAAAGCAAAAAAACATACAAAAAACCCCTAAAAATAGGCGCACAATTAAAGGCTCTCGCAGTGGTTTTAAATAGGCTTTTGGAGATTCAGCTTGGCGCACGGGTGGTTGGCATTTTTTTGGTTTAATCAGTAGCGCCAAGATAAGTAAGGCTAAAGCCAGTACAAAATAAAAACTCTGCCACGTAAACCAACTTGCAAAGTTAGCTGCTAGCACCCGACCTAAATATCCACCTAGAATAGAACTGCCGATATAGCGAGTCATATTTTGTTGTAATTGCGCGGCTGAATATTGTTGCCCAATAAAGCCTGTCATTGCAGTGAGTGCAGCTGGTAGGGTCAGGCCTTGAATAAAACGCAGTACCAGTAACAATTCAAAGGTAGGTGCTAATGCAAATAATAAGCTGGTGACACTTAATATTAGCATGGCAACTTTGAGTAGGGTCAGTGGGTTCTTTCGGGCAAACAGTAAGCCATAAAAAATAGGTGCAACAGCCAAAGGCAACATGGTGATCGACATCAGTGCCCCACTGGTGGCAGCTGACACATTATAATTGTGAGAAAAAATAGTCAGTAAAGGCTGTGGTGCATATAAGACAAAAAAAATAAAAACAGATGACACTAATAGCTGCAATAATGGCATGAACCTTCCTGGACAATAATCGCGCTGAACGGTGCTATTATGCGCTGATTTAGATATGTTGAATAGTTTTATATCAATTGGTTAGTCATTATTTGCGATATATCATATTGCAACCTAGCAACCTTTGCTATTGTGACTAGCAGAGCAAAAAAAATCCGTAGATGATGGGTTTGTATATGGTTAAAAAAATCCACTGCGTTAGAATATGGCAATTCGTATTTCATGGAGCAGCATAATGGGTTCATTACAAGAGCAGCTACTAAAAGCAGGGTTAACGACTGAGCATAAATCAAAAGTTGCAAAGTCAGAAAAGCGTAAAGCGCAAAAGAAGAAAAAGAAAAAAGGCGCAACCAGTGATCCCAGCGATCTACAAAAACATATTGAACAAACAAAGCTTGAACAACAGCAAAAGGCTGAGGAGCTTAATAAAGCAAAACAAGCCGAGTTAAAAGAGCGAGAGCAAGTTGCGCGAGTAAAACAAATTCTTGAGCACCACAATCAAGATGAGATACGTGGTGAGCTAACCTTTAACTTTACCTACCAGAACAAAGTTAAAGAGCTTGATGTGAATGAGCAAACCAAGCAAGCGCTGTCAAAAGGGCGGTTGGCTATTTGTGTGCTGGAAGGGCAGTTTTATGTACTACAGGATGAACCTGCTCGCAAAGTTGCCGAAGTTGACGAAAAATATATCGTCTTTCATGTTGAAGATGATAACAACGGACCGAGTGATGATGACCCGTATGCAGATTACGAAGTACCAGATGATTTAGTTTGGTAGTTTTATTCATTACACGCACTGATATCGTTTGCTAATTAGTTACATAGGTGGAGCGAGTACAAATGGTCTACACTGTAAGAGACTTATCCGTTAATTAATAAAAAGAGTAATGTTATGAGTAAGATAAAAAATATAATTTGTGGGGTTGGCCTTTCAATGGTGGCACTTAGTGCAAATGTGGCAAACGCTGCAGATGGCGAAGCACTGTATACTGCTAAAATGTGTCAAACATGTCATGGTGCAGAAGGTAAAGCACCAATTATGGCAATGTACCCTAAGTTAAATGGTCAAAATAAAGAGTATTTAGCAGCGCAAATGAAAGATATTAAATCAGGTGCGCGTAGCAACGGCATGTCAATGGCAATGAAAGCCATGGTTGCTAATGTATCTGATGCAGAAATAGACGCCATTGCAGAGTATTTATCAAAAGTAAAATAATCACTTCGTGAGTTATTAAAAAAACCACCGCCTGTCGGTGGTTTTTATTTGGTTGAACAAATGCCCAGAGTAATTTAGACTTCTAAACATCTAATTGGGCTTATTTAAGGACCCACTATGTTTGAACTACCTTCACTAAACTTAAAAGACCAAGTGTCTGAGCAAGAATGGCAACTCCGTGTTGATTTAGCCGCTTGCTATCGCTTAGTTGATCATATGCGTTGGGGAGATTTAATTTATACCCATATGTCGGCACGTTTACCCGGCACGGATCACTATTTAGTTAACGCGTTTGGTTTGAGTTTTGATGAGGTAACTGCTTCAAACTTAGTAAAGGTAGATCTTGCGGGTAATATTCTTGATGATACGCCGTTTAAAATAAACCCAGCGGGCTTTACCATTCATAGTGCCATTCATGAAGTAAGAGAAGATGCCCATTGCGTTATACATTTGCATACCAAAGAAACGGTAGCGGTTGCAAGCCTTGAGTGCGGCCTACTGCCACTGAGCCAGCATTCTATGTTCTCGTTGCCGTCGTTGTCTTATCATGGCTATGAAGGGCTTGCAGTGAATGATGATGAGCGCAAACGCCTACAAGATGACTTAGGTACAACCAATCATATGCTATTGGTCAATCACGGTGGCTTAACCGTAGGTCCAACAGTAGGCGACGCCTTTATGCGCTTTTATGACCTACAACGCGCCTGTGAAATTCAATTGGCAATTCAATCGTCTGCTCAGCCGGCGGTGCAAGTACCTCAGCCCATAATAGATAACATTTATAATCAAGCTAACGTGGTTCATAGCGGCAGTACTGGTGGGCAGCTTGCTTGGCCAGCTATGCTTAGAAAAGCATACCGTTTAGACCCCACTTTTGCTCAATAGGAATCTACCATGAAAGTTAATCGCGTCGAAGTATTTGATATTCACTGTCCAGAAAGACCCGCTTGGACTCCAGTATTTATACGTATTCATACTGATGAAGGTATTAGTGGTGTAGGTGAGGCAGGGCTTGCCTACGACTTAGGCCATAGCGCGGCAGCCAGTATGATAAAAGAAATGGCAGAAGCGTTTTTAATTGGCCACGACCCGTTTCAAACTGAGTTGTTATGGTCACGTATGTTACGTGAGAGCTTTTGGGGCTTAGGCGGGGGCCCTGTGGTGTATGCAGCCATGAGTGCCATAGATACTGCGCTTTGGGATATTAAAGGCAAAGCGCTTAACTTACCGGTTTATCAATTGCTTGGCGGTAAGGTTAACCCTGAACTACGTACTTATGCATCGCAATTACAATTTGATTGGGATAGCGAATTTAAAGCCTTAGTACAACCGCAAGAATACGCAGAGGCTGCACTTAAGGCGATTGCCGAAGGTTATGACGCAGTAAAAGTAGACCCGATTCAGTACGATAAAGACGGCAATACCTATTATGACCGCACTAAAATAATCTCTCGCGCTGAGATGAAACTATATCGCGCGCGTATGCAAGCCATTCGTGAAGCAGTGGGTGATGAGGTGGATATTATTTTTGAATGTCACAGCCTACCCGGTGCCACCTCAGCCATTCAAATTGGCGAAATAGCCGAAGAATTTGATTGCATGTATTACGAAGAGCCAGTGAATTATCTAAATCACTCGTTACATGCCAAGGTGGCTGATAAAGTGGCCGTGCCCATTGCCGGTGGCGAGCGTTTGTATAACCGCTGGGGGGTTCGTCCTTACCTAGAAGATCAAAGCATTGATGTGCTACAACCAGACATTGGCCTATGCGGTGGTTTTACTGAAGCTAAAAAAGTGTGTGACTACGCTGATATTTTTGATGTGCGTATTCAAGCGCATGTTTGTGGCGGCCCCGTTGCTACAGCAGCATCGCTTCACTTAGAAACCGCCATTCCTAACTTTTTAATTCATGAGCACCACACCTATGCCATTAAAAAGTGGAACCGCGAATTGTGTATCCAAGACCCACAACCTAAAAATGGTGTGTTTAAAGTATCTGAAGCGCCGGGTATTGGTATTGAATTAAATGACGAAGTAGTAATGCGCTCACAGCGTGTTGAGGTTAAGTAATTTAACTATATAGATAAGGGTGTTGATATAGGAAGTACTTTTTAAGCTAACATCGCTTATATGCTAATAAGGGTATTTTTCTGTATCAAGGTGGTTTTCTCTTGCAATAATACCAATAGCATTAGATAAATGACTGAGTAATTATTCTACATGAGTCATTTAGCTCGAGAGGGTGATCAATGTTTTTAATAAAAATTGGTATAACAGACTATTTCAAGAGGCTGCAAAGCCTAGAGTGAACAAAATAGCTTTAATTGGGTAACTCGTTTACCCAAAGTTGCAAAGTTAACTGTTTACACTATTGTTATCGTCGCTTTGTGAGTACACTTCAACCCGATTTCTGCCTTTTGACTTAGCCTTGTACAAGGCTAAATCAGCTTGTTTGAGGATGTTATCTATATTATTTTTACTTCCAGCGCAAAGGGTTACGCCAAAGCTGGCGGTAACTGTAAATTGCTCGAGGCACGTATCAAAATTAATATCTGAAATATCTTGCCTAATACGCTCTAATAACCCCACTGATGCGCTCACACGCGTAGATGGCAGTATGATACAAAACTCTTCTCCTCCGATACGGGCTACGGTGTCGCAGTCTCGAAGGGTAGTTTGTAAGTACTTAGCCATTTTGATTAATACCTCATCACCTTTATCATGACCCCAAGTATCATTGACGGTTTTAAAATGATCAATATCCATAATACATAGTGTTAATGGGCTTTTATATCGCGTGGAGCGGTTTAACTCATGACTAAGTACATCGTGTAGGTGGCGTCGGTTAAATAAGCCCGTTAAAGGGTCTTTAATACTGAGCTCTTTGAGTTTTTGGTTGGCACTATTAAGTTCTTGCGTTCGCTCTAGAACTTTTTGATTAAGATTGTCGTTTAAGTCTTTTAATGCGCTAATCATATAATTAAAGTGCTTGCTGAGCTCTTTGACCTCTTGCAACCCACTCACGTTGGTGTAGGGGTCAAAGTTACCTTTGGCGACTTTGTTAGTGTGGGAGATGAGTTTTTCTATTGGATTAGAAATATAGACCGAGATACTCACGCCAATGGCAATCGCTAAAACTAAAATAATACCTTCTAACAAGTATATAACAATACTTGTTTTTTTAATCGATTCACTGATTTCAGCTTCATTCATTTTAACAACAATCCCCCAATCAAGGGATGGTAAATAGCGTGTTGATGCTAAAACTGCTTGGCCTGTGTAATCAGGTGCATGGGCCATAATAACTTCGTTACCCATTAATGCTTGTGTGATAGGGGTTTGCACGTTACTTTTACTCACAGTACGTTTAAATGCGGCTTGTGAGTCGTATTTTAGTGGCACTGCAAATAATGCATCGCCATCTTGGTTGCGTACAGCGAATAGCCATTCACCACTTTTTCCCAATCCCGTACGTTCTTGGATAAGTTCTATCACAAAATCTGCATAAAACTGCGTTTCAATATAACCAATAACATGATTATCTAGCATTAGCCTGTTTAAACTGGCAACAAATAACTGTTCATCGGTATGATTGAGTTTCACTAAGGGGAGGGCTTTTTTTATAGGGAGCGCTAATGTAGTAGGCAAGCTTTGGTTAAGTGTAGAGGTCACTAAATTACCCTGCGTATCATAGATGCTAATGTTGTGCAGGCGGGTCATGCCCCCTTTAGCATCTTTGATTATTTGAGTTACCTTTTGCAAAGCAAGTTTATCGCGTAGCTCTAACCATTTAACCAAACTAAGTCGCATTTGGGTGCGGCTGGCAATGAGTGCATTGCTATCAATAATACGTGCAATAACTGCTTCAATTCGCTTTTCGGCAATGAAGGATAAAGCTTCAAGCTTTTCTTCAACTTGGGTGCGATGTTGTTTTGCAGTGTATTCATTAAGGTATTGCAGAGCTAAAAATAAAGGCAGTACAGACAAAAAGATAAAAGACAGCGTAAGTACGTGTTTTAATTTCATGACAATGACCTAAGACAACAAGCTAACCATACAGCGCGTTAACCACTTCTACTGTAGTGTAGCGTATTGTTGTTATTGCACCATGGCGTGAAGTGTTTAGAGGTGAATAATAAAATACTCACAACTCAAGCCAGCCTATCTTATTGGTCAGATGAACACAATAAAAGCTCATAAATTCATTATATCAATAACGCACTGTAACTAAATTATTTGTTGAACCCACACATAATTAGTACCATAACTTGACTGATACGCTATATTTTTCGGCATATCAGGAACGAGAATATTAATAATTTCATACAAACCAAACCTTTGCGTTAAAATTGCACCTAAATTGATGTTGCTAAGTTGTGTACGCTCGGTTAACATTGTCGCAATGAGGTGAGGGATGTAAACCTGAAAATAAGGACTTGGATAATGAAAGCCTCAATGAAGCTAAAAATCAAATCAAAGAAGTTAAAAGAGTTGTCGACAGAGCGCGCTAAATTGGTTGCTGGTGGTGGTGGTGGAAATATGGGAAATCCTCCTCAAGCTCAAGGCAATGCTACATACTGGTCTATTTTTTATACTTGTAATTGTTAGGCAGAAAATAAGGATATGGCATGAATGATTTTTTACATAATTTGGGTTGGGGACTAATCGTTGTTGAGTTTCTGATAGTTATTTATTGGGTAAAACAGTTCTCAATAATGAAATGGAAGCTTTTCTTTGGTATTAAGAAAGACTTGCTTACTACCCAGCACCATGAATTACATTCATGCTTTTTATCGGCATTTTGCTTCCTTATTTTTCACCTGATCGGCTCTGAAGCAGAGCATTACCTTTTGTCATTAGAAATGCAAAGGATGGCTCATATTGAATTGTTTTATACGAGCATGGCAATAGTGCAGTTTATGTTTGGGCTTACGTTATTTTGTTTGCATTTAGTAAGAGGGTGCACCTTTTCCCCAACAGCCCGTATTTGCATGTATACAACATTAGTGATGATCATGCTTCATGGTATGCAATTAATAGCGAGACGTTACTTTGATTACCATGAGTTAAATATGGTTTACATCTTAATTGGCTGGACTTGTAACTTTATTGCTATTTCAGCACTAGCAACTTACCCCGTTCGCTCGATTAAAGATTACTTTAAACAAAAACGGGCAGCGGCTTCTTAAGTAATAAGTTCAAACTGTATAAAACTTCATTCATGCTAAAATGACAACCTTCGGGTTGTCATTTTTTATCTTGTTTGGTTGTGCATAAATAAGTGCTTGGCAATATAGAGCAACCATAGCGATAAAAGTTGATTACTAAACTTTGCCAAAAAGCTCGCAGAGTGTTTACTGGTTAGCACGGTATGTAGGTCGGTATAAGCGCAGCGCCATCCGACAATACCTGTTTTAAATTTAAAAGAATGGTTTATTTTGCCCAAGGCTTTAGCAGCACGTATGGAACTTAATCAATTTAACAGTATGGATGTTTACCAATGAGCCTCAATGATTTTTTATATTACTTAGGCTGGGGTTTTATAGGGTATGAATTACTAATTGTATTGTGGTTTTTAGTAACGCAATTTCCCAAGCACAGTTGGTCTTTATTTTTTTCCCGTCACCAATCTCTTAATTCACTGCAATTACATGAAATGCACTCTTGCTTTATGAGTGCAGTGGTATTTATGCTGTTTCATACTTTTGGTGGGGAGGTTGAGCAATACTTGCTTTCATTAGAGTTTAAACAGATTAATCGAATAAAGGTATTTTATACAGGCGTGATAGCACATTTTTTTATATGTCTACTGACAATGTATGTTGTTCACCGGCTAAGAGGGTGCCTTTTTTCAAAAACAGCACGTATTTGTATGTACATGATTTTTTTATTTTCAGCACTTTCATTCATGGAATTAATCGCCCGCGGCTATTTTGATTACCATGAACTAGGGATGGTATATCGTATCGGTGGCTGGGCTTGTAACATCATCGTTATTGCTGCGCTTTCAATTTACCCAATCAGGCAAACATTGGCTTATTTTCAAACGCAAAGAGAGGCTTAATCTATGTTAATTTTGCTTTTGAACGTTGAGCTTAGTAACGGGTGGTTATGCAATTGAATACACAATTAAGAAAATGGATGTTTATCAATGAGTCTCAGTGACTTTTTATACTATTTATGGTTGGCCTGTTTAGGTTATGGGTTGCTCGTAGTATTGTGGTTTGTTGTAACGCAATTTCCCAAGCATCGTTGGTCTTTATTGTTTGCTCGTCATCGAGCCCTTAAGTCATTGCAGCTACATGAAATGCATTCTTGTTTTATTAGCCTAGTGGTTTTTTTATTATTTTATATAGTTGCAGCTGAGGTAGAGTGGTATTTACTATCGCTTGAACTAGCAAGGGAGCAACATATTCGCGTGTTTTATATGGGCATGATAACACAACAGTTTGCTTTATTAGTTGTTTTGTATATGGTACATCGTTTAAGAGGCTGCCTCTTTTCAATAACTGCGCGTATTTGTATGTACACGACCTTCTTATATTCATCATTTTTATTTATGCAGTTAGTAGCTAGAGGCTATTTTGATTACCATGAGTTAGGGATGGTGTATCGTATTGGCGGCTGGGCTTGTAACATTATCGCTATTGCAGCGCTTTCAATTTACCCAATCAGGCAAACATTGGCTTATTATAGTACTCGTTCAGATCGGAAGTAGTGGGGGTGACTTGTTACCCTTTAATAATCACCAAAAAATTATAGAGAAAAACTAATTATGACTGGGTTAAATGCTTTTTTAAGTCATTTAGGTTGGATTTTTAAAAGTTATGAAACCTTAATTGTCATATGGTTTTTAGTGACACAGCTACCTACTCATAAGTGGTTACTATTGACTGCTCTAAAAGAGGACCTTTGTACTTTAAGATTACATGAAATGCACTCTTGCTTCATGACAGCGGTTTGTTATTTATTATTTCACCTTTACTCTGGTGAAGTTGATGCTTTTATTATCACGCAACTGAGCACTATTGATGGTCAAATAAAACTGTTTTACTTAACGGCAATGATAAATCAATTTTTGTTCTTGCTGACTTTATTTAGTCTGCACAGATTAAAGGGGTGTTTTTTTTCTAGGACTGCAAGAGTCAGCATTTATACAACACTTGTTTTTATGGCTTTGCTATTCATGCAATTAATCGCCCGCGGCTATTTTGATTACCACGAACTAAAGATGGTGTATGTGTTTGGCGGCTGGGCATGTAACATCATCGCTGTTGCTGCGCTTTCAATTTACCCAATTAGGCAAACATTGGCTTATTTTGCAAAACCTGCATAGATTTAACTTTTACAGCCCAGTTTTTTTGTTAGTAGGTTAAGCGCAGTATTAGCGCCTTAATATTGATAGCCATTTTATTTAAAAAATGGTCATTCTAGCGAGCTAAATAATTCATTAACTGTGTTAAAAATTACTCATGTAGAGTAACTACATACCGGTTTTTTGCCTTGTTACTAAGGCATTTATCTGGCGCAATATTTGCGCATTTATTTAATGTAACTAGTATGACACAACACTGTTAAATGTTGTTGCTATCATTTTATTAAACAGAGCAAGGGATATGTCGCATAAATACTAATGTGGTATATGCTTTGGTGATAAATTTAACCATTTAGAGATAACTAACAATGCAGTTAAGCGAAAATACGATTTTAATAACAGGTGGCACAAGCGGCATTGGTCTTGAAATGGCGAGGGCTTTTTTAGAGCTAGGTAATACCGTTATTATAACTGGGCGAAATGAACAAAAACTACAACAAGCACAATCGCAATTAGACGGGGTACATACTATAAAAAGTGATGTAAGTAACCCCGATGATATTCAAATCTTATATGACGAAGTGTCGAAAAATCACCCAAAGCTTAACATGTTAATCAATAATGCTGGCATGATGCTTAAAGTGAATTTACAAAGTCACTCGCACAGTGCGCAAAGTTTAGTGAAAGAAATTGATATAAACGTAAAAGGGCCAATTTGGATGGTCGATAAATTTTTACCATTATTAAAGCAAAATTCAAATGCAGCCATTGTTAATGTTTCGTCAGCCCTTGCTTTTGTGCCTATGCCGGTTTCTCCTATTTATAGTGCCACAAAGTCAGCGCTGCACTTTTATACTTTATCGCTTCGTGAGCAACTGAGAAATACCGATATTAAAGTATTTGAATTAGCACCTCCGGGCACAAAAACAGAGCTGCTAGATGGTTTTAGTGCCGAAGATATGCAAGGCAGTACCGCCATGTCAGTTGCTGAACTGGTTGCAGATTTAATCAGTGGCTTGAACAAAAATAAAGATGAAATTAGACCAGGCCAGTCAAATCAACTGAAGTTTATGAGCCGCTTTTTCCCTCAGTTTATTTTAAAGATGATGAGCAAAAGCGTTGATGATATGCACAAAAGCTAAGTTAACCGAAAATATGTCTTTGCCTGTACTGAAAGGTCTGCTGATAGCAAGCTAGGCAATATTGCCTAAATATTCAAATACAGGGTTGCTCTTGGCAACCCTGTATTAATACTTATAACGCCTTAGCTTTTTGAGTTTGATGCGCTTTTGCCATTGTGAACTCTCTCATGGTAACAAACGCTTTAATATCTGATGAAATAATTAATAACGTGGGCATTAGTATTAAACAAATTAAGGTTGCAAATAATAAGCCGTAAGCCAACGACACCGCCGCGGGGATCAAGTACTGTGCTTGTTCTGAGGTTTCATTCAAAAGTGGTAAAAGCCCTGCAAAGGTGGTGATTGTGGTTAAAAATATCGCTCTAAAGCGGTCTAAACAGGCTTGTCGTACGGCGTCTACTTTACTGTCTAATTCATGACAAAGCTGGTTATAGCGATTCACAATCAATAGGCTGTCGTTCACCACAACACCTGAGAGCGTTAACATACCCAGCCATGAATAAAGGCTTACACTCAGGCCTAACCAAACATGCCCAAGTACTGCCCCTACTAAACCAAATGGCACAGAGAACACAATCAGTAAAGGTTGACCATAGCGTTTTAACGGGATGGCTAAAAGCACATAAATAAGTGCAATAGCTACGGTAAATGCCACACCTAAGCCCTTGGTTGACTCAACGGTTTGCTCAAGCTCGCCTGCGCGTTTAAGCCCAGCATTTGGGTATTGCGACTTTACGCTTCTATTATATATTCTTTCCAGCTGCGTATAGAGCTGCTCGGGTGATATAACGCTTTTATCAACATCAATTTTTAACGAGCGAGTGAGCTCACCATTGAAGCGGGTGAGGGTATTATTGACCGTGGTTGTTTCTACATCAGCCACTGCCGAGAGGGGAATCGGTTGCCCTTTATCATTATAAATGTATAGCGAGTTAAGGTCTGAGCGCGAGTCTCGCATTTGTTGGTGGAAGGTCAAATACAACTTTACTCGATGTTCGTCGCGATAAAAACGGTCAAGCTCTAAGCCACCATAAGCAGTTGCCAATTGCTCTGAAAGCATACGATGAGTAATACCAAACAATTGTGCCTCAGGTTTTAAAGTAAAGGCCAGTTGCGGCATCGCTGAGAGGTTTTCTTCTAGTACGTTATTAACGCCCTCTTGGCGGGTTAACCACTGCTTTGTGAACTCACTAATTTCGTTCAGTTTATTGATATCTGGGTGGTTGAGTCGAATATAAGTCCCTGCACTTGTGCCTTCTAAAGATACGGTGACTTCAACACTTTGTAGCGCTTCTATATCAAGTAGCGCTTTGCGCCATTGATTAGCGACCTTTCTAAGGTTGATCTCGGTACGTAGGTCACGTCTTATTGGCTCTGCAAACACCACAATGTTGCCTTGCTCGAAGGTTACTGTCATGGCTTTTTCAATAATATCCCCATCAAGTGCATGCGTTTGTTTATATTGCTCATTGATATTGGCTCTTACCGCCTTAACTTGTGCTTCTGCTTTTTGCAGTAACGACACTGGCACGTTTTGTTCAAGATTAAGTTCAAGTATGATCAAATCACTGGGTACATCTGGAAACATCACGCTGCGAATGGTGCCATTTTGCAAGCTACCTAAAATACCGAAAACCATGCTAAGAAAGCCAAATAAACATACATAGCGATACCTTAAGCAGGCGTCTAACACGGGGCGGTAAATTTTATGTGCTAATAAGTCTAGTAATTTACGCGGGTAAACCGTTAGTTTTCTGGTGAATGAGTTTGCTTCATTATCAAATTTTAGTGACCGTAAATGTGCAGGCAGAATAAGCTTCGATTCAATTAACGAAAAGAGCAAAGCAACGATCACAACCCACGCAAAGCCTGCGAACAAACGGCCCGTTTCTGATGGAAATCGAGTCATTGGCAGCAGGGCAGCAACGGTAGTTAATACCCCAAAAATCGTCGGTATCGCAACGCGCTCTGTGCCTTTAATTGTGGACTCTATAGAAGTACCATGTTTTTCTTTATAGCTGTAAATACTCTCGCCAACCACAACTGCATCATCGACCAAAATCCCCAATACAAGGATAAAGCCAAAAGTGGTTACTTCGTTAATGGTGTACTGAAAACCCAGCTCACCTAAAACAATAAATGTGCCAGCAATCGCCACTGGCAAGCCCATGGCAACCCAAAACGCTAAACGCATATTTAAAAACAGCGTTAAGATAATAAAAACGAGTAAAAAACCTTGTATTGCATTTGTTTGCAGTAGATCCAAGCGTTCTTGCACATAGTGTGCAGCGTTAAACCACACTGTAATATCTAAGTTATTAGGCAAGCTGGCTTTAATCTCCTTAACTGCAAGCTCAGTTTGTTCTGAAATTTCTAACACATCGCTGGTGGCTGACATTTTAACCGCAAAGCCCATGGTCGCTTGGTTATTAAATGTCACATTTGAGTCATGTTCAGTGATGTCGTCTTTAATGTCAGCAATGTCTGACAAATAAATAATATGGCCTTGCTCTGTAACTGTCACCACTAAGCTTGAAAGCATTTTTTCTGTTTCTGCAACATGGTCAGAGTACAGTAGGTATTTACCATTGGGGGTTTTAAGTACACCACTTTTGGCACGTACCGATTGGCGGTTTATGGCAGTAGAAATATCATCAAAGCTGAGCCCATATTGACGCATTTTGTAGGGGTCAACTTGGATATACACGGCATAAGAATGGGCACCGTATTCTTCAATTTTTTGAATGGCAGGGTAGCTTAATAATTTTTGCTTAACGGTCTCACCGACTTTAATCAAGCTATCAGGGTCAGTATCGCCATGCAGTTGTACCAGTAATGCATCAAATACTAAGGTTTCTTGTATTATTTGCGGTCGCTCGGCAAGTAATGGCCAATCATAAATGCTGTCTATACTCGATTTAACATCTGCCATTAATCGGTTCATGTCGTAGTCAAGTAGCTTAACTATGGTAACAGTGAGGCTATTTTGCCCGGCAATACTGTTAATCGACTTTATGCCACTGATCCCTTCAAGGGCTCGGTCAATTTTTTGGCCGATTTCTCGGTCAACTTGCTCTGCAGTTTTACCTTCGTAATAAGTTGATATAACAAGCTGATTGGACGGTAACTTAGGCACAATTTCTTTACGCATATTATTGGCGCTTAGCAATCCCCCCAACAACAAAAACATCATTAATAAATTTGAGGCAATGGGATGGCGTATAAACCACTGGATCATAACGCCTCCTTAGTGGTCATTGGTGACTTTACCGCCAGTTCCATCCCTTGACTTAAGTAGCCTCTTGGAAACTCAACCACACGTTTAAACTGGGGGTTTGGCATTGGAAAGTACACCATACCGTTATTCATAGTAAATTCGTTTAATTTGTGGCGATATGTTTTGTTATGTTCATCAAGTAGCCAAATTTCATATTTTTCTGTCAGTGCTGACTCTGGAACTGAATAAGTATTTTGCCAGTTTTTATGAGGAAGCTGAACGTACACATTTTCGCCAAACATCGGCAGACTGCTATGTTCGCTATCAATACTCACATATAAGGTGCGTTGCTGGTTTTCGCTAAAGTGACTTACACCCGTGACTTTACCTTGCCAAGTTTTTAGCTTATTTAAACTGTAAACGGTGAGTTGCTTATTAAGGAGTGGCGTATCTAGTTCGTCAAATTCTTCAATATTTATCGGCACCCGAATTTCACGTTTTGCTTTGGGTAACGCTGATGCGACTGAACTGCCAGGTCCTACATACTCGCCCAAGTTCGCTTTTATTTGTACCAGCTCGCCATCAAAAGGTAGTGCTATGACGGTACGGTTTAAATCCACTTTTGCTTGTTCAACTTGTAGCTCTGCTAGCTTAAGTTGACTTTGCGCTGATTTAACAACCAAGCTTTTGGCGTCGTATTGAGTTTGCGCATTTTTAAGCTCTGTTTTTGCTTGCGCCCACTGTGATTGGGCGTTGGCAAGTGCGACTCGATAAGGTAGTGGGTCAACATGTAATAGCGCACTACTTTTGTCTAACAATTGACCCTTACGAAAAGCATCTGTTACAGAGATGATACGCCCTGATACATCGCTGGTTATTTCAGTCATTTTAAGTGGTTCAACATATCCTAAGCGCATTAAACTGGGAAGTTGTGTTACTGGCTCAATGTTAACCACCGAAGCGACATGTAGGCTCGGCCCTGCATTATTTGTAGTCGGTCTTTTGATGTTAGCTTGCTCTGCTTTTTCTAGCTCATCTAATACCACTAATAAAAAAAACAACGCGACTGTCGTGGCAATCGCTTGCCTTACTCGTAAACTTGAAAATACACGCTTCATAGCAAGCTCCAAATAATACTACTGTAAATTGATAAATACTTGTGCCAATTGGCTATTAAACTTGAATTTACTTTGTACAAAGGTCGGTGATTGATTCTGCGCTAAATCAACACCACTGATAGCCAGCTTTTCTGTGGGAGCACCTAAGAAGTTCTCATCTAATTCTTTGTTTTTGTTCTCATCATGGTAGGCAAAAATAGCGTACTCACCATGTTGCAGTTTTTCAAACTTGCACAGTGCTTTTTGCTTATCTACGATTTGTCTACAGACGGCCACAGGCGGCTCTTTCGAGTCAAACTGTGCGGCTTTATTCATCAGTGCGACTTGTATCTCGCCATCGTTATTTTTTGCGGAATTAACAACAACTTCAAGTACGCCTTCAGATGCTGCGATTGGGTTAGCCACTGCCATTACTGGTGATAGCATGAGTGTAAACGCGGTTGCTCGAATCAACATGGTCGCTCCTTGTATGTGATAAACTCAAGAGTAAAATGTGTGTTATAAGTGAGCATAATACGGATTTAAAAAATACTGGTCAGTAAGCCTTTGTAAATAGCTTTTGCAACTGTTGAGGTAGAAAGTTTGGGTTAGAATTTGGTTAAGGTATGCTTTAAATACAGGTAAAAAGAAGTGTTTATTAACGTGATGAAAATGCAATTACATCGAGATTTAGTGTATATAGTTAAATGCTCATGGCGAGTATAGAGTTGGGGAAAGCCTAAAGATAAAGGCTTTCCCCAAACACGGAATTTGCAATATTAAAAGCTATACACAAAACCGATAGATGCGCCGTAACCGTAGTCTTTATCGTCGTCAACGAGTGGACTATTTTTGATTTCGTCATCAAGTGAATATGCGCTAACTTCACTAAATAGCGTAATACTCTTAGTTAGCTTGTAGTCAAGGGAAAGTGCTGCACCAAAAGTGGATGCCGAGTCAGCTTTATAAGCTGCACGGCTTGCTGTTGCTTCTTTACTCGTTACGCCATAGTAGTAATCAACTAAATCTTCACTTTGCCAGCGCCAGAATACACTAGGAGTAATTGTAAGCGCTTTACCTTCGATAGGATATGCCCAAATTGCAGAAACCTCATCTCCTTCAGAGGCGTCACTTACGTCAGTTAGCCATTCAACTGACAAAAAGCCAATTTCTTCTGAGTAGTAGTTTACACTTGCACCTAAATCAATACCAATATCTCTGTCGTCCATACCCTTGAATGTGGCGTTGTCTTCAGCATCATACCCTTGTAATCTAAGCGCGCCAATCGCACTTACCCACATATTGCTATTAAACTGTAAATGATACTCTGCTCTAGTTGGAGACAGGCTGAAGTTTTCACCTTCATACATTAAAACTGGCAGTATATAAACTTCAGTATCAATATTTTTATATACGGTAGAGCCATTAAATGCGCCCAGACCCAAGCCAAAGTTACCTTCAGCATGTGCCGCATTAGTCGCACCTAGCAGCAATGCAGATGTTAATGTGAGTGTATATAAATGCATTTTCATCGTATTTTCCTTGTTAAATCTTAGCTGTGTTCACAGAGGTAATTGCTGAACAGCTCAGTGCTGCTCATTCACATCACTGACTTCCTTATTAAACGAAAAATCTGTGTGCTGTTTCAATGCAATACGCAGGCATATGTCTCAAATAACGATATAGGTACTGTAACAACCTGAGCTTAGTTAATGAGTGCCTGTTGTATTTACCGGGCCTAAGATACTGAGTGCGAAAATACAATTCAGTAAGTGATTGTAAGGAGCTGTAGTTTCTTTAAACAGCTGAGTATATGATATATATACCCAATAAAGGTAAACTC
Organism: Pseudoalteromonas holothuriae; assembly: GCF_945859825.1. Taxonomy (GTDB): domain Bacteria; phylum Pseudomonadota; class Gammaproteobacteria; order Enterobacterales; family Alteromonadaceae; genus Pseudoalteromonas; species Pseudoalteromonas holothuriae. The sequence continues at coordinate 359,172 of NZ_CAMAPC010000001.1, forward strand.
TTTATTTATCAAAGGTTTGTTGGTGGTTTATGATTTTGGTCATATTTTTTTTGGATACATTTATTGGTCAGGTTTGTTTTTTTTAATGCAATAAAACTAAGTTATACCTTTGATTTTAAAGATTTATTTTTATGTAAGTTGTTGTTTCATAGATTTTAACAATTTTAAACATTTGTAAGGCATTAAATGGAGTGTTTGTTAACTCGTTTTTATTTTGGGGATTTGAGCTTTATGCAAAATTGATATCCCTTTTGCGGTAGATAAATGACTTAGTAGTTCGATAAAAATTTCGGTATGTAGTTATTTCACATAAGTAATTTTTAACACCGTTAATGAGTCATTTAGCTCGCTAGAATGATCAATGTTTTAATGAAACTGGTGTAACCAATTGTTTATAAATAAAAATATACGCAACCGCGCTGAGCGCTTTGAAAAGTTTAGGGAATTAGAACAATGAATGTATGGCATGACTTCGCATTGGCTGCCAAGCAGTACAACTCAAATATTGCTATTGAATATGGCTTGATGAGCTATTCATACCAGCAATTGTCTCAAAGCGTACAGAGTTTACAAACGTCGGTTTGTGAGCATTTAAGTGTGATGGCCGCTGCTAAGCAGCCCGCGCGCGTTGCCGTATATCTAGATAAATCGCCTTTATGGGTTGTTTGTTTGTTAATGACGCAAAGAGCTGGGCATATTTTTATTCCGATTGACCCAAAATGGCCCTCCAAAAGAATACAGTTAATTTTACGCCAAACTCAACCCGATGTAATTTTGTGTGAACACAGTACAGCCGCTGTTTTACCTAATACAGCGAATGCTCTATTTATCAATGAGAATATACTTCACACGTCTACCTTTGGTAATAGCAGTGACAGTAATGCGCATAAGTCAGGTTATTTGTACTTCACCTCTGGCTCAACAGGAGAGCCTAAAGGTATTTTAGGGCGCACCGAGTCGTTGGCACACTTTATTCGTTGGCAAGCTGATTTTGTGCAAGTAAAACCCAGTGATAAAAGCAGTATGTTAACGTCGGTTGGGTTTGACCCCGTATTACGCGAAGTATTATTACCTCTGTGTTGTGGTGCAACTTTGGTGATCCCTACCAATCAACATATTTTACTCAACCCAGAGGAAGCACTGCAATTTTTAGCGCACTCACAGGTGAGCCTGGTACACCAAGTCCCCGCTATTGTTGAGCTTTGGTTACAACAGCCAGAGCGTAATATTGCTAATGGTTTTAATCATGTTCGTGCGTTAATGCTGGCAGGAGAAAAGCTGCGTCCAGAGTTGGTAGCGCATATTTATAAGGTAGCACCACCGTTATTACAGCTTTACAATTTATATGGCCCAACTGAAACCACCTTGGCACGTTTTTGTTATCAAGTGCCTAAGTTGCCATTATCAGAGCTAAAAAAATTAGGTGCCACCATTCCTGTAGGTTTACCCATAGCTGACAGTAGTTTTAGTTTAAAGCAAGCTGATGATGCACATTCTGTTGCGCCTAAAAACCGGGGTGAAGTGGTTATTGTGACGCAATATAGCGCCTCAGGTTATTGGTGTGCAAAGCGCTTACAAGCCATTGCATTTTCTAAGAACAATCAGCAGCACACTGAATATGAAACAGGCGATCAAGGTGAGCTTAACAGCCAAGGCGATCTGGTCATTTTAGGTCGCTTAGATAAACAAGTTAAAATTAATGGTCAGCGAGTTGAACTTGCTGAAATAGAGCTGGCTTATGAGCAGTTGCCCGTGGTTGAAAAAGCCATTGTGACTTACCATCAAAGCGCTCAGGGTGCGCATTTGATATGTGCCCATTTACTTAGTTCACAACAGCTTGAGTTAGACACCTTACATGACTTGTTGAGTGAGCAGTTACCAGCTTACATGGTCCCAACAACGGTTTATCAGCATGCTCACATTGCCCTGTTGCCCAATGGCAAAGCAGACCGTTTGCAGCTGCTTAAGTTGTCAAAAGGGGAGCTACCGCTTGCAAATGCTAAGGTGTTAGAGCAAGCGTCGCTAAATGACTCGACAACATTGTGGCAGCCAGAGCACTTAGCTGCTGGACCAATTAAGGCTATTTGGTTGGCTATCTTTGCCCCTGTACAGTTTTGTGCTTCTACATCTGCGTATGCGCTAGGTGGTTCATCCTTACAGTTGGTCAGTGCACTTGCTCAAGTGAAAAAGAAAACAGGTGTCTCAATACCTTATTTTGATTTTGCAAGTCAGCCAACGGCTGCACGTTTATTAGCGTTATATCAACAATATGAACACGTATCACAAGAGATACCAAATGATGAGCAGTACGACCCTGATGTTTTAACACTTGCGCAAAAAGGATTGGTATTTACACAGCAACTTTATGCCCAGCAACCACTTTATAATATGCCCTATGTGATGACTTTTGAGGGTAAAGCAGAGGTTGAACAGCTGAACAGTGCGCTTTGCCAATTAGAGGCGCACTATAAGCTGGCACAAGCTGTTGATTTAGATACACAGCGCTGGCAGCAAGGAAATTCACCAGTATTGGCCCATAGGCTGATTGAGCAACAAGAGTCGGTTGATAATATACTGCAAGAGTGGGCGCGTGTGCCATTTGACTTAGCGCAGGGACCGTTGGTAAAAGTTTTGTTGCTGCAAGGGCCAACGCATTGGAAGTTAGCGTTATGCGTACACCATTTACTTGCTGATGCGGACCGGTTTACTCTGTTATTTGAGAACTTACTGGCGTTTTATTACCAAACACCGCTGATTGAAGCTCCTGAACAACAAGATAACCATCAATTGTTAGCAAGTGAAACCGCTGCGCAGGCTTATTGGCAACAGCAATTAAGTGATGTTAATACAGAACTTGATCTCACTGGTATGCAGTACAACAGCACACCATTTAGCGGTGGGTTACGCAGTTTTGAACTTTCTGAGCAGTTAACAGCAGCATTACAGCAACTTGCTCAACAACAACAGGTTTCGCTAAATAGCTTGTTGTTTAGTGTTTTTGGGGTGTTCTTATTTAAGTATTCTGGTCAGTCACAGATAATCACCGGTTTACCATTTAAATTAGCGACTTCTCAGCAAGGGCAATTTAATATTAACCCGCTGCCGATAGTCACTGATTTTGATATGCAACAATCATTTAGCGAGTTGCTAAGCCAAGTTGCTAGCAATATTCAACAAGCCATTCATCATGGCCGGTACCCATTTGCAAATATGGTGAGTGATTTAAATTTGCAGGGCACACTGGGTTTTCACCCGGTTTTTCAAAGCTTATTTGCTTATCACGAAAATACCTTGCCAGTGTTGTATACCCGTAATGGGTTAGAGCGGATAGACGGTCAAATTGCGCGTTATAGCTTAAGTGCTGATATGTGGCTGCATGAGAGTCAATTGCGCGGTGTATTTGAGTACGGCGCGGTGGCATTTGATGAGTTTCAAGCTAATCAGTTAGTCAGTCACTTTTGTCAACTGCTTGAGCATATTGTGGCCCAGCCATCAGCGGCCTTATCACAACTGAGTGTGTTAGGTGATACCCAGTGCCAACAGCTAAAAACAATGGCAAGTGTGGCAGGAGAGATGCCCAAAATTCATACCATTGATGGCATGATCTCAGCACAAGCACTATTAACCCCTAATTTAACCGCAGTAACCTATCAATCACAAACAATCAATTATCAGCAGCTTGAAGCGCGTGCACAGCAGTGGGCACAAGCGTTATATCAGTTGGGCGTTCGCCCTGACACACGAGTTGGCTTGAGCATTTCACGCTCTATTGAGTTAGTTGTTGGGTTTTATGCCATCTTAAAATTGGGTGCAGTTTATGTGCCATTAGACCCAGATTACCCAGCTCAGCGGCGCGAGTTTATTATCGAAGACACGCAAATGCATTTTTTGTTATGTGAAGCGCAAGTTGTCGATCAATATCAGGCGATGAATGTACGTTGCTTAGTGTTTAATGAAGGCGGCGAGATCTATCAGTATGGCACTCAAACTGAGCGCAGTGTATCGCAAGAGCGAACTAATCAAGTCGCGTTAGATGTACAACATACTGGGCAAGATGTTGCTTACATTATTTATACCTCAGGCTCTACAGGTAAACCAAAGGGCGTTGAGGTGCCGCACATTGGCGTGTGCAACTTAGCATATGGGGAAGTGGACTTTCTGGATATGAAACCGGGAAGTAAAGTGCTGCAATTTGCGTCGTTTAGTTTTGATACTTCGATATGGGAAATAGTTATGACGCTGTGCTCGGGTGGCGTATTGGTCATGGCTGATAAGTTGGCGATTTTGCCCGGTCCAGATTTAGCAAACACGCTGATTGAGCAACGGATCACGCATGTTACATTACCCGCATCTTCTTTAGCTGCATTGCCCTATCAAGATTATCCAGATTTAAGTGTGATCATCACTGCAGGAGAAGCGTGTGCGATTGATTTGTTGAGGTTATGGGGTAAAGGGCGACGTTTTGTTAACTCCTATGGTCCAACGGAAGCATCGGTCAGCGCCAGTAATGCTGAATTACACTGGGATGATGAGCTTGTTCATATTGGTCATCCACTGCCTAATGTGCAAACGTGGATTTTGGACAGCGCGCAACAATTGCGCCCTCTGGGGTTACCAGGTGAGCTCTATGTGGGTGGTATCGGTGTCGCTAAGGGATATTTAAACCGACCAGAATTAACCGCAGAAAAGTTTGTGCCTGACCTATTTAGTGCTCAACAGGGAGCAAAAATGTACCGCACAGGCGATTTGGTACGTTTGAATCAGCGCGGGCAGTTGGAATTTTTAGGGCGTATTGATGAGCAAGTTAAAGTGCGAGGTTATCGTATTGAGCCCAGCGAGATTGAAACTGTTTTACGCCAAGATGCGCAAATAATTGATGCTAAAGTCATCGTTAAAGAGGTGCAGTCTACGCCATTACTTGTCGCTTATGTCAGTGTCGGAAAACATGATTTAGATGAAGTGCAGTTACGGGCTTATTTAGCGGAGCATTTGCCAAGTTTTATGCAAATAGACCGCTTTGTTGCTATGGCTGATTTTCCTCGATTACCAAATAACAAGATTAATGTTAAAGCGTTACCTGAGCCACAAACAACTAATAAGCAGGCTGTAGACTTTGATGGGGATAATGAAATTGCCAGCCAAATAGCGACGGTGTGGCAAGACTTCTTAGCTGTTGAACGCATTGCACTTCGAGATAACTTTTTTAGCTTAGGCGGTAACTCGTTATTGGCTGTGTCTATGATGCGAGTGTTAAGTAAAGCGTTTGCTTTGGACTTAGGAGTCAGTGAGCTATTTAGATACCCAACTGTTAGCGAGTTAGCTGCGTATATTACTCAAGTACAACAAAATACCACTGCGCAGGCTGAGGTTGTTGAGCATCAAATCGTCGCGCAAACATGGTATCCAATGAGTGCTGCGCAGCAGCGGCTTTATTACTTACAACAACTTGATATTGATAGCACCAGTTATAACTTGGCATTTTGTGATTTTCTTACTGGTGAGCTGCAAACCGATAAGCTATATAAGGCGCTTGAATTAACTTTATTTGAACATGCAGGATTACGTTGTGAATTTACGCATTCAAGTTCAGGGTTGCAGCAACGCATCGTTGATAGCCCGCTGCAGCTTCAGCAAGTTGATTATGCAGCGCAGCCCGACTTATTTTATGATTTTTGTCAGCAGTACACTGAAAAAGTGCAACAACAGGTTTGGGATTTAGAGGCGGGCGTACCACTTACGCTGGTACTTGTGACCGATCACCTGTTGCATCATGCGGTCATATTGGGCTGTCATCACATTATGTTAGACCAAGAAGCATTGGCGCGCTTTCGTGATGATTGGCACAAAAGTTATTTGCAGCTTTGTGATGTAAACAGCGATGTAATAACAAGCTGCACACAAGTTGATGTCGATTATCAAATTATTAAACACGCTTTATGGCAGCAGCAAAACAGGTCATCGTCAGCGTGGCAAAATAGTGTTGATTTTTGGCAAAACCAACTGCGTGATGCGCAAACACAGCTTAACCTGCCTATAGCCAATAAAGTTGATAATATGGCCGATGTGTCGATTGTGCAACAGCATATTGATGCGTCGACTCAGCGTTGGTTACGCAGCTTAACAAAAGCGCTTCAGTGCTCAGAGTTTAACTGCTGGTTTGGCTTGTTTTATGCGTTCTTATATCGCTATTGCGGTGCACAGCAAGATATTACTTTGTTATTGCCTGTTTTAGGGCTATCGACACAAGAAGACTATGTAGGGTTGAGGCTTAATACGCTGGCATTGAGGCAGCATTGTGATGGCACAAAAACCATTCACCATTTAATCAATCAAACTCGAAAACGGTTTTTAGATGCCACTCGCCATGGTCAAGTGCCATTTGATGACGTGGTTGATGCAGTTGGTTGGAGTGCAGGTAAAACCCCTGAGGTGATGTTTGTATATAAAGAAACGTCAAATGAACAATCGCTACCTAATGTGCAGTCACAACAGTTGGCTTTTGATAGTCAACAGGCAAAGTTTCCACTTACTTTGTTCGTTGAGGCACAAGGTCTTGAAAGTACAGCCAATTGTAAATGGGAATATGATAGTACTCGTGTGAGTGACGACCAGATGCAACAACTGCAAACCGCATGGCATCTATTTTTAACTTCTTTAGCTCAAATTGATACACAAAACGTGGCGTTGGCTGATGTGCCTATTACGGCGCAAGCTTATCAACGTCCAGGCTTTATTGACCAGCATCCCATGCCTGCCTCTTGGCTAGCAGAAACCTTAGGCCATGCAGCGAAGCGCCATGGTGCTAGATTAGCGTTATCACAAGGCGATATACAGCTTTCTTATGAACAAGCAGAGCAACATAGTAATCAAATGGCCAATTGGTTGCGTGAACAAAGAACCATAAATGGCCTGCAGCCGCGTTGTTTAATATTACAGCAACATTCACCGATGTTAGTGATAAGCATCATAGCGGCTATTAAAGCAGGGTGGTGTTATATCCCCGTTGACCCTAGCTATCCTACGCAGCGTATCGCGCACATTATCGCTGATGCGTCGCCAGATATGATATTGACCGACAAGTCATGTGAATCAGTGTGTCAGTTCGATGAACTTACCCCTTGTACTGTGGTTGATAATAGGTCGTTACCTTGGCAGCACTTCTGGATGGATTGGCAGCCTGCACCTAATGCCGAGGCTGGCTATATTATTTACACCTCAGGCTCTACAGGTAAACCAAAAGGGGTGCAAGTTGGGTTATCAAGCTTGGCCCAGTATCTACAATTTGCGCAGACAACATACCTGTCAGAGCAAACTGAAGGGGGTATGATCTTACATAGTTCTGTTGGCTTTGACGCGACAGTAACAAGCTTATTTTTGCCATGGTTAACAGGACGCCCATTGTATATTGTAGAGCCGTCAACGCCATTGGAGTCATTGTGTACTCTTTGGTCTGAGCGTTGCTACAGTGCGGTAAAAATAGCCCCAGCGCATTTAGATGTATTACGCCAGCATGTACCTAAACATGCTTTAGGCAATGTTGAAACTCTGATCATCGGTGGGGACGCACTGCACTACGGTGCTTTGGAGTCATGGCAGCATACAAAAGTGGTGGTGTTTAACGAGTATGGCCCAACAGAAGCAACGGTAGGGTGTAGTATTTATCGATTTGAACCCCAACACTGCAAAGAAAGTGGAGCGGTCCCAATTGGTAATGCAATTGCTGGCACTGAGCTGTTAGTACTTGATCAAGATGGCAATCAAGTACCTCAAGGCGTGGTCGGTGAGCTATTTATAGCGGGCTTTGGTTTGGCCCATGGTTATGTGAATTTGCCTGACATGAGCGCTGAGAAATTTATCCAGCATCCTTATGATGCGAAACGAAAAATATACCAAAGTGGTGATTTAGTTAAGTATAACAATGCCGGGCAGTTGGTTTACTTAGGGCGTAAAGATAATCAAGTAAAACTTGCCGGCTATCGTATTGAGTTGTCAGAAATAGAAGCCTGTACGCTCGATATTGAGGCTGTAACCGATGCCATTGCATTGATAAAAACCAATGTTAAAGGTAATAAGGTATTGGCGCTTTATTATGTTTGCGCTAAGCCTATAAGCCAACAACAATTGCGTCAGCATTTGAGCAATACAATGCCTCAATACATGATCCCTGCACAATTGTGTGAGTTATCAGCAATGCCTTTGACGCATAATGGTAAAGTGGATCGAAATGCGCTGTGTGCCATTGAACCAAAAGTGCAAACATATGACGTTGAACAAAGTAATTCACCTGTTATTGAGACACTACGCTCAATTTGGCAAGTGGTACTAAAGCAAGATGATATTGCTGTTGAGGATAACTTTTTTGCTTTAGGTGGCGATTCAATCATTAGTTTACAAATCATTTTTAAGGCACGAGAGCAAGGGCTTAAAATCACCCCAAGAATGATGCTCACCCATCAGACTATCGCCCAACTAGCAACGGTTGTAGTAAGCGAAACGCAGCAACAATATACGCAACATGAGGGAGAGTTTGCCTTAACACCTATCTTGAAATGGGCCGTTAAATATAACGCTGCGCAAATAAATCACCTTAATCAGTCGCGTATTTTGACGCTACCGAATAATTACGATGTGCAGGCATTACAAAGTGCACTACTGAGTGTGGTAAATCACCACGGTATGCTCCGCTTTAAATTACAACAGGCGCAGCAGTGGCACGCCTCAATTGGCGTACCATTCACAGGCGTTACTTTAGGTCAGAGCATTCACCTGACAGACAATGAATTTGACGATTGGTTGGGTGCATTACAATCGAGCTTAGATTTGGCTACACAAGGACCTTGGGCAGCTCGCTTATTTACCTTAGCTGATAACCAACCGCGTTTATTGTGGGTAATACACCATGGTGCGGTTGACCATGTTTCTTGGCAGATTCTTGTTGAAGATTTAAACCAAGCGTATCAACAGCACTTAGCTGGACAGCCTGCTGAGTTAGCTAGCGCAACAAGTAGTTATGTAAACTGGGCTGCATGGTGTGATACTCATCAAATTGCTAAACCATCGTCACTTTTACTTAATAAAGTGTCTCGCTTGCCGTTATACAGCGATGATTTTAAAGGCGCTTTACTGGTTGGCAACACAAAGGTATTAACACAGACCTTGCAGGTTGACTTATATACCCAGTTAAATGAGTGTGCATTGGCACAAAATACCCAACAAGTTGTATTGGTAGCGGCACTCGCGCAAGCTATTCGCGAATGGGCTGCGATAGATCAAGTATTGATTGCAGGAGAAAGTCACGGACGCACCGTTGACGCTGTGAATGTGAGCCGAACTGTTGGTTGGTTTACACATTTTAATCCACTCCTTGTACAAACCTCCGGTCGATTATTAGACACGCTCCATGCCAGTAGGCAACAAGTATTGTCTGCTCAGCAACTTGCTAGTGTTGATCGAACCATAGACATTAACAGTTTGGAAAAGGCGCATGTATGTCTTAACTTTTTAGGACAATCATCACAAAATACAAATGAGCTTGCTATTGGATTGGACCCTGCACTATTACTTGCGCATCAGGTGGGGGCAAAAAATCAGCGAGGGTTTGCACTAACACTAGATGTTGAAGCGACAGAAAATGGCCTTAAGCTCTACTGGTCGCATGCTGTGCATGGTGACAGCGCGATGCGCCTCCAAGAGCTGGCTAATTGTTTTGAGTCGAATTTAAATGCGATGGTGGTGTTGTTACAGCATACTCAAAGTCATACATTTTTAACGGCTTGTGACCCGCAAGTGGCAATAACTGCGGCACAATTTGAACAGCTTCAAGATGATACCAATGTGCAGCATTTGCTCCCAGCCAACAGCATGCAACAGGCGATGGTGTTTCATAGTCTACATCACGACAGTGCGCATTTTTATCATGAGCAACTGTGTTTTGATTTGCCACAAGCCACCGTAAGTGATCAAGCATTCTACAAGCAGTGTTGGCAGCAGTTAGTTAACACCCACCCGATGCTCAGAGCCCGCTTTATTACAGATTATGGTGATGAGCCAATTGTTGCGATAGAGTCACAGGTTGAGGCTGTTTGGCAGGCGGTTGATATACACACTGAGCAGCAGCTAAATGCGTTGCTTGAAGCAGATAAAGCGCAAGGGTTTACGATTAGCCAAGCGCCGCTGCACCGAGTGTATTGGATAGAGCAAGCACAGCAAATAAAAATGCTGTTGGTTCACCATCATAGCATTTTGGACGGCTGGTCTGTGAGCTTACTATTAGCGCAATTTACCGCCTTATTGAATAATAAGCGACTTACCCAGAGCAGCTATGATTTATTGGCTCAAAAGCGTGAGTTGAGCATTGTCGCGCCCTTTTGGCAAGCTCAGTTAGCTGATTTTGTACACACCAAGTTGCCATTAGATACGCTATCGGTGATGCAACAAGCTGATGGTGAAGTAGGCCATTATATGAGCGAGTTTTTACAGCTTGATGAGCCTGTAACAAATGCCTTAAAGAGGTTAGCACGCACAGCGAATGTGTCTATCAATACCGTATTACAAGGTGCTTGGGCGCTTGTTTTACAGCGCCAGCAAGGGCTATCACGAGTATGTTATGGCGTAACCCATGCCGGGCGACAACCTGAGCGGGGGCAGTTACAGCAATCGATTGGTTTGTTTATTGAAACTCTGCCATTGCCGATTGCTTATGATGGTCAAGCACCGCTGGGGGATTGGCTCAGTGGTATCCAGCTGCAAATGGGTCAAGTGCAAAGTCATGCCGTTAACCTTGGGGAACTTAAAGTAATAGCAGGACTTGCTTCCGACAGTCGTCTTTTTGACTCTTTAGTGGTATTTGAAAATTATCCTCATGAAACGCACCCTAGCCACTTTGTATTTGATTTTGCGATTGAGAAAACAGAAACGCCACTCACTTTGGTTATTAGTGAGCACCAAGGGCTGAAAATTAAATTCAATTACCACAGCCCAAGTGCGCAAGGGGGCGAGCAATTGTTAGGGTTGGTAGCGCAATTAGATACCGTATTAAACCAGCTATCATGTGCGCAATTAAATCAGTCATTAGCAAGTATTAACACCGTACCCGCATATCAGCAAACATTGTTGCTCGAACAGTGGCAAGGGCAGAGTCAATCATTACCCATGGCAAACTTCTTAGCGCTATTTGACAGTGCCGTGGCACAGTACCCAGAACAATGCGCGGTCTATGCACCAAACCAAGCGCTTACGTATCAGCAGTTAGCACAACGCAGTGAGCAACTGGCCAGTGCCTTGCTTGCGCAAGGGTTAAGTGGTGGTGATTATGTGGGGGTTTGTTATGACGCTCATAGTGATTTATTGGTAGCAATTATTGCGATTATGCGCGCTGGCGCGGCTTATATTCCGATAGAGCCAAATTACCCCATCCAGCGTAAGCAATATATGCTCAAACAAGCCCAAGCAATGATGTTACTCAGTAATGAAGCAAACGTTGCTTGGGCACACAGTATTGATGTTTCAGCTTATCAAGTTGATGAGCTGGTGCAACAGCCGCTCCCGCGCCCCGAAGTATGGCCACATTTATCGCATCAATCCCCTTGTTATGCGATCTATACTTCGGGGTCGACGGGCCAACCAAAAGGTGTGGCTGTTAGCCATGAGGCATTGGTTAATTATATTAGCCATTGTCAACGTGAATATAATTACCCTGCGGGTGGCAAGGTGCCCGTGACTACCTCAATCAGTTTTGATGCGACAATAACGAGTTTGCTAGCGCCTTTAGCAAGTGGTGCGCAAGTAGTGCTATTTGATGAACAAACCCAGCTAATGGCACTTGCTCAAGGCATTCAAACAGGTGAATTCTGTTTGGCAAAATTAACGCCAGCCCATTTAGATATGATTTATCAAGAGTTTGGTAATGACTTTAAAGCCAATATTCATACTTTGGTCGTTGGCGGCGAAGCGTTGCATCAAGCAACGTGCCAACCTTGGTTAGCTAACAAGGTCCGTATTGTTAATGAATATGGGCCAACGGAAGCCACCGTTGGGTGCTGTACTTATGTGGTGCCAGAGGGAGAGCAATCGGCGGATGTAGCTATTGGCCGAGCCATTCAAAATACTCAACTTTATGTATTAGGTGAAGATTTAGCTTTGCTGCCAATTGGTGCGCAAGGTGAGTTGTATATTGGTGGTGCAGGGTTAGCGGCAGGCTATATTAACCAACCAGAATTGACGAACGAACGATTTGTAGCGCACCCTTTTAAAGCAAACGAAATACTTTATAAAACTGGCGATAGAGCAAGCTTTGACTACCTTGGACGATTGCACTACCTAGGTCGCACTGATGAACAAGTTAAAGTTAGAGGGCACCGCGTTGAACTCAGTGATATAGAACACAATATTCTAAACCTAGCAGGTGTCGCGCATGTGGCGGTGGTATTACATCAAAGTGAGGGCAGTGCCAATACACGGGCTCGTATCATTGCTTTTGTGGTGCCAGAACCGGCGATAACTGACTGGCCGTCGTTGCAAATCAACTTACAAACTGAGCTGGCAAAAACATTACCTGATTTTATGCGTCCAGATGTATGGCAGCACATTGAACAATTGCCGCTCACTGCCAACGGCAAGGTTAATCGTAAAGCCTTACTCGATTGTTTAGCACCAGCGAACACTGAGTTTTTACCCCCCAATACTCAAACCGAGAAAAAATTAGCGGCAATATGGCGTGAACAATTACATGTACAGCAAGTTGGGCAGCATTGTAGCTTTTTTGAACTTGGTGGTCACTCGCTCAAAGCCAGTCAAATACTGGCTCGTGTACAAAGAGAATTTAAAGTCAAAGTACCTTTGTCGGCATTTATGAGAATGCCAACACTTTCAGCTTTGGCAGGTGCAATTGATAAAGCACCAAAAGTGAGCACATCAGGTATTCAGGTAAGTTCACGAAGAAAGCGTCAATAACGACGAAACAAGGATAATAACAAGTTTGCGCTCAGAGCAGCTCTGATGAGGATAACATAATGACTGAACAACTTTCTTTTCCAGTTTCAATGGCCCAGCAAGGTATGTGGCTCAGTGAAACACTATTTTCAGGCACCGGCCATAACCACGTGTGTCAGGCGTTTTGTATAGAAAAATCAATTCGTAATGACTTAGTAACCCAAGCAGTATCACTGATTGTGGAGCAGCAAGAATCTTTGCGTACGGTGTTTAAGTTTCAACAAGGTGAAGTTAGGCAAATCATTTTACCTCAATTGCAGTGGCAGATTGAAGAACTTGAGTGTGCTGTAGATGAACAAGCAAATGTGATGCGCCGCTTAACAAGAGAAAAGTTTAGTTTATCAAATGCACCGTTATTTCGTGTTATTCGCTTAGTTGGGCCGCAACAAGATAAGTTGCTGTTTGTATTCCATCATATTATAACGGATGGCTGGTCGGCGGATATTTTCAAGCGTCAGTTATGGCAAAGTTATCAGCAGTTAGCCAAGGGGCAAGCTGTCCAGTTAGATACACTCGAACTTCAATACGGGGATTTTGCAGAGTGGCAAGCCGAGCAAGTAGATGACGAACACTTCCAGCAGCAGTTTGCATTTTGGCGTGAGCAATTGGCTAATGTTGCACCTTGTACATTCCCTGCTGATAAAGTACGCCCAGCTCAGCCTAGCTTCCAAGGCAAGCAATTAGAGCTCTCGTTACCAGCGCAGCTGGCGGTTGCAGTCAATGAATTGGCTCAGCAACAACAAACCAGCGCATTTAATATTTATCTCAGTGCTTTTAAAGTGCTTATTAGTCGTTATACGCGCCAAGAAGATATTATTGTTGGCTCTCCAGTCGCAGGGCGTGATATGGCAGAAGTTGAGCCAATTATTGGCTACTTTGTTAATACTGTGGTTTATCGCACACAGTGTGATTTAACGCACAGCTTCAGCGAGTACTTAGCACAGGTTAAAAATACGGTATTAGATGCTTGGGAGCATCAACAGTTGCCGTTTGCCAAGTTGGTGAGTGAAATATACGGTGAAAGAAGTTTAGATACTTCTCCTTTTTTCCAGCTAATGTTTGCGTATTATCGACATGATAGCCACAGTGATGATGGCCTATCTGAATTAGGCGTCAGTGGTTATCAACTTCACAATGACACCAGCAAATATGACGTGACTTTGTCGATAGAAGATAATCTTGATACGGTGTCTTTGGCACTAGAATACAGCACTGAATTATTTGAAACGCAGAGCATTGAGCGAATTGCAGCCTCATATACACAGTTATTGACAGCGATTGTTGCAGCGCCTGAATTGCCTTTGTATCAGCTTCCTTTGTTAAATGCGCAAGATAAAGCGGCTGAACTGGCAAGGTTTGCATCCAAACCTAATGATTACACGCCACAAGTTACTAGCATCAGTGCTGGGTTTGAGCAAATAGTGACACGGTTTGCGACGAATGAGGCAATCACAGATGGCGACCAATCATTAAGTTACCAACAATTAAACGCGCGCGCTAATCAACTTGCACACCACTTACTTATGGTGCAACCGCACTTGACACAAGGCGCTAAAGTAGCCATTTGTTTATCACCGAGCGTTAATACCATGGTGGCTATTTTAGCTGTGTTAAAAGTGGGCGCGGCATATGTGCCAATTGACCCATCAGCAGGCCAGCAACGACTCGATTATATTTTAGATGATGCAGATGTAGATGTAGTTATTTGTAATCAGCAAAGCGCTGGGCTATTTACACACAGAGACATTGCCAAAGTTTGTTTAGATACTGACGCCCAGCAAATCGCGCAGGCTGATATGAGCGATTTAGCCTGTACTATTTTGCCCTCGGATCAAGCCTATATGATTTACACGTCTGGCTCTACGGGTAAACCAAAAGGCGTGATAACAACGCATAGCAATGTATTAAGATTGTTTAGCGCCACCGAACATTGGTTTGAGTTTAACAGCCAAGATGTGTGGAGCTTATTTCACTCTAGTGTCTTTGATTTTTCTGTCTGGGAAATGTGGGGCGCACTCCTATATGGTGCAAAGCTCGTTGTGATCCCAAAAGAGGTCACCCGTGCCCCTGATGTGTTTGCTAAGTGGGTTGAGCAATATAAAATCACCGTGCTTAATCAGACTCCATCAGCATTTAAGCAGTTCGCTGCAGTGGGACAACCGCACCAATTACGGTATGTTATTTTTGGTGGCGAAGCGTTAGATATTCCATCGGTATCGCGCTGGTTTGAGCAATACTCTGATCAACAACCAAAATTAATCAATATGTATGGTATTACCGAAACCACGGTACATGTTACGTACCAAGAATTATCGGCTGAGTTGTTAACAGGGCGCATAGCCGCCCCAATTGGTGAAGCAATCCCTGACTTGTCTATGTATGTATTAGACTCATGGCTACAGCCTGTGCCAATTGGTATGACCGGAGAACTTTTTGTATCGGGAGCTGGCGTGGCTGGTGGATATCATAATCGAGCAGAGCTGTCGGCTGAGCGCTTTTTAGAGAATCCATTTAACAGCACACAAACTACGCTCTATCGCTCTGGTGATTTGGTTAAAGTGGATAATCAGGGAGATCTTATTTATCAAGGACGTGCGGATCACCAAGTTAAAATTCGTGGCTTTAGAATTGAGTTAGGTGAGATTGAAAACGCCTTATTAAGCTGTACTGACATTGAAGAGGCTTTAGTGCTCAGTCATGAGGAAGGTCAGCAAGGTGCGCAACTAGTCGCTTATGTGGTCGCAACTCAATTATCAGTGCAAGCGCTCAGAGAGCAGTTAGCCAGCATATTACCAGAATATATGATCCCCGCGATTTTTATGCCCTTAGATACGTTTCCACTGACCATCAACGGTAAAATTGACCGCAGAGCATTACCAGCGCCTAAAGTAGATAGAAGCACGTTAGCACAAGAATTTATCGCACCGAGCAGTGCAATAGAGGTTGGCATTGCCAAAATTTGGCAGCAAGTATTGAATGTGGACAAAATTAGCATCAACGATAATTTCTTTGCGCTTGGTGGCGACTCACTACGAGCGGTACAAGTTAATGAACTATTAGAGCAACAAGGGATAGCTTTACCTTTAGAGCAGATTTTCAAAACCCAAACACTGGTAGCGCTGGCTAATTATCTAAATCACAATGATGCAGATTCGATGGGCGTGGTGAAAAATGTGCCCGCATTTAGCATGATAAGTGACCAACAAAAGGCGTTACTAAGTGATGATGTGATTGATGCATATCCGCTAAGCGGTATGCAGGCAGGCATGTTCTATCACATGATGCTAGCGCCAGAATCTAACATTTATCACTGTACAGGTACTTCGCATATTCGTTTGGACCATGCACTTAATGAAGCGTTGTTTAATGAGGCTGTGCAAGCGCTTGTTGCACATCATGAAATATTACGCACAGGGTTTGATTTACATAATGCTTATCAACCTATTCAATGTGTGCATGCTCATGCGGTGCTACCTGTTGTATTTTCCGATATATCAGCATTGTCAGAAGCCGAGCAAGAAGCGCAAGTTATGGCGCTGATTGAACAAGAAAAAGCGTCACCTTTTGATTTAACACAACCAACGCTATTGCGCTTTTTTATCCAGCACCGAAGCGATAATAGCTTCCAATTTACCATGACGGAATGCCATCCAATTTTTGATGGTTGGAGTTATCACTCCTTAATTGTTGATGCTTTCAATCTATACGCTGAAAAAATGGGGCGTAGGTCAGCCACTGCTTTACCTGAGTTGAATTGGCGTTATGCCGATTTTGTAGCGACGGAACAGGCCACCATTAACAATCCACAAAGCATTGCGTTTTGGCGTAACTATTTGGCCGATTTTGAGCCATTGGCGTTGCCTTTACAAAGCGATGCGATGTGTGAGTCTAAACAATTGCGTGCGGTGCACCTTCGTATTGAAGACAAGGTGTATAACGGCTTAAAAAACTTGATGAAACAAGCCAATGTACCGCTTAAAAGTGTGCTGCTAGCAGGGCATATTAAAGTCATGAGTTTAGTAACGGCTCAGCGAGATATTTTAACCGGGATCCCTACCAACGGTCGTTATGAAGGTAAAGGTGGTGATAAGCAGTATGGGTTATTTATCAATACATTACCGTTTAGGCAGCAGCTCATCGATGGTTCTTGGCATGCTTTAATCAAAGATACCTTTGCGCTAGAGTGTGATCTTATTCCACATCGTCGATTCCCATTATCAGAAGTACAGCGTTTGGTTGGCCGAGAAACGTCACTGCTTGAAGATGTATTATTCAACTACATGGACTTTCATGTTTATGAAGCGTTGTGCCCGACACTTGGCTTAACCGTTGAGAATAATTTGCAAACAGATCAAGTGCATGAAGGAACCAACTTTGCATTAACCGTTCACTTCCAACACTTGACATTATCGTCAGGATTAAAAGCCAATGATGTGTCATTACAACTGGACTATGACAATGATTTACTCACCTCAGAGCAAGTGGTTGCATTAGGTGAGTTGTATATGGCGGTATTTGCGCAAATGGCCACGAATACTCAAGCGCAGCATCAAGATTTTACACATAGCTCGATTGCACAGTGTTTAGGCGAGGCTTTGCAGGGCGAGTCGTCGCTAGCTGCTGAGACTGTCGCTCTAGAGCAGGCAAGCGATGATATACAAAGTCAAAATGAAGTGCAGGTGGAGTCATCATTGCGTGAGGGTGTACGAGAAATTTGGCAAACATTGTTAAACACATCTGTTGCTGATACAGACAACTTTTTTGATGCTGGGGGGCATTCGTTACTGTTTTTACCTTTACTCAGCAAACTCAAAGCGCTGCCTGAGCAGCGTCCTTTAAGTGAACAGAGTACGTTGGCATTGAGTGCTATTACGACATTAGATTTGATTAATTACCCTTCAATTGAGCGTTTTTGTCAGTTCATAAGCGGTGTCGATCAAACACAGTCACAGCCTGATAATAACAAGTCGAAAAGCAAACAAGATGCGCGAGCAAGAATGCTCAAGCTCAGAAACAGACAATCTAAAAGGGCATAAGCATGGAGACGGTAACGGGTTTAGAGGTTGCAATTGTTGGTATGGCAGCTCGTGTGCCAGGAGCAAGTTCACTCGATGAATATTGGGAAAACCTCCTCGCAGGTAAAGATGTGCTTAAAATGCAACAACAACGTTACCCTGATCAAAGTGCTAACTTGGGTGGTGTGTTAGATAATGTCCATGGCTTTGATGCTGGCTTTTTTGATGTGGCGGCGCGCGAAGCATGCATGATGGACCCTCAACTTAGACAAAGTATGGAAATAAGTTGGCACGCACTTGAAGATGCAGGAGTAATTAACCAGCGTACCCAAGCTCATATAGGTGTTTATGCTGGTGCGCCAACCAGTGCTTATTTAACACATGGTATTAGTCATAAAGACAAGCTCGATAGTTCAGTGGAGGTTGACGAACTCATCCATCATAACTCGCAGGAGCTATTTGCCAGTAAATTAGCCTATCAGCTTGGCTTAAATGGTCCTGCACTGTCTTTAATGACTGGTTGTTCGACCTCATTTGTTTTATTGCATTATGCATGTTTAGCACTGAATGGTGGTGATTGTGAACACGCTTTGGTGGTGGCCAGTCGTATTGGCTATCCGCATTATGAAGGGTACACCGCGACACCCGGTGGGCCATTGAGCCCCGATGGATTGTGCCGTCCGTTTGCTAATAATGCTACAGGCATGGTGCCAGGCAGTGGCGCTTTAGCCATCGTGCTCAAACGCTATGAAGATGCACTAGCAGATGGCGATAGAATTTATTCGGTTATTAGAGGCAGCGCACTTAATAATGATGGTAGGGATAAACTGGGCTATGCCGCACCGTCTGTTAATGGTCAAGCTGAAGTGGCAATACAGGCGATGGCTAATGCAGATGTTCAAGCTCATGAAGTGTCTTATGTAGAAGCCCATGGCACAGGTACGGAGCTTGGGGATGGGGTAGAACTAAGAGCATTGCAGCAGGTATACGGTCAAAACACTGCCAACCAGTTTTGCGCACTTGGCTCTGTAAAGGGCAATATCGGGCATTTAGATGCTGCTTCTGGGCTAGCCAGCTTAGTCAAAGTGAGTTTGATGCTACATCATCGTCAATTACTACCTACTATTAATTGTGAGCAGCCACTAGAACAATTAAGTTCAGCTAATAGTCCGTTTTATTTACAAAAAGAAGTTACCCCTTGGTCACAAGCAAAGCCTTTAATTGCGGGCTTAAACATTTTTGGTATTGGTGGCACAAATGGTCATGTGCTATTACAGCGCGCTGAATCGGTTCCCGTACCACAAGTGAAGAAAGCTAAACATATCTTGTTTATGAGTGCGAAGGACCCTCAAGCGGTTTTACGTAATCGAGATAGTTTGCTAGTTTGGTTAAATAAGCAGCGCAACTGCAATTTGCCACAGCTAAGTTGGACATTATTAAACGCCAAAGAAGCGATGCCTTATCGCCTTGCAATAAGTATTTGCTCATCACAAGATACACATGCACTTCAGGCTCTAAGTGATGTAAATATCATAAAAGTAGATACACAGCAGGTGTTTAGTATTCGTGCATTCGAGCAAAATGATTTAATTGTTTGGGAGCGCTTGTTTGAAAATGATGAGGCATTAAACGCCAAGTTTAAGCACCACTTATCAGAGTTATCATTTGAGTGTGAATTTCTGTGTAAGTCAACTTCAATATGGCATCAACTTAGAGTAAAAACAGAAGAAAATAGCGATATAGAAAAACTACTCAATCACGCTGCGTGGTTGAGTATTTTATCTCGACTATCGCAAATGGGGATTGAGTTTAAGCAATTACATGCTTCAGGCCCATTATTCATTACACTTGCGCAGTGGGCGGGGGTGTTAACGTCAAATCAAGCATTGGCATTACTCATTAATCGGCAACTCCCTGATGTAGCGACCTTATCAACAAAAAACCGCTATACGCTTCTGTGCAATGACTCAAATGAGCCAGTTACCGCGAAGCATTGGCAGTTTGAGGCATTTTGGCACGCACTGTGTGAGGCTTGTGATAATCATCACCTGACGATAGCTGAATATTTTCAGCTAACTCCAGCGTCTGATTTACACGCCTTAATTGTACAGCTTTGGTGTAACGGCAGTAATATTGATAGTGAGCGCTTCTTTGAGCAACGTTTTTCACCTGCTTCAATACCCGGTTATGCGTTCGCAACAACGCGTTACAAACTACCATTAAATCAAGTGAAAAGCATTCAGTGGCGAGAGCAAAACTGGTCTAAAGTTGCATCTCGAGATGCACTACAAAGCCATACAGTGCTGTTAATGCCATCAGGTAAAGCGGTAAATGAAATAAAGCGTTGTTTTAGCGCTAATGAGCAAAATGTGTGGTATGTACATTATGCCCCGCAGTTTAAAGTATCAGGCAAGCGTACCCTCTATGCTGATCTAACGCAGGCTGAACATTTTAATAAAATTCAAGAGTATGTGTTAAAGCAGAGCCAAAAAATGCTGGTTTGGGTAGATGCAAGGTTATCTTTGTTTTGCACAGAGCCCTCAGGTTGGTTAAACGCTGCTATTAGCCGCGAGCTGCGCACCAGTTGGCAAGCACTTGATAGCCATGTTGCGTTATCTAATACTAAGTGGATGCTACTGTACGTGGGTAGCAGCAGTAAAGCTAAACAGGGCTGTATTCAAATAGTAAGTTACACTCTTGATTATTTATCTAAACGATATCAAGAGCTTGGCCTCGTTGTGGCGCCAAAAACCTTACAGTATGATATAAAGACTGGCGTGGCTAAACGTTTTCAAAATGGTGTTATATCGAGTGCTATGTTTGCTCAAGTAATACATAGTGACGCGAGTCAATTTAAGGTGATGCACAAACAATTGTTTGCAGCATCATATACTCGTTTTATGGTATCAGATAAAACAACCCCTAGTTATCGCAAAGTGGTTTACATAGGTATAGAACAACCCCGTGGTGTTGCAATTGCTCGAACCTTACCTGTTACATGTGAACATATACATGTGGTATTGCCAGTCGGTTTTCCAATACAGTTAGAGTGGGAGCAATGGCTTGAAAAGCATGTGGAAGGCAATGTGTATAGCCAAATTATCACTTTGCTTAAAAACTACTTAGATGAAGGGGTGAACTGCTCTTGGCATACAGACACGCCAAAGCTGTCTTTACACAAGCAGCGACAATTATTAAACAGCGATTTATGCATTAACTTGGTAGCCACAGAGCCCGCATTTAGCCAGCCAGAAAATGTACTAAGGCAAGTCACGCAAAGAGCCAGTTACTCAAAGCTGCTTGCTCAGTTATCGAAAAACTCACTCCTGAGCGCTTTGGTGCTATTACAAGGTCCTTGCACCGCAGCATTGACGAGCAGCACAGAGTTTTGGCATCAACAAAGTAAGCAACATACTTTTTCGAGCTTTGTTTTAGCGGGTAACGAGATAAATGCTGAGCAGGTTTCCCAGAGCTTGAAATCTTTAGCTAAGCCATTACATCGGATCATCATTGATGAGTTGTTATTAAAGGATCCCTCATCAGTTCAGTTTGTTGAACAAGCGAAACTGCTCGATAATGCGCAATATATACCTCGCCCAGAGCTAGATACGCCTTTTGAAGCGCCCTCAACGAGCATTGAAAAACGTATTGCACAGATTTGGCAAAGTTACTTTTATATCACTCCGATAGGTTTGCATGATGACTTTTTTAGTTTGCATGGGCACTCACTATTGGCACTTAAGATTGTTAACCGGCTTAATGCGCAATTTTCTACACAGTTATCTTTAAAAGATGTGCTGGAAAGGCCAACAGTGGCAAAGCTCAGTGAATTGGTCGCAACTCACTCATCGCTTGCAAGTGAAGGAGTCGTATCATGAATATTCGTATTAATAAAAATAGACAAGCGATACCGCTAACGAATGGACAGCTAAGCTTTTGGTACATCTATCAGCTTACTAAAGAAACGGCGAATCACTTTTTACCTTATGAATTCGATGGGGTAGTGCGCCCTGATTTAGTTGAGAGGGTCATCAACGCGCTCCTACAAGATAATGAAATTTTGCGCACGTCGGTCAATGATTGGTGTGCGATACAATATGTATGTCCTTATGAATATTTTCATCTCCCTTATGAAGATTTGAGTGACTTGTGCTTGGATGCTCAATCAGCCTCTTTGGGGGAATTATATTTACGCTATTGTGCGGCGAACTTTGATTTAGTGAAGCCTCCTTTGTTGAGAGCTTGTTTGGTCAAATTGGCTCCCCAAAAACATTTGTTGATGTTAGTAACACCTCATTTTGCAATGGATGGCGCGGCACTGCATCAATTAGATATTGAGCTAAAAACATTGTACCAAAAAGCAAATCAAGGTTTGTCATTGCGAACAGCCAGCAAGCTAGCGTTAGCTGATTATGTTGCGCAGGAGCAAGCAGCTAGATTGGCACAAAGTGTTAAAGCGCGTGAGTTTTGGGCAAAGCAATTAGAATCTATCAAGCCAACTTATCTTGCTTCCTCACTTGTAGATATCAGTGACCGTAGCCGACGAGGCGTTTTTATTCCTTTAAAACAAGCACAGTTAAGCTTGATAGGGCGCTGGTGTGGAACATTCAAATTAACTCAGCAGATGGTATTTTTGGCTTTAATAGGCAAAGTGATGAGTGATGTGACGGGCAATCAACACCTTTGTTTAACAACTGTGCAGGAAAACCGAGATATAGAAGGGGCGCGTGATTTATATGGCGCTATGTTGACCTCGTTGCCAGTGCCCATGCAAATAGCACAAGGGCAGTCTTTAAATGAATTATTTTTACAAGTAAAGCAAACAACTTTAGCTGTTTATCAATATAGGCATGTGCCATGGAGTATTCCGCTGTCGATAGTTGCGCAACAAAAGCTAGACAAGACACCATGGTGGTTGAGCTTATTTAAACAAACAAGTGGTCTATATCATACTCTAACTAAGCAAGCTGGGTTGTACCCCCAAGCGTTGTTTGACTTCGCAGCAATTGCGGCTGGCGATATTGAAGAAGATAAGAAAATAATGCGAGATGGTGCGCAGCATCAAGCATTAACAATTAACGTTAACATGTTGCCATCATTTTATGAACAAACTAATGAAATTCAACAAACTCAAACAACTGATAATGATGCATGTCAAATAACTTTACGCCGAGAATTAGACTTTCCGCCACCTCCAGATAATAGCGAGTGGGAACAAAGCGCAATAAATTTTTATATTGAAAAGCATGCGGTTAATGGTTTTGGGATACGCTTATCTCATCAATGCTTAACGCCGCAAGCTGAGCAGCTGCTACGTGATGAATTTTACGCTTTACTTGACCAAGTGACCGACGTGGGTGTACAGGAAGTACAAAGTGCGTAAGTGATCTCATGTTAGTAAGGCTTTGTAAGGAAAACGTTAAATTGCCCATGTTCTGATTGACCTTAAATGGGGGAAATTTATACTGAAGCAGCGTGAAAGGAAGCAGGGCGTAGAAGTTTATGATAATTAAATAACTGATGAGAATATATCAATGCATCCGATGATTAAAAGCGCAATAGGGCTATTGATTACTCTAATTGTGGTTGTATTTTGGCTTTCAGGTTATGACAGAAAAGCCGTGGAAATTAATAACGAAGATAGCGCTTTATATGGCTCGCTCGTATTACCTAAAAGAGACGGTCACACTCCCTTGCCCGTACTTATTTTTGTTCATGGTGATGGGCCAATATCCAGTGGTAGTTATGGTTACTATGCACCTTTATGGCAAGCGCTAGCTGATGCTGGCGTAGCTTCTTTATCTTGGGATAAGCAAGGCGTGGGGGGGTCTGATGGACACTGGCTTGAGCAAACTATGACTGAACGCGCGCAGCAGTTAAGCGCAGCTATTGATTGGGTAGCGCAACAGCCAAATCTAGATAGTCAGCGTATTGGTGTGATTGGTTTTTCACAAGCAGGTTGGGTGCTACCACAAGTGCTTGCAAAAGATGAGCGACTTAAATATGCCATCATGGTATCAACTGCGGTGAATTGGCAACAACAAGGCCATTACCAAACTGTTCAGCGCTTGAAATCAGTTGGTCAGGAAGGCGAGGAACTTACCCAAAACCTAGATTATAACACTGCTTTAGATGCACTTTTAAAACAAAAAGTGCCTTATACACAATACAAGCAATTCGTTACTCAAAGCGCACCACAAAGCTATGGTTCACAGTCTATGACTAAAGAGCGTTATGAATTTGTCATTAATAATATGCATGTCGATGCAAGTAGCGCGCTGATGCAAGTTAAACAACCTGTACTGGCACTATTTGGCGATTCAGATGCAGTTGTTGATGTTCAAAATAGTATTAGTACTTACCAAAATACCCTTTTGGGGCCATATCAATATAAAGTCTATGAAGATGCCAATCATGCCTTGTTTAAAAATGATTACTTCTCAGGCATAAGCAAGGATTCCATATGGTTTGGAGTCAAAATGAATTGGCTTGGCAGCGAAGGCTTCACGGAAGGATTTATTGATGACGTGTTGAGCTGGGTCACAAACCATACCCAATTAACTAATGGGGGAGGAAGTACCAATGGAGAATAACGTAACTGATTGGTATAAAAAGCAACGCGAAAGTGCAATGTGGGATATGTTGTTCTCCTGCGTATTAGAGGTACTGGTTGTATTTGCGGTGATATTATTGATCACGCCCTTCTTTGAGACACTGAATACTTTTTGGTATGGCTTTTTCTTAATTTTGCTGCCGATGTACATATTTTCAGAAGCAGCATCTGCTTTGGGTAAGCTAAGGCGTGCAGTATTAGCACATGAAGCTGAATTGAGTGCTGTGCCTATATCGACATTATGTGATAAACCAATCTTTCATCAATGGCAGTGTTTAAGTGTTGCTGCGGGTTTGTTGACTGTGCTGCCTGCATTAGGGTGTGCGACTTTATATTACTTGAGTTCTAAGAGCATTGTGGTGATGGTTGTGCTTGGAATTTTAATGGGGATTGCCATTTTTATTGGCAGTGCGATGTTATTTGAGCGGTATGCGATACGACTAGTAGCAGGCACTTTACAACAAGCTCGTGCACCAAAACAGTTGGATGAAGCAAAAAGTATTGATTTTTTGATAACTTACCATTTTTTACCTTGGTTAGTATTTACAACATTGGTTTTTGGTTTGTTAATGAGTAAGTACTACCTAGGTTATGTTGCAGACGCAGGTGAAGTGAGCTTGTCTAGTGTCGCTGTATACAGCTTTATTAGTGTGTCATTTGTTGGCTTTTGGAGTTGCCACACAGTTTTAGAGTCGATAAAAGCAGACATGAAACTCCAACCAATGGTTTTATCAGGAGTCGGCAAATTTTCATACTCTGACCTAGTTGGAATGATACTTGGCGCAGGGTCTATACCGTGGTTATTGTTTTTTGTAATAGGTTTTTTTGTACCAGTACTGAGTAGTGGTTTTTGGCTAACAACCATCGCCGCAGTCATTATTATATACGCTGTTTTGCTAGGCGTTGGTGGCGCTTGTTTACTCGCTTTTAGTCAATCACAGAAACAAGTCTCCGCAGAGGTTTGTTCGCAGTAACTAAATATAGATTTAGATGGGCAGAGAAAATTAACGCGCGCCCATCTAATCTAAATTGTCTTATGATTTATTTTATATTTTTAGCACGATGAAGCGTTGCGGTGATATTTATATTTAGATGGTTGTTTTGAAAGAGCACTTTAGTGTCACAAGTGTAATAAATACCAGCTAATACCATATCCAACCAGAAAAAAGTAAGTTCAAAAGGGTTTTAGGTAAGGAGCACCTATGTTTCAGGAAAATAACGTCACACATGTTGATGGGCCTGCTTCAAAAATGTATGGCAGGTGGAGCCTTTTTTTAGGGGGGGCTGGGTTGATTCTGGTGTTGATATTGATGCTAGACAGTGCGCCATACAAGAATGAAGATCTTGATTTTAACGTTAATAACACCGTGCGATCAGGCAGTTTGATATTACCAACGAACACGCAATCCCCACGGGCATTGATGATATTTGTACATGGGGATGGCGCAATGGGGCGCAGTGCATTTGGGTATTATTATCCACTTTGGCAGCGTTTAGCAAAGCAAGGAATCGCTTCCTATTCATGGGATAAAGCGGGTGTGGGTGGCTCAGGCGGAAACTGGCTTGAGCAAAATATGCAAAACCGGGCAGATGAAATCCATCAAGCGGTTGCTAAGTTGCGTAAGGTTCCCCACTTGGCAGGTGTACCTATTGGTTTAATCGGTTTTTCTCAAGCTGGATGGGTGATGCCCAAAGCACTTAAAAACTCTTCGCAGTTGTCTTTTGCTGTATTTGTATCAACGCCGATTAATTGGTTAAAGCAAAGTGCGTTTTTAACGCAAACACGGTTACAAAAAGAAGGTGTTACAACGCGGGAAAAGAACCAGCAATTAGCACAAGCTCGTCAAGTTTCTCAATTGATCTCACAAGGCGACGATCACAATGCCTATATTGAGTTTTTAAGCACGGCGCACCCTGATGGAATTGAGTCAGCAATGAGCCCCGAACGTTATGGGTTTGTGCAGAAAAATATTGGTGCCGATGCGCTTGAGGATTTACAGAGCGTTAAGCAACCATTGTTCGTTGCATTTGGTAATCACGATAGCAATGTAAACGTTGCTGACAATGTGACTCAGTACCAGCAAATTTTTGCAAGTAACGAGACGCAATTGAAATTAAAAGTATATAAAAATGCCAATCATACATTATTAAAAAATAGTGAATTTGGGCATTTATCTCCCTCGCTATGGTGGCTAATCAAACTGTCATTATGGGAAGAAGATGGTTTTTCTGAGCAATTTGTTGATGACGTGATGCTGTGGTTAAACAGTCAGATTCAACAGTTAGCATTGAAAAAGCCAGAGTCAATAGGAGCACACGAGTGAATCAACTAATTGAATTAGTGCAAGCGCAATACCCGCGTTATTTGCTAAGAGTGTTGATGCTAAGTGTTTTGGAAGTGGCGGCTGTAGCGTTGCTTTTTATATTGACTAAGCCATATTTTGAGTCTTATCAAGTATTTTGGTATTTGCTGTGTTTAATTATCGTACCTGCATGCGCCTGCACGGTTGCGGTAAATGGTCTTACTAAAATAGCATCGCAGGTGATGGTACAAGCGCAAAAGCGTAATATAGAAATAGCTAATACAGGAAATAAAAAGTTAGCAACGTCTGCTTGGCAGTATGTGGCTTGGTATAAACTCCTAATTATGCTTGTTACCGCTTTTATTATTGCTCTTTGCTACAGTGCCAGTGCGCAGAGCTTTACTGACTTATTGCTGTTATTTTTGGCGATGATAATCGCCACGTTTATTTTTGCCAGTTGGCTCATTATAAATGCGGCGGTGCCGCTGTCTCAGGCTGTCTTACAAGCATTTCGACATCGCAAAAAGCCGTATAACGAAGCACAAAGCAGTGATCATATTATTCGTTTTCATTTGCTTCCTTGGAGTTTGATTGCAGTTGCAACCTTATTTACATTTTTTGTTAAATACTATTTAGGTCTGGCAGATGAAGATGGTTATGTCGAAACCAGCTCACTTATAGGAAGCACTTATATCTCAGCTGCGTTTGTTGCTCTTTGGTTGTGGTTAGAGGTGGGGCAAATGGCACGTTTGGATCATATTCTTGGTCATATACACCTAACAGGGGTAGGGCACGTAACTGACTCACAAGCGTTTAGTTTAGTGATGGCTGTACCGATAATTTTAGTCGTTTCTATCGCTGTGTTTAATAATATTTTAGATATAGAGCAGTATCGATATCAAGCCGCAATTGCTTTAAGCATGCTGTGTATTCTGTTGGCTGCATTAAGTGGCGCGAGTATTGCGGTTATACAACTATGTGCCAGTAAAACTGTGCGTGATGTTTTAGCAGACAATACTTAAGAGATATCTAGGATGATTAATAAAACAGCGCGAAGCCGTGTTCATTATTTAGATAATTTACGGGCCTACATAATGTGGTTAGGTGTAGTTATTCATGTTGCTATGCTGCAAATGGCTTCTGATACGCCACAAAAACTCAGAGAACCCGCTTTGAGTGAGTGGGCAGATATGCTGGTTTTTTCAATTCATAGTTTTAGAATGCCGTTGTTTTTCATTTTATCGGGGTTTTTTATGGCTGCGATATTAGGTAGAAAAGGCGTTGTGGAAACCATAAGACTGCGTTTGTTAAGAATTGGTGTTCCGCTGCTGATTTTTGGGCCGATTATTTCATATCTACTTGGTTTTATTCAGATTGAGTATTTGCAGCTTATGCAATCTCATGGTGTGGCAATAGATGAAAGTTGGATTACCAAAGCAAAAGATTATCCGTTTAATTTAGGTCATTTGTGGTTTTTATACTATTTATTGCTATGTCATCTAATACTTATCCCCCTATTTTATTGGTCACCTCTGCCAAACAGCGGGGTGTTCAAAAAGCTTCGATATTGGGTTAGTCATCCTGCTATGCTGATTATTTATGCAGCCCTGATCGCATATATAGATAGTCACTTTGAAAGAGGAATGATCCCTGCTGAAGGTGCGTTGATGCCAAATACTTTGCAGTTATTACACTATGTTCCCTATTTTTATTTTGGCCTGATGGTTTATAAATTTAGGCGAATATGGCTGAACCACTTTCAACGATGTTGGGGGCGATATACGCTATTAGGTTGCTTTATGATGCTGACGACCTTGGTACTAATAGAGCCACTTCTTTATCAACAAGGCAGTCAAGTTGATAATTTTATTGTTGCGTATTGTTATGGCCTATGGGGGTGGCTATGGAGTTTTGCGTTATTTGGCTTCTTTAAGCGTTGGGTTTTTGGCTACCAACCTTGGCTACGTTATTTAGCTGACAGCGCATATTGGGTATATATAATTCATTTGCCAATAGTTCTGCTCGTTAGCTATTTTTTATACGACGTGGATTGGCCTATTTATAGTAAAATGATGGTAAATATTTTCGTTACATCAATACTTTCTTTGCTTAGTTACCATGCGTTTGTTCGTTATACTGCGTTGGGTAAATTACTAAACGGTAAACGTAAAAAGTCAAATTGGCTGAAAAATAGAGGGACTTTGAAGCTTGACCAAGCATAACCAACCTGAACTTAGGTAAGCCAAATGTGACGCTCAGCTCACCTTTGGGTATGTATGCGTTGAGTACGTTATAGCTATCATTGTGTATGTGCGCTTGTCTTGAACTGCACAAAAAGAAGTGTTCTGTAAAGTTAGAGTGTGCTGCTATTTGTTTTTGCAGCAGTCGTTCGGATATTTTCCAAGGTTGAGCTCTTACCCATGGTTATTCTATGTAAGCCTGTTGATAACGTATAAAAAATACTGCCCAAAGGCTTCCACTATTTTGTCATTCACAACTGACATAAGCTATTATGCTGCATTGCTCATTTTGCGTAATTAAAGCCTTTAATTTGAACCAAATTCATACCTCAAAGAACAACAGCCCACTAATAAAGTACAACTAGCCTAATACTCCTTCTGTCGTTTTAATCAAATTTTAGGTGTCGCTAAAAGTATCGACATTGATGAAGAATTTTTTTCATGTACACCGAATTTAAAATGTCATTTTTCTATATGAACACTTACGTTGCATTACATATGTTTAACTTGATGTTAATTTTTTGTTTGTTATCGGTGTGTTTTTGAGTGTAATTTTTTATTGCTTGTAAATTTCACTTGTTAGAATATTTTTTTTGATTTTATTTTCAGGTTTTCTCTTTGGATAATTCTCATTTTCGATATTTATATTGCTTATTTTTCACTTACTTTTTATTTATAAAATATATATCTATATGTATTTTAGGCTTTTATTTTTATTTTTATAATGTGGAAGTGTTGTTTTGGTGGTTTTTTTGTTTATTTATGTAATTTATTCATGAACTTATGTTTTTTTTGTGGCAATTAGCTACTTTTCTGAGGTTGAGAGGATGTGCCGATTTATGTGATTTACTCAGTTTTTAAATGATGTTTTTTTATTTAGTTAATTGATTTTTAATTATTTATTTATGTTTTTTGATTGTTTTAGTTGTTTTAAACGGACATGATTCTCAGTGGGTGTAAGGTGTGTAATTCATTTGTAATGAAGGGTTTTAAAAAAAATGAAAATAATCATAATGTAACTTCATAAAAATAAAAGATATTATTTTTTGTATAAAAAAATTCATACTTACTGTCTTCATATCGCAAACAAAAAGTGTTTTCATATGTAACAAATGTTAAACATTTGTCGTTCCTAGGTGGTATTTTGATTAGCGAATAACTTGAGTGTTTTTTCTCGGTTAGGCAGTTTCGTGATCGAAATAGGAATTTATTTGACTTCACTAATTTTTTAAAAAGGACGAGTGATATGGTCACCAAGAAGTCGCCTACAAAATCTAAACCTAAGCCGAGTACGGATAGTAAAACTAAAACGTATGAGGATGAACCAATCGCCATTGTAGGCATGGCAAGTCAATTTCCTGATGCTGACAATCTTTACGATTTCTGGACAAATATTTGCCAGAAAAAAGATTCGATGACCAGTGTTGATGATAAAGACAATATGACCTACTGGGATAAAGACGCTTACTATGACCCTAACCCAAGTAAAGTCGATAAAACTTACATGTTCAAAGCGGGCTTTATTAAACCTATCGCATTTGACCCTGTTGAGTTTAAAATTCCACCCGTATTGATTGAATCAATTAGTACTGCGCAACTGTTTGCATTGCATGTCGCAAAAAAAGCGATTGAAGACGCTAACTTGATAAATGAAAACAGCAACTTAAATAGAAGTAAAGTTGGCGTGATACTCGGTGGAGCGGGTAACGGTAATACGGCTTTTTCTTTGTTAGCTCGTAACCAAACACCTATGGTTCGCAGTGCAATGGTTAGTCGCGGTCTTCCTGAAAGTGTGGTTGACAGCGTTATTGAAAAAATCAATGAGTGTTATATTGGTTGGAATGAAGACAGCTTTCCTGGCTTTTTGGGCAATGTTGCTTGTGGCCGTATTGCGAGCTACTTTGACTTTGGTGGCACGTCTAACATGGTTGATGCGGCATGTGGTAGTAGCCATGCTGCAATCAAATCAGCGGTAAACGAACTTCGCATGGGTAGTTGCGATGCTGTACTTACCGGTGGTGTAAATTTAGAAAATTCAATTTTCTCATTTCTTTGTTTCTCAAAAACCCCAGCGCTTTCTAAAGCGGGTATTTGTCGTCCATTTGACGAAAAAGCAGATGGTATGCTTTTGGGTGATGGCGTAGGCTTAGTTGTATTAAAACGCTTAAGTGATGCAGTTGCCAATGGCGATAAAATTTACTCCGTTATTAAATCTGTTGAAGCTTCAAGTGACGGTAAAGCGAAAAGTGTATTTGCACCGCGTGACCAAGGTCAAGTTTATGCACTTGAGAGAAGTTACGGCAGAACTGCAATTTCACCAGAAGATATTGAGCTGATAGAAGCTCATGGTACAGGAACGGCTTCCGGTGATGAAACTGAGCTGCGTAGTTTGGGTATGGTGTTTGGTAATTATGACATTGCCCCTCGCTCAATTGCGGTTGGAAGTATTAAGTCACAAATTGGCCATGCTCGATGTGCTGCCGGTGCTGCATCGCTTATTAAAGTATCGCAAGCACTGTACCATAAAGTATTACCACCTACGATCAACGTTACTACGCCTAATAAGTTTTTTGCTGATGAGAAAAACCCTTTCTATATTAGTGCCGAAGCTAGGCCTTGGGTGAAAAGAAATGCGAAAAAGCCACGTTGTGCAGCAACCAGCGGGTTTGGTTTTGGTGGTACTAACTACCATATCATTTTAGAAGAGCATCAAGATGAGCATCAAGATGCCTACCGCCAATCTATTTTACCAGAAGTGGTGGTGTTAAGCGCGTCAACACCAGAGCAATTGCAGCAGGTTACACAACAAGCGTTGACCGATTGGCGTGCTGAAGATGGCGTAGCCATGTTTCGCCAACACCTAGAACAACAAGCAATTAGTGTTGCCCCTAGTGACGCTCGCTTGAGTTTAGTAACCAGTGATGCACTGCATGCTGCAACCTTACTTGAAAAAGTTCTACCGTTAATAGTAAAACAACCTGAACAGCCTTTAGAGCACCCATTAGGCGCTTTTTATCGCCCTAAAGGTGTTGTAGAAAACAAAAATCAAGTTGCCGTATTGTTTCCAGGTCAGGGTTCTCAGTATTTAAATATGGCGCGCGATTTGGCTATTGAGTATCCAGAGTTTAGAGAAAGCCTGAGTGTTGCTGATCTTGAAATTCGCAAAAAGCTAGGTGAGAACTTATCGACTGCAATTTATCCGGTTCCGGTGTTCTGCGAAGTGCAAGAGCAGGCATTGCATAGCAAGTTGCGTCGAACTGAGTTCACTCAACCAGCCTTAGGCGCAGTATCTGCGGCATATTATAAAACATTGTGCAATATGGGCTTGGACGTAACCTGTTTTGCAGGTCACAGTTATGGTGAACTTACCGCATTGTGGGCGTCGGGGGCTATGTCAGAAAGTCAATTATATTTGGCCTCTGTTGAGCGTGCGTTGTCGATGAAAAATGCCTTGCAAGACAAAGATGAAAAAGGCGTGATGTATGCGGTTGAAGCTGACGGTGAGACAGTCAAAAGTGTGTTAGCTGAGTATAAAAATTTAGTGGTCGCAAACTTTAATTCGCCAGTACAAACCGTGTTTGCAGGCGCGCAAGATGAAGCAGAGCAAGCTGCAAAAACGTTGATGGCCAAGCAGTTAAAATGTCAGCAACTGAATGTAGATGCTGCGTTTCATTCGCCGTATATAGCACAAGCACAAGGTTCGTTTTCTGAAGTACTTAAGTTTATTCCGTTCAAATCACCTAAGCATCCTGTTTATGCAAACACAACCGCTAAGCCATATAGCAAAAAATCGACTGAAATGCGCCAAACACTGGCATCACAATTAACCAGTTCAGTGCGGTTTGTGGAGCTTATCGAGCAAATGTATGCCGATGGCATTCGGGTTTTCTTAGAAGTGGGCCCTAAAGGTGTACTTAGTAATCTGGTTAAAAATATTTTAGGTGATAAACCGTTTGATGTTGT
The DNA here is from genome assembly GCF_945859825.1 of Pseudoalteromonas holothuriae. Classification (GTDB taxonomy): domain Bacteria; phylum Pseudomonadota; class Gammaproteobacteria; order Enterobacterales; family Alteromonadaceae; genus Pseudoalteromonas; species Pseudoalteromonas holothuriae. The sequence continues at coordinate 392,296 of NZ_CAMAPC010000001.1, forward strand.
ACCAGTAAATCCATCATCGTCGTCTGCAAGTGTGAATCAATTTTATAAAGCGGTTGCTCAGATGGTGTCTTTGGGTGTGGAACTTAAGCACATTGATAAGTATCGCGTTAGAGCACCGCTTCCGAGTAAGCAATCAGCGATGACGATTTTGCTAGATGGTGGTAATTATGCAACACCAAAACGTCGAGCAACTATTGAAAAAATGCGTGAAACAGATGACCAATTGTTACAAGCATACATTGATGAACATGCTGAGCAAAAAGCGGCTGTGAAAGAAGCTAAGTTTGCTCAAAGCATTGCGCAAAAAGATCAAGATATTAAACAATTGCAGCTTGCCAACCAAGATTTAGAGCAGCAGTTAGAGCAAAAATTACAGGAAGTTAAGTGGGCGGCTAATCAAGCTACAAACTTGACTCAAACTTCTTCAAATTTAAATCATAATCAGATCACAAGGGAATTGACCATGTCTCAAAACGACACAAACGCACAGTTCAGCGCCGTTGCTGGACAATTACAAGCTCAACAGCAATTAAGCGATGTTCACAGCCAGTTTCAGTCTAATCAACAGCAATATTTGAATATGTTAACTTCGGTTATTAGCCATCAGCAAAATGCGTTGAGCGAGTTTAGAAACCACGACAGCTTTAATCAGGTATTGGGTCATATTGATCATACCTTGTCGGTACTTGAAAAGAATCAAACGCTTTATCATGTTAATCATGAGCAATATTTCCGCAGTCAACAGGCGTTGTTAGGTGAAGTTGCACCAAGCACCGCAACTTCTGTGTCTGAGGTTGCAAATGTTAATGCAAATAGCGCAGCCGCTTTTACACCAGCTCCTGAGCAATCAGCACCGGTTACAGCAGCACCTGTTGCAGCAGCATCAGTTGCAGCAGCATCAGTTGCAGCAGCATCAGTTGCAGCAGCGCCAGTTGCTTCAGCACCAGTTGCAGCAGCACCGGTTGCAGCAGCACCAGTTGCAGCAGCACCAGTTGCAGCAGCACCAGTTGCAGCAGCACCAGTTGCAGCAGCACCAGTTGCAGCAGCACCTGCTGAGGTAGCACCTGTATCAGAAGCAGGGCAGATTGATTTAGAGCAACGCTCATACTTTGAATCATTAGATATAGATATCATCTGTAATATGTTGGTTGAGATTGTAAGCGACAAAACTGGCTACCCAACTGATATGATTGACCCTGATATGGATCTTGAGTCTGATTTGGGTATTGACTCTATCAAGCGTATTGAAATTTTTGCTGCTTTGTTTGAGCGTTTATGGGGCAAAGAAACAGATGATGCAGGTATGGATGAAGATGACCTTGATGGTGACGTTAACTTTGATGCACTTAATACCATTCGTCGTATCGCTGAATTTGCACATAATTCACTCCAAGAAGTGCTAAATGCCATTGATGGTGGTGAAGGTAACGAATCAGCTCAAGAAGCAAAACCCGTTGCACAGCAAGCACCCGCTGAAGAAGTTTACGTCGCTGACGCTGATGTGAAAAAGAAAACTCAACAAATCGGCTTCTTTGTGTCAACTGACACACAGGAGGGTGCCGTAAAAAAGTCCCAGCTGCAGAGTGAATCTGCAGCGACCCCAAGTTCAGTAGGCCGTTATGTAGCTAAAGTAGAAGCGCTTGCAGAGCCTGATCAAATAGATATATTGGCGCAGCAAAACCATCAATGGTTAGTGCTGGCAAACACTAAAAAAAGTGTGACGCTGTTTGAAGAAACTTTTAAGCAACATCAACAAAATATTGTTCATGTGTTGGTTGGCGCTAAAAAAACCAATGCGACGAGTGACTTTTTCTTAACTCAATGTACAGAAGAAGCGGTGCAATCGCTTATAGATGAAGTTGAGTCAAAAACGAAGCGTAAGATTGCAGGCGTGTTGTATATTGCTGATGCGCTGAAGCAAGAGTCGTTAGATACTTTATATGACCAAGCACAAGTGTTTAGTTTAAAAGCCTTGTTTATGCTGGCAAAGGTACTGCAACCGAAGCTGCAAACTGAAGCGACAAAAGTACCAGCCTACTTCTTTACGGTGGCTTTAAATGATGGTCAATTTGGTACCAGTAAAGACGCTAAAAATGGTGCTTTAAATAGTGCGTTAAGTGGCTTAACTAAATCTTTGAACTATGAGTGGTCAAATGTTTATTGTCGTCATCTAGACATACAAGCAGGTATGACTAAAAAAGCATTGAATGATGTATTTGCCATAGAGCTTGCTGACTCTGACCGCACTTTAAGTCATGTAGGCCGTACGAAAGAGCAGCGTTTACAGTTATTGCTTGAGCGTACGCCAGTAACAGAACGTGCTGCGCAACCGGTACTTAACGAACAGTCTGTTATTTTGGTCAGTGGGGGTGCTAAGGGCATAACTGCCGGCTGTGTAATAGAGCTTGCAAAACGTTACCGTTGTCGGTTTGTACTGCTTGGACGCAGTGAGTTGAAAGCGCAGCCACAGTGGGCGCAGGGTGTGAATGATGATGCTGAGCTGAAAAAACAAGCTATCGCACATTTAAAAGCACAGTCTGAGCCGATGACACCGGCAAAAGTTGATGCTTTAATTCGCTCAGTAAAAGGCACACAAGAAATTAATCACACGCTTGACACATTGTCTGAAATAGGTGCGCCAGCGCGTTATTATTCGGCAGATGTACAGAGCAAAGAAGCGCTCGCGCAAGTGATTAGCAGTGCAGAAAAAGAGCTTGGTACAATAACGGGTGTTATTCACGGCGCTGGTAATTTGGCTGATAAAAAGATTGAGCGCAAGTCGTTAGATGATTTTGCTTTGGTCTTTGATACTAAAATTTTAGGTCTGCAAAACATCTTATCACTGGTGGATAAAGCAAAGCTTGAAACTGTGCTGTTGTTTTCATCCGTCTCTGGCTTCTTTGGCAATGCAGGTCAAACAGACTACTCAATGTCTAATGAAGTACTGTCTCGTGTTGCAGATACCATCAAACGTCAATATCCAAGTTGTTTGGTCCGCTCAATAAATTGGGGGCCATGGGATGGCGGCATGGTTAATGATGTGCTGAAAAAAGCTTATGAAAGTCGCAATTTAGTACTGATTGATAAACCAACTGGGTTTGCGGCATGTGTTGCTGAGCTAGATGTAACTTCGGGCAGTAGTACGCAAGTAATCATTGGTGGTCGAACATACCATGCTGATAAAAAGCCAGTGTCAGTGCAATATCATGATCCGCAAAAAGTAACGCGTACTTTGTTGGAGTCTACCACTGCTGGGTTGGCTGACCATCAGGTAGGTGGTCATGCGGTTTTACCTGCGATGTTCTCATTACATTGGATGATTGAGCAGAGTTTAAATTTCTACCCTGGCTTTTCATTAAGCGAAATCAACGACTTTGCAGTATTAAAAGGCATTGTATTTGATGGTAAACAAAGTGATGACTATCAGTGTGTTATTACTGCTGATAAGCACCAAGGTAGCAAATTGCAACTTAGTCTTGAAGTGGTAGGACTTAAAGACGGCAATGCGCTTAAACACTATCAAGCAAGTATTGCACTTGTGGCCAAAGCTGAAGCCAGTCCGGCGCAGCTTGATGCGGCCAAAACACAAGGTACGGCAGTCTTACCATTGCCTATTTATCATAATGGCGAACATGGTTATGTTTTCCATGGGCGTGCATTGCAAGGTATTGATAAAGTTGTACAACACGATGATAAAAGTATCTTGGCATTGTGTCATTTAAGCACTGAGCAAGTCGGTTTAGGTCAATTCAATGAACTTAGACAGTTTAATGGTTTTATCGCCGACGTATTTGTTCAAGTCCCTTATTTATGGCTTCGTCATCATAAGCAAACGGTCGGTTTACCACTGGGTGTACAGCATATAGAAAAGCATCGAGATATTAATTTTGATGACGATTTTTATGTGGCTGCTGACATTGTCTCTTGCAACAAACAAACATTGATATCTGATATTTCAGTTTATAACGCGCGTCATGAGTTAGCTTATCGATTCACTGGGGTTAAGTACACACAGTTAGCGTCGATTTCTGAATCAGAAAATGCGCTGCTTAAGGGTGTGAGTGAACATGAAGGATAAAATAGCCATTGTCGGCTTAGGGTGCATATTCCCTGAAGCCGACACCCCTGAAAAACTCTGGAAAGTGTTTGAACAGGGGACTGATGTAACAAGTGAGATCTCTGAGCAAGAGCTTGGTGTGTCTCCTGCGCACTACAAGCATCCAGAAAAGGGGACGATTGATAAGATAGGCTACAGTAAAAATGGCTATGTTAGAAAGTCTGATATTGAACTCAACGGTTTCAAAGTTGCTGAGCAAACACTTAAGCAGTTTGATAAGGTATTTCAATGGACTTTACATGCCGCTGCCCAAGCTCTAAAGGATGTGAGCTCTGCTGATGTTGAAAAGGCGGTATCTCGCACCGGTTTAGTGCTGGGCAATATCAATATGCCAACGCATGCTGCAAAGCAGTTGGTAAGTGGTATGTATCATGAGATTTTGACGCCATATCTGCAAACTTTAATCGGCCGCGAAGACTTTGCATTTAGCAAGTATTGGCAAGGTCGTGACTGGTCAATGGATAACTTGTTTATCGGTAGTCATAATGCGGTAGTTACAGCGCAAGCACTGGGCTTAAAAGGGCCAACATACACCATTGATGGTGCATGTTCTTCGGGCATTTATTCGATAAGCCTTGCATGTAAGCATTTACAGGCAGGTGAAGCGGATATCATGTTAGCAGGCGCGACATGTCAAGCTGATCACATTTATATCAATCATGGATTTAATGTACTCAAAGCATTTCCAGATAAAAATGGCGAGTCACTGCCATTTGATAAACGCTCTGGTGGATTAAAAGCGGGTGAAGGGGTAGGTGTACTCGCTTTAAAACGCTACAGTGATGCCAAAGCAGATGGCGACAAAATTTATGGTGTGATTGATGCGATTGGTTTATCTAATGATGCCGGTGCAAAACATATGCTGGTACCTGATAGTAAAGGTCAGCAATTAGCATTATCACGGGCTTATTCGCAAACCAGTCGCTACCCCGACTATGTTGAGTGTCACGCTACAGGTACGCCTGTAGGTGATAAAGTTGAACTCAACTCCATTGCGACATTTTTTGGCGCTCAGAACTTGCCAAAAATTGGCGCTAACAAGCAAAACTTTGGTCATGCGTTAACAGCATCTAGTATGGTGAGTATTTTCAAAGTACTCCTGTCTATGCAGCATGACCAAGTGCCAGCAACGCAAAGAGTTGAAGACTTTGTAGGCAGTGAATCAGGTATTCTAACCATCGATTCAGTTGTGCGTTCTGCAATAAATTGGCCTGCACAAGGCAAGGGTAAAGTGGCTGGTGTCAATGCCTTTGGTTTTGGCGGTGTAAATGGTCACTTAGTGATCTGTTCTGAAGATGCCATAGAGCCTACAACTGAGCAGGTATCCTCAGCACCATCAACAAATTTGTCGATAGTTGGTTTGAGTGCGTGTTTGCCTCAAGTTAATGAGTTGGTAGATTTAGATAAGTTGATAGACCAAGGTCAACATAACTTTAGTAAATTGCCACAAAAACGATGGTCTGGTATCGAGCAATGTGAGTCTTTACTTGCACGTTATGGCTTGACAGAGCTACCCACTGGAGCATTCTTAGATAATTTCATCTTTGATTGCCAACGTTACAAGATTCCACCTAATGTAGCTGGGTTACACCTGCTATCACATTTATCGCTTATGCCATTAGCCGAAGCAGCATTTTTAGATGCAGGTTACGAGCGTGATGGGCAAGTACGCAATATTGCGGTGATTGTTGCAGGTGATGATGATTGTAATGGCTTACGTTATCAAGCCAGAACTGAAATGGCATGGCAGTTAAAAGACAGCTTAGCTAAAGCAAACATTGAGTTGACAGACGAAGAGTTAGCACGGTTAGAGACTTTGACCAAAGATGCGCTGTTTCCTGAACCAACGGTTGAAGGGGTGACAGGGGGCATTGGTAATATTGTCTCTAGTCGTATTTCTGCGTTGTTAAAACTCAATGGTCCTGCTTTTACGCTGCAGTCGCATGAAAACTCAATTGCCAAAGCCATAGATGTTGCACGGCTACTGCTAGAAGCTGGGCAAGTTGATGCCGTGATTGTTGGTGGTGGCAGCTTTGGCGGTAGTGCTGAAGGGGTGATGTTTGCTAATCAGCGCTCACCTATCAATATTGCTCAACCGGGTAAACCTTTAATCGAAAGTAAAGGTTGGAAGCTCGGTGAAGGCGGTGGTGTGGTTGTGCTCAAATCAAGCACTGATGTGACAGATAAAGACCGTGTTTATGCCACCATTGACGCCTTAAGTTTTGCGCAATCTGTTGATAATGGAACACAATTTGTGCCTGATGAGCAGTGTATTGCTGTGGCTGCAAAATCAGCTCTCAGTCGCGCAGGCATAGAGGCGCAACAAGTCGGACTATTAGAGGTACATGCCAGTGGTATTGCTACTGAAGATAGTGCCGAAAAGCAGGGACTATTGTCTGTTTATGGCGATGTTACTCAACCGGTAACAGTGTCTAATATTAAACAGCATGTTGGTCACTTGCATGGCGCGTCTTATATCACCAGCTTAATTAGTACTGCGTTAAATCTCTATCGTAGACGTTTGCCAGCAGTACCATCATTGTCGCAGCAGCAGTTCATATCACATGAACAAGCGGGGTTGTTACTTCGCCATGAGTCTCAACATAGCGATGAATTACGTTATGGCGCAATCAGTGGCATGGGGTTAGATAGAACATACAGCCATATGATTTTAGGTGCGGCAGATAAGTATGAAGATAAAGGACTTAAGAGTCTATTTGCAAACCTCTCTGGTGAGAAACCCAAAGGTTTGTTCAAGACAATTTGGGTCGCGGGTGAGCAAACAATACCTGAAACGCTAGTAAATGATGCCACTATGGCTGAGTTTGCTGCATGTCGTGAGCGATTTGCACCAATTGAAGTTGCGCAAACAAGTGCACCTGATGCGACTCAAGAGGTTCAGAGTGTTCAACCGCAGACGCAACCGATAGAGCCCGTAAGTACAGTGACATCAGTAGAGGCTGAAACGGCGCAAACTGCATCGAATGAGCAATCAAAACCAGTTGTTGAAAAGCCGAAAGTAAATGAACTCGCTAATATGCAAGTGCCGAGTCAAACAGCCAAGCATAAAGTGTTAACTGCGCTTGCTCAAAATGCCAAAACACACAGTGCATTTTTACAAGCAATGCGTACCAGCTTTGCAACAACAGCATCATTGCTTGCAGCTGAGAAGCCACAGGGTAAAGCTGCAGAAACGCGTGCTGAGTCTGCGCCGGTTATGTCACCAGTGACAAGTGCAAGAGCGGCTCAATCAGTGTTACTTGACCCTCGTTACGGGCGTCTTGCACCTGAAGTGAAAAATATTCCTGTGTCTACGCGTTCAGCGGGCGCTCTGTTTAACGAGCAACAGTTACATGAAATGACGGATGGTTTGATTGCAAACGTGTTAGGGCCTGATTACGCTGCGGCGGATCAATATCCGGTTCGTACTCGCATGCCATCATGGCCGTATATGTTTGTATCACGTATTTTATCGTGTACTGCACAGCGTGGTCAGCTGAAGCCGTGTGAAATTCATTGGGAATACGACCTTTCACCAGATGATTGGTATGTCGTTAAAGACCAAGTACCGTCATTTGTATCATTGGAATCATCGCATGCGATGATAGTGGCGTTTACCTTAATTGGCTGTGATGAAATGTTTCAGGGCCAACATTCTTATCGTGCTGTAAATAGTGAAACTACCGTCCATGGTGCGTTTCCTAAACCCGGTGAGGTGTTACGTGGCGTTGTACGTATGACGTCATTTAAAAAGATGGGTAACAACGTACTGATTGATTACGAATATGACTGTTACGCGCAAGGTCCTTACGATTCTGATGAGCGTCATTGTTTCACGTTAGTCGCTGCGTCAGGGTTTTTCTATCGCGAAGACTTACAAAAGCAAAGCGGTAAAAGCATGAACAATAAGGGTGTGTTCTTTACTGCAAAACCACAACAAAATCCAATCGACCTTGCAAAATTGAGTCAGTATCAAAGTTTTGATAGTGCGCAAATTGCGGCATTGAATGCAGGACAGTTATCGCAATGCTTTGGTGAACGATATAGCGATAACAGCGCCATTGCTTTATATGGTCCGTGTCATCGCATGTTGGATAGAGTATCGCAGTTTGACCCCCAAGGTGGTGCATGGCAGTTAGGGCAGATGCTGGGTGAAATGGATATCTCTACAGATCACTGGGTTTTTAAAGCACATTTTAAGAATGACCCATGTGTGCCAGGAACCTTTATTGTAGAAGGTAGTCAGCAACTGTTCTCTTTCTATATGTATTACCTGAAGTTACCGCAATTAGCAGGTGTTAAGTTGGTGACTAAATCAGGTCATACGTCAGGTGCTAAGTTTCGTGGTGAGGTTAAGTATCAGCAAGAAACCTTGTTTTACCGAATGACTATCAAAGATATCACCGTAACCCCGTTGACAGCCAATAACGCTAATTTGGAGATCACAGCGGTTATCGAAGTGCTTTATGAAGACCGAGTAATAGGCTTATGTGATGACATGTATGTTTGTTACGAAGGTGATTTAGAGTCGATATTAACAATGAGAGCACAAACTGTATGACGATGTTAATGCAAATCCAAGACAACTTGGCCACACTAGACTTGCCCTTGGCAGTATGGTCAAAGAAGTCTGTAAATACACTGATGCCATTAAGTCAATTAGTGGCAGATCAGATCTCACTGAGTGAAGTAGCAGGTGTTATTCCTGCTGTTACGCCAAATAAACTAGGCAGTGAATCATTTAGACGAGCATATGGTTTGAACTATGCCTATATGGGTGGCGCCATGGCCAATGGTATTCACTCTGCGAAGATGGTCGCTGCTTTTGCAAACGCCGGTATGCTTGGCTCATTCGGCGCAGGTGGACTAACCCTAGAGCGTATAGCGCAAAGCTTGTCTGAGATTAAACAAGCGGTTGGCGATAAAACATTTGCCATGAATATGCTACATAACCCTGCTGACCCTGATTGGGAAATGCAAGTTGTGCAGCTGTGCCTAGATAATGGTGTAAAGGTAGTTGAAGCAGCAGCATATATTAATTTGACGGCTGCTTTAGTGTACTTCCGTTTAAAAGGGGCTCAGCTGATCAATGGTCAGGTTGTGCCAGCGCAAAGAGTGATTGCTAAAATTTCTCGCCCTGAAGTTGCGACCAAGTTTTTAGCGCCAGCGCCGGGCAAAATAGTGGCAAAACTCGTTGCCAGTGGTCATTTAACCGAAACTGAAGCCAAGCTTAGCGAGCAGTTAGCGATGGCCGACGATATTACGGTTGAAGCGGATTCTGGCGGCCACACCGATCATGGTTCATTAACATGTATCTTCCCGCAAATGTTGCGTTTAGCAACTCGTATGCACAAGCAGCATGGCTACCAGCAAGCTGTTCGAGTGGGGGCTGCTGGCGGCATTGGCTGTCCTGAAGCTGTTGCCGCTGCCTATGCAATGGGGGCGGCGTATGTTGTGACTGGCTCTATTAACCAAGCGTGTGTGGAGTCTGGTACTTCAGATCAAGTACGTGAGATGCTGTCGGGGGCGACAACGGCAGATGTTGTGTCATCGCCCTCTGCTGATATGTTTGAATTAGGTGCTCAAGTTCAGACTTTGAAAAAAGGCACGATGTATGGGGTGCGCTCGCAAAAGTTGTATCAAATTTATAAACGCTATGATTCTTTGGAACAAATTCCTGAAGCTGAGCAACAACAGCTAGAAAAACAAATGTTTCATAAGCCATTGATGCAAATTTGGGATGACACTAAAGCCTTTTTTGCTAGCCGTAACTTACAACGTATTGCTGACTCTGCTGAGAAAGATCCAAAACGAAAAATGGCTTTGGTATTCCAGTGGTATTTGGGTCAATCATCAAAGTGGGCAATTACCGGAGATGCGCAACGTCGTATCGACTATCAAATTTGGTGTGGCCCAGCGATGGGGGCAAACAATGACTGGTTACAAGAAAGTCACTTGCAAGACGCACCAAAACGCACGGTTGAGGGTGTAGCCAATTATCTACTTAACTGCGCTGCATACTTAACCCGTGTCAATATTGCAAAAACATTATCCGTTTCTGGTATTGAACAATGCCAAGACGGAACCTTCCCAATCAGATTACAGCAATTTAGTGCAAGCACTGAGCAGCACTTTGAGAAGGAAGAAACCAAGCTAGATTCTATTCAAGGAGAAATAAAGAAAATGAATACAGTAGTAAATCAAAAATTAGATCTGACAGAGTCAAAAGAGTACTTTAAAAAGTTATGGGATGTACTACCAGGTGGTGCACACTATAATTTCGCAGATCCAGAAAGAGCACTGATAGTACCATTCGTTAAAGGAAAGGGGTCACGTGTTTGGGATATGGATGGTAATGAACACCTTGATTTATTCTGTAAATTCGGTGCTTTGTTTGTTGGCCACAATAATGAGCAATACAATCAAATATTGATTGAGAACATGCAGAAATTGACGTCTGTTGATACCTTTGATCTTGAGTATGAAGTGTGTCAAAAGCTTATTGATAATGTTCCTTCTGCTGAGCGTGTACGCTTTAGTTTAAGTGGTACGGAAGCGGTACAAAATGCGATTCGTTTAGCACGTGGTTACACCGGTAAACCTCGCTTTGTTCGTTTTCATGGCCACTATAATGGCAATGCGGATAATGTCGTAGGCGGTCGTTTTAATGCCGATTCAAAGGACTTCCCAGTACCAGAAATGTTCAAAGGCGACATGCTGGACACGTTAGGTCGCTTCCCTAACACATTACAAGATCAAACATTTATGTTGCCTTGGAATGACCCAGAAATCCTAGAGCGCACTTTAGAGCAGCATGGTCATGAAATTGCTGCTGTATTGATGGAACCAATCTGTATGAATGGTGGCGGTATCTTACCAAAAGATGGGTACTTAGAGCGTGCAAAAGCAGCTTGTGAGAAGCATAACGTACTGTTGATTTTTGATGAAGTAATCACGGGTGTGCGTTTTGGTTTGGGTGGTGCTCAGAAGTTACTTGGTGTTACTCCACATATTACTACGCTTGGTAAAGCACTTGGCGGTGGCGCGGTGCCTATTTCTGCCATTGTTGGCCGTAAAGATATTATGGATTATTACACCAAAGGTAAGATCATTCACGCTGGAACATTCAATGGTTACCCGATGGGTTTAGCGGCAATCAAAGCGACCTTTGATTTGATTGAAAATGAGCCAGGCTGTTATGACCGTATGGGTGGCATTATGTCACAAATGGCGGACATTTTTGTAAAAGCAGCTCATGCTTCGGATATGCCACTTGTACTGCAAGGTATGCCAACTGGCATGGTATTCCACTCACAAAATGAGTTGGTTGACCGCTCTGAAGGGTACACCGCCAAGGTGAAGATGTGTGACATCATCATTCGTGAAATATGCAAACGCTATGGTATTCAATTCTCACCATTATCTCGTATGTATTCAAACTTGATGATTAATCAAAATGATGTGTCGTTCTTTGAAGAGCGTATCTACCCTGCGATGGCTAATGCAAAGCAGATCATTGATATCACCTTCCCTAAAGGACTTTGATACTCATGGTAGAGCAAATAGCAGTTGTTACAGGTGCTGCTGGTGGGTTTGGAGCGGCGATATGCCGCGCCTTACTCGCGTCAAATTATACAGTAGCAGCAGTTGATTTGAATGAAGATAAGTTGGCGTCATTAAAGCACAGCTTGGATGATGAACGTTTATTGACATTTGTTATGGATGTGACCAACACCCAAAGTGTGCAATCGGTATATGACCAATTGCAGCAAAGACAGAGCAGTGTTATCACTGTGCTGGTTAACAATGCTGGCATTTTGCACAAGGCCTTTTGTCTAAAAATGGACTCTTTAGTGTCGGCAAAGCAGACGTTTGATGTGAACTTAACCGGTGCGTTTAATTGTACGACTATATTTAGCCAAGCCATGGTAAGGCAAAAATATGGACGTATCATAAATATTGGCTCAGTTGCGGGTATTTGGGGGTCAGGTGGTAGTGCAGCCTATGCGGCTTCTAAAGCGGGGCTCATTAAAGCATCTGAATCATGGGCACAGGAACTTGGGCCTATGAATATCTGTGTAACGTGTGTTGCACCGGGTATTTGTAAGACACAAATGTTTGACCAGTTTCTTGAAAACGAAAGTATTCCTGATGCTGAAGAAGCAAAGTTTGCTCGTCGTACGGTGCCAATCGGGCGCTTTGGCAATGCAGATGATGTGTCAGAAGTCGTACAATTTTTAGCAACTTGTAAAACGAACTATCTTAACTCTGCAGTGATCACAATTGATGGTGGCATGCGAGTTGGTGCTATGTAGCGTAAAACGTGAAATTTAATGGAACAATAGTAAGGACTTAACATGAACAATAACGCAGCGTTTTTACCAGATAACTATTTATTGACTGGTGCATCAGGCGTATTGGGTGGACGTATTTTAACTGAGTTACTGACCACCACGAGTGCAAAAATATATTGCATGTCACGCGAAAAAGACTTAGATAATGCACGAAGCAGAATATTAGAGATGGTTGATATGTATGACTCTGACAGTAAGGTCGGGGATCAATTATCACGTATTAGTGTTGTCTATGGTGATATAGGCAAAGACTTATTAGGCCTCAATAGTGATGATTACGCTACTTTGGCTTCTCAAGCTCAAGTTGTTATTCACTGCGCCGCTAAATTATCTTTGATTGCTGAATACCCATCTTTGCGTGAAGAGAATGTTGCTGGTACAGAGCGTGTTGCTAAGTTATGTATGGAAGCAAATATTCCACTACTTTATACCTCAAGCTTTTCGGTGGTTGGCTCTAAGTTATATGAATCAGGGTTTGTGCTTAAAGAAGATAAAGTAGATTATGGCCAGTGCTTTGATGATATGGGCTATGAGCAAACTAAATTTGAAAGCGAAGTCATGCTGAATGAGTTATCACAAAAGGGCTTACAAGTTGCGATTGTTCGCCCTGGTAATATTTGGGGTGACAGTCAAAATGGTCGTTACCCGCTGTCTGGAACGACGGTAAAAGGTATCTATTATGAGATGATCAGAGCATTAGTTGAAACGGGTTACACTTTTCACTCAACGGATGACTTTGATATAACACCGGTAGATTATGTTGCTAAAGCGTCTCTAGCAGTGGTAAAAAATATACATACTGTTCAGGGGCAAACTTTCAATTTAGTTAACCCGAATCCACCTACTTACAATGCAATAGTTGACCTACTGCGTGAGTATGGTTATGAAGTTCGCAATGTGCCTTGCGATGATTATTTTCAAGCATTGCATGAAGATCGCATGTTACTCAATGGCAAACCTTATCACTCAAGCTTTACTGATATTTTGGCATTGGTTAGTGATGAAGATGATTTGTCTGAGCAGGCAAAATACGATACATCACGTATTCAAGCATTGTTAAAAGAGACTGATATCCGTTGCCCTAAACTGGATATTAAATTAATGACGACCTTGTTAGATCATTGTGTTGCATCAGGTTTGATTAAATCGCCAGCCGATCAACATCCGCTAGCAGAAATCAGCGAAGAGATCACTGCAAAGGTATTTATGGAACATTTGTACGACGCTTAAGTGGAACGAGAAGATGAGCGAAAAATTAAAGTTGAGCATGTTGCAATTAGATTTAGCTTGGCAAGATGCAGCAGCAAACAGAGCTGCTATTGAGCAGCAATTAGAAACTGTTTCAGGTCGAGATTTAATTGTTTTACCTGAAATGTTTTCAACCGGGTTTGATATGAAACCTGCAGGTATTGCTGAGGGCACCGATGGTGAAACGGTTGCTTGGATGAAGTCGATTGCACAACAGCATGATGCGGTCATATGCGGAAGCATGATGATGCAAGTTGACAATAAATATGTTAATCGCTTTTTATGGGTAACGCCTAAAGGTGAAGTCTCTCATTATGACAAACGCCATTTATTCAAGTTTGCTGGTGAAGATGCCCAATATAGCGCTGGTACTGAGCGAGCTATTTTTCAGCTAGGTCAGTGGCGTATTGCACCATTTATTTGTTTTGACTTGCGTTTTCCTGTGTGGTCGCGGAATTTGGATTGCCAGTATGACGTTGCTTTGTATGTGGCAAATTGGCCAAAAGCGCGTTCATTACAGTGGAAGAGCCTTGTTCCTGCCAGAGCCATTGAAAACCAAAGTTATGTGGTTGCACTTAATCGTGTTGGTGTAGATGGCAATGAAGTGGCATACAGCGGTGATTCAATGGTGGTTGATCCCTTGGGAGAAACCTTGTTGTACGCAGCGAATAAGGAAGTTGTGTTGAATATTGAGCTAGATTTGCCTGAGCTCTTAGAGGTAAGGCGACGTTTTCCATTCTTACAAGAGGCAGATGGATTTACTCTTGCTTAAGTGCCAAAACGCCCATTATGGGCGTTTTTCTTAGTATAAAACCATAAACAGTAAATGTAGATAGACGTCATACCATTACTATTCCTTACTAAGTTTTTCTGCAATTTGTGGTACAAATATCTTAACGTGCAACTCAGTCATTTATGCTGAAGGTATGCGCACTGATGTATTAATTTAAGGATAAGAGAGAATTCAATTGGAAAGCTTAAATCGACTTTATAAAAAGTACTTTTGGTATTTTGCTTTTACCCTACCAATGGGGATTTTACTGGGGGTTATTAGTATGCATGTACTGCAAATTATTAATAGCTCACTTACTTCTGGTGTTGATACGATTGAATATTCAGCGCAAGAATTTTTCATTGCTATTGGAGTTTTGCTGGGGCTTGGCGTTATAAATGAACTTGTTAAAATTCGCTTAGTCGTTAATGCCAGTCGCGATATACATAGCCGTTTAGTTGATAAAGTGTTGGGCACCTCTTTTGAACGGGTGGAAAAGGTCGGGTTACCAAAAGTGAATGCGACATTGAGCAAAGATGTAGACACCGCTATTAAGTTTTTTCAGGTGTTGCCACAAATGGTTGCGAATATTTCCATCATTGTTTGTGCGATTGCTTATATGGCCTACTTGTCACTCACAGCCTTGATGTATGTATTTGCTTTAATTGCTTTTGCTGGCTTGAGCTTTACGGTCATCATTTTACTATCACGCAAATATTTACAAAATATTCGTGAGTGTGCCGATACTTTAATGCAGCACTATGAAGCTATTGTTAAAGGTAAAAAGGAACTCTCTCTTGATTCAAAACGCCAAAGTCATGTGAGAACAGATATTCGAAGTACTTTAGAGCTACTTAGAAAAAATAATCGTGGCGCGTTAACTCTATTCGGCATGCTTGAACATTGGGGTCAATTTATTTTGTTCGCAATACTTGGGGTGATTTTGTATTACCTAGGTATGACGCTAGGGTTAGAGAAAACCGTGGTGGTGGGCTATATCTTAACGTTATTGTTTATTCTTGAGCCGATTGAGCAAGTGACACAAGCATCTACTGATTTAATGGAAGCAAAGGTCGCATTTAAGAAAATAGAAAGCTTAGAGCTATCCGATGAAGAAGTTGAAGAAGAGTCTGAAATTGCTGCATTAGGTAGTAACTTGAATCTTAAGTTGAGCAATATTACTTATCAATATGAATCGCAGGAAAACGCTGATAAAGGGTTTCAAATTGGTCCTGTAGAGTGTGAGTTTAAAGCGGGTGAGGCCACATTTATTATTGGTGGCAATGGCAGTGGTAAATCGACTTTGTTTAAGTTGCTCGCCGGGTTGTATAGCCCAACTCAGGGGGTTATGAATTATGGTGATATTGCGGTTGATGCTGATAATTTGCCAAGTTATCGCGAGTGCGTTAGTTTGATTGCAGCGGACTTTTGGGTCTTTAAACGTATTTTAGTGAATGACTCACCTGAGGATGTGCAGTTATTGCAGCAGTTGGTTACGTTATTAAGATTAGACAAAGCGGTAGAAATCATAGAAGGTAACTGGAGTAAGACCTCGCTTTCACAGGGACAAAGAAAACGCTTAGCGCTTATTCAATCTTACATTGAACATAAACCTATTGTCTTGCTTGATGAGTGGGCTGCGGATCAAGACCCGGTATTTAAAAAAGTATTTTACGAAGAAATAGTACCTTCATTAAAAGCACAAGGTAAAGTTGTTATTATCGTTTCTCATGATGATAACTATTATCATACAGCAGATCGCTTGATGGAGTTGAGAGATGGGCAGCTGACTTTGCGTGCGCACGCCAAACCAGCTGAAATAACACAAAATAATCAATTCTTTAAAGTATTAGATAATTGCAAGGAGTAAGCAATGGCAAATAAAAAGCGCATCTTATTGGTGGAAGATGATAAGCGGTTAAGCCATATGATATCTCATGTGCTGCGCCATGAAGGCTATCTAGTCACGTGTGCATTTGATGGGCAAGTGGCACTGGAGAAGATAAATGGTGAACTTTTTGATGTCATCTTATTAGATATGATGCTGCCAAGGCTCAATGGTATTAGTGTATTAGAACAAATACTTCCAGAGTTTACAGGCGTGATTATTATGATGACTGCCAGTAATGATGAATACTTAGAAGCAGATGCGCTTGCGCTAGGCGTACATGATTTCATTACGAAGCCTGTTAGACCACATATTTTGGTCGCAAAAGTGAAAGCACTGAGCCGTTTAGCGGGACAAGCGCCAAGTTGTAGAAAGTCAGTATTTCAAATTCAAGACTTGACACTTAATACCAGTAATCGCAGTTTTCACTTAGACGACAGCCCTATTGAACTGACTGAAGCTGAATTCAGCTTGATGTATTATTTAATGTCTCATCCTGGGGAGATTCTTGATAGAGCAAGTATCATCTCCGCAGTCAGAGGTATCGAGTATGATGGACATGACCGCTCTATAGATATGCGATTGTCTTCATTGCGAAAAAAAATAAACGACAATGTCCCTCCCTATAAGTACATAAAAACGGTTAGGGGAGTGGGGTATGTATTACGCGAGTGAACAAATGTTTAAACGTTTATTTATCTATTGTGCTGCAGCGTTTACCTGTAGCATTTTTATTGCCGTGATTTTACTCGATACTAAATATGTCGACATTCGAGTAAAAGAAGAACGACCCATTGTAGACAGTATTTTTTCAGTCATTAATAAGCAAGCTGCTCAAGCGCCCATTGACCAAGATTTACTGCATTATTGGTCTGGTCAGTTTGGTTATGAATTAGAGTTATTATCGATACAAAATACCCAAGACTTAGAGCTCGACTTGGCACAATTAACGCAAGATGGCAGCGTGATTGAATTAATAAGTGGTTGGACGCAAGACAAAGTGACCGCTTACTATTTGCGAAATGAGCAAATATTAAAAATGTCGAAGATGCACATTGATAAGCAGGCATATTTACTTTATTGGCAATCGTTACTTGTTACCATTTTAGTGGTGCTGGCTTTGTTTGTTTATTGCTATGTCCATATGCATAAAAAATATATCAAAAAGCTACTTAATGCCTATGAAACTTATGGGCAAGGCAAGCTGTCATTGCGTGTGTCAACGCAAATGCCAGCACCTTATAGCGTACTTGCTAGTCACTTTAATACCATGGCGACAAAAATTGAAAATTTACTCGAAGAACATCAACATATGCTTAATGGTATTTCGCATGATTTAAAAACACCATTAGCGCGTTTACGCTTTGCACTCGATATGACACGCAGCTGCACAAGTACCGAGGAATATCAAGAAACCATTCAATTTATGGATGAAGACTTAGATGCTTTAGATGAGCTATTAGATGATTGGTTTTTATATGTGGGGCTCAATGCAGCGCGTCGAGAACCTAAAGTACAAACTTGTAGATTAGATAAAATGCTGCACAAAATTGTTAGCCGAAGTGCACCTATTTACTCCAATATTAAAGCAGTTAGCCAAATAACACCTGATATAGTCGTTGGGGCAGATAAAAAGCTATTGTCTAGAGCTGTTGAAAACTTGGTTAATAATGCCTGTAAGTTTGCTTCACAAACGATACGAGTAAGTACTCATCTAGATAACGATTATGTATGTATTGTGGTTGAAGATGATGGGGCAGGTATCCCTGAGGATAAACGCGCAGCGGTACTTAAACCATTTTTGCGTTTAGACAGTAGTCGTAATGTACCGGGTATTGGTTTAGGTCTATCGATTGTTGCCAGTATCTTAAATAGCCATAATGGTAAATTAAATATTTGTGACTCTGATTTAGGGGGCGCTAAAATAACCTTGATGTTGCCAATAAATTGTGAGGCTGAGCTGGCTACAAGTGACGCTTGTGCTTTATAAATATTGCACAGCAAATAAAAATAAAGGGCGGCAAGGCCCTTTTAAATCTGTAGTAATAGGTGTGTAAGCGCAGGGTGCTGCTCTGAAAATACTACAAACAAAGGCTTCGACAACTTTTTTACTCGCAACTGACATAAGCTATTATGCTGTATTGCTCGTTTCGAGCACTGAAAGCTTTTTTTGAACAAAATTCATACCTTAAAGTTCAACAAGCCCTAGCAACTAAACTTCGCTACCTCCGCTTCTAACTTAACCGTTAACTCTTTAATGCTATCGGTAGCATGATGTGCTTTTTCTGATACACTCTCGGTTTGCGAGGCGGTGTCAGAAATGGTCACTATACGCCGTGCAGTATCTTCCCCGGCCTCAAGCTGCTCTTTTGCTGCATGCGCTATTTGGTGACTCATCTGTGATATCTCACTCAATGAACTGGCAACTTTACGCAGCTCTTCGCCTGCCTCTTTTGACATGGTTACGGTTTTTTCACTGGTGTGAATGGACACAGTAACCGACGATTTCGCTTCTTGTGTAGCAGATTGTAGTTTAACAATCATAGTATGAATTTCTTCAGTGCTAGTTTGAGTGCGCTGTGCAAGCTGTCTAACTTCATCAGCGACTACAGCAAAGCCTCGGCCTTGCTCACCTGCACGTGCAGCTTCTATAGCAGCATTAAGGGCGAGTAAATTGGTTTGTTCAGCAATGCTTTGAATCACACTCAGTACGTTGGCGATATTGCTAACTTCTTCGTCCAAGGTCTGAATATTATTACCTGCACTGTCAATTTGCTGCTCCAATAATACAATTGTTTTGGCAGCTTCCGTAGTGAGTTTGTCGGCATTTTGCCCCTGGTTTTCAGCTTCTTGAACTGAGTTTGCTGTTTGGTCAGCATGCTCAACAACTGTTTGCGCTGAGGCGGTTAACTGGGTAATTGCAGAGGCGACCATTTGCGTTTCGCTACTTAAGCTGTGAGTGAGTTGTTCTAGTTCATTTGAGCGCTTCTCACCATCATTGCTTTGTGATTTAAGTGCATCACTTACTGATGCTATTCCGCCAACCACACCTTGTAGACCTTTTTGCATGTAACTCATGGCCGCGATAATACTATCGTCTTTGGCGTTACTGGTATTTATTGGGGAGCTTAAATTGCCACGAGAAACTTGCTTAACTATGGAGAGTACTTCGTCAAGTTCACCGCCCAGTTTATTTGAGAGTCTAAAGCCAAATTTTGCCAGTGCAAAAGTTAATACAACGGCGATGAATAATGAAAGGCTAAGCAACCACTGCGCTGTACTCCAGTAACGTTCATCTACTTCTTTGGCGCTGATCCCTGTGCCGACATACCAGCCAAACTCAGGTGTTTTTTGCACCACAGAAGTGAGGTCTACGACTTCGCCTTCGCGCCTAGAATCCCATTGGTAAGTAATAATTTGATTCGTTTTACGCCCTACCAGCCGCTCAACCATACGACCAATACTGTTACCATTAGCATCTTTAAAGTCGTTAAAGCTGGTCCCGTGAAGCTGTGGGTCGTGTGGAGTGGCAATAAAGTTTAGTTTATCGTCAACTACATAAACATATTCAGAGTCATGGTATTTATTTTCTCTGAGCATTTGTGTTGCCAGCTTTTTTGCCTCTTCTTCGCTTAGAGCGCCTGTTTGCACGTATTCTTCAAACTGTGCCACGATATTTGCAGTGCTTTTCATTAGCTGATTAATTCGCGCTATGTTGTCAGACTCGCTGGCATGACGTAATGCTTGTAATCCTAAAATGGCGACTAATAAAAGTGAGAGGAAAATAGCCGCTGCGAAAAGTATTATTTTAATTCTTAATGTTAAACCTGATAGCACGATACGCCCCTTTCAGATAATAGAGTATTATTATCTATCATGTTTATTGAAATCATGTAAGTAACATATAGCGTATTTGGTCACAAATAGAGATGATATTTCCTCATACTGAGGAGGAAATATACTTAGCTTGCATTGATTATGTTTATCTCATGTTCTGTTAAAGGGCGATATTCACCACTTTTTAAGGTGTTATCTAGTGTAATGTCAGCAATTTTTTCTCTATGCAATTCAATCACTTTATTGCCAACAGCTGCAAGCATACGTTTCACCTGATGGTATTTACCTTCGCAAATAGACAAGCGCAAACTATAGCTGGCAAGTTGTTCAGCAATAGCGGGTTGAGTTGGTTGCTTTTCGTTATGTAGCTGCACACCATCTCGTAGCTGTTGAAGTGCTTCTTCTGTTATCGGTGCTTGAGTTTCGATTAAATAGGTTTTAAATTTTTGCTTTTTAGGAGAGGTGATTTGATGAGACCAATCACCATCGTTGGTGATCAGAACAAGCCCTGTGGTGTCGATATCTAGGCGGCCAGCAACATGAAAATCTTTTAAGTTTGGTTCATTCAATAATTCGAATACGGTAGTGTGCATTTCGTCACTGTTAGCACAGACATATCCGACCGGTTTGTTCAGCATAAAATAGCGCTTACCCAAGTACTGTAGGCGTTCACCTTGCCAAGTGACGAGATCGTCCAGAGTAATAGAATGATCAAATTTCGTTACTATTTTACCATTAACCGTCACATAACGTTTTTTAATACCCGCTTTGACTTTGGTGCGTGGCAATTGGGCTAGGTGACTTAAAAATTTATCTAGTCGGCAAGGAAACTTCATAATGTTTTATCTTTAATTTTAGTGGATGGTCATTATACGTGATTGCGTTATTTTGATCAGTTTTTTCGGTATATCTCAGGCTGTAAGTCATATGGATGAACGCTGAGTGACCAGTTATTATCAAATATCGCTTTTAATGTGTTTAAAAGCGTATCACTAAGCAATTGCTTTTGCGTTTCACTGCGCCCTGCAATCAAATGTGCTTGAATGTGTACAAAACCACATTTCCCAGGTTGTAATTTAAAGGCCGTGTAACCAAGAGCACGAGTTTTTATTGTGCTGACATCAAAGAGCTTTGTTTGCTCTGTTGCGAGATGAATATGTTCTATCAATTGCTGAGTTGGAATAGGTAAGTGCTCTGCGTGTTCAATGATTATATGTGGCATGATGACTTATTGGTCCAAATATGCGTAAATGGGCGTATATTTTAGGCCATTGATATGGAAATACTAGATGTATAAATACAGATTTTTTTTGGCAACGATAGCTGCTGTGATGACTTTGAGTGGTTGTAGTGACGATGCGGCTAAAGTGAGCTTAGGTTTGTTTACGACTAAAGATGTGGTGGTCTCGGCACAACAAGATCCTATCGTGACAGGTGTTACTTGTCATATTAGTCATGTTGAAGCAGATTTTGACTTTTCAGACCCTTCAGATATGTCGATTGCCTGCCGTCAAACTGGCGCAATTACAGCGCAGCAAATGCAGCAAGTAGATTTGTCTAAAGATGGTGAGATTGTATTTAAAACCTCTAAGAGTATTTTATTCAAATCATTAAAAGTACGTCGTATTTATGACACCAAAGCACGCACACTATTGTATTTATCTTATTCTACGAAAGAAACCAGCGGTAGCCACCACCATGCGTTGTCTACAGTACCACTATACAATACACAAGCCTGGGAATGGGCAACGAGAACTGAGTAATTATGCTAGCGTTATTTAAATCAAAACCTTTGTTAAATGATTCCGAAGTTGCATGGCTAATGGATACATTTATTTGGGCATGTGAGCACTTTGATGCTCAGTACTTTTTATCTGATACAAAAATAATTGAACCTACAGGGCAGTATTTCCCAGATCAAGTATCAAGTGTTGAACAAATGGCACAAACCGTATTCAAACGAGTTCGTGAGTATGCTGGTTTGCAAGCATGGCCATTACAATTGGTCAGCCCTATTAATTTGCCTGCGCATCAAAGTATGCCAGTATTTAGTTTTAGCGATACAATGCGTGGTGAACAGGCGATGTTAAACGTTCAACCTGTGCATGATGTTCAGCTTTCGTACAATCCAAATCAAATTAACCAACCGCAAGATTTGGTTGCCAGTTTTGCCGGCAGTTTAGCAACGGTGATGATTTATCAAAAAGGTATCATGCCACCAGGTGGTGAGCCGCAAGTCGCAGCTGCCAGCGATGCATTAGCATGTTTTATGGGTTTTGGCGTGATGATGAGCAACACGGTGTATCAGTTTAAAGGAGGGTGTGGCTCATGTTATAACCCTTATGCCAATCGTCAGGCAGCCTTAACTGAAGCGCAAACTGTTTTTATGCATGCCTTAGTTTGCTTTTTTAAACCACAAGTGGATGGTAAAAAACACCTGAAGCCGCATCTAAAAAGTGTATATAAGAAAGCACGTAAGCAAATTGAAAGCTATGTAAAAGACGCGCCTAATCCCGCACTGCTGATGTTAAAGGAGCAAAGTGGTGTTTGAATATTTAGATGAATTTTTACTCATCGCGTTGGCTCATTTTTTTGCAGTAGCAAGTCCCGGACCTGATTTTGCGCTGGTATTAAAACAAAGCATTCAGCGTGGCCGTGCCAATGCATTGTGGACCAGTGGAGGAGTAGCATTAGGTATTTTAGTACATGTTAGCTACTGTTTGCTTGGTGTTGCGATTGTATTATCGCAATCACCAGCACTATTTAATTTGCTTAAATACGCAGCAGGCGCGTATTTAGCTTATATGGGGTTGCAAGCATTGCGTGCTAAACCTGCGTCTCAATCACAAGGTGAAGAGGCAACATGCAAACAACACGCTGAAACGGCATTGCAAGCGATGCGTCGCGGCTTTTTAGTGAATGCGCTCAACCCTAAAGCAACCTTGTTCTTCTTGTCACTGTTTACTTTGGTTATCGCGCCAACTACTCCAACTGGCGTGCAAGCCTTTTATGGCTTGTATATGGCATTGGCTACTTGGGTTTGGTTCTCTTTTTTAGCAATCGTGTTAAGCAAAGCACGTGTTCGGGCATTTTTTCAACGTGCAGGGCATTGGTTCGATAGAGGTATAGGCGTTGTATTGATAGCGTTAGCGGTTCGTGTTGTTTTATGAAGATAGGGTGTAACAGAGTATGATTAGTAGGCCCTATATTAATTTTGCGTTTGGCTCAAATATGTCTAGCCAAAGGCTGCTTGCTCGTTTGCCCAAGGCGCAATGCTTAGGTGTCGCTAAGCTATACCAATATCAGTTAACATTTAATATGCTTAGCACTGATGGCTCAGCCAAATGTACTATAGAAAAAACAGGCTGCGATAGCGATGTAGTTATGGGCGTATTGTACGCCTTAGATGAGTGTGAAATAACCAAGTTAGATGCTATTGAAGGGGCGCGCTACGACCGTACAACACTTGAGGTTGAAGCCCTAGAACACGGCATGGTACAAGCTTATAGCTATATTGCTAACACTTTTATTGATGATCATTTGCCGTTTGATTGGTATGTGCAACATGTTTTAAACGGTGCTTTAGAGCATCGTTTTTCGCCAGCTTACGTTGCTTCAATACAAGCTCAAAGTCATATTGCCGATCATAATTTAGAGCGAGCACAGCGAGAGTGGCTGTTATATCAAAGTATGCAAGCGAAGAAAAACATCTAAAGGTATAAAGTCTCTGGTAACCACTTTTTTATATAAGTTAAATCATAAATAACACCAAAGTCGCACTGTTTAGGAATGTTTTGCTTGATACACTTATACAAATATTTAATAAGGGATTGTTATGCGTACAGCTGTGATAAGCCACCCTCATTGTAGAAAGCACAAGATGGGCATGGATCACCCTGAATGCCCTGAACGTTTAGATGCTATTACAGATCGCCTGTTGTCCTCAGGCGTTGATGCTACTGTTGCACATATGCAGGCACCAAAAGCCGATATGTCGCACTTTGCGTTGGTTCATGAATCGTCACATATCAAAGCCGTTTGTGCAGCGATACCACAACATGGCACTCAACAATTTGCTGATGATGTATTGCTATGCCCTGATTCATTTAAAGCAATTGAACGCGCTGTAGGGGCTGGCATATTAGCTGTGGATGAAGTGTTAGAAGGCAACCTTGACGCCGCATTTTGTAATGTGCGCCCGCCTGGGCACCATGCAAATCAAAAGACATCATCTGGGTTTTGTGTATTTAATAACTTAGCGATTGCTGTTGAATATGCAAAAACAAAAGGTGTTGAGCGTATTGCTATTTTAGATATTGATGTTCACCATGGTAATGGTACGCAAGATATTTTTAGGCAGCGTAGCGATATTTTATTTTGCTCGTTGTTTCAATATCCGTTTTACCCTAACACTGAAATCGAAAATAACGAGCATATTATTAACTCTCCACTGCCTGTTGCGAGCAAGGGAGAAGATTTAAAAGCGCTATTCAATCAACAATGGCTACCTAAATTACGCGAATTTAATGCTGAGCTTATTTTTATCAGCGCCGGGTTTGATGCACATATTGAAGACGATATGGCTGGTCTACAATTTGTTGAAGCTGACTACCAATGGCTAACTGAACAAGTGATTAAAGTGCTAAAAGACACACAAGCAAAGGGGATTATTTCATTTTTAGAAGGCGGTTATGCGTTGTCAGCACTTGGGCGCAGCGTGTCTACCCATATTAAAATATTGGTCGAAGGGTAAGTTTAATGGTCTGTATGAGCGAGTAAGTCAAATGCTTGCTGGGGAGTTTCTAGCAGCACTTTTTGCACGCAGCATTGGCCATCATCTATCAATGCTTGTTGAACCTTTTCAGTGAGCTGCTGTAAGTTTAACATCGGTTTTTCATTACCATATAAATCATAGCATTGCCCTGTTTTATATAAGCATATCGCTATACTTTTTTGTGATTGCGATAGGTAAAAAGTTGCATCGTTTAGATCATTTTCATTTTGAATATACTCAATACTTTCTTCTAGGCACAGCAATAATGGGTAATATTTTATTGTCATAGTTTGTTCTTAATCAAAGTATAAAACGTGTACAACATTATACTGCGCATTCTAGTAAGAATGCGAGGCTATATGTAATGGTATCTGATAACCGCCAATTACAAATTAAAGATATTTTTTCTAATCAATTATTGTCTTGTGATCATCAGACTCCGTTAGTTGCAGCTGTTAGGTTAATGCGAAAGCAAAGAGTAAGTTCAATCTTCGTAACAAAGGAGCAGCAGATAGTAGGGATTTGGACAGAGTCAGACTGTGTAAAGCTTAATTTTAATAACCCTGATTTTGTAAATACCATCATAGGGTCCTCTATGACCACTCCGGTGCATGATATACAAGTCGATAAAACCCTCAGCGAAGCCACAATAAAGTTTCATCAGCTAGGTATTCGCCATTTACTAGTAAAGAATCAACACAACCAGCCTGTCGGTGTAGTATCGCTATCAGATATTGTCCGCAATCAAGGGTTGGATCATTATTTACATTTTCGCCCTATTGACGATCATTACGATCGCAATATTATTATCTTAAAAGCGACTGATTGTGTTTCTAAAGTAATAGAAGTGATGCGTTTACGTGGTGTTACAGCTGTTTTAGTGTATCACAGTAACTTGGCGGAATATGGCATAATTACGCAACGAGATATTGCCTACATGCTACTTAACCCTGATTGGCGTATGCCATGTTGGGAATTAGCAACATACCCGCTGTTACAAGTTAGCCCAAAAGATAGCTTATTTGATGCCTATAGACTAATGACAGCAAAGTCAATTCGCCATTTAGTCGTTAAAGACCCTAGCTCAGCGAAGGTGATAGGTTTATTGCCTCTTAAAAATGTGCTAACCGAAATAGAAACAGCTTATTGTAGTGAATTAGAGAAGGTACTTGTACAGCGAGACTTGGCACTGCGTAAATCGCAGAAAAACCTCTATCTTGCTAACCGTATTATTGATGCATCGTTAGATGGCATTATGATCACCCGTGGAGATGGAGAAATACTACAAATTAACCCCGCTTTTAGTGAATTAACAGGTTATCAAGACTATGAGGTGGTTGGTAAAAGCCCAAGTATTCTCAGCTCAGGTATTCATGGTAAAGAATATTATGATCAGATGTGGGCAGAGTTAAGAGCTAAAGGTGTTTGGCAAGGAGAGATCTTTAACCGTAAAAAGTGCGGTGAAGTATATGTTGAATGGTTAACTATCATAGCCATCAATGAGCCGTACAGCGATGATATGCTGTATGCCGCTATTTTTAGCGATATAACTGAACGTAAAAATGCTGAAGAGAAAATCGTGCGTTTGGCCTATTTTGATGAGTTGACGGGTTTACCAAACCGACGTTTATTTTATGATAGATTATCTATGGCGTTGGCCTGTGCGCATCGTGACAATCACAAACTAGCGGTGATATTTATTGATTTAGACCGTTTTAAAGAAGTGAATGATAGTTTAGGGCACAGTGCGGGCGATGAATTACTGGTGCAGGTAAGTGAGCGAATAAAAGGAATGTTAGAAGAGGGCGATACGTTGGCGCGCCTAGGGGGAGATGAATTTGTGGTATTGCTCACAGAAGTTAATCATATCTCAGATGTTGTGGGTTTTGCTGATAAAGTGCTAAATCAATTGAGCGTTGCATTTGAACTGAATGACATATGCGTCAATGCCACAGCGTCACTCGGCGCTGCTATATATCCAGAAGATGGTGAAGACAGTGAAACATTGCTCAAGCACGCGGATGTGGCTATGTATCGCTCTAAAGAAATAGGTCGTAACTCATTTCAACTGTATAAAGCATCTATGAATGCGCGCTCACTTGAGCGTTTATCCATGTTAAGTCGCTTTCAATATGCTTTAGAACATGACGAATTTGAATTGTTTTTTCAGCCGTTGCAATGTTTAGCGAGTAACAAAGTGGCGAGTGTAGAGTGCTTACTACGCTGGAATGATCCAAATTTAGGTATGATCTTACCTGCGCAGTTTATCCCTTTGGCTGAAGAGCTTGGATTAATTATTAAACTAGACCAATGGGTGATTAATAAAGCGTGTGAAAAAATGGCGCTTTGGCGTCGCCAAGGCAGCGATGTTAAGCGTATTGCCATTAATGTGTCGGCGCAGCATTTATGCCAAGGAGAGTTGGCACAGACAGTATCCAGCGTCTTGAAAAAGCATCAATTGAGTGGGCATTTTGTTGAGCTAGAACTTACTGAGAGTAGCTTTATCAGTAATTTGCACGATGCAAAAAGTGAGCTGAAAAAGTTAAAAAGCTTAGGTGTTTCCATTGCCTTAGATGATTTTGGTACAGGTTATTCAGCACTTAGTTACTTGACTAAATTACCGATAGATACCTTAAAGATAGACGCCAGCTTTGTGGCTAAAATTCCAGACGAATATGGTAATAGCGAGATTGTAGCGGCGATTATTGCCATGGCAAAGGCGCTGAACTTACAGGTTGTGGCTGAAGGCGTTGAAAAGCCAGAGCAGCGCCAGTTTTTACAAAAACTGGCCTGCAATACCATTCAAGGTTATATGTATTGTAAACCTTTATGTTGTGATGACTGGCTACGTTTTTATCATCAAGAGAAAGTGACTTCATAGGAAGTGAATTTACGAATGTTGATCACGCCAGTATCAAAAATGAGATATTGGCCTTTAATGCCCTGCAAAACGCCTGTTACTTCAGGGGTTTTGTCAAAGTTAAAAGAAGTGATCTTGCTTGGAAACAGATCAACTGGAAAGCTCAAGTCTACTACTTCTTCATCAAGGCACTCAATGGCCGTGGCACCAAAAAGTTCAGCTAATTCGTCTAACTTTTCTTGAATTTGTGGAATAAGCTCTTTTGCTGCGGCTTTTAAGTCCACTTCACTTGCCACACCTTTGAGCATATTGCGCCAGTTGGTTTTATCTGCGATAAATTGTGCCAGTGCTACTTCAACTAAACCTGATTGCAATCGAGTTTGTACTTTAAAAATAGGCAATGCTTGGGTAGCACCTTGATCTATCCATCGAGTTGGAATTTGTGTATGACGTGTAATACCAACCTTCAAACCTGACGTGTTTGCTAAATAAACATAGTGGGGGATCATACAATTCTCTTCCCCCCACTGAGGCTCACGACAAGTGCCTTTGTCAAAATGACAAGTCTCTGGCTTCATAATACACATATCGCAGCTTGCAAGCTTTCGCATACAAACAAAGCAATGTCCTTGAGAATAACTTTTTTTGGTTTTTTTCCCACAGTTACAACAGAAAATATTGCCAGTGTGAGTTAGTGTGATTTGTTTACCCATGTAGTTATTCAAATCCACAAGTTCGTTGCCAATGGGTAATTGATATTGAATTGGTTGGGTAAGCTGTGCTTTTAGCTTGCTTAAAGTGCCTTGCATCTTTACGCCCCTAAAGATGTTAAAAGGGCGATACTACCAAGGCATTTGCTAAGTCACAATGTGTATAGATGCTTTAGTGCCAATAGCGTCGCTATTGGCACTAAATCTGAAGGTGATTAATATTTTGCTGAGTGTGTTTGGCTTTTTAACGATGCTTTAATAAATTCGCGTAAATCATCATTTGAGGTCTTTAGGTCTTCTTTACGCAGATACATCATATGACCAGAGCGATATCCTTTGAAGCTTAAACGGTCACGCATTTTGCCACTAGGGTCCAATTGCCACATAGTATATTTAGCATCAAAGTAGTTGGTTGCACCATCATAGTAGCCTGCTTGTACCAGTACGTTTAAATAGGGGTTTTCAGCCATCGCTTCACGTAATTGTTCACCAGTGTTGTTTTTACTGCGATCCCAAGGGTATACATTAGCGAGCATTTTGTATTGTATATCTGTTTTGTAATTTAATTCTTCACGAAGGTAATGATTAATAGCAGGTGTAAATGCATGCAACCAAGCACTTAATTCAGGGTAATAATCAGGTTTATCGCCGGTCTCTTTTTTGTCGATACCTAGATAGCGAGAATCTAATCGGCCTAAAATATAGCCTTTATCGCGAAGTAGCTCTTTCCAAAATGCATTATTACTGACATCTAAATTACTGCGCATAACAAATGCTTTAGACAGGCCACTATAATGTGCAACTCGCTGTGCAATCTCTTGCTGCTCGCTTGGCGAAATGAATGCGCCTTTAGCCAATGCAGGTAAGTATTGGTTAATAGTAAAAGCTTCTACTTCAGCGAGTACTTCGTTTAGGTCTTTTTGCTGTAATTGCGTTGGTAGTGCTTTGTGATGCCACGCCGTTGCTGCAAAGTAGGGTAGACGGTTTGCGGCTTTGACCGGGCCATCGCGTTTGATACCAATATCAGTAGGGGATACCAAAACAACACCGTTTAAAAACCACCAATGTGCTTGTTGTAATTCTTTAGCAAGCCCTGAAACGCGAACTGTGCCATAGCTTTCACCAATTAAAAACTTAGGTGATAACGAGCGGTTATTGCGAGTAATGAAGGTATTAATCCAATCAGCTAGGTATTTTATATCGGCATTCACACCAAAAAACTGCGCCTTTTGTTCATCAGCACTGGGCATTTTCCCGTCTTTATTAGGTAAAATGCGTGAATAGCCCGTTTTTACTGGGTTTACAAAGACAATATCGGCAACGTCAAGCACTGAGTGTGGGTTATCTTTCATCCCATAAGGCTGCATAGGGTAACCTTCGTCATCTATTTTTAAGATACGAGGTCCTGTGTAGGCAATATGCATCCAAACTGAAGCAGAGCCCGGCCCACCGTTAAATGAAATTAATAGTGGGCGCTTACTGATATCATCTACTTTATCTTTTTTATAGTAGTTGTAGTATAGCGTTGCAGTTGGTTCACCCTCTTCATTCCAAACTGGCTGTGTGCCAGATGTCACACTGTAGTTGATACGTTCGCCGTTGATGGTCGCACGATGATTACTAACCACCTTACTGTCAATATCGATGGTGCGGCTATGTTCCGCTGCTGTGCTGTTAAGGCTAATTGCAATAACACAAACTGTCAGCAACTTACTTAGGCTCATGATTTTCCCCAATGAATAAATTTATAACATTACAGTTGTTTTTTGCACAACTTTCAAAGGGTATGAGTCAAAAACCACAAATAGCGAGATAATTGGCGCATATCAATACTGTGAAGCAAGTGGTTGCTGTAAAAAAGCAGTAATAGAGTAGTTGCACCATCTATGAACAGTGTGAATATAAATGCACTCAAGTGGTGCATTTATGCTTTCTTTATTGAATGCTCATTTTGTAACATTATGAAATTCATTAATTTAATTTTATGGCATGAAGGTTGGATTAGGTAACTAACAGGATAAACCTGTCCTAAGGGGACCAACAATGAAAATGATAAGTGCAATAATAAAACCATTTAAATTGGATGAAGTTCGAGAAGCGCTGGCTGATTTGGGTGTTGAAGGCATGACTGTAGTTGATGTGAAAGGCTTCGGCCGTCAACGAGGTCACACTGAGTTATATCGTGGAGCTGAGTATCAAGTTGATTTTATTCCAAAAATAAAATTAGAGATCGCCACTCGCAGTGAGAATACACAGCGTGTTGTGGATACACTAACCAAAGCTGCCAGTACTGGTAAAATTGGTGATGGCAAAATTTTTGTATATGACTTAGACCAAATCGTGCGGATCCGTACCGGCGAATTAGATGAAGAAGCGATTTAAGGGGCCAATGTAATGGAAAACGCAATAATAGAACTCAAATTTTCTCTCAATACCTTTTACTTTTTAATTTCTGGCGTGCTAGTTATGTGGATGGCGGCTGGGTTTGCCATGTTAGAAGCAGGATTAGTTCGTTCAAAAAACACCACCGAAATTTTAACGAAAAATATTACCTTGTATGCGATAGCCTGTACGATGTTTTTGTTAGTAGGTTACAACATTATGTATGTGGGAAATACCGAAGGAGGCATAGTGCCCAGCTTTGGTGCATTAATTGGATCACCTACTGCGGATGCGGATCACGCGCTAGAGTCAGACTTTTTTTTCCAAGTGGTGTTTGTCGCCACGGCCATGTCAATTGTATCTGGTGCCGTAGCTGAGCGTATGAAATTATGGGCATTTTTAGCTTTTACTGTAGTTTTAACTGGTTTTATATACCCGATTGAAGGTTATTGGACATGGGGAGGTGGCTTTTTATCTGCATTAGGTTTTGTGGATTTTGCAGGCTCAGCAATTGTGCATGGTGCAGGTGCAGCAGCAGCGCTAGCAGGGGTTATTCTGTTAGGCGCTCGAAAAGGAAAGTATGGTAAAAATGGTGAAATATATCCAATTCCAGGTTCTAACATGCCGCTGGCAACACTTGGTACGTTTATACTTTGGATGGGGTGGTTTGGTTTTAATGGTGGTTCACAGTTATTCTTAGCCGATAAATCAAACGCTGTAGCAGTTAGTCAAATTTTACTTAATACGAATGCTGCAGCAGCAACGGGTGCAATAGCGGCATTGCTAGTATGTAAAGCTTTGTGGGGTAAAGCTGATTTAACCATGATATTAAATGGCGCATTAGCAGGATTGGTTGTGATAACGGCAGAACCTGCGTCACCAACGCCTTTAATGGCCTGTTTATTGGGTGCGTTAGGAGGCTCTTTGGTGGTATTTAGTATTGTATTTTTAGACAAAGCTAAAATAGATGACCCTGTGGGTGCTATTTCAGTGCACGGCACCTGTGGAATGTTAGGTGTTATGTTAGTGCCGTTATCAAACACAGATGCGACTTTTGTAAATCAGTTTATTGGCCTTGCATGTATCCTTGGGTTTGTATTTTTTGCGTCTTACTTGGTTTGGGCGCTACTTAAGAAAACGGTGGGTATTCGTGTTGGTGCAGAAGAAGAAATTAGCGGTATGGACCAGCATGACTGTGGGATAGATGCTTATCCTGAGTTTGTCTCGGTACGTAGCCAATAGTGGATGAGTACATTGTCTCTAATAGTGGTTGTTGAGTGGGCCAATTTGGCCCGCTCTCTTTCAGGCTCAGTTAATCTAAGGTACTCTATGATCTGGAATATTTAACTTAGAAGTTTGTAAGCAGTGGCATGGTAGATAAAAACAATAATGACACAATCAAAACAAAGAAAAAGCCCACTCGTACCTCGCCTAAACCGTCTCGTACAAAAAGTAGCTCAGCTAAAAATAATAAGACCAAAAAGACTGTGCCACAATCTCGTTTTGGGGCATTTAAACAACGTGTATTGCAAACTTGTTGGCGATTTTTTTATAAAGGGTGTTTAGCTCTTTTGGTTATCGTAAGTTTTTATGTGATTTACCTTGACGCAAAAATCACTCGCCAGTTTGAAGGCAGCAAGTGGCAGCTGCCAGTTCAAGTTTACGCGCGTGCTATGAATTTTTATCCCGAACAGTTTTTATCAGAAAAAGAAGTACTTTGGGAGTTAAAGCGTCTTAACTATTCTCAAGTGAATCATATTAGCCGCACGGGGCAGTATGTGCTGCAAGGGCGCACCATTAAAATACACCGCCGAGCATTTGAGTTTTATAATGGTGCGCAGTCAGGGCAAATATTTACCTTAAATTTTGCAGGGAAGCGCTTAGCGAGTATTGTTGATAACAGTGGTCGGCGTATTGAGCAAGCACGTTTGGAGCCTGTTCAAATAGCGCGAATTGGCAACGAGTCAAAACAAGATAGAGAGTTTTTACCGCTAGATAAGTTCCCAAATATGCTAAAACAAGCCCTACTAGTAGTTGAAGATAGAGAGTTTTACAATCACCATGGGGTTTCTGGGTGGTCAATTTTACGTGCCTTATACACTAACCTAAAAGCTGGCCGCACCGTGCAAGGTGGTAGTACATTAACGCAGCAATTAGCAAAAAACTTTTATTTAACGCGGGAACGTTCACTGGTTAGGAAAATTAATGAAGCCTTTATTGCTTTGATATTAGATTATCGTTATAGCAAAGAGGAAATTTTAGAAGCATATCTAAATGAAGTGTACATGGGGCAAGCCTATAACCAAGGTGTTCATGGTATGGGGCTCGCTGCCGAGTTCTATTTTGCTAAGCCCGTCGATGAACTTGAGTTTGATCAAATTGCGATGCTGGTTGCGATGGTCAAAGGGCCCTCTTATTATAACCCAAGGCGTTACCCGGAACGTGTGCAAGAGCGCAGAGATTTAGTATTACGTCTGCTGGCAGAGCAAGGTCATATTTCTAGTAAAGAGTTACGTCAGTCATTGGTGCGACCAATTACAATTGAGCCGTTAAACAAAGGTCGCCAGCAAAGTTATCCGGGTTATTTAGAGCTGGTTGATAGAGAGCTAAAAAGCTTATTGACTAATCAAGAAATTATTAATGCTGGGGTACGCATATTTACTTATTTTGATTTGCAAAAACAGGCAGCTATGGAAAAAGCGGTGAGCAAAGGGCTACCTTATTTAGAACGTCGCTTTACAACCAAAAACCTAGAAGCCGCAATGATCTCTGTAAATGTTGAAAAGGGTGGGGTATCCGCTTTAGTCGCAGGCAGAGATGTGCGCTACAGTGGTTTTAATCGAGTTTTAGATACTAAACGCAATATCGGCTCTTTAGTTAAACCTGCAGTGTATTTAACCGCATTAGAGAAACCACAGTATCACCTAGGTACATTACTTGAAGATGGGCCACTGCAAGTGACCGATGAATCTGGGGATGTTTGGCGTCCAGAGAATTTTGACCACAAATTTCGAGGCGTATTACCTCTTTATCAGGCGTTTAGTAAGAGTATTAATATACCTGCTGTAAACTTAGGGCTTGATGTGGGGGTACATAATGTCGCTTCGACACTGAAAAAACTAGGTATTGAGTCGCACATTAATCAATATCCATCATTGCTGCTAGGTGCCTTAGAGCTCTCAAGTTATGAGGTAGCACAAATGTATACGACGTTAGCTGCAAATGGCGTTTATAGACGACTTACTACTATCTCTGCGATGACCAATGCCACAGGTAAAGTATTGTATGAGCAAGATGTAATAAATCGTGAGCGCTTTGGTGAACAGGCCAGTTATATGACCAAGTTTGGGCTAAAAAAAGTGACTAAAGAAGGCACTGCAAAACGCTTAAATCAGCATTTTCCGTCAATCCAATTAGCCGGCAAAACAGGCACTAGTAATGACTTGAGAGATAGCTGGTTTGCAGGCTTTGACCACAATACAGTAACGGTCACATGGTTAGGTAGAGATGATAACAAATCTACGGGGTTAACAGGTGCCAGTGGTGCGCTTGAACTTTACATTCGTTACTTAAAGCCTCTTAACCCACAAGCGATAGCAGATAAACGCCCGTCGAGTATTCGTTGGGCATTTGTCAATACATTAACAGGTAAACAAGCACCACCAGGGTGCGGAAAAGTGATTCAATTACCTATGCGTACGAGTGAGTTTAAACCCCGACCATCATGTGATTAGTCTACGTTTTAAATTGACTCATCGCTGCTTGCAGGTGTTGAGCCATAGTAGCGAGTTTGTGTGCATCTTCTTCAGTTGCTACTGCAGAGCTTAGCGTATGCTCTGCAAGGCTATTTATCTCGCCTGCATCACTAAGGGCTTGTTGCGTCGCTTGAGTTTGCTGTTGTACAAGTTGTGCAATATGAGCACCTTGCTCATCAATGTTAACCATGCTTTGTTGTGCTAACTGAAGGACTTGGTTAGTTTGCTCTGCAGCACTCACCCCTTGTTCCATTTTTTCAACACTGCTGCGCATTTTTGTTTGCGTGTCGTTAGATGCATGTTGTAATGAATTAATAATAGTATGTATTTCTTCAGTTTGTTGTTGTGTTCTTTTCGCTAACGTACGTACTTCATCTGCAACAACCGCAAAGCCACGGCCTTGCTCACCAGCACGTGCTGCTTCAATAGCGGCATTGAGTGCTAATAAGTTGGTTTGTTCGGCAATTTCGCTGATTGCGGCACTTACTTTACTGATGTTTTGGCTATCTTGGGCAAGTCTGTCTAATGCAATACGACTCTCTTCAAATTCTTTTTGTAATACGGTCATATGATTAGCAAGTTCGGTGGTGTTGTCTGAACTTTGCTTTACTTGTATCGCAGCTGTGCTTGCCAGTTCAGTGGCGTGTTGTGCTGAGCTTTCAACTGAATCAGCAACCTGAGCCATTTCACTGAGTGCACCATGAATGGTGCTGATTTTATGCTGCTGTTGATCGACATCACCGCGCGTATCTTGGCTAATCTGGCTGAGTTTAGCTGTTGCGCTGTCAAGGTCAACGCTGGTGGTACTTACTTCTTGTAGCAGTGCAATAAATGCGGTGAGCACTTTGTTATATTGTGCCACAATAATGGTCATTTCATCTTTGCCATTAGGGGTTGCTTTAGCGCGTAAATCTCCTTGAGCAGCCAGTGATGCTGCATCAGAAAAATTAGAAATACTGCCTACAACAGCAAAATAAAACCCAAACATGAGATAAATGGCCAGTAGTAAACTCAGTGCTGAAGCAATAGCCACGCCATTTCTTATCCAAGTTTGCCTTGAAATCTTCTGTGCGAGCAATTGGTCCAGCAAAGGAGTTGCTTGAGCGATGAGTGTTGCAACGTCATTTATGACGGTTTGGTGAATTTGTTTGAATTGTGAATTTGAAAGCTGTAATTGATCAGGGTCTAACAAATTCTGCTTAATGCTACTTTGGTAACGAGTTAGGCTCGATTGTAAGCGCGTAATCGGTTGTTGCAACTGACTTTTGGTTTGTGAATTATTACTCATTGCGACATTTAGCTTGGTATGAAGCTGCTGATAAAATGTCAGAAGTACTTTATTGAGATTAGATAAGGCAATAAAACTATCGGGTGTAAATTGACCTTGGCTGATAACTAAAGAGGCTTGTTCAGCTAACATATTTATTTGCTCAACCAAACGTGGTGTTGACTCAACTAAGGCACGGTTAATATAAGAGCGAGTGAGGTCATCATCAATGGCCAGCTTCGATTGAATAGACACTTGCTCTATAACTGAGTCTTGTTCACTGATCCGATAATTCGCTTTTCGAGCAATTGCATGATTATTACTCTCTTGCATCTGCATCATGTTTTCAAGCAAGCGCGGATAAAGATTCAACCCTTGCTGTTGTTGCGCACTAATATTGATTGAGTGAGACAAAATATTGGTGAGAAAAAATAAACTTAAGCTAAGTGGTACTAGCAGAATACCAAACACTAAAGTGATTTTTGTTTTGTATTTTAGGTTTGCCATGAGTTGTATTGCAGGCGAACAGAAAGCTTTTAGTCCATGCATAGGGTTCATATTCTTTTTAAGTTAGAGTGATATAGACCTGTTAAAAGATAATATTAGTTCAATATTTTTAAATTTGTTTAAAGCTAAGCAATAGATGTGTGAGGAAAGTTGAAAAGTGCAGCCAGCAGAGGGTACCAGCTGCAATGAATTACCAATTATAACTTTGCAAAAGCGCGCTTAGCCGCTGCAATAGTGTGATCAATATCTTGCTGAGTATGCATGGTACTCACAAAGCCAGCTTCAAATGCTGAAGGAGCAAGGTAAACACCTTCTTCAAGCATTAGGTGAAAGAACTGCTTAAAACGTTCTAAATCACACTCGGTAGCTTGCTGAAAGCTATTTACACTGTCGGCGTTGGTAAAGAAAAACCCGAACATGCCGCCTGCATAATTTGTAGTCAGTGCAATGCCTGCTTCATCCGCAGCTTGTTGCAACCCAGCACATAGGGCTTGGCTTTTTGCTTCTAATTGTAGATGCAGTTCAGGCTCACTGAGTAATTCTAAAGCTTTAAGGCCTGCTGCCATAGCAATTGGATTGCCTGATAAAGTGCCTGCTTGATATACAGGGCCAACAGGCGCGATGTAATCCATGATTTCTTGTTTACCACCAAAGGCACCAACAGGCATACCACCACCAATTACTTTACCTAAGCATGTTAAGTCTGGGGTAATATTGTAATATTGCTGCGCGCCACCTAGTGCAACTCTAAAGCCGGTCATGACTTCGTCAAAAATTAGCACTGCATCATGTTCGTCACATACGCTGCGCAACCCTTCTAAAAAGCCAGCATTTGGTGGAATACAGTTCATATTGCCAGCAACTGGCTCAACTATAATACAAGCTATTTCGTTTTTATATTGCTCAAATATAGCTTTAACTTCATCTAAGTTATTAAACGATACTGTTAGCGTATGCTTTGCAAAATCAGCAGGAATGCCTGGTGAATTTGGCACACCCATTGTAAGTGCGCCAGAGCCGGCTTTGACTAACAAAGAGTCGGCATGGCCATGGTAACAGCCTTCAAATTTTAATATTTTATCACGCCCTGTATAACCTCGCGCTAAGCGAATTGCACTCATGGTTGCTTCAGTACCAGAGCTGACCATGCGTACTTTTTCAATTGAAGGCATAAGCTCTTTGACTTTTTCAGCCATTAAAATTTCAGTTTCAGTTGGCGCGCCATAGCTAAGGCCGTTTTCTACTGCGGCTAATACGGCTTGTTTAATTTGCGGATGATTGTGGCCTAAAATCATTGGCCCCCAAGAGCCAACGTAATCAATGTATTTATTGCCGTCTGCATCAAAGGTGTAAGGGCCTTGTGCTTTAGTGATAAATAGCGGCGTGCCACCCACACCATTAAATGCACGAACAGGAGAGTTCACACCACCAGGTATTGAAGCTTGGGCGCGAGTGAATAAATCTTGGCTAATTGTCATGGTAATTCCTATCTATTAACTGTTTCGTTTGCGGCTAAACCAAGGTACATCAGCGTCGTACTTTTCAACTTGGTTTTCGACTCCTAGAGTCAATGCAAACAATGCCATACGAATAAGTACGCCGTTTTGGACTTGGCGGAATATGGCTAGGTTATCGTTGTTATTTAAATCGTTGTCTAATTCATTGGCATCAAGACGGCTGTCTCTAGGCAATGGGTGCATTAATACTGAACTAGGCTTACAGTGGGCGTTATAAATGGCTTGGCTTATCCGAAAGCCACCGCGATATTTGTTTGCTTCTTCTTGTGATGGAAAGCGCTCTTCTTGAATACGGGTTTGGTAAACAATATCGGCAGCTAGATTACCTTCCATTTGTGAGACCAGTTCAATTTTATGACCTGCATTACTAACGCTGTCCAAAATGTAATCTGGCATTTGTAAGCCATCTGGCGCGACCATGCTAAAACGAATATTCTTGTAATGACATAGCAATTTTGAAAGAGAATGCACTGTTCGGCCATATTTTAAGTCACCAACAAGGGCAATGTGCATACCATCGATGTCTTGCTTAAAACGAGCAAGTTCACGCTCTATGGTCAATAGGTCTAACAAAGCTTGAGTGGGGTGCTCATTTGGTCCATCACCGCCATTAATAACGGGTACATCTGAGCCTGTAGCAAATTCACTAA
The DNA here is from genome assembly GCF_945859825.1 of Pseudoalteromonas holothuriae. Lineage (GTDB taxonomy): Bacteria > Pseudomonadota > Gammaproteobacteria > Enterobacterales > Alteromonadaceae > Pseudoalteromonas > Pseudoalteromonas holothuriae. Next base: position 430,934 of record NZ_CAMAPC010000001.1, read on the forward strand.
CAGACCCCGCATCAGGATGACGCATAGCAACTGCATCAGCATAGGCAGAAATTACCCGAGCAGTATCATACAAAGACTCGCCTTTTGCCAGCGCAGAGCTTTGCATGCCTGTGGTCTCTCGCACTATGCCACCTAATAGGTTAAATGCCGTTCCAAAGCTAACTCGGGTACGTGTGCTGGGTTCAAAAAATAAATTTGCTAGGATAGCTCCTTCGAGCACACGAGTTCGTTTGTGCTTTTTTGCATAGGGCTCCATTTTTTTGGCAACGGCAAAAATATGCTCTATTGCTTCTCTGTCTAGTTGGTTGACAGAAAGAATGTTTTCACCTTGGAAACTTAACATGAGGCGGTTCCTAATCACAACTTAACAATGGGTCACGCTCAATGGGTAACCCAACCTTAGTAACGCGCACAAAACATCGCGGTTATTTGGCGCGCTATCATAACATAGTTATAGATTAGGTTTGAGTGTTGCGAGCATTACTATGACTAATAAAAGTATGACTGGGAACTCATTAAAAAATCGGTAAAAGCGGTGGCTTTTTGTATTACGGTCGTGCTTAAAGTCATTGAGTAACTTAAAGCAGTAGCCATGATATGCGTACAGGATAATTACCAAAGTTAATTTATAGTGAAGCCACATACTATGGCGAAACCATTCTCTGCCGTACTCATAAATGGTGAGTACGCCAAATACCAGTGTAAATAATGCAAAGGGAGTGACAAAAAACAGAAGGCGTCGCTCCATAATTTTTAGCATGGCACTGCAGGGTTTTTCTTCAGTCATTGCATGATAAACAAACAGGCGGGGTAGATAAAAAATCCCAGCAAACCAGGCAATCATAAAAAAGATATGCAGTGCTTTATAAATCAGTAGTGCGCTCATTATGTCCTCGTTAAAGTAAGCTGTTACGAATAGTTAAAATATGGCGAATTTGATCCCACCTAAGTAGGCCCATAATTTGTTGATCATCTTTTTGGCTGTAAACATACACAGCACCGCTTCGTTTGTCCTTTAAAATATCAAAAGCATCTGAAAGCGTGGCTTGGCTACTGAGCCCTTGCAAAGGGATATAAGAAATCGTCATGCTTTGATCGCTCATTAAGCTCAAATCATATTCAGCGAGTCGATAACCATTGTCTTTGTCATGTACAATCAGAGGTGTTTGGCTGTTCACTGCAGCTAGAGTTTCTTTTATTTGTTCTTTATCACTTGAATAAAGTAATTTAAAGTTTTCATCCATTTCTTCCATTATGCCGACCTTTTGTAGTGCTTCACTCGCAGGGGATACTTGATAGGGAAGGCCTTGAAAATCTAATTGTTGTAAGAAAATAGAGCGATTGCCAAACACTTGCAGGGCTGTAATGTAAGCTGCAGAGATAACCAGCATAGCAGGAACAATGATTTGAGGGTTTGATGTTAATTCCATCACTGCCGTTAAAGCAGCAAGAGGTGCATGCAGTGTTGCTGCCAGTAAGCCGGCCATTCCAAGGACACCATAAGTACCACTGACATCTAATCCTGGAGTAATAAATTGTGCAAAGAATGACATGAGGGTGCCCATAACAACTCCTAAACCTATGACTGGGCCAATGAGCCCACCTGGAATACCTAACCCAATTGCAAACAAGGTGGCTAATAATTTTGCAATTAACACGGTTGTAAGTAACTGCATATTTTCAGGTGAGTCTACCGCAAGACGAATAGCGCTCATACCTGATCCCATCGCTTCGGGGACCATGTAGCCAATGAGACCTGCAATGAGTCCAGCTAACATTAACCGGGGGAACATATTGACCGACTTAAAGGTTTTTATAATAAGCATTAAGTTTTGATTAAAACCAAAGGCGACAGCGCCTAACACTGCACCGCATAGGATAAGATATGGATAGTGCCAGAAACTTAACGGTGTAATACTTATTAGGGCAAGTTCGCTGTCATGACCAAAGACAAATTGTGTGGCAAGGGCACCGGTGACCGCAGCAAGCATGATTGGTACAAAAATGTGGATTTTATACTCTCTAAGTACAACTTCCATAACAAAAATAACAGCGGCAAGTGGTGTGTTAAATGAAGCAGCAATACCTGCTGCTACACCACAACCGGCCAATGTTCTGGCTGAGTTAAGCGGTAAGTGAAGGCGATGAGCTAAAATGCTTGCCCCAGTTGCGCCCATATGCACAGAAGGCCCTTCTCGACCAACAGAAAAGCCACAGACTAATGCAACTGCACCGCCAAAAAACTGATTTGCACTATTCCAAATTGGCATTTTCCCGTAGTGGTGTTTAATTCGGTGAATGACAAAGGGGATCCCTAAACGGTAGTGTTTAAAGCCGGTTAAATCTGCGAATACGGCAATCAGTAGAGCGCCCAGCACAGGCAAAATAACGCGTTGATATTCAGCTAGGGTAGAGAAATCCTCGGAGGTTTGTAAAAACAACCCTTGTACATGTACGATAGTAAGGCGAAAGAGGATAATCAAAATTGCAGCCAATAATCCCGCAACAACGCCCAACAGGCATAATTGAACGGACGTTTTTGGTTTGGCAAGTCGACGCCTTAAAGTATCCAGCGACATGTTTGAATTCCAAGTCATAATAAGGACTTAAGTTTATCAAAAAAATGTCATAGCGTCCTTGCTAAGTAAATAATTAATTCTGTTTTTTGTTTAACTAGAGCGTAGCATTGGTAAATATCTATACTTGATTAAAATACTCGGGTATTAGATAATCGTGCTATAAAATGTACAAGGGTCGAGTGATAATGTCTGAACAGTTACCTATTCAATTTAGTGATGCAGCAGCAAATCGAGTAAAAGAACTCATCGAGGAAGAAGAAAACCCGGAGCTAAAGTTGCGTGTTTATGTAACTGGTGGTGGTTGCTCTGGTTTCCAATATGGTTTTACGTTTGATGAAAAAGCGAATCCGGGCGATTTAGAGATTGTAAAAAATGGTGTGACCATGGTGGTTGACCCAATGAGCATTCAATACCTCCTAGATGGTGTGGTTGATTATACCGAGGGTTTAGAAGGTGCTCGCTTTTTTGTGAATAACCCCAATGCGACAACAACCTGTGGCTGTGGCGCTAGCTTTAGCGTTTAGGGCATTGATTTATGAATAAAGCCACTTATTACAGTGGCTTTTTTTATGCCTGATGAGTGACTTGAATCATTAGTGCAAAGAAACCTAGTACAAAAGTACTGAATGCCAAAATATATAAGAAACCTTTTTTTCCTTTTTTGATGGGCACTCCATTAGTGCGTAAAAAGCAATACCAAGCAAAGCACAGTAAAATTGGTAATAAAAATAGCAATCTGATCATATATATTCAGCCTAGATTAGTGTTGATCTGTTAATGTTAGACATAAGTACATAACTTTTAAAGAAAAATAATTTATTATTAAAAGTGGTACATTTTATAAAATATTTGTTAAAGTTATGGGGCTTTATCACTGCGATAAAAATTTTTAAATATATAAAGTTTTAATTAGGTGTTAAAAGAATTATAGTCTATACCTAATTGGGTACATAGGGACAAAGCGAGTTATTCACTCTGTTGTTATGCTATACAATATAGTATTTCAAATGAGACGGGCACATTTCATTTGAAATTTTTTATTAAAATCATCTAGTAGGAGATGTATAATATGATGGGAAAAACGGTTTCTTCTGAAGAAAACGGTAAGCTAACAAAATGGCTCAAATCTAAGCGCCACGAGAAAGGCCATACAATGCGCAGCCTTGCACAGGTTTTGGGTACTCCGCATTCTTTTATTGGAAAAATTGAAAACCAAGAGCGTCGTTTAGATGTGATTGAGTTTTTACGCTACTGTGAAGCACTTGAGGTTGACCCATATGAGGGACTTCACTTGCTAAAAGATGATTAGTAAAGCTCTTTGATACAGTAAGGTGCAGGGATTTGCACCTAGATATTACCTCCAAAGCACTTTATATAACCCTTTAGTAACATATCTAGACATCGCCTAGTTATTTCTACCATGATATGCATCTTCAATCGCATAAAGTTTATGGCGGATCAGGAATAAAAAAGCCAAAGATGGAATAACCATTACAGCAGTTAGAGCAAAAAACAATGCCCAGTTGCCTGCAAACCAATCATCTATCACCACGCCACTGTAACTAGATAATACCGTACGGCCTAAACTACTTAAAGAAGCCAGTAATGCGTAGTGGGTTGCACTAAACGCTCTATCACACAACATAGAGATGAAAGCAACCATGGCAACGAGTGACCAAGCCTGCGTAAAGCCATCAACAATAATAGCAATGGCATAGAGAGATTCTTTTGGTCCTGCAATCGCAATCCATGAAAACATCAAATTAGATGCAGCCATAGCAACCCCACTGACAAATAAACCTTTGACGATGCCATAGCGGTGGTTAAATATGCTGCCTAAGAAGGCAAATATAATGGTAATAACGCCCGTGCCCAACTTAGAGTATTGTGCAATTTGACTGTTACTAAAACCAATCTCCTTATAAAAAACAATAGACATACGGGCTAAAAAGGATTCGCCTATTTTGAATAAAAACACAAAAGCTAATAATGCTAGTGCGGTTTTTACGCCATTTTTTCTGAAAAAGCTTCTAAAAGGCTCGAACAGTGTAACGGCTAGCCATGCACTCAATTGGTTGATTTTACCAGGTGCTAAGTTAGCAAGTTTGTTTTGATAGTCTTGTTCAAGCTGTGCTTGTACGACTTCTCTGTTAGACTCTGGTTCTCTTGCTATTAATGTCACCACTAAAAGTGCCAACATAATGCCAGCTAGAATAATATATATGTAAGGCCAATCAAAATTAGGTAAATCAGCTAAAAAGAAAGGCATTGCGCCTAGTAAAGCGTAGCCGGTCCACCACCCTGAGGTTGCCATAGCTGCTGCTGCTGTAGCCTTTTCACTTTCTTCTTCTGGTAAAGAGTCAATACGAAATGCATCTATCGCAATATCATGAGTGGCTGATGCAATTGCGATAAGAAAGCACAGTAGAGCCGCTAAAAATAGTTGCTCTTTGAGAATAATGGTCGACATCGATAATGCTGCTCCAGCAGTAATTACTTGACATAAGGCTATCCAGCTACGCCTTTGTCCAAGCAACTTACCAATGATTGGGAGCTTGATTCGATCAAGTAGTGGCGACCATAAAAAGTTTATAGTGTAGGCTGCAAATACAATACCAAACAGGCCAATCATACTGCGGCTCAGACCTTCATCTTTTAACCAAGCCGACATAACTGAACCAATGAGTACCCACGGGAAGCCACTGCTGATCCCCAACATAAAAATAGTGACTAAGCGTTTATCTTTATAATATCCCAGATATTCGCGTAAACTTGCCTTGAGGATCATAAACTTCCTTGGAGGTTATAAAGGTTGTGGCTCTAACATGCTGACATCAAAAATAATCACAGGTGTTTTAGGGATAAAGGTATAGCCTAATTTGCCGTTATAGCCGGTTTCGACTTGCATTATTTTATCTAAAGTTTCATACCCTTCAACAACATTACCAAATACTGCAAAACCCCAATTTCGTCCAGGGTTTAAATGGTCATTGTCATTCATATTAAAAAAGAATTGACGGGTGCCAGAGTGAGGCTTGTTGTCTTGGTAGGCCATGGCTACCGAGTACATATCATTTTTCAAACCGTTACCACTTTCATTAAAAATGGGCTCGCGTTCAAACATGCCGTCATACTCTTTGTCGTAACCCCCACCTTGGATCACAAAATCCGTTTCATTGGCTTCGTCTCTTTCTACTCGATGAAAAACAGTGCCTTTGTAATCGCCGTTTATCACATAAGTCAGGAAGTTATTTGCTGTTAGTGGCGCACGTGAACGATCAAGCTCGATGATGATATCACCAAGACTGGTGACCATTTTTACCCTTGGGAAAAGGTTGTCTTTTTGGATAAAACGACCGTCTTTGTTAGCTGTAAAGCCCGATACTGAAAACAATAAGCACGATAAAAAAACAATGATATTTTTCATTATGATCCTTGTAAAAATTTAACTAATTCTTTATCTGACACAATGCGAGTGATCAGCATTTCAGTCAAGTCATTAAGTTGCCCTTCAACTTTAGCTTGTTCATGTTTTAGTGGCCCATTGAGTTGCGCTTTAGCACTATAACTTTTCTCAAAGCGTCGTGTTTCTTGAATAATTTCCACGCTAAATTTTGCTTGAGCATGACTTTGGTGTTTTGTGAGTGATTCAGTGACTTGGGCTGTAAACTCGTTGATATGTAAAATAACTTGGCTACGCGCCGCGGTGTTAATTTTTGCGCCATTAGTTTGTAATGCTTGGCGTAGTGTCGCTCCAATAGTTTTAGGCAGTGCTGCATCAGGTAAATAAAGTGCAGGCTCTTGATCTAATACTCGAATTGTAAAATTGCTCACTCGATTGTCTTCAACGTTCAGTTGAATTGGCACGTTGAATTGACTGATTTTCCCCGCAGAGTAAATAGGGCTAAGAATGACAGATTTGGGTGCGCTTGCACAACCCGTAAGTAAAACGATAAATAATGTGGTCAATAACTTCATTGTTTAACCTCTTAGCATTGAACTCAAAACAGTAAATTTTTTATTATTACCAATGACTTTGCAGTTACCAAATAAGCGATTGAGCTTATCTTGGTAATCAAGATGGCGGTTACCTATAATCCTAAGCTCTCCTCCTTTTTTCAGCACCTGTTTAGCTTGTACAAACATTTGCCATGCAATGTGATCGGTTATTGCTTGTGCTTGGTGAAATGGAGGGTTACATAACACTAAATCAGCTGAATCTGCGGTGAAGTCGCTAAGGCAGTCGTTTTGTACAAAATGACAGCGTTCTAGTGCGTCAGGTAAATTTAGGGTGATATTCTCTTTCGCACTGGCGACGGCCATTGCTGACTCATCAACAAAGGTAACCTGTGCATTGGGCATTTTATCTAAACTTATTAATCCAATCACACCATTACCACACCCCAAGTCTATTACTTTGAACGGCTTTTTGCCCTGTGGCAGGTAGTTCATAAAAAAGCGTGCGCCAATATCTAATGAATCACGAGAAAATACATTGGCATGATTAGTTAAAGTAAATTCGGTTTTTTCAAGCGGCCAAGAGACAGGGAATTTGCTTGCTACTGGCTTTGCCGTTGTTTTGCTAAAAATAAGACGTGCTTTTTTTACCGCTAAACTGGTTGTTGGCTCACTTAAAAAGTGGTTAAAGCTTTTGAGCGTAGAGGAATGGATCTCTTTTACTTTACCGCTTGCAATGACTTTGGTCTCACTTGTGAGGCTGCTAAGTAACGCCAATTGGTGCGCTAAAAAGCCTGCATTTTTTGGTATTTTGATTAATATCAAATCAATATTATGCGGATATTCACTTAGACTATCTAAGTAAGTCACTGCGCTATCATTAATTTGGTTATTTGCCAAATTATACTCACATGCTTGATGAGAAACATATGAATCATTAACATTAGTTATGTGTCGTTCACTCACGGACATGACTTTTAAAGCGCATGTTAAAGCACCAAAGTTGTCATTGAGTACCAAAATGCGCTGAGCTTGGTTATGATGTTCGAGCACATAATTGATGAGGTATTCGTCGGCCGCATCCCATGCTTGCAGGCTTCGGTTTTTTTGCTCTAAAGGAAAACGGTGTAAAGTAAGGTCGTGGCCACCTAATAACGCATCAGTTGTCATATGTATTGTGTAACATGTTTAGAATAGGTCAATAGTATCATGACATCACGCCAGCCTGAACCGCTCTTACCTCCTGGTTTTGATTATTACCCTCAGGTAATGAGTTTATCTAAAAGTATTGCACTTTATGAGTACCTATGTTCGCGATTAGATTGGCAGCAACCGCGCATTCAGGTGTATGGGAAGTCGCATTTAATACCACGTAAACAATGTTTTATTGCTGATACTGATGTCGCTTATAGCTATTCAAACAAAACACTAGATAACAATCCTTGGCCCGCACCTTTATTGGCGATGCGTAAGCGGTTGCAAAAAAGTTATGGGTATTCATTCAATGCATTATTGGTTAATTGGTATCGAGACGGTCAAGATAGAATGGGCTGGCACAGCGATGATGAAATGGAGCTTGGGCCAGCACCTTGTATTGTTTCCATTTCTCTTGGCGCTGCTCGTAAATTTAAAATTAAACATAAAGTCACTGCTGAGCAGCAAGATATATTACTTGAAAGTGGTAGTTGCTTGGTAATGAATGGCAATAGTCAGCGATATTATCAACATGCTTTACCTGTACAAACAAAGGTGATGGGTGGGCGAATTAATTTAACTTTTAGAACGGTTGGTCAAGTGCGCACAAAAGCGTATAGTGGCGACCATAAGTAAATTTAAAATAAGGGGTTAGCATGTCGATGCAAGCGCAAATTCATGAAAAATTAGCTGCAGCAATTCGCTGTAAACACCTCAATGTGGTAAATGAAAGCCATATGCATTCTCGCGGCGAAGACTCTCACTTTAAAGTTGTGGTCGTCAGTGAGGAGTTCATCGGTAAGCGTTTATTACAGCGACACCGCAAGGTGAATGAAATATTAAAAGATGAGTTGACGAATCACATTCATGCTTTGTCAATTCATGCCTACACGCCTGAAGAATATAGTGAAAAGGCAGGGCAAACTCCAGATTCGCCTAATTGTTTGGGTGGATCTAAGTTAGATAACTAGCTGATCAGACCTGTATTTGTCTGATCAACCATTAAACTATGACAGTTTTTGAAAAATTATAGGATTTATTATGGTCATTAAACCAAAAATTCGTGGTTTTATTTGCACTAATGCACACCCAGCTGGTTGTGCCGCGCACGTGCAAGAGCAAATAGCCTTCGTTAAAGCACAAGGCCCAGTTGCTAAGGGCCCTAAAAATGTATTGGTTATCGGTGCTTCAACGGGCTATGGCTTGGCTTCTCGTATTACTGCTGCGTTTGGTTCTGGGGCGAAAACACTAGGCATCTTTTTTGAAAAAGAAGGCACAGAACGTAAAACTGCATCAGCAGGTTGGTATAATACTGCGGCTTTTCAGCAAGCCGCTGATGACGCTGGTTTATGGTCAAAAAATATTAATGGTGATGCATTTTCTGATGCAATAAAAGCAAAGACGGTGGAGGCTATTAAGTCAGAAATGGGCAAAGTAGATTTAGTGATCTATAGCTTGGCCTCTCCGCGTCGAACAGACCCAAAAACGGGTGAAGTTTTTTCTTCAACGCTAAAGCCAATTGGCAATGCTGTGACAACCAAAAACTTAAATACGTCAAAACGCGAAATTGATGAAATAACAGTAGAAGCGGCCAATGAAGATGAAATTGCCAATACTGTTAAAGTGATGGGTGGTGAAGATTGGGAGCTTTGGATTGATGCGCTTAAGCAAGCTGGTGTGCTTGCTGATAACTTTAAAACAACCGCTTATACATATATTGGAAAAGAGCTTACTTGGCCCATTTACGGCCATGCAACTATAGGTAAAGCGAAAGAAGACTTAGACCGTGCAACCGTTGCAATTAAAGAATCTACAGCTGCTTTAAATGGTCAAGCGTATGTTTCTTCTCTTAATGCTGTTGTGACTCAGGCCAGTTCGGCGATTCCAATCATGCCTTTATACATCTCAGCATTGTTTAAAGTGATGAAAGCTGATGGCACTTATGAGGGGACAATTGAACAAATTAATGGTTTGTTTCGTGAAAACCTCTATGGTGAAACCCCGCGTTTTGATGACGGTGGTCACCTGTTTCAAAATTACAAAGAACTCGAAGATGATGTTCAAGCACGTGTGCAGCAAGTTTGGGATAACGTCAAAACTGAAACCATTGATGAGCTAACTGATTACGTAGGTTATCACAACGAATTCTTACGCTTGTTTGGATTTGGCATCGATGAGATAGATTATGAGCTTGAGGTTAACCCTAACCTCGCTATCAATAATTTATTATAAAGGTGATATGAGCACTTAGAGTGCTCATTTTGCTAGATTAAAGATGGTCGATTTTTTACAATAAAAGCCTAGCTGGCTACCTTATCTCTCTATTTTAAAAAAGTATTTTGCTGCGATATCATAAATATGCCCTAACTACATCAATTTTTATCTAGCTGTTCAGTTTTTTGTTGCTAACACGGTATGCTTGATAATAAATAACCTCAGGTTTGAATAAAATGCCACTTGTTTAAAGTAATGAGGTTTTGAAACAAGTTCACAATGACGAAATAGGCTCAACCATGCGACTAATTAGGAAGAGGGCAGTGACCCAGCATATGTCTATAGTCTTCCTGACGAAGGTCAGGATCTTTTAAACGATCTGCATTAAGGTTGGGATAAGGGTTTTGACGTAGTAAATAACCTTATCCAAAGCTTAAGTTAAATAGGAATACCTAAGCTTTATTGTTACGGAGTATTATCAGATGGAAATGGCTGACCCATTAAGCTTGTTTATTTCTCACCTTAAACCTAAATGTGAGGTGTTTTCTCATGTAAAACTAAAAGCACCATGGGGTATAGAAGAACAGCAACAATCGAGCTGCTGTTTTAGCTTTATAAAAAAAGGCCAGTGCGTGGTTGAATTATCTAGTGGGGAAGCAGTTCAGTTGAGCGCAGGTCAGTTACTTTTATTGCCCTATGGTAGTGCACATAAAATAATGAGTGAGTCAGCCGTGGCGTGCCAAAGTATTGAGCAGTTGTTTTTAGGAAAACCCCGAGCAGATATCGAAAATATGGTGATTGGTGGTCAAGGTGAATCTTGCTCTGTTATGTGTGGTAGTTTTACATTTTTACCTTTGCAATATCGGCCCTGCACGCAACTCGGTGGAGCATTACCTGAAATTTTGGTTATTGAAGTGCCCGTAAGTAGTAAGTTAGAAGTAATAGTATCTTGTCTTTACGAAGAGAATAAGTGCTCTACACCTGGTGGACATTTGGCAAGAACTCGGTGGTTAGAGTTGTTATTAATAGAAGTACTACGAGGCCTAGATGCTAAGGTATTTGATTTAGGATGGTTAACAGCATTACAAGATAGGTTTTTAGCATCGGTGATGCTTGCTATACAAAGCAATTTAAACAAAGATTGGAGTGTTGAAGAGCTTGCAAAAGTAGCGGCACTTTCTAAATCGTCGTTGACTAATCGCTTCAAGCGAACAACTGGCCTGCCACCGTTAATTTTTTTACGTCAGTGGCGGTGTTTAGTTGCAGCAAATTTACTTATTTCATCTAATGATCCGCTAAAGCTCATCGCTGCTTCATGCGGCTTTCAATCAGATGATGTATTAATCCGTAATTTCCGCCAGTTCCATCATATGACTCCTATTCAATATCGGAAAACCCATAAAAAATAGCTTATCGCAATTAAAATCGACGTTTTATATTCATTTATCTACATAAACTTTGACCTTTAGTAACGGCTATAGCAACAGCTATCATAGCCCGTTATGTTGTTGTAACAATTATGAAAAGCAACGAGGTTACTTATGAACGATACGAAATCAGTTATTATAACAGGTGGAACCGGCAACATAGGCAGTGCGGTTGTTGAAGAGCTGTTATGTCATGGTTATTGTGTAAAAGTGCTTTGCAGAAGTGCCGATAGCGCCAACAAGGCTAAAAGCATGGGAGCTGAACCAATTTTGGGCTCGTTAATTAAAGCATCTACTTGGTTAGAGGAATTAGCTCAATGTGATGCGCTGATACACACAGCTTGCACTTTTGATGAGCATATGGGAGACGTGGATTATAAATTTATGCAAGTGATTGCAAAACATGCAGCGAACCGTTCAACCCCACTTATTTTGCTTTATACCTCAGGGTGCTGGACTTACGGTAGCCATGAACAAGTTATAACAGAGCTAACCCCTAAAAATTCATTGTTAGACTACCAATGGATGCTGGAAAGTATCGACTTTCTTTCAAAGTGCAAAAATATAGATTTGCGAGTTGTTAGTCCAGCAAATGTAGTATGTGAAAAAACGTATTATTTACCTCCAATTCTATCATGGGAAATTGAACGCTGCGGACACCCAACTTTACCTAGAGGTGCGGTTCAGACATGGCCTTTGGTAGAAAGAAAAAACTTAGCGCAATTATACAGGCTTGTGTTTGAGAGGGGTCAAAGTGGTGATGAATACATAGGCTCTGCAGAGCATAAGGCGCCCATAAATAAATTATTGGCGCAGCGAAGCGCAAAAAAAATTGAAGAGTACGCGTTGGCGAAGTGGATTAAACACTATGGAACATGGACAGAAGGCTATAGTTTGCAACAAGTATTTAGTAGTAATAAAGCCGTGGGGCAATTAGGGTGGCAGCCTAAAAAATTTATTACGGTTTAATTCACTCATAAAGTGGTAAATAACCTCAACTTTGGATAAGAGAGCTTGCCTAATAAAACTATTGCTGAATAAAAGCGAGTTGGTGTTAAACGAAATAACTTTATTGGATGATAAGCAACGTGAGTTATTTAGTTCAATACTCTTATCCAAAATAGTTAAGTGAATTGTTTATACATTTAATTTAGACGTAGATTTCCTATTGAATGAGAACATGAAAAATAACAGAGAGACGTGTGATTTAAGCTTTAGATAGAGCATGTTAAAGTCGCTCACAGTATTAAGGAGTAATAAAACATAGGGTAGAGCAGGTTCTAATAAGGACACTGGCGTTATTTGAATAATCAAAATTGTGCGTTGAAAGTGCAACAATGCTGAACTGGACGGACTTTCTATTGCTCTACTTTAGTCTATACTGCTGTCAATGCTCGATATAAAGCCAATGAAAGGCATATAAATTTTGTATTTCCACTCGCATAGTCTGGGTGATTAATGTTAAAATTACAGAAATATGTGAGAACACAACTACGATGCTTGTTCGATATTCGTTCAAGTGGCTCTTTGATACTGAATAAATATAAGGCAACCAGCGTCGTGGTAACTAAAGATTTTTCAATTTCTTTCCGTTAATGTAATGCAAGTGCCTATGATCAACATAAAAAAAGGTCTGGATTTACCTATAGAGGGCGCGCCTCAGCAAGTGATTCATGATGGTTCTGCCGTCAAACGAGTTGCTGTGCTTGGCGAAGAGTTTATTGGTATGCGTCCAACCATGCATGTTCGTGTGGATGACCAAGTCAAAAAAGGCCAAGTTCTTTTTGAAGATAAAAAGAACCCTGGCGTCAAGTTTACTGCACCAGCTGCTGGTGTAGTTAAAGAAATTAACCGTGGTGCTAAGCGTGTACTACAATCCGTTGTGATTGAAGTGCAAGGCAATGAGCAAATCACTTTTGACAAGTTCTCTGCTGCTGATTTAAGCAGTGTAGAGCGTGATAAAGTGATAAAAGTGCTTGTTGATTCAGGTCAATGGCCTGCGCTAAGAGCACGTCCTTTTAGCAAAGTAGCTGCAATCGATGCCACACCTAGTTCTATTTTTGTGACTGCAATCGATACTAACCCGTTAGCTGCGGATCCTGCTGTGATTATTGCTGAAAATGTGGAAGCATTTGAAGCTGGTCTTGCGGTAGTATCTCGTTTAACTGATGGTAAAGTGTTTGTTTGTAAGCATGCAAGTAGCAAGGTGCCAAGTTCATCACTTTCACAAGTTGAGGTGCATGAATTTGACGGTCTTCACCCTGCAGGCTTAGTGGGTACTCACATTCATCACCTTGACCCTGTATCTGCCAATAAGCAGGTATGGCATTTAGGTTATCAAGATGTGATTGCTTTCGGTCAGCTATTTTTAACTGGTGAAATTAACGCTGAGCGAGTTGTTGCTTTGGCAGGTCCTCGTGTTAAAAACCCTCGCTTAGTTAAAACTCAATTAGGTGCCTCGCTAACTGATTTAGTGGCAGGTGAGCTTGAAGACGGTGATAACCGAGTCATTTCTGGCTCTGTGTTAGCTGGTAAAACAGCAACCGGCCCTCACGCTTTCCTAGGTCGTCACCATGTTCAAGTGTCAGTATTACTTGAAGGTCGTGAAAAAGAGCTATTCGGCTGGATAGCACCAGGTAGTGACAAATTTTCAGTAACACGTACGTTTATTTCACATTTAGCGCCAAGTCGTTTATTTAAAATGACAACGTCGACGGGTGGGTCTAATCGTGCCATGGTGCCAATTGGTAACTATGAACGTGTTATGCCACTCGATATCTTACCAACGCCATTATTACGAGATTTAATATCAGGTGATTTGGATAGTGCAATCACATTGGGCGCATTAGAGCTAGATGAAGAAGATTTAGCGCTATGTACTTTCGTATGCCCTGGCAAGTATGAGTACGGTTCAATCCTTCGCGATTGCCTTACTACTATCGAGAAGGAGGGTTAAAATGGCCTTAAAGAAATTTTTAGAAGACATTGAACCTCACTTTGAAGCAGGTGGTAAACATGAAAAGTGGTATGCATTGTATGAAGCAGTTGCAACCGTTTTTTACACACCAGGTTATGTAAATAAAGGTGCAACGCACGTACGTGATAATATCGACTTAAAACGTATTATGATTTTAGTGTGGATGGCAACATTCCCTGCAATGTTTTTTGGTATGTTCAACATTGGTCACCAAGCTGCAATGGCACTTGGTAACGGTTTTGAAATTGCCAATACATGGCAAGTTGCGATTTTCCAAGCGCTGGGTGGCGAATTAACTGCCGAAGCTGGTTGGGGCGCTAAGATGTTCTATGGTGCATGTTTTTACTTACCTATTTATGGAACTGTCTTTTTAGTCGGTGGTTTCTGGGAAGTTTTATTTGCATCAATTCGTAAACATGAAGTAAACGAAGGTTTCTTTGTGACATCGGTGCTATTTTCATTGATTCTTCCATCAACGATTCCGCTTTGGCAAGCAGCGCTGGGTATTACCTTTGGTGTTGTTGTTGCAAAAGAAGTATTTGGTGGCACTGGCCGTAATTTCTTAAATCCTGCACTTGCTGGTCGTGCATTTTTGTTCTTTGCCTACCCTGCAGATATTTCAGGTGACACAGTATGGACAGCAGTAGATTCGTTCTCTGGTGCAACATATTTAGGGCAAGTAGCTCAAGGTGCGTTAGATTTTAACAACATGGTTCTTTGGTGGGATGCTTTTTACGGTTTCATTCAGGGCTCTATGGGTGAAACTTCAACGCTAGCACTGATTTTAGGTGGTTTTTTCTTAATGTATGTGCGTATTGCTTCTTGGCGTATCGTACTGGGTGTATTCCTCGGTATGGTTGCGATGGCAAGCTTATTTAATGCATTAGGTTCTGATACTAACGCTGCTTTTGCAATGCCTTGGTACTGGCACTTAGTGTTGGGTGGATTTGCATTTGGTATGTTCTTTATGGCGACAGACCCGGTATCGGCGTCTTTCACTAATAAAGGGAAGTTTGCATACGGTGCGCTAATTGGCATTATGGTGGTATTAATCCGTGTGGTTAACCCGGCATATCCAGAAGGTATGATGTTAGCAATTCTATTCGCTAATCTATTTGCTCCACTATTTGACCACTTTGTTGTGCAGTCTAATGTTAAGAGGAGATTAGCACGTGTCTAGTAACAATGAATCTATAGGCAAAACGTTAGGCGTTGTTGTTGGCCTTTGTTTGGTATGCGCGATTGTTGTATCTTTTGCGTCAGTACAACTTCGCCCACTTCAGCAAGCTAACAAAATTAAAGATGTTCAACGTAATATTCTCACTGCTGCAGGTTTCAAAGATATAGAAAACGTTGAAGAAACGTTTAAAGCGAATATTGAATCTCGTGTTATCGACATGAAAACCGGTGAGTTTGTTGATGTTGACCCACTTTCATTTGATTTTGAAAGTACCAAATACGACGCAGAGCGTAGCTTTGCGCTTGAAAAAGAGAATGACTTAGCTGGTATTCAGCGCATGACTTATAACTCTCCTGTTTACCTTGTTAAAGGTGACGGTAGTGATGTTTCAACAGTTATTCTACCAATTCAAGGTTATGGTCTTTGGGGTATCATGTTTGGTTTCCTAGCAATGGACGAAGATGGTCAAACCATTAAAGCGATTCAGTTCTTTAAGCACAAAGAAACTGCTGGCTTAGGTGGTGAAATCGAGAACCCTAAGTGGACTGCAACGTGGGAAGGTAAACAACTTCCAATCGATATCGTTAAGGGTACAGCTGGCAACAATGAGCATAAAATTGATGGCTTATCTGGGGCTACGTTGACTTCAAACGGTGTAGATAACACCATTGATTTTTGGACTAGCGAAAAAGGGTTTGGTCCATTCCTTGCGAAAGTACGTAAAGGAGCATTGAACTAATGGCTAATACTAAAGAAATGAAAGAAGTCTTGTTTGGACCTGTTTTTGCGAACAACCCGATTGCCCTTCAGGTACTAGGTATTTGTTCTGCATTAGCGGTAACATCAAGTCTTAAGAATGCTTTGATCATGTCAATTGCTTTGACATTGGTAACTGCATTTTCAAGCTTATTCATCTCAATGATCCGTAATCACATTCCTTCAAGTGTGCGTATCATTGTACAGATGACTATTATTGCGTCATTGGTAATTGTTGTTGATCAGGTTCTACAAGCGGTTGTTTACTCAACAGCTAAAGAGCTATCAACGTTCATAGGTTTGATCATTACCAACTGTATTGTAATGGGTCGTGCTGAAGCCTATGCAATGAAGTCACCACCAACGATGTCATTCTTAGACGGGATTGGTAACGGTTTAGGCTACTCAGTAGTACTACTAACGGTTGGTTTCGTTCGTGAACTATTTGGCGCAGGTACTCTGTTTGGTGCTGAGATCTTACCACTTGTTTCTGATGGTGGCTGGTACCGTCCAATGGGTCTACTAATTATGCCATTTAGCTCGTTCTTCTTAGTGGGTATCTTTATTTGGATACTTCGCATATACAAGAAAGACCAAGTAGAAGCGAAGGCGTAAGGGGAGAGAGATGGAACAATATATTAGCTTATTCGTTAAAGCGGTTTTTGTTGAAAACTTAGCTTTATCTTTCTTCTTAGGTATGTGTACGTTTCTTGCTGTATCTAAGAAAGTAACTACGTCGCTAGGCCTAGGTATTGCTGTAATTTTTGTATTGGGTGTGGCTGTTCCAGTTAACAACCTAGTATATTATGCCGTGTTGGCACCGGGAGCGCTGGAGTGGTTAGGTTTTGTTGAAGCTGATTTAAGCTTTTTACGCTTTTTAACTTTCATTGGTGTTATTGCAGCACTTGTACAAATCCTAGAAATGGCTTTAGACAAGTTTTTCCCTGCACTTTACAACGCACTGGGCATCTTCTTACCACTTATTACTGTTAACTGTGCAATATTCGGTGCGGTTTCATTCATGGTTGAGCGTAATCTTAACTTTGGTGAGTCAGTGGTATTTGGTATTGGTTCTGGAGTGGGTTGGGCGCTGGCAATCGTATTGCTTGCTGGTATCCGTGAGAAAATGAAATATGCAGACGTGCCAGATGGTCTACGTGGTTTAGGTATTACCTTTATCACTGTAGGTTTAATGGGCTTTGGCTTTATGTCATTCTCTGGTATTTCACTGTAAAGGTAGCGAGGAAAAATCATGCTTGAGGTATATTTAGGCGTAGGGATGTTCATTGCTATCGTTGTTGTCTTAGTTTTAGTGATTATTGCCGCTAAATCTAAGCTAGTAGCAAGCGGTGACATTACAATTGGAATTAATGGTGATACTGACAAAGGCATCACTACCTCTGCAGGTAGTAAGTTACTTGGTGCTTTGTCAGATGCTGGTATCTTTGTATCGTCAGCCTGTGGTGGCGGTGGCTCATGTGGCCAGTGTCGCGTTCACATCAAAGAGGGTGGCGGTGATATTCTGCCAACTGAACTTGACCACATCTCTAAAGGTGAGGCACGTGAAGGCTGTCGTTTAGCATGTCAGGTTAATGTTAAGAACGACATGGAAATTGAACTTGAAGAATCAATTTTCGGGGTTAAGAAGTGGGACTGTGAAGTTATCTCTAATGATAACAAGGCAACTTTCATCAAGGAGCTAAAACTAGCTATTCCTGATGGTGAGTCTGTGCCATTTCGTGCTGGTGGTTATATTCAAATTGAAGCGCCAGCACACCACGTTAAATATGCAGACTTCGATGTTCCTGATGAGTATCGTCCAGATTGGGAGCGCTTTGGCTTCTTTAATCTTGAGTCTAAAGTGGATGAAGAAACCATTCGTGCATACTCAATGGCAAACTATCCAGAAGAGTTTGGCATTATCATGCTTAATGTACGTATTGCCACTCCGCCACCAAATAATTTGTCACTACCATGTGGTAAAATGTCTTCGTACATTTGGTCATTAAAAGAAGGTGATAAAGTAACTATTTCAGGTCCATTTGGTGAGTTCTTTGCTAAAGACACGGATGCAGAAATGGTATTTGTTGGTGGTGGTGCAGGTATGGCTCCGATGCGTTCGCATATTTTTGACCAGCTTAAACGTCTTAACTCTTCACGTAAGATGTCTTTTTGGTATGGTGCGCGCTCTAAACGTGAGATGTTCTACGTTGAAGACTTTGATGGCCTAGCGGCTGAGAATGAAAACTTCGTATGGCACACAGCATTGTCAGACCCACAACCAGAAGATAACTGGGAAGGTTATACAGGTTTCATCCATAATGTACTTTATGAGAATTATTTAAAAGATCATGAAGCACCAGAAGATTGTGAGTTCTACATGTGTGGTCCTCCAATGATGAACGCGGCTGTAATTAATTTGCTCAAAGACCTAGGTGTAGAAGACGAAAACATCTTACTAGATGACTTCGGTGGCTAATTAGGCTTTCGTGCATGCTCAAAACAAAATTTTGAGATAAAATATAAACCCCAAAGCAAGCTTGCTTTGGGGTTTTTTATTACCTATGACTGAGTTGATATAGTATTAGGGTAATAGTTTGTATGGGTTACATAGCCATATTTTAAGAATTTAAGGAAGGGAAGATGGTACGTATTTTTTTACCCATAATCATTTTGGCCACTTTTGTATTAACTGGTTGTGATAATCATCATGAGAATTCCCCTCAGGCGTTAGTGCTCACGGGAAAAACAATGGGAACAACCTACAATATTAAAGCTTATCCGCCTGAGCTTGAATTAACGAAAGAGCAGCTACAAAAGCAAATTGATGACACATTAATAGCAGTGAATCAGTCAATGTCTCCATGGGTAAACGGTTCTGAAATTAACCAATTTAATGCCTTGTCAAACAATGAAATAATGGTTATTAGTGACGACTTTAGAGCGGTGATTGCTGAATCAATTCGGCTAGGAAAATCTACTGGAACGCTTGATGTGACCATGGGACCGCTTATCGATTTATGGGGATTTGGCCCTGACAAACGCCCAACTCAGCGACCAACACAAATTCAACTTGATGATATGCGTAGCCGCATTGGGGTTGATAAGCTAGTACTTAATGAGCAAGGTTTAGCGAAAACAATAGCAGGCTTAGAGATTTCTTTTTCAGCGACTGCAAAAGGTTATGGTATAGACAAGGTTGCATCATTGTTAGAGCAGCTAGGTATTGATAATTATATGGTTGAAATTGGTGGGGAGCTTCGAGTTTCGGGGGTTAAACCAAATAATAAGCCATGGGTTATTGCTATTGAGCAACCCGATGCGCCAATGGGGCAGCGGCAAGTACATAAAGCATTAAAGCCAGGCAGCAATGGTATTGCTACATCAGGGGATTACCGTATTTTTTATGAAATGGACGGGGAAACTTTTACCCATTTAATTGACCCTGCTACGGGTATGCCTGTCAAGCATGACTTAGTATCCGTGACGGTATTGCACCCTTCAGCCATGACGGCGGATGGTCTTGCTACGGCGCTGACAGTAATGGGAACAGAGCGTGCTAAAGTTTATGCTGAAAAGCATAACCTGGCGGTATATCTAATTAGTAAATCATCTGATGGCTTAGTCACCTATGCAAGTAAGTCATTTAAACCTTATTTGTGAGTGGCGTATAAGCGGGTTATAATAGCAAAGTAACAGACCGTCACTGGCTCAGCAACGCTGGGCCAACTTTTATCTTATTAGGGGCCAGTTCAATGTCGCTGTTTTTACTTACTTTTGGGTTACTTATTCTAATTGTTACTGCGATGGCGGTAGGTGTTATTGTACAGAAAAAATCAATGGCCAGTAGTTGTGGTGGTTTAGGTGCTGCAGGTGTGGAAAAAGCGTGTGATTGTGATGACCCTTGTGATAGACGCAAAAAGCGTTTAGCCAAAGAGCAAGCGTGGAAAGAGAACCAGATTTTATAAGTCTGCTTTAATTAATATTGAATGCGAGCTACGGCTCGCATTTTTGATTGTTCTCTGCTGGTTTATATACAGCAAGCTTGGTACTTTGTTCGTTATGTCCAGCTTCGGGTAACGTCGTTAATGTAAGAGTGATATGGCAGCAATCGGTTTCAGCCCTCTATGATTAAGCCCTCCTTTAAAGTGTTGTTGCGACTTTGCAGCGCTGTTAATCTGAAGTACATAGTGCTAAAAAGTTGTTTTTTAGACGTCTAGACAGCATAATAGCGGATTACTTTGCTGGTAATTCTTGGGAATGAGTTGCAAATACTCAACTGTCCCCGCAACTGTAAAAGTCGCCTCGGTGGCTCAAGTCAGATACCAAGACCAGTAGATACACTCTTAGCGGGCGTACTATGAGTCACATTCAATTTATTTTTAAATAGCGGTCGCTTTTTGATGGCTGTATTGTTTGTGCTTAGCGCCCTCAGTGATGTTTTAAGGTAGGCATGATACAAGCAAGTTCACCACCTCCTATGTTGAGTGTTAAGCAGCTAGGGCTGAAGGTTAATCAATCCACTATCCTCAATGACATAAGTTTTGATATAAAAACGGGTCAGTTTATAGGATTATTAGGTCCCAATGGTGCGGGTAAATCGTCTTTGCTGCGCTGCATTTATCGCTATACCAAGCCATCATATGGCTTTATTCAATTGCTTGATAAATCCATTGATGATTATTCTCGACAAGCCTATGCTCAACAAGTTGCGGTGGTATTGCAAGAGGTACCTGAGCAGTTTAATCTCGCGGTATTTGATGTGGTTGCAATGGGGTTAACACCACACAAACCCTTGTTTTCATCAATGGACCAAGACGATAAAAATTACGTTTATACAGCACTTGAAAAGGTTGGCTTAACACATAAGAACACACAAATGTTTTGCTCTTTATCTGGTGGAGAAAAGCAACGAGTAATGATTGCCAGAGCAATGGTGCAACGCCCTAAACTATTAATAATGGATGAACCTACAAGCCATCTTGATGTGAAGTATCAAATTCAGATTATGGAATTGGCAAAATCTTTAGGCGTGAGTGTGCTGGCTTCTTTTCATGATCTTAACCTTGCTTGTGCCATCTCAGATAGCTTACTGGTGTTACACCAAGGCAGTTTGAAAGCGCAGGGTAAACCTCAAAGTGTACTTACCTCTCATTTGCTTAGTGATGTATTTGGTGTTTGCGCAGATGTAAGCTTGGTGCAAAGTGCAAGCGATATCCATAATGTTGTACCTCATATTCGCTACCATTATGGTTATGTAAAATGAGTCGATTAGCATTACTTTGCACCTTTGTATTACTGACTTTGGTTAGCTTTATAGGGGCCTTGAGCTTAGGTGCAATCTCGATAGACTTACTCGATGTGTGGCAGGCTTTATTATCATACGATAGTCGTCACCTTGAGCAAAAAGTAATCGTTGAGTTGCGTTTACCTCGTACAATTTTGGCTTTTTTAGCAGGGTGTGGGTTGGCTATGGCTGGCCTGATTTTGCAAACCGTTACTCGAAACCCTCTGGCCGATCCGTATCTATTCGGGATCTCGTCAGGTGCCTCATTAGGTGTGGTGGTATTATTTACATTAACGGGGGTTCAAGCCGGTTTGGCGCTATCTGGCGCTGCATTTATTGGTAGTTTACTGGCAATGACTGCGCTCATTGTTATCACCCGTACACAGATGAGCAACCAAGTAGAGTCTTTGGTGTTAGCAGGTGTGGCGTTGTCGTTTTTGTTTAGTGCTTGTACCAGCTTATTATTATATTGGAGTGACCCACAAGCAATCAGTGCGATTGTATTTTGGACCTTGGGTAGTTTTTCGCGGGCCGATTGGCAAACGTTATGGCTGCCTGCCTTGGTTGTCAGTTTATGTATTGCCTGTATGCTACTTTTTCGTCGCACACTCAATGCATTATTACTCGGAGATGAAAATGCAACAACGCTGGGTGTGCATGTTACCAAACTACGTTTAGGCATGTTGCTATTAAGTTCGCTGTTAACGGCTGTGCTCGTTGCTATATGTGGTGGTGTGGGATTCGTAGGGTTAATGGTACCACACATAGTGCGGTTTTTTATCTCTCAAGCGAGTACCGCAGGCTTGCTCGCAACCGCTTTCTGTGGCGGCCTATTTATGATCTGGGTTGATGTCATTGCACGTTCAGTGCTAGATAACCAAGAACTGCCTGTTGGTGTTATTACTGCTGCTGTAGGTAGTGTATTTTTCTTATTACTGTTGGTGCTACGTAAGCGCAGCTCGCCATCAATGTAGAGCAATATGATGGCAGGTTTACCACTGAAATTAAAATAATGGGAACTAAATTGAAAACTCTTATGGTGCAAGGCACAACCTCTGATGCGGGGAAAAGTACTTTAGTTGCTGGCTTGTGTCGGGTATTGGCACGAAGAGGTATGAATGTTGCGCCGTTTAAACCGCAAAATATGGCACTCAATAGTGCGGTTACTCCCTGTGGTGGCGAAATCGGTCGAGCACAGGCACTACAAGCGATTGCGGCAAAGGTTGAATTAAGCACTGATTTTAATCCTATTTTGCTTAAACCAAACAGTGATACGGGCGCGCAAGTGATCATTCATGGTCGCTCCATCAGTAATATGGAAGCGGCCAAATACCATGATTACAAAAAGGTTGCGATGCAAGCGGTGCTGCAATCTCATCAGCGCTTGGAAAGTCAGTTTGAGGTTGTGTTAGTTGAAGGGGCGGGCAGCCCTGCAGAAATTAACTTGCGTGAAAATGACATTGCTAATATGGGCTTTGCGTGTGAAGTGAACTGCCCTGTGATAATTATTGCCGATATTGATAAAGGTGGCGTATTTGCACATTTGGTTGGCACGTTGGCGTTACTAAGTGAGGCAGAACAGGCATTAGTAAAAGGTTTTGTGATTAACCGTTTTCGTGGTGATATCAGCTTGCTGCAATCGGGTTTAGACTGGTTAGAGCAATACACGGGTAAGCCTGTAGTAGGTGTATTACCGTATTTGCACTCATTAAACCTTGATGCCGAAGATGCGGTTACGCTTGATAATCATGTGACTGATAGCATGCTATCTATCAGCGTGCTATTAGTGCCTCATATTAGTAATCATACTGACTTTGATAGCTTACGCTTACACCCAAATGTAGATTTACGTTATGTACGTCATGGTGAGCAAATTGCAGCTACTGATCTAATTATTATTCCTGGTAGCAAAAATGTGATTGGTGATTTAGCTTTTATACAAAACGAGAGCTGGCAAGGCGAGATAATTCGGCACTTGCGCTTTGGCGGTAAAGTGCTGGGCATTTGTGGTGGATTGCAAATGCTAGGTAAAGCCATTTATGACCCTAGCGGCATTGAGTCGAGTCAAAAAGAGATACAAGGGTTAAATTTAGCAGATTTTACGACCACGTTGATGCACAGCAAAACCCTAACGCAAATAACTGGAGAGTGTTTGTTAGGCAAAACACCTATTGCTATTAGCGGCTATGAAATTCATTGTGGGGTAAGTGAAGGTGATGCTTTGGCCAATCCGTTTATACGTTTTACAGCGCACCCAAATGGTATAAGCCATGATGGTTTTATTTCAGAAGATAGGCAAATAGCAGGTACTTACTTACATGGTCTGTTTGATAGCCCTGATGCGGCCAAAACAATATTGGATTGGGCCAGCGATGGACGTTTGCAAGCGCCCGCGTTTGATTTGGTCACCCACCGAGAGCAGCAGCTAGAGCGTTTGGCAGATAGTTGTGAGCAATACCTTGATATGGATAAAATTCTCGCCTTAATGTTAAATAATGAAATTGAATGAGGAAGCTATGAGCGATTCACACGATAATAAAAGCCAAGAAAAACATCAAAAAAGGCAACAAAAAGTAAAAGATCAGGTTGATGCCAAAGTTGCAGCCGCTGACAAAGTTCAGGGTATTTTTCAAGTTATCACCGGCAATGGCAAAGGTAAGTCTACTTCAGGCTTTGGTACAGTTGCTCGTTGCGTAGGTCATGGTCAAAATGCCGTAGTTGCACAGTTTATTAAAGGTATGTGGGAGTGTGGAGAGCGTAACTTACTTGAAAAGGCAGGTGTCCCTTTTGCAGTAATGAAAACAGGTTTTACATGGGAAACACAAAATCGTGAAACAGATACCCAAGCTGCACAACAAACTTGGCAACAAGCAAAGGCGTGGCTTGTTGATGAAAGCATAGACCTCGTTCTATTAGACGAGCTGACTTACATGGTGACGTATGATTACATTGACTTGGATGAAGTATTGGATGCACTGACCAATAGGCCAAAAATGCAGTCAGTGATTGTGACCGGGCGTGGTGCTCATCGCAAGCTAACAGAGCTGGCTGATACCGTCAGTGAAGTGCGTAATGTAAAACATGCTTTTGAAGCGGGCGTTAAAGCGTTAGAGGGCTTTGATTACTGATGCAATTTCGTTACTTTGCTTGTATATGTATCTTGTTTGCTGGTTGTGTTGTTCAGGCAAAAGAAGCACAACGTATCATTGCGCTAGCCCCACACATTGTTGAAAACCTTTTCGCCATTGGCGCTGGAGAGCGTATTGTAGGCACTGTTGAATATGCAGATTACCCTCAAGAAGCGAGCGACATTGTGCGTATTGGTGGCCACAATGGCATTGCGCTTGAAAGGGTGCTTGCGCTGCAACCTGATCTTGTGATTGCTTGGCAATCAGGTAATAAAAAAGCCGATTTAGATAAGCTTGAAAAGCTAGGTATCAAAGTTATTTATAGTAATACAAAAGATATTACTAAAGTAGCTGACGAGCTGCGATTATTTGGTCGCTTAACAGGGCAAAATCAACAAGCCAAAAGGCTCGCGGAGCAATTTACAGCGCGCTTACAGGCGCTAAAAACACAATACAAAAATAGCGCGTCACTGCGTGTATTTTATCAATTGTGGCCCGAACCTATGATGACGATTAATAATAATACCGTAGTGCATCAATTGCTCGACGTGTGTGCTGTCGAAAACGCATTTGCCGATAACGCCACAGACTACCCACAAATTAGTATTGAAAATGTATTGCAAACCAACCCTCAAGTGATTGTATTACCAGTTGAAAAAAGTAAAAAAGTGATGCCGACTATTGATTGGCAAGCTTGGCCTGAGATCCCCGCAGTGAAGCACAAACAATTTATTGAAGTGGATGCCGATTTACTGCATCGGTTCAGCACTCGGGTCCTTGATGGGGTAACCGACATGTGTGATAAATTGCAGCGCGCACGCACCCACTATCAACAACAATAAAGGATAGCTCCATGACAACGTGGCAAGACTTACTAAATCAGCAAAAACAACAACCTTACTTACAAGAAACACTCAACTATGTGGCTCAGCGTCGCGATGAAGGTGTAACAGTATATCCGCCACAATCACAAGTGTTTGGTGCATTTGAGGTGACGCCTTTTAAGCAAGTGAAGGTTGTTATTTTGGGACAAGATCCTTACCACGGACCTAATCAAGCGCATGGTCTATGCTTTTCGGTGTTGCCGGGCGTTAAGCCACCCCCATCGCTGGCGAATATGTATAAAGAGTTAATGCAAGATATTAACGGTTTTAGCATTCCAGATCATGGCTACTTACTGCCTTGGGCAGAGCAAGGTGTTTTGCTACTCAATACGGTATTAACGGTTGAACAAGGTGCAGCACATTCACATAAAAAGTTAGGCTGGGAGCGTTTTACCGATGTGGTGATTGAGCAGTTAAACCAACATGGTGAGGGCATTATATTTTTACTGTGGGGCGCGCACGCGCAGAAAAAAGGTAAAAATATTGACAAGCAACGTCACCATGTATTACACGCACCACACCCTTCTCCTTTATCAGCGCATCGTGGGTTCTTTGGCTGCCAGCACTTTTCTAAAACCAATGAGCTGTTAAACACGATGGGCAAGCAGCCAATTAACTGGCAGCTCTAGTAATATCTGGCTTGAAGCGCTAGTAATCTACTAGCCTTTATTTATAACTTCTATTCCAGCTTCACGTCACCTAATGTTTTAGATGCGGCTTTAAAATACTAATGAATGATGCTCTAAGGTTATATAGAAAATAGGGATTATAATCGGTATACTCGCTTGTTCTAATTTTTGGAACGGAAAAGCAAAATGTTGAAAGTCGGAATATTACTTCCCCTTTTACTGCTTCTAGCAAGTTGCGGTGGTGGCTCATCGGATAAAGAAATAGTTGAGCAAAATACTGCACCTCAGATATCGGGTGCAAGTCAAGTTGAAGTAAAGGCATTAGATGAAATGTCTTTTGAGCTGTCTGTGGTTGATAATGAAAATGATGAGATCTCATTTAGTATTGATAATAAGCCACAATGGTTAAGTGCCTCTAAAGAAAGTGGCGCTATTAAGTTTGTTGCCACGCCTGACTTTTTAGATATTGCGACATATGACCTAACGGTGTCAGTGTCTGATGGTAAATCGACAACAGCACATGATTTTACTGTTGATGTGCAAGATAACCCAGATAAGTGGTCATTTATAGATGTCACTCAAGACGATATTTTGGGTGGTTGGTATAGCGATGAGCAAGATTTAGCATTTACGTTTGATAAGCAAAATACAGGCTCACTGCTTTTTTCGGAGCAGCGAGGCTTCTTGCGTTATGACTTTGCCGATGGTGTTGTGATATCGGCGAGCGTTCGCACCAGAGGTGATTCGTACAATTATAGTCATGAGGATATTAAACTCCAAGCTGTAGCTAAGAGCATAAACAAGCTGCGTGTTGTAATGACTCAATCTGAGCAAGTTTATAGTTACACTCTACATCGTATGCAACCGCCAGAAGAGCTTCATTATACGACTGATGTTGAAAGCAATGACTATAGTTACGATCCAGTAAGCTCAGACACTACAATAAAACTATTTTCACTGAATATGAATGAGTTAGATTCATCAATGGATGTTAATAGAATTGAGTATGGATCCACAGGTATCTTGGGGAAATATGATGGTCAAACAGGTGTGTTCACAAGTGCTTCTCCGGGTTATACATTTTATAGTGGCCATATGAGTTCTGGCACACTAAACTATGGATGGGTTTTTTTACAGGCTGATGTTAAAGCTCAGATACTTGGTATGTTCAAAGGGCACCTGTTCTACACAACTGAACATACAGTCTCTATTGCAGAGGAAACCGAAGAAGATTACTCAACTCCTGAGCTAGAAGCTTTTTTGCAACAATCTCCATTCTTTGACTCCATTGTCAAACGTATTAAACCGTTGGAGCGAGTTAGTGCGCCAGAGTTAACATTAGGCAATACATATACGGGGTTAAGGCTTTGGTATGAGAGCAACTCAGGTGAAGAGCCTTATGGGGTTTATTATGGCTCTACTTTTCAAGCGTTTGATGAGCAAACAATCAAAGCATACAGACGTAACATTGAGCCTTTCAATGAACAAGTTGCTGAATATCAATATATTTTAGAAAATAATGAGCTTAAACTAACAAGAAATGCTGAAGTGACACATCATCGGTTTTATAAAATGCCCAGTGGAAAAATAGGAATATCTTCAGTCAAAAGGTATGACAATATATATTATGAGAGACTTTCGTTGTTCAGTGAAGTTAAAGAGCATTACTCGCAAGAGGACTATTTTGGTACATATCAGCTTACTTATTATGATAATGATTATTACAATGAATTTGATTTTATGTTTTCGATTCAGTTGGAGCAAGACTATGCAATTAGGTCTAGAGGGAGCGAAGTTGGTGAACAGCGCGACTTTGTACGCTGGGAAAGCGATGGCAGTATCACCGTCCTTGAGGGCTATTGCCCTGATGCTACGGATTTTGAAACATGTAGGCAGGCTTCAAATAATAGCTCATTTGTGTTTAGTAATTATAAGTTGCTTGATAAAAACGATGAATACAGTTTGTTTTTACGTCAATTTTTCTTTGAAGATGATAACTTCTATGGGCATAGCATCCAACGCCTTAAACATAAATAAGCACTCATAAAAAAGGCTCCTCGGAGCCTTTTTTAATTTATATGAGTTAGGCGGGTTAGATAAAATCTAAATCATCTAAATCTAAGTTGTCTGCGAAGTAATCCAGTTCCTGTAGTTCTTTACGAAGACGCTGTTTATCTTTTAGCGCTTCAATTTCACGCCACTTTCGTTTTTGCTTTTTTTGAGAGGTTCGCTTTG
Source organism: Pseudoalteromonas holothuriae (assembly GCF_945859825.1). Taxonomy (GTDB): domain Bacteria; phylum Pseudomonadota; class Gammaproteobacteria; order Enterobacterales; family Alteromonadaceae; genus Pseudoalteromonas; species Pseudoalteromonas holothuriae. Next base: position 459,381 of record NZ_CAMAPC010000001.1, read on the forward strand.
TTGTTTCAGGACCTTCTAATACTGCAATAATATCGTCTAGGCTATCCATGAATTTCTCCTATTGATTATTAACCTCAATAACGCTCTCGCACATAAAACCGCGCTGCAAGCAACTTTGGTATACCATAACGAGTGTGAAAATAAAACAATAATGTGTCGGTTAGGTTAGAGATAAGTGACAGTTTGATTACAATCAATAAAAGGAGGTGAAATAAAAAACGCCGCAAAAAGCGGCGTTAATAGGGATGTGATTTAGGTAGAGGCTTATAGGGCTTTAAAGCGTGCTTCTAACTCTTCTTGCGCTTTAGCAAATGCGCGAATACCTTCAGCTAGTTTTTCGGTTGCCATGGCATCTTCATTGTGTAACCAACGAAATTGTGCTTCGCTTAATGGTGCAGGCTTTGCCTCTACTGGGTAGTCATTGTCTAATAGATACTCTTGCGCATCAGTTAACTGACCAAGCTCTTCAAGTAGTCCAGGGCTAATGGTGAGTTTGTCACAGCCTGTGAGTGCAATGATCTCACCGGTGTTACGAAAACTTGCACCCATTACTACGGTTTTATAATCGTGACGTTTATAAAATTCGTAAATAGTACGCACTGACTGTACGCCTGGGTCGTTTAATGGGTCAGTTGGTTTTTCAAGGCCATTAGCAACGTGCCAGTCTAAAATTCTGCCCACAAAAGGCGAAATTAAAAATACCTTGGCATCGGCGCAGGCTCTTGCTTGTGCTTGGCTGAACAATAACGTTAGATTACACTTAATGCCTTCTTGCTCTAATTGCTCTGCAGCTTTGATACCTTCCCACGTTGAAGCAATCTTAATGAGGATTTTATCTTGGCTAACACCTTCTTTTTGGTACAGCGATAGCAACGTTTTTGCTTTTGCAATCATCGCTTGCGTATCGAACGACAATCGAGCATCTACTTCGGTCGAAATATAACCAGGTACAATATCCGCAATCTCTTTGCCAATCAGTACTGCAAAATAGTCACAAGCCAGTTCTAGCTGCTTGTTTTCATCCGTTTCAACACTTTTAGCATAATCCCAAGCGCGTTGCAGATAGGCTTGATATGCAGGCATTTCGCTTGCTTTTAGAAGGAGTGACGGGTTTGTTGTCGCATCTTCAGGTTGGTGTTTGCGAATGGCTTCTATGTCGCCTGTGTCAGCAACAATCGAAGAGTGTTGTTTTAGCCTATCTAGTGCTGATGTCATGGGTATTCCTCATTCCTATTTTGCAGCAAAAATTATTAAAAATTTTAGTATTACTATGTTGCAGTACCATGACGACCTTTAATAGGTCAATTGTCCGTATTTACTCGGATAACATGCTTGTTAGGTGCTAATGGACTGCAACGCAAGAAGTACTTTGATTAAATTGTAGTTACCCCTTATAAATTCAAGGGTTATTCTGTACTTGAAGTAAACAAAGGATAGTGTTGAAATTGACACTAAACATATTTTAAGTCAATAGGCGCGCTATGATCACGGTAATCTCACCTGCAAAAAACTTGGATTTTGAAACTCCCGCTAATGTATCAACGTATTCGCAACCTGAATTGCTAGAACACAGTGAAGAATTAATGACAGTGTGTCGTACATTGTCTTCTCAACAAGTTGCTAGTTTGATGAAAATAAGTGACAAATTGGCAGGGTTAAATGTGGCACGCTTTAGTGAGTGGTCGCAGCCTTTTACCACAGGTAATGCTAAACAGGCTGTATTGGCTTTTAATGGTGATGTCTACACAGGACTTGAGGCAACCACTTTAAGTGATAAAGCACTTGAGTACACACAGCAGCATTTACGAATTTTATCGGGCCTCTACGGTGTACTAAAGCCACTTGATTTAATGCAAGCGTATCGATTAGAAATGGGCACCAAATTAGAAAACAGTCGAGGCAAAAATCTGTATGAATTTTGGGGCTCAATCATAGCGCAAAAGCTCAACGAAACGGTAGCGCAAGCTAATACAACTCAGTTGGTTAATTTAGCCTCAAATGAATATTTTAAAGCGGTGGATAAAAAAGTATTAAATGCAGACATTATCACGCCTATTTTTAAAGACTGCAAAAATGGCCAATACAAAGTCATTAGCTTTTATGCCAAAAAAGCCCGTGGCATGATGGCTCGATATATTATGGAGCAACAAGTATCGTCACTTGAGTCTTTAAAGCAATTTGATGTAGCTGGGTATTACTTTAGTGAAGAGGCGACCAGCAAAGCCAATGAGCCAGTGTTTTTAAGAGCTGAGCAAAATTAATTTTACAATACTGGTCTGATAAGTCAGCAAAAACAACGGAAGTAGTATGAATAAAAATGTATTGTTGCTGGCGACTTGTCAGGGGTTGATCACCACAGGAAATATTTTACTGGTTACAATAGCGGCGCTAGTAGGACAAGCTCTTAGCCCAAGTGCAGGGTTCACGACCTTTCCTGTTGCAACTCAAATGATAGGTTTACTATTGACCACGATTCCAGCATCGTTAATTATGGCAAAAGTTGGCCGAAAGGTGGGGTTTTCTTTTGGTAATTTGATTGGCATTAGTGGCACACTTTTAGGCTTTTGGTCGTTAACTGCAAGTGATTTTTGGCTGTTTAGCTTAGCGACTTTTTTGATTGGTATTGGTATTGGCTTTGCGACTTTATATCGGTTTGCTGCTATTGAAGCCAGTGATAACCCAGCTACTGCGATTGCAACAGTAATGGCAAGTGGGGTTGTAGCCGCTATATTAGGGCCAAATATTGCGGTTTGGGTGAATGCACATTTTGCGTCTATAAACTATGCCAATGTATTTATCGCATTATCAGCATTATATTGTGTGGCTTTGTGCTTATTGCAACTGGTTACTTTTAATGAAATAAATCATACAATAAAACAACTTACTCCACGCCCTCTTAAGCAAATAATTGCCCAACCTAAGTTTATTACTGCGGTGCTAGTGGCAATGACCAGTTACACCACCATGAACCTTTTGATGACCGCAACCCCGTTAGCAATGCACCGTCATGGCTTTGATTTAAGTGCATCGGCATTAGTGATTGAATGGCATGTGCTTGGCATGTTTGTTCCCTCTTTTTTTACAGGCAAGCTCATCGCCCGATTTGGGCAGTCAACTGTGATGGCTTCAGGGGCGTTAGTGGTACTCGGGTGCTGCGTCGTTAATTTGTTAGGTGTAACTCACTGGCATTTTTTGTTGGCTTTGTCTTTATTGGGAATTGGTTGGAATTTTATGTTTATTGCAGCGACTCATATGGTCAGCGAAACATATCAAGATCATGAGCGTGGTAAAGCTCAAGCGAGCAATGAGTTTTTGGTATTTAGTATGGTTGCTATTTCCTCTTTAGCGGCGGGTTGGTTAGAGTCGGAAATAGGCTGGCAAGCATTAAATATTGCAGCTATGCCAATGATGATATGCACACTATTGATTGTTGCCATCTACCAATTTACTCAAAAAAGGCTAGAAATATCAATTTAACTGAGTAGTTCTTGTTGTAGCGCCTTATTTTTTAACGGGCACTTGTTTGTATGGGGTTCTGTCAAATATCTTTGTGTCACCTATACTTGGAGAAAGTGAATGAGAATGCGTTAAAAAAATGCGTTTTTTAAGGACATATTATGACAGGCAAACCTTTGCGTTATGGCATTGATCAAGGCAAACGGAAGTTACTTAAACAAGCGGCAGGTATAGGCGTATGCGCAGCACTGGGCTTTAAAGCGCCTTATGTTTTTGCTAAAAAAACATACACTGTAAGGGTACTGGGTACGCATGTGACTTTGCAACCTGCGCTCAAAGAGCAAGCTCAAAAAGATTTAGGGATAAATTTAGAATTTGAACCCAGAGGTAGTGCAGCAGTATTACAAAAAGCAGCAATGGCACCAGAGTCATTTGATTTGTATGAGCAATGGTCAAATAGTATTAATGTGTTGTGGTATTCAGGTTCAATACAGCCTATCGAAAAAAAGCGCCTTACATACTGGGATGAAATCAACGCATTAACTAAAACTGGACGTATTCAACCCAGTGCTGGTATTGGTGCCGGTGATGCTCCCTATAAATTACTTCATGTGCAAGAGGACTTAACACTCTCTGATGCGCAGAGTGATTTTATTAGCTATTTACCCTATGTACACAACGTAGATTCATTTGGCTACAACACGCAGGTAATTAAACCGGGCGTACCTTATGAAACAGAAAGTTGGGGGTGGCTTCTTGAACAGCAGTACAGAGGTAAAGTGGCAGTGGTGAACGCACCTACAATTGGTTTGTTTGACTTAGCATTGGCAGCGCAAGCGCAGGGTTTGATGCGTTTTTCAAACATAGGCAACATCACTAATAGTGAGCTCGATCAACTTTTTAAAATATTGAGCGAATTCAAGCAGCAGGGCCACTTCAGTGGCTTTTGGACATCGGTTCCTGAATCTGTTGATTTTATGAAAAGTAATCGCGTGGTCATAGAAAGCATGTTCTCACCAGCAGTTTCTGCTCTTAACGGCCAAAATGTCCCCGTTATTTATGCTGCGCCGAAAGAGGGTTATAGAGGATGGCATGGGGTTATGTGCTTGTCTTCTGCGACTCAAGGGTCAGTGAAAGATGCTGCTTATGATTATATGAACTGGTGGTTATCAGGCTGGCCTGGAGCATTTATCGCCAGGCAAGGCTATTACATATCTAATCCTCAGCGCGCAAAAAACTTTTTGTCAAAAGCTGAGTGGGACTATTGGTATGAAGGTCTACCTGCAGCACATAATTTAACGGGTACGGATGGAAAACTGTCGGTTAAAAAAGCAGAAGTGCGCACAGGTGGCAGCTATCTTAAACGTTTTAGTAATGTGGCAGTGTGGAACACTGTTATGCCTAGTTATGACTATAGCTTACAAAAATGGTATGAGTTTATTAGCTAGGAGAAGTGCATGAGTTTTTATCGCTCCTTAACATTTCAACTTAGCTTAGGCCTGCTTTGTATAGGTGCTTTAATTTTAACATCGGCTTATTTAACGAATGTGAGTTATCAATTACTTGAGCAACGTGATGATGAAATAGCCAGTGCGGCACAGTTGGCAGAAACAGGGTATTTGCTTGAGTCGTCTGTTATTGACTTACAGCGCAACGTTCTAATTTATAAACAGTCTGCGAGTGTTGCTGCAATAAATCGCAGTAATGAGCTAATTGAGAAAATACAGGCTGCCTTAGCAGAAATAAACCAAGCGTCATATCGCAGTGAAGAAGCCGTTGATATGGTAACGCGAATGCAAAACCATTTGACTGACTATAAAGAAAACTTACTTGTGGCGGTTAACGGTCGAGAAAAGCGCCAAGCATTGTATCAAAATGACCTATTAGTTTTAATCAATGCTGCGCAAAAAGACATAAATAATGAACAAGGTGTTGAGGGTAAGACTGCTGCTTCTTTGCAGCTGACCAAAGCACACAACGCTGTATTAGCTTATTTAATGACACAAAATGCAGCGCATGTGAAAGAGTTTAACCAACATATGTCAACTATTCGAGCACAGTTTGCAAAACGTCCCATTGCTAGTCAATTCAACGCTATTAGCATGTCTTTTAGAAGGCTTCACCAAACCATAAGAGGGTACTTATATTTAACCAATGTTGTTTTACCGGGCACAGCCAATGAAATATTACACTTATCTTCGAGGCTTAGGGTTTATGAAGAGCAAGGTATGCAGGCAAAGTTAGTTAAAGCGAAAGAAGTGACTAGTTCTTTGCAAGCACGTAGTGAGCTATTTATTTTACTGAGCATAGTGCTGGTAGTGATTTATGCAGCGTTTTTAATAATAAGAGTAATTAGTCCTATTAGATCGCTTACTGCGCTATTTAAACGCTTAAGCAATAATTTACATGTTGAGCATATTCCATATCTAAAACGAGAAGATGAAATTGGCCAGCTGTCTGTGGCGGCCAGTGTATTTCATAATAAAAATCTGCAAACAAATGACTTGTTAGAACGTACAAAAGAGCTAGTGATTGAACAAAAAGAGCTAAATAAAGAACTAGAAGTCAAACGTAATGAAGCTGAGCAAGCTACGGTATCAAAAAGCTTGTTTTTAGCGAATATGAGCCATGAGATACGAACGCCAATGAACGGCATTATTGGTTTAGTTGAATTGCTAAAAGGCTCAAATTTGGCTGCGGAACAACAAGAGTGCATTGATAAAATTAGTTACTCAAGTGGTGTATTATTGGCCGTAATTAACGATATTTTAGATTTTTCAAAGATTGAAGCGGGTAAACTTGATATAGAAGAAAAAGAGTTTGCACTGGGTAAAATGCTTGACAATGTATTAGCCTCGGTGAGCTTACGGGCGGCGGAAAAAAACTTATATTTTCGGTGTATAAGCCCTGTTGGGTTAACACATTTAGTTGGAGATGAGGTTAGGATAACTCAGATAATTTTAAACCTATGCAATAACGCCATTAAGTTTACGGCCTTGGGAGGCGTAGAGCTGCGTATATCGGTAAATGATAGCGCCACTGGAGAGATCATCTTAAATATAGATGTGGAAGATACCGGAATTGGTATGACACAGGAACATCAAAACGATGTGTTTGAGCAATTTTCTCAGGCGGACGTCTCGACCAGCAGACGGTTTGGTGGAACGGGGCTAGGATTGGCTATTGTGAAGCAGCTATGTGAGTTGATGAACGGAAGTGTGAGCGTGCATTCACAAAAAGATAAAGGTTCTACATTTTCTGTATTTCTTCGCTTAAAGCATGCAACGGAGCGTGCTCAGCATAAATTACCTGAGGGCCAACCATTCGCGATTTCAATTTTGACCTGTAATCGTTCAAACAAGACTACGCAGATTTTAGCAAGCTATTTAAAGGCGAATAAATGTGTAATTAATTACCTTAACATTAAAGAGCTAAGTGAAAAAAAACAGCAAGACAAAAGTTGCTGCATGTTATTGCTGTTAGATCATGAAATGTCTCAGCAACTAACGATATCTGATATTGCGTTATTGCAGCGTGACAATGTAGATTTATGCGTTGTGCTAGATAAACGAGATTCAGTGTTGCTTACACGAGTTGGAATTTCTAAAGATATTCTGGTGTTAGAAATGCCATTCACTTACGGTACTTTTTACAGCCAAATATGCAAACTGTTTAAATATGACAGTGGTGGTGAGCAAGCTTTAGCTGAATCTGAAATAACATTGAACTTACAAGGTCGTGTGTTATTAGTAGAAGACAATGCGGTGAATCAAATGGTTGCTGAGAAACTTCTTAGCTCATTAGGGTTAGAAACAGATATCGCTGAAGATGGGCGTCAAGCTGTTGATAAGCTGAGTAATACACCTTATGCGTATGATTTGATATTTATGGATGTGCAAATGCCAGTAATGGATGGTTTTAGTGCCACGCTCTTTATTCGGAATGAGCTCAAATTAGAGACGCCCATTTGTGGTTTGTCAGCAAACGCAATGTCAGAAGACTTTGATAAAGCTATAGCCCATGGGATGGATAATTTTATCACGAAGCCAATTGCAATGGACAAGTTAAAGGCGGTATTGGAGCAATATTTAGGGTGAAATATGGCATATGACCTTAAGTGAGCTATGCGTCATATTTTTACTATTGTATCGCTAGGGCGTGTTGAATTTTGAGGTATGAACTTTTTTAAATCAAAGGCTTTCAATGTTAGGAGTGGCTATGTTGCATAGTGATCTATGTTAATAGCCCATGACAACGCAGTTAAGCCTTTGGTTGAATCCTTTGGGCAGTGACAATCGGGCATTCTTCTACGTTATTACCTGACTTACATAGAATAACTATGCGCGCAGGTTCTGCATTGGGAAGGCACCCGAATGCCTGCTGCAAAAACACACAGCAAAGATCAACACGCTCTAGAGCCGAGCAGCAACGAAAGGCGATATATTTAACAGGTTTGCAATTATACATCGATGATATCTATCAGATTATTTGTGAACATATTGATTTATGTGGTTTGTGCTAAAATTACAAACAACAGTACAAATAAGGTTGGGTTAGTTATTTCTTCTTATTATGCTTTAGTTAAATTCGTTTATTTATTTCCTTTTTTAGCGACTGTGATGAGCCATGTAGCTTTTGCGAATGAGCCATTAACGGTTGCGTTTGGTCAAAGTCGCCCACCCTATGTCAATGAATCTTCACAATCAGGTATTAGTGTTGAGTTGTTTGACACGATTGCTAAAACTTTGAATTGGCAGTATCACCCCATTTTTGTCTCGAATAAACGTATGGTTAGGTTACTGGCAAAGGGTAAGGTAGACATTGCGGTTGAAGTTCAAAATAGCGATAAGCACATGTACTACTCAATGCCATTTATTTCGTACAGTAATTATGCTATCCATAATCGTCACTCTGAGTTTAAGCTCAGCTCAATGAGCGAGCTGTTAAAATATAGTGTGTGCGCGTGGCAAAATGCCGCAGAGCACCTTGTTTTGGATAAAGCTTTTAAAGATAAAGAAGATTACAGTGAGTATTCAAAGCAACAAGAACAAGTGATTGATTGGTTGTCAGGTCAGTGTGAAGTCATTTTAATTGATGATACGTTATTAAACTGGCATTTAGCCCACCTTAAAGAGGGTAGATATCAATATTCTCCTGAAAATTGGGGAAAAGCACTGTTGCCTGCAGTTAATAACCCACTGTGGTTTTATGTTGGGTTTCGCAATGAGGCACTGAGAAGTAGTTTTAATTTCGGGTTACAACAGCTAAAAGCATCGGGGCGCTATGAGCAGCTGCGTTTACAGATCAAATAACTCTTTATAAAAATTTGCTTTGAAAAAGGGCGCAATGGCCCTTCACATAAAACTTATATACTTGGTGTCATGCCCATGCAGCTGGCATAGAATGTGGTTGTTGCTGGCCAGTCACTAAATACACCGATTACGCCGACTTGTTTAGCAAGTACATCGAGTAAAACGAGTGCGTCAGCATCGTTATCAATGGCATCAGAAATAGACTGATAATACCAGCCCCCCCCTGTTGTAAGTGGACCTGAACGCTCTAGTGTCCACGTTATAATATCAAGTCCAGCGGCTTTTGCTGCCTTAGCATATTCAGAAGGTACGATGTTTTTATCATTATCTAAGGTGACTAACATCCAAAGTGGTGGAGCAATGATTTTTACACCATCATTGCTAAGCTCAGCCATGGTTGGTTGCCATGTGTCAGGGTTATTTGGGTTAAAGCCTGCAACATCGTATCGATCATCTAAGTAAACCGCTTGAGCACCAAAGTCAGCTTCGTTGTTTACCCAATATTTTACATCGTCTAGGTTAAATGATTGGGCAAAAACGTCTTTGGCTGCAACACCCGCCGCCTTGTACTCATCAATCATTTTCTGTGCATACATAGCTTGGCTCATTCCCTCATAAGGCATATCTACACTGGCAGATTTTAACTCCGGAGTCATTTTTACATTCAGTGATTTAAATAGCGCGATACTCTCTGTGTGGGTAAGCAAAGTACCTTGAGTTGAATATAAGTCCGTACGCCAATCAGCAGTACCTTTAAGGTATTCTCCTACGGTTGTTGCATTAGGGTTTGCACCATCCATTTTACCTTTTAACTGCCTAAATTCAGCGAGAGTGATGTCTGAGGTACAGCATTGTGCACTAGCAGGTGTGCCGCTAGCAGCATCTGCTGGAGTGAACGGTTGCGAGCACTTAGCAGCTAACTCTTCAATGGCCAAAATATTAGTCGTTGTATGCAAGTCGCATTGTGAGTGGCGACAAACTAATTCTTTGTCTTTTGTAAAAGTTACATCGCACTCTAAAATGCCCGCACCCATTTTAGCTGCAGCTATGTAAGACTCTTTGGTATGTTCTGGGTATTGCATTGGTGCACCACGGTGACCAATTGAAAAGTCGGTTTTATAAAAGGGACCATCCTGACAGGCTTGTAGTTTTGTTTTTAGTTCGCTTTGTGGGAGTTGGTTAACTAAAAACTGTACGCGTGTACCCAGTTGCACATCGTTAGCGCTACCTTTAGGTACTTCGACAATTACGGGTACTTCAACCTTTTCAATGATGGTGACTGGTTTTTCAACCACCACCTCTTTGGTTACTTCTTTTATTTTAGTGTCATCACCACAGCCGCTTAAAGCGAACAAGGTCGTCATAGAGAGTAATATTTTATACTTCATGTTAGTACATCATCTGTTTTTATAAGGAAAACAAATGTTAATTAAGTTACGTGAAGGAAAAATGATAACACTATGACAAGTAACACATTAGAGCGAGTGTTAGAACACTAGCTCTAATGATTGTTTATCAATTGGATTAACGATAATTTGTACGATAGTTGTCTACCCACAAGCGTGTAGCGCCACATACAGCGACTGGCATAACGATTAGGTTTACAATTGGAATAGAAGTTAGCACAAATACCGCAAAACCAAACCCGTAAGATAACCCTTGCTTGCTTTTTAAATCATCTTTCATTTGCTTGAAATGAATCTTATGATTATCAAAAGGGTAGTCGTTATATTGCACGGTGTACATCCAGCAAGTGAACATGACCCACAGTATTTGGCCCACAAGCGGTAAAATCCATAGCAAAATAAAAAAGCCGAGCGCTCTGGGTAGGTAATAACATAATTTAGTCCATTCTCGGCCTAGCATACGAGGCACATCTTTGAGTAAGTCAGCCAAAGAATCATCATTAATTTTTTGGCCTGTTAAGTGAAGCTCTACTTTTTCACTTAATAAGCCATTGAATGGTGCCGCGATAAAATTGGTGATTACCGTAAACACCATGCTATAGCTAAACAAAATCACCATGATAGCAATGGGCCACATTAACCACTCCAACCAACTTAGCCAGCTAGGTAAAAGGTTATTTAAATAATCAAACCCTTGGATTAACCAATCATATAAAAAGAATAATGAGCTACCAAATAGTAGAATGTTGATCAGTAATGGAATAAAAACAAAGCGTTTTAATCCTTTTTGAGTGATCAGAGAAAAACCAGAGAGAAAATACTCTATACCTTGCGTTAACTGCACCACAAACCCCAAATTAATACGTTAAATTTTTACCACAGTATACGCTGGGCTAAACCTGCGTATAAACCAAAATACGTAACAAACTATTGCTGATTGCCCATCTATTTTTCAATCTAGCATAAATTTTTTAAAAAATATATTTTAACCTTATGATTTAGTTTGATTTATATGTGTTGCTAAGTCCGGTGGTTGAGATACAATTGCTCGCTTTTTGACTAATTCATAAAGTAGTAACCAATTTTTACTGGAGAACCGATAAGTGGCCGAGTTGCTTGGGATTGTGTGTTTAATTTTGATTAGTGCTTTGTTTGCTATGTCTGAGATTTCGATTGCAGCTGCGCGAAAAATTAAGCTAAAAATAATGATGGATGAAGGGCATCATGGTGCGGAGCAAGTGCTCAAACTGCAAGCGCAACCAGGGGCGTTTTTTGCCATGATCCAAATCGCTTTAAATGCCATCGCAATTTTGGGTGGAATTTTGGGTGAGCAAGCCATTACTGAATCGGTAAGCTACTACATTAGCTTGTTTTATCAAGGGCCTTTACTTGGGCAAGTGAGCTTTGTTATCTCATTTGTAATTATCACCTCGTTGTTTATTTTATTTGCAGATTTACTGCCTAAGCGTATCGCCATGATCATGCCTGAAGCGGTTGGGGTTCGAGTGGTTGGGCTGATGAATGCAGTTACGATTGCATTTAAGCCTATGGTACTGTTTTTTAATGGTGTTACAAATCTACTGTTAAAGCTATTTGGCTTGCCAACAGAGCGCAAAGATGAAGTTACCACAGAAGAAATTGTGGCAATGATGGATGCGGGTGCAAAAAGTGGTTCTTTGCAAGCACAAGAGTATCAGCTAATTGGTAATGTCTTAGAGTTAGAGTGTCGTACTTTGCCTATGGCAATGACAACACGTGAGTCAATCGTATTTTTAGATATTGACGATGATAGTAGCGTTATAAGTCAAAAAATATTAGGCAATCCTCATAACCAGTTTTTGGTATGTGATGGCCATTTAGATAAGCTGATTGGATTTGTTGATACCAAACAAATACTCAAACAATTGCTGCGTGGCGAAGCCATTCATTTAAACGAGCAAATAATTGAAAAAGAAATTTTTTATTTGCCAGAAACGCTGACCTTATCCGAAGCTCTAAATGCGTTTAAATCAGCAAGTGAACAATTTGCTGTGGTGGTAAATGAATATGCCTTGACTGTTGGGCTTGTCACTATCAAAGATTTAATGAGCAGTTTTATGGGAGACTTAGTTACGTTTTATGACGAAGAGCAAATCGTGCAACGTGATAATGAATCTTGGTTAGTAGATGGTGCTACACCCATAGTTGATTTATGCCGTGTTATTGATTGGCAAGAACCGCCAGAGGCTAATCAGTATGAAACCGTTGCTGGTTTTTTAATTTATCGGTTAAAGCGTCTGCCAAAGCGAGCTGACCATATTATTTGTAATGGGTTTAAGTTTGAAGCAATCGATATTAAAGGAGTGAGAGTAGAGCAGCTATTAGTGAGTCGCGTCAATGGCGGTGCGGCAGAGTTGTAACTTTACACTTGATAATTTTAAATCATGCCCATACACTAAAGTTAGGCACTGGTAGTTTTTGCCTAACTTATTTTGGAGTCTGAATGCGTTTTAGTCAGTGGTTTGTCATATCTTGTTTGTGTGTGTTGTTCCTATCTGTGATCAACGCGCCGATGAGTTATGCAAAAGTTGAAAATCACTACGAACAGCAACAAAGTGTTTTTATAGATTCAGACCCAATTGACCACGACCCTCAAGAACTGATAGTTGGATCCGTAAACTATCAGTTAGAGACGGCTAGTACTTCTTGTGTTGAGCAAGGTGCAAAGTCTCCTCGCGTATCACAATACCTACAATTAAGCATTCGCGCCCCACCTACCGTATAAGCATATAAAAAAAACTTTTTTTCGTCAGCTTATATAAAGGTGTTCTTATGTCTAAATACCAAACAATTGGCAGCCAAGCGCTTGCCATAGATACTCATTTTGATATTACGCTTAATAATAGCGTAATAATTTCCCTTGATAGCCCAGCTCGTGAAGTGATGCATGGCTTTGCTCAAGTACCACCACAGCTCATTGATAGCAATACTGTGTTAGATGATGCTTTATTAATTATGCAGCAAACGCATATGCGTATCAGCTTTGTTGTAGATGCACATAATAATATGCTGGGTCTCATTTCAAAAGCGAGGCTATCTAGTAGCTATGTACTTAAAATATCAGCTAAAAAAGGCATTCCTCGTGCAGATATGACGGTATCTGATGTCATGACTCCCTTATCGTCTTTAAATAGTGTGAATGAACTTGCCGTGGGGAGTGCGCGTGTTGGAGACATAGTAGAAAGTATGGAAATGGCCGGTCACGAACATTTGCTGGTGGTCAGTCAAACTCCACAGCAGATATGTGGCTATTTTGATTTGATTGATATTAGTCGTATGACGGGGTCTTCACTAAATCAAGTGAAGTCTGCAAATTCATTTAGTGAAATTGTTGATAGCTTATTGCATCATGCTGAGATTTAACTAATTCCAATCACTTTGATTGATAAGTCAGAGTAATTTGATGTTTCTGTAAAATAAAGTTAATGAAAACCAAGGCACCGAAAGGTGCCTTTTTCGTGCGCAATTTTTGTTGTTAATGAGTGATTTTATTGCTCTAGACGAGTGAAATATTTCGTTAGACATACGAGCGTGAATTTATTTTAATGCGCAAAAATAAGTATCGAATACTTTACCTTTTAAGGAACGTTAATGACCAAAGATATTTCTTCTGAACACGTGCGTGATTGTTATAACGTGCGCCACTGGAGCCAAGGTTTCTTTGGCATTAATGAGCAAGGAGCGGTTACCGCAATGCCTAAACTGGCGCAGCCAGAGCATGCCGTGACTTTAGAAAGCATCGCTCAGCAGATTCAGTCGCAAGGGTATACTTTACCGGCTTTGATACGTTTTCCTCAAATTTTAAGCCAGCGTGTACATAGTATTTGTGATGCATTTAACCAAGCAATTGCGAATTATCAATATCCTGAAGACTACTTGTTGGTATATCCAATTAAAGTTAATCAACAACGTGAGGTTGTTGAAGGACTTATAGCGAGCCAAGCCAAAGCATCAAAAAAACAATTAGGCTTAGAGGCTGGTAGTAAGGCTGAGCTATTAACTGTGCTTGCCATGAGTGAACAAACTTCCGCAGTTATCGTGTGTAATGGTTATAAAGATAAAGAATATGTGCGTTTAGCGCTGCTAGGTGAGAAGCTTGGTCACCAAGTTTATATTGTTTTAGAAAAACGCTCAGAGTTAGATATTGTTATGGCGCAAGCCAAAGCGATGAACGTAACACCACGTTTAGGGCTGCGCGTTAGATTAGCTTCCCAAGGTAAAGGCAAGTGGCAAGCTAGTGGTGGAGAAAAGTCTAAGTTTGGTTTATCTGCGTCTCAAGTATTGACGGTGATAAATCAGCTAGCGCAGGCTAAGTTGTTAAGTGCATTACAATTAGTGCATTTTCACCTTGGCTCGCAAATGGCCAATATTAGAGATGTAAGGGTTGGTGTGGGCGAAGCTGCACGCTTTTATTGTGAATTGCGCCGTTTGGGTGCCAAGTTACAATGCTTAGATGTGGGTGGTGGGCTTGCAGTTGATTACGATGGAACTCGAAGCCAATCACATAACTCGATGAATTATAGTTTGGCGGAATATGCCAATAACATCGTGCATACCATAGGTGATACATGTAAACAGTACCAGCAACCGATGCCAAAGATTATCTCTGAATCAGGACGTGCGCTTACGGCACATCATGCGGTACTGATCACTGATGTGATTGATACAGAGAGTTATCAGCCTGAAGTGATGGTTGCGCCAGTTCAAGACGCCCCTCATTTGTTACATAATATGTGGACATCATGGCAGGCGCTGAATGGACAGCGTGATGACCGTGCTTTGATTGAAATTTATCATGATACACAAAGTGATCTAACCCAAGCTCATGATCAATTTGCTATGGGGCTATTGAACTTAGAGCAGCGAGCGTGGGCTGAGCAAGTTAACCTCAGAGTATGTTATGAACTTAATATGCGTATGGATAACAAAAATCGTTTTCATCGTCCAATCATAGATGAACTCAGTGCTAAGTTAGCTGACAAGTTTTTTGTTAACTTTTCATTATTTCAATCTTTGCCGGATGCATGGGGTATTGAGCAGGTTTTTCCTGTATTGCCATTAAGCGGTTTAAATATCCTGCCTAAAAAGCGTGCAGTACTATTGGATATAACGTGTGACTCTGACGGTGCTATCGAACATTATGTAGATGGACAAGGTATTGAAAGTACATTACCAGTGCCTGAGTACCATGCTAGCCAGCCCTTCTTACTTGGCTTTTTTCTAGTGGGTGCCTACCAAGAGATACTGGGTGATATGCACAACTTATTTGGAGATACGCATACGGTCGTTGCAACACTAGACAATGATGGTTTGTTACACTTAGGCGAAGTAGATGTTGGTGATAGTGTTGCTGATATGATGAGGTATGTGCACTTAGATGTCGCACAGTTTAAAGCTAACTTTGCGAAGTTGGTAAAAAGCAAATTACCTAAACATGAGCAAACTATTTATCTTGCTGAGCTTGAGCACGGGCTTGATGGGTATACTTATTTAGAAGGTGTGTAACTTATGAGCCAGCTATTTGATCATACCGATCATTCTTTATATTCAAATGGCATGACATTTTTACGCCAGCCGATGGTGCGTGATATGACCAATATTAACACCGATGTTGTGGTACTAGGGTTACCATTTGATTTAGCAACATCGGGTCGTCCGGGAGCGCGCCTCGGGCCTGATGCGATTCGTCGAGCCTCAGTACATTTAGCATGGGAGTCGAGGAAATACCCTTGGAATTTTTCATTGTGGGATAAACTGAGTGTGTCTGATGCGGGGGATTTTACTTATCCTGTAGGTGATCCTGAATATTTTACCGCTCAGCTTGAACTGGCAGTGCAGCAAATAATACAACAAGGTAAAGCGTTGTTGGGGTTAGGTGGAGATCACTTTGTAACTTTACCACTGTTGCGAGCGCATCATAAAGTCTATGGGCAAATGGCATTGGTTCATTTTGATGCACATACTGATACTTATAGTCAGGGCTCACGCTATGATCATGGCACCATGTTTTATCATGCACCAAAAGAAGGCCTAATAAGCGCAGAGCATTCAGTGCAAATTGGTATACGTACCGAGTACAATCAAGATAATCATGATTTTGATGTTATTGATGCGATGCAAGCAAATGATTTAAGCGCGACTCAAATAGCGCAACTGATTAAATCACGAGTGGGGGATTTACCTGTATATGTAACGTTTGATATTGACTGTTTAGACCCCGCTTTTGCGCCAGGTACTGGCACGCCGGTGTGTGGAGGGTTAAGTAGCGACAAAGTATTAAAGATTTTACGTGCTCTACCAGGGGTTAATATCATAGGTATGGACGTTGTTGAAGTTTCACCAGCATACGATCAAAGTGAGTTAACAGCAATTATGGCTGCGACCATTGCATATGAGTTATTGCACCTTTGGGCTATAAAACATCGACCCTAACCATTTAATAAATGTCGAATGACATGTTTGGCATTTATTAGCGACTAGGAAAAGGTAAGTGGTAACGCTTGGCGTACCAGATAAATAGTGGAACTTCGAGAGCAATAAAGGTGACCAGTGTAAACCAAAACCAATTCATATCAGTAAATATAAAGCTAAAGCGTGCGTCACTGTGATAAAAAACTGACCCGACAACGGATAAAGATACACTCGCAGCTATCGCATCTTGCAATGATATTTTTTTCAGTGTGTTGGCGCAATAAGGATAAATAAGCCCATACGCAATACTAAGCACGATCATATTTAATATGATCACATTAAACTCAATCCCCATACTTATTTAGCCTACATTTTTTCATTATAACCACATACACCAATTTGCTGTGTAATGTTTATCACGACAAAAAGAATATCGTAATCATCCACTCATACTTTAGTTAAATCGGCCGTGAGAGAGTTTACTTTAATAAAAATTTATTAGTTTTAGGAGCCGATGTTTAAAGAATAATAATTTATGTATGGTTTGTTAAAAAAAAGTTCAAAATTTTTATTGTCTTTTTTTTTCTAAATTCATGATGTAAATGATTTTATTGTTTTTTTATAAAATATGATTCAATTGGTTATAAAACATAATATTTACATATAAGTGGATTTTGTGTAGCTTGAAGATACACGGGAACAGCATAGGCATAGGTTTAATATGCCACTCAGTATAGTAGGAACGAATATGGGCAAAGTAAATTGTAAAGCGACGATAGTAACCCGAACTGCTGTATGTAGATCGGATGAAAACCTTGATAGCATTAGAAGTTTACTTAAACTTTTAAATATAACTGCCAATGTACTTCAATGCGACAAAACACTGATGGAGCTTCCCATTGAGCAAATGGTTTTTGTAGACTTAACCGGCTTTTCATGTGAAGAAGTATATTCTTTTGATATGGCAGTACTAGCTAAAAGAAAGTCACTTATCTTATTTAACGCCTCGGAAGGTCTGGTTGATGAACGCCGAGCGTTGTTAGCGGGCGTTAAAGGGGTTATTTATGCCAAAGATGAGCCGGATATAAAACTAAAAGGCATCAAAGCGATGAAAGAAGGTGAGCTTTGGTTTCGACGCAGCATTATCAGTAGCACTTTTTCTGAGCTATTAATAGAACATGCTATCTTCAGCAGTCCATCGCCGGCACCGCAACTTGAAGATGGCACCTTTAACTTAACTAAACGTGAGAAAACTATCGTTAAGTTAATTGCTGAAGGGGCGCAAAACAAAGAGATCGCTAATCGATTACATATTAGCGATCATACTGTAAAAACTCATCTCTATAGCGCTTTTCGAAAAACTAAATCAAGAAACCGTATAGAGTTGCTTAACTGGGCGAGACAATTTTTTCCTGATGCGTTGACTCGGTCTTATTCTGAGTAAGGGGGCGGGCAGACCAAATGCCTTTATCTATGCCGCTATGGATAAGATCTACTAATGCTTTTTCGATAGCTTGCTTTACACAGATATGCATAGGCTCGTTATTAGTATAACCCCCTTCAACTTCAGCAAGTCGTTTGTAGCTGACATATCTAAAAAAACCAGCTCGTACTTCAAAGCTTAACACGGTTTTTGTTGTTGCAACGGAGGTCAACACAACACCTGTGCGTACATCTACTGCTCGCATATAGATAGAAATCACATCCTCTCGATATAGCTCAGATAAGCCAATGCCAAAGTATTCAGCACCCAAACCTCCGGTTTTAGTGTTTGAGTCGTAACTAATAATACCGCCTTCGAGAATAATTTTAGCCGTTTTAAGTGGCGGGAGTTTATCACTTTCATTGCCATTACTGTCTTGCGCTGCACGGATGATTTTTCTCTCCGTGAGAATATTTTGCAAACCTTCACGTTCAACGGGGACAAACCATGGCGTTTCACTGAGTGCTTGCACCAGTATCGCAGAGGCACCTTGTGTCACCGCAGTAGAAAATGAACTAACGTTGGCAATTGGTTTGTATTGGCCAGTTTGATCGCGAAATGAGTAAACGGAAACAGGAATGCTGCCCATCGGTTTTGGTAATGACTTGAGATCCTCATAGGTATCTGTTGGTGCTAATGTTTGCGCTTTAGTTATTTCTGGCGGTAGGGTATTTGCGATATGAGAGCAACCGCTTGAAATTAAGGCTATGAAAAATAAACTAATATATTGTATTTTATGGAAGCGCATTAGCAAACCTCGGGATCTCTATTGTGGTCACTTCCCCAGAGATAAGGTTCGTAATCTCTATTGTAATACTATCGGGATTACTGGTTAGCATTCTAATTTGATGGTCCCCGCTGATAAATGTTGAATCCTGACCAAAAACGTTTTCGTCAGAACTTTCACCAAATGCTAAATCAGTTACTTCACGTACAATTCTATTGATATAGGATCGCTCCAGTGACTCCTGCATTTTTTCAGCATAACTTTTTGGCTCTGTATGCGCTTTGTGTTTGTTTTGTGCCTGAGCTTTATTCATTAGCATACTAGCATTGAGCGGACTTCCGCCGAAACTAGGGTTGATAGGTGTGTAGACTAGCTCACTGGCGTAGCTACTTTGGCTTATAGCCAACATAAAGAGTAGGTATTTTTTCATAGTTATAGACCACTGCTTGATAAGTCATCACTAAACTTGCTGAAGTTATTACTAGCAAGTACTTTAATTAAAATAAGTGCCGCTTGTTCTACTTGGTCGTCAATGGGTTTTAAACGTCGGCCTAAGTAGGTGGTGTAGACCATCTGATTATTTAGTTCTACGGTTAAAATTGTTCCAGCTTTGGGTATTAACGTTTCCTTGATAGTCACAGTCGCGCCTGCTGTTGAAGGAATATCTTGCCAAAGGACACTCAACTGGCGGTAAAACTCATGTCCAGAGCGACTAATGCTTTGATCTAATAAAAAGCCACCAATGTCGGCTGATTTACTCATTGTGCTCATAAGCAAAAACGAACACATAATCACGGTCGTGACGAATACACGTATTGACTTGATGAAGAGACTAAAGCGCTCAGGTATTAATTTGCTAATGCACTCTATTGACATTCGTTGTACCTAGGAATAAAAAGGTGCCCTGAGGCACCACTTTTAATTGGTTATATATTAAATTACTGCTGTACGATTGTAGTCGTGTTGTAATCACCGAGTTGGGTCACAGATACATCACCGTTTAGCTGAGACATGCTGCCTTCAACTAAGTTACCAGTGCCGTCTTGCACAACATTAAAGCTTAAGTCGTTACCAGCTATTTCAAAAGCTCCTTGGTTAAGGCCGACAACCATGTTCATGTCACCCGTTTGGGCAATATCAACGCTGTTGTTAGAGCCTTCTATCATCAAGTCGATAGCATTTAGATTACCGTCTTGCATCAAATCAATGGTGTTATTTTGACTAGCCACTTCGCTGCTCAAAGTTACACTCACACCATTTTCATTACCATCTTGGGTAGCAGATATTGAGTTACCTGTTGTTGCTAAAGCAGTATCAGGGTAAGACGTTTGTATTTGTGCTTTGTTGGTGTCTCCAATTTGGTTAATTGCAAAGGTGTTGTCTGAGCCATTAAAGTTGGCAATGTGACTGTCATTATTATCACCGAGCTGGATATTGGTAAATTGGTTATTATCACCAATTGTGCCCATATACGCTTTGTTTTGATCGCCTGTTTGTGTTGAGTTAAAGGTGTTATCATCCCCTACAATGTCAACTTCTAGCTCATTTAGTTCGCCAGATTGTTGTGCATTGAGGGTATTGTCGGCACCTAAAATCATACCGCTGGTAAAGTCATTGTCATCGCCACGTTGTTGAACGATTAATGTATTTTCTTCACCTTCGATAACAGCAAACTCAATTGAGTTTGTGTTGCCAAACTGCTGCGTGTTGAGGTTGTTGTCATCGCCATTTAATAAATCAATTTGAAAGTTATTGCGGTCACCTTCTTGTTTTATTTCTAGGTCGTTGTCGTTCCCCGTTAACTCATTAACTTCGACTACATTCCAATAACCCTCTTGCTTAATTTCAAATTCATTGTCTTCGCCAATGATTTCATTAAGTTTTACTTCGTGCCATTCGCCGTGCTGATCAATTGTGATTTCATTATTGTGACCTTCTAAGTCATCAATAAATGCCCAATGTCCGCCCGCGCTTTGAGTCACATTGACGATATTATCATCGCCTTGTGCCTTTAGCCTTATTTGATTACCAATCCCACCTTGGCCCGCATCGCCGCTTTGCGCAAACGACAACATATTAGCGTCGCCCGTTAGTTCAATTTTTGTGGCAGCATCGTTACCTGTTTGGTAATTGGTTATATGATTACTTTGCCCGTTAACTTGAGTGAGCTGAACATTGTTATTACCTTTTTGCTCTGCTGCAATTTGGTTAGCATCACCAGTTACGCTGGTTTGTGCTCCATTGGTTTCACCACTTTGCAATAAGTTAACTTCGTTGCCAATAGTGGCACCCGCTGTAGAGTTTTGTGTGATTTCTACACGGTTTTGTTGTGCACCAGCCATAAAGTCGCTTTGAATAGTATCTTGCGTATTCTTACTATCAGGCTGTGCTGCGAAAGCTGCAGTACCATAACCTAGCGCCATTGCAATGGCGCAGGTGATGAGTGATTTTTTAAGCATGATATTGTCCTTGTGTATCCAGTATTATTTTGTAACGCTGACGTTGAGCACCATCTCATTACCAAGTTGGTTTATCAGCAGTGTTTGTTCACCAAGTTGCGTTAGATTTACGATATTGGCGTCACCTTGTTGCACTATGGACGTAAAGTTGTTATCGCCATATTGAACCAAGTTAACGCTATTATTAGCGCCTGCTTGTGTTATTTCGGCCAAGTTGTTTGAACCCAATTGCACGAGTGACACCAAGTTTAACTCGTTACCTATTTGCTTTATCGTTGCTTTATTGAATGTTCCGTTTTGCTTTATCGTTGCTTGTAGCTGTGCATGTACTGACAACGAAGGGTTTATACTCAAAGATAAGGGGGACTCTTTTAGGTCTTCAGAGCTTGCAAAAGCGCCATGACAACTTATCAAGGTGGCTAGCATTACCACGAGCTTGTTAAAGCGAGTGTGGTGTGATGCTGCTAGGCGAACCCTGTTCTTTGTTATCATATTGTTTCAATTTTGCGTCACTGATTACCTTGTACCCCACATTAGAGAAGAGTACCTAAAGAAGGAATACGAAATTTTAATGAATTAAAATCTAATTTAAAACAATGATTTAAATTGTTTATATGAAATGCTTTATAAAAAGCAGTAAAAAAGAATTGGTTTTATTTGAGTTGTTGGAATACTTTATTCATACATTATTGTTAATTTAATGTGCTTTCTTATACTTTTAATCAGTTTTTGTGATTTTAGACTTACTTGCTTGCACGATGCATGTTTTTGGTGTTTGCTAAGTGCGTTGCTAAATTTTATGTTTGAGCACTTTGCTATTGTGCATGACAAAGTGCTAGTAGATTTATTTTATACTCAATTTAAATAAGCGGGAACTCTAAAGTGAGTAGCGTCAATATTTGAAGCTACTTGTTACTTAGGTTGTATGCGTGTTGCATACGGCTTAATACAATAAACTTAATGGATCCCAACAATGAAATTAAAATTATCAGCTCTAACTCTTGCATTAATCCCTTGCCTTTCACAGGCTGCTATTCATATTGATAAAGAAACAATAAGTGCTGCTGATGACGCGCTAATCGTTGTTTATAAGAAAAATGCATCAAAAGAGCAGCGTATTTCGGCGAGAAAGCTAGTTGCAGCTAAAATCAGTGACCTTAATCAAGATGAAATTGATGATGCATATCGACATGTTCTAAAAGGTCGCTTGGCTAAATTTAAATTAGACAAAAGTGATGTAAAGGATGCACTTAAAGCTTTAAATAATCATCCAGCAGTTGAATATGCAGAGCCTGATTATAAAGTGAGTGTTCAGGGTATGCCAGATGATCCTCGATTTGATGAGCTTTGGGGTTTAAATAATACTGGTCAAACTGGTGGTGTTGCAGATGCGGATATTGATGCACCTGAAGCATGGGATGTGTCTATTGGTAGCCGCGATGTGGTGGTTGGTGTTATTGACACGGGTGTTGATCACACGCATCCAGATCTTGCTGCAAATATGTGGATAAACCCTAATGAAATCCCAGGAGATGGCATCGATAACGATGGTAATGGTTACATTGATGATATCCACGGTATCAACGCGATTACTAATGTAGGCGACCCTATGGATGACCAAGGTCACGGAACACACGTATCAGGAACTATTGGTGCAGTGGGTAACGATGCTACAGGTGTAGTCGGTGTGAACCATGAAGTATCCATTGTTGGTTGTAAATTCTTAGATGCATCTGGCAGTGGTTCAACCTCTGATGCTATCAAGTGTATCGATTACCTAGTTGGTTTACGTGAGGCGGGTGTTGATGTGCGCGTGTCAAACAATAGCTGGGGCGGCGGTGGTTTTAACCAAGCAATGGCAGATGCATTAACCGCATCTGAGCAAGCGGGTATTCTATTCGTTGCCGCAGCAGGTAACAGTGCGGTTGATAATGACGTAAGCCCACATTACCCATCAAGCTATGAGCATGAGTCAGTGTTATCTGTTGCAAGTACTACTGATACCGATGCGATGTCAGGCTTTTCTCAGTGGGGTTTGGTTAGTGTTGATTTAGGCGCGCCAGGTTCAGCTATTTTATCTACTGTTCCAGGTGGCGGTTATGATACTTATTCTGGTACGTCAATGGCTACTCCACACGTTGCGGGTGTAGCAGCATTAGCGCTTTCTGTTAATCCAACTTTAACAACGCAAGAGCTTAAAGCAGTACTTATGGACTCTGGTGATGATAATGAAGCGTTAAACGGCAAAGTTGTATCAGGTAAGCGTTTAAATGCAGCTAGTGCGCTTGAATATGCCGATCCTGAGCCTGGCTTTAGATTATCTGCAAGCCCAGCTTCGCAAGAAATTGTTGCTGGTGAAAGTGCCACTTACAACTTTGATGTATTATCAGTTGCTGATTGGACGGGTGATGTTGCACTTACAGTAGAAAGTGATTTACCAGGTGCTGTATTGTCAACAGATGTTGTGCAACCAGGTCTAAGCTTCTCATTAACAGTACCAACATCAGACGATACCAGCTGGGGAAGCTATACATTTAATGTAACCGCAACCAGTGGAGAGCTTGTTGAGACTAAACAAGTATCGTTGTTTGTTTATCCTCAAGGATTAAATGAGTTCAACTATAGCAATGATACAAGTGTAGACATCCCTGATAATGACCCAACGGCTGTGACTTCAGTTATTAGTGTAAATGATGATGTAGTTGTGTTTGACTCAAGCACTTTCTTAGATATTACCCACACATATATTGGTGATTTGGTCGTGACATTAACGTCACCTGCAGGTACAACTGCAACGCTTCATAATAAAGCGGGTGGCAGTGCTGATGATATTAATGACTCGTTTGAGTCAGATGCGTTCAATGGTGAAAATGCAGCCGGTGATTGGGTGTTAACAGTAGAAGATACTTTTGCGCAAGATACAGGCACATTAAATCAGTGGTCATTAACGTTGACAGGTTTGGGTGATGTGTCACCTGCAGAACCTGTGGCAGGCTTTAGCTATGTCGCTGATATGCTAAGCGCGACCTTCACAGATACAAGTACTGATGCAAATAACGATATTGCTAGTTGGGCTTGGGATTTTGGTGATGGTAATGCATCAACTGAGCAAAACCCTACACATGAGTTTGCAAGTGCAGGCACTTATGACGTGACATTGACTGTGACAGATGAAACCGGTCTTACAAGCACTAAAGTGCATTCAGTTACTGTAGTTGACCAAGTAATTGAACTTAAAGTTAAGCGTGCAAACAAAACGCGCTTGGATTATGCGCGTGTTGAACTTGCTTATCATGGGGTATCATCAGACAGTATCGATGTTTATCGTGATGGCGCTAAGGTAGCCACAGCGGATAATACAGGTGTTTATCGTGACTTTATTCGTCAAGCTACACAGCAGCAGTATGTATATAAAATCTGTGTTGGCGAAAATATCTGTTCAGAAGAAGTGACAGTGACTTTTAGATAACAGCTTTATAGAGAATGTAAAAAGCGAGGCTAATTTGCCTCGCTTTTTGTTTTTAGAATTTATAGATTAGAAGCCAATTTTGTGCTTCAGTGTTACTTCACATGGTGCGGTATTACTATTAAATCCAGACTGAATAAATAGATGATCGCCAGACTTTAAGTTCGTTAAAATTTGTATTGTATTATTATAACGACGCTTTGCTATTTGATAAGTAAAGTCTGTAGAGCTATCTCTGTTTACGTCGTAGTTAATCTGGCAGCCACCTTGAGCACCATCGTTAGTCACCCAAGAGAATGAAACATTATAATTTGTGACATTGTAGCTAAAGTTTGCATTTTGGTTTTGTGAGTACTGATCACCAATAACAACGTCAGTCCATCGTGCTTGTGGTACACCCGGTCTTGGTTTTTCTGTGATACTTACACCTAAATTTGAGGCACTTGCGCCTGCTGAAAATGCTAACGTTGATAGAATTAGTGCAATGCTTGTTTTTTTCATTTTTAAAACTCCTTGTTTAAAATTCGACGTAAACATAACGCCTCTCTAGTCTAGAGTCAATGAGCTGGAAAGCTGTTACACTGTTATATTTTTGTTTTTATTTCAGTAATTTAAATAGTGTGAGTGATATTGTGTTTTCCATGACTTGTTTATTTGAACTTGCACTTCTTTTTGTTTCATTAATTGGGACAATGTATTTTTTATTTTTTATTCGCTGCTTTCATAAAGGATGTTACTAAATCAAATAAATGAGTGAAGTCTATAGTTGATAAAATTAAATTGTATAAAAATCTGCCCACTTAAAGGTGCAAACCTTCGCTAAATCCCTTAGAGTATTTGACTAAATTTAACATCAGTCATTACAAACCATTTTAAAAATATATTTACTTCAATTGTGGGAGAAATAAAATGACTGGTGTTTATCATTACATCTAGGCTAAGGAGTCATTTTGGCAAAATATGTACATACCAAACTAACGGGTAAAGAGGAATTACCAGCGATACCAAACGGGTTTGCCCAGATCCCTTATGAAAAACCAGAGCAAGGTAAAAACTTTTGGATAGCGGATGATTTTTTTGAACATGAACAAGCGATGGCTATCCGCAAGCGTTGCCTAAGTAAAACAGATTGGAAGTTAGGTAAGCCTTATACAAAAGAGTTATGGCCTGGTAGACGTTCACCAAACGCGTTAGTAGATGAAGAGCTTCAGCAAGTTGAGCGATGGGTCAAAGAAAAGTTAGGTAAAGATAAACTGTGGGTTGCAAAATCTAATCAGGTTGTGGTTGATACTAACACTGCAATTTTAGTTGGAGATGAAGAAGGTGCAGCACGCCCACATGTCGATAATAGGCAGTTGTGTCGTTATGCGGCTGTGTTGTATTTAACGCCTAAACCAAGAGCTCACTCAGGTACTTCATTTTACCGTTTACGCTATGCAAATCATGCTGCAGGGGGAAATGCAGTATATGCGCCCTATAAAAACTTAGTCGATGCCTTAAACATAGAGGCTCTGCCAATTAGCGCTTGGTATGAAGATCTTGAGATTGAAAACAGTTTCAATCGTTTAGCATTATTTAAAGGTAATTTAGCACACAGTGCCAGTGATTATTTTGGCCATAGCAGTGACGATAAACGTTTGGCGGTGACGTTTTTTTGGATGACCGACGACGAGTAATCTAACACTTCGCGCTCTCGCATTCTGTGCTGCCTCAGGTATAATCCCTTATTCTTCTGCTGGGGTAGCTATGATCTCTAAAAACCAATTAAAGTTGTTACGCGCGTTGGCGCAAAAAAAATATCGAAAACAACATGGTCTGTACTTAGTGCAAGGCCAGAAGAATGTGCAGGAACTATTGACCGCCAATGTCGCAATTGAACAGTTGTTTGCAAGTGCGCAGTTTATCGCTGAACATCAAGCACAATTGCAAAGTATTCAGTATATAGAGACCGACAATGAAAGTTTGACTAAAGCCAGTACGTTAACCAGCAACAGTGCTGCAATTGCGATAGTCAAATTTCCAGAACCACAAGCCATAAACGAATCAGGGATGATCCTAGCCCTAGATGGTGTTTCTGACCCCGGTAATTTAGGAACGATTATTCGCGTTGCTGACTGGTATGGCTTTAAACAAATTGTGCTCAGCGATGATTGTGCTGATCATTTAAATCCAAAAGTGATCAGCGCAACGATGGGATCATTTGTTCGTATTAATGTTGTACGCACTAATTTGCCAGTGTTTCTCTCACGCTATGATGGCGCAATTTATGGTGCATTCTTAGATGGGCAAAGCGTTCATACTACGGCTTTTGCAAAGCGAGGTGTGCTGGTTATGGGCAGTGAATCCCATGGTATTCGTGAGCAAGCTAGCCAATACATAAATACACCAATAACGATACCTGCATTTGGTGGTGCTGAGTCGCTTAATGTGGCAATGGCAACGGGTATAATTTTAGATAATATAAAGCGCAGTAGTTAATTTTTACTACTTGTTTTGCTATCTTTTTCTATAAGTAGTGAATAAAAATAATAATATGCGGTTAAGCAGTATCAAGTTGGCGGGATTCAAGTCGTTTGTTGAACCGACCAAAATACCATTCCCTGATCCCATGACCTGTGTGGTTGGCCCCAACGGCTGTGGTAAATCTAACGTGATTGATGCCGTGCGTTGGGTGCTAGGCGAAAGCTCAGCCAAAAATTTGCGTGGTGATGCGATGATCGATGTTATTTTTAATGGCTCAACTAACCGCAAAGCAATTTCACAAGCCTCAGTCGAGCTTGTATTTGATAATGCTCAAGGGCGTTTACCGGGCACACTTGCAGATAGAAACCAAGTAGCAATTAAACGATTAGTGACTAGAGATGGACAGTCGCTATATTTTCTTAATGGCAGCAAATGCAGAAAACGTGATATTACCGATATATTTTTAGGAACAGGCCTTGGGCCGCGTAGTTATGCCATTATTGAGCAAGGTATGATCTCGCGTTTAATTGAAAGCAAGCCACAAGAGCTTAGAGTGTTTTTAGAAGAAGCAGCAGGCGTATCAAAATATAAAGAACGACGAAGAGAAACGCAGACTCGCATTAAAAGTACCCGGGAAAACCTAGAGCGTTTGTTAGATGTGCGTCAAGAGCTGCAAGTTCAACTAGATAAACTTGCTCTACAAGCAGAAGAAGCTAAATCGTACCGACAATTAAAAGCCCAAGAGCGTACTTTAAAAGGCGAACTTGCGGTACTTAAGTGGCAAGTGTTGCACCAAAAGCAATTAGAAAAATCACAGCAAATTGGTCAATTACAACAAGAGCTTAACTTTTTAAATACCGCCCATGGTGGCCATGATGACGTGCTTGCCACTTTAGAGGGCAAAGTGGCCCATATTAGTGATGAAATAAGTGCCCAGCAAAATAGTATTCATCAAATCCATACTGAGCTGACTCGCACTGAACAGCAAAAGATACACTTAGTTGATAAGCTACGTAATGTACAGCAAAGCATCGATAAACAACAACAGCTTTATAATGAGGCGGGGCACTTATTAGTCGCACAAAAAGAGCAGGTTGAACAGCATCATGATTTATTACAACAAAGCATCGAAGACGTGCTTGTTCATCAAGCGCAACATCAAGAATGTGATGAGCATTATCAATCGTTATTAGAAGGTTTCACTGAATTAGAAGCGCAGCAACAAACATTACAAACCCAACAAAATAATGCGTTACAAGCACAGCATCAAGCACAACAAAACCTCTCTACTGCACAGCAGGCTTACACCCATGCGCAAGAAAAGTATCAAGCCATCGATGAGCAGCTATATCAATTAAAAGAACAAAAAATTGCAGCTGAACTTGCTGAACAACGCCAGTTGTACAGTGTAAAAGCGCAAGATATGGCGCGTTTGCAGTCGCAAGCCTATGAGCTTACAGAACGCTTGACTAAGCTACAGGAACAAAAAGAAGCGCTCTATAGTGAGTTTCAAGATTGCCAATTAGAATACGCTAACTGTGATGCAAATATTAATGCTCTGAATCAAGTGCTTGGAGAAAAAAATAGTCCGAGCGCACAGAGTTATCTAACCGATTTACGTGTGCAGGCCGGTTTTGAGCAGGTTGTTGAACGTGCATTGCTTGGCTTAACACAATTAAAACCAGCGTTGGCATTGAGCAATGATGCTGTTTGGCCATTGGAACAACCGTGTGTATTGGGCTCTGTGGCCAGTGTGATTGAATCAGGGTGTTACCCTTCGTTATTGAATCATATTCAGCTTCTTGAGCAAGGACAAGTTTATACCGATAATCAAAAGTGGCTGCTTGCTATAGACATGAATGCTTGCATGTATGGTGCAAATTGGCGCTCAAGTAATATAAGTGCAGAGCAAAGTAGCAGTGTGTTGCTACAGCATGCTAAATTGAGAGACCTTGAACAGCAGCTGCCTTTGCTTGAGTTGAAAAAAACTGATTTAAGTGCGCAGTTAGATGCGTTAGAGCTGACCTATAAAGACGGCAATCATGCTCAGCAACTGAATAAAACACAGGTGCATCAGCTTGCTCAAGAAATGGCAAGCAGCCAGACTCGTATCGATATGCTGATACAGCAAGTGGCTGTATGGCAAGAAAAACAGCAGGTACTTTCAGAGCAATTATTCAGTACACAAGCAAAGTATGCGCTTCAAGAACAGCAAATGATACAGTGTCAGCAGTTGTTGGATGACTGCAAGCAACAGCTAACAAGTTTGGCGCAACAGCATGCGCATTTTGATGAGCAATTTTCACAAGCAAAACAAGCACTACAAGCTGCATTAAGTGCCAAACAAAAAATGCAGCACCTGTTACATGATGCAAAATTGGCACAGCAACAAGCTAACAGTGACTGGCAGTTAAGCGAATCAAAAGCTCAGCATTTAGCGCACAGCCAAACACAAGCTCATGCGCACTTACAAGAGTTATTAGAAGAGCAAATGTTATTGCAAGAACCGCAAGCAGAGGCCGATGAGCAAATTGCTTTGTTATTAGCACAACATGAACAGCAGCAAAATATTTTATTGGCGCTACAAGCACAGCTCAATGGAGCAAAAACTAAACTACAAGAAAAACAGGCAAGCTTGAAAAGTGCGCAATCTGAGGTTCAGGTGCTCAATGATAAGTTGCAGCAGTTAAAATTAGACGAGCAAGGGTTAATGATTAAAGCTCAAGGCGCTTTAGAGCCATTGCAAGAGCTACAGCAAAATTTAAAATCGGTGTTAGAGCAGCTAGCAAGTCAAGCAACACCAAGCGAACATCAGGCGCGATTAACTAAAGTAAGCCAAAATTTGTCTCAATTAGGGGCTGTCAATTTAGCTGCAATTGACGAATTTGAACAAACTAAAACGCGCAAAGAATACCTTGATACTCAATTAGCTGATTTAACTGCCGCACTTGATACCCTTGAAGGGGCAATAAAGAAAATAGACAGAGAAACTAAAACGCGCTTTAAAGCTACATTTGAGCAAGTTAATGAAGACTTAGCCGAGTTATTTCCAAAAGTATTTGGTGGTGGTAGTGCCTACCTGGAATTAACCAGTGATGACTTACTAGAAAGTGGTGTTTCTATCATGGCCAGACCACCAGGTAAGAAAAACTCGACAATTCATCTGTTAAGTGGTGGAGAAAAAGCGCTGACCGCATTATCATTGGTGTTTTCTATATTTAGACTTAATCCGGCACCATTTTGTATGCTTGATGAAGTTGATGCGCCGCTTGATGATGCCAATGTTGGACGATTTTGTCGTTTGGTTGAAGAAATGTCACAAACGGTGCAATTTATTTATATTAGCCACAATAAAATAGCCATGGAAATGGCTGGTAGGTTGACGGGGGTAACTATGGCAGAACCTGGGGTTTCGCGTATGGTTGCCGTTGATATTGAACAAGCAGTGCAGATGGCACAAGCGTAATAATAAAAAGGTGAGTGATGGCCACAGAATTGAGATGGGCGTTAATCGTGATCAGCGCATTAGTGATTGGTGGATTGCTGATCCATGGACTTTGGTCAGTGCGTAAAAAGAATAGTGATGAACAACCACAGCCTAGAGTGCAGCCAGATAGTCATAAATCAAAACCGAATGATGAGCATGGCACAGCAACGCTTGATGATGAGCCTGATATTGGCGAATTGAGTTTTGCCGCAACCGATGATGAGCCTCACCATGATACTTCTGATTCAGTAGAGTTGGCAGAGCATGATGAAACGGGTGACGATCTAAGCGCCAGCAAAGTTGATGACGCAAATAGTGATGTCCCACAAGCCCAAGAGTTTATCATTTTGCACATTGAAATGCCGCAAGGGTTAACAATGGCGGGTTCTCGCTTATTGCCATCGGTGTTGAGTCTGGGCTTTAAATACTCGGATGAGGGCTTTTTTAATCGTCATGTAGAGCCTTCGGGTAATGGTCCGGTACTATTTAGGTTAGTAAATATGTTTAACCCAGGTACGTTTGATATTGATAATATGGAACAATTTAGTACTGCTGGGGTGAGCTTGTTTATGACGTTACCATGCGATGGTGATGGCTTAGCTGCATTTAACATGCTCCACGGTGCTGCGAAGAAGTTGGCTGATGAATTTGGTGCAACTGTATTAGATAGCCACCGTGAACCATTGAGTGTAAGTACCGTACGCGCTTATGTAGAAAAGGTACGTGAGTTTTCATAAGCCAAAAGGCTAAATTAATTTTAAGCCACGCTCTTAAAGGGTCGTGGCTTTTGTGTTTTAGAGGTAGCAATGTCAGAGTCAATAAATAGTCAAATTCTTAGTTTGAGAGCACAGTTAGAAGATCACAATTATCAATATTATGTCATGGATAACCCTGTGGTCCCAGATGCTGAATATGACCGTTTAATGCAAGCTCTAATAGCGCTTGAAACAGCTAGCCCTGAATTGTTAACTGTCGATTCGCCATCACAAAAAGTGGGTGGCCAAGCACTGGGGAAATTTGAGCAAGTAACACACCAAGTACCTATGTTATCGCTTGATAATGCGTTTGATGACGCAGAGTTTTCGGCATTTAATCGCCGAATTAAGGAGCGCTTACTCAGTGCTGACGAGCTTGATTTTTGCTGTGAGCCTAAGCTTGATGGCCTAGCTGTATCGATTTTATATCGAGATGGAATATTGGTGCAGGCGGCAACTCGCGGTGATGGACAGGTGGGGGAAAATATCACCGAGAATGTGAAAACTATTCGTAACATTCCACTGCGTTTACGTGGCGATAATATTCCACAAGAGCTGGAAGTTCGTGGCGAAGTCTTTATGGACAGCGCTGGATTTACACGTTTGAATGAAACAGCTATAGCCAAAGGTGAAAAAACCTTTGCTAACCCGCGTAATGCAGCAGCTGGCAGCTTGCGTCAATTAGACTCAAAAGTGACGGCTAAGCGGCCATTGATGTTTTATGCTTATTCTCTGGGCGTGGTACAAGGTGCTGAGTTACCTAATGAGCATTTTGCACAGCTCAAAAAGTTAACGCAGTGGGGCTTTCCTATGTGCCCTGAAACACGATTAGTATCAGGCACCAAAGCGGTGCTTGCCTATTATCAGGACATTTTAACTCGACGTGCTAACTTGGCTTATGAAATTGATGGCGTGGTTATTAAAGTGAATAACAAAGCTTACCAGCAGCAGTTAGGCTTTGTCGCGCGAGCGCCACGCTGGGCAATCGCATTTAAGTTTCCAGCACAAGAAGAGATCACACAGTTACTTGATGTTGAGTTTCAAGTCGGGCGTACCGGTGCAATTACACCCGTTGCACGCTTAGAGCCTGTGTTTGTAGGTGGTGTAACGGTATCGAATGCAACTTTGCATAACCGTGATGAAATAGAGCGTTTAGGCGTTAAAGTTGGTGATACGGTGATCGTGCGCCGAGCCGGGGATGTTATTCCACAGGTCACACAGGTTGTGCTAGAACGTCGTCCGGATAACGCCAAAGAAATCGAATTTCCAGCCAGTTGCCCTGTGTGTGACTCTCATATTGAGCGTATTGAAGGAGAGGCCGTGACGCGTTGTACAGGCGGCTTGGTGTGCCAAGCGCAGCGCAAGCAAGCAATTAAGCACTTTGCCTCGAGAAAGGCGCTGGATGTAGATGGCTTGGGAGATAAGATTGTTGAACAGCTGGTAGAGCGTGAACTCGTTCATACACCGGCAGACTTATTTATTTTAAAGCAGGGCCACTTTGAATCATTGGAACGAATGGGTCCAAAATCTGCGAAAAACTTAGTAGAGGCTTTGGAGAGTGCAAAAACGACGACATTGGCTAAGTTTCTTTATGCACTAGGCATTAGAGAGGTGGGTGAAGCGACTGCCCAAAATTTAGCAAATCACTTTTTAACACTGGAAAAGGTGATAGCGGCGCCAATAGATGCGTTGCAAGAAGTCAGTGATGTAGGCGTCATTGTTGCCAAGCATTTGCATGCATTCTTTAATGAGCGGCATAACAAAGAGGTTGTAAATAAGCTAATTGAAGTAGGCTTGAATTGGCCTGATATTGCCCAAAAGTCAAAGCAAGAACAGCCGCTTGCGGGCTTAACTTACGTATTGACGGGTACATTGAGTCAGTTAAATCGTAACGATGCGAAAGCGCGGTTGCAGGTGCTAGGTGCTAAAGTGTCTGGTAGTGTTTCAAAAAACACCCATGCTTTAGTTGCCGGAGAAAAGGCAGGTTCCAAGCTGACTAAAGCGCAGGAGTTAGGTGTTGAGGTGCTAGATGAACAAGCTCTAATTGCATTATTTGCTGAGCATGAATGAGTTTGACCGCAGACAACTAGCACGTTTCAAGCATCTGTATAATATGCGTTTAATCTGCTTCTAAAAAGTAAACTAACGGAATAAGGCGGAGCATACATAAGCTCCGCCCAAGTTTTA
Organism: Pseudoalteromonas holothuriae; assembly: GCF_945859825.1. Taxonomy (GTDB): domain Bacteria; phylum Pseudomonadota; class Gammaproteobacteria; order Enterobacterales; family Alteromonadaceae; genus Pseudoalteromonas; species Pseudoalteromonas holothuriae. The sequence continues at coordinate 493,032 of NZ_CAMAPC010000001.1, forward strand.
TTGTGTCATGGTGCGTGTATAAAGTGTTAAGTCATCACACTGATCAATTGAACCTTCTTGCCAGCAAAGATTAACTGACACACCATCGCCACTGAGCATACGACGTAAGTTATCGAAATTATTTTGATTAATTGTATGGCCATTTATTTTGGTCACAATAGTACCCACTTGAAGGTTTAATTTTAAGGCATGAGAGGCGTTATCTATTTGTTTTATTATGCCTCCAAGCTTGTGAGGTTCTAACACTAAACCACTTCTATCTAACAAAGAGTGCTTATCAAACAGTTTGCCTTTGCGAACAGCTACAAAGCCTTGTTGATAATTAAAGTGGATATCAAAGTTTTTTAACAATCCACTGCCTATCATACCAATGCCTTTATCATCTTTTAATTTAGGTAGGTTGTGGGCTGTCATATTTGTAAAGTGTTCAAAAAATAAATTGAACTGTTCAAGTTGGCCTGTTTCTATTTGTTGCATACCTTCAAAGTTTTCAAATTTGCTTTGATAAACGGCAGCAGGAAACTTAATGTTTTGTGCAAGCGCTTTATTTAAATAAATATAATCAGGCGCACCTGTGTCAAGCACGAATTTGTAGGATGAGGTAGAGCCAGTTTGATTACTGATATTTGCACTAACATAGGGGAGCCTGCCGTGTATCGACAGTGGATACTGTTGCCAAGACTGAGTCAGTGGAATGTTGCTTTGAGGTTTACTAAAAACAACCGTGTTATCACTATAAAGTATCGTAATATTATAGTGATTAAACAAGTCGTATCCAATAGCGCCGTCAAAGTATGCGCTATCAAAATCATCAAATAAAGGGTTTTGATTGATAGGCACATGAATTAAGGTTAAATCAGATAACTTGATGTTGCCTACAGATACTTTGGCATTATTAACAATATTAATTTTCTTTTCGCTGAGATTTAGCTGACCTTCTATATTTAAATGCATAGGCTGTGATCTGGGGGTTTCAAACAGAACAGTGGCTGATGCGGCGGAATCAAGGGCAAATCGCAAAGGTTGACTGTCGTTTATCGCCAGCTCAATGATGATATGTCCATCATGCCAAACAAAGGGCAATGAGAACTGTTCGTTGCTGCCTTGCCATTGTTGTGAAGCCAATAAATTACCGCTTTGCAAGTTTATGATCCCTTTTGCCTGACAACCGCTTAGCAGCCAAATAAGGGCACAACTTGCTAGCAGTTTGGCAATAATTAAATGATACTGGGTGTTCATGTTTCTCTCCAATTTGTACTTTGCGATATAGTAATCATAAAACACTGAAAAAAATTGAACGATATTGCGGTCGCTACCTCTAGGAGTAGGCTTAATGGGTAAAAATACGAGCTGGATAAAGCGCGCAAAAGATGGCTCTGGTCGTATAGAAGAGTATATGAGCGACTTTGCGTATGCACCTCATAAGCATGCGACTTATGCTTTGGCAATTACCACGCTAGGCGTTCAGCATTTCAACTATCGTGGCCAATTGCGCCATGCGTTACCAGGAGAGGTAGTGATACTTCACCCTGATGAAGTTCATGATGGGCAAGCTTTGCCAGGAAGGCCTTTTGCTTATCGAGGCATGACGATTGAGCCCTATCAAGTACAAGACATTTTACAAGGTGCTAGTTTGCCGTTTCTAGAGTCGGGAGTAACCAAATTACCTGAATTTGTGCTACTGGCGAAAGCATTTTTAGCTGATTTTGAGCAACCATTTGATACGCTTGAATATCAAGATTTGCTTTATAGCTTTGCAACTTGTTTACAGCGAGCAACTAATAATAGCAAATACCATAAAACCACTAACTATCAAGCTATGAAGTTGGTTAAAGAGTATCTAGACGATGAGTTACATGCACAGCATATCGCTTTCAGTGCTTTCAACTTAGATAAGTTAGCGTGCATTGCAAACTATAGTAAATGGCAAGTTACCCGAGATTTTAGAGCGCTTTATGGCACTACACCTTATCACTATGTAACACTTAAGCGAGTACATAAAGCAAGAACACTGATAGAGCAAGGTGTTACTTTGACCGATGTTGCAATGCAGTGCGCTTTTGCTGATCAAAGTCATATGAACAGGCAATTTAAAAAGTGCTTTGGTTTTACACCAAAAATGTGTGTGAAGCTGAGCCTATAATAGCGTTGTGACCAAGCTCATTATAAATGTTTTACCAAAAAGTAGCTGGTGTGCTCTGGCGGGGTGTTTTCGAGGATACCATAAACGCTAAAACCTAATTTTTCATAAAATGGCTTGGCTTGAAAATCGAGCGTTTCAGTGCGAATTTGATGTAGCTTATGTTCATGGGCAAACACCTCTAATTGTTGCATTAATTGCGAACCTAAACCTGAACCTCGGGCACTTTCATTCACCCATAACAGCTCCAAAACACAATGGCTCCACACTATGCTTGCCTGTAGACCACCTATTATTTCATCACCATTTTGCGCGGTTATCACAAATTTATGTCCAGTGCCATGTGGGGTGTCATTTGGCAAAAACGGTGCATTAAAATCAGCTATTCCTTGATGGATAGCTGCGAGCTGTGTTTGGGTGGGGGAAGTTGAAAGTATTATTTTCAAATGTTGTTCCTAAAGTAGCTAATCGTTTTGGTAATATAAGTCATTCCATTGTTTAAATTAAATATTTGGTCAATTATAGGCTCCCAACAAGTTTGCCTGATGAAGCTGATGTAAACAAGCTTGTTGGTCGAGTGCTGTAATAGTATGTAATCGTTTTTTTTGCCATTTTACTTAATACTCATCAGAAGACTTGATTAATACGACATAAAATAAGGTGAATGCTATGCCAGTGAATGAACAAATAACAGACTCAGTAACACAAGTAAATACAAAAGTAGTGGGAGAAACGCCAGCAATGGCTATGGGAAATTTGTTAATGGCTAGAAGTCAGGCTTTGAGTTATAACGCTCATAATGCGATATCGGCTCAGCAGCAGGCTCAAATTACGATGCAAGCGGCAACAGTGCAGGGTGTTAATGCGCTGAGCACTGTTGGCTTAATGGCACTCGTTAAGCAAAATAATAAGAAATAGCCTTGTTTCCTCAAGGCAGAGCTTGCGTCGCATATTCTATGTAAGCTCGGTGATAATGTAGAAAAAATACCTAAAAGGTTCAACCAATGGATTACACTGCGTTGTCATGTGTTATTAACATCAATTACTATGTTACACAGCCCATACCTAGCATTGAAAGCTCTTGATTTGAAAAAAAGTTCATATCTCAAAGAATCACAGCCCCTAGAATTTGTGAGCAGAAATAAATGTGCATTGTATAGTGCTTTTTAGGCAATGTAGGGGAAAGTACATAATAGTAACAAACATTGCGTTTGAGTGTTTTTTAATACCTTATCAAAGTCATCAGGTATTACTTTATTTGAGCTAATAAGCGGCAAGTTGGGCTAATTTCAAGTAACCTAAACGATAAGCCTTGAATCTATGCCAGCTAAACACCATGATACATAGAATATGAACAATATGGTTCTAACTGCTCTTAACTTCGAGTAAATACGATTATAGCTAAAATGAGCCCGTTTGGAGTAGAACAATGAAGCAGTATGGCCCAGAATATTGGGACAAATATGGTGTGTATCGTACACCTATCGGGTTTAATCTTACTTTGATCGTACTTCTAAGGGCTTATCTGTTATGGGTTTTTTCAGCGGTTGCTCGGCGTCCTGACTTAGATTTAATGTCATTGTTTTTTCAGTCAAAGACGCATTTTTTTGTGGCACTAGGTATTGGTGCTGTCGCGTTAATACCGACCATTGTGTTTTCATTACGCAGACCAACGAGCTCACAAAAGTTAGCAACGTATTGGCGTTATATGCGCTGGCCACTGTTAGCGACAGCGGTTGCTGATTTAACATGGCTGAGTATGCAGGCTGCGCAAAGTCATTATCAGTTTTCGATGTTTATTGCGATACAAATGGTGATGCTGTTATGGGTAATTTTATATTTGCTAAAGAGTAAATATTTAAGCTGCTTCTTTAATGATTGGCCTGAGCCTGAAGAGCAAAGCAAAGTTAAATAAGGTACTACTATGTTAAAATGGAAAGACATTTTAAATTTTGCGGCTGATGGTAGCCTTAAGCCTACCTTTCGAGTCGAGAAAAGCCCACAGCAGTGGCAGAATGAGCTCAGTGATGAGGTTTACTTTGTTACACGTGACAAAGGTACAGAAAGGCCTTATAGCAGCGCTAGTTGCAGCTTATTCGAACCAGGGAAGTATGCATGTGCCTGTTGTGATAATGTATTATTTGACGCGCATGAGAAGTTTGAGAGCGGTTCTGGCTGGCCTTCTTTTACACAACCTGTGCAGGATAATGCGATAGCTTATATTAGCGATAGCTCAGCGGGTATGCAGCGCATAGAAATCATTTGCAACGCATGTGATGCGCATTTAGGGCATGTATTCCCCGATGGTCCACCGCCAAGTGGGTTACGTTATTGTGTTAATGCATTATCAATGGTCAAGCTCTAATCGATTGACAAACCTAGCTCTTGTATGTGTGCGAGCAATTTTGCAAAACGTTCATGTTGCTCTGCATCAAGGGGCATTGTACTTAAAGTTTGATAACATTTTTTTGCAAGTGCGGAGTTAAACGTGCCACCACTTTTGCCGGTGTGATCTAACATGCATTGGAGTAAGTTAAGTGCAATACTGGTGTTTCGAGGCATGATCCTAAAAGCCTGAGTAAAAGCTTCCATTGCCACCTCTAATTGGCCTCGTTTAAATTGGTTGACTGCATGGTTATTTAGTTCTTTAGGACCCATGGTGATATCTCTACGTTCTTGTTGCTGCTGCTCAATATAGCGCATCGTAATTGGGTCACTAACTTGCTTATGATGCTTACAGTGCTCAATGATTTGTGTAAACAAATGTTGTGCCTTATTTTGAAAGCCAAGTTCGTGAAAGGCTTTTGCCTTATCTAAAGCAGCATCCACAGAATGTATCGCTGGCTCGTCATCTAACTGTTCAATCAGTTGGCGGGCTTTTTTACTTTCGTCTTTTAGATAGTGAATGCGTGCATGCAACACATCTATTTGTGCTTGATTACTGGCATCCGGAAACTGTTTTTTTAAGTCACCTAAATATTGCTGACTCTGGCGGGTTACTCTTTGTATTTGTTCGCTTTGGTCAGTTGTTAAGGCAAAGTCGATGCCAGCTCTTACTGCATTTAAATATACATCTGGCCCATCATGGATAGAGTTTTTTGCATATAGGGCTATTTCCTTCATGGCATTGTAGTTTGATTCGTAGTCATGGTTTAGAGACGCAATTCGTCCGAGTGACTTTTGCCTACTGATATTGCGAGGCGCAATAGATGAGGCTTCTTTTAGCCTTTGTTGGGCTTGTTCAAGTAAGTTTAGTTTAACTTCAAGTTTGCCTAGTAAGTTTAAAGCAACGAGCCTAGTTTCTGGGTGCTCTATCATGCTTGCTAGCATGCGCTGTGCCAGCGTATCTTCATTGTTTATGATTAACGTCTCAATCAAGCCAATTTTTGCCCAAGTGAATTTTTGTAATTCTAGGGCTGATTTATAAAAGTGTTTGGCATCATCGGTGCGTTTTAGCCTTAGTAAAATTTCGCCTTTTAGTTTGAGTAAAATAGGACTGTACGCATGGTTCTGCTTATCAAGATCCGCATCTATGAGTTTTAACGCTTTAGAATCATTGCCGTCATCAATGAAGGCGTAGATACTCTTTAAAGCATGCTTACGTTTTAAAACGCGATCTATCCTTATTTTCAATTCTTTAATTGAGAATGGTTTTACCAAAAACTCATCAGGAGCGAGCTCTAAAATGCTGTGCACAACAGTAGGGCTAGTTTCGGCCGAAACAAAAATAAATGCGGTTGTTTTTTTTATGAGTTTTTTATGTTTGAGTTCTTCGTAAAGTTGGTAGCCATCTTGTCCATTTGTTAAGTCGAACGAACATATAATGAGTTCAAAACTGTGCGTTTTACATTGCTCTTTTGCGACCGTGCTGCTTTCAGCAAGTTGTATGTCTCGAAAGCTTAACTGTTCCAAAGAGCGTTTCATATAGCTAAGCGCCAGAGGTTGCTCTTCAACAATTAAAATTTTCGTGTTAACAAAGGGTTGAATACTCACGTAATAAATGAACTTCTAGCAATTGGCTTGTCTCAAGTTTAGTCGTTTATTTGTATATTTAAAATATTTAGAGTACCAGATACAAATTAAATCATTCTAAAGTATTGGTTTTTTGATGGATTGTTATTGCATGAAGACGATGTTTATAAATGTAGAGCCCGGTAGCTTTGAAGTATTATATGTGGTGGGTGATACTGGACTTGATATCCGTGCCCCTCGCCTTTCGTTAAAAGGGTGGCGATGCTTTTTGTTAGGGGAGAGTTTAATCTGTTTGCTGTGTTATATGTGGTGGGTGATACTGGACTTGATACCCGTGCCCTTCGCCTTTCGTTAAAAGGGTGGCGATGCTTTTTGTTAGGGGAGAGTTTAATCTGTTTACTGTGTTATATGTGGTGGGTGATAGTGGACTTGATACCCGTGCCCTTCGCCTTTCGTTAAAAGGGTGGCGATGCTTTTTGTTAGGGGAGAGTTTAATCTGTTTACTGTGTTATATGTGGTGGGTGATACTGGACTTGAACCAGTGACCCTCGCCTTGTAAGGGCGATGCTCTCCCAACTGAGCTAATCACCCACATATAAATATTTTGAAAGTAGTTTTATGATTACATGGTGGGTCGTACTGGACTTGAACCAGTGACCCTCGCCTTGTAAGGGCGATGCTCTCCCAACTGAGCTAACGACCCCAAGTAATCATTTCTTTGCGCTTACCAAATTAATGGTGGGTCGTACTGGACTTGAACCAGTGACCCTCGCCTTGTAAGGGCGATGCTCTCCCAACTGAGCTAACGACCCGCAAAGAGTATCTAAATGGTGGGTCGTACTGGACTTGAACCAGTGACCCTCGCCTTGTAAGGGCGATGCTCTCCCAACTGAGCTAACGACCCATTTAGATTATTCCACAAAAATTGTGGTGGGTGATACTGGACTTGAACCAGTGACCCTCGCCTTGTAAGGGCGATGCTCTCCCAACTGAGCTAATCACCCTAAACATTGTTCTACATGGTGGGTCGTACTGGACTTGAACCAGTGACCCTCGCCTTGTAAGGGCGATGCTCTCCCAACTGAGCTAACGACCCATATAGAACTTTAGATAATGGTGGGTCGTACTGGACTTGAACCAGTGACCCTCGCCTTGTAAGGGCGATGCTCTCCCAACTGAGCTAACGACCCATATCTAAATTACAAACAACGTTTGGTGCGTCGTTGTGGGGCGCTATTATAGGGAGACTTGAAATAGTGTCAATACTTGAAGTTACAATTTTAGTTTATATGCGGCTTTTATCACCAGATACGAATAGCCCTTCATTATTACCATGTTAGAAAAGGAAGGTAATAAAATTCAATGTTCGTAATAACGTCAGCTTAAATGTGCATCTTTTATGAGGGTAATGTGCATGTAATTTCCTTAAACCACAATAGTTGTAATTACATTGTTGAACTATTTGAAGTTGAGGGTGTATTTAATGGTTGAAAAGGAGAGGGCTTGTTTTACGATCATCATCGGTATTTTTGTAAAAGTAAAATGGTGAGGTGGGGTTGTGTATTTAAAAGTAGTATTGCTTGATTTTTATAATACAATATTACGGCACAGCACTGACGCCAAAAAAGGTCGTTTTTTGTGCAAAAACAAGGGTTTTTATTGATAAAAGAGCAGTTAATGGTTATATTGCCAGCGAATTGCTGATTTTTAAAACGGTTGGTAAAAAGTTCACTAAAAATTGTTGACTTTGTTTGTGGGGGCCAATAGAATGCGCCCCGCACTCAGCAATACGAACGCGCAAGTTTCTTGCAGTGTTTGTTCTTAAATGGGGCTATAGCTCAGCTGGGAGAGCGCTTCGCTGGCAGCGAAGAGGTCTGCGGTTCGATCCCGCATAGCTCCACCATTTACTAAGTGCAATTGTCCTAGAACACATTTTAGTGTCCCCATCGTCTAGAGGCCTAGGACACCGCCCTTTCACGGCGGTAACAGGGGTTCGAATCCCCTTGGGGACGCCACTTATTTTTAAGTGATGTCTGTTTTGTAAACTCTCGAGTAGTTTATAAAACAATATACTCATATGGTGCGAGTTAAAATAGCCAGTCCTAGTGACACATGTTTAGCAAATTATTTGCAAAGCAATTACTGTGTCCCCATCGTCTAGAGGCCTAGGACACCGCCCTTTCACGGCGGTAACAGGGGTTCGAATCCCCTTGGGGACGCCACTTTACTTTGGTAGGGTAACGTAAACTCATATGGTGCGAGTTAAAATAGCCAGTCCTAGTGACACATGTTTAGCAAATTATTTGCAAAGCAATCACTGTGTCCCCATCGTCTAGAGGCCTAGGACACCGCCCTTTCACGGCGGTAACAGGGGTTCGAATCCCCTTGGGGACGCCACTTTACTTCGGTAGGGTAACGTAAACTCATATGGTGCGAGTTAAA
>NZ_CAMAPC010000001.1:501685-529638 GCF_945859825.1 Pseudoalteromonas holothuriae
TAACGCAGAAATAGCAAATCAGTGATTTGCAAACCGATTTCTGCGTCCCCATCGTCTAGAGGCCTAGGACACCGCCCTTTCACGGCGGTAACAGGGGTTCGAATCCCCTTGGGGACGCCACTTTGCTTCGGTAAGGTAATGTAAACTCATATGGTGCGAGTTAAAAGAGCCAGTCCTAGTGACACATGTTTAGCAAATTATTTGCAAAGCAATTTCTGTGTCCCCATCGTCTAGAGGCCTAGGACACCGCCCTTTCACGGCGGTAACAGGGGTTCGAATCCCCTTGGGGACGCCACTTTGTTTTTTAGAATTTATCTAATTTATCTCTTTGTACTTCTACAAGTAAAATATCTCTATTTATCTAAAAATAATGCCACTAGTCATTCATAGTATACGAATAACAGCGTTATAGCTTTTAAGTCTTTAATGCAATTGGTATTACACAAACACGTTAAATTTGCTTATAAATGCCACTTATACCAATTGCATTAAATAAATGATCAAATATTGCGGTTGATAAATAGTTTAGTAATCAGGCAAAAATTTCGGTATGCCGTTATTCTATATGAATCATTTTTAACGCAGTTAAAGAGTTATTAAGCTCGCTAGAATTCTCAGTGTTTTAATAAAATTGATATTAAATTCATAAGTGGCACTTACCGCTGTTCTAATTCAATTATCTCAATTTAGCTGCGACTAAGCATGCGCGTTAAGGTGGCGTCTTTGTCTATTAAGTGGTGCTTAAAAGCAGCGGCGATATGGGCTAAAATCAGTGCTGATAAGCCATATCCAATGAGACTGTGGGCGTTTTTAGCAATGATAAAAATACTCTCATTAATAGGAACTACTTCACCATTCATTATGTTTTTGGAAACCAAAGTCAACCCAAATACATCAATACCATAACCACCAAAGCCTGAATAGAGCATGCCACTAATAGGCATTAGTAGCGTACCGAGTAAAAGCAACCAGTGAGCACTATGGGCAAGTTTTTGCATGGTGACAGTCATGCCCTCGATCGGTGCAGGAAAACCATTTTTTATACGGTAAATAGCTCTGGGTATAATCAGTAATAATGCCAATACCCCGATGGCTTTATGAATAGGGTACAGTGCCCATACTTCAAGATTAACCATATAAAAGCCAACGGTGATAAGCCCCAGCATGGTAAAGCCCACTAGCCAGTGTAGTAGTTTTGTTGTAACGGTAAGTGAATGGTAACTCATAGTATTTGCTCCTAGTTTTTAATGCAATTAAGTTAACCAAATCACTCTCATACGACTAGCTCGGTGTGATTAATGGCAAAGCTTTGGGGTAAGTTTGTGTTGCTCCTCCATTTGTCCCTGCGCCTTTAAACTAAATGGGTATCAGTTGATGCGCATCTCGGCGTTTGCTTTTACTTACTGGTACTTGTTGCTGGTTTTTAAGCACAATATAGCCATGACCAGCCCTTGCATTAATCACCTTTTGACTGTGCGATAGATTGATAAAATACGAACGATGGCAGCGGAAGAATTGTGTATTTGGTAAATGTGCCTCTAGCTCTTTCATGGTGGCGCGAAGTAAATGGGTTTGTTCAGGTGTGGTCACTTCAATATAGTTGCCCGCAGCTTTTATAAATACAATATCTGCTAGAGCGATGTTTATATCATCTAGGTATAAATGGGCTTGCTGGTGTTGCTCGGTTTCTATTTGTTCAAGTGATGCACTACAGCTTTCTTCATGAAGAGGATATGCTGTTGATATGGGGGTGTGTTGTGTAGGCTGCGCATCAAATAATGAATGTTTAAGGTGCCACACTATTACAATCGTCGCATAGGCAACAAGGTGGTTGTGCCACTGGTAAAATAAGCTTGCCTGCCAAGTAATTTGTTCTATGGCCATATCAAGCGTGGTGTTAACCGCAAGTGCAAAACTAATGGCATATATACCTACTATCAAGTAATGATTAACCCGAGATTTTACTTGGCTATGATTAAATGTATTACACAGCATAGGTGTTAGCATTAACCACACCCCAAATTTTTGCAAAGACCAAATAATTGACGAGGCAATATCAACGCGCTCTTTGGCTATTAGCACACTATGCACGGCGCAGTTTAAGCACACAACGGTAAGTATGAGTGCCCAACCTATCAGTATTATTTGATAGTCTTTAAGTTTATAAAATTGATTTTTAAGTAATGTATCCACGATTTTAATACCTAGCTATGCGTGATTATAGTGCCACAGAGTTGACAAGGTCAGACCCAAAAGAGTGACAAAAAGTTTCACCAAAGCGGCATAATTTTTTGTAGTACATGTAGCAAATAGCAATCCACCATTGAGAAAAAGTGTTTAGTAAACTTACCTACCTGTTAGGCTAATTAACTTAATTATTTGTTCGGCCCTAATGAAAAAAGTAATATAGCTTTGCCTGTATATGTTGTGTACTAACGCCGCAGGTATGAGAATATTAATAATTTCATACAAACCAAGCCGTTAGCCAAAGTTTAATTTGGTTGGCATGTTGCCAGATTGTGTACGCTGGGTTAGCATTGTCGCGCTGAGGTGAGGAATGTATGTCGAATATAAGGACTGGATAATGAAAACCTCAATTAAATTAAACATTAAAGCGAAAAAACTAAAAGAGTTATCGAAAGAGCGGGCGAAGTTGGTTGGTGGGGCTGCTGCAACTATTAACCCTCAACAAGCAAATGGAAGTTATTGGCCTACGTTCTTTACCTATAACTGTTAACTAGTATATCTAAGGGATTACTCATGAATGAAATTTTATATGGATTAGGTTGGGCACTGAATGTAGTTATATTTTTAGTTGTAATTTTTTGGCTGCAGAAATTCTCCAAAATGAGATGGAAGCTATTCTTTGGCACCAGAAAAGACTTGGTATCAGTTCAACATCATGAGCTTTATTCCTGCTTCTTAACTGCATTTTGTTTTCTGATCTTTCATATGATGGACTCTGAACTAGAGTGGTTTATGTTATCTCTTGATATGGAAAAGGTAGAGAAAATAAAACTATTTTATACAAGTTTAATTGTATTAAAATTTGCACTTCTTATGACTTTGTTTTGTTTCCACCTAATAAGGGGCTGCACTTTTTCGCCTTCGGCGAGAATATGCACTTATGTTACGTTAGTCTTTATGATGTTGCTTGGTATGCAGTTGATTGCAAGAGGGTATTATGATTATCACGCACTTAATATCGTTTATATTGTTGGTGGCTGGATTTGTAATCTTATAGCTATAGCTGCATTGGCTAGTTATCCTGTGCGATCTATTAAAGATCACTATAAAGAAAGGCGTGCAACAGCTTCGTAACTTCTTTAAATATAAAATTTCATTCATGTACAATGGCGATCTCAGATCGCCATTTTTATACATAGGTCAAAGTGATAATCTTAATTGTTAAATTTAGGTATGAACCAACATGACACAAATAGAGTTGAACGACCTGCTGTATCAACTAGGTTGGGTTTTAAAAGGCTATGAGTTTTTAATCGTGTTGTGGTTTTTAGTTACGCAATTTCCAACTCATAAATGGTCACTATTTTATGCACACGGCAAAGCGTTAAAATCTCTTCAATTACATGAAATGCATTCGTGTTTTATGACCTCTTTGTGCTTGCTATTTTTCCATTTATTAGGCTCTGAAATTGATATGTTCTTTTTAGGCCCATTGTTAAGCGGGCTGGATGATAAAATTAAAGTATTTTACTTAGCTGGCATGATTAATCAATTTATGTTTTTGTTAGCTGTGTTTTACTTGCATAGAATACGAAGGTGCTTATTTTCAAAAACTGCGCGTATCTGCCTATACACCACCATTATTGTGATGATGCTACAAATGATGGAGTTGATAGCAAGAGGCTACTTTGATTATCATGAACTTAAATTTGTATATATATTGACTTTTTGGGCATGTAACCTGATCAGTCTTGCTGCATTGTCTATTTATCCAATTCGTCAGACGTTATCTTACTTTAAAAAATCTAAGCAAATTTAACAGCCACCAATCTAGTCTTCCTGACGAAGGTCAGGATCTTATGCTTTTCGCAGAGCTAAACTAAGGCCCTGAAACTAGTTCAGGGTGACGGAGTTTTGTTCTGTGCGCTTATGTCTTCCTGACGAAGGTCAGGATCTTATGCTTTTCGCACAGATACACTAAGGCCCTGAAACTAGTTCAGGTTGACGGGATTTTTATTATTTACGCTGTGTCTTCCTGAAGAAGTCAGGATCTTGGTTTGGATGATGGTGTTTTTGTTGAGATAAGCGTAATTTATTGCTGCCACTAACACTACACATCTTAAAAATTAGTGGCACAATAAGCTAAATAACCGTGTTGCTAATTTCTATACGTTTATTTTCTTTTTACTGTTGTGAGTAAATTGAGTTGGCTCGTAATTGTTGGGGTTTTTAATTGGGAATGAATGATTTATTTTATCGAGTAAGCTTATTTTTGATAGCTTATGAATTTGTTATAGTGCTTTGGTTTATATTTACCCAGTTTCCAGCGCATCGATGGTCGTTATTCTATGCTAATGGTAAGAGTTTAAGCTCGTTAAGGCTACATGAAATGCACTCTTGCTTTATTACTGCTAAATGCTTCTTTATATTTCATATAATTGGGGCTGAGTTAGAGCAGTTATTTTTAGGGCCGCTATTGTCTGAGATAGATAGTAAAATAAAAGCCTTTTATTTAGTCGGAATGATTAATCAGTTTTTATTTTTACTTGTTCTATTTTGTATTCATAGAGTACGTGGTTGCTTTTTCTCTATTCCTGCACGGATTTGTCTTCATACAACAATTATTGTTATGGGTTTAATAATGATGCAACTAATAGCGAGAGGCTATTTTGATTATCATGAATTGGGAGTTTTATACAGTACGGTCTTTTGGACGTGCAATTTTATCTGTATCGCAGCAATTTCAATCTATCCAATCCGCCACACGCTGGCTTATTTCACAAAAGCTAAGCAAATTTAACAGCCACCAATCTAGTCTTCCTGACGAAGGTCAGGATCTTATGTTTTTCGCAGAGCTAAAACTAAGGCCTTGAAGCAAGTTCAGGGTGACGGGATTTTTATTATTTACGCTGTGTTTTTTATTAGTCTAATTGCATATTTAAATAGCTTGGTTATGATATAATATAACAAAGCTAGCAATCATTAAAAGCCAAATGAAAATATTAACTCAACCATTATTAGACCACCTATCCATTGGAGTGTCTGCTGTGTGTGCAATTCACTGTGCTGCTTTTCCTATAATGCTGGTTTTGTTTCCAGCTTTAGCATCTTTGTCTGTCAGCGAACATGCTTTTCATCAAGCATTAGTTTGGTTAATTGTGCCTATGAGCTTGATTGCGGCTTTTTGGGGGTGTCGTCGTCATAAAGATAAATTTGTACTTATGGGGATTAGTTGTGGGTTATTACTACTCATAAGTACCGCATGGTTTGCACATGATTTAGGTTCAGAATTGGCAGAAAAGCTGATTACTATGCTGGCGACAATAATATTGGCGACAGCCCATTGGCGAAATTTTTTGCTTTGCAGAAAAAGCACCTGTGTTCACTAGAATTACCAAAGCTATTGCGTTGATATATAGTCTGTCTTTGACAGCCTACTGACGTTTAAACAAAAATAATGTAACCATGAGTCGGCCTAAATGGGGCTTTGCTAAAGAGGCCGACTTAAATATAGATTTATCTTAAGCACAAGTTACTTACATTGGATCAAGAGTAAGAAGTACTCTTTTTTCGTGTGTTTGCACTTGGCATGAGCGATGGACTGCTGCCATTTGTTCATGGTCTTGCCATGCCTTACCTTTGAGTAGGCCAACATCAAATGCGCTCATTTGCTGGATGTGATTTTTATCATAAAAGCGGCCAAAATTTGTTTTAGTAAAATTACCTTTTACATTTTGTGGCGCATTTTCATAGAGCGCCTCTACGGGTAACCACTGCGTACCTGAGCCCACATAAGTATGAACTAAGCGAACGGGTATATTATCTATATGAAAGCTTGGGCACATCGCAGAGGTTAAAGGCGCGATACGTAAGCCGACTGCGTCACACTCAAATAGGCAGGTAAGTATGTCTGACAATAAGTAAATGTCATTGACAGCCTTTTGCTTACCTTCATAGTCGGGCAGCATATCACTGATGGCATCTTTTAATGTATTGATTGAAAATACCCCGCGTATGCCTAGTCCTAGAGCTTCAAAGGCACTTTCAAAATATTGACTGACAGTGGCGTTCTCCTCACGCTTCCAAATCGCCACGCTGTTGCTAGGTGAAAAAATTTCCGTTAATACCAATGGAGAGTGATCATCGCACCAAGAAGGACTTGGTTGACTTTTCTGTACTTGCATATTAATTCCCCCAGCTTGGAAAAGGGTCTGAGTATGTCGACCAAGCATCTTGACCTTGTAATACTTCTTCTTCGCTCAACAAGCAGTCATGTAAGCGCTCTTTGATATCATGTTTGTCTAAATTTTGCCCGATAAATACCAGCTCTTGTCGCATGTCGCCAAATGGTTCAACCCACTGCTGTGCAATTGCGTCGAGATATTCAGGGTCGTCCGGCCACTGATCTTTTGGTACTGCATGCCAAAATAAACCTGCTGCGCCATATCTAGCCATTCCACCAGCTTGACTCCAGCTTCCTGCAAACTCAGGCCGCGTTGCTAGCCAAAAAAAGCCTTTCGAGCGAATAAGCTTTCCTGCAATGTCTTTATTGTGTAAAAAGTCGAAGAATTTTTGTGGATGAAAAGGGCGTCTTGCGCTAAATACAAAACTTGAAATACCAAATTCCTCGGTTTCTGGAATATGCTCTCCGCGTAGCTCTTTGAGCCAACCGGGTGCTTGTTGTGCTTTTTCAAAACTAAACTTGTTAGTCGACAACACTTGCCTAACAGGCACATTGCCATTTTCTATTGGTATTTGCATCGCTTCAGTGTTTAGTGTGCTGAGAATGCTTTGTAATCGCTTAAGCTCTTTTTGAGATATTAAATCTATTTTGCTAATCAGTAATACATCAGCAAACTCGACTTGCTCAATCAATAACTCGGAAACACTGCGCTCATCTTCCTCGCCAAGGCTTTCACCCACTTCATTGAGTAAATCGGCTCTGTCATAATCATCTAAAAAGTTGAACGCATCGACCACGGTTACCATGGTATCTAATGATGCAATATCACTGAGGCTGACATCGTTTTCATCAGTAAATGTAAAGGTTTCAGCTATCGGAAGAGGCTCAGAAATACCAGTCGATTCTATTACTAAGTAATCGTAGTTACCATGGTGTGCAAGGTGCGTAATTTCCTCTAATAAGTCTTCTCTTAATGTACAACATATACAACCGTTGCTCATTTCTACCAGTTTTTCTTCTGAGCGATTAAAACTAATTTCATTTTTTATAGTGGCGCTATCAATATTGATTTCACTCATATCATTAACGATAACGGCAACTTTAAGCCCCTCTCTGTTATTAAGGATATGGTTGAGCACGGTGGTTTTACCTGCCCCTAAAAACCCAGATAAAACCGTGACTGGAAGTCGAGCATGATTTTGCATAAAAACCTCAACGTGGTTGTTTTATATTATGTAAGGATCACTATGATTGTTTAGTTACGCACCACAATGAAATGTTATATTGTAACATATCAATAATTGTTGAAAATTGCTACTTTTTGAGTGCTGTCCTCCTGATGTAAGTCAGGATCTTACTGAGGTTATACCGCTTTAAAATAAGACCCTGAAGCAAGTTCAGGATGATGGGTATTGTTCAGGACGACGAGTACGGTTCAGGGTAATCAATTATTGTCTTCCTGACGCAGGTCAGGATCTTACTGAGGTTATACCGCTTTAAAATAAGACCCTGAAACAAGTTCAGGGTGACAAGTGTGGCTCAGGACGATCTAACACATTGTTATCTTGTAACAAAACCACCATTAATAAATAAAGTTTGTCCTGTCGTCTACTGTGAACTTATGCACAAATGCAAAAACCATGAATTTCACTCATCAATTAATGAAATAAAAGCATTTTTATTCATGAAATAAACCAAGTATAAATTACATTCTGCTGTTAACTCTAGGCAATGTTGCAGGTCGTCTCCTATGAGGTACAGGTGCAAGTATTGGCAGGCTGTTGACTGAAAAACGCCAGAAAGAGCAAGCATTAAACTTAGGTTTTATTACAGATAATTGGATACCAGATCACCATGAATAAACATTTTACATTTACTATTAAGAGCCTTTGTCTTGATGAACACTATCAGCCTTCAGACAATACGCGTATTACCACTAACTTTGCTAATTTGGCCAGAGGAGAGCACCGCCAACAGAACTTGCGCAATGCGTTAAATATGATCGACAACAGCTTTAATGCCTTAGCACATTGGGATAACCCTAAGGGTGAGCGATATTCAGTTGAATTGGAGATCATTTCGGTTGATATCGATATTGAGGGTAGTGGTAAGGCGTTTCCATCCATTGAAGTATTAAAAACCAACATTGTTGATCACGTTACTGATGAACGTATTGAAGGTATTGTTGGAAACAACTTTTCCTCTTATGTACGAGATTATGACTTTAGTGTTTTACTGTTTGATCACAATAAAAATCAAGCTACATTTAGCGTACCAGATAACTTTGGTGATCTACATGGCAAGCTCTTTAAGTACTTTGTAAACTCAAATACTTATAAACAGCATTTTAATAAACCACCAGTAATTTGTTTGAGTGTGTCGGATAATAAAACGTATCAACGAACTGACAATCAACATCCAGTACTAGGCTTTGAATATCAGCCAAATGAGTCATCATTGACTGAACAGTATTTTAAAAAAATGGGCTTACAGGTTCGTTATTTTATGCCGCCTCAGAGTGTTGCACCTTTGGCTTTTTATTTTTTTGGTGATTTACTTAACGACTACAGTAACCTTGAGTTGATAAGTACCATTAGCACAATGGAAACGTTTCAAAAAATTTATCGACCTGAAATTTATAATGCCAATGCGGTTGCTGGTAATTGCTATCAACCAAATTTGCAAAACCAAGACCATTCATTAACGCAAATAGTTTACGACCGAGAAGAGCGCAGTAAGCTTGCCATCAAGCAGGGCAAGTTTGCCGAAGAGTGCTTTATTAAGCCCTATCAAAATGTGCTTGAGCAGTGGTCTGCGAGTTTCGCATTATAACTAATCAAAAGGAATGGCAGCATTTATTATGAAAACACTATTACCAACGTCAACAGCAGGTAGTTTACCTAAGCCAGCTTGGCTTGCTCAACCAGAAGCACTATGGTCGCCTTGGAAACTGCAAGGTGAGGAATTAGTTGACGGCAAGCATGATGCATTACGTGTATCACTGCAAGAGCAGCAACAAGCGGGCATTGATATTGTCAGCGATGGCGAGCAAACACGGCAACATTTTGTAACGACGTTTATTGAGCACCTTAGCGGCGTTGATTTTGAAAATCGTAAAACGGTTAAAATTCGCAACCGTTATGAAGCGAGTGTACCAACGGTTGTTGCAGCGGTTGCACGGCCAAAACCGGTATTTGTGGATGATGCAAGGTTTTTACGTAAGCAAACTAAACAACCTATTAAATGGGCGCTACCGGGCCCGATGACGATGATAGATACGCTGTATGATGATCATTATAAAAGTCGAGAGAAGTTAGCGTGGGAGTTTGCCAAACTTCTCAATCAAGAAGCGAAGGATCTAGAAGCCGCAGGTGTTGATATTATTCAATTTGATGAGCCAGCATTTAATGTGTTTTTTGATGAAGTGAATGAATGGGGCGTTGCATGTTTAGAACGAGCAATAGAAGGGCTCAAGTGTGAAACCGCGGTACATATTTGCTATGGCTATGGCATCAAGGCCAATACCGATTGGAAAAAAACGTTAGGGAGTGAGTGGCGACAATACGAAACGGTTTTTCCTAAGCTACAAAAATCTAATATTGATATTATTTCATTAGAGTGCCACGGTTCTCGTGTTCCCGTTGAGCTACTTGAGCTTATTCGAGGTAAAAAAGTAATGGTGGGTGCTATTGACGTGGCAACTAATACCATAGAAACACCAGAAGAGGTTGCTAGCACCTTGCGAGAAGCGCTTAAGTTTGTAGATGCGGATAAGCTTTACCCTTGTACAAACTGCGGCATGGCACCTTTATCGCGTGTAGTTGCTAGAAAAAAGCTCAGTGCATTGAATGCGGGTGCGCAGATAGTCCGAAAAGAGCTGTTGGCGTAAACGTACTGTACTGTGAGCAAATTTATTTCAGGCCTATCCTGATACGGATAGGCCTAGCAGACTAATAAAATTTAGAGGAAAAGCTGTGCCAACATCCGCAAGCCAGTCAATAGCAATACGAGCGCAAAAATTTTTTTCAGTTTAACTGCATCAAGTTTCGCGCCAAGTGATGCTCCAATGGGAGCAAAAAGCACCGTTAATGGCACAATACAGATAAAACCAATTAAATTGATTAAGCCAAATGTGCCTACGGGTGCATCATTTGGCGTGCTACCAAGTATCAACATTGTGAGTGCGCCTGGCAAAGAGATAATGAGCCCTATTGCAGCAGCCGTGCCAACGGCCTTGTGAGTAGGGTAGTTATATAAAGTGAGCAATGGCACCGAAAGTGTGCCGCCGCCAATTCCTACCATAGCACTAAAAAAGCCCACTGAGGTACTCATAACAGTTTGACCTTTGGCATTAGGCAGTTGTTGATATAGGGCCGGTTTGCCCGTTCTAAGCAACATGTTCAAGGCTGATAAAGTAGCTATTACGCCAAACAATAGAGTCAGTATGGTGCCATCAATACGTGTTACTAACCAACTACCCGCTAAAACACCTAACAAAATAAATGCGGCCCAACGTTTGAGAAGTTTAAAATCTACATTACCTTTTTGGTTGTGAGAACGAATTGAGCTAATAGAGGTAGGCACTATGGTAGCCAATGACGTTGCAGTTGCAACCAACATGGCAGTCTCTGCTGAAACGCCAAAGCGCTGAAATAAGAAAAACAGCACAGGCACAATAACAATGCCTCCGCCTACACCGAGTAATCCAGCTAAGATTCCTGCAAATATGCCAGTGGTAATGAGTGCGACTAAGGGAGAGATATTATTAATTATAAATTCAATGATATTCATTTACAGCAGCTTCTTGTGGTTAATAACAGCCAAATTTGTGGCTGCTCTGGTGAGTGTAATTACGATTACCTTTAGTAATAGATTGTAATGACAGTTATCTTATGAATAAAAATGATATAATTTCATTGTTCAATGAATAAATATCATCATTAATACGAGCTACTGGAGTGACCTGATGCTGGAGCGGATCCATTTAGAAATACTTACTGCAATAAAACAACATGGCACGTTAACTAAAGCCGCTGACTCTTTGCATTTATCTCAGTCAGCACTTAGCCATAGCATCAAAAAGCTAGAAGGCCAAGTAGGCACCAATATATGGGAAAAAGAAGGCAGAAACTTACGCCTTACAGCAGCGGGCGAACGTATTCAAACACTGGCAAATAGGGTACTCCCTCAGTTTTTACATACAGAATTGTTATTAAGTCAGATTGCCAAAGGTGAAATGGGATCGCTACGAATTGGCATGGAGTGCCACCCATGCTATCAATGGTTACTCAGAGTGATACAGCCCTATCTAGAGCAGTGGCCAGAGATTGATATGGATGTGAAACAGGAGTTTCAGTTTGGTGCATTAGGTGCATTACTGAGCTTCGAAATTGATGTTTTGATCACGCCAGATCCACTCTATAAACCAAAAATAGACTACATACCTGTTTTTAACTATGAGCATAGGCTTGTTGTTTGCGCATCTCACAAGCTTGCTGAGCACGATTTTGTATTACCTAATCAACTGAGCGATGAAGTACTGTTTAGCTACCCCGTTGAGCCACTTCGTTTAGACATTTTTAGTCAATTTCTAAATCCTGCAAAATGCTCAGTAAAGAAACATAAAATTATAGAAACCACAGAGATCATGCTACAAATGGTCGCTGCAGGTCGTGGCGTGTGTGCTTTGCCCGGCTGGCTGGTGGATGAGCACTCAAAAACAATGCCAATCAAAAGTCTTCGCTTTGGCGAAAAAGGCATTAGCAAACAAATCTTCGTTGGTATCCGTAAAGACGAGCAGCAAATTGATTATTTAAGTGACTTTATTACTCAAGCGAAAAAAACAAAATGATTTATAAATTTTAGTTTTTTACCAGATAAAGCCGCGCTCCCGACAAACCATCGTTACCTTGACGAAGGCTAGGGTGTTAGTGAATCTAGCTGCTGTTAAATAAGAGCCTAAACAAGTTCAGGGTAACAGGTTTAGATTCGGGTATTTCCCCAAGGCAAAGCCAGCGTCGCATAGTTATTCTAGTAAATCAGGTGATAACGTAGAAAAACACTCAAAGGGTGCAACCAACGGCTTTCAATGCTAGAAATGGGCTATATTTCCTATTTCTAGCATTGAAAGCCTGTGATTTGAACAAAATTTAAACCTCAAAAGCCAACAGCCCTATTAGGATTTTTTACTTGCCTAAATGGTGTTATGTAAGTGTTAATGTCTATAATATATTTGGGTATGCTACGGTAAGGTTAATTACATGATATTTAGTTTTAATAACAAAAAAGAAGTAGAAGAATTAAACCAAGAAATCAAAATTTTACGAAAAGAAAATGAATCTCTTAAAGAAGAAATCAGGCTGGCTAATCAATCTAATTCTGAATTGGCGGTTGATATGTCTGAATCAGCATCTAGGTATCAAAATCAAGAAGAATTAAATAAACTATGGTTACAATCATCAGATCTAGTGAATCAAATTAGAGAGAGTTTGGCCAGCTCATCATCTGAACTTATTAATCACCGAGATAGCTTTCAATCTTCGCAGCAATTATTTGATCAAATAATGGGTATGTTAGCGTCAACGATTAAGTCAACCGACGATATATCGATTGATACTAAAGCGGCTTCAACCTCTGTTGATCAACTCAAAACCGTTAATGATGGCATTAATGGGTTTGTAAACATTATTAAGGGAATATCAGATCAGACTAACTTGCTTGCTTTAAATGCTGCAATCGAAGCCGCCAGAGCTGGTGAACAAGGCCGGGGATTTGCTGTGGTGGCTGATGAGGTCAGAACGTTAGCGCAACGCTCTGCTGAAGCATCAAACGAAATTTCAGCTTTGATTGAACAAGTTAACAGTCAAATGATTGATGTTGTTAAGCGTATAAGTGGCGTGGGCAATAAAAGTGATGAAATTACAGCAAGTACGTCTTCTATCGAAACCACTGCAAATGAAATTGTAAGCTTATCACAAGATATGTATAGCGTTATTACTAACTCCACGTCGGATTCATTTATTCAAACAGTTAAGATGGATCATGTTGTGTGGAAGCTTGAGGTGTACCAAGTGATGCTTGGCATGTCGGATAAATTAGCAGCAGATTTTGCTGATCATACTATGTGTCGACTAGGTAAATGGTATTATCAAGGCGAAGGGCATGAGAAATACTCAAAGTTTGAGGCTTTTAAGAGAATAGAATCCCCTCACTCTGAGGTGCATAAAAACGGGCTTGATGCTTTATTAGCACATGCTGAAGGTCGCAACGAAGAAGCACTTAAAAAATTGACCTTGATGGAAAATGCGAGCTATAAAGTGATTGACTTACTCTCATCTTTATCTAAACAAATAGCGACTTAAATAGGTACTATATTATCTACTTTTTAAGTTTTTGCTTAAAGAAAACTGTTTAATTTTTTAATGGGTTATAGGGTGGTTAATCAGGGCGCGAGCACACTTTGTTAATTCTTGTTAACCAAACAAAAGCTCTGCCCTAAAATCATCGTCAAAACTAGCAGCTACGAGCTTGCTGCGAATTGAGCCTTGCTTTTTGTGTGCTGCTTAACCATGTTGCGAACAACTCGCCTAAATAGCGCCATATGCTGAGCACTTAATGGCTCATGGATTTGACAGTTGTCTTCTTTAAACACCACATCCAGGATCCAGTGTTGTTGATTTTCTATTAGCCAGTGTTGTCTCGAACTGCTTTGATATAAGTGAGTTATCTGTCGATGAACTTAGGTAATAATGTGTATCTATACTGGTTTTTTGCCCCTTAGTCCGAACGCGCTCAACTGCAATAATGGATTTAATACCAGACCAATCTTGCCTAATCTCTTTATCTAGTAAAGTAGCGTCGAGCCTGTAAACCGTTCGGAGTTCCTCTCGGCCATGCCCCTTATCTGAAGCGACTTGCATGTCCATATCTATTTCGCCAGCATCAATTTTTTGTTGGAATGCATTTGCAATCGCACAATATAGATTCTTTTGATTGCCTTTGGCTTGGACTACATAATCTGCTTTGCGGCTGATAAGTTGGCTCAGAGTTTCCTTTTGGCAGTGCATTGCATCTAATGTGACCATCGCACCTGTAATATCAAGCATTTGGAGTAGTTCACGTACCGCTGGAATTTCATTACTTTTGCTATCGACACAATTGTGAAGCAAGGTGAGACCTGAGTCACAGTCGTAGGCTGAGACTAAATGCAGTTTATCCGTAGCGCGTTTGCTCGCACCACGAATAGTCTTGCCATCAAAAGCGATGACTGGCATGCCTGATTTTTCTCGTTGTTGGTTTACCCAGCTGTACAGTGCTAGCAGTAAAGAGTCACTATCAAGACCTCGAAAGATACGAGCGATGCTGTGCCGTGTTGGAATACCATGTACAAAAGGGCGAAAACGCCTTAACCATGTAAGTTTTTTATTGCCATATATTTCAATATCTTGCCAACCTTTGCAGCCTGAGGTTATGGCGCTTATTATCAGAAACATGATATCAACCAAATTGTGGTGTTGGTTAATCGTAGAGCGGTTTTCTTTGACTAATTCAAGATGAGAAAATAAAGACATTGCGATAGATAAATAGAAAAAATTAATGCTATTAGATCATAGATTTGCCTTGTTTACAAAGTGTGATCCCGCCCTGCATTTACCTGTGAGTTCGACAAGTTCTAAGTAAGATTTAAGTTCAAATTGCAAACCTTTTGGCATATGTTTTCTTGGGCTACCTGCAAATCGAGCTAATTGCTTAGGTTGCTTGCCTACTTTGGCATGCACACAGCGTTTTTTAATACTGGTATGGGCTGAATCCTCAGGTATCTGCGAAGCAATTTGAGTGACAGGTTTGACAGTCCGTTGCTGCTGCTTGTTAGCATTTTTCTTCCTCAGCTGACCAATCAAAACGGCTAACCGAGTAGCCTTCAGGAGAAAACTTTGTATTAAAAAATAGGTTCTTTTGGCTAAGAGTAAATAATCTTTCAATTACAGGGATAAATTTCTCATGGCTACATTTATTATTCTTGATATCATAGTCAGCTAACGTCCCTGCAAAGAGATCTGGAACTCTGTTAAAAGGGTCATACCAAACACTTCCTTCGTCATTACTTTCAGGTACACCCAGTACCAGTTTGTTTTTTGAATCTATATTCTCAGAGTTACAGAAAAGAAAGTAAAGATGATGAACAATATCAAAAATTATAGGGCTTTTTATTTTGGATGCTTTATAGGAGAGCAAGCTATCACGATCTGAAAACCATCCGATAGTTTCTATCTTTGTTAGTTTTGTAATTTCAAACAAAATGTAAGCAGCCAAAGAAGATAAGATATCAATGTCTCTAAAAATCTTTAAGTTGGCCCCTTTTTTTCTTACCTCTTGTAATAAAACCTTTATCTTTTTTATTAGCTCAAGATAGTGTTCCTTACCCTCAGGT
The DNA here is from genome assembly GCF_945859825.1 of Pseudoalteromonas holothuriae. Taxonomy (GTDB): domain Bacteria; phylum Pseudomonadota; class Gammaproteobacteria; order Enterobacterales; family Alteromonadaceae; genus Pseudoalteromonas; species Pseudoalteromonas holothuriae. The sequence goes on from NZ_CAMAPC010000001.1 coordinate 517,486, forward strand.
GTTGTTAAACACCATTTTTCTAATTGAGCTATCATCATTTCAAATCTTTTTGAATGATATTCAACCTCATCGATATGTAATTTTCTTTTTCTATCTAACACCACTGAAATTGTAAAAATTGGAGCATTTTCTAAAAAATCAATAAATTCACTGTTTACTTTTCGAATACTTTTTAAATCATTTGGCGCCAACTTCTTTAAAACATTCGAATATTTATCAAACTCTAGAACGTATGGAACCAATGAAAATGTAATAACATCATTTTTCTTAGACTTATCGTACAGTGCATAATCTGAGAAGATCATCCACTTTTCTACACTATGATCTTTTACAAAACATTCAAAGTCTTTTCTACAGCTTTTGTAAAACGTTTGGTTAAACGAATCTAGGAACCAGTGCACTGTAAAACCTAATTCTTCGGAACCATCACTTTCGTTAAATTGACTAAAGTCCAAATTTACTCCTTGAGATGCTAACGCCGCATTAAGGTGTGAGCAACGCTACCACAAAACCTAATCATAACACCGTAAACACTAAACCCAACGATGGAATGAAAAATGCTAAGCGTTGGGAATCACTCTTAAATGCTTTGTTATAAGCGTATTTGAATTTATCGTGGAGGTAACACAGTGTAAAGAATATCTAATTCATCGTCCTTGTCACCCAGTTTATGCCAAGCCTTGTTTGAAGTAACTTTACACACAATTAAGAATTTTTGACTCACTTGTTTCTCAGTCAATTTGATTTCCACGCTCTTGCCTGTAGGATTTTTTTCATACCAAGGAGTATTTGAACTCCACTCAATAGAATACTCATCTTCGTCAAAAGATTGATCAATTTCAACTTCGATTCTTAAAGTGTCGCCTACGTTTAGGTAACGGTTAGGATCTTCATTAAAGAAAACCCAAATATTATTATCATCATTACCTCTCAAGTGGTGACCAGATTTAGAGTTTCCCACTGAGTCCCTGATAGAAAGTACTGTAGGAACGTTAAAATCTTTTTGCATATTTATTTCTCTATAATATTCCTTTAGAGAGTCTATAACATCATTTGAGTAGCATAGAATTTGCTCTGCTTGACGCACAGATATTGGGTTTGCATGGGCTAAATTATTTCTTGGTTCAGAGATTCGCTTAAGAAATGTCTTTGCCTCATTACAACCATTAGGAAATGCACATTTAAAAGCTTTTGAAAAATGTTCTGTATAAAGCCTTGGGTTAGTCACAATTGATATTGCGTCATCTAGTAAGATCGCATCGATTAACCTCGAGTATCTATCTGGCTCTCTTTGCTTTCTTTGAACTGCAGATTCAGTAATTGATTTTTTTATTATGTAGTTACCTTTTTCATCAGTATAATGGAAATAATCACCAAACTCATTACTCAAAGTATCATCAATTAATCGTCGCAACCAATGTTCTAGTGTTGTTAATTTATGCTTACAACCACTCTCAATTTCTTCAAATGTAAATTTATTTAACATCTACAGTATACTCGCGAAAAATTCTATTATACCTACAGCTAGAGGTGCTGTATAAGCTTATAACAATTTTATAGTGCGCGCGTCGCGCACCTTTCTGCTGATGTCACGCTCATGTATTAATAAATCTATTTTTAACAAATAACGTAATGTATTGCCAACTATAATTTTTATTGACGCTAAAGAGGTTCAGAAAAAAGAAAGTGCGCTCGTCGCTCATTTTCTTGAATATGGGAGCACAACAACTAAGCTGTATATTTATACAGCTTTTTGTGTTGGTGATGACATGAAAACACGCTCTCCATTTTTAAATTATATCGCTGATTATATGTTGGTACGTCAGTACTCATTACGTACCGTGGATATGTACTTAAAATGGATTGCATCTTATATCCATTTTCATGATAAGCGCCACCTTGCCTCAATGGGAGACAATGAAGTCGAACGCTATCTAGAGTATTTAGTTTTAAAACAAAACGTTGCACCACGAACGCAAGCCACGGCACTCAATTCATTGTCATTTCTATACAAGCACATAATAAAAAAGAGCTGTCGTTAAACTTAAATTTTGCCCGCAGTAAAAAACAAGCAAAACTACCTGTAGTTATGACGCCAGAAGAAGTTAAGCTGCTTATGACTCATTTAAATAAGCGTTATTACCTTATTGCAGCCCTTATGTACGGAAGTGGTTTAAGAGTAATGGAAGCGGTGCAATTAAGAGTGAAAGATATTGATTTTTATTACAAGTGTATTCAAGAATGGAATGGCAAAGGTAATAAACACCGTATTGTAACGCTGGCCACCGAGTTAATAGCTATGCTGAGAAATCAAATTCTGCATGTTGATGACTATCTAAAACTTGATTTAAATAATCCGGAATATGCTGGCGTATGGATGCCATATGCTTTAACAAAAAAATACCCCTTAGCCTCAAAATCACTCGCGTGGCAGTATTTATTTGCCTCTCATATATTAAGTACAGATCCTCAAAGTGGTGAAATAAGACGACATCATTTTCATCACTCGTGTATAAGAAAAGAAATAAAAAAAGCCGTTCAAAAATCGGGATTAACAAAAATAATAACACCGCATACCTTGCGTCATTCATTTGCAACGCATCTATTGCAAAGTGGCGCCGATATTCGCACCGTTCAAGCACAATTGGGCCATTCTGATGTCAAAACCACACAAATATATACGCATGTTTTGCAGCAGGGAGCGAACTGTGTTGTAAGCCCATTAAGCAAAATTTTCTAGTTAAGAAAAATGCGTTAGCGGAACGTCCGCTTTGTAGAATAAAGCCAATAGTATCAAACGACTTAAACCGTCTCTTGCTCGCTCAAAGTCGCCATTAGAGCATTTACATTAACTTATTTTGGGGCAAATTCGAGTTAGTGCCGAATGTCTACAAATGGCACAAAGCAGGCTTTGATTACTCAGTCTTGTCTTTAAACTCACACAAGTCTTCAATCAGGCAAGAACCGCATTTTGGTTTACGGGCGGTACAGGTATAACGACCATGCAGAATAAGCCAGTGGTGTACGTCGACTTTAAATTCTGCAGGCACCACCTTTTCGAGCTTTTTCTCAACCTCTACCACATTTTTACCCATGGCAAACTTGGTACGGTTCGATACGCGGTCTATGTGGGTGTCTACCGCGATGGTAGGCCAGCCAAAAGCGGTATTAAGCACAACATTAGCGGTTTTTCTGCCAACCCCTGGGAGCGCTTCGAGGGCTTCGCGGTTTTCGGGTACAATAGAGTTGTGTTGTTCAACTAATATATGGCACATTTTATAAACATTATTGGCTTTTGAATTAAATAAACCAATGGTTTTTATATAATCCCTTAATCCTTCTAAACCAAGATCTATGATTTGTTGTGGCGTGTTAGCAACTGGAAATAATTTTCGGGTGGCTTTGTTTACGCCCACATCAGTGGCTTGAGCGGATAGGGTAACTGCAACTAACAATTCAAAAGGTGATGAATACTCAAGCTCGGTCTCTGGATGAGGATTGTCATCTCGCAGTCGGGTGAGTATTTCTATACGTTTTTGTTTGTTCATAGCGGTATCTTATTGTTTACGTTAAGCTAGTTACACGGGCGCGTGGCGCTTTTTCAGATTCGGTACTTGGTGCTGATTTGGCTTTAATTTGCGCATCTATTACGTTTTTAGCGGCAATTAATAAACCCATTCCTAAGAATGCACCGGGTGGTAAAATCGCCACTAAAAATTGGCTATCAAACTCAAAAATTTCAATGCGTAAGTTAGCAGCCCAAGGGCCTAACAATAAATCCGCACCATCAAATAGGGTTCCTTGGCCAATTAGCTCGCGCATGGTGCCAAGTACCACCAATACGATAGCAAAACCCAATCCCATCATAACACCATCCCATGCGCTCAGTAGTGCATTGTTCTTTGAAGCAAACGCTTCGGCGCGTCCGATAATGGCGCAGTTAGTGACAATCAAAGGGATAAAAATACCCAAAGATTGATATAGACCAAAGGTATAAGCATTCATCAAAAGTTGGATAATGGTAACAAATGCAGCGATGATCATTACAAAGACTGGGATACGAATGTCTTTAGGCACCCAGTTTCTAACTAAAGACACCGTTATATTTGAGCCCACGAGAACCAATAGTGTGGCAATACCAAGCCCAAGAGCATTCGTAATTGTGCTGGTAACTGCGAGTAAAGGGCATAGGCCTAATAGCTGCACAAGGGCAGGGTTATTAACCCACATACCTTCTTTAAATAAGGTTTTTACTTGGCTCATAGCGTATCTCCATTACAAACGTTGTCAGCTGCAAATAAGGCGGTAAAGTTTTGTTGGGTATACATAACGGCTTGTTTGACAGACCCTACAACTGCGCGGGGAGTGATAGTGGCACCGGTAAATTGGTCAAACTGACCACCGTCTTTTTTTACCGCGAACTGCTTGGCACTATCTTTGTGTATATTCATACCATTAAATGACAGTATCCAAGCTGATTTGGTCAGCTCAACTTTGTCACCAAGACCGGGCGTTTCTTCGTGGCGAGTGACACGTACACCCGTAATACTGCCATCAGACTTAATGGCTGTTAAAATATCAATATTACCGCTGTAACCCTTAGGTGTGACGTGGCGAACTAGTAAAGCGGATGGTTCGCCAGTTTTCGTGGCGCGATAGATAATGTGTGGACTTCCCGGACCAAGCTCTGGTGCATTGCTGGTGGTGCAATCTAGATACAGTAAATTATCATACTCATCAGCTGGTAATACTTGCCCAAGCTGTTGCATCAGGTGTTGTTTTTCTTGCACTGCAATACGTTCTGCGGTTATTGACTGAACGAGCGCTACACTCCCCGTTGTTGCCAAAGCAAAGGCAGTTAAAAGTGCGCCATTACGGTACATAGATTGCGCTATCATTTTGTTGCTCCATGGCCATACGTTCTGGGTTGCGTGTAGTGATCAATTAACGGCACAGTCATATTCATGATAAGTACGGCAAAGGCGACAGCATCAGGATAGCCGCCAAAGCTACGGATAAGGTATACCAGTAAGCCAATGCAAGCGCCATAAATTAACCTACCGTGATTGGTGGTTGAGGCAGATACTGGGTCTGTGGCAATAAAAAATGCACCTAACATGGTGGCACCGCTGAGTAAATGAAAGACACTGCCAGCTTGACTTCCTGGTGCAATTATAAACCCGATAGCTGCACAAAGTGCTAAGCTGCCCAACATGGCCAGCGGAATATGCCAATTAATTACTTTGGCTTTTAATAAAAATATGCCGCCAACTAAATAAGCTATATTTACCCAAGCCCAGCCAATACCGGCAAGTTCATCAAACTGTTTGCCAGACATAGCTTCAGTAACAGTTAGGTTTTGCGATACTGCTGTTTTAACTGTATCTAGAGGGGTCGCCATGGTGGTGCCATCAACAGTGACCATTGCGCTGATAAGGCTTTGTTTCGCAGTATTCGCTTCTAAAAAAATTAATGATAGCGTATCAATAAGGCCTATAGGCTGCGCTATTAGTTCGCTCGGCATTGTCCAACTGGTCATTTGCACTGGGAACGATATAAGCAGTAACACATAAGCGGCCATCGCTGGGTTAAACAAATTAAAACCCAGCCCACCATACAATTGTTTAACCATAGCAATGGCAAATAGGGTGCCAATGACGATGATCCACCAAGGAGCCAGTGGTGGAATGCTAATAGCCAACAACACTGCGGTTAACCACGCGCTACCATCACTGAGGGTAGGCCAAATAGGGCGGTTGCGTATTTTTAGCATACACGCTTCGCTTAAGCTAGCAGTGACAAGTGCGATAAGCAATTGCACTATCACACCAAAACCGAAAAAATAACACTGTACGATAATGCCCGGTATACAGCATGCAGCCACAGTTAACATCAGCTTACTAACGTTTTTATGGTTGTGGTTATGGGGCGATGAGGCCATGGTTAGCTTCATGACGGATCATTTCCTTCTTGTTCTTTGGCTTGTTTTTTGGCTTTAGCTTTCGCTACAGCTGCCTTGATTGCTGCTTGGCGTTTTTGCTCTGGTGTGAGCTGTTCACTATCACTTTGTTCTGCTAGCGCGTTATCTATTTGCTTAAGCTCACTCATTGGCTGCGCTAAATCATCATTGGTGTTTGTAGCTTGAGCATTTTGTTCAGCCTGTTTCGCGGCTTTTTTAGCTTTGGCGCGGGCAATCGCGGCGGCAACGGCGGCTTTACGCGGGTCGTCGTTTTCGCTACTCGATTGCGCTTGCTCAGGCTCAACGTTGGATGTATTTTCTTCAACCTGTTTCGCGGCTTTTTTTGCTTTGGCGCGGGCAATCGCGGCGGCAACGGCGGCTTTACGCGGGTCGTCGTTTTCACTACTCGATTGTGCCTGCTCAGGCTCAATGTTGGGTGTGCTTTCTTCGGCCAGTTTCGCGGCTTTTTTCGCTTTGGCACGGGCAATCGCGGCGGCAACGGCGGCTTTACGCGGGTCGTCGTTTTCACTACTCGATTGTGCCTGCTCAGGCTCAATGCTCGATGTGTTTTCTTCGGCTTTTGCTGCTTTTTTAGCTTTGGCGCGAGCAATCGCGGCGGCAACGGCTGCTTTACGCGGGTCGTCGTTTTCGCTACTCGATTGTGCCTGCTCAGGCTCAATGCTCGATGTGTTTTCTTCGGCTTTTGCTGCTTTTTTAGCTTTGGCGCGAGCAATCGCGGCGGCAACGGCGGCTTTACGCGGGTCGTCGTTTTCGCTACTCGGTTGCGCCTGCTCAGGCTCAATGTTAGGTGTGCTTTCTTCGGCCAGTTTCGCGGCTTTTTTCGCTTTGGCACGGGCAATAGCCTGCGCTACCGCATCTTTTTTATCATCGGTATTTGCAGGAGTACCTTCAGTGCTTTGCTTTTGCTCTTTATACGAGCGAGCTTGCTCTTTGCGTTTGGCGCGCTCTTTCGCTACTTCGCTATTATCTGGCTCTAAACTGCCATCAGCAGCTTTTTTTGCTTTAGCACGTGCAATGGCTGCTTGTACGGCAGATTTATCACCTTGCTTTTGTTTAACTCTTTCTAGCGCGTCAGCAACCTTGGCTTTTTCTTTTTCTGGTTTAGTGACTCTTGATGCGCCTCGTTTGTGCCTATTTTGACGTTCTTGTTGTTCTTGTTCTAATCGGTCTTTTCGTGCTTCAAAGCGCTCTTTAGCACGTTCAGCTTTTATTTGGTCTAGTTTTTGTTCTCGAATTTCTGCTTTGGCAACGCGGTAATATTGTACTAAAGGAATTTCACTCGGGCAAACGTAAGAGCAAGCGCCGCATTCGATACAGTCAAATAGGTTATATTCTTCAAGCTTCTCGAAATCTTTGCTTTTAGCAAACCATTGTAACTGCTGTGGCAATAATGTTTGTGGGCAAGCATCTGCACATGCACTACAACGAATACAGGCTTTTTCATCACCAGGCTCTACCAGTTCTCGGTTGTCTGGGGCTAAAATACAGTTGGTGGTTTTGATGACTGGAATACGAACTGTGGGTAAGGTAAAGCCCATCATCGGACCGCCCATTATTACGCGTTGCTCAGCAACTGGAGTAAAGCCTTGGCTATCAAGCAGGTGCTTAATTTCAGAACCAATCAGCGCCCATACGTTTTGTGGTTTATCAATTGTATTACCCGTAACGGTGACCACGCGTTCAATCAACGGTTTGCCTTTATTTACCGCTTCACTTACTGCAAATAAAGTACCTACATTCTGCACTAATACACCAATGTCAGCAGGAATACCGCTACTTGGTACTTCTTTTGAAGTCAGAACGCGGATCAGTTGTTTTTCTCCGCCAGAAGGATACTTAGTAGGAATAGTACGTACTAAAATAGCGCTATTGTGTTCACAAGCGCGTGCCATCGCTGCAATAGCTTGTGGTTTGTTGTCCTCAATACCTACTAACACACGTTGTGGTTTTAATAGTTGCTGCATTATCTCAATGCCTTGCACTATCTCGGTTGCGTGTTCTTGCATTAACAAATCGTCGGCGGTGATATATGGTTCACATTCCACACCATTAACTATCAAGTATTCAATAGGTTGGTGGCTATCTGCTTTGATATAAGTTGGAAAGCCTGCGCCTCCCATACCTGCAATGCCAGCGCTATGTAAAATATCAACTAACTGTTTGTGGGTCAGTTGCGTAATATCGTCAACGGGTGTTAAATCACACCACATATCATTACCGTCTGGCGCTATAATAATGCTTAACTCTGGTAAAGCCGATGGGTGCGAAGAAGGCGCAGATGTAATATCCAATATTTTGCCAGATGTTGGCGCGTGAACTGGCAAAGACCAATTTGCACTGGGCTTTGTAAGCGGCTGACCCTTGAGTATTTTATCACCCTTATTGACAAGTAATTGGCCATTGGCACCAATATGCTGTTTAAGGGGGAGTACAATTTTATCTGGTAGTGGCAGTCGAGCAATAGGCAATTGATTTGACAATGACTTCTGTTCAGGTGGGTGCACACCGCCTGGAAACTGCCACAGGGTGCCACGTTCGATTTGTTCAACTAACGAGTCCACTTAAACCTCTTAATCTATTTGTTTCACGGCAATGGCATCTAATTGCCATTTCCAAGTTTGTTTGGTTTGCTCAACAGGCAGCATATCAATGCAGTCAACAGGGCATGGCTCTACGCATAAATCACAACCAGTGCATTCATCATCAATTACGGTATGCATTTGTCGAGTGGCGCCAACAATGGCATCAACAGGGCAGGCCTGAATGCACTTTGTGCAGCCAATACATTCATCTTCGCGAATGTACGCAACTGTTTTGACAGGTTCGGCTTCTTCGCCACCGGCTAAAGGTTTTGCCTCCACGCCCATTAAATCAGCGAGTTTTTTAACGGTAGCTTCACCGCCGGGCGGGCATTTGTTAACTTCATCACCATTGGCAATTGCTTCGGCATATGGGCGACAGCCAGGATAACCGCATTGGCCGCATTGTGTTTGCGGTAAAATGGCGTCCACTTGGTCAACAATGGGGTTACTTTCAACACGGTATTTTACTGCGGCATATCCCAGTATTAGGCCAAATATCAGCGCTAATGAGCCCAACGCAATTAAAGCATAAAACAAAGTCATTATTATAATTTCACTAATCCAGAAAAGCCCATAAAGGCCAGTGACATCAAGCCTGCGGTGATCATGGCTATAGAAGCACCCTTAAATGGAGTAGGTACGTCAGCAGCAGCCAAACGTTCACGCATAGCGGCAAACAGCACTAAAACTAAAGAAAAACCAACCGCGGCGCCAAAACCATATACGGCTGAGCCTATAAAAGTGTGATCTTTTTTGATATTAAGTAATGCAACACCTAGTACTGCGCAGTTGGTGGTGATTAATGGTAAAAAAATCCCCAATAATCGATATAGCGTCGGGCTAGTTTTTCGCACTACCATCTCGGTGAACTGAACAACAACTGCGATTACGAGAATAAAGCTCATAGTTCTTAAAAAAGTAAGCTCAAGTGGCAACAAGATGTATTGGTTGACTAAATAACTGGTAACAGAGGCCAAAGTTAGTACAAATGTGGTTGCCAGTGACATGCCCACAGCAGTATCTAATTTTCCAGACACGCCCATAAACGGACATAGCCCCAAAAATTGCACCAGTACGAAGTTGTTTACCAGCACAGTACTGATAAGCAACATAATATATTCAGTCATTACAGCCCCTATAGTGAAAAACTAAGGTGTGTTTTAGATGGCACTGATTTTAACAATTATGTCCACCAAGATCATAATAAAAATCAATGATTTTAAAAAACAGAACTAGGCTTAGTGCCTTAATTTGTTGACACCTTTGCAGTTAAACAAAATAAGGCCAAGAAATGGCCTTATTTTTTAGTGTTAGAACCTGTTTTAAATTTCTTTTGGTTTTTCTATATAGTAACCTTGCACGCCATCAAGACAAAGCGTTTCAACAATATGTTTTTCTTCTTGTGTTTCAACGCCTTCAGCAAAAACATTAACGCCAATGCGGTGTGCAAGGTCGACCATTAAGCGCATAAAGTATTGGTTGTTTTTATCTTCTTCTAGTCCGCGCGTGTAGCTGGCATCCATTTTTATAAAATCAGGCTTCAAGTCTCTGAAAAATTTAAATGAAGTCAAGCCAACACCAAATCGCTCAACGGTAATTCGTGCTCCAACACGGTGAATCATATCAATAAAGCGCTTACTCGCTTTGATATTTTGTTGTAAACCAAATTCACTGACCTCAAATACTAGTTTCGAAGCGATATTGGCATCTTTTAATAGTCGACGCTCTAGCCAAATCACAAATTGATCACTATGCGCACTTGATGCAGTAACATTAATACCAAAATACTTCTCTGTTAAGTTACGGGTTTTTATTAATTCAAGAGAGCTGTCAATTATCAAACGGTCAATATCAATGGCCATATCAAGCTTCTCAGCCATTGCTAAGAATGATGCTGTCGGTAGCATTTGGCTTTCTTCAGTTTTAAAACGCGCTTGAATTTCAGCGTATGCTTTGGTGTTCTTACCAACAGGCATGATATTTTGCATCATTAATGCAACGCGCTTAGAGCTAATAACTTCGCTAATTACTTTACGCCAGTTTTGGTTACCAAACCCCGCGCCTACATTATTCATTAGGTCAGACTCACGCTGCATATGCCATGCATTTGCTTGTTTGCTTTGTGCCATACTCATCGCGTTATCAACTACAGAAAGCAGCTCACCTAATGGTTTGCCCGTCTCATAGGGGACAATACCTGTGTTAGCGACAGAGCTTAGCTCTTGGTTTTGCTGAAATTGAGTAAATCGGGCTTGTAAGGTTTCGCCAAAAAGTTCAGCATCTTTTGAAGGTGCATTAGGTAAGATCACGGCAAAGTCAGAGCTATTCAAGCGAAATACTTGGCTCCCTGTATAGGTACCGCTGACATGTTTAATAATGTCAGATACTGCTTTAATATATTCATCCCCTTTTTGGTAACCACGAGTTTGATTGATTATCTGCAGCTCACTACAGCGAATCATCGCGAGACTACCAAAAGTCTTTTTTGCTACCGCTTCAATATTATGTTCGTAGTATTCAACAAACATATTACGGTTACCAAGACCAGTAATAACATCTTTATAGGCTTCTTGCTTAATACTTTGTGCAGCACTTTTGATATCGTGTTCTTTACTCTTTAAAAAATGTGCCAAGCGCTTAAATGAAGGGGTTAAGTCTGCGCCAAGTGATTGCATTTCTTCGGTATCAAATTCACTATCAATATTAGTTGAGTTTTGATTTCGAGTAATATACACGTCAACGGCATCTGCTACCGTTGTACTGACATTGCGTATGAGTCGTCGATAGATAGTACGCATGTAAAAAATAGGGATAAATGCTAGTAGGGCAGTGACAGCAAACGTTAGCAGCATAGCTTGTTGTAACATTTGGCCTTGGCTTTGGGCATTAATAACAAACTCTATTTTAATATCTTTGGCTTGATTTACTGAAAATTGCGGACGTACTGCATTAATATTCGACTCGATCAGGCTGCTCAAAATAGGTAATGAACGAGGTTGGTTAATATTGAGAATTGTTTCACCATTAAAGTCACGGACAATAAAGGTAGAGAATACTTTTCCATCAGCCAGAGCTGTTTGAATATGCTCAGGGGTAACATCAGCAATTGTTTTATCGTGTATGTACTGCGTAACCATTGATTGTGCACTTTGTTGAGCTTTGCTGACAGCTGCGTCAAAGCTTGATGCAAAAAATAGTACGCCTAAAAGTGAAAAGACTAACCATGAAAAAAATTGTAATAGTATGAGTTTTTTGAAACTAGCCATTATCCAGCCATTATTTTTAATCTATCAACGAGGGAAGAAAAGTTGCATTAAATCAAATTTTTGTTTTTATTTATGCTGTTGTAGAGTAGTCGAAAAGTGCTTGCATGTCTATTGAAATGTCATATTGGCTCCCCCTCCCCGACTCGAACGGGGGACCTGCGGATTAACAGTCCGTCGCTCTAACCAACTGAGCTAAGGGGGAACAATATAATTATAGAGAGTCTGTAATGTGGCTCCCCCTCCCCGACTCGAACGGGGGACCTGCGGATTAACAGTCCGTCGCTCTAACCAACTGAGCTAAGGGGGAACGATTACATTAACGATT
>NZ_CAMAPC010000002.1 GCF_945859825.1 Pseudoalteromonas holothuriae
GCTTTATGTTGAATTTAGTGGCTGGATTGGTGGCTTATTGCTTTAAAGAAAATAAGCCACACCTTAATTTAACTGACGTAGAGCTTAACGCATTAGTTATCGCTTAAGCAGATCTCAGGTTACCTAAACTAATGAAATCTCTACGCTTAGAGACTTCATTAACTATATACACTGTTAAAATTAAATAACAATAAAATTATCAAATAATTTGACTAAAATAACGCCGAAGATTTCCATGACTAATAGTTACGTTAAGTCATAAATTTCTCTATCCATAACTTATAAAATTAGATGTCTTCATCGTAAAATAAATTTATTGTTCTATGCTCACTCTCATCTTTCAAGGTATGAATATGCTAACTTTTAGTCCTATCTTCTTGATTACAAGAATATTCATAATAACGCCTCAATAAATCATAAATTACAAATTCTTGTTGTCGACTATAAGCGACAAACATGCGATTATTAAACATATGAAGAATGGCCGATAAAATATTGTTTAATGATTCAGTGAGTTGATTGCTTTCTTCAAGCCTATAATACTGAATTGCAATTTGGCGTATTTCTGAAACCTGACTTAATATTATATCTTTACAACTCTTAATTATTTCGTCATTTTTATCCAATGTGAAGTCAGTTATTATCACTTCTTGGTATTGACGGTATTTTTTCCCAAGTTCTTTTCTTAAAGTGCCTGAATCACCAAATTCACGACCAAACCCTTCCCTTAGGTTTGTTATAAAGCTAAGCTTTTGAGTAAGATCAAAATCAAAAGCGTTTAATAGTTGATCACAACCCTGCAATACTGAGCGCCAGCGATATTCGTCAGGCAGTTCATTAATTTTTCTAAGTAGTTGTAAGCATGTATTGCTATTGCTATGGAAAAGTTTTTCGGCTAATTTAACACCACTACCACCACCGTAACGCTCGACTTCTTGCTCATATGTATCTAACACAATATTATTAACGGGCCCATTTAATAGTAAGGGCTCTAAAGCTTGATTTAATCTGGGTAAAACTTCAGTTAACAACATTTGTCGATCGCCATTAAAGCGTAATCGTAAATGCCAATCAGGGTCGCCGTAACGTAAAAAGAAAAACCCTTGAATGATACCTTGATGCTGCAAACTCGTTACTAGTGGATAGATAACATTAGCAAGTACATTTTCTGCTGTACTATTGCCGAGATAAACTTTAGCACTCAACCATTCACTTCCGGGTGCAAAGCTACGTGCTACTTTACTAGCGGCTATGCATTGTAATTTATCAACTGGAGGCTGCTTAGTCTCTTCGTCATTAATATTTTGACTGCGTATTAAAGGCAGAATTAATTCATGCTTTAGACACTGTCCATCAAGTGTCGACAGTGATTTAAACTCAAAATCGAGTACCTCTTCTAAAGTAATCCAATCATGTCCATTGGTTTCTGCTAGCAATACCTCAAGCATGATGGGATTAGATAGGTTGATCAGTAAGGTATTATCGGAAACACTGTAGCTAACCCATTCAGGCAATTCTAGTTTACTCTGTAAGCTCTGCAAATATTCACCGTTCAGAGTAGAATCTGCATTCAACAAAGAGCTTATCTCTGATCGTCTTATTTTCCAGCGGCGTTTACTTAAAAGTAAGTTACCTAATTTAATGCGCGGCATATACTTAACTGAATCAAACACAGCTGAATGAGCAAAGCGCGGTAAACTAACATTTTGGTTTTGTAGCATACAAAGAAAGCTATATATACCTAAACTTCTAGCGGAATAATTATGCGCAGAAGAGAGGCGAGGAATAATTTCTTTATTATGCTTTTTCGACCATAGCTTTACGCGCGTCGACTCCACATAAACAAATAAATCATCTAAACTAATTTGGTAGTCTTGAGCTACACTTGAATCACCAACAATGGGAATTTCATACTGCCTTAATATTGGCCGTGCAATCACATTACCGAGACGTCCTTGCGGTAAATGAACAATTTCAGCATAAATAGCGTTTGGATTGCAGGCTTCTTCTTGTTTTAATAAGCCGATTGTTTTTTCTGCAAGTTCTTTATCTAAATGACAAAATCGACCTAAAAGATTAGCCGCTGATGGGCCATACCCCCCACGGAATAGCACTTCCTTTTCATCGTTATTTTTCTTTTTAGTAAATAGTTGCAACATTACGGCCATTGAGTCCGGCATAACCTGTTGGTTGATCAAGCAACCTTTAACGTCTTTACTTGAAAAGCTGACTTCTTTTTGAAACGGTTCTACCATTGAAGATACGCTTTCAATAATAAGCTGTTCAAAGGGAGTCATCGATATTTCTGCATCATTTTGATTAACGGTTTGACTAAGACCAATTCCTTTTAATAATGGCGTAGAAAAGCCCTTATCACTCGACATTGACCAACCGCTCTCATCATCAATAAACTGTTGCAATGGCATCATTCGTCCAACAAAATCTGTATTAATTTTTTTGATAACTGCCTGTAATGAATTTTTTGATGGAAGTATAATGCTATTAAATAGGACAACATCATTTATGATTTCATCGCACAACGCTTTGTCAAGCTGCAAGTTAGTGTCTGAACGAAAACAATCGACTTGAATGAGTTTATTTTCTTTAACCGGAGTTGACATAGCTTTTAGTTGTTTTGCTATATGACGATACTCATTCGGTGTATTAACCGTTTGTGAATCCATGTGTTTTAGTGACTTTAAAACGCCCTCTATCACACTGGTATGCTTATCAAATCCTGCTAAAGCAAGGCTAGTTGCAAAGCTACTATCTGGGGAGCCGCCCGTTAACGCAAGTGGTAAAATCGGTAATAATAATTGCGCATTAACAAGCTGTTGAATAAAGCTTAGTGCGTCTTCAGTTGATAGCTCATCACTTTGGCGACATAACTCCGCTGCTAAATCATTAGTATCAATCGGCAGCTTTGCATGCTCCAGCATAGATGTTACAAACGGGCAATAATCAACTGATGATAACCTATAATGCCTTTCATCGTTTGCGGTGTAACTTTCAATATATCGAATTTGATCCCCCATGCTATAGACCGTTGGATTTGTCGATAGCAATAACTTTTTATTTGTCCAATGTTCCTTCACTAATTGTTCTTGTAGCATGGATAAATAATGCATATCTAAACGAGACTTTCGTTTAATTCCTGCATTGGAGTTCAATGCAAGGAGGGTGGTATCAGATACCTTTCCTAAACTATTGTTGGAAAACAAGCCAAACGGTGTTGGCCTTCCGGTCATACGAATAAAATACTTTGCTAGAGCTAACTCAAGTTTTCTCCCTTTTTTAGAGTCAGGATCATCATACCATTGCTCAATTCGATCTAAGAGTGATGGCGAAGCAATATAGAGCGCTTCTTGAGTTTCATCCAACTCTAACCAATGATGCAATTGGTCACGAAGTTGCTGTCTATCGCTATGTTGCCAATTAACTAAATGTTGTAAGGAAAGACGAGGACTACGCAGAACAAAGAAGTCGGCAGCATAATGGCTTAATGTGGGTGAGTTTTTATCAGTCATTCTATTGTTAGTCCATTAATAGGCAAGTTTGCCAGCTAGAATCGAAATCAAGAGACGATAGCAAAGCCAAACCTATTCCTGCATACCCCTCTAATAAATTGAAGTTTTCCTGATAGCTATTGTTGACGGAGTTAAACTGCCAGAGTGAGTCGAGACCTTTAGCTGTATCAGTTGAATCTAATAGCAAGGTGTACCAATAAATAGACGCTTTTTTAAGCGGTTCTAATTTCATATGAAAATATAGGGATTGAAAAATAACAGCATTTCCACCAGCGCCATGGCACAGTGCCATATCAACGACCCCACTACTTTCTAATTTTAACGATGCGGCAACCAAAGCAATTTTTTGGGCGGTGTTCATTATAAAATCGTTACCTAAAATTTTTCCTGCATGCCACAACACTAATGAATTACAGAGGTCTCCATAACACCAAGCTAACCTAGAGTTTTTCTCATCATTATTACAATAACCAAAATAGCTATGATCAGCTTTAACGATACCCTGAGATAACATCCAATAAGCGTGATTTTTAATAACTTCTCTTAGTTTCTCTGTTGGATATTTTTGATATACCTTAGTCAATACACCTAACGTTCCGGCATTGCCATGCGCCAATCCTAGATTAAACTCAACGTCCTGTGACGCACTAAACCTAAAGTTTGATGTTATATGAGTTGGCCAAGCAAGCCCTTCAGAGAGTTCAATCTTTTTGTTTATTAGTTGTTCCAATACAATATTTAAGAGTTTTTCTCCTGTTGCCCATTGAGAGCGATTTAATGCATATAAAAGAACTCCGGTTAAACCTTGTAGTAGTTCATATTCAATTTGCTCAGATTCATCTTCTAACACTGATATTAAGTGAAGGTCTAGGCTTTCATTCAGATTAGCCGGTTCATCTATTATTCTCTGTATTAACTCTAATGTCAGGCCAATACCAGAGACGCCGGAAGTTAACCCCATATTTAGACTTTGGCTTTTTAAAGCTCTCTGTATTTTATCAATGCAATTTTGAATTAATTTATTATCGACACTATTTGGTATACTCATTTCCGCATAGACTAAAAAAAGTAGCTGCCCACTCATACCTGTAAATAACCCGGCATGCTGCTCTGAAATTATCGTTGACGTGATTTTTTGGATAATAAGTTCAAGAACCTTAATGGCTTTATTTTTATGACTTAAATTTAAACACATATACATACTCAATAAGGCAACCAGTCAATCTATTCTTTAAAAGGTTGCCTAAAATTAATTGATGATTACTTTCCTATATTTATGGACAAAAAACTCTACTCTGACCAAATCCACCACCACCACCAAAACACGCATCCATACAAGAATTCAGTATATTTGTATTTTGGTTATTACACATATGTGGGGTTGTAGGACATTGCCCTGAATGTTCGCACTCATAGGTACCAGCACAACCGTTGGTACCACCACCTGCGATATCTTTAGTTTGTGACATTGGCACAACGTCTAAATCATTAGATAACTGCATAACCGTATTTTTTTTTAACGTTAATTTCATGCTTTTATTCCTTATTAAAAATTATATTTCTCTGCCGAGAAGGTATATCTCGAAACGTTTTAGTTACTTATTGGAGATGGGATTTATTTAACTTTCCAACAACAAAAAGCATCAAAACTCATCAATTAATGCATTTTTATTCACAAGTAATTGATGATAACTACTATCTTTGAAACAAACTCGAATGCAATAATACTAATGAGACTTTCATCAATACTATTGGGACAGAAAAGTGTCCGAATGAGACAAAAAGCAAAAAAATAAAAATAACAAGAGGTTATAAATTTATAAATGAAGCAATTTCTGCCTATATTAAGCCTATTCATCGCTTTTTTATTACCGAAACACGCCGGTGCTAATGGTCTAACGTTTACTGCTTCGCCCACTCTAGTAAAAATAGTGAACTTAGATAAGGGCTCTATTGGTGCAGTTACCTCCATAGTACAAGATCAAAAAGGCTTTTTGTGGTTCGCTATGTCCAACGGTTTATTTCGATATGACGGAGATAATTTCAAGAAAATATCGCTGTCCCAACAAGCTCAACCCTTTGATTTAGTGTTAACAGACAGCACGACATTGTGGATAGCCACCTTAGAGCATGGCTTGTTCAAGCTGGATTTAGCCACGGAAAAATTAAGTCAGTTTAGCTACGACAAAAACAATGTAAATTCCATCGCTGGCAATTATTTAACAAGAATGAAACTTGACGGAGATACGCTCTGGATAGCCAGTTCTTATGGGTTGTCGAGCATAAATATCAACACAAATAATATGATTAGGCACTTTCCTAACAAAGAGCACGGCGATTTAAATATTAAGGATATTGCTTTAGATAACAACAATAAATTGTGGCTTGCGACTTACGATAAGGGTTTGTACTACTGGAATATTAACTCAAATGAGCTCAAACCGTTTGTGCCGAATAAAACATCTTTGCCTTTGCAAAGTAAAAAATTAACTAGGCTGTTACGAGATAAGGAAGGGCACTTATGGATAGGTTCTTTTAATGGTCTACAAAAGCTCGACCTTGATACTGGTAAACTTGAATCATTTGAAAAATTAAATAGCTATGTGATCAGTAGCATTGACCAAGTCGATACAAACAGCCTATGGGTAGGCACTTGGGAGTCTGGAGTAATTGTTATCGACCTCAAGTCAAAGACAGTTTCTACTCTCGATCCTGTAACTAAGGAGAGTACACCAATCAAGGGGCTAGTAAGCCATAGTATTATCGAAGATGCTGCCGAAAACTTGTGGCTTGCTACCTCAGAAGGCGTGTTTAAATCTTCTAAAATAAGTCGAGAGTTTCATCACTTTAAACATCAAGGTTCAAAAGTTTGCTCACGCAAGCAAACCCTACTAAGTAACCAACAAGATATATGGTTTAGTTGTGATAATCGTCTATACAAAGCATCCGACATTAGGATGCAAAGGCCACAGCTCGAACTCCAAACAGATAGAGAGATTTACGAGCTGGAGCAAGCCCCAAATGGCCAAATTTGGATGTCGTTTTACCGCAGCAGCCACGTATTGAGCTACAATCCTCATAACAAAGAACAAAACTACTTCTATCCAAATACAGAATCTGGGCTCCAAGGTGGAGTCGTACTGGACATAGAAATCACAGCTTCGGGAGAAGTTTGGGTTTCCACTTATGCTGCTCACTTGCCACAAAAGTTTGGGGCGCTGTATCTATTCAACAAGCAAAAACAGCAGTTTGAAGCTGCTCAATCTAAGATCAATGCGTTGGAAGCAAAGGCGATAGATAATTCTAACCTCTTACTTATCACTCCGAAAAACATACAAACCTTTAATACCAGTACCAAGGAGTTAAGCCCGTTCGACTCAATCGATGAGTTAAAAGATATTGGAAGAATAAACAGCACGTTAACCGATAGCAGTAATACAATTTGGTTCAGTGTTTATGAGGTGGGTTTGTTCAGGTACTATTTTGATTCTAGAATAATAGAAAAAGTAACTTTACTTGACAGTGTACAGGGTGGAAGTGTCATAGCAATGGCCGAAGATCTTAAACGCAACCTTTGGTTAGCCACCAATAACACCTTATTTAAATACAATCAGAAAAACAAAAAAATCTCTCAATTCACCACAAAAGATGGCATACAAGTAAGAAAGTTCAACAAAGCAAATACAATCACCGCGTCCTCTGGCGATATATACCTAGCAGCAAGTGACGGAATACTAATGTTTAATCCAGAGCAGTTGGACAAATCTCTGGCCGATTACCCAACCATGCTAACGGACTTTAAACTTAAAAATAAAAGCGTCACTCTTCAATCGCTTAACCCGCAGTCGCCTTTAACCAAAGACCTAGCTTATACAGATGAATTAAAGTTGACTTACAAAGATTATGTATTTTCTATTAACTTCAATGGCTTACATTATTCAACAAGCGACTTAGTTTACGCTTACCAATTAGAGGGCGTTGACGACGAATGGCTGGTGACTGACCAAAGAGCTCCATTTGCAACTTATACTACTTTGCCCTCAGGACAATATACTTTTAAAGTGAAAAGTGGCGAGGACATAAACAATCTAACTAGCCACTCAGCGCCCCTTATTATCTCGATTGCTCCCCCACCTTGGTTTACAGTTCCTGCTTATATAGCCTACTTCATCATAATACTATTTAGCGTTTACCTATTCACTCTGTTTAAGACTAGGTCGATAACACAAAGAAACCTAGAATTGAAAAAAGGCATTAAAGCCAGAACTGCTGAATTACAGCAAAGAAAAGATGCAATTGAGTCGCTACTTCACGATAAGCAAGCGCTTTTTGCTTATATGTCTCATGAATTCAGAACGCCATTAACCTTAATCTTAGGTCCGGTGCAAGCACTAAAAAAACAAGAAGAAGACGAACGAAAAACAAAACAGCTAACGGTAATTAACAATAACGCAAACCGATTGCTCACTATGGTTGACCACTTATTAGACTTGGCTAAAGTAGAATCGCAAAAAGAATTAAGCCGCAGTTTTTATTCCTTAGAGCAAACTCTGACTTTCATCGTCGGCGTTTTAGACTTCTATTTCAAAGATAAAAATTTATCTTTGAAAGTCAGCAAATTTAAAGACGCCACCCTTTATTTGATTAACGATTCATTGGAAAAAATGCTCATTAATCTTCTAACCAACGCTATTAAATACAACAAACCAGGCGGGCAGATAGAAATAACAATAGAGAGCAACGAGGAAGTTGCCTTCATCAAAGTGAAAGACCAAGGCATAGGAATAAAAGAAATAGAGCTACCTACCATATTTGACTTGTTCAAGCGAGCACCTAGTGTTGATGACGATAGCCTCAAAGGTACAGGAATAGGATTAGCATTGGTAAAAGAGTTAGCTCAATCTAACGGTGGTGCCATTAAGGCTGAAAGCGAATATGGCAAAGGCTCAGTATTTACGCTTTCTTTGCCGATCACAAATAAAGACGCAGACATCAATATTTCTTTCCCAAAAGTACTCCATTCACCAGAGATAACCAGCGGTAAAATAGGTAAAGCAGTTGACGAAAATGAGCTTAGCCACATCAACACTGAGCTACCTTCAGTCCTTATTATAGAAGACAATAGAGAACTTAATGTATTTTTGCACGACAGCTTGCAGAAAAACTACCGATGTTATCTGGCCCAAAGTGGAGAAGAAGGAGTAGAAATTGCAGTCAATGTGATTCCAGATATTATCCTGTGCGATCTTATGATGCCGGGTATAAGCGGATTTGAAGTTACCAAAGCATTAAAGCAAAACGAACCTACATGCCATATTCCAATTATTATGTTAACAGCTAGAAACGACTCTGAAGCTCGCCATAAAGGTTGGAAGCATAATATTGATGATTACATCCCTAAGCCTTTTAATATAGAAGAGCTGAAACTAAGGTTAGCTAGCCTACTCAATAATCGCGAGGCGCTAAAACGAGTGTTTGGCGACTGCCTAGCAGAACAAAGCCCTGTCGAGACTACACAAATATCCGATGTGACGGCCAAAGACAAAAAGTTCTTGGAGCGATTTGAGCAAGTAATAGAACGGAACTACCAATCTGAGAATTTAAACAGATCAACAGTCGCTAACGCTATGGCACTGAGCGAGCGCCAACTAAACCGAAAACTCTCAGCATTAGTAGATAACAATTTTTCTAATTACTTGAGAAAATATCGACTACGCAAATCTCTCAACTATATGAACCAAGGTTTACAAGTATCACAAGTTAGTGGCTTGGTTGGTTTCTCAACCTCGGTTTATTTTGGTAAATGCTTTAGAAACGAATTTGGCGCAACTTATACCGAATATGAAAAACAATCTCAATCACAACAAGGCACCTCTGAATAACTACTTCGTATGAAGGGTTAAGTATTCTGGTTGGTATAAAAAGCCGAGTATAGATCGGTTTTCTATCAGCTTAATTAAGAGCTAGGCCATTTGTCCCATATATTGCTTTTTGTGTATTTAGGCACAAATACTATATGATATTTGCAATAATGTTTTAGGTGAGCTTAGCTTTTCTATTCTCTCATTTTGGCCTCCTTATTCAAACTTGCCGGTTCTGTTAAAAAGGCCATTTTCTCAGATTTGCACGCCTTAACGGCAAAGCCTTGTTGAGTCTCACCGCCAGAGGCAGTGGTTTACCGAGATTGAATTAGTTTCTGGTCAAAGTAAGCTAAAAAATACACCAATAGACCATCCCCAATTAGGTTTCTTCGACCTAATAGAACAACTAGACCCTACTTATGAACTGATTGCTCTAGCGAATGTTTTCAATTGGGAAGAGCTAGAAGTCATTTTTTTAGATTATATTCACATACAGGAAAAAAGAAACAATGACACCCATTAAAAATTATTGCCAGCCTCGGCGTTTTCCATATGTATTTCAGTGTGACGATGTTCGTAGAGTTTTAATCAAAAATTTAACTGTAATTGCATGTAATAGTAAAAGTAAATATTGTTGTTTATATTCATTTTTGCAATGGGTTCAGTGTTGCGCTGTTTAAACAGTTCTTCAGAGTTGGGTCTTGATTTTTGACTTACTAGTGCTCAATTTTATAGCAAAACGTAGAACTTTATATATTTAGCTCTGTCACAAAAGAACGATATTAGATCTACAAAATTGGTTGAGCATTATATTATTTATACCATCAAAATATGAGCCAACCTCACCTCAACTTGAAACCCAATTTATTATTAGCTGATTGAAGAAAAGGAAAATACGAATGGCTTCAACCAACTTGTCCTGCAATGTTGAGCAGGGGTTTAATTTTCAAAAAGATGTACAATGTTTAATTGGGCATTTATCAGAATTAGAAATCTTTAGTGATGATAAAGGTAAGTTCAAAATGGACATGGCAGTTTCTAATCCCACAAAAGTAGGTGGGGATGAGGAAACCAAAGAGAAAGTTGTTGGTGTGATTTCAAATATCTTCTGGATGGGCGGACATGCTGATCCTATTTATATAGCGTGTCGCATTTCAACTGAAAATAAAACCACGGCCATTATACTTAAGCATACAATATTGAGCGACACCAAAGTAAAATTTAAATTTAAGTTTACTGTTTATGACTATGACCCTAAAGATAAAATCTTTTATCCTTGTTTTTACTGTGACGATAGCCTCGAAGGTTTAGTTGCTAACGCTTTTGGGGATCTCGAGTTTGGCGTGAATATGGACGCCGCCGGTGATATTGACTCTCCAAAAAACTACGATTTTTATATTGGTATTATGCCCAGTGAAGTTGCGCAAAAAGTAAACATTGCGTTTGATAAAGATGCCAAAATAACTAAGACGTGGGGTGTTACTGTCGCTTCATAGCGAATAGCAGGCACTGTCCTTCAGTGCCTGCCTCAGCTTAGCAAAAATAAGATATTTAACCCACTCAAAAAAGTCATATCTCTTTCAACAAAATCATAAAAAACCTTCATGAAAAACCTAACTTAACGCAATCATTCTGACATTTTGCATCGTTACCTTTGGGCTCCTGAATTTTCACGGTTTACCTGCTTATATTCTGCAAGTTATTGCGTGAATACCGCTATATAAAACTAAAAATGAAGTATTGGAGAACAAAATGAGAATAATAAAGCAAGTGATGTTAGCTACTTTGATGCTGCTCAGCACACATAGCATGGCTGATTCACTCAAAGTGATGGCTTATAACATTATGCAATTAAGCGTACAGGATTGGGATCAAGCTAATCGAGCACAGCGTTTACCTGCCGCTTTAATGTCGCTAAGTGACAGTCCAGATGTAATTTTAGTGAGTGAGGTGTTTAATAGTGATGGTGAACAAGCATTGGCTGCGCTATCTACCTTGTACCCTTATCAAACGCCTAATGTGGGGCAAGATTGCAGTGGCAGTGGTTGGGATGCTTTAACCGGTAATTGCTCAAATAGCCCTTTTGTTATTCGAGGCGGGGTAGTTGTTTTGTCTAAGTACCCCATCATTTCACAAAAGGCCCATGTATTTAATAATAGCTTAAGTGGCAGTTGGGATTACATGGCGAATAAAGGTTTTGCTTATGTTGAAATAGAAAAAAACACGCAACGCTATCATTTAATTGGCACACACTTACAAGCGACCCATGATGGTAATACTGAACAAGAGCACGAAGTGCGTATGGGGCAACTGAGTGAAATTCAATCTTTTATTGAGACTGAGAATATTCCTGTAAATGAACCAGTTATCATAGGCGGTGATATGAATGTTGAATGGAGTAAACAGCATGAAGTGGCTGATATGCTAGCTACCGCGCATGCAGAGTTGAATTTTAAAACGCCAGCAGTTGGCTCATTTTCAGCAAAAGATAACTGGTTTACTAAAGCCAACGCTTATTATTTTGAGTACAGCCTAGATTATAACGACACGCTCGATTATGTATTTTGGCACCGTGACCACAAGCAGCCAATCAATGCTCCAAGTATGACGGTTCGTTACCCTAAAGCACAAAATAATTGGTACTGGAGCTATCTGCGAGGTAATTGGAATCTAAGTGATGGCCGCTATTACCATGATGGTTATTACAATGAGTTATCTGACCACTACCCAGTACAAGTTAACCTAGAATTTTAACTTTTGTAATGGCGTAAACAATCTAATGCCATAATTTTAGTAGTGCGTTTTACTTCTTTGTAAGTAAAGCGCCAAAAAAATGTACAAAAATAAGCCATAATATTACTTGCTTTAATAGCATATGGTAATCATGAAACTCTGGGAAAATACCATAAAAATTAGCTTTATCAGGGGTAAATTCCATGCCGAATATGACCAACGGGATCTCATAATTATTTATCATAGCGATGCCTGTGCCCATGAGCATAAAAACGCTTAAATACATGGTGGCATGAACAATTCTAATAACCCATTCGTGGAATTTATTTTTAGGTTTAGCCCGTGACAGAGTGGCCTTAGTTGTGAATAAAAAAGCTAACCGAGCAGCGATTAATAAAACCAATAAAATACCCATTGTTGCATGTGTTTGAATTGCTTCTTGGCGATGTAAATCTTGGCCTTTAATAGCCCAATCGGTGTTATGAAGTTGGCTTGAAAGGTTCATTAACATAAATAATAGTAATAGTGCTACACCCCAGTGAAGTGCTCTATCGATAATGTAGGATTTTGATTTCATAGCGTACCTGCTGTTTCATCTTTGTTATGGACTATCTTTAATTACCCTAAGTTTTGAGTAAAGGAGGCTTTTGTATGTGATGTTAGCTAACTTCAGGCTTGCTTAGGGCTAAGTCGAAGTTAAAATAATGTGCTCTCACGTTATTGTAATATCCATGTGTAATCACTAACGCTACACTCACTTGTAAAATACTAAAACTTTGGTATTTACTCAGCTTAACACCTAATTTTATTTTAGTTGCTAATTTAGCAGCGCGATAATGATTAACGGCTGCTA
Organism: Pseudoalteromonas holothuriae; assembly: GCF_945859825.1. Taxonomy (GTDB): domain Bacteria; phylum Pseudomonadota; class Gammaproteobacteria; order Enterobacterales; family Alteromonadaceae; genus Pseudoalteromonas; species Pseudoalteromonas holothuriae. The sequence continues at coordinate 12,975 of NZ_CAMAPC010000002.1, forward strand.
GCTTATTCTATAGGTGCATTTAATAAGAGTATAGTTTTAAAGTTTCTAACTTGATTTGCAAAGGGTCGAACGAGTTGCGTAACAATTAAAATACTTATAATTGAACATTTTTGTAATCCACATTATAAAGCACTACTGCGGCTTGTTTTCTACTGCCTCATCCATTAGCTCGATAGCAACTATTTCAGAGCGGTTCATGGTTAATTTATATCGCTCTAGCTGTGTGCTTTGTTCGCTAGTAAAGCGCAGTACAAGGTTAATTTGGTAGCGACGTTCTACAGATTTTTTTGATATCTTTTGGCCATCTAAGGTATACAGTTTTCCTGCGCCTTTTTTAAGGTAGCGAACAAATGAGGCCATGTTAAAAGTAATACGTTGTTGTACTTCATCATACCCAGGTAAAAACTCACTCACATTAACCTGATTTTTGCTGCAAAAATGCATTAAGTTGGCAGCTTGTTTGTTTTGCTGCCTACGTTGTTTAAGTAACTTGTCCACTTCAGGGGGCAGGTCTTTTTTGCGGATATGCTCAAGCCAAATGGTTTGCGTGCAAACAATGTCTTCGCTTACTGAATTTTTGAAATTATTACGCCACTTGGGCCGACCTCGTTGAATTGTTCGCCATGCCCATTGGGTTAAGTCTTCTTTGAATGTTTCTCGTAGTCCATAAATTACACCTAATAGCGCGATAAGTGCCACGGTTACTTCTTGAAAATTCGAGCGCGCATTGAGCACAATAAACATCACAAATGCCATGATAACGCCAGTTACTAGACCTTTTACAAGTCGCTTTAAGTTTAATGTTAAGTCTATGGTTTGTTTATTAAAAACAACACCATACTCAATAAGCCGCTCAAGTAACTTCATTTTATTAGTGATTCTATTTGGGTCTTCTAGTGTTACTTGCGAGTTATATGTTCGCGCGGCTCGGTATTGGTTTTCTTGCTGACAAAAGTTGATAAGTATGGTTCGCTCTTCACTAAATTCACTTGATTTTGGGCCATTAGACAATAGCTTTAAAAATGCTTGTTCGGTATGCCAACTAAGATAGTTATCGGCGTTTTGAAAGTACGATTTGAGTTTATTATCAGGTGGGGTGTAGCGCCGTAAGTTTTTCAGCAAGCGATCAGTTTGCTCTACCAACACTGCAGCGGCTGGAAAAAAATCATTAGGTTCTTTAAGTTGTAGTGTCGCTTTCAGGTCGGCTTCCAATGCAATTCTAAGTTGATAACAAAATAGGTTGAGGTTGAGTCGATAGCCTGTTTTTTCTCTTTTGGTTTGGCTAATAAAGCGACTATGAACAAGTGGCAGATGTATTTGTTCAGAGTAGTAAGCACTGTGAGATTTAATATTAGCATTGAAAAAATCAACTTCGTTGAGCGTACTGTCATTGATCCCCATATCGGTAGGGATTGAAAAATAAAGGTCGAGCTGGTTGGTTTCTTTAGGAAGAAGCTGATAGTTAATCTTGAAGGATAAATTTTCGTCTTGGCTTAGTTTTGCTCTACTCACTCTTACTTACTACCTCCTATATTAATGTCTTTATAGTTTAGCACAAATGCTTTAGTTACATTGGTTTATGTTTATTAATAGTGTTTTTGTTTGGCCTGTATTTAGTGATTTAGTCGTTTTATTGTTGGATGGGTCGTGACTAACTTGTACTTAGATTGTGATAAAAAAGTGATATTTTGGTGAAACCAACGAGATATTTATCTTGCATTCTTAGTCTTGTCATAACAACTAAGAAAGAGAATATCATGAAGGCAAAATTACTATCACTTGTATGCACGAGCAGTTTATTGGCAATGTCAGTAGCACAGGCTGCTGATATAGATGTAAAAATTACTAACCTCACTCAAGGTATTTACTTCACACCAATACTCGTTGGTGCGCACAATAGCGATGCGCATTTGTTTCAAACAGGCCAAACTGCATCAGATGGACTGCAAGCCATGGCAGAGGGCGGCAGTATTGATGCGTTATCAGCAACTCTAGATAGTATTAATGCCAATACACTAGCAAACCCAGCAGCAGGTTTATTGGCACCAGCCAGTTCTGCGATGGGCAGCTTAACCACCACACAAGACAATACCACGCTGTCTATCGTTGCCATGATGCTCCCTACCAATGATGGGTTTGTTGGTTTAGATGGTTGGGAAATACCAACTGAAGCCGGTACTTATCATATATACCTAAATGCATACGATGCCGGTACTGAAGCAAACAACGAATTGGTTGTTGACGGTTCTGGCGCACCGGGTACGCCTGGGATCCCAGCCTCACCAGGCATGGCGCCTGGCACACAGGGCAGTGGTCTTACAACCACCGAAAGTAACATGATGGTACATATTCATCGCGGAAACGTAGGGGATGATGAAGCTGTCGGAGGAAAAAGTGATTTACACAACACGGTTCACCGTTGGTTAAACCCTGTTGCTAAAGTGACAGTAACGGTTAAATAAGGGGCATATTATGAATAAGTTTACCCCAATCATTCCTCTTGCATGTTTGCTACTGGCGGCATGTGGTAGTGATAACGATAGCAACACGATTGTTACTCCGGTTCCACCAACACCAGACCCTGCACCAATGCAATATGAGTTTAAGGTCACAGCAATTAACTTAACAAATGCTCAGCCTTTATCGCCACTGGGTGCTGCATTACATACCAGTGGTCAGTTTTGGCAAATTGGTGAAATGGCAAGTCTTGAATTAGAGCAATTAGCTGAAGGTGGCGATAACTCAGGCTTACTTGGACTACCTGTTGTGAACAGTTCAGCATCGAGTGAAGGTGCTGTTGGGCCGGGTCAAATGATTGAGCTAATGCTCACTACAACGAGCTTAATGGATCAAAAACTATCGTTAGTTAGCATGATGGTGAATACAAATGACGGCTTTACGGGTCTTAATAGCATCGATGTATCACAAATGTCTGTTGGTGATTACGCCAAGATGACTACCCGAGCTTATGATTCGGGCACTGAAGCTAACTCTGAACAAAGTGGTTCTATGCCAGGTCCTGCTGATGGTGGAGAGGGTTTTAATGCACTGCGTGATGATGTTGATAAAGTGGCTATGCACCCCGGAGTTGTAAGTAATGATGACGGATTAAGTACGTCAGTACTAACCTCAGCACACAAATTCGACAACCCGCTCATGGCCGTAACGATAACAAGAGTTAAATAACGCCTATACGCACAGTGTGGGCGATGAAAAGGCCACATTATGCAACCACAGGTACTTATAGTAGAAGACGATCAAGATATTGCGCGTCTTCTACAAGTTCATTTAACTGAATTATCATTGGGTGTTGATCATGTGTTTGATGGAGAAAGCGCAATCGATAAGCTGCAACATGGAAACTACGCCATTGTTTTACTTGATATCATGCTGCCAGGGGTTGACGGTTTAACACTGTGTAGAGAGATTAAAACTTCAACACCCCATATTAGTGTTGTGCTATTAACGTCTAAAAGTAGTGAAATGGACCGCATTATTGGCCTTGAAATGGGCGCTGATGATTATATTTGCAAACCATTCAGTTATAGAGAGTTCCAAGCGCGAGTCAAAGCGCAGTTGCGTCATGTTAGGTTACTGCAAGCCACAGAACATCAAAATGCGCAGCCAGAACATGCGCCTTTACAATTAGGGCGATTAGGCATTGATACTATTTGTCATGAAGCCAGTTTAGGGGCTAAAACACTGGATTTAACCGCGACGGAATTTGAGTTGCTGCATTTTTTTGCAGCGCACCCAAATCAAGTGTTTTCAAGAAACCAGTTGCTTGAATCAGTCTGGGGCTATCAACACTCGGGTTATGAGCATACCGTCAACTCACATATTAATAGATTGCGCAGTAAACTCGAAAAATTTGGCGGAGAAGGCGTTATTGAAACCGTTTGGGGCGTAGGGTACAAGCTCAGCACTAAACAACTAACACAGGCATAAGCCATGAAATTTTCTCTATATCATAAGCTTGCTATGTCACTGGCAGGTATCTTTATTTTAATTGCCTCTTTGTTTATTTGGTGGACACAAGCGCTGTCGCAAGTATCGCGTGCCCAAGCAGAACAACAGTTACATTTGGGGTTAGCAGAGCATCTAGTGGGAGATAACCCTTTGCTCAAGCAAGGCGTTTATGATTATGAGGCGCTTGAAAATCTATTTCATACTTTAATGATTCTGGGTCCATCGTTTGAGTTTTACTTTATTGACCCCAGTGGAAAGCTACTCACATACTCAGCAAAACCCGGTGAAGTAAAACGCCAGCATATTGATTTAGTGCCTTTAATAAAGTTAATTGAGCGACCACAGCACTTACCTATTTATGGTGACGATCCGCGTAACTTGTCAGGTGAAAAAATCTTTTCTGTTGCTCCTGTATATAATGAAGACACATTGCAAGGCTACTTGTACGTTATTATTGGTTCAAAACTCTATGATTCCATTATTAGTAATATTAAAAGTAATGATCAAGTAGTTATAGGGCTTAGTTGGTTAGGTCTTGCATTAGGGTTTTTGCTTACGGCTTTATTACTATTGTTTAGATATTTAACCCGTCCTGTAGCAGCATTAACCGAACATATAAAGCAGTTGGAACATGTGCAGTTTGATATCAGCAAAATCACCTTGCTAGATTGGGACAAGGCGCATAGTAATGAAGTACACCAGCTAGGTTACAGTGTTAACAAAATGGTTAAAACTATTGACCATCAAGTTAAACAACTGGCTGAACTTGATGAGCAACGTCGTCAATTACTTGCCCATTTATCTCACGATTTGCGCACCCCCTTAGCATCGCTGCAAGGCTATTTGGAAGTAATTTCACTAAAAAAACATGGCCCCGAACAGCAAGCACTTCACCTAGATATTGCAATGAAAAATTGCAGTCAGCTTAAATCGTTGATTGACCAAATTTTTGAATTAGCGCATTTAGAGTCAGGTCGTACTAATGTGCAATTTGAAGTGTTCAATTTAGGGGAGTTACTTTACGATGTGATGGCTAAGTTTGCCATTCGTGCTGAAAAACTGGGGGTGTCATTAGCTATATTTCCTACCGAGTGTGACATAAAAGCTTACTCAGACATTGGTAAACTAGAGCGAGTACTCACCAACTTAATAGAGAATGCACTGCGCCATACGAATGAAAACGGTGCAATTAGCATTGAAATTAACCAATATGGTGAGCATTTAACGGTGGCAGTTAAAGATACTGGGGTAGGAATTTCAGCCAAAGAGTTGCCGTATATTTTTGAAGCTCGATATCGAGCGAGTAACGCCAAAGGTTGTAAAAAGTCTCATGCAGGACTTGGCTTAGCCATCACTGAACGTTTAATTAAGTTATTGAAAACTGAAATACGTGTACAAAGTAAAGTAGGCGTAGGGACTGAATTTAGTTTTCAACTTAGAGAAGCCGAACCTTATATTTAATAGTCGTAATTTTAACTAAAGTGGCTCGCAAGAAGGCGAGTGTAATACCTATTTTATTAAAATATTGATCATTCTAGCGAGCTTAATGACTCATTAACTGTGTTAAAAATCATTTATCTGTCGCACTATCAGGTAGTTTATTTAATGCAATGGTATAAAAGTAAAAATAAGCGCATTTTGAGTGGTGAGCGAGTCAAAGTGTACTGCAAAAGTGTTAAAGCCCCTAACATAGGCTGAATGCTGTTGTTATCTAAATCAGTCTTCATAGTTTTGCAGTACAAAACGATTAAGGCTAATGCTCTGATTGGTCATTATTTTTACCGTGCATTTTTAAAATTGCAGTGTAAAAATATCAGTACCTAAGCACCAGACTTTAAAATATAAAAAATTTAAAGTCTGGTGTTTTTCGTTATTTTATTAACTACCCATTATTTATATCGCACACCTCTTGTTATCAAATTGTAAATGTAAGTCGTGTAAAAATTAATTTCCTTCTACCTATATATGTACATTTTTTAATACTGACTATAATCATTTTATAAGTTGATATTAAGTTATTCATGTTCCAAGGAGGAATTCTATGTCACCTCAAGATGTAGCCATTAGCCGTAAACATATTATTGGTGAAGTGCCGATGATCGTCTGCGAAATTGCTGAACGCTGCTTATACACTGGCTTTTTTGGTTCAATTGATTCTGGGCGAATGGCCCAAATTACCGACTCTTTGACCATACGCTGCGAAAAAGAGAAATCTGAAGCCGTCATTGTTGACCTAGCTAACGTAGACGCGATTGATACTGCGGTAGCAACACATTTAGTTAGATTAGGTAAAGTACTCGAACTTGTTGGTGTAAAAGTTATTTTTTGCGGCATCAAAGGCAATATTGCACGTACTATGATCACCGCAGGTGTCGAGTTCGACATATTCAAAATCGCGAGAGACTTAAAGTCAGCATTGGTTTTTTACTATAAGTCGATTGGTTTTGAATTGGTAAAAATACAAAAGCAGTAAGCGTGTGAATATCGCTGTAACAAATAGTGTGGTTATCACGATTGAAGAGCCTGAAGATGCGTATTATGTCGCACAAGAAGCGCGACATTTGGCATTTGAGCTTGGGTTTTCTGACTTTGATATTGGTATGATAACCATTGCAGTGGCAGAAATTGCCACTAATGTTGTGCGTTATGCTTTGCCCGGCATCGCTACCCTTAAAAAACTTGAACTAGACAAAGGAATTGAAGTTACCATCGAAGATAACGGGCCCGGTATTTCAGATCTTGAACAGGCGATGGTTGATGGTTTTAGTACCCACTGCGAGCCGAGTATTGGTAAAGGATTAGGATCTGCTAATCGGTGTGTTGAAGAGTTTATCGTCAATAAAACCGATTCTAACGGTACGTCAATCACGCTACGTCACTATTTACCACTACTTGACAATTTAATTGAAAAAATTGGCATTTCATTTCCAGCTGTTGGCCTTCATGACAATGGTGATCAATATTGTTTAAAGCAATATCAAGGGGATAAACTTTTTGCCTGTGTGATAGATGGCGCTGGCAAAGGGGCTAATGCAGCCGTTGCATCTCAATACGCATTAGGTATCGCTCAAAAGCACTACAGAGATAGTTTTGATTCCATCATTAAACAATGCCACTGTGCTCTTAAAATTCGTCGACCTTTTCGCCCTGTACAAATGGCCTTATTACGATTAACGCCTGATTCACTTGAGTTTTGTGCCATTGGTGATGTAGGCATAAAAATCATTGCTGACAGCAAAGAAAGCTTTGCTGTTCATGATGGTAGCGTGGGCTTAACACTTCCTAAAAAAATTCATATTCATCAAATTGATAGACCTAAAAACTTGACTGTTTTTTTACATTCCGATGGTGTGGTATTACCTAATGATATTAATCTAGATAGTCAAATTTCATTAGAGCGTAGCAGCTGTCAACTCTACAACCAAGTAGCACTCGCCAATGACGATGCAACATTAATTGTTATTAGAGATAAATTATGAACAATCTATTCGACCAAACTACTACCTTACGCCAGCAGCTATCAAGTATTGTTGCTGCCATTCCGTTTGGCGTGGTTGTATTGTCTGATTCTCATGAAGTTGAGATCATTAATTCATCAGCACTGGATTACATCGGTATTGATGACAAAACACCCTCGGATATTATTGATAAAGACTACCAAGACACTTTATCGTACGTACCTCAGATTATTGATAAATACGAAAATCTGATTGTGACAGGTAAAAGGGCCAGCTTTTCATTACCTTTTACTAGCATACTAAACGAGTTAGATTTATATATTACGTGTCAAAAAATGCTCCAAGGTACGCTTTTTATTATTGAAGACCGTACTGAGAAAAAAGCCTTACTCTATGAAACATCGCATGATCACTTAACACAATTACTTAATCGTCAATGCTTTGAACAAAGACTAGAAGATAAGTTTAAAGAAAGTGGCACAAAATGCACATCCGTATTGGCGTTTATAGATTTAGATAGGTTTAAATTGATTAACGATATTGCAGGGCATGCCTTTGGTGATGAAGTACTAAAACGCGTGACTACGGCTATCTTAAGTTGTGTGAGAGACATTGATGATGCTGCGCGAATTGGTGGAGATGAATTTGCGATATTAATTAAGAATTGTTCGTTAAATCGAGCGAAAGACATTGTGAAAGTTATTTTGCAAAAGGTTGAAAACATAAACTTAATACATTCAGGAAAAGTACTCAATGTGAGTCTTTCCGCAGGCATTGCGCCTATTGAGCCAACTAAGTACCATAATGCGAGTCAGGTTATTAACGCTGCAGATACAGCTTGTCGTTTAGCCAAAGCTGATAACGAAGATCGCATTCATATTATTGATACCTGCAATGGCGAGTATGCAAGCTACCTGAAAGATACCAACCTATTAAATGTCATTAATAACGCGATTGCCAATAATACGTTTTATCTTGTTGCGCAAGAAATCGCACCTATGCATAATAATATGGCGCATCAGCATTATGAAATACTCCTCAGGTTAAAATCTGAAGATGGCGCGAATATACCACCGAATTTATTTATTCCGGTTGCTGAACGCTCACGGGTAATGTCAAAGATTGACCGTTGGGTTATTGCAGAAACGTTTTCAAAAATCACCCCAGAATTAAATCTATCTATTAACTTATCTGGACAATCATTGTCTGATATGACACTCGCAACCTTCATCTTAGAGCTGACTCAGCGATATCAAGTTAACCCTGAGCAAGTCACTTTTGAAATTACAGAAACAGCAGCAATTGAAAATATCGAAAAAACGAAAGACTTTATCAGTTCACTAAAAGATAACGGCTTTACCTTTTCGTTAGATGATTTTGGTACAGGTCTGTCTTCTTATCAATATTTAAAAAACTTACCCATTGATTACATTAAGATTGACGGTATGTTCGTAAAAGACATTGACGATGATGAGTTTTCACATGCTATGGTGCGTTCTATTAATGACTTTGCTCATACAATTGGGCTTAAAACGATTGCTGAATTTGCCTCAAATGCGCTTATTATGAAAAGACTTGAGGAGTTAGGGGTCGATTACGCACAGGGCTTTTATATTCATAAGCCACAATTGCTTACGGAGCTTATTAGCGAGAAGCAAAAAAAGAACAAGGCGTTATACAGTATTGGTTAGTTTGGTTTATTGGATAAAGTTTTGATAGCAAAACATGAACATCGGTGCGCGTTCATGTTTTGCGAATATGTTTGTTAAACAGGGCGAAGCTGCTTTAACCTAAATATTGCCAATGAAGTAATAACCAAAACGACTAGCATACTGAAGAATAACTGCCAAAATCCTTGTGTGCCTCTTTTTTCTCCAGTGTGTTTTTGTGCCTCAAATAACACAAAATTATCCACATCTTCTTTAGTAATACTTTTATTAAAAAAGAGATAATCGTAAAAGAAATGTCGTATTTTAGTATGGTAATCAGCAATCTCTTGCAGATATTGGGTTTGATTCTCACTGCTTGTATTTGCTAATTGATTTAGCTTTAGTTGAAAAAATAACGCGGGGGAGAGGGTGCTGAGCGTTTGTAATTGCCCATGCCGTGCGTAGCTATTTTGTAAGTAATCTAACCATTGATCTTGCACGGCAATGTCACTCATATGCTGCTGAGCATAATACCATTTCCAATCAAATGCCTCACCCAGCGGGGCAGTATTTTGCCAACGTGGTTCATGTTTTAAAAACGTATCTAGCGTTGCTTGTTTATCTTTATCCCAGCCATCATTGAGTTCGATGCGTTGTTTTAAACTAATTTGCAGCGGTGCTTGTGTTTGGTATTGATTGGATAAAAACAGTTGTACTGCACCCGGTATCAACATCGCAAATAGTACCCAGCTACTGAGATAAGCTAGGCTATTGAATACGCTGCTTTTATCAAAGCTCATAATAAACGCTGCAATTGCAAACCAAAACAACATATACACGCTGGTTGCAATCAGCACAGTCCAAAATAGCACATCAAACGGCAGTGATAGCAATAACGCGGCGCTGATTAGCAAGGTGACGACAAGCAACCAAATAACAATAAACCGTAATGCAATTTGTTTACAGACTTGACGAAATGCACTGGTTGGCAGAGCGTTTAGCAGCCGCCAACGGCCTGCGTGTTGCTCATCGGAAATAAGCGTGACTGTCATAATGCCAATGACTAGAGGTAAAAGGTATACCAGCACAAAACCTAAATCGAGCCCGCCCGCGCGTTGCTGAGAGGGGTTGACGATTTCTCGGTTGAAAATTTGGCTTTGTAGTGCAGTTGCACGCACTTTCATTGCCACCATTGACGATTGACTTTCACCAACAAACAACGCAGCCCAAGGGCTAAGCTGCCATTGAGTGGGAGCACTGGCATAGTAGGCCAATGATCCTGCTGCAGGAAGGCTATCTTGGCTGGTTACATGCGCTCGTTCTTTTTCAAATACAACTTGAGATTTATACTGATCAATACGAATTGACTTGTATCCTTGCGCGCCCTGATAAATGGCAAAAACACCAGATAGAAGAAACAAAATGAGCACCAGTTTATTAATTTTTCCTGAAAATAGCCGCTTACATTCGAGTTTAAACAGTTGCATAAACCCTCCTTTGCATTTGTGTTGAATTTAAAACGATGAACAGTGTTATCACGATCAATAACGGCAGTATCCACAGCCAAGAAAATGTTCTGAGTGACCAAGACAGTGTGGGACTCTGGTAGTGAAATGGCTCAAACTCTTGCCAATATGATTTATCTACTTTTTGATCTCGGTCATTATGATGGTGTATTTCATTGGTGTGCAATTGGTTTAATTTTTGGATACGCGCATATCTATGTGCCTCGGCTTGCTGTTCAAATTCCAAAAAGTGATTGGTATCTGTACGTGTCAAAGCCATTGAAAAGTCGCGTACAAACAAATAGGGGTTTAACCAATAAAACTGACGTATAAACTGCTGCTGAGCTGCAAATTGCACCAGCTGTTGTTCATAATGCTTTTGATAGATTTGTGCATTGAGCTTTTCTCCCTCTTGCATTACTAGTCCTTTGTAATTAATGGGAAGCGCTTCAACGGATTCTACACCATATTTTTTTAACGTATCTTCTCTAAATTTATTGAAATAGGGGTCATCAGGGTTGTGACTGTTGCCGACCTTGCGATTGTCTAATTTAACCGCCAGTTCAAAGTCATTACGCTTTTGATGAGGGTATTGGTTATGAGCAACTTCGGCCAATATACGAGGCATTAAAATGGTCAAGATAAACCACACCGATGTGAGTAATACCAGCGCTTGTTTAGGCTCTTTAACACAACTTGAGATAAACAATGTTAGCCCAATCCAAAATAAACAATATAAGAGGTACACACAGAACAAAAGCAGCAATCTTAGGGCACCTTCAGATGAAAGTGTTGCACCTGCATTACTTGCTAAAATCAGTGATAAAATAAAAACGGGCAAGATAAACACCACGGACAACAGCAGATAGCTTAAACTCTTCCCTGTGATCAACTCACGAAAAGACACTCCCATAGACATTAATTGTCTGAGTGTGCCGCTTTTTTGCTCACCACTAATGCTTGCAAAACCAAGCGCAATAATGAGTAGCGGCCAAATAGTCAGTAAAATGTTGGCACTGCTTAGCTCTGAAAACCTCAGCAATGTTCCGCCATCTTGGTCATTTGCAAAATTGGCACTGTTTTGCTTGTGGGCTTCGAGAAAAATGCTGTCTCCAACCCATGCATTCACCCCTAAGTCAAAAAAGCTCAGCGCGCTGGGTTGGCGAAATGCAAAGTGACCAAAATGCGCTACGCGATGTGGGTGTCTATCGGGTTGGGCTTGCCACTGTTGCTCCACTTCGGCTTGTGCGGCAGTTTGGGTTTTAACACTGTGTTGAAATTGCTGCCAGCCGGTAAATAACGCGACTGCAAGTAGCAACTGAATCATGATGAAGAGCAACCACAAGCTTGGGCTTTTACGCTTAATAGCCAGCTCATGGTTAAATATCTTCATTACCCTTTGATTAATCATGTATAAAAACTTCCTATGTGAGTGCTTAGCTGGCTTGTTTTATTGGGCTTTTTGATGAGATTAACTCGTGATAAGTGTTCTCTAGCAGGTTGATTGGTAGCTGTTTATTATCGAGCAGAGTTAATAGGCAACCGTTGTCCATAATGGCTATTTTGTTGGCGAGTGTGTGTGCACAATAAAAATCATGCGTTACCATTAAAATTGCCGCGCCTTTTTTGGCTAACTGTTCAATCACTTTAATAAATTCAAGAGTGGCACTTGGGTCTAGTCCTGAAGTCGGCTCATCTAATAACAGAACTTTTGCTTGGCGAATAATCGCAAATGCGATCCCGACTTTTTGTCGCATGCCCTTAGAGTAGCTTTTGAGTAACTGTTTACGTACGTTCGGCGCTAACCCTGTTTCATCTAATGCGGCATTAATTTGCGCCTCTGATACATCTAAGTTTGATAAGCTCGCCAGGTACTTTAAATTATCTATGGCGTTAAACTCTTGATAAAGGTTGACCTGTTCGGGTAAATACACCAGTTTATCTTTACTGCTATCCGTGCTGTGAACATCCATTCCGTCTATTAATGCTTGACCACTGTCTGGTTGTAAAAAATTGAGAAATAAATTAAGCGTGGTACTTTTACCTGCGCCATTGGCACCTAACAGGCACATTATTTCGCCTTGAACGACTTTAAAGCTAAGGTCGTTGAGTACTTGTTTACCTGAGAATGATTTACTTAAATTTATGGCTTCTAACATGAAAGCACTCCTTTAATGAAGATCCGCTTAGCGCTGAGAGTTACGTATTCAAAGAAACAATGAACATGTATTTTTGACTAAAGCAGAGCAAATGAAATATGAATAGTATTTTGTTATAACATATCAAAATATATCTAAATAGAAACAACTTTTGTTAACTTAGAGGCACTAAAAAACTTGCCGTACCAGTGAAAGCACCGCCCTCAACGTGAATTTGTGCATCTTTATAGTACACAAGCCCTTGTGATAGTTGCTTTTTACACTGTTTTGGAAAGAAACCTTCAAACCGAACTGCCTGCGTTGTATTTATTGAGCGTTTAAATTTAATATCTAGATCACGCAGATATACCTCTCCGGCTTTTTTAGTTAACTTGTTATCCCAACATCCATAGATGATGCCCAGTTGAGAAATCCAAATCATGGCACTTTGCGCACTAAAATGAAATTGACCGTCTCCGGGCATTTGAAAGTACTCAACGTCAATGCGCCCGTCTATGTAACCAGGCTCTAATGACACTGAGCTAAATGACATTCTTTCTTTTCGCCAGCCATTTTCTAAATAGTCTGACATATAGGCACGTTGTTGCTTTGGGCTAAGTTGAATCATAAAATTTCCTTACTAATGAGTAGATGGGTGAGTTAACCGGCTTTGTTCTTGCTCTACATGTGAGGGCATTAGCAGTGCATGTAATACTGCGCTCACCAGACCTATAGCCATTAAGCAATACCATGCCAAGTGTGTACTAATATCCGATAAGTCAAATGCGAGGCCTACGATACTGCTACCGGCGATAAGTCCAACGCCTGCAAACAGGTAAAAGAACCCATAATGTGTGGCAACATAATGGTTGTTAGCCAAATCTGATATTTGACTCATGATAAAAGGAAAGCTGACCATGGTGCCCAGTGTAAATACGATTGCCAACACACTCAGTGGTACGTAGTAAAGTATACCTTCATTAAAAGGCCAATCTGGTACAAGGGAACCAAATGATAAGCCCATCAACGCGATACCAACTGTTATCCAATGTTGAGGTGCAAGCCATCGCTCACACAGCCGAGTTACTGGAAATTGCAAGCAAATCGCAATAATTGCACACAGTGTAAGCACCCATGCCACATCTTGTAATTCGCCAGATTGATTAACAATATGAATGGGGATCGCAAAAGAAATTTGATTGATGAGCATAAAATAGCCCATCATAATGGCAGAAAACTTTAAGAAACCTCTATTGCCTAATACGCGAGTGATCATACCTGATATATTCTTTGAACTTGTATTAGTGTTGTGTTTTGTATGACTTGAAATAGCAGATTTAGGCAGCAAAATAGTAAATATCACGGTAAAAATTAAAAATGGTATGGATGCTACAATACACAAAATATCGAAGCCTATATTGAGCAATAGCAAGCCACACAGCGGGCCTAATAATTCACCGCCGTTTCTTGCTACCCCGACTAATGAAAACATTTGTGCTCGACTGATCATTTCTTGTTTCGCAAAATAAGCTTGTGCAGCGGGTGTGAACAGTGCCCCCGCAAAGCCAGTTAAAAAAGCAGCGATAAACAGCATCGGCGTTATTTGCGCGAACAAAAAGAGTAAAAACCCAATCGCACGCAGTAAACAGCCAATGACAATGAGTGTTTTCGCACCAAATAAATCAGCCAGTAACCCACCGACTAAAAAGAGGCCTTGCTGGCAAAATGATCGAACACCAAGCACGATACCTACCAGTGTTGCACTCAGTAGTAAGTCTTGTTTTAAGTATCCGGCTAAAAATGGGATCAGCATATAAAAACCCAAGTTGAATACAAATGTGGCGCATAGCATCCAGCGATATTGATTATTGAGCTTTTGATAAGAAGAAAAAATAGACATAATGATTACACTGGCTTTTGTGCAATTAAAATCGAGTGAAAGTTATCTGCATATGTTTGCACCTTTAATTTCAGTGCAAATGGTAAAAGCCCAGACTCATCAATACTAGGATATAGTAATGTGCGCAAATTATACGCTGTGCGCACCACCAATTGCGCACCTGGGCGCATGTGTTCAAATAAATGTTTAATGATCTGATCTTTAATCTTTTCATCACCGACTAATGCCGCAAGCCAAATAACATCATATTGCTGTAATTGGTCTTGCTTACACACATCATTGTGAATAAAGGTCATGTTTTTGTCTGGCCTCAAGGCTTCACTAACCGCTTTGCCTAGCATGAGATCTGATTGGTTGATATCGAGGTTCTCTACGACCAAATCGGCATTAAGCAACGCCAAAGAGGTGAGTGGCAGCGCCCCTGAGCCAACCATTAAAACATTTTTTACAGGTTCGTTAGCCAATGAGTAAATCGCGTTAATCTCAAGGCCAGTTGCTCGCTCATAATGTTGAAAATAAGGATACTCTTGTCTTAATAAAGTCGCTGAATCTTCGCTTTGAATAAGGCGTTGCGCCCAGTGTCTTTCATACAAACTTGATGCTTGACTGAATAAGTGTTGGATACCGGGTTTTATTTGCTGAATATCTGGTTGAGCTAATACACCAGTTGCGAACTCACTGCCATGCTCATTAGATAATAAGTCTAAAAAGCGATGAAACTTGCTCATATTGTCTGGTGTTATTTCGAGTTTAGACATTGCTGTAATATTTTTGTATTCATGTGCAATGTGTGCCGCATGGGTTTCTACCGAGTGAGATATCGTCATAAGTAAATTGCTATGTCATCCTTAATTTATGTTATAACATATCATTTGTATTGCTTGTGTGTAAATAAGTGTGTGGAAGTATTTTACCTAAACTATATACATGCTGCTAAAAGCAAATTGATGCCTTGTGGGACAAGGCACTTTTTTAGGTTAGAAGTTATAAGAAGTTGAAAGTTGAATCTTACGAGGCTCACCGGGTTGAACCCACATTTGTGTATATGAGTTAGTGTAATGTTTACGGTCAAACGCATTGTGTACTTGTGCTTTGATAGCCCAGCGCTCATTGACTTCATATTCAGCAAAGAGGTTAAAAACCACATAAGATGGCAAATAGAAGTCACTACCGCGTTGCCCTAATCGCTTATCAACATATTGAAAACCAATGCCTGCAGACATATTCTTGTCATAGATCTTATAATGTTTGATAAGTTGTAAGCTTGCCGCATTTTCTGGAATATTCAGTAAATCATCACCCGCTTTGATGCCAACGTATAAGCCAGTATCTATCGAGTCTTTTTCTACTTGAGCATCGAGGTACGTATATGAAAACCTAATTTGTGCATCACCAGGTAATTGTCCTGCAATATCTAGTTCAACACCACGGCTGCTGGCCTCGCCAATAGCGGTATTAAATCCTGGGTTTTGCACATCGGCGACAATAATATTGGTTTGTTCACTGTCAAAATAGGCCAGCGTAATATCTAAACTGTTATCAATTAATGACCATTTTGTACCAAGCTCTACAGACTCACTTTGATTGGGTTCAAAGCCATTACCTTGATGGTCAGTTCCAAAGTTTAAGCGGTATCCTTCACCATAAGTTGAATAGAGTGACCAGTTGTCAGTTAATTGATATACAAGCCCCAGCTGAGGGCTAAAATGTTGCTCAGATTGCTCCGCAGACAGGTTGCGTATTTTATCGTCAGTTGTTTGCTTTAACCAATCAAACCTGCCTCCAATTCGTATTTGTAATGAGTCAGACACACTGATTTGATCTTGAATATACATACCTGTCGCCCACTGGTTTTGTTGACGTACAACCACAGGCTTTGGTGTGGGTGGTGTATGTTGTCCATAAACTGGTTGATGTATATTCAATGCATATAACTGTGCGTTAGTAGGGCTTGTGCTAAGAGCGGGTGCTCGCGCGACACGATAATCTCTATCAAATTCAAAGCGGTCATAGTCGATACCTGCGATGATGTGATGCTTAAATCCGCCAGCTTCAATATCTCCCGCTAACTCAAAACGCGCCACGTATTGATCCGTATCATACGCTCTACTTCGGTGTTGGCGTGTTAAGGTTTGACCATCAAGGTATAGTTTTTGGCGTGAAGGTGACACATCAGCATCACTTGATAAGCTATCCAATTCTGTTTGTCTAAATGCCAGCGCAGAGCTTAATTGCCATACATCATTGACATCATATTGCCACTGCAGTTGGTGTCCGTGTACCATTGTGGTCGTGGGCCCGTCACCTGGCTCACCTAAAAAGCGCTCAATAGGCATAAAATCAAAATTACCTTGCAACGCGATAATTCCTCTATCGAATGGGATTTCTTGCTCTGCATATTCAAGCTCATATGTCCAAGAAGAGCGTTCATTGTGTTCAAAAGCAAATGCAGCCGTAATACCTTGTTTTTGTGTTTCTATGGTGTCGCGAAAGCTGTCTTCTTGTTGGTAAAAGCCGATAAATCGACCTGCCAAATTATCAGACAATACAGTGTTAACATCGGCTTCTACACGCTGATTTTGGCGGCTGCCCAAAGTTAATTCAAACGCACTTGAAGACGTAAATGTTGGCTTCTTAGTGACTAAGTTAATTGACCCGCCAGGCTCCCCACGGCCAAATAGTGCCGCCTTTGGCCCTTTGAGTACCTCAACTCGTTCAATGCCTGAGGCATCACGGGGCCCTGAGAAACCTCGACCGGCATTAAAGCCATTAACTAAATAGCCACTGGGCACATTTTCATCGCCAAAAAAGCCACGAATAGCAAAACTATCCCAAAGCCCACCTAAACTATTTTGACGGCTCACTGAGGCCGACATATCTAGAATTTGTGTTAAGCCATTTAAGCCAGTGCTTTCAATAAGTTCTGCATCAAATTCTAAAACAGCTTCTGGAGACTGTAAGTGAGTAAACTCACCACGATAAGCTTGACGCTCGCCGGTGACTTCAATTGTCTCTATTGCTGAGTTATCATTCGCTTGAGCCGAAAAAGCGGCAGCCAGTGAAAGAGAAAGTACGCTTAAACGACAAGCATAATGTGAGGGTATCATTATCAATCCTTCATTTTGATATGTTATAACATTTTGCGTACTGTATCATGAGTCTTTCAGGCTGTTAAGCGTTAATCGTTTAATAGAATGGGTTGTTCTTTAATATTTTTAAGTGAATAAGCGCGCTATATTTCTCTGCGCTAATAAATTAGAAAGTAGAAATAAGTTTATGATTTATTTGCACTCATTTTTATTAAATGGATGCCTAACCAATGAAAATGAAAAATAACAGCTTAAAGATACTCTAAGGCATGATTGTGAATATTTGAACATAGCTTATAGCACTTACTAACTATGAAGTATTTAAAGAATTTTAACTGATTAAATGTACTGTAATCACCATATTTTAAGTTGATTTGTATATGTGTAAAAGGCGTTAATATTTAGCCAGTCAACTTTAGAGATGATGAATAAAAATAGGAAATGAAAACTTACAAGTTAATGCAAAAAAAAGATAACAGTTGTGAAATATGTTGATATATTACTTGGGGTAGTGCAAGTGCCGCAAAATTGACTACAAAAAAATGGCTAACACTTTCTAGTAAAAAAGAGTTTAAGAGACTAGTTAATAAAGGCCGATAATGTGGATATTTCAATGAGTCTTTAGTTTTGATTAAAACTGCTTATTTAATAGCTATAATTAGGAGAATAAATGGATAATTACCTCATTTATATTGGTGTTGCTTTGGTGACTATTTTGGTTCCTGGCCCAGCAGTTGTTTTAACGCTTAACAATTCCATGCAAAGAGGGTTACCAAGAACACTAGCTGGTATTTTTGGGGTCTCGCTCGGTATTTTGCTTGTTGCTGTCATTTCCGCTACAGGCGTTGGTGTTTTGCTTGCTAATTCTCTTTTCGCTTTCTCTGTAGTAAAAATGATGGGGGCGATATACCTTATTTATTTGGGTATTAAAATGTTGCGATCTAAAGGAGGCGTTGATCAACCGCCCACTTTGCAAAGCGTTTCTTATCGATATTGTTTTTTAGAAGGTTTTTTCGTTTCTGTTTCAAACCCAAAAGCCATTGTGTTTTTTATCGCTATTTTCCCCCAATTCATCAATACAACGCAAAGCTACATGGCCCAGTTTATACTTTTAGCTGTTACTTTTAGCGTACTGGTTCTTATGATTCATACTGCCTATGCATTGTTTGCCTCACTTGCCAAAACAAAGTTTTCGTCAAAACAAGACGGCGCTATTTTAAACAAGGTAAGTGGTAGTATTTTTGTGTGTTTTGGTGTTGGTCTTGCAACAGCTAGCAGGTAGAGCGCTGCAAGTATGCATGTTGCTTACTGATATGCATAAACGGGTTGGTATGGAGTTATTTGTTAGATATATTTTTTTTGTAGCTTTTTTAGCATTATTCGGTTGTTCTGAAAAATCAGGCAGTATGTACGCTGAACATATCTCTGAACCGAGTTGTAAACCCATTATTGCAGTTTATCCTGTTTGGAAGCATAGTAATGCAGAATTAAAGTCATTGCCTTGGAATGATTTCACGCATATTGCCATTTCTTCAATTTACCCAATGTCTACCGGTGAACTGCATTCCCAAGAGGCTGATTTATTTGTAGATACTCTTGTTTCATTGGCTCATAGTAAGGATAAAAAAGTTATTATTTCTGTCGGTGGTGCAGGTAAGGGGAGCCAAGGGTTTGTTGAACTTTATAAAAATCATGAGCGAGTAACAGAGTTTGTATCTAATTTATTGCTGTATGTTGAACATCATAAAATTGACGGTATTGATATAGATTGGGAATATTGGACTTACCAGCATGTGCAAGGAAAAAGTGGCAATGACCCTATCGAAAGTCAACAACTAGTAGATCTTGTTAAACGTTTAAAAGCGACTATGAAACCAGAGTTGCTTCTTACGGTAGATATTATGGCGGGTCACTGGGTTGGAGAGCAATACCTACCTGAACTACAAAAGCATGCAGATTACGTTAATTTAATGGCATTTGACTTTACTGGTGCTTGGCCTGAATCAGCGATTGGATACCACTCAGATTATAGTACATTCATAAAATCCATCGAGTTCGTATTAGACAGAGGATTTAATAGAAATCAGGTTTTAGTTGGCGTACCAGCGTACGGCATTGAGTTTGAAAATGCGTCGAATAATACGATAAATCATCACTCTTATCGCAGTATAGTGAATGAACTCGATGGAAATTTGGCAGATATAGCTAAAGAGAAATTTAATAATATCTATTTTGAATCACCACAAACCATAAAAAAGAAATTTAGTTATGTAAAGGATGAGTTACTAGGTGGTATTTTTATGTTTGAAGTAACCTCTGATCATCGAAGTCCTGAGCATAGCCTACTTAAATCGGCCCAATCTATAATCAATGACAATTGCCCAAATAATGAACTGCAATAAAGATGGTGAAATGTTTTACTTATTGGTGTGCTATTTATTTTCACTAGGAAAGCACTAGGGTCTGTTGATCTTTGAGGTATGAATTTTTTTCAAATCAAAGGCATTCATTACGCGAAATGAGCAATGCAGCATAATAGTTTATGTCAGTTGCGATGTGTATTTCACATTCGCTTCACAGCGACCTTATTAATCTTTGGCAATAAAATATAATGAACTTACGCACGAGCCTCAGTAGGCAGCGTAATGTAAAAAATTAATAACTTGATTTTTATACTAATTTTATTGAAAATTTGATCATTCTAGCGAGCTAAATGACTTATTAACTGCGTTTAAAAGGCTCATGTAGAATAACGACATACCGATTTTTTGTCTGTTTGTAAGCTATTTATTTGTCGCAATGTCTCGTCATTTATTTAATGCAATTGGTACTATAAGGAAGAAAATGCCAAATATTGTGATGTACCCAGTGCTACTATTTATTTTGTTCACTTCTTATGTGAATACTTCTTTTGCTGCAGCGAATAGTACATTTGAAAGTAAAATATCGGGTGTGTTAACAAAAGAAAACTTAGTGGGGATCAGCTGGTCTACCATTGTTGATAATCAAATAGAGGTGGGCGCTGCAGGTTATGCCAATATTGCAGATTCTCAACCAATGCAAGTTACAACGCAGATGCATGTTGGCTCGGTTACAAAGTCTGTATTAGCCGTGGGTGTATTACGCTTGATCACACAAGGGAAGTTGTCATTAAACACCAATGTAGAATCTTTACTTCCTGAGCTAAATTTTATCAACCCGTGGGGTGATACTTCTCCTATCAGGGTCAAGCACTTACTTGAACACACCGCAGGCTTGGACAATATCAGAATGTGGCAATTTTTAAGTACGAAGCCATCACCCAATATGCCTTTAAAGGGGGCTTTCCCAGCTGATGATCCAACCTTGTTGCGTGTAAGAACTGAGCCTGGTACACAATATGTTTATTCAAATATGGGTTATAACTTACTTGGGATGGTGATAGAACGTGTAACATCGGTACGGTATGAATATTACTTAGATACGGAACTATTAAAGCCTATAGAAATGGATGACAGCACTTTTGAATTTGTGAGCCAACAGGGTATGAATGCAAGCTCCTTATTGGCAATGGGTTATCACGAAAATAATGTGCAACAGCTTGCGGTTCCAATGTATGCAAGAGCGGCTGGGCAATTCACAACAACAGCACAGGACATGATAAAATTTATCGCGTTTTTATTAAGTGATGGCATGTTGGACGGTGAGGTGTTTATTGCCTCACACCTTATGGCAATGCTATCACTACCTAACAAAACAGATGCCCATAATGCAGGGCTAAATATAGGACATGGTTTGGCGCTGGCAGTTCGAGATAGGCATGGGGTTGTTGGCATGTGTCATCCAGGTACTACATTTGGTTTTCGCGCTTATATTTGTATATTTCCTGAAGAGAATAAAGGCTTTTTTTACACAATTAACACCGACAGTGAAACCGCAGACTATGAAAAATTTAATAAGTTGTTTATCGAGAAATTGGCTGTGGCGTCTGCACCTGTCGTTTTACCTAGCGGTGCTGAGCAAGAGTTAGAGAATTTAACAGGAATTTACTTTCTGGCACCAAATAATAGAGCAGAATTTGAGTTTGTTGACATGATTTTTAACTTTATTTGGGTTGCGTCTGCAAATGACCACTTAACGCTAAAATCGTTGCAAAGCAAAGATAAAATACTGCTTCCATTAGGTGATAATCTATTTAGAGACATTACTCGAGCACAGCCATCACACGTTGCATACGTTAATGATGATGAAGAGCTCATGCTAAGTAATGGCCTTAAAACATACCAAAAAGGCTCGTTAATAACTGTGGTCTTTTACTGGCTTAGCTTAGCGCTTGGAATACTTGGTCTAACATATCTTGTATTGACTGGGTTATTTAGAACATGCACATGGGATAAAGAAAAGCTGTATGGTACTGGTTTGGTTTTATTAAATATTCTGCTATTTATATTGCCGGGATATTTATTTACAGAGCAATCATTTTTAGAGTTTGGAGACATTACACCAGCAAGTATCTCTTTAGCTATTTTGTCAGGGTTATTACCTATCTCTGTGTTGGTATCACTTTATGTTTGTTATCAAAAGAGGCCGTTGCGTAAGGTGCAAAAATTTGATTCGGCGTCACTCGTACTGCTGTTACAGTTGTGCATTGTGCTGTTGTACTGGAATCAACTGCCGATTATATTTTGGCAGTAATGAACTTTGACTTGCTATCGTAGATAGTCAATATACAGCATTGTTTATTAAATCTGCTGGCGAATTCCAGCGATAAATATACTCTTTAGTTTTGTTGTTACATGGTGTGAGCCAAAAACCTGACCCTATGTTCTGTGCGCCTTTTGACTCATAAAATGCAATCGCTTTGGGGTTGCATGCAAGTACTTCAAGATATAAGCCTTGGGTTTGATAGTGTGCTAGTGCCCACTTTGAGGCAGCAGATAGTAAACTTGAGCCTACGCCTAGCCCTTTAGCTTCAGGCTTTACATGCAGGTTATCAATCAGTGTGCCAAACTTAGGGTGGTTGTTACCATACAAACAAATAAAGCCGCAAAATTCATTATTAATTTGTGCAATTAAAACAAGCTGATTGATTTTTGGGTGGTTTAATCTAGTTAGCCAAATTTGTTTACGTTCGTTAAAAACAGTATCGCGTAAGTACTCTTTGGATATCGCAGTTCTATAGTTTTCTTGCCAACTCTTAGCATGCAGTGTGGCAATCAAAAGAGAGTCATCTGGGTTGGCTGCTCTAATTTTTATAGTGTGTGAGCTATCCATATGATTTACTACCTCGTTAAGGCTTTGTTAGCAGACAACACCAGCACATAAGGAAAAATCAGTGCCATCTGTTGCTTGCTCGTACTCATTAGCTATTACGTAATGTCACATTTTTTAAATCTAATATTCAAAGGCTTAAAAAGATATTCTCTCAACATAGTGACATAATTTAATACCAGTTTTTATTAAAACATTGATCATTTTAGCGAGCTAAATGACTCATGTAAAATAACGAGATACCAAATTTTTTGCTTAGTTACTAAGCTATTCATTATCGCATTATCTCGTGAAATCAATAGCTTAAACTTGATAAACTATCGTAATAAGCACGAATTAACCTATTGTTTGCTCATTTGATAGTGAGTTAGCTTGGCTTCTATACGCGGTAGGAGTGGCACCCGCTATTTTCTTAAATGCAGTGTTAAAAGTAGATTTAGAGTTAAAGCCTACGTCATAGGCAATTACTGATACCGTTTTATTTGTACTAGTAAGTAAAGACATTGCCTGTTTTATTCTATAGCTATTCACAAACTGGAAGAAGTTAGTATGTAAGCACTGAGAAAAGGTTTCTGAAATATGGTTTTCACTTACAGAAATGACATCTGAAAGTCGCTTTAAAGAGAGCTCTTCTTCTAAGAAAAGCGCCTCTTCACTCATTGCATTTTTTAACTTGCTGGCAATGAGGGCCATAGTTGCTTCATCTAAGGTTGCAGTTCGTGGCTGTTTGCTTTGGGGTTGTCCTTTATCTGAATCGCTAAGTAAGGGTTGTTTCAAGGCGAAGTGGCAAAAGATCACCAATACTAAGGCTTCAAAGAGATGCAAAATAGCCCCAGAGCCAAACCAAGTCCAACCAATAAAGCTAATGCCATAATCAAGCGAAAAGAACAGCCATACAAAACCCCACAGCACCAAGACTGTTTTAAACCAGTTCATAGAGCGCTTTTCTATATCTGAAAATCGCTCCATTAATTGTAAGCAGTGCTGATTTTGCAACTTAAATGTGGCAGCTAAATAAAGACCAGTGAACACTATAAACGTACACATGCTAAACACACAGGTAAACACCGCTATTTTAAATAGCTCGGGATCTCGTGTGGCAGGGTTGGCCATAGCAAGTTTTTCATCTGAAGTGATGCCAAAAATGAAAGGCAACATGCCAATAATGACAATTACAGGACCAAGCAACGCTAATATGTGGGCTTTTTTTGGCAGTGCTTTCTCAGGTGACATGGTTGCAAAAGCATAAAAGTACAAGGCTGGTCCCAGCAGCATCCTAATTGGAAATTGCAAGCCAGCTAATGCAGGTGCATATTGATAAGCTCCTGAATAAATAAACAACTCTCCAATAATATGTACCAGCAGTAAAGCTAATAATCCTATGAGATATAGGGACTGTTTGTGCTTATCTCTACTTGCTACATCAACTAAAGCAAATATAGTCATGCCCATCATGCTGGAATAAATCACGGTGGGTACAATATCAATACTCAAGAATGTGGCCTCAGTTTTAATTTTTTATTAGCAATATATTCATGATGTTATACTACTTTACAGCCTTAAGCCATATAAAGTTAATGGGTACTATATCCTTTGACTTGCACGGTTGTATCTTAAACCTTTAAAGCCCGTAGTACAAATGACACTTACAATTTGAGATGACGAAGATCGTTATCTCAGATTATATACTGTTAAAAGAATATGCTTTTAACGGGGGTTGAATCTTACTTTACTCACACATGTTAGCTCATTGATTTTGGTATTTTTCAATAAAATAAAAAGCTTAGCTTTTTTGTTGGGTTTCATTTCGCTTGATTTTACTATGTATGTACTTAGGTGGAGTTTACTTTTTGACGATTTATTCAGCGTTATTGGTTAACACACATAGATAATGGTGCGACGAAACTTTTGCAGGGAAGGCTAGCCTTGCCTAAACCATGACTCACAGCTGTAAAAAACAACGACCTAATACCAAGTTTAGAGAAGGATTTTGAAGTAGCCAATACTTTGCCATTTACATTACCTGCAATCCAAGGTCCAAAATGAGCAGTATAATTTTATTGGACAAATAAAAATGAAATTAAAACGTTCAAATAGGCCCATTAAGACGATTAAAGCGCTTTGTTAAGGCAACTTACATATCATTATTTTAAAGGAAAACCTTACGGAGCAAACAATGAGCAAAGCGATGATTTATAACAATAGGCCTACACAATGGGATGCAAAGCTTTTTCTTATCGCAGGAGTTTTTATGCTGGTTAACACCGCCTGTTTATGGATACGGGCTTATTCTGACTACCAGTTGTCAATTTTATGGGCCGCAGTTCCTGCAATAACCGCTTTATCGGCCAGTATCTTTGCACTACTTAAGCTATATAAGCGTGTTGCTCCTCAAGCGCCAAAATTAGCATTAAGTGGTGCAGGGTTTGCTTTAATAGCGGGTGCAGCTTTAGTTTTAGCTGCTGTATGGATTTTCATCACATCAGTATTTGGCAGTGGTATATCCGATTCGCCTCAATTAGGGTTGAGTTTATTGACCGGTGTATTTATGGTTGCGATGGTGATTGCATTTTTATGTTATGGCATCGCATGTTTGTTAGTTAAAAACATGAGTCGATTAGGGTATTTGTTATTTGCGCCCGTTGCATCATGGACAGTGATGCTACTAGTTGGGTTGTTAAAGGGCTTTGAAGTGGGGCTGTCACTTGATTTTTATACCAATGCAATTATTGGGATCGCTTTTTTAGCCATCGGTATCCTTCTTAAAGCCCCGTTACGCTCAAGAATATAAGAGTAAACAAGAATTTAAAATTCAAAATACCTAGTTTTAAGCGCTTAGTTAAGTTACTTAGCCCTCTAATTTGCGTTGCTTTTATACTGTAATAGCTGACTATAACAGTATAAAAGCGGCTTGATATTGAACAAAGTATCATTCATTGAATGATACTTTGTTCAAGTTATTAAGCATTTACTATTTTAAAACCCTTATCCAAACCTGTGATTATTTAGTTGGCAATACTTTTTATAAGTCATTTGCGGTAAAAAACTGATTCACTAAGAACTCCACAGCGGCGCTTAAGTGGTTATGTTTTTCTCAACAGGGATCTGCAGTCATAGGTATATGTGAAGTTTATTAATGACTGTCAATTTTTTATATCCATAAAGTAGGATGCAGTATTGTTTACTGAAAGTAATATTAAATCTTACTCATCAGTGTTTGTGATTTTAAATTTTAATTTAAAAAATGTTAACTTTAGGTTTTTTACTTTATTTAATCATGGCTTCATTGAATTTACTTAGCTTAGTGTGCCACTACTTTAGTTTAATGTTAATGCAAATAAACTCCCCGTAATATGAAATTATTAATTTAATAAAGCATATGTAATCTAAATTAGTATGAATATCGATTTGCATATTTTCTACATACATTAACGTTAAGGAGAAACATTGAATGAAACGACAAACTAAAATAGGTATTGCTATGTTAATGGGTTTTTTTCCATTAACCGCTGCTGCGAATAATAGTGCCGCACCTAAAGTGCCGCTAATTGAATCGACCGTATTAAAAGCGGAGCAGTTAAGCGCACCTGCAAAAATACAAATCGACAAGTTTGGTATTGCGCATATTACAGCTAGCAGCGACAGCGATGTGTATTTTGCACAGGGCTTTAATATAGCAAGAGAAAGGCTTTGGCAAATAGATTTGTGGCGCAGGAAAGGGTTGGGCCTTTTGTCACAGGCATTTGGTCCAGCCTTTATAGAGCAGGATAAAGCCAGTCGATTATTTCTTTTTCGGGGCAACATAAAGCATGAACGTTGGCAGTATGGTTTTGAAGCAGCGACAGCCCTTGAAAGCTTTGTAACAGGAATAAACTACTATATTGATCAGATAGATGCGGGCACCGTGGCGTTGCCTGTAGAATTTAGCCTTTTAGAGTATCAGCCAGCGAAATGGCATGCGGATGATATTTTAAAAATTCGTAGCCATGGCTTAAGTCGAAATGTTAATAGTGAAGTCACACGCGCAAAAATGGTTCGTGACTTTAGCCTTGAATTGGATGCTTTACGGGTAAAACTTGAACCTGAGCATAGTACAGCAGTACCTGATGGAGTTAGCTATGACTCCTTGCCTGATGATGTGCTTAAGTTATACACGTTGGCAACATCAGGGGTAAGGTTTTCTTCACAGCAAATTCAAGCAGCCTCAACATCACTGCCTGCAGGACAAGCTGTAAAAGCCTTGTTACAACAAGTGGAAGATGAGGCATTGACCGCAAGTGCTCAAAGGCAGCTTGGCAGCAACAATTGGGCAATATCACCGTCAAATACAAGCACCGGTCGTGCAATTTTAGCCTCTGATCCACATCGGGTAAATTCAGTGCCATCTGGTCGTTACGCCGTGCACTTAAAATCTGACACGATGAATGTGATAGGTGCTGGTGAACCTTACATACCCGGCGTTTCACTCGGTCATAATGGTCATATTGCGTTTGGCTTTACGGTTTTTTCTGCAGACCAAGAAGACTTATATTTCTATGATCTTAACCCGAATGATAAAAATACTTATCAATACCGCCACTATTGGCAAAACATAGAGACTATTACGGAAGCAATTCCGGTAAAAGGGCAGCAAGATGAACTTGTTACTTTGGAGTTTACACAGCATGGACCGGTGATTTATCGTGATGATGCTAATAATGCACTCTATGCCATTCGGGCTGCGTGGCTAGAGCCTGGGATGGTGCCTTATTTAGCGAGCTTAGAGTATCAAAAAGCCCGAAATTGGTGGCAGTATCGCCGTGCACTTGGGGCATTTAAAAACCCATCAGAGAACCATGTTTTTGCTGATATACAAGGTAATATTGCATTAAAGACAGCAGGCTATGTGCCATACCGTGCAAATTGGGATGGCTTATTGCCGGTACCGGGTAATGGCAAGTATGAGTGGACATGGCGTATTCCAATTGAATTTTTACCTTTTGAGTATAACCCTAAGAAAGGTTGGGTTGCCTCTGCCAATGAAATGAATTTTTCATCAAGCTTACCATTTCATATTGGATACGAATGGGCGGGTGATTACCGTTTTCGTCGCATCGAAGAAGTGCTTGATAATAGCAATGAGCACGGTATTGATGATAGCTTAGCACTGCAAGCAGATACGTACTCGATTCCCGCTACAGAACTAATTGCAGCAATTCCACTTGCCAGTATTTCAAATTCTATTGCACAACAGTTATTAATTGACTTGCAACTATGGGACAAGGACCTTACGGCATCTTCCACTCAAGCGCATTTTTTTAGTGTTTGGTGGCATCGTTACTTACGACCAAGCATGCTTAGTATGTTAGTGCCAACCGAAGCGTTCGCGTATTTAGCGGATTTGTCTAGTTTTGGTGACCAAGCCGAGCTACTTGATATGGTAAAAAATGCATTTAATTCAGAAGCGGTGTTGAGCAAAGCGCAAATGACAAACTTAGTGACACAAACTTTACTGGCATGTGCAGCAGATGCTGAAAATTTAACGTCTCAATGGGGGCAAAGTCATGCGGCAAGGTTGGTTCACCCTATTACGCCGTTACTGCCAGCACCATTGCAAAGCTATTTCAACCCATGGCAAAATCTGAGCCGAGGAGGCTCCATGGATACCGTTAACGCAAATTGGCATGCCTATAACTTAACAGGCAACTTTTCAACTGTTGCGGGCACAACGTGGCGAATGGTAATTGATGTGGGTGAGTGGGACAACTCAAAAGTGATGAATGCCCCAGGACAATCGGGCAATCCTAGTAGCCCATTTTACCAAAACCTTGCTAATGAATGGGCTGCAGACGGCAGTATTCCACTGTATTACTCAAGTTCGCTAATTGATGAGAATACTGTACAGGAAATACAGTTGCGTCCATAAATAAACATTTCTATTTAGGTCAGCTTAAATAGCTGACCTTTTTCGCTTTTTATTTTTGCCATTTGTGGGGGGTCCATATCATACCTCAAGACACATATAGCCAAAAATAAGGTAATGCTATAAAAGGGTTGCTAATTTATATTGACCAAGATAGTGCTTTTGACAATACTAAAGTGAAATTTTTAATCATATACGTCAGTCTCAAGGTTGCATATGTCAGGTAGACACCAAAAGAGCTTGGAACAAGAAAATAAAGAACTAAGAACGCAGCTGGCTAGCGTGTCTTCTGAAAGAGATAAGTATAAAGCACTTTTTGATACCTCAGGTGATGCATTATCGATTATTGACCTAAATTCAGGTAAGTTTGTTGAATGCAACCAATCTGCAGTAAACATGCACGGTGTTTTAGATAAAAACAACTTTTTGGACCTTTCACCTTCTGATATTTCACCGCAATATCAGCCTTGTGGTAACCCTTCTGCAGTATTAGCCAATGAGTATATCGAAAAAGCTTTTACTGAAGGACCCCAGCTATTTCAATGGCGTCATTCTCGGCTTGATGGTTCTATTTTTCCGTGTTTAGTTTCTTTAAGTGCATTTCAAATACAAGGTGAGAACCTAATACTTGCGATAGGCAGAGATATATCTGAATTAATGGCAACTAGAGCGCTATTAGATGAGGCTCAGTCAAGCATCGAGCGCTACAAAAAAGCGTATCAACAAGAGAAAGAAAAATTTGAACTCTTTGTTAATTTAGCACCAATTGGTATTGCTATTAATGCTATGAAAGACGGCGCTTTTCATTATGTGAATAAAGAGTTTGGTAGCATGACGGGGTATTCTGTTGATGAATTAAATAGCATGGATTACTGGGCGTTAACACCTCGAAAGTATGAAAAACAAGAGCAGGAGCAACTTTGTGATATGCAAGAAAAAGGGCGCTATGGTCCATATCATAAAGAGTATATTCATAAAAAAGGAAACCACTTTCCGGTGTTATTGTCTGGCATAATGATAACCGATAGTAATGGTGATGATTTTATCTGGTCAGTAGTTCAAGATACATCGCAACAAAAAGAGGCGGAAGCAAAAATACACAAAGCTAGGGAGCAAGCTGACTCTTTTGCTTTTAGAATGCAGTTGGCAAACGATTCTGCTGGTATTGGTGTGTGGGAATGGGATCTCATATCAAATGAGCTCATTTGGGATGACTGGATGTTTAAGTTGTATGGTGTGCCGAAAAGCCAATTCTCAGGGGTGTATGAATACTGGGAACAGGCTGTGCACCCTGATGACATAACCTATGCAAAGGCGTCACTGCAAAGAGCACTTACTGAAAATACAATTTACGATCCAGAGTTTAGGGTTATTCATCCAAATAAAAACGTAAGAACATTAAAAGCCAGTGCTGAAGTGATTAAAGACAATACAGGCAAACCGATAAAAGTAATTGGCGTTAATTATGATGTAACGGATAAAATTAATGCGATTGAGAAACTAGAAGCGGCTAAAAAAGAGGCCGAGAATTCAGCTAAAGCAAAAGGCGAATTTTTAGCAAATATGAGCCATGAGATCCGCACTCCAATGAATGCAATTTTAGGCGGCTTACAGTTACTACAAAATACCGAATTAAAACCTGATTTACGCAAAGTACTCGATAATGCAGCCTTTTCAGCTAAGAGCCTACTGACAATCATCAACGATATTTTGGATTACTCGAAGATTGAGTCAAATAAGATTGAGCTAGAGTATGCGTCCCTTTTACTGTTGGATGTTATAGAGTCAGTTAAGTACGACCTCGATTCGTTGATAAGTAATAAAGGCATAGATTTTATCGTCTCAGTTGAAGAAAATTATGTGGATGGTTGGGTTGGCGATCTGGTTAGGATAAAACAGATACTGTTAAATTTGACCTCTAATGCGGTTAAATTTACTCATCAAGGTACTGTTAAGATTAAGCTCAGTTGCATTGCATATAAAAATGAGCAAGCGGTTCAAATAAGCATTAAAGACTCAGGTATTGGCATGAGTTCAGAGGTTCAAGCACGCATATTTGATCGATTTTCACAAGCAGATACTTCAACGACAAGGCAGTATGGCGGTACGGGCTTGGGAATGTCTATCACGCTGAGTTTAGTGAAAATGATGCAGGGTTCGTTAAAATTAGCCAGTGAACTTGGTCGTGGCACTATGATTGACGTTATATTGCCACTTGCTAGAGCATCAAATAAATCAGAGATGACGTTCAAAAAGTCACTTAACCCGCCTGATTTAAAAGGGAAGTATGTGCTTGTTGCAGAAGATAACAAAATAAATCAGATACTTATATCGACCATGTTGAAAGGTACTAAAGCTGAACTTGTGCTTGTCGACAATGGCGCTTTAGCTGTTGATGCTTTTAAAGAACAAAAATTTGACTTAGTCTTAATGGATATCAATATGCCTATCATGGACGGCGTTCAGGCACAACACGAAATTAGCCTGATCAATCGCGCAACTCCTGTTATCGCCTTGACTGCAAACGTTATGGTTGAAGATGTTAATCGTTATTTAGAACAAGGCTTTAATGCTCACATACCTAAACCTATAGACTTAAATATTTTGTATGGCGTTTTGTCTGATTATATAAAATTAGAGTGATTTGGAAAATCTTGTATGTTGCCCAAGTGTGATAAAAATAGGCAAGGCCAGTAAGGTCATTTGCGTTTATTGATAAAGACTTTAAACGTATAGGTAAGAAATAGTTAGCTGAGCTATATGCTTTGTTAATGTGCCGATAAGTTGTTATTAAGAGGGCCGTTCTTTACACATTATTGGCTTTGAGGTTACGTTGATACTCATCGGTCAAAATAAGTCGAATGCAATATCATCTAAATAAAGCACTTCCAGCGATACCTGCTCCCACAATTAATACACGCATGTGCAATGGCCTTATATATTTGATGAAATACGAGTTTGTATAATATGGGCTAGACAATAGGGTGTTTTTTAGTTGCTGACAAGTGATTTGTATTGAGATAAACAGTGTGCCGTTTTTATAGGCACATAAGAGCTTTAATAAGCGATATACATTGCGCCTTTTAGAGGCAAGTGTTTATTTATTCAGCGCAATGTTAGACTTTGTTCATAGCTTAAAGGAGATATCGTGATAGAAGTATCAAATTTGTTTTTTAGCCGGGCTGATGGGGGTGAAAAGCATACTATTTTTAATGGACTCACTCTTGATGTACCTCAGTCGCAGCATTTGGCTTTATTGGGTGACAGTGGTTGTGGCAAGACCACTTTATTGCATATTCTTGCTGGGCTCCTCAAGCCCGACAGCGGCTCGGTTAAAGTAAATGGCTTAGAGTTATCTCAGTTGAATGAGCAGCAATTGGCATTGTACCGCCGTAAAATTGGTCTTATATTTCAGCATTATCAACTGCTTGACTGTCTAACGGTAAAGCAAAATATTTTATTTCAGCATAACTTGAACTTTACTGATCAAGTGCCTGCACAGTTTGATGAACTGGTTCAAAAGTTGGGTTTATATAATAAATTAAGCGCGTTGCCCCATCAGTTATCTGGGGGAGAGCAGCAGCGTGTAGGGATTGCCCGAGCCATTTTGAATAAACCAAGCATTATTCTTGCTGATGAGCCTACCGGGAACCTAGATCAGCAACGCTCTCATCAAGTGGTTAAATTGCTGATGGAGTTATGCCAAGCACGGCAAATAAGTTTAGTAATGGTAACGCATAGTCACCAACTCACTGACTACTTTGATAATGTGAAAGTGCTAAGAGATGGTCAGTTTGAATAACGAGATAAAATTAGTTATTGCGACACATATCGCATTTTATCGCCGCCATCCTTGGCTGCTAGCATTGTTTGTGTTGGGTTTTAGCTTGGGCAGCGCATTGCTCACAGCAATTACAGGGTTAAATCAAGAAGCAAAAACGCGTTATGAGCACTCTTCTGCTTTAGTAAACAGCCCGGTGTCTCATATTGTAAAGCCGCTTATTGGTCAATCTTATATCAATGGCCAAATATGGCTATCGTTACGCAGACATGGTTTTGTTAATGCTTGGCCTGTGCTACGAGGAAATTTAACCACTGAAAACGGACAAAATATAGCGATACAGGGTGTGGATACGTTGCAGTGGATAACTATGTCCAACAATATGCCCAATCAATTGCAGCAACAAGCAGGTAAAGGGCAACCTGATGCCGAGTTTTCTTTATCAACATTGTTAGTAGACTCGCAGTTTAAACCTCGCCTTTATAGTGACTCTGAAAATCGGATTGAGTTTAATTTTGAGCATGAACAGGGGCAGCCTGATATTCGTTTTCAAGAGGGCATAGGGCTTTGGGCGATTACTGATATTGCTTATGCGGATCAACTACTAAATGCTCAAGGAAAGCTGAGTTTCATTGAGCTGTCAGATTTATCGCAAGAACAAGCCGCTGTTGCTAAAAAGCTGCTTGATGGCAAAGCTCAGTTAGTACGTGCTGATCAGCAAAATTTTGATGTGTTATCTCAAGCTTTCTTTTTTAATTTAAGTGCATTAGCCATGTTAGGTTATGTGGTGGCGGCATTTTTAAGCTTTAATGCAATTAAGTTGACACTCAGTGCAAGAGAAAAACTGCTAACACAAATGCATTTATTGGGGTGTACCAAACTCGGTATATCAGTCAGTCTAGCAATTGAATTAATCGCTTTGAGTTTGCTAACTGCTTTGCTGGGTACATTGGGTGGTTTTGTGATTGCTAATGCGCTAGTTATTGATGTTAATCGCACTTTAGTTGGATTATATCAGCTTGATAAGGCATTGGTTGTTAGTTGGCAGTGGTTTAATGTATTACTGGGGTTTGCTCTTAATTTAATGGCATTTGTTGTGATGTTGGTGGCGCAAACTAGGCGCTTTGCACAACAAAGTAACGCTTTTTTTTACCTGATATTAGTGGTTATAACTGCGTTGCTTATTTGGCTAAGCCTGTTTGCACATACTGAGTTTCAAGCGCTGGCATTATGTTTGTGTTTAATGCTGTTGTTTGTATTGTTAGTACCAAAATGTTTAAGGGCTTTGCTTTGGATACCTCTTTCGCTAACTAACCCACTTTATCAATGGTTACATGCTGATACTCGCACACATCTTAAAGATTTACATATCGCTATTGTGGCAATTTTAGTGGCCTTGGGTAGCGCCATTGGTATGCAAGTGATGGTAAAAAGCTTTAGCGAAACGCTTAATGCACACTTAGAAAAACAACTCAGCGCCGATATTTACTTGCCTCTAAAAGCGCAAAATGATGCCCTTGTCAGTGAGTTAAAAGCACATTCACAGGTTGCACTATTGAGTAGTTACTTGCAAAGCGAGGGGCGAGTGGGCACTCAACCAACCAAGTTGGCCAGTTATGGTAAAAACGCACAGTTTTATCAACATATTTCGATGACAACGGGTGAGCGGGTAAGCATCGAGCACTTCAAACACAATGGTTGTTTAGCTAATGAGCAAAGTGCAATTAAATATGGTGTTGAACTAGGTAAAACACTGACATTTGTACAAAATGAACAACATTTCACTTGCCGTGTTAGCGGTTTTTTTTACGATTATGGTAACCCAAGTATGTCGTTGTTAACGCTTGAAACGCGAATGCGAGAAAGTGGCCTACATAGCGTTTTTTATGGCTATGCAATAAAGCTTGCTAGTACCACTTCTGTTGCCCAGTTTAGCGAATATCTTGTCAATGAGCTGCATATTGATAGCACACAAATTACACCTAATCAGCGCTTTAAAAGCATTGCCAAATCATTATTTGACGATACGTTTGTCGTGACTAAAGCGCTCAATGGCTTTATTTTAGCCATTGCACTGGCAAGCTTATGCACCAGCCTACTTAGTCTCAGTGCACAGCAATTAAAGCAGCTCGTGGTGCTTAGAAATTTAGGGGTAACACGCCAACAAATGCTGGTTATGAAGCTACTACAAACGGCGGGTATTGTTTTATTTACGGCCTGTTTTGCGATTCCATTAGGTTTACTATTAGGCATGGCGTTACTGGAGTTTGTGATGCCGATAGCATTCGGTTGGACGATTTATTTTAGCTTAGATGTGGGCGCACTACTTTTAACCTGCCTAACGCTGGTGTTGGTCGCTGTGGCATGCGCGTACTTGCCTGTCGCTAGATTAACGCAACTGTGTGCAAAGGAGCGCTCATAATATGGTTTCAAAGTTGTGGCTAATATTGCCATGTGTATTACTGTGGGCATGCCAACCAAACCAACCAAACCAACCAAACCAGCATGCTTGGCATTCAGCGCAGGGAGCTGTGGTTAAAAAAGGGGTGCCTTTGGTGTTTCCAAAAGATCATGGCCCGCATGTGGAACAAGGTATTGAGTGGTGGTATGTAACCGCTAATTTGCAAAGCGAAAGTGGTGAGAGCTTTGGTGTGCAATGGACGTTATTTCGCGCGCTATTACCAAGTAAAATAAATTCCCCTTGGTGGGATAATAATCTGTATTTTGCTCATTTTGCCGTTCAACACAAACAACAGCATAAAGCCTACGAACGCTTTGCCCGTGCACAGCAAGCGCAAATAAGCAGCGTGCCATTTAGTGCCAAAATTGATGATTGGCATTTAAGCAGTGTAGGTGAAGACTTTTTACCCCTTCGACTACAGGCTGTGTATGAGGGGGAGGGCGTTGATTTATCATTAAGTAACAGCCCAATTACCTTGCATGGAGAGCAAGGCTATAGTCAAAAAACGCAAAGTGGTCACGCGTCGTATTATTTTAGTTACCCGTTTTTAGACGTTAATGGCAGTGTAACCTTTGCCGGAAAGACTTATAAAGTGACTGGCAACGCTTGGTATGACAGAGAGTGGTCAGCCAGTTTAATTGATAAACAGCAGCTTGGTTGGGACTGGTTTAGCTTGGTCAGTGACACACCAAATAAGCAGGGCTTAATGTTGTTTTGTATTCGCGGCAAAGCGCAAAATTATGAGTATTGTAGTGGCACACACATAGCAAAAGATGGTCAGACTAGCGCTATCCCTAAAGCGCATATTTCCTTGTCAGTACTTGAACATATTAAGCTTGATGGCAGCCAATATCCGAGTAAATGGCAAGTTACTCTAAAAGGTCACAAGCCAATCGTTATTGAAACGGTAACAAAAGATGCGCGAAACAAGCTGATATTTCCATATTGGGAAGGACGTGTGACAGCAACGGGTGGCTTTGAAGGAAAAGGGTACGCTGAGCTGACTGGCTATTGAGGATTCACGCGTAATTATTACGTATTTAAAAAATTAATGAACAAATAGAGGTCGTAATGTCAGGAGAAACTAACTTAGCCATATTACTTAGCACCATGGAGCCTGAGCTTTTGGATGAGGAGTATGTGTTTATTAGTGTTGCCGGTGGTCAATATGGCGATGCCGCACAATTAAGCCCAAAGGCGATGTTTTTGGAGCAAGAAGGCATGACGCTGGTGGTTAGCAAATCTATGGCTGATCAATTTAATTACTCCTATGAGTCGGTATTTAAATGTATTACGTTAAGCGTCCATTCAAGCCTTGATGCAGTTGGTTTAACCGCTGCTTTTGCAAATAAATTGGCAAGCTATGATATCAGTGCAAATGTCATAGCAGGTTTTTATCATGACCATATTTTTGTACAAACTGAAAAAGCATCACAGGCTTTGGCTGCATTAAAGTCTGTGCAATAAGGCATTTGTAACAAAAAGTACTCACTATATTTTGCAATAATTGCTACAAACAGTGAGTTTGCAAGCATATTTGAGTGTGATAAACACCAAATGTATTGCATTGACATATTTGTAGACATTTTTTTAATCCGTTTTTGCAAAGCACAGGTATAGACTAATAGCCATTAAGTGCTTTAGAGGATTAAAAATGAAAAAAATAATAATATTGCTCGCGTTACTCACCATTGCAGGGTGCTCAACAAAGTTTGCCTATCGCAATGCAGACTGGCTGACTTACTGGTATGTAGATGATTATATTTCGTTGACAGATGAGCAAGAGGAGCACTTTGATGAGCATTTGCAGCAATGGTTAAGCTGGCATAAAAGTGAAGAACTAGATAAGTATGTGGCTCAACTAAATGAAATAAAGGCGGATGTCGAAACGGGTAATATCTCTGCACAGCGTATTGAAAGCCTGCAAAATAAAATGCGCTCTCACTGGGTTCGACTAAGAGATAAATTAACACCTGACTTGGTGGCCATGGCACCCATGCTTACTCAAGAGCAAGCACTTGAGTTGTTCGCACAGTTGGCTGAATCAGAATTAGACAGCAAAGAAAAACGAGACAAGCGCTCAGCTAAAAAGCGCAAGAAGCGTTGGTTGAAAAATCGAGAAAATAACTTACAGCGCTGGTTAGGTAATTTAAGTGACGAGCAAGAAAATATGATTGTCACATTGTATGATAAGCAAATGACAACTGCTGAATTGTGGTATCAATATAGGATTGACTATCAAGCGCAACTCAAGGCCTTGTTTATGCAGCCAAATAGAGATAAAGAATTTGAAGCAAGGTTATTAAATTTATTGAGTGAGCCAGAACAATTGAGATCTGCTGAACTAAAACAGCGCATTGCCCACAATAGGCAACATGACTACCAATTTTTAGCTGATATTTTCAGTACTATGTCTGATAAGCAACGCCGTCATTTAGTTGAAGAGCTAGAAGACCTTATTGATGACTTAACATCGCTAAAAAAATAATCGATACACGAGGGTGTTTAACTTCGTTTTTTTCATTTGATTGAGAGCAAGCAGCGCAATAAATACCTGATATTTATTGCGCTGCTGATAGTGTTATTTTAACGCACTTTCCACTTACCATTAGACCATTGTTGCAGGCCTGTATTTGACCATTGCCATAAGTAAATCCAACCGTTATCAATAAGCTGTTTCACGTCTGGGTGTTTGTTAATAATGTGCTCAAGGGCGGTTTTAGATGCGCGCACGACCACGGTGAGTCGCATCGGTTCGTGCATCCATTCATGACCATTGTGTACTGATTGTAAAGGCAAACCTACTCTTAGGTCACCACCTTGTCCTTCAAATACACCGATATGCCCACCTACCGCGTTATGCAGCACTTTGTTACCACTGCCTAGTTTATCTGGTGCGGTGACCGAGGCATTATATTGCATATTTATCCAGTTGGTGACCAGCATCGGCGCGGTAAGTAGTAACTCTAGGGTGCTGCCGTCTGTATCAAGAGATTCGTCATATGAGTGCAAAAATGTGCGGCCATTAAAATCTGTGGCACGCGTTAACTCACGCGGGCCGATAATAAATGCACTGTTATTTGCAAGCCCCCATTCTGGGCGCGTTTCTGACCAATCAAGTTGGCGGCGATTTAGTGTGTGCGGTAACGATTGTATATCTTGCTCATTAGCTTGTGATTGACTTATCGCACGCTCTTTTTGAGTGGCGATGGTAGCTTGGTTAAGCCACTGGCTTATTTGCTCTCTTTCTTGCGATAACAAGGTTACCTCATCCGTGGTGGTATTGTGTATCGCGGGAGTGAAACGGGTCGTGTTTGGTAGGGCAACATGCCTGTTAGCAAGCTCGTTACGCACATTTTCATCATTTAGCAGCGCGCACAGAACGCGTACATTTACTTCACCACTTTGGCCACCACATGCGCCGCAATCCAAACTTGCGGCATGTAAGTTGTTTTCGTTGTGACTAGCATGGCCCACCAAAAGTACCACCGGGGCGTAGGTTTTAAAGCCGAGCAAGTGCAGTACTTTTTGTGCTAAATCTGCTTTTTGTGCCGTGCTTAACTCAAGTCCCTCTTGCTCTATTAGCCAGTCATCAGTTTGACCTACCGCGCACAGTACCTTGTTAGATTTTTTTGGGTAAATGGTGCGTTTAATAATATTGACCAATGCCAGCCACCCAGCACTTTCAACGATTGGTAGAGAGCTTGCTGGATGTTTAAATACCTGATCCCAGCTACCAGCTTGGTGGCCAGATGAAATTAGCGAATATGGTGTATTTATCGGAGATACTGATAGCACTGGTGCGAGCGACCCCGGAAGTTGCGGCCGCTTTAAAGGGTTATCTTTTAGTTTAAGCTCTATAGGTAGGCCAAAAAAGCCCGCAAACCCATGTGTTTCAATATGTGCGTCTTGACGCTCTAAATGGCGACGTAAAACTTCTGAACGCACATCAATACAAAACACTGCCTGTAGTTGCGTACTTTGTTGGGGGTTTTGAGGCGCTGGAGTTTGCAGCTTTTTAGCCAGCGCTGTTTGATACTCAATTTCTTTGGCACGCCACCAAACAAATTGATAACTTTGATGTTGAGCAATAGCCGATAAACGTGGCTCAAAATGCTCAAGTGCAAATTGCCAATGCTGGTTAGTTTGAACAAATTCAGCGCTGTCTTGCTGTTGCAGGTGTTCAAATAAAACCAGCTCCCACCCTAATTTAATTGCAATAAGATCTAAATGCCATGCGGCTGGTTTACCATACAGGTTGGCTTGCCAATTTAGATAGGCAACCCAGCTGGCCCAACCATTTAGCTGCAACAATAAATTTTGCGCGTAATAAGGCCATGCTTTATTGGGTAGTTCAAAAGCCTGTTCACATTGGCTGATAAGTGCTTGGGCAGACTCAGGTAAGTCTGCATATTTTTTATGCAGGGCCTTAATGTCAAGTAGCATAGACAAGCCTTGATCTTGCGCTACAAAGTTTTGATATTGCGAATATAAATGTCCAGAGAGTTGCTGTGATGGTTGGCTGTCATGGTGCTGAAAATACCATGCACAAAATTGGCTAATATGTGAGTTTAACTCTTGTGAAATGCTCAACTGAGTATTGCTACTTTGCTGCTCCACATAAGATGTAAAAGAAATATCATGGCGCTCAAGTGTCGCGGTGTTGGTTGATTCAATAACAAACTGACTAACACTTAAATGCTTAAGCGTTGGATGAGCTTGTAGTGCTTGCTCTATCGCCTGTGTTGAAATGTGACCTTCATGATATTGCACTACATAATGCTTGCAGGGCCAAAGTAAGTCTATATTGCTGGTGGCTTTGAGTTGAGTTGCTACTTGCTCAATGGGCATATCACGCATTTGCCAGTAAGGGTTAACGGCTATCATTTGATCAAGCGGCCAACTCGGTGCAACTTGTAGACTGACGTTTTGCAGTGTTTCAAGCAATGCAGGCGTTTTTGATAAGTGTGCTGTATTTAACGCAGTATTCATCGTCAAGTCCTTATTTGGCATTATGTGAGTGTGTCATATTCGCAGGTGTTAAGTTGATAGGCCACACGCGTTGGGTAAAGCGGGTAAACCACTCATCAAGATACAAGCCTGCAAAAAAGGCATTTTGCAAACCAGAGGTTGCGCCATTTTTTTGCTTTTTGCTTAAGGCTTGAGTGAGTACAAGCAGTGCAATAACAATAATTATTAAGTACATATCAGCCCAAATACTCACAGTTTTTACTTCGGGTAAACCAAACCAGCTGCTGGCAAATAATTTCCAAGTAACAATGAGTGCAGTCATCAGTACAGCGCCTGCCAGTGCCACAAGCTGGTTTTTGATGGAGTAAGCTTGTGTGTATATATGAAGACTTAGCCCAATACCGAGTAATAGCCACAGTGACCAAGCACTATGTACCAGTAATGAAGCGCCGAACACCAACATACCACCGGCCATGGCACTTAAAGCCAATCGGGTGTAAGAGTGGTTATTTTGCTGCGCGAGTAATACATGTTGATATTGCTGTACGGTGCTACCGGCAAATAAAAAGGCATGCGCTTTGTAAAGCGAATGGGCAACAAGGTGCAATAGCGCCAGTTCATAAAAGCCCAATGCACATTCAACCAGCATAAAGCCCATTTGGGCGCTGGTTGACCAAGCAAGCTTAACCTTAATACTCACGCGGGTTTGCATGATAAGCGCGCTTAACAACAAACTGATACCCGCTACCCCCAGCAGTAAGCTATTTGCCAACGGGCTTTGCTGCATAACCGGGGAAAATAATATTAATAAATAACCGCCTAAATTAATGACGCCAGCATGTAACAAAGCACTGACTGGAGTGGGTGCATCCACCACTTGAATAAGCCAACCATGAACCGGCAATTGTGCGCATTTAAGTATGGCTGTGAGTGCGATAAAACACGCTGCCAAGGTAAGACTCGTTGATGGTGCGAGGCCACCTGTTTGTAGCATGTTTAAAATGGTGGTGATATTGGCGCTACCTGCCTGTTCGTAAAGTAGCCAAAATGCCAATGCTAGGCTGAGCTCACTGATACGAGCAATAATGAATTTTTTATGAGCAGCGAGTTGGGTTCTCGCTCGGTTAGGGTAAAACACCAGTAATCTGTGCAAAGAGAGGCTGATTAACACCCAGCCAAATAGCAATAGCAGTAAATTATTAGCGAGTACGGTGATTAATACCGCCGATAATGTAAGTAAAAGCCAGCGATAGTAATAACCAAGACGGGGTTCGCCATACATATATTGGCGACTAAAGCGCGTGACGACAAATCCTATCCCCAGTACCAACGTGGTGATCACCCAAGTTAAAGGGGTTAAACGCCAAAGATCAGGAGTAATACTCGTCGACGAAAATAGTGAAATAGCAGCCAAGACAGCAAAAGATGTAATACTTATTTTCAAGCACAGCAGCGCTTTTTTAGCAATAAGGGTGTCGTTTTGTACAGTCCAGCCAGACCAAAAGCCAATTATCATTGGTGCAAGTGGCACCAGTAGTAATAATGCAGTTACAAAATACTCAAGCATGCGGTGTCTCCATCAATAGTGACCACATTGTGCCCGAATGTACTTGATAAAATAAAATACATATATTTTAATCAAACGTTCTAAATAAGAGAACATTTATGAATAGACTTAACTACCATCATTTGTATTATTTTTGGCGAGTTGCCACGCTTGGTAACTTAACTCAGGTAGCCAAAGAGCTGCATTTATCACAATCGGCATTGTCTACGCAAATTCGCTCATTAGAGCAGCGCTACGGTGTAAAGCTATTTGATAGAGTGGGTCGTACGTTACGCTTAACGGATGCTGGACAACGTGTTTTGACGTATGCACAAGATATATTTAGCACCGGTGATGAACTTGAGCAGTTACTAAAATTTGGGGTGGTATCAACTAAGCAATCTATTTCGATAGGGGTGTTAACGCATTTGTCACGAAACTTTGTTGAAGGGCTTATTGCGCCGTTACTGGCAGCGCAAAATATACAGCTTAAGCTCTCAAGCAGAGGGTTAGTGAATTTACTCGATGGCTTGATAAACCATGAGTTTGACTTTGTATTGACTAATCGTATGGTGGGTAACGACAACAACCAACAAGCTTGGCAACATCAGCTGTTGCGTCGTCAACCCATCTCAATTGTTGGGCCAAAAGGCCAAAAACCGACCAAGCCCTTTCCGCAGGGTTACGAGGGAGTTAATTGGGTTTTACCCGCACCCAATACAGAAGTGCGCTCAGCCTTTGATTCTATTTGTGCAATAAACCAATACAAAGCAAATATTTTAGCTGAGGCAGACGATATGGCGATGTTGCGTTTGTTGAGTCGTGATAGTGGAGCGTGCGCTGTATTACCGCCATTAGTGGTATTAGATGAGTTAAAAAATGGTAGCTTAGAAGAGTATCAAGCGTTGCCCAGCTCCTTTGAGCACTTTTATGCTATTTCTTTACCTAAAAAGCAGCACTCTGATGCGGTGCTTAACTTGCTAAAATCAAATGATGCTGATGTATAGCACATCATTTGATTTTAAAGTATTCAAACAGCGAACGGTATTTAAGTTGTAAATAGTAATAATAAACTTAGGTTTAAAACTCTAAATGCATGAAATAGAAATAAAATAGTAATAATAAAGCTGGTAATACTCTGCTGTTTTATGGGACATTGAGAGTAATAAATAATCAGGGAGTGATGTGATGATAAGTCGTCAGGGGTTTGAGTATGCTTTAATGGGGTTTAAAAAACCGTCAATTGTTTTTCTTAATGGTTTTAGGATGAAGTTTGATACTTGGAACCAAGTACATACAATCCTCAGTGATAGGTACGAAATACTGCTTTATAATCGACTCAGTGTTGGGCAATCAAAAAAAGCACTTCAACATCAATTGGGTAAAGTGATTGTAGATCAGCTCAGAGACTTATTAGCCGAACTTGACATTACGCCGCCTTATTTATTAGTTGGTCACTCACTGGGTGGGCTTTATGCAAATTTATATGCCCGAACATACCCTGATGAAGTGTCTGGTGTGGTGTTTGTTGATGCGCCTCATCCAGAAGAAATTGCCGCGCAGCGCCTATTTACTGCGCCTTTGCCACTTCGTGTAATTAATGAGGGGGTAAAAAAGATTGAAAAGCTATTCGATAAGTATAAACACTCTGAAGATGAGTGTATTGATGAAACCGTGTTGCAAATTACCCAAGCTGGCGACTTTCCAGCCATTCCTGTGGCGGTACTATCAGGGGCCAAAAAAATGCCATTTGTACCACAAGCAGCGTTTGATATACATTTAGAGTATCAAAAAGAGTTACTTAAACTAGCACCATACACCACACAGTATGTGTGTAATGAGAGTGGGCATTTTGTACAAGTAACTGAACCAGAAGTCGTCATTGCAGCCATCGATAAGATGGTGCTTGAATTAGCTCAAAATGAGCATGATATTTATAGGAGCGTTGCTCTTTAATGCAAGAGCAACTGTATTAACGTGATGTTTATTGTTCAATCAACATTTCTTCAACCTTTAAGCCGGTGAGCTTTTTAAGAGAAGAAAACAAGTAATAGAGCGCTAAAAAGAACAAGATCATACTGGGCACCATAATCACTGGATAACTAATTGCTGTCATGCGGCCTAGCTCATTATTGTATGCCTCAGTGCCTGCTGGGCTTACCACAATCATTTTCGCTAATACGTAATTAAGTACTGACGATAAAAAGAACGACCCAGCTAAAATATTAGACGCTACGATTTGCACTTTGGGTAACTTACTGGTGTTGCCTTTTTGCTCTAGCGCGTTTTCAATTTTGGGAATATCCATTACCTTATCGTTAAACAGCATGGTTTTAAGCAATGGGTATTTGGTGTACTGGCTGACAATAATCGCCACACCAATGAGCCCGGGGATCAAGGCTTCTTTAATGGCAATATACTTTGCGTCAAGCTCCAATAGGCTAATGCCGCCCGTCATCAATACTGAAATAATGCCCAGCCCCGAGATAAAGTTAAACTTACCGGTTTTATTGCGCTCCCACAGACCAAAACCAATAGGAAATATTAGTGCAATAATCACCCCAAGCGTTGGCCCTAAGTACTCAGCCCCAGAAAAGCGGGTTAAAATTACCACAGGAATAATAATGTTAAAAATAAGCTGGCTAAAAAAGCCCGTTGGTTTTTGATTGGCTGACGACACACATGCCTCGGTGAATTTAAATAATAATAGTTTGAGTGTACGGCAAACAGGTGGGGCGCGGCAAACAGTTGCGGTGGTAAATTTGTAGGCCGGTTGGGCAAAGTGCGTCTCGTTTAAGATAAGTTGGGGTTTAGACATTTAGTCTTGAGTTTTTAGCTAAGCGTAAAGACGTAAGCACTTGACCAACCAGTCACACTTATTAACTAATTTATTTGTCGAACAGGCAGTGAGAAAGTAACATAACTTGACTGATGCGATAAATGTTTTGTCGTATTAGGTACGAGAATATTAATATTTTCATATAAACCAATCCTTTGCGCGTAAATCAAACGAAAATCAATGTTGCCAAGTTGTGTACACTGGGTTAATATTGGCCGCAGAGGTGAGGGGTATATGCCTACACATAAGGATTAGGATGATGAAAGCCTCAATGAAACTAACAATTAAATCAAAGAAACTGAAAGAACTATCGAAAGAAAATGCGCAGCAGGTTGGCGGGGCGACTCTCAAAGGTGGTGAACCTCAACAAGCCGCCGGCGCTCATTGGCCCACTCT
Organism: Pseudoalteromonas holothuriae; assembly: GCF_945859825.1. Lineage (GTDB taxonomy): Bacteria > Pseudomonadota > Gammaproteobacteria > Enterobacterales > Alteromonadaceae > Pseudoalteromonas > Pseudoalteromonas holothuriae. Next base: position 57,829 of record NZ_CAMAPC010000002.1, read on the forward strand.
TTATAGTTGCGTTTGCTAGGAGTTAAATATAAGGACTTAACATGAATGAGATTTTATATGCTTTAGGGTGGGTATTTAATATTGCTGCATTTTTTATCGTGGTTTTTTGGGGAAAAAAGTTTACAGCTATGAAATGGAAGTTGTTCTTTGGTGTAAAAAAAGACTTAGCATCAGTGCAACACCATGAGCTTTATTCGTGTTTTTTAACCGCATTTTGTTTTCTTCTTTTTCATATTTTAGGCTCTGAATTAGAGCACTTTATGTTATCCCTTGAAATGGAAAAAGTGGAAAAAATTAAACTGTTCTACACGACCAATACGGTTTTTTTATTTATGTTTATCGCCACGCTTTTTTGCTTGCATTTGGTTCGCGGTTGTACATTTTCTAAAGCCGCACGAGTATGCGTATACACCACGTTAGTGTTTATGATGCTACAAGGCATGCAGTTGATAGCGAGAGGCTATTATGATTATCATGAACTTAGCATAATATACAAATTAGGCGTGTGGATATGTAACTTGACCGCTTTGGCATATGTAGCCTCATACCCAATTAAGTCGTTAAAAGACTATTTTAAAGAAAAACGTGCAGCGCAATAACGTGACTATATAAAATCTCATTCAATCAAAATGGCGACATCGAGTCGCCATTTTTACATTTTGTATGTGCTTTTTTTAAATGTATATATCTGAGCTAGTGATTTTTAGCGAAAGCTGAGCGTTATCTGCCATGTTAAAACCGTATATTTATAAACAAATACAGGAGTGATGGTAGCTTTGAGTCCATTTATAGAGTTTTTGGATCACGTAGCGATGATCATGACAGTTTACATTGGGCTGCTCCTATTGTGGTTTATTGTAACGCAGTTTCCGACCTATCGCTGGCGATTATTTTTTGTAAGAAAAGGCGAGCTTAACTCATTACAGCAACATGAAATGTACTCTTGCTTTATTACGGTTACTTGCTTTTTTTTGGTTCAAGTACTCGTTGAACCACTTGAAGTCTATTTATTAATGTTAGACATTGACTTAAATAGTAAAATCAAAATTTTTTACTTATCATGGGTGGGTGTAATTACTATTCTCATTGTCAGTATATTTCTTATGCATAGATTTATTCGGTGTTTATTTTCTGTATCAACCCGTGTTTGTTTATATACATTACTAGTGTCTATTTCTGTTTCGTTTATACAACTGGTTGCCAGAGGCTATTTTGACTACCATGAATTGGGTCTTGTATATGAACTTGGTGGCTGGGGGGCAAGTTTAGTCTCCATCTGTGCGATGTCACTTTACCCAATCAGGCAAACGTTGGCTTATTTTAAACAGGTGCGAGAGGGCTAATCGCAATTGTATTCTTAGTAGCTGATAGTAGCTGATAGTAGCTGAAATCGTATCTAACCGACCTACAGGGGTAGGTCGGTTAAGCCGAAGGCGCCACCCGACAGAGGGTATTTTTTGCACCTAGGTGAGCTGCTCCACTCAACATGAGTTAAAATGGCTCATTTCACCTTGCGCAAAAGGAATGTGAGCGCTTTGCGCTTTGTCATTAAACTTTTGCACCTAACTTGCGCAAAAGAAGCGCACTCACTTCGTTCGCTGTCGCTAGCCTTTTGCACCTAATCTTTCAATGCAATTTGCCAAACGGCTACTGAGCCAGAAATTTCATTACCCACAATCAGTAGTGGTTTGCCAGTAGCGCTTTGCTCAGCAGGTACAAATGCCATACCCTCTGGTGCTAAGTCGCCGCTTATATCTGCGCCTTCAACGGTGCCACGGTTATAAAAGTAATCCGCAAACTTCACGTCATAAGGATTGGTAATGTCGTAAACCATTACGCTACCCATGCGCTCTAAACCAACAAAAGCAAATAAGCGCTCACCAATGTAGCCTAAAGCCAGCGCTTCTGGCTCTGGACCTTTTGCATCAGAGCGTGTGTCGCCTTCGTTGGTATCTTCGTCGTTGTTAAATGCACTGCCGTGAATTGAGGCAGTGATGCGCTCAATTTGGTCGCCAGAATCAAATACCACCATACCGTTACTATCCCAAATGGTGAATGAGCGTGCGCCATAAGTATATAATTGCTCGTATTGACCATCGTTATTGTTATCACCTTTAACCGTAGTCACTTTAAGGCGGCCAATATCATCGTTGTCGTTGTTGAGGTAGGCAAAGTTATCTGCAAGGGTTAAATCTTTAGCGCGGCTTTCGTCAATATACGCTAAGCAGCCATCGTCTTTGTCGTAATCTAAACCGCCTTTGGCAGTACAATCAGCTTCGCTTGTGGTATCAAAGAAGTATTCTCGGCCATCCCCTTCGTTAGCACTAACAATAAAGTTAGCGCCTTTCCATGAAAAGTTAGAGATAGTATCTGGTTGATACATGCCGTATAGGCCTGGGTACGATTTAAAATTAATTTTTCCGTCTTTGTCTGAGGCGTCCATGGTTAGGTTTGACCAGTCTTTAAAGCCAAGACCCATCAGTTTTACACTATTATCGGTTAAATCAACCACCGCAATGGCATTGTTCTCTTGGATTGAAACGTAGGCATAACGGTTATCTTTTGAGATGCTGACATATTCAGGTTCTAAATCCATCGCAACGGTGGTATTAATCAAGTTACCGTTAATAGTGCGTCCTGTTGGATTAGCAAACACTATGCCTTGCGCTTCAAGCTCGGCTTGTTTGTCATTAAATGCTTTAAAGTCAATGTGCGTGGCGGTATCTGCTACTGCGCCATTGGTTATGTTAATTACACTGATAGTGCCTTCTGGGTCAACGCTGTAGTCACCTGCAGGTTCACCTTCATTGGCAACGACGGCTTTAGTACCATCATGGTTAAATGTCACCATGTCAGGCAATGCACCTACGAGTACGTTTTTGATAAATACAGGGGTATCGCCAGAGATATCATAAAATGCAATATGGCCTGCTTCACCGGTTGTTTTAGCGGCCATTGCAACGGCTAGCATTTGGTTGTTGTTATCAATCGCAATACTGTTGGCATCGCCGGGTGTGTGGTCATTCAGTTTTAGTGTTAAGGCACTGCTTAGGTTGGTGTTGGTCGTTACATTTTCGTTATTTTTAGCAAGTACTGCACTGTCAAAAGACGTGGCGGGTAACACTTCTACAACCGCTTGATCGCCTGAGCTGTTGATGGCATAAATCCACTTTTTAGAGGCTTGATAAGCCACAATTTCAGCGGCACCTTCAGGGCTTTGTGCGTTAAGTACAGCGCGGCCGACTAGCTGAATATCTAATAAACGGTTTGCGTCTTGGCCGTCTACACCGTTTTGTCCATTTGCACCGTTTTGTCCATTTGTGCCACTTTGCCCGTTTAGGCCATTGTCTCCATTACTGCCAGCGGGTCCTTGCTCGCCTGCAACACCTTGTGGGCCTTGTGCGCCATTTTTACCATTGTCACCATCGAGTGAGCAACCAGCCAAAATAGCCGTAACAGAGAGTGCGATTAGAGAGTGCTTTAACGAATGTTTTAACATGTGAGACCCTTTTATTTTCATTAATTATAAAAAGGGGACAGTCAAACATAGGTTAATGACTTTGATATGACTATATTATTTCAAATTTATGGCTGGATATGAAAGCTTTTGTAATCTAAGGGGTTGTGACAATATGGCTTTATAAGCATAAGAAGTGAATGTTGTCGCCGATTTAATAAAACCCGACAAATGGTCATCGGGTTTTAAATTAGTGCAATATAGGTTTCACATAAGGTTAGTAAATAGCTCGCTTTTTGTTAGGCTTAAAAATTTAGTTGCTTATGCTGTTTGAACTGGATGAAGCGTTATAACATATGCCTTCTAAGCAGGCCTTGATACGATATTTTCTAGTGCCTGAATTAAGGTTTGACCATGAAATTGAAGAGCTGGATGTGCTGTATTTAAAATCGGTCCAATTGTTGGTGTTGTATTTTATAGCTACTACATAAGAATCTGCACCTTCAACATCAGGCCAATCTACAGTAATAGTATTACCTGATAATGCAGCTACAGGGGTACTTGGTGTTGCCAAACTTATGAATGTAGAGTTAGAAGTAGATGATGCTGCTGAGCAATGGTCATCGTAACAAGCTTTAACACGGTAAGTGCGCGCTCCAGCTGGGAGGTTATGCCAAGTGATTGAATTAGTATTGCTACTAAAGCGAAAAGTTGTCCAACTGTTATTATTATACTTTATCGAAATTAGATAATTATTAGCAAAATGAACGGCTGGCCAATTAACTGTGATTGTTGAGTTATCAGATACTGTGGCTGATGGTGCTGAAGGAGTACTTGGAGCGACTATAACCGTATTTGAACTACTAGACTCGTTTGAACAAGTTTGATCATAGCAAGCTTTTATTTTGTAACTGCGAGCACCAGCCGGTAAATTGCTCCAAGAGAATGATGTACGAGTAGTTGAGTATCTGAAGTCGGTCCAAGTATTGTCATTGTATTTAATGGCGACTAGGTAATTATTAGCGTTGTTTACCGGGCTCCAGGTCGCTGTCACTTTATTTCCTGTTACCTTAGCTATCGGTGCATTTGGTGTGTTAGGAGTTGGAGGCGTGATATAAATGTTGTCAGATGCATTAGATATGTTGGAACACTTTCCTAACCGGCATGCCCGTACTTTAAATTGATAGTTTCCTGAGGCTAAGTTATGTGTCGTGTATGATGAAGATGTACTAGATTCATTAAAGCCAGACCAACTCTGCTGGTTATATCGTGAAGAGATAAAATACTCTTCGGCACCTTGAACTGGTTGCCATGTTAAAGTCACTGTATTGCGGCTTTTGACTTGAGTGCTTAATGCTGTTGGAGTTGCCAGTGTGATTGCGCTTTTTATTGCAGCAGAGGCTGCGAATACATCTAAGCGAGGAAAAGGAAGGTTGTTTCTATTATCAGTCACTTCTTTAGAGTTAGACTCTAAGGTATTTTCAATTTGGTTTGGCGTTAAGTTAGGGTTGATAGATTTGAGTACAGCTATAGCGCCAGTGACGTGAGGGGCAGCCATTGATGTACCTGATTTTATTATATACCTGCCGCGTATAGTAGAAGATAGAATACTTTGCCCTGGAGCTAATATATCAACCAGTGCTGAGCTATTTGAATAACCACTTATATTATCGCTATTATCTCGCGTACTCCCGACGGTAATGGCACTAGAAATACAACCTGGTGCTCCTACACCGTCGCTAAAGCCGCTATTTCCTGATGAAATTACCGTTAGAATACCTCTTGCTCTTAATGTTTCTACTGCATCTGCACGCATGTCATTATTACAGGCTTGTGTATGATGGCCGCCACCAATACTCATATTTATAGCTGCGATGTTGCGTGTTTGAGCATTATTTAAGATCCACTCTAATGCAGCCAGTTGATCTGAAGCATAGGATAGTATGCAAGCTCGGCCCCTACATTGTTCATACTCACGACCAAAGCGAGAAAATACTTGTACTGCGACGATGTCTGCGTTAGGTGCAACACCGCGAGTACTGCCATTACGTCCAGCCGCTATACCTGCTACATGGGTACCATGATCGCATACATTAATACCCGTAGCAGAGCAGTCTGCAGCAGCACCTGAGCCGAATTGCTCATCATTGCCATTAGGGCACAAGCTAGTTGAAAAATTGCTTGTACTGGTTGTTGAAAAGCAAGCTTCTTCGACTAGGCGATCACTGTAAAAGTGATGCCATGATTCAACGCCAGTATCTAATATTGCAATTGCTTGGCCTTGACCCGTATATTGTGCCGTGTGGATTGCATCTGCGCCGATATGTTTGATGGACTCATTAAGCGTTGGTGGAAGTGGAATATCCTCTTGTATCTTAACAACGTAGCCAGATGTTATTAAATTGTCTAGCTGTATTGGGGTTACTTCGTATACCGCTAAGTTAAACGCTGGGATAGAGGTAACTGCCGCTACACCAAGGTTGTTCTGTACTTGATTTATTTGATTATTAAATGCATCAGGCACATTTAGTCCTTTGCTATCTGGCATTGTCAGTTTGACAATGACCCTTACTGAGCCAGCCTTTTGTGCTTTGTTTATGATGGGAGTGAGCAGCTCTGCGTTAGAGTCAATAAGATTATTAGCGTGGGCATGTGCAGCACCAAGCATAAATACAGACGATATAAGTATATTTAAGCACTTGTTCATAGAAGGATCCTTTTCCTTTAATAGCTTTGCCAAGAGTGGCACGGCTATCTTATATTTGTTTTTATAATGGGTGCAAGTATTTCGCATAATTAAGTGATCTATTTTGAAACCCTCTCAATAACAAGCTGCATATATGGCAGTAATAAACTTTGCGCTTCTACCAACCACTATCTTGCACCGGAGAGTTCATATATTTATTGTTACTTGAAATTGCGCTATGAGTTTTAATTGAAGGGAGTGTTGATTTACTAAGATGGTTGAGCTTTTGTTTCAGATTTTTAATACCATAGTTTCTGTTTGTCTACACAGACTGCTCGGTGTGGCGTGTATTCATGACAAGTACCAAGCATACGGACTTGGTACTTATCCTATTAATTGATACTGAGGTGTTTAATGCTTTTTCTTGCCCGGCATTACTTTAACTAGTTTAACCATATTTTCTTTTAACTCAACGACTTCCATTTGATAGTTTGCGATAATTAAGCTAAGCGGGGCGTCGGGAATATCTTCAAGATGCTCAACAATTAAACCGCTGAGTGTTTTAGGGCCTTCGGTTGGTAATACCCAGTTCATTTCTTTATTGATATCACGAATATTTGCAGCTCCATCAACGAGAACTGAACCGTCACTTTGTATATTAACTTCGTCACTGGCTGCAGGCGTTTGTGTGGTAGTAAAGTCGCCAACTACTTCTTCTAGAATATCTTCAAGTGTGACCAGTCCTTGAATATCGCCATACTCATCAACCACAATACCAATACGCTCTTTACTTTGCTGAAACTTTAACAGCTGAGTATTGAGTGAGGTACCTTCTGGAATATAGTAAATTTCACGCACGGCACGTAGCAACGAAGGTTTATCAAATTGCTCTTTAGTGAGCAGACGCAGTGCATCACGCGAATGAATAAAGCCAACCGCATCATCAATTTGGTCTCTAAATAATAGCACTCGGGTATGCTGTGCATGGGTTAGCTTACGCGAAATTATTTTCCAATCATCGTTGATATCAATAGCATTGATCTCGTTGCGCGGGATCATAATGTCTTCAACAGTAACTTGCTCAAGGTCTAAAATTGAGGTGAGCATGTTTTGGTGGTTACTCGGAAGTAGCGCACTTGATTCGTTTACAACCGTTTTTAGCTCTTCTTTACTTAAGCTATGCTCTTCAATTTGTTTATTAGAAATACCAAATAGTTTTAACATACCATTGGTTATCCAATTAACGGTCACTACCAACGGGAAGAGTACTTTTAATAAACCTTTTAAAATAATTGAGCTAGGAAAAGCGACCTTTTCAGGGTAAAGCGCTGCCAATGTTTTTGGTGTTACTTCAGCAAAAATGAGCACCACTAATGTGAGCACAAAGGTTGAAATAGCAATACCCATATCACCATACAAGCGCAAGCCAATAATAGTTGCTACTTGAGCAGCTGCAATGTTTACTAAGTTATTACCAATGAGAATTAGGCCAATGAGCCTGTCAGGGCGCCGTAGCAGTTTACTTACACGTTTAGCTGCACGGTGGTTTTCTTTTTCGAGATGACGCAGTCGAATGCGGTTTATTGACATGATCCCAGTTTCAGAGCTAGAAAAATAGCCTGACATCATGATAAGCAAGCCCAATACAATAAATAAAGTGCTTGTAGATATGTCGTCCAACAGTGGATCCCTTTCTTACTTTTGAGCGTGTATTAAGCGTTAGCTGGCTATAAGAGTCAAGCTAAAACTTACCTAGGATAACTTCTTGAATAAATCTGCTGCCAAAATAAGCAAGTGTCATCAAACCTGAAGCAATCATGATAGAAATTACCACAGATTTGCCACGCCAGCCAAATCTATGATGACCTAAAGTAACCGTTGCAAAAATAGTCCAAGCCATTAAAGACAAGACTGTTTTATGGATAAACTCTTTAGCAAACATGCCATCTAAAAATGTAAACCCTGAGATAAGTGCCAATGTTAACAATGTTGTGCCTATGGTTAGCAGTTGATACAACTGCCTTTCTACTTGCATGAGCGGCGGTAAGTGGCTGTGCATAATTGCGAGGTCTTTATGTTTTAATCGGTTATCTATGTAAAAAAATTGTACCGCATATAAAGTCGCGATAATAAGCACGCAGTAGGCAAGTAAAGACAAAGAAATATGCACCACCAAACCTAAATCAATATTGATGGTTTGCATCACCATGTGATGTGGAATAAAGAGGCTTGCAGTAAGTAAAATGGCAGCAAAGCCATACACTACAGGCAGCAATAAGGTGGCAGGAAACTTTAATGATACTGTGGTGACACTGACTACAATGACCCAACAGGTTAGCAAAGCAACGTTAACGGTGCTTAAATCTTGCCCTTCATGAGTAAACACGGAGTTTACTAGCAGCAGCATATGCGACAAAATTGCCAGTGTACTTAAAATAATGGTGAGCTTTTGATTTGGGCCGTCTTTGTCAAACAGGCGTGATAAAACATGACCTGTGGCAAGCACATAAAACAGACTGGCAAATAAAGACAAGCTAACAATCAACATCAAAGTGTGCCTAATAATAAATTTCCTTTATAGAGCCATTGTATTTTAAGCATTGCTTCTTGCATAGAGTTTCTAAAAAGAAACTTTGTATGCACTTGAACACTGTATTAGTCGGGGCCATATCAGTATAATGTTTAGCAATTACGATTTATTGGAACCTAATACATGTTTGAAAACCTCCAGGACCGTTTAGGTAAAACGCTAAAAAACATCAGCGGCAGAGGCCGTCTAACCGAAGATAATATCAAAGAAACACTGCGCGAAGTCCGTATGGCGCTACTTGAAGCCGATGTCGCGTTACCTGTGGTTCGTGAGTTTGTTAAACAAGTAAAAGAACGTGCGGTTGGCGTTGAAGTAACAAAAAGCCTTAGTCCCGGTCAGGTATTCATTAAAATTGTTCGCGAAGAGCTTGAAAAAGCCATGGGCGAGTCAAATGAAGAGCTGAACCTAGCTGCACAGCCGCCAGCGGTTGTAATGATGGCAGGTCTGCAAGGTGCGGGTAAAACCACCAGTATTGGTAAATTAGCTAAGTTTTTAAAAGAGCGTAAGAAAAAGTCTGTGCTTGTGGTCAGTGCCGACGTATACCGTCCAGCGGCAATCAAGCAGCTTGAAACTTTGGCAAACGAAGTAGACGTTGACTTTTTCCCAAGTGATATTTCGCAAAAGCCAGTCGATATTGCCACTAATGCTATTAGCCACGCCAAGAAAAAGTTCATCGATGTGGTACTTGTTGATACTGCAGGCCGTTTACATGTCGACAACGACATGATGGATGAAATTAAAGCACTGCACAGTGCGATAAACCCAATCGAAACGTTGTTTGTGGTTGACTCAATGACTGGTCAAGATGCGGCCAACACAGCCAAAGCATTTGATGAAGCATTACCATTAACCGGTGTGATTTTAACTAAAACTGATGGTGATGCGCGCGGTGGTGCAGCATTATCGATTCGTCATATTACTGGTAAACCAATTAAATTTATGGGTGTAGGGGAGCGAACTGACGCGTTAGAACCATTCCACCCAGACCGTATAGCGTCTCGTATTTTGGGCATGGGTGATATGTTATCACTCATCGAAGAAGTAGAGATGAAGGTTGATAAAGACAAAGCCGATAAAATGGCTGAAAAGGTCTTTAAAGGCGATGGTTTTACCCTAGAAGACTTTGCTGAGCAGCTTAAGCAAATGAAAAACATGGGCGGTATGATGTCGATGTTAGAAAAACTGCCGGGTATGAACAACCTGCCTGATGCTGTAAAAGGCCAAGTAGGTGATAAAACTTTTGTACAAATGGAAGCTATCATTAGCTCCATGACACCAAAAGAGCGTACACGTCCTGAAATCATCAAAGGCTCACGTAAAAAACGCATTGCAGCAGGCTCTGGTACACAAGTACAAGACATCAACAAATTGTTGAAGCAATTTACGCAAATGCAAAAAATGATGAAAAAGATGAAAGGTAAAGGTGGCATGCAAAAAATGATGCGTGGCATGAAAGGCATGATGCCACCGGGCATGATGGGCGGTGGTGGCCCTAAGTTTTAATGGATAATGAGTGAGAAAAACCCGAGTTAAGCTCGGGTTTTTTGTGCCTATTTGTTAGCACAACGACACTTACACTATGGTCAAAAAACATAACGTTATAAGCCGTTTTTTGTGTTAGAAGTGTTGTTTGTTTATGGCTAGTTGTTTACATTACGCTTTTTGCGTGGGAAGATTGAGACACGTAATATAGCTTGTTTTGTCGGTAGTTATTCCGATATTTTGGGAGAGAATAAGCTGTTATATTTTTCACAGAGCGCGGCTAACATCCATACTCTTGTGTGAGATTCTTACAATTAAAATTTGGCTTGTTTGGTATTCTTTGTAATAAATTACGTGACTACCTTGAGGGCATTTTCGGTAACTTTCTCTTATATAATCGCAACTAACTCCTAACACAGGTTCACTTGCTAGTTGATGGAAAGTATTATCTAACAGCTTTAAATAATCATTCCTTTGTTCTATTCCCCAAGTTAATTGAGTATATCTAGCTATTTTAATTAAATCTGTTTTAGCTTTTCCTGATAATTCAAATTTCGACATTAGTTGTTATCTTTGTCTAGCTCTAAGACTAAGGAATCATACGAATAATCGGCAATACCACTGGTTTCACCTTCTGCAAGCATATTACGTAAATTAAGCATTTTTGTTTCTTGATCTTCCAATACTCTTAAACCAGCACGAACCACTTCACTTGCAGAACCATAGCGACCCGAGTTAAGTTGCTGCGTTATAAATTGATCGAAATGCTCGCCTAATGTTACGCTCGTATTTTTAGCCATAATATAAAACCTCAAGTACCAATATATATTGGATTATGGTATGAAAAATATAGCAAGGCAATCAAACGAACAAAAAACTGTTGGCTTTTTGCTCGTGTCTCGCTAATTTTAGCCAACAGTTTTAAGCCCATTTAATGGGCGTTGAGGTTGTAGAGTTGCTCGTTTCAGGAACTGATGCTATACAGTTTGATCTGTTCGTTTTTTAACTTTTAATTCAATGCTTTACGATTCTTTCGTGACTGTGTATGCAGTATTTTTAACATTATTTTTAATGGTAATAGTCATGGCTTTGGGCAGCTCCTAACAAATTGCTCCACCTGACACATACTGCTGCGTTTGTTTTGTGTGTCGCTGGTGCGCTAATTTTTCCTAAAAATGCTCTTCGCAGTATGTGCAGCAGAGTAAGGCGTCGGTTTCATACATTGGTGTGATACTCATAATAAGGATATTCCAGATGAACGAAGATGACAAAAGTAAAGCACCTAAAGCTAGCAATATGGGACTAGCTATAGCTATGGGAGCTGGAATAGGTATTATTTTTGGCAAATTTGTTTTTGATAATGTGGGTATTGGTATAGTGATCGGTGCAGGAGTTGGTATTGCTTTTAGCCGCTTTAATAAAACCAAATAAAATCAATGCATCATGCGCGCTATGCGTCGGCAGCCATATATCCATCACTACTATAACCATCGCATAACTACGGACAGTCACTTTTCGTGGACAACTACCGGACATTGCTATTTATGCCTTGAGAAGTCAAAAAGTTGAGGCATATATCACGCTTGTTTTGTTAAAAATACTGAAATGGCACCGCTTTTGAACACTTCTCATAAAAGCCAGAATGTACAGCATTCGGGTTTTTCTATGCATAAAACTGTGAATTTATGCTCATTGCCGATAACAAATGAGCGATAGTAAGCTATGAGTTTTGCAAGGATTTAATTATTGGTGCTACCTACGATTATCTAACTTGCCATAAATAGAGAGTAGCTAGATTAGATTTAAGGTATCATGCCTAATTAGTAAAACTTTAGGTACTCATGAATATACCGATTAAAGACGCTCTTTCTACCAGTGTATCTTGCGCTAGTTGCCAAGCATGTTGTTGCCGCCTTGAAGTGATGATTATGTCAGACACCGGCGTGCCAGAAAAGTTTATCCAACGTGATCAGTATGGTGGAGAAACAATGCAACGATTAGGCGACGGCTTATGCGCCGCCTTAGATAGAGAAACTTTTATGTGTACAATTTACGAAAACAGGCCTTGGATATGTCGAGAGTTTGAAATGGGCTCTTACGAGTGTGTAGATGAGCGGGTGAAGCTGTTGTAGTGCGCGATGATATGTTATACCAATTTTATTAAATTATTGATCATTCTAGCGAGCTAAATAACTCATTAACTGCGTTAAACATTTCTCATGTAGAATAACTACATAGCGAAATATTTGCCTTGTTACTAAGCCATTTATCTGCCGCAATATCTGAACACTTACTTAATGCAATTGATATTACTTGGTTTGAAGGGCGATGTTGACATCGTACTTTTTGAGTTTTGCTTGGCAATATCATTTTGGCAAGCTATTAAAGTGTGCCTTTTAGCTGCTTTTTAAGGAGAAAAAATGGTATTTACCTTATATCTATCAGCCATGTTATTGGTCTGCGTTGCGATTGCTCATTCATATCTTGGGGAGCGTTACATTCTATGTAGATTATTTAAACGTAACAACTTGCCAAAGTTATTTGGCAGTGACGACTTTACTAAACGCACGCTGCGTTTTGCATGGCATTTAACGTCTATTGCATGGTTTGGGTTTGCTGGAATAGTCGTTGCTTTAATCCAACCTGAACTGGATAAGTTAGTCGTTGCACAAATTATTGCTGCCACTTTTGGTATTCACTTTTTCATTGCTTTAATAGGCTCTAAAGGCAAGCATCTGTCTTGGGTGTTGTTTGCAACCGTGAGTATTTTAATGCTTATGAGTAAGGGAGTATAAAACTTATGTGGTTGTTTATGCCAAAAGGCTGGATGGCACAATGCGCATCCAACCTATCTGAAGCATGATAAATTAAGGTTAAATAGTACTCAGCTCCGCTTTTTGCTCACGCGCAGCTTTGGTCAACCTGACCAGCTCTTTACGCACTGAAGTTGCATCTAAGCAGTGTTTTTCAAACTGTACATAGTGGTTTTTTTCATTTGCGCGCAGGTAACAACCATCGGTTAAAATAGTGGTCATGGTCACATCTTGCGCTTCAATATTATGGGTTAGCTTTAAAATTAACCGGTTGGCATCGCTGTGATCTTGGTTCATATGCTCAACCATATTGGCTTCGTCATTTAAATCCCATTGCGGTTGAGCCTGCTGCCATTCGTCTTTTTCTATCCAAAATATATGACCGAACCCACCAATGTAACGTACACGTTTTACGTCCATACGCCAAAGTGCAAAATCGTGTGCTTGGCGGTAGCTGACGGCTTCGGGGTATTGTCGCTCGTATCGTGCGAGCAATGCTTCACATTCATCTTCGGGTACTAAAGTGGCATCGCCAACAATGGTTACGCGTGCATGGGCATTTTGGTCCCCTTGCTCGGCGGCATCAAATACCGTCGCACATACTTTGCTATCTTCGGATAAGTTTCTTGAGTGCTGTGCAATGCCTGCAATGTAAAATACTAATCGGCCTTCATTGTCGCTCATAAATGGCGAAACCGAACCAAATGGATACCCAGCTAGGTTTTTAGAAATAGTTGAAATAACGCAAACATTGGATTGTCTGACTAATGTTCGGGCTTCAAAGGCCGCTTGTTCACGCATGGGTTACTCCTCGTTCTGGCTCTGAAAATATCATCGGAATTTGATAATTTGGGTGCGTTGTTATTTGCATATCGGTTTTATAAATAGGTTGTAAAACCGAATGTTGTAAAACCTCTTGTGGCTTACCATCGTGACATAGTCGTCCTTGGTTTAATAATAGTACACGGTCAGCGTACAAAGAGGTTAGGTTTAAATCATGTAACACGGCGACCACGGTATTGCCTTGCTGAGCAAATGCTTTAGCTTTGCTCAAAGTAAGGTGTTGGTGGTGCATGTCAAGTGCTGATGTCGGCTCATCCAGCAACATTAATTTACCCTTTGTGGTACTTTTATGTGCGTTGAGCTGAGCTAAGCAACGGGCAAATTGCACACGTTGAAATTCGCCGCCTGATAATTCAGTGATATCTCTTGGTGCTAATTTAGCTAAGTTTAACTGCGCTATGAGTGTATTGACTACGGCTGCTTGTTCATTTTCAGATTCATGATATGGGTAGCGGCCCATTGCAATCAGTTGCGCGGCAGAAAATGCAAAGTTAACGCGGTTGTTTTGCAAAAGGACCGCTCGCTTGGTAGCAAGCGCTTGTTCGTTATGGGCGGCAATGGCTTTATTGGCAAAACAAATGTTACCAGAAAATGGAATATCGCCACAAATTGCACTTAATAACGTTGATTTACCAGCGCCGTTCTCACCCAGTAGTACCACAAATTCGCCACTGTTAAGTGTAAAGTTAACCGCTTGCAAAATGCATTTTTGTCCTCGTTGAATAGATAACTGCTGACAACTAAGCATGTTGACCTCGCTTTTGCTTTAATAATTGATAAACAAAAAATGGGCTACCAAAGAGCGCTGTGACTATACCAATAGGTAGCTCAGAAGGCGCAACCACTAATCGCGATATCCAATCGGCTATGAGCATGAGCACACAACCGAGTAACATACTCAGTGGCAACATGCGCCTAAGATCAGGCCCTACAAGCAGACGTGCAACGTGAGGCACCAATAGCCCTACAAAGCCAATCATACCAGCCAATGCGACAGCACCGCCAACACCTAGCGCGACAATAATCACAATTTCTGTTTTAAGCTTTGTAACATTAATGCCTAAATGACGGGCCTCTAGTTCACCCAACATGAGCGCATTAATTTTTTTGCGTCGTACAAATAAGGCACCAATACTCACAATAATAAGCGGTGCGCCATATTGCATTGCCGACCAACTTGCGCCACCTAAAGACCCCATCTGCCAATAAGTCATCAAGCGTAAAGCGCTATCATCAGCAAAAAAGCTAAATAAGCCAATTACCGCCATTGCCATCGCATTAATGGCAACACCTGCCAATAATAAGGTGGTGATCTGCACTTGTCCTTGATGGCTCGCTACTTTATGAATAAGCGCCGTTACACTGATAGCACCAATAAAAGCTGCGGGTGTCACCATGGCTTCGTGAATAAAGCTGACTTTGGCACTGAGTGCGATTATAGCTACGGCAGCCATTGCTGCTCCACCTGTAATGCCCATTAGGCTGGGATCTGCCAAAGGGTTTCTGCACAATGCTTGTGTGGCAGCGCCAGAGCTTGCCAATACCGCGCCAATTAAAATCGCCAACACGAGTCTAGGTAAGCGAATTTGAGTTACAACGCTGATATGTAGTGGCTGAACATCGCTGGTCATGGATTCAGGTAATAACCATAAAATTGGCATTTTCCAGTCCCAGCCAACGGCACCGCTACTAAGTGATAACCAAGCCAGCACGCCCAGTAGTGCTGCACTTAACCAATACCAGTGAATATGCTGTGTGGTATTAAGGAGTGGGTGCGCAATATTGTTCATAATGTATTGCGTGTGTAGTTCGCCAAAATAGCAATGGCTTCAGGTAAACGCGATGTCATAGCGACCGATATTAAGGTATCCATTACCAGTAACTTGCATTTTTGTGCCGCAGGTAAAAGTGCCAATGAAGGTTGCTTACAAAACGCTTCTTTGCCGCCTAGCGACTGTACGTTGTGGCTAGGAGCAATGATAAAGTCGGGGTTGCTTGCTAGCAGAGCTTCGAGGTTATATGGCTTAAAGCCAGACCCAGTTGCTAAATTTTTGATACCTGTATAGCGTAATAACACATCTGGTACGGTTTCTTTACCAGCAACCAGTACACCGCGATCACCAGATGAAAAAATATATAGCGCGGTGAGGTTGGTGGTTTTAGTGGGCTTGGGCAGTTGCTGTGTTAGCTTCTTAATTAGTGCTGTTGCATTATGTTGTTTGTTTAGGTCGTCACCTATGGTTTTTATTAGCGCAAATAACTCATTCACTTGGGTGGGCTTTTTGTAGTGATTAAGGCGAATACCGGTATCACGTAGCTGAGTGAGTACTTCAGGTCGGCCACTTCCTTCAAGTGTTAAAACAAGCGTTGGTGATTGCGCTAATATTCCTTCAGCTGCTAAATCTCGGTAATAGCCAATTTTGGGTAAAGCGGTGGCTTGCTCAGGCCAAGTGCTTGATGTATCCACGGCAACAACTTGATTGCCAGCACCCAGTGCAAACACGATATCTGTTAATGTTCCACCGGCAATGACCAAACGCTCAGCGTGAGCGCTAAAGCTATGTATAAACAATGTTAAGAATAGATATAGTTTTAGTTTCATCTTTTTCTCGTCTTTTATGAACTTACTTTTTTGAGCAGCTGTTGCTTGTTTAGCTTGTTAGCACGCGCTACTTGAGGAGTGTAGTGTATAAAAAAAGGGGGGTTAAATCTATATCTAAGTGATAGTTATTTTCATTTGCATTTATGTTGTTGTGCTTTTATAGTGTCGAACAATTACTTGTTTCCCTGTTTGAGGTATAAAAAATGGTATTTAAACACACCGCAATTTCTCTTGGTTTGATTATGGCGTGCGCCAACAGCACCAGTGTGTTTGCAGAAGAGTTTGAAAAAAATAGTGAAGTCATCGTTGTTACGGGGTCACGTATTGATCAAAAGCTATCAGATGTTGCTGGCAGTGTTAATGTGGTTACCGAGCAAGATATAGCTGCTGAACTTGCGGTTGATTTGAGCACGGCATTTCGTTTTCAAACCGGTATTAATGCCACAGGGAGTGCAGGACAAGCACAGGCGTTAAATATTCGTGGTATGGGCGGCAATCGAGTTGTTTATGTTAAAGACGGTCGCAGGCTTAATGATGCTTATCAAGGCGGCAACGGTTTATTAGTAGGTCGCGGGTATTTAGATATTGAAGGGGTAAAGCAAATAGAAGTTGCCAAAGGCGCAGCATCTTCATTATACGGCTCTGATGCGCTTGGTGGCATCGTCGTTATCTCAGGTAAAACACCAGAAGATTACCTTAATAGCCAAGCACAATTTGCTAGCATACAAATGGGTTTTAATGGTTTAAGCGACGAAACCTCATTAACAGGAGCATTTGCTAAGCGTTTTGGCGACAATGCCACATCAATTGTATTGACGCGTCGTGATGGCAAAGAAACACAAAATTTTAATGAAGACTTACCTGAATTTGACTACGACAGCAATGCCGTTGTATTAAAGTCGCAGCAGCGTATGAACCAAACAGATACATTGCTAGCAACCGTTGATTTTTTTGAGCAAAAAACAGCGCAGATGATTGCGGTTGGAACACAAGAAACAGTGGATGAGAATACCAATTTATCTTTTTCTGTAGGCTTTAAAAGCACTGCATCAACAAGCATATACGATAATTTAGACGCACAGGTTTATATAACCGACTTTGAACAAAAAAGTGCGCAAGTTCGTGCAGGTAATGGGCGAACAGGCCCTTATGTTGATCATAATGACTACCGTTTTGAACAGCAGATCTTAGGCGCTAAATTAGTATTAGATAAAAAGCTGGTAACCGCAGGCATTGACCAACAGCTTGTTTATGGGTTTGACTTTGAGCGTTACGACACAACCCGACCGCGTTTTAAAACGCGATTAGATGCAACCGGGCAAAGTGAGTTTGATAAGCAACCACAAAAAGCCTTTCCGGGTGCCGATACTGACATGCTAGGTGTGTTTGTACAAAGCAACATAGCGCTGGTTGATGAGCTATTGGAGCTACAGCTTGCGGTTCGTTGGGACCACTTTGATATGCAGGCTAAAGATAGCCCGCTCTATGGTGGTGCTGATTTTAAAGATATAGATGAAACCGCCTTTTCACCCAAGATTGGGCTTATCTATTCATTAAATGACAATATGCGTGCTTATGTGCAATATGCAGAAGGGTTTAAAATTCCACCACACGACCAAGCCTATCAAAGCCATGGCGTTGAGCCGTTCTATCAAATTTTACCTAATACAGCGCTTGAACCTGAATATAGTCAAGGTGTTGAGCTGGGGTTAAAAGGTGACTTTGAAAATCATCAATTTACGTTGTCCGCATTTAATACCCAGTTTGACGGCTTTATTGCATCAAAGTTAGTAAGGTCTGAGCCTACTTTTATTCCGCGCGTTAATAAATCGTACTATCAGTATCAAAATTTGTCGGATGTTGAAATCAAAGGTGTTGAGGCAAGCTATACCATGTGGTTAAACGAGCGCTTTGCCATTGATGCAGGTATTACCTATCTAGATGGTAAAGACACCACGACAGATAAGTACATTGACTCTATTAGCCCACTCAATGGTTACATAAAGGCACGCTACGACATAGGAGAATTATCTTTAACTGCAGCGGTTCGTGCGGCGCAGCATATGGATAAAGTAGCTGATGAACAAATGGCACAAACCAGTGGCTGGGGTACTTTAGACTTATTTGCACAGTATCAAATTGGCAATTGGCAGCTACATGGTGGCGTGTTTAACATGTTAGATAAAGAATATATTTCATATCAGGATGTGGCAGGGCAAAATAAAGAGGTTAATTTTAACCAATATACGCAGCCAGGGCGTTATTTTGCTGCAAAACTGAAATATATATTTTAAAATCAGCGACAAGTGCCTCAGTGGGTCTGAGGCGCTTTAGCCGTAAATTTTGCGCATATATCCACTGTTCGCAAAGCCAATACGAGTTGAATTCCATTGGCAAAGGCAGAAAACGCAATTGTTACTTGCATTGTTGAAAAAAACTCGTACAATTCCCCAGCTTCCCATAGTGGGAAGTAAATCTTATTAATGAAAACAGTCAATCTATTCAGAGGACGGTATGGTAACTATTCGTTTGCAACGTGGTGGCGCTAAAAAGCGTCCTTTCTATCAAATTGTGGTTGCGGATAGCCGTTTCTCGCGTGACGGTCGTTTCATCGAGAAAGTAGGTTTCTTTAACCCTATTGCTCAAGGTCAAGAAGAAAAAGTTCGTTTAGATTTATCTCGTGTTGAACACTGGGTAGGTCAGGGCGCATCTCTTTCAGATCGCGTAGCTAAGTTAGTTAAAGACGCTCGTAAAGCGGCTTAATAGGCGTAAGTGTAACCATGAGTCAAGAAAACACCACGATTATTGTAGTTGGTAAGCTTGGTGCCCCTTACGGTATTAAGGGCTGGCTTAAGGTACATTCATTTACTGATGATCCCCAAGGGATCTTCGATTTCAGCCCATGGTTGATAGGGCAACAAGGTAAATGGCAAACCCTTGAAGTAAGCGACTGGCGTCGCCACAACAAGGGCTTTATCGCCAAGTTTGCGCAAGTAAACGACAGAGACCAAGCAATGGCTTATACCAATGTGGAAATTTCTGTAGATTCTGCGCAACTGCCAGCGCTTCCCGATGGGGAGTTCTATTGGCGAGATCTCATTGGCATGTCTGTGGTAACCGATAAAGGTTATGACTTAGGGCAGGTTGATGACTTGATGGAAACAGGGTCAAATGACGTTTTGGTTGTTAAAGCAAACAAAAAAGATGCATTTGGTCAATCAGAACGCTTAATTCCTTATTTAACTGATTCAGTTATTAAAGAAGTTAAGTATGACGAAAGACAAATTATTGTTGATTGGGATCCCGGCTTTTAATGAGTCAGCAAAATCCATTATGGGTAGGAGTGATTTCACTTTTTCCTGAGATGTTTGATGCAATAACCCAACAAGGCGTTACAGGCCGTGCGGTTAAAAACGGTTTAATCGATTTTAACTGCTGGAATCCGCGGGATTATGCGAAAGATAAGCATAGAACCGTAGATGACAGACCTTACGGTGGTGGTCCTGGCATGCTGATGATGGTACAGCCATTACAGCAAGCAATACTTGCAGCTAAAGCGGCAGCAGGTGAAGGCGCTAAAGTAATTTACATGTCTCCTCAAGGGCGAAAACTAGATCAACAAGGCGCAGCTGAATTAGCTGGGTCTGAAAAATTGATTTTAGTAGCTGGTCGCTATGAAGGTATAGACGAGCGGATCATCGAGTCTCATGTAGACGAAGAGTGGTCCATTGGTGATTTTATTCTCAGCGGTGGTGAACTGCCAGCCATGACGTTAATCGACGCAGTAGCTCGATTAGTGCCAGGGGTGTTAGGACATAACCAATCTGCAGAGCAAGACTCCTTTTCGGATGGCTTGTTAGATTGCCCTCACTATACTCGGCCAGAAACATTGGATGACAAACAGGTGCCTGCTGTATTACTCAGCGGAAACCACCAAGAGATAGCCAAATGGCGTACTAAGCAGTCATTAGGCAGAACTTGGTTACGACGTCCAGACTTGTTGCGTAACCTAGCTCTGACTGAGGAGCAAGCGACACTACTCGCTGAATTTCAGCACGAGTACCAAGAAGCTTGTGGCTAGAAGACAGTTACACCTAGGAATGTGAGAAATATAATGGCAAAAGTAAACCAAAATATTATTAAAGCGCTTGAAGAAGAGCAGCTTAAAACAGACGTACCGGCGTTCGGCGCTGGTGATACAGTAGTTGTACAGGTACGTGTAAAAGAGGGTAGCAAAGAGCGTCTACAGGCCTTTGAAGGTGTTGTAATCGCTAAGCGTAATCGTGGTCTACATTCAGCTTTCACTGTTCGTAAAATTTCGAGCGGCGAAGGTGTTGAGCGTGTATTCCAAACACACAGCCCTCTAATCGACAGCATTGCAGTTAAGCGTCGCGGTGCAGTTCGTCGCGCTAAGCTTTACTACTTGCGTGAGCGTTCAGGTAAATCAGCACGTATTAAAGAAAAACTTAACTAATACGCGCGTTTTTTACTACGCTAAAAAAACAGGCCACTCTTTGAGTGGCCTGTTTTGGTTTGTAAACTCATTAATTTCAACTAACATATAACCGCATTTCGCTTTCTTCATTTTAGCTATCTTGATAGACTAGCTGTATCATATTTTTTACTGCTGTAAATTTTGCTTTACACTCTATGGCGAGCATAATGGATTTAAACGAATTAAGACAAGGTATTGATGCGTGTGATACCGAACTAGTTAATTTACTAGCTAAACGCCGCGCATTAACTGAACAAGTGGGTATTATTAAGCAACAAGCGGGCGCGCCACTGCATGCGCCAGAGCGCGAAGCTGAACTGATTACATCTCGACGTGAGCAAGCACAGATCCTGAATGTAAACCCAGATCTCGTTGAAGACATTCTTAGGCGTATGATGCGTGAAGCATACGAAAACCAACAGGGTAAACTGTCATGTGCTGCACCACATTTATCTCCAGTGGTGATTGTAGGGGGTAAAGGGGCGATGGGGCAGCTGTTTGCTAAGCAGTTTGAGCGCTCTGGCTACGAGGTAAGAATTTTAGATAAAAATGAGCAGCCACACGCGAAAGAGATTTTAGCGGATGCCAAGTTAGTGATGATCAGTGTGCCAATCAATGCCATTGAGACAATTGTACAAAACTTACCGCCAATACCTAAAGAGTGTGTTTTAGTTGATATTACTTCGGTAAAACAGCAGCCACTGAAAGTATTGCTAGATAAGCACAGCGGGCCGGTTGTGGGGCTACACCCGATGTTTGGCCCAGATATATCGCATTGGGTGAAACAAACTATTGTGGTGTGTGAAGGGCGTTTTCACGAGCAATGTATAGGATTGCTGCAACAGCTTAATATTTGGGGCAGCCAGTTGGTTGAAATGGACGCTAAAAAACATGACCAAGCAATGCAAATTATTCAGGTGATGCGCCACTTGACGACCTTTGTATACGGCCAGTTTTTAGCAAAACAATGCCACTCTTTAAAAGAGCTACGCAGCTGCTCGTCGCCGATTTATCAATTAGAGCTGATGATGGTGGGCCGACTGTTTGCACAATCTCCCGAGCTTTACTCAGATATTATGCTTGCGCAATTTAATGATGTAGAAGGGCTATTAGCCAGCTACCAAGATACCTTTGAGCAAACCATAGAAAAGTTACAACGAGGAGATAAAGAGGGCCTGATAGACGCATTCAGTGAAGCAAAAAGTTACTTCTCTGAAAGTGCAAAGCAGTTTTTATCGCAAAGTCGTGGGCTGTTAAACAAAGCCAACGATGCCAAAGTTTTGGATTATGAATAGAGCGCTGTAGTAGGGGTCTTAATTTATAAGATTTGCTACCCTGAGCTTGTTCTAGGGTCTACCTGAACAATGAGCCTTGCAGTACTTCTTGTTATATTTCGATGTGTAAGGCTCCTTTTTACTTAGTTAATTTTTAGAGGGGTATGAACAACACAGCCAATTTAATATTCAATTCAACATTAAAGAAATATTTTAATGACGAATTCAAACCTGTTCACAAGAAGTTTTTGCTATTTATGAAATTGTAGCATTCTATCAAACCTTTATTTGTGAGTTGGTGCGTTCGTTCCGGTTGTTGTTTCACTATCACTATTATTTATTGATTCTTTATGCTTTTTTTAAAAGTGACTGTCCTTTTAAATTTTACTTTCAAATTTTTTGCATAAAACAACGACGCAAAAAAGCGTTCAACTTGCTTTGCAGTTTATGCTAATAATTATATTAAAAAACCAACAACTGTAGTTCTATGAAATATTTTAGAAAAATGATTGAACATTATATTCCTGTTAATGATGATGAGTGGGCTTATGCTTGCGGATTATTTGACATAAAGCATGTCAAAAAAGGAACAACAGTACATCACGCAGGTGAAGTATTTAGTGAGATATGGTTTATTAAAAGTGGTTTAGCCAGATCATATTTTATTGATATGAATGGTAAAGATCATACTTGGCAACTCTATTTTCGTGGCAAAAGTAAACATGGCTTAAACCACTTTATGGACGATAGTGTCAGCTTTTATGAAAAAACAGGGTCAATGCTTAACTTTGAAATTCTTGAAGATTCGGTTTTTTATGTTGCGTCTCTGGAAGAGCTTGATAAGTTTATATCACAAGAAAAAAAATGGGAGCTTTTAGCGAGAATATGGATACATGGCACCTATTATTCAGCAACATACAAACGTGTCCTCTCTCTCATGTCAGAGACTGCTGCACAAAGATATGATCGTTTACTTGACGAATACCCTTTTATATTTAATCAAGTTAAGTCATACCATATAGCTTCTTATCTCGGTGTTGCTCCCCAGACATTGAGTAAATTAAAAAATGAATCTAGGTGAATGAATTTTAGTATTTCGTTGTTTACCATGTGTTTTTTCAATGGAGATAAACAATGAATACTTTTCAAAAATTTATAAACCAACATGAACAAAGCTATCGGACTTACATTGGAAACGTTTGTAATTTAAGTAGCCCCACGGAGCCTAGCGTTATACATACATGGGGAACATTATGATAGAACTTACACAAATAGGTGCACAACTCATCTTTATTGGAATTATCTTTTTTCTTGTTGGTTTAATACAAGGTGCATTGATACCAACCGTAAAAAATTCCCGGATGGCTCTTTCTGGTCACTTGACTGCAGTTCAATGTGGAATGGCCTTGGCTATCTTTGGTGTTATCTGGTCGCAGGTTGTGTTGCCTTTATCTTTAGAGTTTTTTGTGGCTTATGGCTGTGCACTGGGGTTTATACTTATTTGGCTGGGAATAACTATTGCTTCTGTAACAGGTGCAAGTAAAGCACTCCCAATTGCAGGCGCTGGGTTTTCAGCAACCGCTGCTTTCGAATTTATGGTTAAGATTATGGTACGTATTGGATCACTACTATCACTAATCGCTTGTACTTTGTTGGTTTTTGGGTTATTGCCAATACTTCAGTAGTCGTAATAGAAGTATAACAAAGCCATCCAACCTCCGTCTGTCTCGCTTTTGCGCCAAGCCCAAGAAGCGTTTTGGTTGTCGTCGGCTGATGGCGGAGCTTTATTAAAAATTATGTATATCTTTCTCATCATTGTTATTACAGTTTTATCTTAACTACTATAGCTTCAGCTAAAGCAACAAAAGAACATCAAAAAATTGTTGAAGAAAAAGAAAACTTATAGATAGACTCAAGTTTGAATTTTGCTTGGTTTGTTTATGCTTTAGGTTCTTCAAAAATCATTTCAAGCTTTAAGAATAAGGCGATGGGATTAGCAAGGGGGCGGCAAGTCAATTTGTAGGATGCCAGTGCGCGACATCCTAATTTTGCAGTTTGCTGTTTCTTTTAAATAGAAAAGAACTAAGTGAAATAACGCTAATTAATTAGCGTGGACAGCCACTTAAACTTCATGTACAAGAAAACGGAAAGCTGGTTTTGAAAGAGTCTTTATATAATATTGGTGGGCAAAAATTAAAGGGAATATCATCAATGACCCTCACACATGACAACCGACATTTATTGGTCGCAACAGGGAAGGGCAACTCTGTTATTATTTTTAAACGGCAATAATTTAGCTTACAAAAAGTCAAAGAGTCAGGTTGCTTGTTTCATTATTTATGAACACACGTTTTTATCGAAAGTAATATTAGTAAAAAGTAAAGCGCGACCCCTTGTGTTCTGATGTATAATTGTTTTGTGTCATTTGCGCTAAGGGAGTTACATGAATAAGCATGACTTGGAGTTGGAGAATCTAGAGGTTGAAAGCGATATTCTAGGCATTTACTTAAAAAAGATTTGGACCGCAGTACATAACCCCCTCTTAAGCCAGCCTAATCAACATACTAAACTTGACTTTTTACTCGAAAAAGCCATGTTTGATTTACTAGGCATAAGCCAAGCGGATGCCGTGAAGGTGCTCTACGAGAGTGCACATTGCTATCAAACTTTTCTATCTCGCCTTGCATATTATGGGAATATAAATGAATTAGCGTTAGCGCGTCTTTGCAGTTATTTAAAGCAAGAAGTTCAACCTGATGAAGTTCAACAATTAAATACACAGGTTAAACATATGGATAATGTTTTATGTGAAGATGACATACTGCACTGGCAAACACATGGTTTTGTTGTAGTTAAAAATGCGATTGACCAAGCTATGTGTGACAATGTTATCCACGCCATAGGTGAATATTTGCAAATAGATATAGCCGATAAGCGCCAATGGTATAGTAGTGAAAAGCGTTCAGGAATTATGGTTGAGCTTATTCAGCATGAGGCACTTAACCAAGTGCGTCGTAGTAGGCGAGTTCATAAAGCGTTTAGTCAGCTATGGCATACCGAAGACTTAATTGTGTCTTCAGATCGATGTGGTTTTAACCCGCCCCAAACTACTAACTATCCATTTTCTGGGCCTGACTTGCATTGGGATGTTAACTTTGCAAAGCCTTTAACTTTTGGCACACAGGGCATTATTTATTTGACTGATACAGAACAAGCTCAGGGAGCTTTGACCTTAGTACCTGGATTTCATAAGACGTTGCCCCATGAAGTGAGTAAATATCAACTTCAACCAGAACCTGCGACGTTACATCAGCTCGGTTCAAAACCGATTGCCGCAAACGCGGGAGATATGATTATTTGGCACCACTTCTTACCTCATGGCAGCCGAGCAAATTTAACCGATAAACCCAGAATAGTGCAATATCTCAACATGTATCCATTTCCAAGTGAACACCTTGAGTGTGAGCAACAAGCAACAAAAAGGGAGTGGTAATACTCCTAATTTATTAGCTTATTTAGTTAGTTTAACTTTTTAACTAGGGTACTTTTCACACGCCTTTAAGGTATTTTCAATTAAGTTTGCAGCTGTGATGGAAGCTAGCCAATAGTAGCGAAGGTGCTTTTAGAGTAACCCTATGTGAATAGGGTTACTCTAATTTTAAACTATAGCTTTTCAGCTTTTCAGCTTTTAAGTGTTTGTCTAAGAAATTTAGTAGCTTTGAATAGTAATTATGGGCTTGAATAGTTGTATCAAACCCATGCCCAACGCCTTCCATAATGGACCATGAGACAGGAATATTGTGTGCTTTCATTGCAAATCGCAGTCTAAAAGCATGTTCAATATCTACAATTACGTCATCTGTTCCATGAGCAAGGAAAAGTGGTTTAGTAATTTCATTTGCTCTATAAACTGGAGAAGTTTGAAATAACTTTTGTTGCTGAGTATCTGGATCACCAAC
Organism: Pseudoalteromonas holothuriae; assembly: GCF_945859825.1. Classification (GTDB taxonomy): domain Bacteria; phylum Pseudomonadota; class Gammaproteobacteria; order Enterobacterales; family Alteromonadaceae; genus Pseudoalteromonas; species Pseudoalteromonas holothuriae. The sequence continues at coordinate 84,030 of NZ_CAMAPC010000002.1, forward strand.
GATTTCTCTTAGTTGAGCTTTCACTAAGTCATCATTTTCAACTGCCGAACGTTGGAATAGTAGCGCTAAATCTGTCACTCCAGCGAAGGAAGCGCCGCATTTATAGAGATGGGGTGAACGAATAAGGCTAAAAATAGCTGAATACCCACCATAACTCCCTCCAATGATACATACACGCTCTTCATCAAGCTGTGGGTAAGCTTTGAGCGCTGTTGAAAGCGCAGCTTCAATATCATTTTCAATACCGTTACCCCACTGTTGCATACCTTTTTGCTTTATTAGTTTTCCGTAGCCCATTGAGCCTCGGTAATTTACTTGCAATGTGCTATACCCTGCGTTGACCAGTACCTGAATTTCTGGTGAGTAATAACGTAAATCACTAACTCCAATAGGGCCACCGTGAGGAATGACAATTAAAGGGAGCTTGTGTTTACTTGTGCCGTTTGGAGTGGTCACAAAGGCATCAATAGTCGTGTTGTCTTCAGTTTTAACTTTAAGTACTTGTGTTTTGGCTAATTCAGCGCCTTCTAACCATGGTTTAAGAGTGATTAGGTGTTCAAACTGTTGTGTATTGTGATTGTAAAAAATTATCTTACCCGGATCATTGCTCGACGACTCTTCAAAGAGAGCTATTTTGCCATCACTAGAACCATTAAGATATATCAGGTTTACTTGAGACTTTTGCTTATTTATAGCCTGAGAGACTGCACTGGTTTGGTTAAAATAATGTTGTTCTATATGCCCATTTAGAAGGTAAGAAACGCCTATAACTTGTGCTTTATCAGCTGAGAGAATAGCGTTTAAAACATCGTATCTGGAATGCTCAAATAACACATTAGTAAACTGGTTTTTTTTGAGATCATACCTGCGGAGTTGTTTTTTATCAGACTTGTGATTAGTAATTACAAACATGGAGTTTGTTGTTTGGTCTACAAGCTGAGGAGAAAAGTAATCTCCTTTAACACCTTGCCAAGCGAGTGTCCAACGTCGGCTATTTCCCTTTTTTGTGTATAGCTCTGGTATATCATTAACTCTTCGGGTGCCTAATAAAGGTTGCCCATTGGTACTATTTGTAAGCCAAAATTGAATTTTTGGGCCCTTTTTATTTATTTTCTTCCTTATAGACGTCTGACCATCAAGGTTAGACTTTTTTAAGTCGAGTTTGAAAAGGTTCACATAATAGTCAATCTAATCATCATTTTTATATTTGGCAAACATAGCATAACGGTTGCTACTTACAACCGGGTTAGCCCAATAACCATTTTGATTTAAAAAGCTTACCTTTTTCTGACTGACGGAGTTGTCTTCAATATTGAGTTTGACGACAATAAAGCGCCTAAAACTATTTTTTGAAGTTTCTTTTAATGCCAGTACAGAGTTGCCAAGCCAGACAATATCTTGAATTTTGTTATCATGATTTACCCAGCGAACGTAATATTCCTTCTTGATCGTTTCAACTTCAAATCTTTTGGCGGTATAAACTACGTAACTTGTATTATTAATTACGTCGTGCACTTTAATTTCATACTTATCAGAGGATGACTCTGAGTAGGCAATAAATCTACCATTTTGATGCATAGTAAAGTGAGCATAGGGAGAGGCCAAGAAAAACTCTTTTATTGTTGGGCTTTTATCATTTGATGGTGTGCCCAGTACAAAAGTGCTGAATGATAGTAAAATTAGAAAGCACGCTTTTAGATGAAGTTTCATTGTGTTTTACCCTTATTACCATTCAAGAAAAAAGAGATATAAGGGTCATTTGGGTAAATGCCATTTACAACTTGGTATTGGTTAAATAGCTCAGAGTGTTGTTGTTTGAATATAGTCAAAATCATGCTTGTTCTATTTAATATTTCTGCACTAAATTTGCTACCAGTTGTTTTGAACATAAGTAGGCCTATGTAATTTACTTTTCCTGGCTGAATTGTAAACTTTAAATCTAAGTCATCGAAGTCATAGGTTACTCGAGTGTTCTCTCCAATTCTATCAACGACTTGGCTCCAATTATATTCCCCAGCTTTTAAAGGGTAAACCTTTAAATACTGTGCATCATTCAGAGGACCAAAGTCATGATTGTTACCAAATCCTTCGCCATCTAGCTTGATTTTTTCAGCATATCCTTGACTATATATAGCAACAAGAGCATAGCCTTCGTTATCACCCAAAGGTGTAATTTTTTCATTTGAATGAGCACAAAAGGTGTAAATAGAAATAAATATTAAGCTTATATACTTTATATATTTGAGTTGCATAGTTTTGAAATGTTATTTGAGTTAAGAGTTATCTTATCATGCGAGATTGTACCTGTTAACGTGTTTATCGAACCAAAAGGGTTGTCGAAAAGGGTGGGCAACCCTTGTAAATCAACTTTTTCAAAGTATAAATCTATGATTTAATTTGGCTAATATTTTAGCGTTTGACTCTGGGGGTTACAGGGACACTGAAGTCAAGGAGGTTTAAGTTGTTTGTTTCATCACTTATTTAGGAACGCGCGTTCTTATTGAAAGGAGTATGAAGCAATAGATAGGCTCCTTAAACTGAAAATGATTTTTAAAGTACCTTCTGAGCAATATTAGCAAAAAACAAGACTCGACCCGATGGGTTTACACGCTAGTAATGATAAATTTGTAACTTACTCTCCTGAAAGTAGAGGGAAAAATGCGCAACCTTAATTTTTTATTAACTCTTGTATTAGTTACAGCTTTTTTTACGTTAGGCAAAGAGCAACAAAATCAATCCTACAAACATGTTGGAGATGATAGAAAATGTAGTCTTGAAAAAATTGACTACAGCACAGAGCAGGAAATATCGTTTTGTGTTGAAATTATGTCGGCACAGAATGATAAACGCTTTCGTGAATATACACTCTATGCCGCCAAACTAGGTCATGGACACGCCGCTCTTGAAGTTTATAGCAATGATACATTTCCTATCTCAGTTAAAGATAAAAACAAATACCTGTTCCAAGCAGCTTATAGTTGCTATCAGCCAGCTTACTATTTAGCTTTTAAGTCTGAAGCAGAATCTGGTGATAAAAAAGAAGCTGAATTATGGTATCTGTTACTTAAAATGGAGCACAACTTAGGGGCAAAGGATTTATTTAATCAATTGCAAGTTGAAAAACCCATAGAGCAAATGGTATATGACAAGTTACTTTCATTTTTTGGGAGGTTTCAGTGTAATCAGGTTTAAGCTGCACTAAGCGTAAGCAGCGAACCACACCTAGAGATTATCCTTCTAGGGCAGTAAGTCGTCGATATCGCAGAAAAACTGCAAAGAGGTCAAGTTGCTTGCATCATCACTTACTATAGGAACGCAGGTTCTTATTAGAGAGTAAGTTATAAAGCAATAGGCTTAACCCCTTAAAGTTTATAGCTAGATATGAATCACTTATTCACATATTTATCAGCAAGTATGTTATCCAAATTGGCTTTTGAGCGTGCAACGCTTTGCAATGACGAGAGTCCTTTTGGATACTCTTCTTGTTCGAGTATAAGCCATTGGGTAGCGCCGTATTTTTGCATGGTTTGGATAAGTCTATGCCACGGATAGTTGTTTTCACCAATAATCGGGCTTAAACGGTCGCCTTCATGCGTACGAATTTTGATGTGGGTAGAATAGGTTCTGCCAGCATATTTTTTTACATAATCAATAGGCGACTTACCCGCATAGTTAACCCAACCAACGTCTAATTGTAACGGAAAATCAGCGGGTGTATTTTGTGCAATATAATCCCAAAAAGTTTCGCCTTGGTAGTCGTTAAATTCTTTTTCATGGTTATGATAGCCAATCTGCATATCAAATCGCTTAGCGAGTTGGTGGGCCTCATTTAATTGTGCAACCAGCTCAGGTACTTTCTGTGTGTCCCATGCACGTTTATCCCAAGGTACAATCAGTACCTCAATGCCAAGTGTTTTATAAAACAGGAATGTGTTAGCCGCCTTGCTTGATGTAATGTCATCAAAACCAATATGAGCACTTGTTGCTACTAAACCAAGCTCGGTGAGCCGTTTTTTCAAGGCGCTAGGGTTGTTGTCATAGTTACCAAAATGGCCTGCAAATTCAACGCCAGTAAAGCCCATATTGGCAAGTGCTTGTAATGTGCCGTCAAAATCGTTTTTTAATGTATCTCTAACAGACCAAAGCTGAACACCAATAGGAATTGGGATTGCGGTATTTGCTTGACTCTTCGAGGCGCAAAAAAAACACAAAGCGCTAAACAATAGAGTAGTTAAAAGAACAAATTTTATTTTTATCATAGTCATACCCTGATGAATTGTTTAATCTGCGTAAGCGTATTCACTGAGACCAAGTTCTGCCAATACACCATCAAGGTGTGCTTTGGCTTCAATTGTGGGTCCTGGATAGTCACCAGCAATAGGCACATTACCTAAATAGCCGATATCTTTACAGCCTTCAGGTGTACAAAAGTAGGCACCGAGCACTAAATTTTTAAAGCGTAAAAAAGCTTTACCAATTCGTTGAAATTGCGCTGGGGTTTGTTCATTAAAGTAGGCAATGTTATCCATAATGGCTATTTGTTGCACCTTGCTGAGCTTTAAAAATGGGTTTTTATAACGAAGTGTTGCTTCGTCATCTATCCATGCCAGCGCGTGGATAATGGTGACTCTGTCTTTTTGTTGACCATCATATGGTGCGCTCACCCATTCATCGATAACACTGGGCACCTGAACTTGTGAAGCACTAGGGTTTTGCCCTTCACGGGGTACAATAAAGTCAGCGAGTACGGCGACCAATGATAATTGCGTTTCACTGAGAGTGAGCGGCCATGGTGATTCTGGTGGCATGATTAAGTTTGGATCAGTGCCGTAGCCTCTAGCTGTCACCGGTTTTATATCAATATCAGGCCAATGTCCTGCACTTGTTACACTGTCGCTAATGACTTTGCTGCAACCTGAACTGAGCGATACCGCAGAGCCTGCTGCTAGCACACCTAGCCATTTGAGTGACTCACGACGGGTCATTCCAGAAGTATATTTATAAGGGTCAATACTATCGGGTGTGTTCATTTATAAGACTCCTTGGTCAATTTGCTCTGCTAGCCAAGTTGAGTTGCGCATCGCTAAGGTCATAATAGTTAAAGTGCAATTTTTATGAGGATTGGAGGCAAATACGCCAGCATCCATTACAAATAAGTTGTCACAATCCCAAGTTTGCCCCCACTGATTGGTGACCGATTCCTTGGCAGAGCTGCCCATTCTAGTGGTGCCGACTTCATGGATGATTTCGCCACCTTTGGAAATAGCCTTTTCAGCAGGAGGTAATTCGCCCACCTTGGCACCCATAGTTTCAAGAATTTGCTTGGCGGTTTTTAGGCCATGCTCAATCTGTTTTAATTCTCTGTCAGACCATTTGAAGTGGAATTTCGCCACAGGGATCCCCCATTTATCTTTGACCTTGTTGTCAATTTCCATATAAGAATCTTTATTAGGTAGCATTTCACCACGCAGCGCAAAGCCCACGTATGATCCATAGGCATCTCGCACTTGTTGTTTGAGTACGCTGCCATAGCCTTGCTTGTCACCCGATACCCCAGAACCCGGTTGCCTAAAACCACTGCTTATTTCAAAGTGGTAGCCTCGCGGAAAGTCGAGTTCACCTTTGGCATGGGATTTGTGGCCCCACCATGGAATAAATAGGTGATTGGCGGTGTGACCATCTTCGTTATAACGTGGGCGGTTTTTTAGCGCAGGAATTTGCGCCCCTAACCAAGCTCCAGTCGAGTCCATAAGATTACGACCAACCTGACCGCTTGAATTGGCAAGCCCTTTAGGGTGCTTGTTATGTTTTGAATTAAGTAAAATTCGAGCTGATTCACACGCACTGGCGGCTAAAATCACTACGTCGGCATGAATCGTTTGTGCTAATGAAGACATTTTATTTACATAGGTAACGCCTGTTACTTTACCTTCATCATTAACGGTGACTGATTTGACCATGGCATCAGTTATCACCTCTAAATTCCCAGTGGCTTTTGCCATTGGCAGCAAAGAAGTCGTGGTTTGAAAGGCGGCACCAATTGAACAGCCATGCCCACAAGGGGTAGCGTAAAAGCACGCGGCTCTATCATCTTTTTTACGTGTTAATACTGCTCTATGCATAGGCACAGCAGCAATGCCCAGCTTTTTTGATGCAGCAGCAACGAGTAACTCAGGGATTCTGGGTGCTGGCGGTGGCTGTAATATGCCTGGTGCTGATGGGGGCATGTCGTCATGGTCTGTGTTGGTGCCACAGATACCAACTATATCTTCAGTTTTATCATACCAAGGGGCGATATCTTGATACTCAAAAGGCCAATCGGCACCATGGCCATCGCGGCTTTTACCTTTAAAGTCATGTTCACTAAAGCGCAGTGAATATCGGCCCCAGTGGTTAGTTCGCCCACCCAGCATACGCGCACGCCACCAGTAAAAGTCAGTATTTTCTGCATGAGTGTATGGCTCATTCGGTACTTGCCAGCCACCATCAACAGTTGCGTCATAAAAGCCAAAGTTTTTGTCTTTGTTACCTGCACCCATCAATGGTGCTTCGCTGTTACGGCGAAACATCGGGGTTTCTTTTGTTGGTTCATAATTTCTGCCAGCTTCGAGCAGTAGTACTTTATGACCTAATTTAGTGAGCGTATAGGCCGCCATTGCGCCACCTGCGCCAGATCCCACCACTAAAACCTTATGATCAAATGTTGCCATGGTTATAGCTCCTTAATTTTTATATTTTTAAACCACACTTTATCACCATGATCTTGCAGCCCAATATGGCCTTTCTTACCTTGAGCAAAGCCTTGCCAAGTGGCAAACTTACTATTAGCAACAAGGGTATTCCAGGTACTGCTACCAATCACAATGCTGGTGGTACTCACGCCGTTTTGCCATACTTCAAGGTGGTCATTGTGCATTTTAATGCGCACATGGTTCCATGATAATGCAGGTTTATGTGCACTACTTGGGGCGGCAAATAAATCATAAATTGAGCCTGCTAAATGAGAGTCAATTTTGTTATCTGGGTGTTCTTTGTTATCTAAAATTTGTACTTCTGGTGCATGAGAATATATGGCATTGCCTGTTTCATCAGCCAATACAAAAATGCCGCTGTTGCCTTTTTTAGCTATTTTCCAATTGAGTTGAAGTTCAAAGTTCTGATACATTTTTTTTGTTAAAATATCACCCCCACCGCCTTGGGTGAGTGTCATTGCGCCATTTTTTATTTGCCATTGGCTATTGAGCCCTGTGCTTTTAAAGTTGCGCCACTGCGACATGTCCTTGCCATTAAATAGCAGCTGCCAGCCAGTTTGTTGTTCTTGTTGGCTCAATTGGTTGTCTGTGACACTAGCGCTTGCGGTACAACTGACAGCCAATGCCACGGTTAGCATTTTTAGGGTGTTGAGCATAATAGAACCTCATTTGTTCACTATTTACTTGTTGTTATTCATACCAACTTTTAAGTACACTCGAAATAGAGCGTTTAACTAAGCAAGTTGGCGTTACGCATATTTTTCAATGCGCTTATTTTTATTGATATAAAAGTACAGGCCACCAAAGGCGATAATTAGAATGAGTGGAAATATTAAAATATTCTCCAGCACGGCTTGTCCGGCGACGAAATCGGATTGCTGTTGGGTTAAATTAGCCGACTGTGCTGCAAGTTTTGCAGAGTCTATCCAGCCACCAATGATTGGGTTCCACATACTAACTGCAAACATGCCAGCACCGCCGATCAGTGACATACCTAAGGCACCAGTTTTGGGGGTATATTCGGCAACACAGCCAAGCATTGTAGGCCAAAAATAGGTCACACCTAGGGCAAACAATATGGCAGCTACATAAATGATTGGGCCTTGAGCTTGGCTCATCAAGAAAATACCAGAAGTAGCTAACACTGCCGAGCCTAGTAATACCCCAGTCGGGTTAAAGCGATGAATAATTGGTCCTGCAAAGAAACGGCCAAGTGCCATAAGGCCGGTGATTAATGCCAGTATCATCATTGGGGAGGCACCCGATGCTCCCAAAATACGTTCAATCCATTGTTGTGTGCCCAGTTCGGTGGTTGCGGTTAGCGTCATACAACAGACTAAAAATAAATACATTGGCGAGAGTAAGTGCTTGAGGTTGCTCGTGGTGGAGTGTTCTGCTCGGTCAAACTTTGGAAATTGCGCTTTGAGCATCATCGTGCCGTAAATGAGTGTAGGTACTAAAATTAACGCCACTTGCCATTGCCAGTTTAATCCATATGCCGTCATTGAGTTAGATGCCAAAGCGCCAATCACAATACCACCGGGAAACCACACATGGAAGCGGTTGAGCATGGTGGTGGTATTTTTTGGATACATTTGAGCGATCAGTGGGTTACAGCCCGCTTCTACCGATCCGTTGGCAAAACCAATTAAAAAAGTCGAAATCAGTAAACCCCAAAAGCCATCCGCGGTAATGGTCAATCCTAATCCTAAAAAGTGGCATACAAAAGCCAGCCCAACGAGTTTTTTCGCGCCAATGGCGTTGTAAATTGCGCCGCCCAATATTGTTGCCACGGGAAAGCCCAAAAATGCCATGGCATTGACCCAACCAAGTTCAGCACCTGTCAGACCAAACTGCTCGCCTAGTTGTCCTAAAATGCCGGCACGAATAGCAAACGTCATTGACGTTACCACGAGCGCTAAGCAGCATAGTTGGAAAACTGTGCGATTATAATTATTGTTATTCATGGTCAGTGTCCTGTTTATTTTATGCCTAAAATTTGCTTGTTAAGGGCTGAGTCGGTCACACTGGCGGCAAAATCATCAAAGGCTTTATCTGTGGGTTTGATTAAGTGCTGATTAATAAAATCAACGCCTTCCAGTGCGCCTATTTCGGGGTGTTTAATGCAACACTCCCACTCCAGTACAGCCCAGCCATCAAAGCCATATTGTGTTAATTTACTGAATATTTGCTTAAAGTCGACTTGACCGTCGCCTAATGAGCGAAATCGTCCAGGGCGTTCTTGCCATGGCTGATATCCACCATACACACCACTGCGCCCATTTGGTGTAAATTCAGCATCTTTGACATGAAATGCTTTGATGCGATCGTGATAGATATCAATAAAGGCCAAGTAATCTAACTGTTGCAGTACAAAATGACTCGGATCGTAGAGAATATTGGCACGAGGGTGATGGTCAGTTGCATCTAAAAAACGCTCAAAAGTGACTCCATCGTGCAAATCTTCACCTGGGTGAAGCTCATAACATACATCCACACCCACTTCATCAAAGCGATTTAAAATAGGCAACCAACGCTTTGCAAGCTCTTCAAATCCTTGTTCAACAAGCCCTTGTGGACGTTGTGGCCATGGGTAAAAAGTATGCCATAGCAGTGCCCCTGAAAAGGTTGCATGACTGGTTAGTCCTAATTTTTCACTGGCGCTGGCTGCTAACATTAGCTGCTCAGTGGCCCATTGTGTTCTGGCTTGTGGTGAACCATGTAGCGCATTGGGCGCAAAACCATCAAACATTTGGTCGTAGGCTGGGTGTACTGCAACTAATTGGCCTTGTAAATGGGTCGATAATTCTGAAATAGTAAGCCCATATTCAGTGGCAATACCCGTTATTTCATCGCAATAATCTTGGCTTTGGGCGGCTGTGTCTAAGTCAAACAATCTAGATTCCCAAGTGGGTATTTGAATACCTTTGTAACCTAGGCTACTTGCCCACTGGCAAATTGCGTTAAAGTTGTTAAATGGCGGCTCATCGCTGACAAACTGCGCCAGAAAAATAGCGGGACCTTTGATTTGCTTCATTATTATTTTATCCAATTGTAAAAGGGTGCCACTTAGTGTCTTGTGCACTAGCTACTACCGCGTTTTCTATAAATGCCATACCCCGCACTGCTTCTTTAATACCGGGTACATCAAAATCTTGGTTTTGCACTGCATTATTTTGGCAGTGTGCTTGAATCATCTCGGCGAAATTGAGATAGATATTAGCGAAGGCTTCTAAGTACCCCTCAGGGTGACCTGCAGGTGTACGCGTGGCTTTACTGGCTGCTGGACATAAGTTGCCAACACCTGTGCGAATAAGTTGTGCAGGGGCATTTTGCTCTCGTAGCCATAAGTTATTAGGCTCCATTTGTGCCCATTCAATGCTGGCCTTTTCGCCATAGATCCTGAGTTTTAAATTGTTCTCTTCACCGACAGCAATTTGGCTGGCCATTAACACGCCTTTTGCACCATTGTTAAAACGCAATAAGACTGTGCCATCATCATCGAGTGTTCGGCCCGCCACGACCGTATTTAAATCAGCGCACAGCGCGTTAACTTCAAGTCCGCTTACATATTCAGCAAGGTTGGCAGCATGTACACCAATATCACCCATGCAGCAGCTTATACCTGATTTTTTGGCATCTAAACGCCAGCTGGCTTGTTTGCTGGTTTCGTCATTAGTATTGGCAAGCCAACCTTGGCTATATTCAACGACTATTTTTTTCACTGTGCCCAGCGCACCTGTGGCAATACGGTGGCGGGCTTCCTTTACCATAGGGTAACCCGTATAAGTTTGAGTTAAGCCATATAAACAATGAGTGTCGCTGAGTTGGTTTTGAAGCATTAAGGCTTGTGCTAAAGTCAGCGTTGCGGGTTTATCACTTAAAACGTGAAAGCCATATTTAATTGCTGCACTGGCGATAGGAAAGTGAAGATGATTGGGGGTGACAATAGCTACAAACTGCATACGCTGCGATTGTGGTAGTTGAGCCTCTTCACGAAATAGTGTTTCATAATCATGGTAACAACGACTAGGGTCTAACCCTAACTGCTGGCCAGTCGATAAGCATTTTTTTGGGTAGCGACTAAAAACCCCAGCAACGAGCTCAATTTGCCCATCTAATCGTGCGGCAATGCGGTGTATTGCGCCAATAAATGCGCCTTCGCCACCGCCTACCATTGCCATACGGATTTTGTTGTTATCCATTATTAAGCTCCGAGAGTGATTAAAATCAAATAATCTGATGTTATTGATAATAGGTAACTCAGGTGCATAAGTGATAATATAATATCGGTTGACAATGCAACAAAATCGGCGTTTATAATAAACTTTGCATCTAGTATAAAAGGTCAAAAAAGTCATATGCACGAGCAAACAATATTAAATAAAGCGGGAGTAAATCAGCTTATTGCAGCGTTTGACTTGATCCCTGACATTCTCTTTTGGGTCAAAGACACAGACAGTAAAATTGTTTATGCGAATCAGCATTTCGTAGAGCATCAAGGCTATAAAACCCTTGAGCAAATTTTACTTAAAACCGACTTTGACTTCTCACCCCAGCATTTGGCTTTTCAATATGTTAATGATGACAAAAGAGTAATGGACGGGTTTATGGTGACCGATAGGTTTGAATTAAATCAAACCAGCAGTGGTGACTTGGCTTGGTTTTCTACCTCAAAAAAAGTATTGTTGGATACACAAAATAAAATTATCGGTACTTACGGCGTCACTCGCCACCTGACTAAAACTTCTCAAGCTTTATCTCATGTACGTGCGATTGAAGCGCCGGTTGAATATATCCGTGCGCACTATCATCGTCATATTAGTATTGAGGAACTGGCGCAATTGGCGCATTTGTCAGTAAGTGCCCTAGAACGCCGTTTTAAAAAGCATCTGGCCAAAACGCCCAATCAGTTTATTAACGAAATAAGGTTAGAAAACGCGCGTAAGTTACTGGTTGAAACCCGTCTTCCTGTTTCGCAGGTGGCTTATCAGTGTGGCTTTTCTGAGCCGAGCTATTTTAGTAAACAGTTTCGACGCTTATTTGGTGAAATACCGTCACAATTACGTAAAGAGTTACGTAAAGAATTGACGTCGAGCTAATTGCGCCGCAGCGGCTTCTGGTGTCATAGCAGGTGTCACTAAACTACTTTGATAGTTGCGGTGTATCCATGATCTAATCGGTACAGCCACGCCACCGATTAGCGCGACTTTATCTACCCCTAAGTCTTGTAATTGTTTTATATAGCGCTCAACAAAATGTGCGGCGCTGCTGAGAATATGCTTAGCGTATGGGTCGTTAGGATAAGTAAATACTAACCTAGCAAATTGTGCAAAGTAGCAAGGTGGCGCATGCAGGGTTAACGCCACTAATTGCTCGGTATGTTGGCATTTTACTTGGTTGAGAAAGGCTTCAATTAGTGTACTGGTAGGAGATAATTTATCGAGCACTTCAATGGCTGTTTTGACTAAATTTAGCCCAATCCAGCCGCCGCTTGCGCCATCACTGAGCAACAAACCATAGCCGCCAAACTCGTTGCATTGACCATTTTTAAGTAACCCCGCACAAAAACCAGTACCAAGAATTATTACACCCCCATCTTGGCCTTGATGTGCGCCTGCACAAGCAATATGTATATCAGTTGTAAAAGTAAAATCAGCAAACGGGTGTTGCCACTGGGCCATGGTGGCTATTGCATTGTGTATGTTAGCCCCGGCAAAGCCGGCATATACGTGAAGGTTTGCCAGCGCATTGGTTGGTAATTGTGCATTTGTCAGCGCTGTCATTGTGGCGTTCAAAATTGATGATTGCGCCTGAGTTGTTGACGTCGCTATGTTGGCAGGGCCGCTTGTTGCTTCTGCTAGTTGTTGTCCATTGCCATTTTCAAGGCGCACTTTACATTTTGTGCCACCGCCATCAATACCTAAAAATAAGGTGTTTTCAGTCATTATTCTTCCTGCTTTGTGGTTAGTTTTTTGCAAGTATGGTCTGAACTTTAGTTGGGCATACTTCGCCATTCGTGTTGTGAACACCTGAGTGAGTATGCAGCGACATTGCACCAAACTCACTTAAATGCCAAAGTGCCTCAGCGCTTTGAGTACACACACCACCACCAATAACGACCTCTATTTGGCCATTGAGTTGTGTCAATAAACGTGCAAGTTGGGCTTGGTTTTGGTATGCACTTTGACCACTTTGCCAACAACTGCCTGCACTTAGAACACGCGTAACGTCGAGCGCTATTAAGGTATCTGTTGCGCGTTGCCAGTGTTTTAGAGCATCAAAAGCACGGTGAAATGTGACTGTAAGCCCTAAAGACTTGGCAGTTAAAATTAATTGCTTAGATGCATGTTCAGCAATATTGCCGTACTTATCCACAAAACCAAGTGCAATGCCAGTTGCCCCGTCTGCTGCGATGCGTTGTAAGTCTAGCTGAAGCTGATAAAGCATGGAACCGTCAATAAAAAAATGACTATCGCTACGTAGCATCACAATACACTCACCAAAGGACGGGAGTTGCCGAGCTACACATTGGATTGCTGCACTAGATGGACAAAGTCCACCCAGATGTAATGCACTGCATAACTCAATTCTTGTTGCGCCAGATGCAAAAGTAGTGTGTGTATTACGTTTGAGTAAATTAAGGTCATCACTGCTTAAGCAGATTTCCAGTTTTTTACCTAAATTCATTGCTGGGTTCATAGCATATTCTCACATTTGAATAACTTAAGTGTTTTAATTTAAATGATTTAAATAATTAATTTTTTCAATTAAGTTTTTAAATTCAAATGATTAAGGTGTTTTAATGTGCTTTTATTAAAAATTAAAGCCAAGTTTTAAAGTGATATAGACTATAAAGGAAATAAAAATAAATTGGACCTTTTTTAAGCTGAACGCCGATTTTGTTTTAGTGTAAACCGAAATTCTATTATCACTTTTTGTGGTGCACTCCTATTCTGAACGAGTATTGGATACCAATTAAACAAAACAATTAACCCTTAAAAGGAAATAAAAACGGGTTGCAACACAGTGATGCGTCATAGCGTGTTAATCGAACTATGACTTTATAAATTATAAAAATACTGGAGATAGGAATGGCCAATAATAATAACAGATGCCATGACAGGGGACCGTCACAGCAATTTCGCAAGTCAGCGTTAATGCTCGCGATGCTTTGTGGTACTCAGTGGGCTATGGCTCAAGAAAATAGCGCTGGGAGCGAACAGGAAATAGAAACCATTGAAGTACGTGGGATCCGGGCCTCAATGGCGGAAAATTTGGCGATTAAGCGGCTTTCTAATGCTATTGTAGATGCTATCACTGCTGAAGACATCGGTAAGTTTCCCGATAAAAATGTGGCGGACTCCTTACAGCGAGTGCCAGGTGTAGTGATATCTCGTAGCGGTGGTGAAGGGGAAAATGTCAGTATCCGTGGTCTTTCTTCTGATCTCACGTTTACTCAGCTTAATGGTAATTTCATTGCCTCTTCTGCTGGTTCTCCTTCTCGTTCATTTAGTTATTCGTTGTTACCTGCAACCATGGTGCAGTCGGTGGAAGTGTTTAAATCATCCGAGGCAAGGTTAGATGAAGGGGGCGTTGGCGGTACGGTGATTTTACATAGTCGCAAGCCTCTGGATATGGAAGCTAACTCCGGGGCGCTTAATATTGAATATACCTATGCGGATGTGACTGAAGAATATGAACCTAACTTTAGTGGCGTGTATTCATGGAAAAATGAACATGAAAACTTAGGACTATTAGTCGGTTACAGCAAGCAAGATAGAACTAACCGCGCATTGGGTGGTGACATGTCTGGTGGAGGTGGTTGGCGTTGGGCTACTAGCTCACAATTACCAGCAACCGACACGAATGGTACAGAAATTGTTGATAGCACACGTCGATTTTCAGCATTAGAAGATGCGTATGGCAATGTATATGACGGCGTGTGGGCACCTCAAGTCGCAGGAGTGGGTATAACGAAAGAGAAACGTGAGCGAGAGGGGTTACAGGTTACTATTCAATGGCGGCCAATGAATGATTTATCCCTGACTATGAATCATTTTCACTTTGAATTGGGACAAAACCGTACCACATCGCAGATGTGGATCCCTGAATGGAAGTATCACCCTAATTATTTAACCGATGTGACGGTTGATGATACGCAAACCATCGTAACAGGGATGGACTTTACCTCAGGTGCTGGGGGTGTCGAGGGTAATTTAGAATTCCCTTGGTTGATTGGTAGCTACACGGTTGAAAAAGATACTTCAGATACGTATGACCTTGCCATTGAATATGTGGGTGATGTGTATGAGTTAACAGGTAAGTTTGGCCATACTCAAGCCCACGGGGGCCCATCAGAGTCTTGGAGTGCAGCTTATAAAAGTGGCCAGCCAGCCAGTCGAAGTGCTTCTGGGTTAGTAGAAAATGCAGCGTCATTCGCAGGGTGGCGATTAGGCGATAGAGTCTCGCTTTATGCAGACCCGGCATTACTATCTAACCTGCAAGCTGGTGTCGCGGGCGATCCAGATCCCGGTTCAACGGGCTCAAGTTTTGTTGTCAGCGATTTAGAAGAAGATTATGCACAGTTGGATTTAGACTACCATGTTGACTTCGGTATTATTGATACCTTGCGAGTAGGTGGTAAGTATCGCAAAGCAAATTTACATAGAGAAACCAACAATACTTTTTTTATTACCCAAGCAGGTGCTCAGCAGATAGCAAGTGGTGAGTTAGACCCATTTAGCCAAGGGGCAATTGATAACGTGTCTTATCAGTGGATTGGCGCAATGCCAGCACTAGAGCAGGTACTTAACTCACACTCTGAGCAGAATATTCCCGGTGGTTTTGAAGTCAATACGATGCCTACAATCAATTGGGATAAATACCGTCAAATTGTCACCAACGACTATGTTAAGCATACCCGCAAAGAGCCTGACTTTGTTTTTGATATTGAGGAGAAAATTACTGCAGCTTATGTGCAAGCCGATTTCTCGTTCAGCGACTTTAGAGGTAATTTGGGGGTGCGCTATGTACAAACCCAAACGCAAATTATGTCATCCGACAAAATCAACTATTTCCTTGATGACATTAATGATGCCACAGAAGAAGATATTTTAGGTAATGAGCGATTGGTTGATGTTGAAACGATGACTGAGCGCACTGTTACCGACACGCAATTATTGCCAAGCCTAAACCTTGTGTGGGATGCCAGTGACAATTTAGTGATGCGTGGCGCACTGGCGAGAACGATGTCGAGACCGCCATTTAATGACATGGGCGCACCTGAACAGTTAACGTTTATCTCTCAAGAGTGGGCTGATGACCGCTTGGAGTTTAGGGGGAACCCGGTAGAGCCAGGTTGGCAGGGCTCAGGTGGCAACAAAGCACTTAAACCATTTGAGTCGACGCAGATGGATTTGTCTGCTGAGTATTACTATGGCAATGGTTCAGCATTGGGAATAGCGGTGTTCAATAAAAAAGTAGACAACTTTATTGTGCCACTGATCATTACCTCAACAAGGCCTTTTGAAGGTTTCACTAACCCGTTTACAGGGGTTGAAATAGTTCCTTCAGGCAACATCACCGTAGCGCCTTTTACAACCAATGCCAATGGTACTAATGCCACTTCTCGTGGCATTGAACTCTTTGCCCAGCATGCCTTTGATAATGGCTTTGGGATAAATGTGAACTATACCCTGAACGATACCAATCAAGCAGATATTAATGTAGACGGTGAAAAAGTTGGGGAGTCAGCATTAGTGGGCAGTGCCGACAACCAATTTAACTTTTCTGGATATTATGAAAATGAACATTTTAGCGTTCGGGCATCTTATAACCGTCGTGGTGAAACTGCGCTAGGTCTTGCCGACGGTCTTAATGTGTATCAAGAGCCTTACCAACAAGTTGATGTGAATGTGTCTTATAACGTGATGAAAAATCTAATTTTAAGCGCATCGATAATTAATCTAACTAAAGAAGAACCTAGAACATTTTATGGTGATGATTCAAAAGCGAGATTACGCAGCAGTAGTTACACTGGGCAGCGTTATTATGCTGGGCTCACCTATCGGTTTTAATCTAAATAACGTGATTATTTGCACAATATTGAAATAGCAAAGATAGCAAATTCTGAGCGCCGTTTTTTGCGCTCAGGAAAAGGGAAAAATATGAAAACGTTAAACAAAATTAAATGCGCAGTATTGATGATTGCACTTATCGGCTTGCTAAGTGCTTGTGGGGGAGGCAGTGATGATCCCAAAGCTGAAAACGTGCCAGTTACGCCTGTTATGACCACTGCCGAAATCTCCGGCTCGCTAGTAAAAGGAACGCTGAGCAATGCAAATATTGCAGTAACAGCATTAAATGGCAGCACAATGACGGTGGAAGAGGGAAACAGTTCAGATCAATCCGGTGAGTTGTTTATAGCGCTTACCAGTAAGGCAGGCTTTGGCATTGACTCAGTTATCAAAGTCACTGCTACTACAGCACAAGGCTCGCAAATGGTGTGTGATGCAAGACAATGTGGTAGCGCCGCAATGGGTGACATGGTTAGTGGCGAGTATATTGCAGGTGTAACACTGTCGACTTTAAGTCATATCGCAGTGCCTTATGGTGCAAGCGCAGATGGCAGTGCAGATGCAACGGTACAACTTAATGTGCTGACTACATTGGCAACTATGCTGATAGAACAACAAGCAGCTGCAGGGAGGAATGTGTCAACTCCGGAATTAATGGCACTTGCACAAGCAGATATGTCGGCATTACTACTGCGAGCAATGGGCTGGCAAGCTGGAAATATTAATGTTTTTACTATGCCAGTAGTGAGTGCTGATGCAATCGCTCATTTTGAGCAAGGTGAAGTATGTACCAGTTCAGAATCTGGTGAACAAAGCTGCGCGATGACTTATATTGAAGAAGATTTACAAAAGCTGTCATTACTTAATTCTGCCTTTGCACACTTTGATACACAAGGGTCATTAAAGGTTATATTGAGCAAAGCGGTGAGTAATCTTAATGATGCTTTAGCACAAGATGAAGCTGCATTGGAGTCATTTCGGCAGCCTATCTATAGTGCAATTGAACTCCACCCATTAACTACGGAGCTTGGCTTGAGTGCCCAAGGCATTATTGACATGTCTTTAGCGTTATTTGACCAGCCGGTATCGAGTGGGCCAATGCGCGAAGTATCCACTGCTGAGATAATCTCACAGGCTACCATCACAGCAAGTAACGCCATAAGTGATGGTGAAAATGCAGCTAAAGCGTTTGATGGCGACTCACAAACCAAGTGGCTAGATCATAATGACTGGCAAGGTCCACCAACAGAGGAAGCTCCGGCTTGGGTGCAGGTAGACTTTGCCAGCGCTCAAGCGATTAATGGTGTGTACATCACCAGTGCCAATGATGCGCCAGCGCGAGATCCTGAAAATTTTACCTTGCTGGCATCAAATGGTACCGGGGATACGTGGGTTAAACTGGGGGAAGTCGTGGGCGCAGCTTTTGAGCAACGCTTTGAGCGACAAGGCTTTATGTTTGCCAATACACAAAAATATACTCGCTATCGCCTTGCAATTACTAAAAACCAAAGTAATGATGGCTTAATGCAAATAGCTGAAATTCAATTTGTTGGTCCAGTGTATGCCAGTGTAGACCATACTGACGTGAATAATACTTTAGTGACAGCCAGCAATAGTATTGGGGAGGCAGAGGATCAAGATAAAGCCGTTGATAATGACCCTACAACTAAGTGGCTAGATCATAATGATTGGCAGGGGCCGCCAACGGAGCAAGCACCGTCTTGGCTACAAGTTGATTTTAATGATGCAGTGGCAGTTAATCAGCTGGCACTGACCAGCGCCAATGATGCACCGGAACGCGATCCTGAAAACTTTGCGCTGTTTGGCTCAAATGATGAAGGAACAACTTGGCAGCAATTGGGGAGCTGGGTTGGGGAGTCTTTTGATGGTCGTGCTGAGCGTCGAATTTTTGGTGTGGCTAATCAACTACCCTATCGCAGTTATCGATTAAGTATCAGTAAAAATAAAAACAATGATGGCTTAATGCAAATTGCTGAAATGGAACTGATAGGCCCTGAAGTGTCAAGCTTTGATCATGCAAAAACATCAGGTGCAACTTATTTGGCCCGATATAGTATTAGCGACAGTGAAGGGGCTGCACAAGCTTTTGATGGTGACGTGAATAGCAAATGGTTAGATCATAATGATTGGCAAGGCCCTCCCACAGAAGAAAACCCTGCTTGGGTGCAAGTAAACCTACCAGCACCGCAGGCGGTTAATACTTTATATATCACCAGTGCGAACGATGCGCCAGCGCGTGACCCCCAGAACTTTCAGTTGTTAGCATCAAACGATGGCGATAACTGGCAATTGTTAGGTACTTGGATGGGGGAGTCATTTGAGCAGCGCTTCGAGCGCCGATCATTTGCTGTAAACAATGGTTTAGCCTATTTGCACTATCGATTGTCCATCAGTAAAAATGCTAATAATGATGGTTTGTTGCAAATAGCACAGATAGAGCTGGTTGGTCCACAGTATGCATTACAAGACTTGTCTGAATTACTCGGTACTACCTTTAGTGCTCGTGCCAGTATTGGTGATGCAGAAAACCAACAAAAAGCCTTTGATAACGATGTAACCACTAAATGGCTTGATCATAATGAGTGGCAAGGCCCACCAACCACCGATGCGCCATCATGGATTCAAGTTGATTTTAACAGCGCACAAGTTGTTAGTGGTTTAGCGATCACCAGCGCCAATGATGCACCTGCACGCGACCCTGAGAACTTTCAATTATTGGGGTCAAATGATGGCGGTCAAACGTGGGAAGTCGTTGAAAGTTGGATTGGAGAAAGTTGGGATGAACGACAACAAAGGCAGCTATTTACTTTTTCAAATGCGTTCGCCTATTCTAATTACCGATTAAGTATCAGCAAGAATGCTAACAATGATGGGCTAATGCAAATTGCTGAAATAGAATTACTGGGACTCAAACAAGAATAGTGTCATATATGGTATAAAACTCTCATTGAACTTAACCAAAAAAGCCAGCGTTTGAGAAGACACTGGCTTGTTCAATGAAGGATGTAATTTAAGGTTTAAAATACATCAACTGCTTGCATAGATTCGCTTTGATAACAGCCTAGAATACGCACATATTGGGTATGGTCTTTTAATTCCTCAAGCGCATTTTGCACATTAGGCATAGCGATATTTGCGATAAGGTCGACGTAGAACACCTCTTCCCAAGGGTTGCCAGGCACTGGGCGTGATTCTAGTTTCACCATATTGATACTATGCTGTTTAAATACCATTAATGCATCAGCTAAAGAACCGACTTGTTGTTTAGTCGCCATAATTAAACTGGTCTTTGTAGGTATTTGGTTAGATACCTGCATTGCTTTTCGTGCAACAACGATGAATCGGCTATGGTTTTCAGTTTGATTTGCAAGTGCTGTTTTTATAACTTCTAAACCTACATCTTTTCCAGCTTGTGCAGAGCCAATTGCAGCGCTATTTGGTGTGTTTAGTGCGCTTTGTAATGCACTTGAGGTTGAATCACAGGTTTCATGGAGCACATCTCCAAGACCTTGGACAAATTTGCTACATTGGGCAAAGGGCTGTGGATGAGCAAAAATTTTCTGAATCTCTTTTAATTGTGTATCTGGGTTGGCTAATAAGCAATGTTCAACGGTGTGCGTTACTTCTCCAATAATTGATACTTGTGCATGTTGGAGTAGGTCAAACACTTCATTGATACTTCCAGAGCTGGTATTTTCAATGGGTAATAAACCATAATCAGCTTGGCCTTTTTCTACTTGTTCGGTAATTTGTTCAAAGTTTTGGCAGCCCATTTCAACCAGCTTTCCAGGCCTGCGACTAAAATACTTATGGCATGCTAATTGACTGTATGAGCCTGGGCCGCCAAGGTATGCAACACGGTGTGTGTCACTTACGGTATCAGGGTTAAGGTTTTTTTGAAGCAGTGCTTGTTGATTTAAAACAGAATCTTCTAAAATAGTTTGAAAAACATTGTTGATATAAAAAGCGTCTAAACCTAATGATTTCCCATAGCTAATGAGCTTTTCTAGTAGGATTTGCTCTCGATGCTCGTCTCGAACAGGCTTTTGGTTAGCGATTTTATATTCTAATACGCTAAAGCTTATCCGACGTCGCTTTGCTAGCAATATTAACAACTCAGAATCAATCTCGTTGATATCGCTTCTTAGGGCGTTCAGTGTATTTTCAGTCATAGGTCCTCATTCCCATTGGCAAAAAAAAACCTCCCGGTTGGGAGGCTTATTTATTTGGTGTTACGCGCAAACAGATAAGCCTCATCAATAAAAGAAGCTAAAAAAGAAAAATAGGTAAGTGCGAGTAACAATTAAATTCATAGTCTTAGTGTTAAATTATAATACTGCACACATTATTAGCATACTTTAAATTAGTTCCACAAGCTTTAGTTTGCCAAATAACAGATTATAAGGGGCTGTTGATCTTTGCTGTGTGTTTTTGCAGCAGTCATTCGGGTATTATGGCAAGATAGAGCCTGCGTCGCATAGTTATTCTATGTAAGTCAGGTGATAACGCAGAAAAAATGCCCGAATGGCGCTGCCCAAAGGCTTCAACCAAAGGCTTCAACTACTTTGTCATTCGCAACTGACATAAATTATTATGCTGCATTGCTCATTTCGCGTAATGAAAGTCTTTGATTTGAACAAAATTCATACCTCAAAGATCAACAACCCCTACTTTAATTTAACAAAGAGAGTCGTTTACAGTCTTGGCGTAACTCTAAAGTATCTGTTATATTTGCTCGACTAAGTTAGCATAAAAATAATAACCAATATAAGGGTTTAGCCGTGGCCAATCGCCGACCCCCTTCGCGTTTAGGTATACACTCGCTCAGTGTTAAACTATCTGTACTTATTTCAGCAGTATGTGTGATCGCGGGCATTTTTGCAGCTGCATTAATGCTAAAATCAGAAGAAAGGCAGCTTGTTCAAGAAGAGTATGAGCAGCTTAAACATGTTAGTCGCCAAGTAGTTAAACGTTTTAATCAGTATTTAGATCATAAATCTAACCTCGCTGAGCAAGCGAATACGACTGTTGCAAAAGAGTTACTGTATCAAACAAATAATATATCTAACGTGCTACCTGTTGATATTAGTTTTAAACAAGGTGTATTCCAAAGTACCGCTAGCAATGGCCTATCTGCTGCACAGCTTAAAGGTGTTGAACTGACCACTGAGCAGCAACACCTTTTTTCTCAATCAGAATCGTTATGGAACGTGTTAGCCCCCGTGCTTTTGCAGGATTTTTTTAATTTTTACGTTAGCATGAGTACTGATTTTGTACGTGTATCGCCGCCTAATGCCTTGATAAACAATGACGATAAACAGTTAGAATTTAATTCTCACTTTTTGCCCATGCTTCGAGAGGAGTTAAACCCTACTAGGGAAGGGCTTTGGTCAGACGTGCATTTCGATAAAGTGTGGAATAAGTGGGTGATTAGTATTTTAGTGCCACTCTATTATAAAGATGAGTATGTTGGTTTTACAGGTTCAGATATTGAACTTAAACATATGTTATCTCAACTTTTCTTATCAGATGATCATCAGAATTTCGCGATTGTTAATACACAAGGAAAGGTAATAGCTGCACCTAGCATGAGTAAAACGAGTGTACAAAATCATGATACGAATATGCCTTTAGCACTTTTTCCTGAACTGGATAAAGTATTCCAGCCTGTTGTTGAAGCCAAGTTGTTTGAATATCAGGGTGAGTTTCAGCGTGAAGGACAAGCGCATATTATTAACATTGTTAAACTCAAACAGTTAGGTTGGTATTTAGGTGTTTATAAAAAACGGGATTCAAGTTTAACCACTATTGAAGCGTTGAAAATAAAGTTTTTTGGATTATTTATTTTATATGCCGCGTTTGTTGCATTGTTACTCCATCAGGTCTTATATCAACTTGTTTTAAGTCGCATTAATGCACTTGTTGGAGCTGTTAGTGGTTTTGGAAAAGGCTTGTGGGAAACACCTAACTTACCAACGAGTAATGATGAAATAGGGCTACTTAACGATGCGGTAAATAAAATGAGTAGTGAAATTAAAGTACTCGTTAGTGGTTTAAACCAGCGAATTGCAGAAAAAGAAAAAGCAGAAAAACAAGCAAATCGACTATCTAAAGCGGTGTCTTTTTCTGGCACTGCAGTGGCAATTACCAATGGTAAGTTTGAAATAGATTATGTAAACCCAAAAATGGTCGAAATGACAGGGTTTACTCCAGAGCACTTTATTGGTCAGTCGCTGCTCAATATTATCTCATCCGATATGGCTATTTTGGTTGATGATATTGACATAGACCTAAGAAGTCGAAATTACTGGAGGGGTGATACAATACTTGCAGGTTCTGGCGTTGCCCCAATTTGGGTGAGCTTGAGTATTTCTCCTATTCGTGAAGTAGATGGCACTATTTCAAGCTATGTTGCTTCAGCTCAAGATATTTCTTTTGTCAAAGAAAGCCAACGGAAAATGGAAGAGTTAGCGTACTTTGATGCATTAACGGGTTTAGCGAATAGAGCGTACTTTAGAATGCAACTGCGAAAGTCGATGGCTTTAGCGGGGCGAGGTCATTACGCCTTTGCGCTGTTTTATTTCGATTTAGATGAATTTAAACGGATCAACGATACTTTAGGCCATGATGCCGGGGATAGGTTGCTGGTTGAAGTGGCTGAGAGGCTTAAAAACCGATTGCGAGCAGAAGATACCATCGCTCGCCTTGGTGGGGATGAATTTGCGGTGTTACTCAGTGGGATTGATAATCGTGATAACGCGATGGATGTCGCACATACAATTCAGCGTACAATTAATAAGCCAATTAAACTTGGTAATAATGAGGTGATTGTGAGTGCCAGTATTGGGATTACTATGGCACCTTTTGATAGCCAAGAAGAAGAACAATTGCTAAAGCATGCAGATTTAGCAATGTATGAAGCAAAAGCGAAAGGGCGTAATACTTTCCATTTTTATTCTCAGGAATTAGATGCCGCTGCGAACGAGCGGTTATATATTGAGAATGAGTTACGTATTGCGATTAAAGAACGGCAATTTAGACTACACTATCAGCCCCAAGTTAATAGTAAAACTTTGGAGGTAATAGGTTATGAAGCTTTAATCCGTTGGTATCATCCTGAGCAAGGCTTTATTCCACCAGATAAATTTATTCATATTGCAGAGGCCACGGGTTTAATTGTTGAGTTGGGTGCGTGGGTACTTGAAGAAGCGTGTGGTTTTTCAACTCAGTTACAAGCAATGGGTAAAGCAGGTAATATGTCGATTAACCTCTCTGCTCGTCAGTTTAAAGATGAACGTTTAATAAGCACTTTATCGGAAGTGTTTAAACGTACTAACATGCCACCGCATTTGCTGCATCTTGAGTTAACAGAAAGTATGTTAATGGGTAATGTAGAAGCTGCAATTGCACAACTCCATGAGATTAAAAAATTGGGTGTGGCTTTATCGATTGATGACTTTGGTACAGGCTATTCTTCCTTGAGCTACTTGAAGCGCTTTCCTGTGGACATGTTAAAAGTCGATCGTTCTTTTGTTAAAGATATTCCTGAGGACCAAAATGATATGGAGATCACGGCTGCAATAATTGCTATGGCACAGAAGCTGCAATTGCAAGTTGTTGCTGAAGGTGTTGAAACAAAAGAGCAAGTTGAATTTTTACAAAAAAATAACTGTTTTATTGTACAAGGCTACTTTTATAGCCCTCCAATTGCAGGTTCTGAGGTTGCCGCATTTTGTGAACGGCTAAAGCTAAAACAGCTTAGTTAAGTCTTTATTTATGATATTAAGTTGTGATTAGCTGGTGTGTTGGTGTCTCTGTGCTTTTATTCGCAACTGCAATCGCATAAAATGCACCGCTATTGTGAAAAGAGGTAAAGAGTGACTATGCGTGTTGCATTAGGTATTGAGTATAATGGTGCAAATTATAGTGGTTGGCAACGACAATCACATGTGAATAGTATTCAACAAGAGTTAGAAACGGCGTTGTCACGGATATGCAATCATCGTGTGGATATTGTGTGTGCAGGACGCACCGATGCAGGTGTACACGCGACAGGCCAAGTTGTACATTTTGATACTCATGCTCAGCGAGATATGAGTGCTTTTACCCTTGGGCTTAATTCGCAATTACCAGATGACATTGCTATTCGCTATGCGGTGCAAGTTGATGATGAATTTCATGCACGCTTTAGCGCCACGGCAAGACGCTATCGTTACGTAATTTATAATCACCCATATCGACCAGGAATTTTACGCAGTGGCGTGACGCACTATCACCATCAGTTGGACGAAAAACTGATGCAAGCCGCTTGTCCGGCCATGTTAGGTGAGCAAGATTTTACTTCTTTTAGAGCGGTTCACTGCCAGTCTAATACACCTTTTCGCAACATTCACCACTTAGATGTTCAAAGAGTTGGCAAGTATGTGGTGATAGATATCAAAGCTAATGCGTTTTTGCACCATATGGTAAGAAATATTACTGGGTGTTTAATTGATATTGGTATTGGTAAAGAATCACCTGATTGGATGGCGCATTTATTGACCATCAAAGACCGTACTCAGGCCAGTGCTACGGCTAAACCAAATGGCTTATATTTGGTTGATGTGGATTATCCTGATAAGTGGCAAATTCCTTCAACGCCACTAGGACCATTGTTTTTACCGGAATAATCATTCAAATTAGTTGCTAAAGAGCTAGAATATATTGGACTACTAAGACCAGTTTTTTATATCTCTGGCAACTAATTCATGTTTTAATTAATAAAATTTGTCTGTACAGACACAGACATTGCGACACAGAATTAGCAATAAGAGAGTTGCCAATGAGTTGGTTAGAAAAAATCTTACCTAAGACGACTAAATCGACAGGTAAAAAAGAGATCCCTGAAGGTGTTTGGGCAAAATGTGCCGATTGTGATTCTATTTTATACAAAGCTGAATTAGAAAAGTCTCTAAACGTATGTCCTAAATGCGATCATCATATGCGTTTGAGTGCTAGAAAACGTTTGGAGCTATTTTTGGATGATGCTGAACGTCAGGAATTGGGGGCGCATCATGAGCCAAAAGACATTCTGAAGTTCAAAGATTCAAAAAAATACTCAGACCGTATTAGCGCGGCCCAAAAAGTCAGTGGTGAAAAAGACGCGCTGGTTGCCATGAAGGGTCGCCTTAAAGGCATGCCTGTGGCAGCTGTATCATTTGAGTTTGCTTTTATGGGTGGCTCAATGGCATCGGTTGTTGGTGCGCGCTTTGTTGATGCGGTAGATGAATGTTTAAAGCATGATATGCCATTAATCTGCTTTTCATCGTCAGGTGGAGCACGCATGCAAGAGGCATTGATGTCATTAATGCAAATGGCAAAAACCAGTGCTGCACTGGCTAAAATGTCAGAGCGTGGACTGCCATTTATCTCAGTATTAACAGACCCAACAATGGGAGGTGTTTCAGCCTCTTTAGCGATGCTTGGAGATATCAACGTTGCTGAACCAAAGGCGCTTATTGGTTTTGCAGGGCCTCGTGTTATTGAGCAAACAGTACGTGAAACACTTCCTGAAGGGTTCCAACGTAGTGAGTTCTTACTAGAGCATGGTGCAATTGATATGATTGTCGACCGCCGCGAAATGCGTGACACATTGGCTCGCATTTTGGCAAAGTTTATGGACTTGCCTTCTACTGAACAAGAGCATAGAGTAGCGTAAATTTCTTTAGTTAAGCTACTATTTGATGACAGTTCATACTCCAAGCCAATCATCAAGCCTTGATGATTGGCTTTGTTATATTGAGGGTGTTCACCCTTCAACCATCGAAATGGGACTCGAACGTGTAAAACGCGTTGCTGAGCAAACCCAGATACTCAATACATCAAGCAAGATTATTTTAATCGGTGGCACGAACGGTAAAGGCACAACAGCTCGTTGTTTAGAATCCATTTTACTGGCCCAAGGTTACCGTGTTGGCACTTACGCTTCTCCTCATTTAATACACTATAACGAGCGTGTTCGTATCAATGGCAAAGCGTTAAGTGACCAAGATCATATCGATGCATTTTATATGCTGGATACAGGCAGAGGCGATACGCAACTGACATTTTTTGAGTATGGTACATTGGGCGCGCTTGCAATATTTAAGCGCTATAACGTTGATTTTATACTTTTAGAAGTGGGTTTAGGCGGGCGTTTTGATGCCACAAACATTGTGACCCCTTATGCGAGTGTGATCACCACTATTGACTTAGACCATAAAGAGTACCTTGGTGATACTAGGGAACTTGTTGGTTACGATAAAGCTGGTATTTTTAGGCCTAACACCGTTGCAATTGTTGGTGATTTAGATATACCTCACACAGTCACTGACTACGGTCAAGCAATTAACGCAGACATGGTGCTGGCTAATCGTGATTTTAACCATTCAGTTACGCTTGAGGGTTTTAAATGGCAGTATCAAAACTACCATTATGAATTTGCCACGCCAACTATCCCGATTCAAAATGTTTCAACAGCGCTAACACTACTTGCTAAACTGGCTTTACTACCAGCGCAAGAGGTGATTACTTCATGCTTAGCTTCACTTACCGTAGAAGGGCGTTTTCAATGCTTGAGTGACACGCCTAAAGTATATACCGATGTGGCGCATAATCCTGAATCAGCGCGCTATTTACGACAAAAAATGATTCAGCTAAAGTCACAAGGGTTTAAAATTCATGTATTAATCGCTATGCTTGCAGATAAAGATAAAGCAAGTGTGATCAACGAAGTATCTGGCGTGGTTGATATTTGGTCATGTGCTTCTTTGCAAGGTCCAAGGGCTGAACAGGCAGAGAACTTGCGTGCTTTATTACCCTTACAAGCAACATGCTACAGTGATATTAGTTCAGCGCTAGATAATATTGTTCCGATGCAGCCAAGTGATACTGCACTTATTATATTTGGCTCGTTTGTTACAGTGGCTCAAGCCATTGAGTATTGGCAAAAATAAAAAATAGAGAGTAGTAACGTGGACTCAGGATTTATAAACCGTTTAGTGGGCACTAGTATTGTTGTTGTAGCCGCCATCATTTTTATTCCAAATATTCTTGATGGTGAAAAAGTGCACTTCAAAGAAGGCTTCAAAGCAATTCCTGAGCGTCCTGAGTTCGCAACCGTAGACTTACAAGCTGTTATTGATGAACGTGCAGCTCAAGCGCCGCAGGTGCAAGGTGCACCGATTGAAGATATTGCATCTGATGATCACAAGTTTGTTGCCGCAAGTACTGATGACGATATTACCGTTGAATCCCAAGAAGCGCCAACACAGAGTGATAAACCTAAAATTGAACAAAAATCAACGCCTAAGCAGGTTGCTATATCAGCGTCAGAACCTAAACGCGAGCCTAGTTCTAACTTAACAAGTATGGCCTATGTGATTCAACTAGGCAGCTTTTCTCACAAACCAAACGTTGATGCGTTAGTCGCCAAACTCAAGAAAAATGGTTTTAAAGCATTTACACGACCAGTTAAAACACCTAACGGTACACTCACTAAAGTGTTTGTAGGGCCTGATTTAAATAAGGCAAAACTCGAAGCTAAGTTACCAAAATTAAAGACATTAACTAAACTTAATGTGCGTTTGACACAATTTGAAATTGTAAAATGATCTGGTAATTACCCTGCAGCTCTTATAGAATGCGCCCCAAATTAACGACTTATTGGTTTATATGATCTGGGTTGATTACACCATTGCCGGTATCGTCGGATTATCGACTTTATTTGGATTAATTCGTGGCTTTGTAAAAGAAGCGATGTCATTAGCCGTTTGGATTGGCGCCTTTTTCATCTCCAGCTTGTTTTACCAATATTTAGCAACCTTCCTAACTCCCATTTCAGAACCCCTTTTAAGAAATGCCGCCGCAATTGCCATATTATTTTTTGCGACGTTACTGTTGGGTGGATTTGTTAACTATATTTTAGGTGAGATTGTGCAACGCACAGGCTTAACCGGCACAGACAGGATCTTTGGATTAGTGTTTGGTGCTTTAAGAGGCGTGTTGGTCGTGAGCGCCTTATTGTTTTTTCTGGATGCATTCACCAATGCGCCAAATACGCAGTGGTGGCCAGCATCTACTTTGATCCCTGAATTTGGCTTTGTAATAGAGTGGTTTTTCTCCTATCTAGAGCATAACTCCAGCTTTTTAAATTCAGTAAACCGTTAATCGGCGAGGAAAATTTAATGTGTGGTATCGTTGGGATAGTCGGAAAGTCTCCTGTTAATCAGGCGATCTATGATGGCTTAACTGTTTTGCAGCACCGTGGTCAAGATGCGGCAGGTATAATTACCATTGACAACAATACGTTTAGCTTACGTAAAGCAAATGGCTTAGTAAAAGATGTGTTTCATACACGTCATATGAAGCGGCTACAAGGCAGCATTGGTATCGGTCATGTACGTTACCCAACTGCAGGATCTTCAAGCTCAGCTGAAGCGCAGCCTTTTTATGTAAACTCACCTTTTGGAATTGCGCTTGCGCATAACGGTAATTTAACCAATGCTGAGGCACTAAAAGAGCGGTTATTTACTCAGGCTCGTCGTCATGTTAACACCACGTCGGACTCAGAAATTCTTTTGAATATTCTTGCTCACGAATTGGGCAAGACACAAAAGATGAAGCTGGATGCGCAAGATATGTTTGCAGCTATCAGTGAAGTCAATAGTCAAGTTATTGGTGGTTATGCAAGCATTGCGATGATCATTGGTCATGGTGTTTTGGCATTTAGAGACCCAAGTGGTATACGCCCCTTAGTTTTTGGTAAGCGTGAAACCGCGCAAGGTACTGAGTACATGTTTGCTTCTGAAAGTGTGGCGCTGAAAATTGATGGTTATGATTTTGTCCGAGATGTAGCGCCGGGTGAAGCGATTTATGTTAACGAAGCTGGAGAATTCTACTCACAATCTTGTGCTGAAAAAACCAGTCATTCACCCTGTATTTTTGAGTTTGTATATTTTGCACGTCCGGATTCTGTTATGGATAAAATGTCGGTGTATGCAACTCGTATGAACATGGGTACTAAGTTAGGTGAAAAAATAGCTAAAGATTGGTCAGATAAAGAGATAGATGTGGTAATACCTATCCCTGAAACATCTTGTGATATTGCTTTAGAAATAGCTTCAATATTAGATTTGCCATACCGTCAAGGCTTTGTTAAAAACCGTTATATTGGCCGCACTTTCATTATGCCTGGTCAGGAAATGCGTAAAAAGTCGGTGCGTCGTAAGTTAAATGCAATTGACAGTGAATTTAAAGGGAAAAATGTACTATTAGTCGACGACTCAATTGTACGTGGTACTACCTCAGCGCAAATCGTTGAGATGGCTCGTGACGCTGGTGCTAAGAACGTTTACTTTGCGTCTGCTGCGCCTGAAGTACGATTCCCTAATGTGTATGGCATTGATATGCCATCTGCAGCGGAATTGATAGCCCATGGTCGTGAGGTTGAAGATATCAATGCAAGTATAGGTGCTGATGGTTTAATCTATCAATCGCTACCAGATTTAATTGCAGCGGTACGTGAAGAGAATCCTGAGATAACCAGTTTTGAAACATCCGTATTTGATGGTCAATACATTACTGGGGATATTGATCAGAACTATTTGAATCGTGTTGATGCGATGCGCAATGACTCAGCAAAATCAACCCGTGAAAAAGCGATGTCTTCTAGTTTAGAGTTACATAATCAGGAAACTGGTGAAGAGTAACCCTCTAGAAAATAAAAAAGGAGCGTTAAACGCTCCTTTTTTGTATCTCATTTTTGTAAAGTGATGCGTATCGTTAACTAAAAGTTGGGCTAATAATGCCGTTGGTCCATAAAATGGCAGTAGCCGCAAGAATGATCACCAATAGAATAAGGCCACAAGTAACTACAGAGCTTGCGTAAATAAAACCTCGCTCTTCTGGAATATGCATGAGTATAGGTACTCCGGTATATAGCAAATAGACAGAGTAAGCTAATGCCACCAAGCCAACACTGACCACAAACCAAAGCTCCGGGTAGAATGCTGAAAACGCCGACATAAACATGGGTGTTGCGGTGTAAGCCGACAGCTCAATTGTTTGTGTAAAAGTAGGTTTAGCGCCAAATGTGACAGCCATCCAATGAGATAAGTAAGATAACGCAAAAATTCCTAAAATCAATGCGCTGTACATAGCAGCCGCAATGAGTAGTGCGCTTTCATGGGTAAGATATACCGCTTCTCCTACACCAATTCTCCAACCTAGATGCACTGAAGAGTAATAACCCATAATACTCGGAATAAGTGCAATTAAAGCGATGTGGGATAGACTATATCTCATGCTTTCATGACGGTTATCGATGGTTTGCCACTCTTCGAGTGGATGAGCATATAAGCCCCATAAGTGGTTTAAAATCATAATCTGCCTCTTTAATATTTTGAGTTATTTTTATACAGCGTCTGTTTAGTTATGAGAGACGGGCCGATTTTTGTCAAGAATACGTTAAACTTTTGTCTAATTGAAACATTCAGAACCTAGCAAAGTTTACCTCTCGTACAATACTAACGACTAATGAAGTTATTTAGGTGTTAATCGCTGGCTGTGAATAGGTTCTGTGTAATTTGTCAATAAATCAACTGTACCTATTACCACTTCATTTACAAATATTTACACCGAGACTATTTCTTAATTGTTAATAATGTATTTGAGAAGTATTATCCAGCTCGCCTAATTTTAGGAAATATAAAAATAATGAGCACTGGAGTAACTATGTTCAAAAAATCACTATTATTTGTAGCTGCTGTTACATTGTTCGCGGGATGTTCGTCAGTTCCACTTGAGCCAAAAGAGTTGTCGGAACAGGCAAAGCAGTTTTCAGCACCTTCTGATGGTATGGCTGGGTTATATATTTATAGAGACTCAATGCTTGGAGCCGCTCTCAAAAAAGACGTTTGGGTGGATGGTAAATGTGTTGGGGAAACAGCACCAAAAGTCTTCTTCTATACTGAGGTAGAGGGAAATAAAGAACACGCAATAGCAACAGA
The DNA here is from genome assembly GCF_945859825.1 of Pseudoalteromonas holothuriae. Taxonomy (GTDB): domain Bacteria; phylum Pseudomonadota; class Gammaproteobacteria; order Enterobacterales; family Alteromonadaceae; genus Pseudoalteromonas; species Pseudoalteromonas holothuriae. Next base: position 115,908 of record NZ_CAMAPC010000002.1, read on the forward strand.
ATCTGAGTTTTCTGCAAATGAACTGAAGCTAGAGACACAAACGGGTAAGCATTATTTTGTTGAACAGTATATTAAGTTAGGTGCTTTCGTTGGTGGTGCTAATGTAGAAGTGGTTAGCGAAGAAGAAGGTAAAAAAGCGGTTTCAGCCTTAAAACTGGCCAAACAAGGCAAATGCAATAGCCAATTATAATGCTTTAACTGGTTTGTAACATGGTATCTAAATAGAGATATTTGGATACCATTTGGTTTAGGCTTAAATTAGAGATTTATGCCACCCTTAAAAAAGTTAAGCCTCAATTACTCCCTCTAGGTACTTCACTGCATACCCACTTATTAACACGCGTTCGCTTTCAATCTTGCAGTACAATACTCCACCACGTTTTGACTCTTGATAAGCGACAAGGCTATTTTTACCAAGTTGCTGCGCCCAGTAAGGAGCAAGGCCTGTATGAATAGAGCCCATTACCGGGTCTTCATCGTCATAAGAGACGGGACTTTTGCCTGATTGACATGCTCAGAACATTTCGAACGCTAAGATAATATATCTCCTAAAGTTGACTATTTAGTGTGAAATACCGTTTTAACCATTTGCAATAAAACAAACAAATTCATTAGAAAAACCTTTATAGCCCTTACTTGGACTAAGATATTTACATCCATTTACATGACGTTTGTTGCTTAATTGCTAATGACATTAGTGATGCGTATGATTAACTGGGCTTTCTATTATAGGTAAATCTCTTAAAGTGACTCGATAATTGGAATATTCACAAAAAGGTGTATCGATCTTTCCTTTGCGCTTTATCCAGAAAAAGTCTGATATTACTTAACATAAATTCATCAAAAACATATACACAGAATAATGATACAGGGTTGTAAAATGCAGGTATTGCATCACATGTTTTCACACACTATAAAAGTACTGCTTTTTCTAGCAGTAATAATTACAGGAGTGGATGTTAATGCTCAGGAAAAAGCAGCATCCATCGTACTTAAAGAAACTTTTGGTTCAGACTCTTATAATCGAATCGTTTATCAAGATGGCACTGTTGTGGTGTCAGGATTGAGGGAAGAAGGCAGAGCTGACGCGTTTAGCCAGAGCCTAGATATCCTAAAATACGGAGAAGCGGGATTAGAACTTGTTAATCAAATTAGGTTGTCCAATAAAAAGGATCGTACAGCAGTTATAACCCCCAAAGATATGATAACTCATAATGGTCATTTTTTAATATTTGGCTCTAGCTCGTTGGGTAATTATCTTATTTCAGCAAGATCATCTGATAACTCTTTAGTTGTTGTCGATGAGCTAAAATCGAAGGTTTATGGTTATGACGCCAAGCTTATTGCTGGTGATGGTGACAATGTGTATGTGATTGCGAGTGGTTCAGCAGGTATAACAGTAGAACACTTTACGATAGCAAATGACGGTACCATTAAGCAAAGCGAACACATAACCTTCGGAGTTGCGCCTAATGAACCGAATTACTTTGACAATTTTAGTGCTTCATACAGCAATCAAGTCTTGTACATCACAAGCAACCAAGATGATATTCCCGCCGTATTATATAGATTACCTTTATATGAAGATGGCAGACTAGGAGAAGCAACGACACTTACTTTTGAAAATGCCAAGTCTGCTTATCATACGTCAAAAGTAACGGGGGATTTATGGCTCTTATCATATCATTACTGGGGATTTCAAGTCGCTAAGATCGAAGGTAATAAGCTGAGTGTAATATACGAATCAAATGAAAACACTTGGTATAATAAAATTGAGATTAAAGGTAATTTGTTTTTTGGGTTTGACACTTTTAGCGGTATTGATGTGTATGAGATTGGAAACAATCACGAAATTACTTACAAATCTAAACTACAAACAAATGGTTTCCTAAGGGATGCACAAATTGTAGGCGATGAAATCTTTTTTACCAAGTCAGCACAAGGGATTGAAGTAGCCAAAATTCACGGCGATGGATCTGTGACACGTTTAAGTAGCTTTAATCAATCTGGTCAAGTGATTGATATGGCAATGCATGAGAATGAGCTGGCAGTTGCTGCTTTAGATAATAACTTACATTTTTGGTCTCTTTCTGAAAATGAGCCTGCTTTAAAGAGTGCGACGTATAATACTGTGGGCACGTTACAAGGCGTTGCATGGAATGGCGATAAAGTTGTTATTAATCATGATGCAAATCTAGAATCTCACTTAGCTGGCAATTTAAAGAACAACGTCGGCCTTTCAGAATCTCATGGTAGCTTAGGCTGGGGAGGTCGTGATGGGCAAATCATCAAAATAAAAAACGGATATGTCGCTCAAGCATTTCATCAACTTTATTTTATTGATGAGTTATTCAATATTGTATCGTCCATTGAGTTAGGCTCAATTGGCGGTAGCTATAATCTTATACAGCAACTGGTATCCTCTGATAACTTATTATTTGTTCCCTTATATGACACTGCAGATTTAATTATTTATGACACTTCGGATCTATCTAACATTGTTGAGTTGACTCGAATTGACCTTGATTCAATTCTAATAGGCAACATTGCAGTTAAAGGGGCACACTTGTATGTTCCCCGAAGGCTAGATGCTAACGATTTAGGGATTACGACCTTTGATATAAGTAATCCAGAAAAGCCAGTTGAATTGTTTAGTGTTTTGGCTGGCGGTGGAGGGTATAACGCTACTTTGCATATTGATGGTAACTTTTTAATGGCGGTTGGCGATAAGGGAACTCTTTTTGATATCTCAGACCCTGTAACCCCTGTAAAAATAGATGAAAACCTCGAAATCAGTAGTAATGGCATAGGTTTAGGCAGTGGTAAGAATTTATTTACCGTGTCTCGCAATACTGGTGGACGAATACATCGCAGTCAAGTCAATTTGGCGCCTACTCATTTAGACTTAAGCATGGCTGTACAAGAAGAAGGTCAAGTAGAGGCTTTACTCTCAGCGACAGATAATGAAAATGATGCTGTAACTTACAGCATTGTTAGTCAGCCGGAAAAAGGCAGTTTATCAATAAAAGATAACGCAAAATTAGTTTTTAAAGGTGCCAACGATAAAAATGGAGCTGATAAAGCGCTGCTTTTAGTAACAGACGTCCATGGTGGTGCTAGCCAATTTGAGGTTGTTATTGACATTGAGCCCGTGAACGACGCGCCAGCCTTTGACCAAAGCGTTGTCAGTATCTCAGTTATTAGTGGTCAAAGCCAAACCACTGCACTAGTTGCACAGGATGTAGATGGCGATACTTTGACTTACGCAGTGGCTGAGCAAGCAGGTAAAGGTGAGGCTACAGTCAATCATCTGGGTGAAGTAACCTATACAGCGAATGCGGATGCAACGGGAACAGATATTTTCGTTGTGTCTGCAACGGACCCTAGTGGCGAGTTCACTAAAAAGACTGTCAGTGTAACCATTGTACAGCCTAATCACGCTCCGGTTTTTGATGACACAGAGGCAAGTATTTCGGTTGTAAGTGGCCAAAGCCAAACGGTGATACTGACGGCCTCAGATAGTGATGGAGATACGTTAACATATGCGGTGGCTGAGCAAGCAGGTAAAGGTATTGCAAGCATAAATCAGCTTGGTGAAGTGACTTATATGGCGAATGCAGATGTCACTGGCGCGGACAGTTTTGTAGTTACTGTATCTGATATATCAGGTGGGTCGGCAAGCAAAACGGTTAGTGTGACTATTTCAGCACCAGTATCACAAACGACTAACTCCAACACTAAAGATAATACGAGCAGCAGTGAACAGGGAAGCAGTGGTGGCAGCCTTGGGTGGTACTATTTGCTTGTACTTGTTGTCGTGTTGATGCAACGCAGATCTAAATTGTTAAAATAAAACACTAAGCAATTCGGGTCAAAGAGGCCCGAATTGCCTTTTACTATATTTCTATTGTTCCCTCTAGGTACTTCACCGCGTACCCACTTATTAACACGCGTTCGCTTTCAATCTCGCAATACAATACACCGCCGCGTTTTGAGGCTTGATATGCAACAAGGCTGGTTTTACCAAGTTGCTGTGCCCAGTATGGCGCAAGCCCGGTATGAATAGATCCCGTTACCGGGTCTTCATCGCCGCCGTTGGCTGGCCAAAAATAACGAGAGATAAAATCGTATTTACCGTGAGATAGAGCGGTTACAACCACATCAAGCGGCCCTAATTGCATTAGCTTTTGTTTATCTTGAGTTACTGCTAGTACATCTTCTGCATTGTTGTAAATTGCAAAATAGGCTTGATTGTTTTTTAGCACTTTATCAGGCTTTATGGATAGGCCATCAATAAGTTGTGCCGGGACAGATTCTATTTCATGTGGCTTGCGATTAGGAAAGTCCATTTCGATTCGCCCATCTGGTGTTTTAATGACGGTCATCTCCCCAACGGAGTCGGCATAGAGTTTTAAGCTTTCAGCCTTAGGGTTTTGTGAAAAAAGAACGTAGGATGCGGCTAGTGTTGCATGACCACAAAATTCAATTTCTGTCAGTGGGGAAAACCATTTTAAATGGTATTGATCTGCAATTTTTACTATATATGCTGTTTCTGAAAGGTTGTTTTCGCTCGCAATCGACTGCATGAGTTCGTTAGTTAACCAAGTTTTTGTGATAATAACCGCCGCTGAATTACCTTTAAATTGTTTATCTGTAAATGCATCAATGATATTTATTTTGAGTTTCATATAGTGCCTTTTGAAAAGTAAATTGGCAGACAAATTACAAGTGTTTTTATAGCATGAATTGTACATATGATCCGCACGATTTATTACGTTCTCTTTGGCCTAAGTTAATACAGTGCTATGACACTGTGTTAAACTATCCGGCAGTAGAGCGAACATACTCATTTAGTGCAAATACGTGAATAAGAGACTTTAAGTTGCAAGAATTACTAAAACCAATCAATCATTTTTTACAGTGTGAAACGCCAAAGGCGTGGATCACCGAAGCGGTAAAAACAGAAAACCTTGCGGTGATATTAATTGACCACTTAATTTGTGAGCTAAAAGCGGCGCAGTCGGCAATGTTTTTAATTCGCAAATATGCAGTAGATAAAGAAAGCGCTGATGCATTACTTGAGTGGCTAAAACCGTTCGAGACACTTATTTATAAGCGTGAAGGTAACTGGCGAGAACTTGCGGATAAAAACAAACTAACCAAGTCGATGATCCCAAAGTCAAATACTCCTTATGGGCAAGACTTAATAGATAAAATGGTGATGCTGATTAAAGAAGAGCTGCACCATTTTTATCAAGTCTTAGAGATCATGGACGAGTATAGCGTGGAGTATCAAAGCATTACTCCTTGTAGGTATGCAAAGGGGATGCTTAGACACGTTAAAACCTATGAGCCAGATGCATTAGTTGATAAGTTGATTGTTGGTGCATACATTGAAGCCCGATCGTGTGAGCGTTTTGCTAAGCTTGCACCGCATGTAGACAAGCGCTTAGGTGATTTTTATATATCACTGCTGCGTTCTGAAGCGAGGCACTTCCAAGATTACTTAGCTTTAGCACAAGAAATTAGCGCGTTTGATATTACAGAGCGAGTGGTATTTTTTGGGCAAAAAGAAGCTGAATTAATATCAACAGCCGATGATGATTTTAAATTTCATAGCGGAATACCGGTCTAATAGAGAGTAATAATGAAAGCTGTAGAGTTATTTTGCGGAATTGGCGGTTTTAGGCTTGCGTGTGATGAGTTAGGCATAGAGACAGTATTTGCAAATGATATAGAAGAAAAAGCTTCTCAAGTCTATAGAGATAAGTTTAGTGATAATGGTTTTTACCAAGGAGATATAGCGGAGTTTATTGGAAAAATACCTGATCACGACTTACTTACAGGTGGTTTTCCGTGTCAACCATTCTCTAGTGCTGGTAAGAAGTTAGGGATTGAAGATGCTAGAGGTACTTTATTTGAAAAAATAGTTGAAATCATTAACTTAAAGAAACCTAAGTACTTCGTATTGGAAAATGTCAAAAGGCTTCTTTCAATGGACAAAGGCGCACACTTTGCGACTATTTTAAACTCACTATCAGATCTTGGGTATTTAGTAGAGTGGAGAGTATTAAACGCTATAAACTTTGGTCTTCCTCAAAGTCGAGAACGGGTCATTATCATAGGTCATTTACATACTCTACCGCAGTCTTATTTATGTTCAGAAGAAGATCTTAGAGAGTTGAGTACCAAGCAACTAGAAAATGCTGCAACTTATGATGATTGGGTTGATATTTCTCTTCATACAAAGTCTTTCAGTAACTGGGGAATGGCTTACAAAGGAAAATTTTTCCACAAAAAAATTGTAAACTTCTCTGAAAAGCAACCATATGTAATGCTTTATGAAGTATTAGATGAACAACCTGACGATGCTTTTTATTTTAATGAAGATACTCTGGAACGCATCAAAAATAGTGATGAAGTCAATAGATTTTATAATGGCGTAGAAATACTTTATAACCAAAAAGGGGGGGCTAGAATGGGTTACTCAATTTTTGGTACTAATGGAGTTGCTCCTACTCTTACTTGCACAACAAGCCGACATTACGAAAGATACAAGGTTCATAATGGCTTTCGTAGATTAACCAATGTTGAATACGCAAGAATTCAAGGTTTCCCTGATAACCATTGTGATACAGCAACAGTTTATAAACAGTATCCACTTTATGGTAATGCTGTGCCTCCGCCGATGGTAAAGTGGGCTATTAATAAGACAATTAATGAAACACCGGTTCTATTACAAAGCTTGCACATTTAAAGGAAATAATATGATTAATAGTCAAGAGCTTAGGGATGAAATTAAAAACAACCTGCCAACAGTTGTCCATCAGTTAAACAGTTATCTTAGAGGCGAAAATGTTAACGAAATTAAGGATGTTTTAAAAAGAGTTGGTCGAGGGGGTCAATTACCACACTGGTATAAAAATTTAGAATTAGGGCAGTCTATGCCAAATCTAGATGGAAAAACGATAGGTAGTGTAATTGAAATGACTCTATTAGGCGTATTAGAAAAACATACGCTTAAAAGCTTTAATATCCCCCAACTATCGGTAAACCCAGCGAAAGGAGTGGATATCCCACTTTTAAATTTAGGAGTTAAATCACCCAGTGAAAATTATTGCACCAGCGAGCCTTTTTTTTCAGCTTATGAACGAATTCTTGGAAATGAATTTGATGCGCTAATATTACTCACAGATTACCAATCAGCAAAAAAGAACTCGCCGCCAATAAGAGTACAAATAATAAAATCAATGTATCTAGGTGGTAGTGAAATAGCTGATAAGGGGTTATGTGAAATAGCCCGTTTGAATAGAGACCTTCTTATGGATAAGAATGAAGCAGAGTGTAAAAAAATGCTTCAATTCCTTTGTTACGTTAATCAAAAAAGCTGGCGAGGAAAGGCTCTAGTCAACTTATTTAAAGTCTTAAGCCAAGGTGATAATAGTATAAACTCAGCAGTAACAAAGCTTGAAAAAGACTTTATAAAAAAAGAGAAACAAGCTCAGTTTGAAAGTAAAGAGCCAATACACAAAAGTGAATTACAAAAAATATTGTCAATTGCAGACTCTAACATTAAGGTTACATCCATTGTAAATGCTGCAAATGATTGGGTTGTTGATAATCATAAAGACTTTGCTCGTTTGCCAAATGACAATGAATGGCAAAGGTTTCTTCGTTCCCCTTTAAATGGAAAAATTGGTTTAAGTTTTGCTCTTCAATGGAGGTACAGTTTTGGTGCGATATTTAAGTAGCTTGCACTTATAAGCACTTAGTGAACTAAAACGGTGATGATTTTAATTCGCAAATATACCGTAGATCAAGAAAGTGGCGATGCTTGAGTTGCTAAAACCGTTTGAAACATTTATTTATAAGCGTGAAGGTAACTGACGTGAATTTGCTTATTAAAAATTAACCAAGTCAAAGAATCAAAAATAATAAAAACCTCACACCATATGTAGACAAGCACTTAGTGATTTTTATATATCACTAAGTGTTGTGAAGCGAGGCACTTCCAAAATTACTTAGCTTTAGCACAAGAAAAATTAGCGTGTTTGATATTACAGAGCGAGTGGTATTTTTTGGGCATAAAGAAGCTGAGTTAATATCAATTACCGATGATGATTTTAAATTTCATAGCGGTGCGCCAGAACACGCGTAATTATTGTTAAGTGACCACTTACTTTACTGTGTGGTAGTTATTGTTCTACTACGCAGGCGCATCTTTGACTAGGGTGTGCTCGCCGTGCTCATTCACGACTAAGTACGAACCCTGACTGTACCAATCACCCAACACAGTCCGAGTTAGTGTTTTGTTGTTATGTTTATAATGATGTACATCTGGGCGATGAGTATGGCCGTGGATCATATGTTCAACTTGATTTTGTTCAAACATTGCTATGACTGCGCTTTGCGTTACGTCCAAAATATCAGTTGTTTGGTTCATTTGCTTGGCTTTACTTTTGGCGCGGCCGTTGCGTGCAATATTGCGCCGAACACTCAGTGGTAAAGATAGAATAAGCCTAGGCCACCACCAGCCTCTGCTTTTTTTACGAAACTTTTGGTAGGCTATGTCTTGTGTACACATTTCATCGCCATGCAGAATGACAGTCGATGCCCCATATAGGTCAATTACTTGTTGTTCAGGGAGCAGCTCGAATCCAGCTTGTTTGGCGTAACGTGTACCAAGCAAGAAGTCGCGATTACCATGAATAAAAAATACCTTAACCCCTACCTGTGACACTGCGTTTAATTTATTGGCTACCTCAATCGCCAACGGACTTTGTTCATCATCACCTATCCAAACTTCAAAAAAGTCACCCAAAATATAGAGTGCATCCACATCTGCATTGATGTGTTGTGATAAAAAATTGAAGAAAGCTTGTGTAATTTTTGGGTGTTCTTCGCTTAGGTGTAAGTCAGAAATGAAGTAGGTTTTGCGCATGGGTCTTCTTTTTTAATAAAGCGGACAAGCAGCCCGCTTAAGTTTATTACCTAACCCGAGTTCAGGTTATTTATTCAGTAATTGTTACTTTTTCAAGGGTTACGTCTTCAAGTGGCACATCTTGGTGAAAACCTGAAGAGCCAGTGGCAACCGCTTTAATTTTATTCACTACGTCCATGCCTTCAACAACTTCAGCGAATACGCAGTAACCCCAGCCTTGTGACGTTTCACTGCTGAAGTTCAAGAAATCATTGTCATTTACGTTAATAAAAAACTGCGCTGTTGCTGAGTGTGGATCAGGCGTGCGCGCCATTGCTAAAGTACCTACTTTATTGCTCAAGCCGTTGTTGGCTTCATTTTCAATAGGAGATTGAACTGACTTTTGTTCCATACCAGGTGCAAAACCGCCACCTTGAACCATAAAGCCGTCGATAACACGGTGAAAAATAGTGCCATCATAAAAACCAGACTTTGCGTAGTTTAAAAAATTTTCAACTGTTTTAGGTGCATCTTCAGCAAATAATTTAATGCTGATTTCACCAAAGTTAGTGTGTAGAACAACCATCTCGGCTTCCTAATCTTTAGAATATATAAAGTGAGTATTCTATAGTACAAATATAGTCACTGACAATTCTCCGAGAGATTTATTCTTATTGAATAAAAAACATCCAAATAAAAGAAGATAGCCATAAATTGGGTATAGAGCAGTAGCGGGGCAAGTGTTATCATTGTGTTTCATGTCTTTTTTTGTTTAGGAATAACACTACATGTTGCAGATTTACAACACACTTACTCGCCAAAAAGCGCCTTTTAAACCATTAGTCGAAGGTAAAGTCGACATGTATGTGTGTGGTATCACCATTTATGACTTCTGCCATGTGGGGCATGCGCGCACTTATGTTTCATTTGATGTGATGAATCGCTACTTGCGCTATTTAGGTTACGACGTGACCTATGTGCGTAATATTACCGATGTTGATGATAAAATAATCAAACGTGCTGCTGAAAATAAAGAAGAGATCAACGATTTAACTGTACGTATGACTCAAGCTATGCATGACGATTTTGCTGCTTTAAATATTCTGTCGGCTGATATCGAGCCAACAGTGACAGGTCACATGGATGAGATCATCGCAATGATCGAAACTTTAATTACAAAAGGCCACGCTTATGTAGCAGATAGTGGTGATGTGTTATTTGATGTGTCTACGTTTGAACAATATGGCCAACTTTCTCAGCAAGATTTAGATATGCTACAAGCGGGTGCGCGAGTTGAAGTGGCGCAAGATAAAGACGATCCCCTCGATTTTGTACTTTGGAAAAAAGCCAAAGCAGGTGAACCTGCTTGGCAATCGCCTTGGGGTGATGGGCGTCCTGGTTGGCATATAGAATGTAGCGCTATGAGCTCAAAGCATTTAGGTGAATTTTTTGATATTCATGGTGGTGGCTCTGATTTGCAGTTCCCACACCATGAAAATGAGATTGCGCAATCATGCTGTGCTAACAATGGTAAGTATGTGAATACTTGGATCCACACTGGTATGGTTCAGGTAAATAAAGAGAAAATGTCTAAATCACTGGGTAACTTTTTCACTGTACGTGAAGTGCTGAAGCAATATGATAGTGAAACGGTACGTTACTTTTTGATTAATGGTCACTATCGCAGCCAATTAAATTATTCGCAAGATAACTTAGACCAAGCGCGTTCGTCACTTGAAAGAATTTATACTGCATTGCGTGGTGTAGCACCTGTTGCCGTATCACTTGAGGGTAATGAGTACGTGAAACGCTTTGAAGTGGCAATGAATGATGACTTTAACACGCCAGAAGCGTTACCGATAATATTTGAACTTGCCAAAGAAGTAAACTTGTTTAAAGACAAAGATACTAAAACAGCAGGTGAATTGGCGTTTGTTTTAGTTCAGCTTGCTGGCGTACTGGGTATTGCGCAGCAAGAGCCTGAGCGTTTTTTGCAAGGTGAGCAAGATAATGATGAAGTGGCTAAAATTGAAGCATTAATTGTTAAACGCAATGACGCGCGCGCGAGTAAAGATTGGGCTGCGGCCGATGAAGCGCGTGATGCGCTCAATGAGATGGGTGTGATACTTGAAGACAGCGCCGGTAAAACGACTTGGCGCAAGGCTTAGCATTGGTCTAATTAAATTAGTTGCAGATTTTAATGAAAGCGCCACACTGAGTCAGTGTGGCGTTTTTTATGAGGAAAAATAAATGGATATGAGTTGGCTAAATAGAGAACTTTTTAAAATGGGAGAATTTACTTTGCTGGTGGGTGAAGTGTTGTCATTTTTTATTGTTTTGCTCATAACATTTATTATTTCACGTATTTTGAGAGCTGCATTTGGCCGTGTGGCAAAGCGTCAAGGTGTGATAGAGAATACCTCAGCTTATGTTATAGGGCGTTTAATACACTATGTTGTTTTGTTTATTGGTTTCATTGTTGCGCTCACATCATTAGGCATGGAGATGACGGAACTGGCTTTAGTTGCTAGTGCGCTAGGTGTTGGTATTGGACTTGGTCTGCAAGGGTTGGTCAATAATTTTGTATCTGGTTTGGTGCTATTACTTGAAAAAACAGTGAAAGTTGGTGATTTTGTTGAGCTGTCAAATGGTGTAGTCGGACAGGTTATGGCCATATACATGCGAGCAACGTTGATTAGAACGAATGACAATGTTGATATATTGATCCCCAATGCAGAGCTTGTTTCAGGGTTGGTAACTAATTGGACGTTAGCTGAGAAGGTCAGGCGTTTTCGTATTCCCTTTTCTGTGGCTTATGGCAGTGATAAAGAGCAGGTTAAGCTTGCTGTGTTAGAAGCAGCGGATAAAGTACCTTATACGTTGAGTAGCTTTGGTCGAGAACCAACAGTATGGATGACAGGGTTTGGTGATAGCAGCTTAAACTTTACGTTAGGTGTTTGGGTGCAACCCGAGCAAGTAAAGCGTCCAACAGCACTGGTATCAGACTATTTATGGGCAATTGATGATGCGTTTCGTAAGTATGATATTGAGATCCCATTCCCACAACGAGATATACATATCCGCACACCCTCATCAAAAGTAAATTATGTTGAATAACGGCATAATTAAAATAAAAACTTCTATTTTTTAGTCATGCTAAGTCAAACGTAGTTGAATGTATTGTAACTGTTTTTTTATTTATTAACCTGATTATAAAGGGTTTATTATATTTTTAATGTAACTATATGTTTTGAAGGTGATCTATGGAATCATGATTAATTTTGCATAAAATGAAATTAGCATTATAGTTAAATTAGTGTAATTATTTTTAGCCATTAAACTTATGGCTGATAGTGAAGTAACGTTTTATTTTGATGATTCAACTGTTTTGCTACATGATGTCAAATAGTGGTGCAGTGCTGGCGTATTGGCAAAGACATGTGTTAATTGACTGAATCTAGATAAATTCCCAACCTATTAGGCACCGTAAGGTGCCTTTTCTTTTGGTTAATGTTCTTTGTTAATAGTAACCACACGTTGCGGGAATGGAATATCGATATTGGCTGCTTTTATTGCGTTGTATACTTGCTTGTTAATTGCAAGCTTAGTTTCAATGATTTGTGTTGTTGGTACCCAGTAACGATAGCTTATAATAACGGCACTGTCTGCAAACTGTTCTATACCGACTTGTGGCTGGGGGCTTTTGGCGACTCTTTCATTGGCTATAATAACGTTTGTTATTTCGTCAATTGCGCTGTTGCTGTTGCTGTGATATGCAATACCAATTTCACCTTTAACTAACGAATATTCAAAAGAATTATGTAGAATTTCTCCAATTATATGTTTATTAGGAATGGTTATTTCTACTTTTTCTTCATTAACCAAAATGGTGTGGCCAAGCTCAATGATTTTAACTTGCCCGCTTACGCCTTTGATTTGAATGGTATCCCCTACGATAAAAGGGCGAGTTGCAATAATAGCTAAGCCTGAACCATAGTTAGATAACATGCCTTGCAATGCTAAACCGGCTCCCAATGATGCCGCACCAATTGCTGCAACAAATGGTGTTACACTTATGCCGACTTTACCTAATGCGATGATCACAAACATCACAATCAGTAACACTTTTACAAGGTTGCTGATAAAGTTAGTCAAGGTGACATCGACCTTATGGCGCAACAGAAGTGCTTCAACCATTTTAGAGAGTCGATTTGAAACCCAAAGACCAATTAGTAAAATAAGTAACGCACCTACAACTTGCATACTATAGGTAACTAGGTAGTCTCTGAGCAGATTAAAGTAGTGTTCAAACTGTTCAATTTCTTGCTCAATCAAAATATTGTCCTTGTTTATAATACGGATAGCCAAGTGTAAAATGGCGGGACCCAAACAGCGGTGGTCACTGCACTTATGGTCATGGCTGCGGATGCATATGCACCTGCTGTTGGGTGGTATTCTATCGCACTTGCTGTGCCAATTGCATGGCAAGAAACACCGAGTGCAATCCCCATTACTTTTGGGTGCGTTATATTTAATAGTCTGAGCAGTGATATGCCAAATATACCACCAAACATCCCTACTAAGATTACCATAACAGCTGCAATGGCATTTATTCCACCCAACTCAGCACTGATTAAAATTGTAATTGGGGTAGTGACAGATAAAGCAGCCAGTGAGGCGCTTAATTGTTCGTGTACTGAGAATACCTCACAGAGTGTAAATGCAAGCAAAGTTGCACTGGTAACACCAATAAAGCTACATACGAGTATGTGTAAAAAGTAAAACTTAATATCATGAAATTGCAAATATAAAGGGTAGGCGAGTGCGACAACCGCAATTTCTAAAAAAAAGTGCAGTGGTTTTGCGGCTATAAAAAATGTTTGATAGTCAACATCGAGCACCAGTAGTAAAGTACTTATAAGCGCAATACATAATAGTAAAGGGTTTAACAATGGTGACAATTTGATGCGCGATAGACCTCGAAAGGCAAAAAATAAACAGCAGATTAAAATAACAACCAATAGTGAATTAATCATCTTTGAGCCCTTTTTGGGCAACGATAGCGACTAAACAGATACCAATTGTAGGCACTACAATTAAAATGCTCAGCAATAACGGCCATTGCAAAATAAGCAGTGGTGTGTGTTGCACTATTCCGACCCCTGCTGGGATAAAAAACAGGGCCATGTATTTTAAAATTGGCTCGCATGCAGGTGTTAGCCAGTTTGGCTGTATCATTTTACTACTAAGCAATATTAACATAAATATCATTGCGACAAGCGGTGCAGGAAGTGGAACTTGCCACCATAATGTCATCAATTTAGCGCTGTATAAACACGCTAATAATAGACTAAGCGCCACAAAAAACTTTAATATAGCAACCAATAGGCTTCTCCGTCTTTGTTGCCTAACTTGTATCCAATAATAATAAAAGCAGCTTTGAAATAGGTATTCTTTGTTGCCTAGGATTAATTTACCACTTTTTTCTGTCGCTATATGATTTGAGTTCGTCATGAGTTGCGTTGTACATGGCAACTTTGGTATTTTTATTCATCAGCAGTCTAAGTTGCGCAAATGTTTCTTTTGCTAAGGTTGCTCTAAGGTTTTGTCGGTAGGCAGTTTGGTTGACTCGTTTGATTGCTGAGAGGGTATCAGGAGAGCGTATTAGTAGTTGAGCTAAGAGTTGTTCGCAGCTTGCTTGTAAGTTGTCACTTACTTCTGTTAATAATCCTAATTCTAAAGCATTACTGCTGTTTATGCTGGTGCCTAAGGTTGCCAACCTGAGTGCCTTATCATAGCTAAGCAGATGTGGTAGTATCGCACCTGAGCCCATATCAGGACATAACCCCCATTTAGATTCCATAATGGCTAACTGTGCTTTGTGGGTTGCAATGCGAAAATCTGCGCCCAACGCAATATGCAAACCGCCACCAAAGCAGTTACCGTCAATAAGAGCGATAACCGGCACGGGCAAACTATGCCAAGCAAGACAAGCACGTTGTGCTAAGTTTGCGTTGCCTGGCAGCCATTTAAACAGCAGTTTAAAAATAGTTGATGGTTTTTTCATAACGGACTTTACGTCTAAACCCGAGCAAAAATTACCACCAGCCCCTTGAATGATCACAGCTCTTAGGTGGCGCTTTTTTTTCAGTTGTTTAACGGTTTTATCAATGGCAATGAACATCTCAAGTGTAAGCGCATTTTGCTTTTCTGGTCGGTTAAGTGTGATCCATGCCACATTGTCACGATAATCTAAAGAAAGCATTAAAAATCCTGTTTTGGTTGTTATAACTTTATTTTATTTAGAGTTTATAGACTAATGCTGATAATTTCAGCATAGAAATTAGCTTATTTAGCGAAACGCCATAGCCTTTGATTTTATGATTTTGCTATCATAGCAATTAATGCATTAATTGTGAGAGCATCAACTATGTCAGCCCGTCTATGTAGTGTTGAAGAAATAACCCATCAAGCGTATGAAATTTTTCAGCAACTTGCACCTGATAATTTATCAGCCAAAGATATAGAACAGTTTAATTTGCACCATCAAGACTATGGCTTTATTGAAGATAGTGAGCCTGATGATAGTTGGCAAGACCGTTTGGCGTTGGAGAGTGAGTCAGAGCATTTTGTACAAGTACTGGTCGGAATTGAGTATGAGGATGGCGATGAAGTACTGGCCAATATTTTGATAAGCCGTGATCTTGATGCTCCTTTTTGTCATGTATTGTGGAAGCAAAGTGAGACAGAGTAAGCCTAACATTAAAGTAGTAGTAAAATTGTGCAGCATTTAAAAGTAGTCGCTTGTGCATTAAGCATGCTGTTAGCAAAAAAATGCTATGCTAGCGACCCATTAGAAGATTTTTATAAATATGGGGAATTGTCCGATGCAGAAATCCATCAAAAGCATCAAGGCGATTTACTATATGGTGATGTTGAGTTTGGCTTAACGGCAAGTAACGGTAATAAAGAAAGTACGGCATTTAAGTTAAAAAGCAATGTTTATCAAGATTTTGCGAAATGGAGAAATCACTTTAAACTTGATGCTTTATACCGAGAAGAAAGTGATAATGATACGGGGCAAAATGAGGTATCAGCATCTCGCTACTTCGTGTCAGGCCAAGGTAACTATAAAGTAGGGCAAGATAATGCGTCTTTGTTTCTTTATGGTGATTATTTAAATGATAAATTTAGCGGTAAAGACTACACCACGACGGCGGCTCTTGGCTATGGTAATCGACTTTATGAAGGGTCAAAAAATACCGTTGATTTTGATATTGGCCCGGGTTTGTATCTGTCAAAAACGGATAAAGAGACTGAATTGGCACAGGGAAAGCCACGGCTAAAACAAGGCCAGCTTATGCGTATTGCGTTGCAATGGGAAAGAAATATCTCTAAACGCACACGCTTTAATCAGGATGTGAGCATGGAAGTTTCTTTATCTGGACTCAATGACCGGCTCATTAGTGAAACTGCACTTGTTAGCCAAGTATTAGGTGGGGTGTCGTTGAAGATGTCTTATGTCTACCGTTATAATTCACAACCTGAAGAAGATAAGCTAAAAGTAGATACGGAGCTTGGCGCGACACTAGTTTATAGCTTTTAATGAGGAAATATATGTACCGTCACACTCAATTTTCGTGGGCAATTATGGCGATTTTAGCTTGGATCGCGAGTTTTTTAATTTTAGCTACATGGCTGTTAGGCTATAACGTGATGGTACTGGTGTTCGCCATTATTATTGCGATATTGGCAAGCTTATTTTATGGACTTACCATTGAAGTTAACAAACAGAAACGAACCCTGAGTTGGTGGTTTGGACCTGGTGTGGTCAAAAAGACGTTGAGCTTTGACGATATAGAAGAGATAAAAGGCGTGACTAATTCTTTTCGTCATGGCATTGGTATGCGTATTACCAATGATGGCTGGGTTTATTCTGCATCAGGGTTTTCGGCAATTGAAGTGAGTTTACCTGATGGTATGAAATACCGCTTAGGCACTAATGACAAAGCGCAACTACTTGATGCATTAAGTGAGAAAATTGCAAGCGCTGATTAAGCGCTTGCGATAAGTCATTTTTTAGTGGTCATGTCCACAGCCGCCTTCACCATGAACGTGGCCATGTGCAATTTCTTCTTCTGTTGCATCACGCACTTCAAGTACTTCAACATCAAAATTAAGGGTAATACCAGATAATGGGTGGTTGGCATCAACAATCACTTCTTCATCCTGAATATCAAGGATCATGACCATTTGATCACCATCATCAGTTGTAGCACGAAATTGCATACCTACTTCAATTTCCATACCATCAAACATAGATGTAGGCACAGCTTGCATTAAGTCGTCGTGGCGCTCTCCGTACCCATTTTTAGGCTCAACTGTTACGCTGAGTTTGTCACCCGCCTGCTTATCCATTAGTGCATTTTCAAGGCCTGAAATCAAATATCCAGTACCGACGATAAACACCAGTGGCTCACCATCAAACGAATTATCGATAGTGTTGTTGTCATTATCTAAAACGCTGTAATGCATTCTTACCACTTTATTTGGTGCGATTTTCATAATATATCCCGCTTATTGGTCATCTAGAGAATAGGGTAGAGGTAAAATTGTCAATGCTACCTCAGGTGAGTTTTTTGCACGTAGGTGTGCTGTGCTATCAGTATCATTGGGCAATATGGTTAAGGCACTATAGGTACTGGTGGCTTCGTTATAAACTTGATGTACAACTTTGCCGGCACGACGCCAGTTATCCCCAAGTTGTAGTTCAAGATCCGTCTCATCAATTGAGCTTGGTGCTGTTCCTTGCACAATGTACATGGCACGTTTGTTTTTACCTAGGTAACGCATGCGTGCGACGGTTTCTTGACCGGTATAACAGCCCTTTTTAAAACTGATACCATCTAATGCTTGGAGATTAATCATTTGTGGCACAAATTCTTCAATATTCTTTTCATTGAGTTGCGGTTCTCCAGCTAAAATACTGGCCTCAATAAACGCACTGGGATCAGTAATAAGGTCAATATTATCGGGCAAAGTGTAGTCATCATTGATGATTAAGAGCAGCCTTGTGTTATCTAGCTTTAGTGCTTTGTTATTGCCAAAGTCACACGCAGTGTGTTCATTTTCAAAGCTTAAGCCTAGCGAATCACACACATTATTCAATTGCGTGCTTTGTATACCGATGATTTTAACGTCCTCGACCAGGTCTATTTCAACTTTTGCGAATACACCATATTTTTTAAGCTCTTTTGATGAAGCATTGATTTCTGCTTCAGATCCCAAGAGCATATAACTTTGCTGGTGTTTAAAAATACGAAATGCGCCCCAGAGCTTACCCTTTGGGCTACAGTGACCACCCCATAAAAAGTTTTGCTCAGTGATAAGGTTCATATCTTGGGTTAATTGGCCATGTAAATAACTCAATTGCTCGGAGCCTGTAACAGCAATTAGTTTATAAGGTAAATTAACAGCACATGCGAGTGACATAATATTAATCCTTAGTATGAGAATGAGCGTAATATTAACTTATATCGGCATGCGCATAAACGCCCATACCAAAAGAAATATAGCGATGGAGGCTAACCAGTCGGTTTTCAAGGGAACTCAGGTGTTTCATTTATCAAACTAAGATATAATCAAGTCGCTATACGTCAATAATTATAGATAAGGGTATGTAAATGGCAGAGCTGTATTCAAAGTCTCGCACAAAGTGGGCATGTCGACGTGGTATGTTGGAGCTAGACGTATTGCTAGGGCCATTTGTCGATGATGCATATGATGCGTTGAGTGAGTCAGATAAATTGGTTTTTCAGCGTTTACTTGCTGAAGAGGACCCAGACTTGTTTGCATGGTTTATGGGCCATAAGACGTGCTCTGATGCTGAGCTTAACACGATGGTAAAATTGATCCTTGACCGAGTACGCGTATAAGTTCACATTCCAAAACAATGTGTTAGATCACAAGCCTTTTGTGGTCCTATTCACGTGCACGATTTTTATATGTGTTGTGCTATTTCCTAGCGTTTACTTAGGCTTGTTTTCGGTTGTTCTAGGGTTTGTTGGTTTTAAGTTATGCTTGTGGCAATGCCGCCACAACACTCCCCAGCATGGTGTTATTTTAATAACCCAGTCAGATAACTACATAGAGCTACAAGGGTCGCACTTTATACAAGGAAGAGTGGCTGATGCAGAGCTTCTTTTAAATATATTGTGTTTACGTATAGCAGGACAAGCAGGTGCGAAAAGACGAGTATTTATTATTCGAGATGCGTTGTCGGCACAAGACTGGTCTCGCTTGTGCCGGTGTTGTTTAGGGCGCTTCCCTAAGGGGTCAAAACAGTAGGCTGTGGTGATTCGTTTTGTTCTGGGTAATCAATAGTGTAATGCAAACCACGGCTCTCTTTTCGTTCAAGCGCACTGCGAATGATAAGTTCGGCCACTTGTACTAAGTTTCTAAGCTCTAACAGGTTATTAGAGACTCTAAAATGGGCATAGTACTCATTGATCTCTTGCTGTAATAACTCAACACGGCGCAAGGCTCGCTCTAAACGCTTGGTTGAACGTACTATGCCAACGTAATCCCACATAAACAGCCTTAACTCGTGCCAGTTATGGGTGATCACAACTTCTTCATCTGAATCATTAACTTGACTTTCATCCCACTCTGTCAATTGAGGAGGTGTTGGACTAGTTTTTATTTTTGCTAAAATATCTTTGGCAGCAGCATGAGCAAAAACAATACACTCAAGCAATGAGTTGCTAGCCATGCGATTGGCACCGTGCAGTCCTGTATAAGCCACTTCACCAATGGCGTATAAATTATCAATGTCGGTTTTACCATTAAAGTTGGTGACAACACCACCACAGGTGTAATGTGCTGCTGGTACAACAGGGATGGCTTCTTTGGTAATGTCTAAACCAACACTGAGACACTTGGCATAAATAGTCGGAAAGTGCTCAATAATAAAGTCTTTGTCTTTATGAGATATATCAAGGTAAACACAATTAGCGCCTAGGCGTTTCATTTCATAGTCTATGGCTCGAGCAACGATATCACGAGGGGCAAGTTCTTCACGTTCGTCAAAATCAGGCATAAAACGAGAACCGTCAGGGCGCTTTAGCAAAGCCCCTTCACCGCGCATGGCCTCAGTGATTAAGAAATTCTGTAACTCTGGGTGATATAAGCTGGTAGGGTGAAATTGATTAAATTCCATATTGGCAACTTTACAACCAGCACGCCAAGCCATTGCTATACCATCACCACTTGATACATCTGGGTTAGAAGTGTAGAGGTAAACCTTACTAGCCCCCCCTGTGGCAAGTGCAACAAATTTAGCAGAAATAGTCTCAACACGTGCTTTCTCTCGATTGAACACATAAACACCATCAATACGTGTTTGTTTATTATTTTTATTACAGATAAGGTCAATTGCATTATGTTGTTCAAGCAAAGTGATATTGCAGTGGGCTTGAACTTGGCTTACAAGAGTTGTTTGCACTGCTTGGCCTGTTGCATCGGCAGCATGTAAAATTCGCCTATGGCTGTGCCCTCCTTCGCGAGTAAGGTGAAATCTTTCTTTACCCTTACTATCAAACTCCATATCAAATGGTACGCCTTGCTCAATTAGCCATTTTAAGCAATTTTTGGCATTGCTTGCTGTGTAGTGAACCGCATCTCTATCACACAGGCCTGCACCTGCTGCTAGTGTATCTTCAACGTGGGATTCAATGCTGTCATTTTTTTTATCAAATACCGCGGCAATGCCACCTTGTGCGTATAGCGTAGAACCTTCTTTAAGGGCACCTTTACTGATTACTGTAACGTGGCAATGATTGGCTAAAGACAACGCCAGACTTAAGCCGGCTGCGCCGCTTCCGATAACGACAACATCGGTGTGATGGTTTTTATTTGACTTCATGTGTTTGGATCTTCGCTTTTTATACACGCTACATACAGCTAGATGCAGCATTTTTTGCTATTATACACCTAATTAAGGTAAACCATATGTGCTTTGTATAGGCAAATTTGGCATCGATATGTACGTTTAAGCCATGCTTTTGATTATTATTTTAAAAAAAGTATAAAAAAACAGAACTTTTTACTCATAGCCTAGTCTGAGTAGCTGTAAATAATGGCAACGAAACATTAAGTTATAACTATAACAAAGAGGAGTACCGGCTCGAATGAGCGAGCAGGATTTGGATTTAGAACTGGTTAAGCGGGTACAGCAAGGAGATAAAAACGCCTTCAACCTTTTAGTTGCCAAGTATCAAAATAAGGTCGCCGGGCTGATTTCACGTTATGTGTCAAATCATGGTGACGTAGCAGATGTAGCCCAAGAGGCTTTTATCAAGGCGTATCGTGCATTGCCAAATTTTAGAGGCGAGAGTGCATTTTACACTTGGTTATACCGCATAGCGGTCAACTGCTCAAAAAATTATTTGGTGGCTCAAGGGAGAAAACCCCCAGCCAATGATGTAGATGCAGAAGAAGCTGAATTTTACGATGGCGCTGAGCAATTGCGCTCTAATGCATCTCCCGAAAATTTATTGCTAAGTGATGAGGTGCGCTCTGTAATATTTGCCACCATTGATGGTTTACCTGATGACTTAAAAACGGCAATTACCTTAAGAGAGATTGAAGGTATGAGCTACGACGAAATAGCGGTCGTAATGGATTGTCCAGTTGGTACCGTTCGTTCTCGTATATTTAGGGCACGAGAAGCAATAGATAATAATTTAAACCCACTAATAGGTGAGTCATAACATGACAAAAGAGAACCTTACAACATCACCGCAAGAGGCAGCATCACGTTTGCTTGATGGCGATTTGCAGCTAGAGCATTCTTCTGAAGGTCAAGTGGACACAGAAAAGTTTGCGCGCTATGCGCAAATTGGTGATGTAATGCGTGAAGCACAATCAGGTGGTATTAGTATTGATATCACGGCAAGTGTTGCAAGTGCATTAGAAAATGAGCCTTGTCATAGTATGGCCAATGAAGCGGCAACGCTTGATGAGCAACATGATAATGGCACAAAGGTGGTTAAACTTAGCGCTTGGCGTAAGCCTTTATCTCAGGTTGCAATAGCAGCAAGTGTGGCGTTGGTTGCGGTACTTGGTGTTAATACTATGCCCCAGCAAAATGGTCCTGCGATTGATGAAATGCCGGTATTGCAATCACGTCCGTTAGCGGGGGGCGTTGCACCCGTTAGTTTTTCATCGGAGCAACCTGCATTACAAAACGCTGAGCAAGGTCTGCGTGATTTACAACAACAACGCATAGGTGCTTTAGTATTAGAGCATCAACGTCAGTCTCGTGTGGCTTATGCATTGCAGCAAAAACAAAAAGCTGCAAATCAACAATCTGAGGAAAAGAAGTAGTTAAATGAGATTACTTGCCTGTATTTTAGGTTTATTTTTGGCAACCACTGTGCATGCCAATGACGTTGTTTCTGCAAAGCAATTGTTAAAAAATATGGCCACGGCGGTCCATACTAGAAATTTTGATGCCTCCTTTGTGGTCCTAAAAGGCAAAGGTATGGAACCCTATCGCTGGGTTCATGCCAAATATCAAGGTAAAGAGTTAGAGTTACTAAGTTTACTTAATGGAGCTGGCCTAGAAATTGTTCGAGTCGATGACTTAGTTACCTATTATGAACCACAGTCTGCACCATATTCAGTAAAAACAGATTCTATTGCAGGCCCAATTCCAGAAGTTTTATTTAAAGGTGTAGAAGCATTACTTGATCACTATGAT
Organism: Pseudoalteromonas holothuriae; assembly: GCF_945859825.1. GTDB lineage: Bacteria > Pseudomonadota > Gammaproteobacteria > Enterobacterales > Alteromonadaceae > Pseudoalteromonas > Pseudoalteromonas holothuriae. The sequence continues at coordinate 138,590 of NZ_CAMAPC010000002.1, forward strand.
TTTGTGTTGGGTGGAAAAGGTCGAATAGCTGGGCGTCCAGCTCAATTAGTTCGAGTGGAAGCAAAAGATGATACGAAGTACAACTATTGGCTTTGGATAGATACACAATCGTCACTGTTACTAAAAGCGGCATATGTCAATCAGCAAGGTGAACTGCTGGAGCAGTTACAATTAACACATATTAGTGTGACCCCAGAACCTGCTGAACAGATTTTAGAGCTCGCGCAGCGTGAGTTTCCAGCACCTCTACCAGCACTGAAGCTAAACAAAGATGAAACAGTGCAAAGTAACTGGCAGATAGGATGGCTACCTGAAGGTTTTAAGCTGTTAAAGTCAGATCGCCATAAGTTAGATTTAAATAACGAATTGGCTGACTATTATTTATTTTCAGATGGATTAGTAGACATCTCAGTATTTGTACAGCGACCATTGCCTGGGCAGCGCCCAAGCGGAGCATTATCTTCTGGGGCAACCACCGTATATGTACATAATTCTGGCGCCTATGATGTCTCTGTGGTGGGCAATATCCCCGCAGTTACAGCTAAAAATATCGCTGAGTCGGTTAAACGCCCGCTATGATTGAACAAACACTCACTGTGGTGTCAGTCTCTGGCACTACAGCTCATTTACAGGCGCAACAAAAAGTAGCCTGTGAGGGCTGTAATGGTAAATGTGGCTCGCAAGTTTTTAGTAAGCTATTTGGAACTCACAAGAAAACCTTTCCTATTACGATAGAAGAGTCACTCCAAGTTGGGCAAAAAGTGAAACTGAGTTTAGATGACTCTAAAATTGTTAATCATGCCTTCTACGTGTATATGTTTCCGCTTATTTTTGCGTTTATTTTTGTATTTATGAGCGCTTTGATATTAAATCTTGGAGAGCCTTGGCAGATATTTGCTGCGCTAATAGGGGGTTGCTTAGGTATTTTCGTTGCTAGAAAATGTGTTTATTCCCTAAAACATGATGTGAAAGTGGTAAAAATTTACCCAATTAGCATGGCGGTGACGCAAATAGATGGTGATTGAGTTAAATAAAAGGTAAAATCTGCACTTTAATCCATTTAGTGACTAATAGAAGTTTAGAATCCAGTATATGAAGCATATCCGTAACTTTTCTATCATCGCCCACATTGACCATGGCAAATCAACACTTTCTGACCGCCTAATTCAAGTATGCGGTGGCCTTACAGCCCGAGAAATGCAGCAGCAGGTTCTGGATTCGATGGACATCGAACGCGAGCGTGGTATCACCATTAAGGCACAAAGTGTAACTTTGAACTACACCGCCAAAGATGGTGAAACTTATATGCTGAACTTCATCGACACGCCGGGGCATGTTGATTTTACCTATGAAGTATCTCGCTCTTTAGCGGCTTGTGAAGGCGCACTGCTAGTTGTTGACGCAGGTCAAGGCGTTGAAGCACAAACCTTAGCTAACTGTTACACCGCAATTGAAATGGATTTAGAAGTTATTCCAATTTTGAATAAAATTGACTTGCCACAAGCTGATCCATTGCGTGTAGCGGAAGAAATTGAAGACATTGTAGGCATTGATGCTCTTGACGCTGTACAGTGTAGTGCAAAAACAGGTATTGGTATTGACGATGTACTTGAGAACATCGTACGAGATATACCACCACCAGAGGGCGACCCTGAAGCACCGTTACAAGCGCTTATTATTGACTCTTGGTTTGACCCATATCAAGGTGTTGTATCACTGGTACGCATCAAGCATGGTGAAATGCGCCAAGGGGATAAAATTAAAATCATGTCAACCGATCAAACCCATATTGCCGATAGAGTGGGTATTTTTACACCGAAACAAACGAATACCGGTGTTTTAAAAACGGGTGAAGTAGGCTTTATGATTGCGGGTATTAAAGATATCCATGGCGCACCTGTGGGTGACACTATCACACAAACTAAAAATGCAGCACCTGAGCGTTTACCTGGTTTCCAAAAAATCAAACCGCAAGTTTATGCTGGTATGTTCCCAATTTCATCAGATGATTATGAATCGTTCCGTGACGCGCTGAACAAGCTAAGTCTAAATGATGCTTCGTTGTTTTTTGAACCTGAAAATTCGACCGCGTTAGGTTTTGGCTTCCGCGTTGGGTTTTTAGGTATGTTACATATGGAGATCATTCAAGAGCGTTTAGAACGTGAATATGACATGGATTTGATCACCACGGCACCTACGGTAATTTATGAAATTGAAACTAAAGATGGTTTAATTCAAATTGATAATCCATCTGATTTACCGCCAGTGAACGACATTATAGAAATTCGCGAGCCAGTAGTAGAAGCCAATATTTTAGTGCCCCAAGAGTACTTAGGTAATGTTATTACCCTCTGTGTTGAAAAGCGTGGTATGCAAACAAAAATGGCTTATCATGGTAAGCAAGTTGCTGTGACGTATGAAATTCCTATGGCGGAAGTGGTGATGGACTTTTTCGATAAGTTGAAGTCAACCAGCCGTGGTTTTGCATCTTTGGATTATAATTTTAAGTATTTTCAAGCGTCAGATATGGTGCGCGTCGATATTTTAATTAATGGTGATAGAGTTGATGCGTTAGCAATTATCGCTCACCGTGAAGGTGCACAAAGTCGCGGGCGTCAGTTGGCCGATGCATTAAAAGAGCTTATCCCTCGTCAAATGTTTGACATTGCGATTCAGGCTGCAATTGGTGGTCATGTTATTGCCCGAACAACGATTAAGCAGTTACGCAAAAACGTTATTGCAAAGTGTTATGGTGGTGATGTAAGTCGTAAGAAGAAACTACTTCAGAAACAAAAAGAAGGCAAAAAACGTATGAAACAATTGGGTAATGTAGAAGTTCCCCAAGATGCGTTTCTTGCCATATTAAAAGTGGGTAAATAACAGGAATTTTTGAATGGCAGGCTATTTTTCTATATTTTTGGTGGTATTAACCATAGGCTCAGGCTTAATCTGGCTATTAGACCACTTGGTTTATGCACCCAAGCGCAACGAGCGTATTGCATTGGCACAAGGCTCTTCAGAGCTGCCATTGGATGAAGACGTTATTGCACAAATTGCACCTGAACCTGCCATTATTGAAGGCGCAAAGTCTATTTTTCCAATGATTGCAGCGATCACTATTTTTCGCTCATTTATTTTTGAACCGTTTCAAATTCCATCAGGCTCAATGATGCCTACATTACTAGATGGTGATTTTATCTTGGTTCAAAAGTATGCATATGGCATTAAAGACCCTGTTTGGCGCTCTCAATTGGTCGATGTTGGGGAGCCTCAGCGCGGTGATGTGACGGTATTTAAGTTTCCACTTGATGAGCGTATCGATTTTATAAAGCGCATTATCGGTTTACCAGGAGATCGTATCGTTTACCGCAATCGTCAACTATATATTAAGCCAAACTGCGCTGAAGGTGAGCAACAGCAAGGTACTTTAGTTTGTGGTGAGTATAATAAAATAAAGCTTGATATCGTCAATAACGACGAATACAAGCAAGGTTCAATGCCATTGGTACGTTTGACAGAAAGCTTGCCAGATGTGTCACATGATATACTGATTAACCCTCAGGCTGTTGAGCCTGTGGAGCGTTATCGTCCACAGCAACCGGGTACTAGAAAAGATGAGTGGATAGTACCAAAAGATAGCTATTTTGCTATGGGTGATAACCGAAATAATAGCCAAGACAGTCGTATGTGGGGATTTGTTCCTAAGGAAAACTTGGTAGGTAAAGCTGTCTTTATTTGGATGAGTTTTGATTTTGAAAATGGCCCAGATAGCCTACTTCCAGGCTGGGTTCCAACTGGTGTTCGTTTTGGACGCCTAGGTAATATTCAGTAACAATGAAAAGAAACGTAGCAGAACTATACAGTAAGATAGGATATCACTTTAACAATGAGGCATTGCTTGAGCAGGCTATGACGCACCGAAGTCATAAAGGCCAGCACAATGAGCGATTAGAGTTTCTTGGTGACTCAATTTTGAGCTTTGTTATCGCCAATGCCTTATATGAACAATTCCCAAAAGCACGTGAAGGTGATTTAAGCAGGATGCGTTCTACCTTAGTGAGAGGACAAACTTTAGCTGAGTTTGGCGTTGAGTTTAATTTAGGTGACTATTTAAGGCTTGGCCCTGGTGAGTTAAAAAGTGGTGGTTTTCGCCGTGAGTCGACACTGGCTGATGCCGTTGAGGCCATTATAGGGGCGGTCTTTTTAGACTCTGGTATTAATACTTGTAGTGACTTGATTTTAGCTTGGTATGCAACGCGCCTAGACGCAATTTCGCCTGGGCTTAATCAAAAAGATCCAAAAACACTATTACAAGAATATTTGCAAGCACGTAAATTGCCATTGCCAGGCTACACAGTGATCGATACTAAAGGGCAAGCGCATAACCAAACATTCACGGTTGAATGTATAGTGGAAGGGATGGAGAGCATAATTTCAGTAGGTAGCTCTCGTCGTAAAGCAGAACAGAAAGCTGCCGAAAAAGCATTGAAGATTTTAAAGAATGACGCTTAATACACACTGTGGCATGGTTGCCATTGTTGGTCGTCCCAATGTGGGAAAGTCAACGTTATTAAACAAAATTGTTGAGCAAAAAGTGAGTATTACCTCACGTAAGCCACAAACTACTCGCCATCGTATTATGGGCATACACACTGAAGATAATTACCAAGCAGTATATGTCGACACACCGGGTTTACACATTGAAGAAAAACGAGCAATTAACCGCTTAATGAACCGTGCAGCATCAAGCTCAATTGGTGACGTTGAACTGATTATTTTTGTTCTAGAGGGCACACTTTGGAACAATGATGATGAAATGGTATTGAATAAGGTCATGCAAAGTGGCCGGCCTGTGCTAGTGGTGATGAATAAGGTTGACCAAGTAAAAGTACAAGAAGATGTACTCAAACATATGCAATGGTTATCAGAGCAAGGCGATTTTGTAGGCATAATTCCGGTGTCTGCTAAACAAGAAAAGAATATTGATCTGGTTAAAAAAGAAGTGCGAGCCCGCTTGCCTGAATCTGAGTTTTATTTCCCAGAAGATTACGTAACCGATCGTTCAATGCGTTTTATTGCCGCAGAAATTGTGCGTGAAAAGCTTATGCGCTTTATGGGAGATGAGTTACCTTACTCTGTTACTGTTGAGATTGAGCAATTTAAATGGCAAGACAATGGTGTTTGGCAAATCAATGCGTTGATTTTGGTCGAACGTGAGTCTCAAAAACGTATGGTCATTGGTAATAAGGGCGAAAAACTCAAGGTTATTGGCCGTGAGGCACGTAAAGATTTAGAAAACATGTTAGAGAATAAAGTGTTTTTAGAGCTTTGGGTAAAAGTGAAGTCTGGCTGGGCTGATGATGAGCGTGCACTGCGCAGCTTAGGTTACGGAGAAGACTGATTGCATAACGACTTTCGGCAAGTATATTTACTGCATCGACGCGCACATAGCGACTCTCAGTTGATGCTCAATATGCTTGTTGAAGGTGTTGGCCACCTTAGCATGATAGCCCGTATTAAGGGCAAGCAATCGCTTAAACATAATGCAACTTTAAGACCCTTTACCCCCATCTTGGCCCAATACAGCGGGCGCTACGATTTAAAGTATCTAAATACCTTTGAACTGGCAAAAAATCCATTACTATTGCAGGGTAAGCAGTTGTACTGTGGTTTTTATTTAAATGAATTAACGTATCGCATTGTGCCACGCAATGAACCATTAGAGCAGGTGTTTGAATTATATCAAACGCATTTAAACTCATTGACTGAGCAAGCGGATGTAGAGCCTATATTACGCAGTTATGAGTTTCAATTACTCAGTGCGCTTGGTTTTGGCGTGGAGTTTGATATTGATGCTGATGGTGAACAAATCAGCGCAAATTTAAGCTATCAATACATACCAGAGCTTGGTTTTATGCCAACTGACACACCGCATTATGGTTTTTCAGGTGCTGTGTTGCTGGCTATGGCTGAACACGACTTTGCAAAACCCATCGTCCGCACACCCGCTAAGCATTTAAGCCGGTACTTATTAAAACCGTTGTTAGGAAACAAGGCTTTAAAGAGCCGAGAATTATTTATATCAAGGTAATGCTATGACAGATATTTTATTAGGTATTAACGTTGACCATATTGCGACGCTAAGGCAAGCGCGCGGTACTAGTTATCCAGATCCAGCTCATGCGGCTTGCGTAGCCGAGCATGCAGGTGCTGATGGTATAACCATTCATTTGCGAGAAGATCGTCGCCATATTCAAGATAGAGATGTATACGTAATGGCTAAAACCATTCAAACACGTATGAACCTTGAAATTGCAGTAACTGATGAAATGCTTACTATCGCGCAAGAAGTAAAGCCTGAATATGTGTGTTTAGTGCCAGAGAAACGTGAAGAGTTGACGACCGAAGGTGGTTTAGACGTTATTGGCAATCAAACTAAAATCACCGAGGCTGTTAAGCTACTTGCCAGCGCGGGTATTAAAGTGAGCTTGTTTATTGATGCAGACAAAGCGCAAATAGATGCAGCTAAAGCCACTGGCGCCCCCTATATTGAAATTCACACTGGCGCATACGCTGATGCACATAATGATAAAGAACAAGCACAAGAACTTGAGCGCATTCGTGAAGGTGTGCAATATGCCCATAGTATTGGCATTATTGTCAATGCGGGTCATGGCTTGCACTATCATAATGTGAAGCCGATAGCGCAAATGCCAGAAATTTACGAATTAAATATTGGCCATGCTATTATTGCTCGCGCCGCCATTGATGGTCTTGATAAAGCGGTCAGAGATATGAAGCGTTTAATGATAGAAGCAAGACAAATATAACTTCGTCGCAGAAAAGGTATCTTTAAAAGGTCGCTTATGTGACCTTTTTTGTTTAGATATTGACTACTTGATAAAGAGAGCAATATGGCACCTTGGCAAATTGATTTTATACAAGGAAAAAAATTATCTGCGCGATATATTCAGGATGCAGAACCTATTGCTTTGTGGTTATTTGAGCAGTTAGAGTCGTCTAAAATACCCTTTTGCTTTGGTATCAACGGCGCACAAGGCTCCGGTAAATCTACGCTTGCTGCGTATTTAGTGGCATATTTAAACGCTCATGGATACCGAGCTGATAACGTATCGTTAGACGATTTTTATTTATCTTCACAAGCGCGACAAACATGTGCTGATAAATATCACCCACTATTGTCAACTCGTGGCGTGCCAGGCACGCATGATGTAAGGCTTCTTAAGCAAGTATTAAACGAATTCAAACTGCAGTATGGTGTTACTTTGCCCCGCTTTAATAAAGTTACCGACAATCCCTATGACGAAACTAAATGGTTGCATCATAAAGTGGCTTTGGATGTACTGATAATTGAAGGTTGGTGTTTAGGGCTTAAACCAGAACCACGAATAAGATTGCAATATGCGGTAAATGACTGGGAACGGATAGTTGATTCAGATCGAGTATTTCGTGATCAAGTTAACCAATTTCTTAGTGACGAATATCAATCAGCCTTTACGTATTTAGATAAACTGATTTATCTTGATATCGAATGCTTTAAGCGAGTTTTTGCATGGCGTTGGCAACAAGAGAGGCAGCTTATAGCAAATAATGGTAAAGGTATGGATAAGCAGCAGGTTTATGATTTTATAAAGTATTTTCAAAGGTTAACAGAGTGGGGTTTTGAGTGTTTGCCACACCAATGTGATTTACATATAAAGGTAGATAAGCAGCACCGCTTTTATGTGAATGCTTTTTAGTATAGATATTATTTGAACTTTTGATTTGATAGGGAAAATTATGACGCCAATACTCAACATCAATCACATCCTTATACGCGCACTTCAAATCGATGATTTGGATGCATTTGCACAATATCGTAATTGTGAATCGATAGCTCGATATCAGAGTTGGGAAAATTACACATTAGAGGATGCGCAAAAGCTCTTACAAAGTACAGATTACAGTACATTTGGTAAAGCTGGAAATTGGTATCAGCTAGCGGTAACTGACTCTCAAAGTGAGCAATTATTAGGTGATTTGGCTGTACACTTTATTGATGACCAACAAGTAGAAATTGGCTTCACAATTTCCCCTGAACATCAGGGCTTAGGTATCGCGTTTCAAAGCGTGCGACAATTATTGAGTTATTTGTTTTTAGAGCGTAACACACACCGGGTTATTGCGATTACTGATGCTGATAACTTGGCTTCACGTCAACTACTCACTAAATTAGGCTTTAGAAAAGAAGCTCATTTTGTGAAAAATATTTTGTTTAAAGGAAAGTGGGGGGATGAATGCCTGTTCGCGATGTTACAAGACGAATATACGGGATAATACCAATTTTATTAAACATTGATTATTTTAGTGAGTTAAATGACACATTAGCTGTGTTAAAAATAACTTATGTACAATAACGACATGCCGAATTTTTTGCTTGGCTACTAAGTTATTTATCTGTCGCTGTATCTGGCCATATATTCAATGCAATTGGTATTAAACCTCATATAATTATTTACTTTGCATTGGGCTTGATTATCGCACCCCGTTTAACGACCATAATAGGATGTTTTAAGCTATCTAGATTTTTATATGGATTGTGCTCTAGCACTATAAAATCGGCTTGCTTGCCCGCAAGCAATGAGCCAAGCTTATCTTGTAGCTTAAATGCTTTGGCATTGCCATAAGTCATTGCAGTGATGATGTGTTGTTTACTAAGTCCAGCATTTTGCCATTGCGCCATCTCCCCAAATATAGAAACCGCATGCAAAGTACCCGGGTTGCCTGCATCTGTACCAAATGCGATGTTCAGCCCAGAGTTGGCCGCTAATTTAAGGTTCGACTTTTGAATATCTTCAAAACGGCTTGAAAACATCCCCCTAAGTTGGCCAATAATAGATTGCTCTCGCTGCGTTAATTTAGCAATATCTGCTGCTGGCATATCAACCATAGGCACATATTTTAAAAGTAATTGGAACATTTGGTCTGTTTTAGCCGCATTTTGAGTTAACTGCATAAAGCTATCAATAATTGCTTTATGTGCATGGGCTTGTTCAAAGTCAGTAAATGATAGCGAACCTTTAAATAAGTCAAAGTAATGGCTATATGCTGAAAGTGTAGGCATATAGGTTACGTCATGCAGCTTCATTAATGTGATAAGTTCATTGTCGATAGGGTCGGTGATCACACCATGGACTAAAATATTACCGCCTGCTTTAACTGCCATTTTTGCATTGCGTAGATCTTCAACATGAATAGCCACAACTTTATTGTGCTGATGGGCTAAAGCAATTGCAGGTTGATATAAATCATATAGTTGTTCGCTCGATAGCCCTGTTTCTTGAGACCATACAATTTTAATAATGTGGGTATTATATTGCAGCTGCTTTTTCACTAATTCAAGTGCGCTTTGTGTTGAATTCACCTGAGTGAAGGTATTACCATTAATACTTAACTGAGGAACTGTCATAGGAGAAAGTAAGGTACCTGCAGCGAAAATATTAGGAAAGACACCAGAGCTTGAAACCTGACGATAATGCTTCAGGTATTCTGAGGGACCACCTAAATCAAACACGGTTGTAATCCCTAGTTGTAAGTAACGTTTTAAGATGTTTGCTGTATTGTCTAATAACCACTGTTGGTCTTGCTGGTATGGGATTAGTTTAGTGGCATCTATAGTGTCAGGCCTGGTAAATGCACCACCAGATTGTGCTAAGTGAATGTGACCATCAATTAGTCCTGGTATGACCCATTTGCCCTTTAAATTAAATACCTTATAGCCATTAGGGATTGGATTAGAGCTAGGCTGAAGCTTAATTATGTTACCTTGTTCTACCAAGATAGTGGTATTGGAAAATGCCGCAGACACACCAGGGTTAACAACATTCGCGCCTACAAATGCAATTTTATTAGGCGAATTTTCATATTCTTCAATCTTAGCCGGACTATGTAAGTTTTGACATGCAGCTATAGTGCAAAACAACAGAGCAAAGCAAAGTATGATGTAGACGTATTTGATTAAGTGCATGATATATTCCTGATAATAAAGTTACGTTATGTTTGGGCTTGTTCATATCAATTGCCATATAACGGCGCTTAAATAACGCTATAATTTCTCTAAAAATAAATTAAAAGCTATAATTTCAATGTGTTGGAGTTTAAGCTTTAGTGTTGTGAAAATCGTTTTAATGATTCAGTTAATGAGGACTTCGTGTAGAATGCTTTGCGAAGGCTAATTGCTAAAATCTAATACAAAATGTTTGCTGCTTTGGGCAGGTAGTTAAGTCAGTTAAATTTGAGGAATGTATTGTGTCATCGTCATTTATTGTGTGCGAAATAAATAGAGTAACTGGCGAAGTAAAGCTCAATGGTGCCTCACATGTGCTCAGGCCAAAAACACATGAGTTACTTATGTTGTTGGCCCAAAACCCGCATCAAGTATTTTCAAAATCGCAAATTTTAACTCAAGTTTGGCAAGACAGCGTGATAGAAGAACAGGTTGTTTTTCAGTCAATTAATGAGATAAGAAAAGCATTAGGGCAAGCGGATGTTATTACAACTTACCCAAAGAGAGGGTATAAATGGAATGTTGAACGAACGCAGTTTATTGACCCTTTAAGTATTTCGGTTCAGAAGAATAAATATGCCCTTAAGTTAGTCGCCGTTTTATTCACCGTACTTTTAGCTATCACTATTGTATATGTTGCTTCAATGAGTAGCTCTAACAGCACGATTGAAACTGATGTAAAAGAGCATAAAGGTATATTAGTGCTGCCATTTCAAATTAATGATTCTTTGCAAGATATGCAATGGCTCAGGTTTGGTGCTATGGAGGGACTGATTAGCTTAATCTCACCGAATCAGCAGGCAACTGTTTTCCATCTTGAAGATGTAATTGATATTCTTAATCGAGTCGCAATCGGTGAGCGTAAGAACATTGATAAAATCTTTCAAAGGTCAGGGGCATCTCACATACTCGAAACCTCAATTGGTGGGCAACTGGGAGAGTTAAACATTGTTTATACACTCTACACTCGCCATAAACATATTACACAAGTATTACATGCTAAAGATATAAATAGCGCACTACCAAAGTTAGCTAAACTGTTTAATCATATGCAGAGCATGACAGCGGCGCCATTGAAACAAGTGAATTTACAATTGCAAAATGAGCTGCTCGCAAACGCAATGCGGTTTTTAGAATCAGGAGACTCAGATTCTGCTCTTTCTTTTATAGAAAGCGCATTACTTAATCAACCAAATAACATCTTAGCACTGTATTTTTCAGCAAGAATAAATATGGAGTTAGGCAATGCTAATGAGGCGATGTTATCGGTGGATAAAGCATTGCTTGAGTTATCAGAAAATCACCTAGATGGCTATAAGCATAGATTACAGTACTTAAAAGCTGCAGCATTGCTTAGTTTAGGGAACATACAAGAGGCTGAAAATAATTTAATACAAGCCCAAGTGCTTGCTAAAGACAGCTTTGACTGGCTTTACTATGGGTATACACACTCGATACTAGGATTGATCAGGCAGCATCAGCTACGTTTTGGACAAGCAAATCAGCATTTTAATTTGGCATTACAATATCAGCAAATATTAAAATGCCCTATGGGTATAGCACAAGGATATTTAGATTTAGCTGGACTGTTGTTTACTCAACAAAAACGACAACTAGGGCAAGAGTATTTATATGCTGCAAGCAAGCTCATTGAAGAAAAACAACTGACTAAAGTATTACCATTGTTAAAGCAGGTAGAAAAACAGTCTCAAGATGTCAGCTTACGTTAGCCTTTTAATTTATATGTAAGTTAACTTTTCTTTTTATTAGGGAATACCTTTAACCAAAATGCGGCTTCAAAGGTAAAACCTAACATAACAAAAATGAATAACCCCGTGGTACTACTGTAAGTGTACGATGCTATAGCAGCGACAATGAGTGCAAAGAGTACTAAAAATCGATATACAGTTTTCATATTTATTCCTAATGATGTTAAATACACGAATGTTTGTAACCATATAACATATCAGGGTTCGTTGCTATCAACAAAATTGATAGGCAGTAGCTAACACACTATGGGCTTCCTTTACTTTGGCGTAATGTAACCGCTTGTGTTTTCAAGCATGAAAAGTCATTCACAAATAGTTATAGGGCCTACATTGAGGCCCATTTATTTTAGTCTGATCTTTCATCAACAATATTTGAAGTGCTGATAGGCTTAACAATGGTGAAATGCTTTTTCTGCAAGTGCTTGCGCCAGCATATCAGAAGCATCAACAAACTCTTTGTGGTATTTATCCAGTGGTAATAAAGGTAAATCTGTACATGCTAAAATCAATTTATCTGACTGTAGCTGTGCAACGATTTCATCAAATTGAGCAACCGTATCTGGGTGCTCGCCACCAAGGCGTTTTATATCACTGACTAGTGAGTCCATTGCCGCTGGTTTCGGGGTTTCTAACGGATACTTTTTAGCACTGGGAGCGTAGGGAGAATATTGACCAAATTCAATCACTTTACTAATTGATAGTAAAGCGACATTGCCATGTTTCTTAATGTAATTTTCGACTACGTCAACAATAGAGATGAATTCAATATTTAGTTTGAGCTGGTTAATTTTATCAGAAAAATAATGTAGTACATTACAGGCAATACACACATAATCTACTTGACTGTTTAAGCGTTGCAGTACCTCTTGTAATCTTTGCCATAAGATAGCCTCGTTGCTTTTTATATCCATCGCTAATCCAAGTTGCGGAATTGAATATACGACAACTTCGGGCGCGCTTAAGTCACCTTGGTAATGTTCTTTATATAAAGACTTATTGTGCTTTAAAACCTTCTGCCAGAGGTCAATACCGGCATCGGGGCCTGCACCAGTAATGATGCCGATTCGCCCAGGTGTGGTAATTTGATTCATTGTTGACTCCTTAGCATGCGTTTTCTTCGCAAGGTCCAGTTATTAATTCTGTTATGGAATGACACCACGAGCAGCCCAGTAAAAATGATTACACACGCGGTAGCTGAAGTGTTGGTAACTTGCTCGTTTAATAAAATATAAGAGGTGATAATGCCAAATACTGGAACGAGTAGGTTGAATGGTACAACCATATTTGCAGGGTAGCGCTTTAGTAGCCAACCCCACAGTGCAAATGCTAATACAGTACCTAGGAGTGATGTGTAGTAAATCGAAAAGCCGCCCATTAAACTCATATTTTTAAAAGCGTGCCATTGCCCAGTCTCAAGCATTAAAGACAAGCCTAATAAAGGGATAGGTGGAACTAAACAACCCCAGATCAGCAAAGCGAGCATATCTACATTACCTGCTCGTTTCATAATTATGCTGCTGGCACCATAAAAAAATGCAGCGCCGAGCACAAGTAAAAACGCACTAATAGAGGTAAAGCTTTCTTTATCTGTTGCGATTAAAGCTATTCCAGATAAGCCAATGAGCACTCCAAATATTTGTATTTTATTAGGAAACTCTTGTAGAACAAAAGCAGACAATATCAATGCAAATAATACTGCTGTTTGCAGCACCAAAGAGGTTAACCCAGAAGGCATGCCCCATTTCATCCCAACATACATAAGGCTGAACATAAGCACATAGTTCATGCCAAATAGTAGCAAAAATAATGGACTGACTTTAGGGCGTTTAATAAAAAAGACCAAAGGAATACTCGCGGTTAAAAAGCGCAGCGCAGCATTAAAAATAGGCGGAAATCCTTGCATACCAATTTCTATTACCGCAAAAGCGGAGCCCCAAATTAATGTTACAAATATTGCAACTAGTATATGTGGGAACTTCATACCATCGCCTCATGCTGAGTGGGTAGTACAACACCCACTTCAGTTAAATAGTCATTAAAGTAACTGCTTAAGGTTTGATTGATATTAAAATAGCTCTGAGTATCTTGCTTGAACGTTTTGTGTACAAAGTGGTTGTCTTTAGTACGTTTATATTGAGCCATATAATACGCTTTTTGTTTTATGATAGTGCTTAGGGCTTCGCTAAGTGTATCTATATCACCCTTGTTGGAATATAAGCCAATACTTGCTCTTACCATTCCTTGATAAAGCGGGAGTTGATCTTCATCTTCAATGTCCCATAACTCGTCAACGAGGCATTCTCGCACAAATGGGTGGGCGCAAAAGCAATCATTTCGAACTGCTATGGCAAAGTAATCATTTAGTATTAGTGCTAACAGTTCATGAGGTAAGCCTCTAATATTAAAGCTTACTGCACCAATTCGCTGCGTTTTAACAGAATCAGCATACACTTTTATGTCATCCAACTGTTTTAAAGTATTGATTAAATACTGAGTGAGCATGCATTCTTTTTGATAAATGACTGGCATGCCTATTTGCCTTAAAAACTCTAATGTTGTCGCCAACATAAAGATTCCAGGAATATTTAAGGTGCCTGCGTGCTCTTTATCAAATACCTGTTCAGAGAGGGTGAAATCGAATTTTGAAACTTGTGCAACCATACCTCCCCCATAAAACTCAGGTTTTAATTGACTCAGCAACTGGGTTTTTCCTATCAAGACTCCAGGAGAGCCTGGGGCATACGTTTTATGGCCAGAAAACACAAAAAAGTCGATACTTCTTTGAGGGTTTTCTTGAGCAAGTTCAATGGGGGCATGTGCTGCTAGCTGAGCGCCATCGACTACAATATACGCACCATACTTATGAGCGATTTCGGCAATATCATAGATTGGACTGATGTGCCCTGAGACATTACTTGCTGCAGTCACCGCAATATAGTTCAATTGCTGTTGATGCTGCTGGCATAGTAACTCTATTTTTTTTAAATCAATGCCTTGAAACTCTCCATCGCTGTCATAAATGTTGATGTGAATTACTTTATTACCATGAGCTCGATGTGGTAAGTCGTTAGAGTGGTGCTCCATTAAAGATACTAATACCGTTTTTTTGTCGCGACGTAATTCGCTCAGGCCTTTAGCAAGGCGATTCAAAGGCGATGTAGCACCATTACCATGGAAAATGGCACTGTAACCTTGTTCTGCACCGAAAAATGATAAAATACTTTGGTGAGCCCAAGTTACTACGCCGGAGCTAACTTTTGCACTCAGATGAACTGATGAGTGCGTATTAGAATAATATTTTAAGAACGCTTGAGTTGCTTGCTGTGCTGGCAACAATGCTAAAGTTGAAGCGGCTGAGTCTAAATATGTTCGAGGGAGGTTTTTACCCTGTGCATTAGCACACATAAAATCGGTACCTATAAAGGCTTTTTTAAAACAATTAAACGACATCAGCTTCTTCCTTGTGCTTTATTTCGGTAAAATTTTCCTCAAAATAGCTATCATCATCACAAAACAAATTAATGAACGGTTGTGGTAACTCATAAACTTGTTTGGCCACAAATATGCCAAGACGGATTCGTTCTATATAGATATCGTTGAATATATTCACAAATAGTAAGTCTGGATTACTTTGTGCGATACGATAAAATAGCGTTGCTAAAATTAGATTGCACTTGGGGTTACTGCCTTCTTTCATGACCAGTGGTAACCCTTCAGGACCTGTGATTGCATATACGCTTTTACCTACTTCAATACTGCAACTATCAAGGTCGATACAACGTACTAAGTCAGGGTCTTCACTCGTTAATTTTTGAAAGCCCTCGGGGTTTTGTTTAATCTTTTGGCGCAATAGTGTGGAAGCCTTATTTCGTGATGCGCTCTCAAAAATCACCTCCACTGTAGTGACTGGAATTTGAGCGTGCTGCAAAATACTGACATAGTTTTGTGGCAGGGCAAATTGTTGTTTTAGCTGTTCTCGCTGCTCAGAACTAATACCAATATCATTGACCCATAAGATCAGACGAGCAGTAATCGATTGTTTAACAAGAGCACGGTATACTGCGATACCTAAAGCAAATGAAAAATGTTCAGCTTCGCCTTCATGAGATAGTTCCGACAATTGGGGGGCAACACAATAGTGACCTGCAAGTATGGCAACCTCTTTATTCGGTTTTGCTGTTTTGGTCTGAATGATCTTTGCAACTAAAGATGATGGTGCTTGAGGCAAATGGCTTTGCATAACATATCACTCCACTTATAATTTTTTTATGATATAAATGTCGTGATCTGTATTTTTTGATTCTTCGATAACTTGACAGCTTCCACGTTGGCAAAAGCGTGCTAAGTCGCTTTTTGTATTTGGATCTGTGATCATTAGTTTAAGTAAATCTCCTGAAGCCATATTCTTCAGTGCTTTTTTTGTTCTTAATAGCGGGACTGGGCAGGTAAAGCCTTTTAAATCCAACTCCTGTGCTATATTCATCGTTCATTCCTTTTTTAGAATAATAATTTACTCGTGCACTAAACTGTATTACACGACGTGCAGTTCCGGTTGTCAGCGAGGTTGCTGAGCAACTTTCATGCGCATGAAAATAAAACATCGCTATCATCTTAGCACTAAAAAATTAACCAATGTGTTTCTTTTTTGTTTCCTTGTTTTTACATTTTACTTTTCCTCTAATTTTAATGAATATAGATTTACAAAGAGCAGAATTGAACTAAATCATTAAATTCAATGTATTACCTTTTTTAGGGTTATTATTTTTACTATTTATTTATCAATAAGTAACGATATGTGTAGCGTAAAAGGGTGCGACAATTTGTCACATCTTTAAAAGTACGTGAGCTTCTATAATACGAAGAAAATAATAACAACGCTGTCAAAATATGCTTAAACTTTTGCTATCCTGGCATAAAAAACTTGCCTTATTTGCTGTCATTCCTTTTATGGTGTGGGCATTAAGTGGTTTACTCCACCCTATGATGTTGCACTTTACCAAAACTGAGCGACTCAGTGACCGTGTATCACCTATTGATTACTCAAAACTTGAAAATTATCAGCCAATTAAAGCCGTTTTGCAGCGAGAGAACATAGCACGCTTGAGTCATGCCAGCCTTGTTGAGTACCAAAATACCTATTATTACCAAGTGGCTTACTTGGAACAAGGACAGCGGAAAATTGCTTATTTTCCTCTTAGTAAGAGTAAGGTAGCGGCATCGCTTTCAGACCCTCAATATGCAGAATACTTGGCTCATAAATGGGCGTTACAGGGTACTATCAGTGTTGAAAAGCTTACTGAATTTGATACAGCGTATGGGGCAATCAATCGTATTTTACCTGTTTATCGTGTATTGCTAGATAATGGTAATCGCCTATATATAGACACTCTAGGGCAGAGAATTTCAGCGCATAATACGCAATTACGTGAACAGCTCTCTTATTGGTTTAGAACACTCCACACCTTTAGCTTTATAGGTGATAAGCATAGTTATATTCGCATTATTCCTATGTTGATTGTGACCGTAACACTATTTTTTATGGGTCTACTGGGCTTAATTGCTTACAGCGTATTATGGAAAAAGCTCAGCAACAAGCAGGGGAAAGTGGCTAAATTGCACCGAGTATCCGGTTTGGTTTTAAGCTTATGTATGTTGGGTTTTGCATCGAGTAGTTCACATATTTTAATCGATAAGTTTTATCCTCAAAAATTTCTTACATTAATACCAGCAAACTCGATTCAAACTGCTCAGATAAATCATGACCCGATATCAGTACTAGCGCAAGCGCAAGGCGATAATTTTGTGCTGGTGAGTGTAGGGCAAGGTGTTTATAGTCAAGTTGTGACAAGTGAAAACCGCACTCAGAATTATCAATACTGGCAGCAAAATCAAGCGGCTATAAGCAATACTATACTTGCAAAAAGTATCTTGCAAAACCAGTTAAATGTGAGAGGTGAGCTGATTCATAGTCAAAAAGTTGATAAATTTGGGCCAACTTATGGTTTTATCAATAAACGATTACCCGTTATGCAGCTTCGTTATCAATCACAGCCAGATGTATTGTATAGTATAGAACTTAGCTCAGGCTATATTGCTGCTATCGAGAATAGCTGGCAAAAAGCACGGAGTTTGCATTTTGGATACTTACACAAGTATCATTTCTTAAATCCACTTTCTAAAGAAGTAAGAGATATTATTATCACCCTAATTATCCTGGGCTTGGTATTTAGCGCAGTCATGGGGCTTTGTTTATATTTAGCGCGCCGAAAAAGGCAGCAGCAAGCTTTACAACGTCGTTTATCAACTATCTAATTACAATAAAACTAAAAGGAATATCATGAATCCTCGCTTTTCATACTCTTTGCTCGCCCTTACTCTGGTGCAAATTTACCCATATCAAGCAAATGCAGAGACCTTAGCAGGCGATAATGTAGAGCGGATCACGGTTACTTCCACACGTACAGCTAAAGCAAATACTGATTTACCACTAAGTATTGGCAGTGTCTCATCGCAAACGTTAGCCAATGATAACGCGCAGCACATATCAGATTCACTACAAACGATTTCAGGTGTGTTATTGAACCAGTTATCTGGTGGGCAAGGGCATAATGCAGCTATACGCATGCCGATTAATTTTGGCGGCTATACTTTGTATTTACAAGACAATATCCCATTACAATCTGCTGCGTTCTATAATCACAACGCGTTATGGTGGGCAAGTAGTAATGCCAGTTTGTCGCGTTTAGAAGTATTAAAAGGAGCTGGTACTAGCTTATATGGATCCGGTGCCGTGGCAGCCACGGTGAATGTTATTTCAGCACCTATAGCAACTAATAGCAATACGCTTTCTTTAACATTTGCAGAGCAGGGGTATAAGCGTTTTGCAGGCAGCTTTACACAGCTGAATGAGACTAATGATGGTTTTCGTGTATCAGGGGCATACCTTAGTAATGACGGATGGCGTACGCATAGCGCTGTAAATAAAGCGGAAATTAATTTACTTCATGAAAAACAGCTTGATGACAAGCAGCATTTTAAAACATCTTTAGTTGTTTCTTCTTTAGAACAACAAATGCTGAATACGTTGACTGAAGCGCAATTTATTCAAGACCCAACGCAGGCCGGTTTACCTGAGGAAGTGTTGCAGATAGACCCTAAGCGTAAAACAGATTACTTTCGTTTAAGTACAGAATATCGTTTTGATAGTAATGATTTCTACGCATCGGTGATACCCTATGCACGTTATCGAACGAACGATTATATTGCCACATGGCAACCTAACATGCCTAAAGTGGAGTCAACCGTCACGTCATTTGGGGTGCTTGCACTTAGCAACTTTATTCACAGTAGTGGTGGAGAAACCACATTAGGTGTTGATGTTGAGCACTCATCAGGTGAGGGGTATTCTTTTCAGCCGACTGAACGCACAACCAGTGGCTGGGGTGCTGCGACTTACCCAAAAGACCATGTGTTTTATAAAAACGATACTACCTTTATCGGCGTTTCTCCTTATGTTCAGCATTTAGGCTATTTTTCACCGAATTTAAGCTATTCACTGGGTGTTCGCTTTGATCATAATAAGTACACGTTTGACAATGCTTTGCCAGTTTATAGTGATGATGGTTTTGGTAATCGGTCGATTGCATCTCGCTCTGATACATTTAAGCATTTAAGTCCTAAACTGAGCTTAAATTATTTGCTAAATGCACAATCGAGTATTTATAGTCGCTATGCTCAAGCTATTCGCATTCCAACTGCTTCACAATTGTATGACCTAAAAACCGAACAAAGCAGCGCCCAATTAGGCAGCATTAATGAGGAAACTTCTGATACTTACGAGGTGGGATACAAAGCCAATTTTGATAAATTATCTATCGAACTTGCTTATTACTTAATGGATGTAAACGACGCTATAGTTACCGCTTATGATGACTTGGGTGCTTCGTATCGTGTGAATGCATCAAGCGTTGAGCACACTGGTGCTGAGTTAGGACTCACCTATAATTTTAATAAGGCGTTTTCATTTGCATTAGCATACAGTCAATCTAAACATGAGTTTAAACATTATATTCAAGATAAAGGAAGGGTTGACCGAAAAACTCAGCAAATGCTAGAGCAAGACTTATCAGGTAAAAGCCTGCAAATGGCACCTGATTATGTTGCCAATATAAGGTTTAATTATACCAGCCAAACAATAGCAGGGTTGTTTGTTACAGCAGAGGTACAAAGTATTGGTGACTATTACTTAAATGTTGAAAATACACAGCAATATTCGGGCTATACCGTAATTAATTTTAAAGCCAATTATGCGTTAACAAATAAGCTGAAGCTGCACGCTCGAGTAAGCAACTTCAACGATAGAAAGTATGCCTTACAAAATGAAATTCGCTATGGTAGAACGCGTATTCAACCGGGCGCGCCGAGAACACTGTATGTTGGTCTAAAGTACCAATTTTAGCGATGTAAATAGCACGCAAAGTTAGAAAGGTAGAGGCTCGTATATAGCTGTACCTATCTTTGTGTGTTTTCAGTTCATATAAGGTGGTAAGACTTACATTCTTGAGCTAAATTCCTTAAACGTTTTTTAGGCCAGCCAGCTTTTTTAAAACAGCAAAGGTAACTAACAAATACAACACAGTAGCTATGTGCTTTAAAACCACTTTATTTGGTGCTTGAGCTTCATAGGCAAGCCAACCATCGGTAAGTGGCATAACGATGCCAAATAAGGCGCACCACATTAAAACAACATAGTGTTTTGAATACAGAAGGTAGCCAATAATTAAAGAGATAAAAATTGTCCGTGAGCCATATATTGCTATCCAATCAGCATCAGCGATGGCAAATAACCCTGTTCCCCTTACAGTTGCAAATAAAATAGGGTCATAGTATGCAAATACACCATAAAAGGCCTGTAGTAGAATCATTAGTGAAACTAAAATTGCTGCTACTTTTTCTAATTTAGCTGTTTTATTTATCATATTTTATTTACTTAATCCTCGGGAGTGTTTAGCGCTTAATTGCTTAAAATATCAAACTGTATAATTAACAAAGTAAATGCCGCAAGCAGATATATCTAACAGCTATTGAGACAAGCAACCAATGGTAAAGTGTAAGTTTTGTTGTCTATGATGGACTTTATTGTTAAAAGTCAGCGGTATATCAGAAATTAAAAATCTTTTCGGAACTTTTCCAGTAAATTGATAACAAACTTAGCTAAGCTTTGCGACGTTGAGCATAAACCTGCCGCAGCAAACTCTGGGTAAACATAATAAGTTTCTGTTTCAGCGTGCGAATACCTCTTAGCTACACTTTTAACTCCTATTAATTCAGCTCCATAAAGCGCGCATAGGAACTGACTAAAGCTAAATAATTTAAGTGTGCACAATTTATTCATGCGACTTGTTTTGTTGACGTGTAACGCGCAATTTATCTTGGTTTATTGGGCCATAACTGAGACACTTACACTGTAACTAACATTAGGTAAAATAATATGAAACTTTTAGTCCGCAATCTAGCGCGTACAACGACTGAACACGAAATTCGTGTTTTATTTTCGGCTCACGGTAGCGTAACAGAATGCAATCTAGTTTTAGATCAAGAGACTGGTTTATCAAAGGGTTTTGCGTTTGTTGAAATGTCTAATGATAACGAAGCCAAAGCGGCTATCGAAAAGCTAGACCGCTCTAGCGTTGATAAAAGTAACATTAGGGTCAAGCGCGCACAAAATTAATAGAGTGATAAGCCAGTAGTTGCGACTGCTGGCATAATTTTTTGTATTTCAAGTTATCATTTTATATACACTTCAATTATAAGTGTGCTCTTTTGGACAAGCTCTTGGCATTAAGACGCTTTTTACAACCGTTTCTTCCATCAAGCTAAAACATCTTTAAAGGCTTTTACTCATCCTAGTCACCCTGTAGTTTGCAGCGCATAATGATATTCCGTTACTAGTGAAATGTTTAATACTCATTTTATTAAAATATTGACCACTCTAGCGAATTAAATGATTGATTAACGGCGTTAAAAATTACTCATGTAGAATAACTACATACCGAGGTTTTTGCCTTGTTATTAAGCCATTTATTGAATGTAATTAGTATAACTTAGTCGAGCACTATAATTTATCTAGCTGATATCGCACTAAACCTGTTTCATTGACAATGAATAACCAAGTGTTGTCACTGTCAGAGAAACGATACTGGTTCATAAGGTTTGTTTGCTCTACATGAGCTAAAAACTTGTTTAAATGTGTTTTCTCAAGAGTAAAGTTTCCCGCTGATGTATTATTGTCTAAATCATTAACAGCTACTATGTTTGTAGTTGATTTGGGTAAAACATCTGGAAGCCAACCTCTCTCAAACAGTCCGTTTTTTTGCAGCACTATACGTTGAATATGTACTCGTCACATGATCAGCGCACCCCATAAAATACATAGATGCGATTAGTAAAATTAAATTTTTCATGCACTTTCTAAGCCCTTGAGCAAGTCGCTAATAAAGTTGGCTAGAATAAACGTCGCAGGAGTAAAAGCCAACTGTATTTATACATGTTTTTGATTGCTACTCTTATAATCGGTTGCTTTTAAAACTGATATTCAAAACTGATTGAAGCGGTGCGGCCTCTATTGGCAATACCCTGATCATACATAATAGACTGTGTGCGATATTGTTGGTTAAACATATTTTCTAAAGACATAGAGAGCTTTAATTGCGAAGATACTTGCAATGAAGCATTGGCTGAAGTAACAATGTAGCTTTGTTGATTCTTTACGGCTTTATTTTGGCCGCGATAAAAGCTATTAAAATTAATATGCCAATTGTCATAGTGATAATCAAAAATAACTGCTCCGGTATTCCTTGCAACATCTATGTCAGAGCTGTCAGAAAACCAATTCCATAGTATTTTCATAGACAGTTGTTGAGTGAGTTTAACTTGTAACTCAGTCTCGAACCCTTTGGATTGTTGACCATCAATATTGGTGAACGAAGGTGAAAAGAAAGGATTGTCTGGGTGTTCTACTGGTGCACCTAATAGAATAAGTTGCTTAAACTTATTTCTAAATGCGGTTATCTCGAAATGCCAATTGTCTGCAGTTTTTAACCAAGCGACTTCAACTGTCTCTACCTCTTCAGCATTAAGGTTAATATTACCAAAATCAACATAGTTATTTCGATCATATAATTCTAAAAAATTAGGTGCTCTAAATGCCGTTCCATACATCAATTTAACACTGCTTTTTTCTTTTGCTTTCCACACAGCTGCCAAGCGTGGGCTTGTTGCGCTTCCAAAATCGTTATAGTTATCGTAACGCAAACCGGCTGTAAGCTCCCACTGCTCATTAATTGATAGTTGATCTTGAATATATAAGCTAGCGATATTTCGGGATTTTTTGTCGTTAAAGCTTTGCTCCCCTGTCAAGCGAACAGATTGTTCGTATGGTTCTAATGTAAATAAATCATGAGTCGTGGCAGTATATACGTCATTGATTTTAGCTTGTTCGTAAGAAATACCCGTAGACAGTAGGTGGCTATTGGTTATCTGGTAACGAAAATTAGTTGCAAACTTGGTGTTTTGAGAACTTAAAAATGGACCACCAATAAAATTTGATGTGAGCGAAAAGCCCGGATTAATTTCTACACCTTTTGGAATAAGTAGCGCTATCGTTTCCCACTTATTCTGACTGTGAGAAAGCTGCGCATCATAAGTCAGGTTTTTAAACAAAGTACCATGGTACTCAGCGGCTACTGACCACTGTTGGGTTTGCTCTTGATTGATATCATTTCCAATCGAACCCAATGGGATAAAGTCGTTTAATTGTCTATTCATATAACGGCCAGTAAAAAGCCATGCATCCAAAGTTTGTTTTAAATAGACATCCATACCTTTAATGGGGTCGCGCACATTATCCGTTATCCCATAAATGTCAGTGAGCGGGTAGTTATGTCCTTTATCTTTAAATAAGGATAGGTATACATCTGTTGTTTGGTTATCTAAAAACGGATGAGAATAAGTTAAATTGGCAGAGATTTTTGCTGGGTGACTTATTGATATGCTTACTTCATTACGCATAGATGTCGTTATGATGTTAACAACCCCTAAAAATGCATTGCTACCATATAAAGCTGAACCCGGTCCGCGAATAATTTCGATATGATCAACATTACCAAGATCCAATAATCGATTGATAATAGAAATTCCACCGGTATATAAGTCATTCACTTTATTGCCATCGATCTGCACTAATACTGACTCAGACAATGCTGTACTTCGTCCTCGTGCTGAAATTCTATTGGCAGTGCCTTGTTCGATATCTCGCGTGCTTTGAAAGCCAGGTACAAAGTTTAGTAATGTTTGTAAATTTGATATCCCCATCTGTTTAATTGTCTGACGAGTTATAACGTAAACAGTTGAAGGTGATGAATAGATGCTTTGTTTATTTTTAGTCGCAATCTCAATGGTGACCAGCTCTTCTAGGCTCAGTGAAAATATGTCATCGCTTTCACCACACCACACTAAAAAAGGGCAGAAGAACAAAATGGAAAATGGCAAGCTTTTGAGCATTGAACACCTCTAATGTTGACTCTTAAAATAGAGCCCTCTTACTTTATAGGTGTTTATTAGGTAACTCTCAAGCGCAGTAGATCATAAATAAGCGTAACTAGCGCATTGAAACACGCAGGCAAGTCGTGAGAATCCCAGCTCTGGATAAGTGAAAGTGACAGTATATTTTTGATATAGAAATTATTATCACAAAAAAGCCGCTAACACTTAGTATCAGCGGCGGGTATTAGTGAATGAAAGTGAGGCTTTTAGTCGTTGGCTAAATCTTCAATCCCCACAATTAGCCAAGGTGCGTTGCCCTCAGTTTGACGCTCTAAGTGCCAAATTTCGTTTATTGGTTCTTCTTGCTTATCACCTAAATCGCGATATTTACCTTTAAACTGAATACTGACTTCCCACACCTGTGCTTTTGTATCAGCACGAACAAGCTCAGCATCCACAAACATCACTTCGGTAGCCACTTCACCTTTTGTTGCTCGCTCTAGTTTGAATTCTTCAACTAACTCTGGGCTTAGGTACTCAGCCATGGTGGCAAAGTCTTTATTGTTCCAAGCTTCTTGAAGTGTGTGATAGTGCTGACGTGCGCCTTGTAAAAAGCCATTTGTATCAAAGTCTTTTGGTAAGTTAAAGGGCACCGATTCTGGTTGGGCAAAGCCGCTTGTTGCTGAGGATTGTGATTGAAATTGCTGTGGCTGGTTAAACTGAGTTGGACTTGCATGTGGACTTGCGGCCATTTGTGGGTGCTGACGCTTGAGCAGCATACTTTTAACCAGCTTAAAGATTAAAAATGCAGCACCTGCAAGCAGCAACATCTCTAAAAGTTGAAACCCTTCAAAGTCACCGCCCAGCATAGCGGCAATTAAACCGCCAGCGAGTAATCCACCGAAAATACCAGCCATCATGCCTTTTTTACTCGACTTAGGTTTGGCCGCTTTTTCGCCGTTAAGGGTCTTGGTATCGGTTTGCGCTTTTTGTTGAGTGGTGCTGGTTTGATGGGTTTTACCAGACTTTTTACTACCAAACTTTTTTCTTGCTTCAACATCAAAGCTACTAACAAACAACAACGAGATCAGTGAAAAAAATACAATAAAATTTTTCATAACTATCCTATAGAACTAAAACTTGGGTAATTGTAATCAAATCATTGAATGAGTTAAATAAAAATAGGCTCGAACAGAGTTTAAGAAGGACGAGCGGCACTGCACTAACGTACCGCTTTTTTTACATGCCTACAGCCAGCGAAGTGCACTGGCAACGTTTTTTTGATATTGCTCAACGGGAGAGCCTAAATCTGCAACTAACACAGTGGCTGCATTGCTATCTTGTTCAATAATGCCATTGTAACGATCATCTTTAAATTTACCGTCACTTCCTAGGCTATTTTTACCAGACAGTGGCACAATAAATACAGTCATCGGGCCATGTTCAGATTGAAATACCAAGTGCAAACTTTTTTGCCCTTTAAAATTACAAAAAGTGGCATAGGTGATATCACCAGGCAAAGCGTCAAGCTTCGCGCCAAATAATGAAAGTTTATCATTTACCGTTTGCAGAGTAATTTTAGCATTACTGGCAAATGCAGCTTGCTCGTGATGAACATGTGCCAGCGCGTGCTCACCAGCGAGTAAGGGCGCTTGTGTAGCGCTCATAAAATATAAGCTTAGCGCAAATGTCGCACTTGCCGCTGTAGCAAATGGCGTTTTATAACGTTTAAACCAGCCTTTTTTAACAACCACATTCTGTGCGTCATCGGCTTGTTGGTTGGCTAAAATACGCTCGGCTAAGCCGTCGGGTACTTTTACGTCGAGTGCCTTTTCTAGCTGTGTGTCAAACGCTTGTAGCTCGTTTAACAAGGCTTGTTGCTCTGCATTATTTGCAGCCTCTATCGCAACTTCCTTATCGTTGGGGTCTGCAAAAAGGCGGCGACGAAATTCAAGATCATTCATCAGTTTTGTGCCCCTTTTAATGGTTCTTGGTGTTCGGTTAACGCATCTTTTAGTTGATTGCGAGCCCGATATAATCGGGTCATTACGGTGTTCTTGTTTAATTCTAAAATGTCTGCAATTTCCTCCCCCGAGCAGCCCATCACAACTTGTAAAAGCAGAGGCTCGCGGTATTCAACTGAGAGTTTGCTAATTTGCCTTTGTATGACTGTTTGCTCCATCGATTCATCTAAACTTGCTGTGGTGTTGTCAATGAGTGTATCGTTTTCTACATCGGCATAATCAAACTGTTTTCTCTCAAATCGTCGTGCATTCTCTCGGCGTACAATTGTTAGTAACCAAGGTTTGGCAGCTTTGTCATCTTGTAATGAATCAAGCGAACGCCAAGCCCGTAAAAATGTTTCTTGGACTAGATCTTCAGCAATGCTTGGGTCTTGGCATAGCCAGTAGGCAAAGCGGTAAAGCTCACCATGATAAACCTGCACCAAAGCTTCGTAGCGTTTTTGTTTTGTGGTCATGCTAGTAAGACCTTATGGTTGGTGATTTTATTACACCACGATATAAAATAATTTTTATCTAGCTCAGTATAGCTGAGCTAGATGTGTGTTATTGCCTGTGGCTTGGTTTTTTATAGCCTGAGTCAAAATTTGATATATCTTAGATAAATCAGCAGATTGATTGCTATTACTATAGAGCGATGCCTGTAGTTTAGCAATCTCACTACTAAGTTCAGGTTCGTTAAATTGAGCAACCCATGCATCAAGCCCTAAAGTGGGAGACTCCTGACTTGCAAGCGCGCGTAATGCTTGGTAAAAGCTCTGTGCATCTTGTTGCCCCAGTGCTACTTTTAACTTAGCTAACACGTTGTTTGTAGTGGGCAGAGGGGCCACTTGAGTATTTGACTTCGCAGTTTTTGGCTTGCGTATTAGCCAAATAGCTAAGGTGAGCAACCAAAGCACATATCCTGAACCCATTAATAACCAATCTAAACCGGTTTTAGGTTGTGCTATTGGTGGTGTTAGCATATTGGCTAGTGGCTGCTCTACATTTTGCTGCGGTGTTACTTGCGCTTGAATGGGTAGCGATGTCAATGGTTGATTAGGGTCAGCAACGACGGTAATGGTGCGCTCTGCTAAGGTGGCGTAGTTCACCTTATTAATTACTGTGTTAAACCACGGAATTTTCACCTCAGGTAAGGTGTAGGTGCCAGGTGTTTGCGGCACTAATGCATGAGATGACACCAGTTGTGAAATTACTCGCCCATCTCTTGTGAGTTGGTTTCTATCGCTTTCATCTGGGTAACTGCGAATGCCTATTATTTGCTCAAGCGTTATATCAGGTAATTGTTCTTGGGTTACACCCAGCGCGGTTAACGTGATGGTGCGTGTAATTGGGGTGCCTACAGTGACTTGCTCATCAGCTGGTTGCCACTCTTCGCTAAGGTTAACAAGTTCACTGGGCAGCCAAGTACCTTGGTAATCGTTAGGTATAGGCTTAACTTCAAGATTAATATCATCTGCGATGGCTGATACAGCCATACGGCGGTAGTTTTCACGTACTTGGCCGTTAAATACAGGTGGAGCGATGGTAAACGAGCCACTTTTTTGCGGTTGTAGTAAATATTCACGAGTGATGACCATATAACGACGACCATCTACAACCTCGTAATCTTCTTTTTGTTTACCCATTTGGGTTACTTGCGCATCGTTTATTTCTGGTGCGGTGAGTTGCCCGTCTAATAGGTCTTTGCCTATATATAGCTTCACAGTGTATAAACCTGCTTGCTGAACATACAGGGTACTTGGACTAAGCTGTGCTTTAACAAAAATATCTTTTTGATCTTGTGCATCTTCGCTGCGTGGGACCACTGTGAGTTCAATTGGCGTTGAGCGTTTGCCAGCAACGTTAAATGCAGGAATAGTAAAAGTACCGGCTTTGCGTGCCAGCACTTGCATTTGCCAAGTCGTTTCGCTGCTCATACTGCCATTTATGATGCTGGTACGAGAACCAACATTGATTGGGCCTGTGACAAATTGCTGGGTAAGTGCACTGGTATCAGGTTGCTCGCCTGACACTTTGCCATCGGCAGTAATGGTTAAAGTAAAGTACTCTCCGACCAATACAGGGTTTTTATTAACACTGGCAGTTAAGTTATCAAAAGCCATAACTGGGTTTATTAGTAATAAAAGGAATACGGAAACAAACAAACGTATTACCATGATTTTTCAACTCCTTGTGGACGGCGTTGTTGTGCGCGTTGTTGTGCTTTTAATTGCATTTTATTGCGTAACAAAATAGCGGGATCATCGGGTACTTTTCTAAGTAATTGGTTAAGTTGCTGTGCTTTTTCTTTCTCTTGTGGAGTTAGAGGCTTAGCTGATACGGAAGCCGCTTGCGCTTGCTCATCAGTTTGTTGTGCCTGCTGTTGAGCTTGTTGCATTGCCTCTTTTACAGCTTGTGCATCTTTATCTTGTGATGATTGTTTTGCATCTGTTTGCTTACTTTGTTCGCCTTGCTGCTCATTTTGCATCTCAGGCTGGTTATTTTGGTCACCTTGTTGCTGTTGGTCACCTTGTTGCTGTTGGTCACCTTGCTGCTGTTGGTCTCCTTGTTGCTGTTGGTCACCTTGCTGCTGTTGGTCGCCTTGCTGCTGTTGGTCGCCTTGCTGCTGTTGGTCACCTTGTTGCTTTTGCTCATCTTGTTGTTGCCTAAGCTGTTCAATGAGTGCTTTGTTTTGTGCAGCTTGGTCCATATCAGGGCTCATAGCTAATGCTTTATCGTAAGCGGCTATCGCTTCTTCTAGGTTGCCTTGTTGCGCTAAGGCATTACCATAGTTGTATTGGCCAACTGCTGAGGTGGTATTTTTTAAAACTTCAGCTGCTTGCTCATAATCACCTTGCTTATAAAGCGCAGCTCCTTTGAGTGTTGCATTATTGGCTTGGGCAGCTTGCGAAAAGTCTTCGCTTTGGTATGCACCCAGCGCGTTTTGGTTGGTATTTTTAAACCAGCTTTGCCAATCTGCAGCTATGGCTTGATCTGTCGGTTGCATAACAAAAATAACAGCCACTAAGGTTAGGCCTGCACGACGCATTAATACCAATGCCAACGGCAGTAAAATCAGTAAGCCATATTGGCCTGCGTCTATGCGCCAAAGGGCCTCACTTTGTTTCGACTCGTTAAGTTCAAGCGCATTCTGAGTGTTTAAATTGGGCGTGAAAGCGGCGATATCTTTGCCACTTGGGCTGTAGCGAACAAGCTGACCACGGTGTCTTTTTACTAGGCCATCTAAGCGAGCAAAATTAATTTTGGGTACTACGATTTGCCCAGAGCGGTCTTTCAAAAATCCGCCTTCAGGTAGCGCGATAGGCGCGCCTTGCTCAGTACCAACGCCATAAATACTCAAAGTGTAATTTTTGCCTTTGAGTTCAGCATTAATATCATCAACATCAGCTTGGTCTAGCCCATCGGTTATTAAAATAATATCGCCTTGTGTGTATCCTGCTTGTTTGAGTAATGTCACTGACTCGCTAATACCTGCAAGCACATTTGAGCCTTTACTTGGCATGATCTCAGGGCTCAAGCTTGGCAGTAGGTTTGCTAAGGTGGCAGCATCACTGGTCAATGGCGATACGGTAAAAGCATCGCCAGCATAGGCCACAAGAGCGGTTTCACCTTCTTTAAATAACTCAATCATATCTAGCGCTTTAAAGCGCCCTTGGGTTAAGCGATTTGGTGTAATGTCGGTTGAGTACATTGAATACGACATGTCCATTAACAGCACGCGGGCTTGCTTTGTTTGATAAACAGGCACTTGCTGCTTTTCAAAACTTGGTCCTGCTATACAAAGAATACCCAATAATAAAAATAAACTGATGAGTAGTGGGCTGTGCTGTTTACGTTGTGATTTACCTTCACTGAGCATCACACTGGCTAAATGGGGGGCAATTAACTCACTACGTGTATGCTTTGCACGCTTTAAAAACTGTGCCGATGAAATCACCAACCAAGGCACAAGTAGCCACAATAATTCGGGGCGAATAAACATAAATTCCATGCTAATTCTCCTGTTTTAAGCCACGTAGGACTTTTAATAAAATTGTGAGTGTTATTAGTGCTAGCACGCACAATAGCGGCCAATAAAATAACGCCAGCTGTGGGCGAAATGTTTGCGCATCATCAGAAATGGGTTCTAATGCATCAAGTTCTTGATAAATTTGCTGCAAACCTGCCACGTCTTTGGCTCGAAAGTACAATCCACCAGTTTGCTCTGCGATGTGTTTTAGTGTTGTTTCATCAATGCTACTCCCACCGCCTACGCCACCCATTCCAAACAGGCTAAAGCCGCTTCGGCCATCCGACCCAACTCCGACGGTATATACTTTAATACCCTCATCCTTAGCAAGTAGCAGGGCATCTTCAGGGTCAAGATTACCGGCTGTATTTTGCCCATCAGTGAGTAAAATTAAAATACGGTTACTTTGTTGTTTTTGGCTAAAACGTTTGACTGATAACCCCAGTGCATCACCGATGGCAGTGGCTCGACCGACTAAGCCAATCTGTGCTTCGCTGAGCATTTGGCTTACCGTATTTAAGTCACGTGTTAGCGGAGTTTGCAAAAAGGCTGTATCGCCAAATAAAATAAGTCCTAAGCGGTCGCCTTGACGCTGTTCAATAAATTCACTCAATACGGCTTTTACTACTGATAGTCTGTCAATCAAGCGGCCTTGATATTCCATATCTTGTTCAGTCATTGAACCTGAAAGGTCAACAGCTAACATTATGTCGCGACCCTCATTCGGTAAGGCAACTGGGTCGTCTAACCATTTTGGGTTGGCAGCAGCGATGACTAACAGTAGCCAAATTAATCCTTCTAGCCAGTGAACTGTTCGATTTTGTTGCACCGCTTTTGGGGCAAGTGCAGCAAGGCTGGCAAAACTAGGCATACGCAAACGTGCCGACGCGCTGTGTTGCACGGGTTTTATTTTGGCAATGAGCCAAGGCAGCGGCAGCAGCAAAAAGGCCCAAGGCCAACTAAACTCAAACATTGATGGCCTCTTTTAATTTAAAGTGCTTAATTGCGACATGTAGCTTATGAGCTAGCTCATTGTTGGGCTTGGGGCTGTATAAACTATCTAGTTCTTGCGCATTAAATGTTTGCCCACATAGCTGGGTTAAGCGGCTAGCCCATAGCTGGTTAGAGCTAGCGACTGCACGCGTGCCATAATAATGTTTGGTCAGTCGTTTTAGTAAAATATGTAACTGCTGGGCATCATTTTGATGGGCGATACTATGTTTGATGGCTTCTCGCTTTGCACGTTTAAAACGCCACGCTTTGAAGCGCCAAACAAACAGGGTTATCACAATAATCAAAGACAGTAATATTACGCCCCACATGGCGATTGATAAAGGCCACCATGATACCTCACTTGGTGGCATAACGTCTTGTAATGCATCTAATGGCGAAGCTTGCATAACTACTACTCTTACCTCGTAAGCTGTGTTTCTAAGGGAATTGCCGCACTAAATGATTGCATTGTCATACCTGCGCGTTTTAATCGTGCTAAACGCTTTGAAAAAGCAGTCGCAGCCTGCTGAGCAAATTTGGCCCGAAACTGTTTATCCATTAACGGTAAAGTCCAAGCACTATCGCCCGCCTCAACAGTTATGGCTTCTCGATAGGCAGGTAACGCATGCTCGAATGGGTCACTCACTTGGCAGCCAATAATTTCGCAATGACGCGCAAGGCGCTCTAATTGCTTAAAACTGGCGTCACTTAAGTGCGTGAAGTCAGAGATCACATAAACTAAGCTGCCGGGCTTGGCTAAATGCGTTAAGCGTTTTAGGTTATCAGCAAAACGGTTTTCTACTAGTTGTTCATCTAGGCTTTGATCTTTATTGAGCAAGGCTTGCTGATGAATATCGCATAGCTGATGACACAGAGCTAATACACCTTTGTCGCGCGCTGTGGGTTTTAGTTCATGATGACCGTGTTCGTTAAACACAATACCACCGAGTCTATCACCACGCTGACAAGCAGACCATGCAACTAATGCACTTAAGTGGGCTGCTTGCACTGACTTTAGCAATAACTTACTGCCAAACAGCATGCTATTTGATAAATCAGTAAAAACAAATACTGGGCGTTCTTTTTCTTCTTGATAGAGCTTGGTATGTGCTTCGCCAGTACGTGCGGTAACGCGCCAATCGATGGCGCGTATATCATCACCATATTGATATTGCCGTACCTCGGCAAATTCCATACCTCGGCCTTTATGCGGCGCTAAATATTGCCCTGCTTGCGCGCTTTTAACACGCGAGCGAGGTTTTAGCGACAGCAAGCTGGCTTTGGGCTTGTAATAAAGTAACTCTTTTAAGCCCAATTGTGCGCCATTGCTATGGCACTGCTCTAACCATGCTTGGGTTGATAACTGGGTCGATTGCATCATTATGGCACTGGTACTAATTCTACAATACGACTGACTACATCATCTTTGCTGATGCCATCGGCTTGTGCCTCGTAGCTCAGAATAATACGATGACGCAACACATCATGAATAACGGCTTGTATGTCTTCAGGGGTGACGAACTCACGTTCGTGCAGCCATGCGTGGGCACGCGCACATTTATCAAGTGCAATTGTGGCCCTTGGGCTTGCGCCAAACTCAATCCATGATGCAAGTGTATCATCAAGCTTGGTTGCCTCGCGGGTCGCAATAATTAATTGCACGAGGTATTGCTCAAGTGGTTCAGCAAGATGCAGTGAGAGCACACTCTTACGTGCAGCAAATAAAGTGTTTTGGCTAATCGGTTTAAAGCTCACCACTTCTTGTTCAAGGGCTTCACCTCGGGTTAAGCGTAAAATAGCCAGTTCGTTTTCTGCTTGCGGGTAGTCGATATTAAGGTGTAGCAAAAAGCGGTCAAGTTGCGCTTCAGGTAATGGGTAAGTCCCTTCTTGCTCGAGTGGGTTTTGTGTTGCCATAACCATAAATAAATCAGACAGGGGATAAGTGTTTTTACCGACCGTAATTTGTCGCTCTGCCATGGCTTCTAATAATGCAGACTGCACTTTAGCCGGGGCGCGGTTTATTTCGTCTGCTAAAATCAGATTATGAAACAAAGGGCCTTTTTCAAACACAAATTCACTGGTTTGCTGACGATAAATGTCAGTACCCGTTACATCTGCAGGGAGCAGGTCAGGCGTGAATTGTACCCGTTGAAAGCTGCCTTCGATGCCTTTGGCCAGTGCATTGACTGCACGAGTTTTGGCAAGACCCGGTGGGCCTTCTACTAGCAAGTGGCCATCAGCTAATATAGCAATAAGTAAAGCCTGAGTGAGAGCCGGTTGACCAATAATTTGTGTATCTAGATAGCGTTTTAATTGTGAAAATTCATTTACTGCCATTGCTTTGTCCTTGTTGTGACAAAATTTTGCTCTAAGTTATATGGATTCTTTGTCTGATCTCAAGTCTAGATTGACATTTTAGCGTCATATTAGACATTAGTTTTTTGAATAGTTCCCCAGTTTTTTCAATAACTTTTGCTACTGTATAAAAAAAAGACTAGGGTAAGTATGGTTTGCTTCTTTTGTAACCAATTTTGATTTAACTATTGGCATTATGGAAGCGGTTGTTTAGAATCAGGTAAAATTTAACAGGTCAGACCTGTCAGCGGGAGAGCATATTAATGTCTGAGCAAAACATTCTAAAAACAACAAAAGGCGACCGTATCGCGATTGTAAGCGGCTTACGAACTCCTTTCGCAAAGCAAGCGACGGCGTTTCATCATGTACCAGCACTGGATTTAGGTAAGCTGGTTGTGAATGAAATGCTTGAGCGTTTGAATTTCGATAAAAAAGAAATAGACCAACTCGTTTTTGGTCAAGTGGTACAAATGCCTGAGGCACCAAATATTGCGCGTGAAATTGTATTAGGAACCGGTATGCCAGCATCTGTGGATGCTTATTCGGTATCACGGGCTTGTGCAACGAGTTTTCAAGCCATCGCTAACGTTGCTGAGTCTATCATCGCAGGCTCGGCAACGGTCGGTATTGCTGGTGGCGCTGATTCTTCATCAGTATTGCCAATTGGTGTGAGTAAAAAGCTCGCAGGTAGCTTGGTTGATTTAACCAAAGCTCGCACACTGGGCCAGCGGTTAAAAATATTCTCCAAATTACGCCTTAAAGATTTAATGCCAGTACCACCAGCTGTAGCTGAGTACTCAACAGGGTTATCAATGGGTCAAACCGCCGAGCAAATGGCAAAAACTCATGGCATTAGTCGAGCAGATCAAGATGCCATGGCGCATCGTTCGCACTCTTTAGCTGCTAAAGCGTGGGCTGATGGCTTATTAAATGAAGAAGTGATGACGGCGCATGTGCCTCCTTATAAATCATTTATTGAGCAAGACAACAACATACGTACCAATTCTTCACTAGAAGGGTATGCGAAGTTGAAGCCCGTGTTTGATAGGGCACATGGCTCAGTCACAGCTGCTAATGCTACGCCGTTAACGGATGGTGCCGCTGCAGTGCTAATGATGAGCGAAAGTAAAGCTAAAGCATTAGGATATGACATTTTAGGTTATGTACGCAGCTTTGCATTTTCAGCCATTGATGTGCATGAAGATATGCTTATGGGGCCAGCGCATTCTACGCCAATCGCATTAGATAGAGCGGGTATTACTTTACAAGATTTAGATTTAATTGAAATGCATGAAGCATTTGCAGCACAAGCACTGGCCAATATGAAGATGTTTGGCTCAGATAAGTTTGCTCAAGAAAAACTAGGCCGATCGAAAGCAGTCGGCGAAATTGATATGGATAAATTTAACGTTAATGGCGGCTCATTAGCATATGGACACCCATTTGCAGCAACAGGCGCGCGTTTAATTACGCAAAGCTTGCATGAGTTAAAACGCCGTGGCGGCGGCTTAGCGCTAACAACTGCCTGTGCGGCGGGCGGTTTAGGTGCGGCCTTTGTATTGGAGAGCGCGTAATGTCAGTATTTAGTTATGAATTGAACGAAAGAAGAGTGGCTATTGTAACTATCGATGTGCCGGGTGAAAAAATGAATACCCTGCGTGATAGTTTTTCTGATGATTTGTTGGCAGTACTCAAACAAGGCCATGACGACAATATTACAGGTATGGTGTTTATCAGCGGCAAAAGCGATAACTTTATCGCAGGTGCTGATATTAAAATGTTAGATGATGCAAAAACGCGTGAAGACGCATTAGCGATATCTGAGCTATGCCATCAGGCATTCTTTACATTGAAAAAGCAGCCTTATCCAACGGTGGCTGCTATTCATGGTGCGGCGTTAGGTGGCGGTTTAGAATTTGCACTTGCGTGTGATTATCGTGTTTGTACAGATAGCGATATTACTAAACTTGGCCTACCAGAAGTTCAGCTTGGTTTATTACCCGGCGGTGGCGGTACGCAACGCTTACCAAAGCTGGTGGGCATTCAAAAAGCATTAGAATGGATGCTTACTGGCAAACAGATACGAGCAAAGCAAGCTAAAAAAACAGGGCTTGTAAATGATTGTGTGCCACACAGTATTCTAGAGCGCGTAGCTGCAGAGATGGCAACCAAAGGCAAGGCGAAAGTCAGCAAGCCACGTTTGGATAGAATCAGTCAGTTACTAGAATCAAACCCGTTTGGTCGCAATATTATTTTTAAAAAAGCACAAGATAATGTGCTTAAGAAAACGGGTGGTCACTATCCAGCGCCACTTAACATTATTAAAGCGGTGCGCGCGTCAGTAGAGCTAGATGA
The DNA here is from genome assembly GCF_945859825.1 of Pseudoalteromonas holothuriae. Taxonomy (GTDB): domain Bacteria; phylum Pseudomonadota; class Gammaproteobacteria; order Enterobacterales; family Alteromonadaceae; genus Pseudoalteromonas; species Pseudoalteromonas holothuriae. The sequence goes on from NZ_CAMAPC010000002.1 coordinate 174,704, forward strand.
GCTTAAAGCTTATAAAACGGAAGCCGAAGGCTTTGCTGATTTGGTGATGACAGACGTATCAAAAGCACTACGTGGTATTTTCTTTGCCACCACGCAAATGAAAAAAGAGTACAAAAATGATGATGTTGCAGCCATTGAACGCACCGCAGTACTGGGCGGTGGATTAATGGGCGCGGGTATTGCGCATGTGAGTGCCGTAAAAGCGGGTGCGTTAGTGCGTATTAAAGATGTTGCGCATCAAGGCGTTAATAATGCCATGAACTACAGCTACAAGATTTTATCAAAGCGTGAAAAGCGTCGTATCATGAGTAAAGCACAGCTGCAACAAGCCATGAATCGTATTACAGGCTGTACAGACTATTCAGCTTTTAAGCATGTTGATATGGTCATTGAAGCGGTATTTGAAGATTTAAAACTCAAGCAAAGCATGGTGGCCGATATTGAGCAAAATTGTCAACAAAACACTATTTTTGCAAGTAATACCTCTTCGTTACCGATTGCACAAATTGCTGAGCAAGCAAAACGTCCTGAAAATGTCATTGGCTTGCATTATTTCTCACCAGTAGAAAAAATGCCGTTGGTAGAGATCATTCCACATGATGGCACGTCAGAGCAAACTATTGCACGTACGGTAAACTTTGCGCGTAAGCAAGGTAAAACACCAATAGTGGTAAAAGACAAAGCCGGTTTTTATGTTAACCGTATTTTAGCGCCTTACGTCAACGAAGCTGCAAACCTATTATTAGCCGGTGAACCAATTGAAAAAATTGACCAAGCGCTGGTTGAATTTGGCTTCCCAGTAGGCCCATTGGCTTTGTTGGATGAAGTAGGGATTGATATTGGCTCTAAAATTGCGCCAATTCTAGAAAAAGAGCTGGGCGAGCGTTTTAAAGCGCCGAATGCGTTTGACCGCTTAATTGATGCAAAGCGCCTAGGTCGTAAAACTGGCCGTGGTTTTTACTCTTACGAGAAAAAGGGTAAAAAAGTGGACGAGTCAGTGTATGAGCTGTTGGGTATCACCACCAGTCCGCGCTTGAATAAGCAAGAAATTGCCAGTCGTTGTGTAGCACAAATGCTTAACGAAGCGGCACGTTGTTTAGATGAAGGCATTATTGCCAATGCTCGCGATGGTGATATTGGCGCAATATTCGGCATTGGCTTCCCACCGTTCTTAGGCGGGCCATTCAGTTATATGGATAAGCGTGGTATGAGTAAAGTATGTTCTGAGTTATCAACGTATGCGACGGATAATCCCGTATTTACGCCAGCCGAGAGTTTAATGAATATGGCGGAAAAAGGCGCTAAATTCTATGACACGCCTAAGGCTGAGCTAAGCGAAGTAGCGAAGGAAGAAGCGCCAAAAGCTGAGCAAACTGAGACACCATAAAGCAAAAAGTGTGTTTAGAATTGCATTGTAATGAGCGCACCGTTTGGTGCGTTTTTTTATCTAGGCTATGAACATGCGCTATTAGTACAACGCATTTTTACTTCTTTGGCAAAAGTACGTACAATCTGCGGCCATTAAGTAACATATGGCCTGTTTGTAGTTCATGCACAACACTTGTGACCTTATTGACATCTTTAATCAACAATTCTTTGCGGACCATAACACGCGTCTTGTAAAGGGAAATGATGAACCTATATACCAGCCTGCGAACGCGGATTGTGCTTATCATCAAGTGGTATTTGCTCATGGCTTTTATGCCAGTGCGCTGCATGAAATAGCACATTGGCTTGTGGCAGGTAAAAGACGACGCGCACTTGAAGACTATGGCTATTGGTATTGCCCTGACGGGCGAGATAAAGCCAAACAACATGAATTTGAAGCTGTAGAGGTGAAGCCTCAAGCCATTGAGTGGGCGTTAAGTGTTGCCGCAGGGTTTGATTTTAATGTATCTATTGATAATTTAAATGGCGAACAGACCTGTCGATTTAACTTTCAAAAGCGCGTATATGAGCAACTAATGCAGTTACTTGAAAATGGCTTTAATCAGCGTACTACACAGTTATTACGAGCGCTGAGTGAGCTTTATAATACCCCATGGCCGTTATCAAAAACGCAATTTATCTGGCATTGTCCAAAGGAGCTTTAGATGCAGTTTAAACTTGGTTTAATCATTAACCCTGTTGCAGGGCTGGGCGGCAGTGTGGCGTTAAAAGGCAGTGATGGGGAACAAACGGCAGAACAAGCACTTGCGCTTGGGGCAACACCCAAAGCCAATGCAAGAACGAGATTAGCACTTGAGCAATTATTAGCATATCAAAGCCAAATCGATGTATTTACAGTGAATGGCGAAATGGGCGAAAATACTGCCAAAGCACTGGGGTTTAATACTCAAGTTGTTTATCAAAGCGCACAACCTACAAGAGCACAAGACACAGAAGCAGCCGCTAGAAAACTGCTTGAACACAATGTTGATATGATTTTATTTGCAGGTGGAGATGGTACTGCTCGTAATATTTGCGCGGCAGTGGATGACAGCATACCAGTGCTTGGAGTACCTGCTGGATGCAAAATTCACTCTGGTGTTTATGCTATAACGCCCAAAGCAGCGGGCCGAGTAGTTGAAATGCTGGTGACGGGTGAGCTTGTTACGTTATCTGATGCAGACGTCATGGATATTGATGAAGCGGCATTTCGCCAAGGTACTGTGCGCGCTAAACGTTATGGTGAAATGCAAGTGCCTTGTGAGTTGCGTTATGTGCAAAGTGTAAAAAATGGCGGCAAAGAAACGAATGAGTTAGTACTTGCTGATATTGCTGCTTACGTTATCAGTGAAATGGATGAGCAGACCCAATACATTATGGGTTCTGGCTCAACCGTGGCTGCAATTATGGAAGAGCTAGGGTTAGAGAATACCTTATTGGGGGTTGATTTGATCCAAGATCATGAGTTGCTTGAGCAGGATATGACTGCCCAGCAGCTACTATCGCGCCTGAACGAGGTGCCGACAAAACTAGTGATCACGTTAATTGGTGGTCAAGGGCATATATTTGGCCGTGGCAACCAGCAACTGAGCCCTGAACTGATAAAAAAAATCGGTAAAGAAAATATTATTGTGGTTGCAACCAAAACTAAGCTGCAAGCACTTAATGGTCGCCCACTAATTGCTGATACAGGCGATGAGCAGTTAGATAAGGCGCTAAGCGGTTACATTAATGTGGTGACTGGCTTTAACGATCATATTATGTATGCACTTGGCCACCCAGATTTAAATTAGGAGACAGTTATGTCATTTCAAGAATATATAGATGCTGCGCAGCATTTTTTCGATACTTTAGTTGAGCGAGCGTCAGATGACGAGCTATTTGCTGGTGGTTATTTACGAGGTCACTTTGATTTAGCGGTGGGTTACGCACAAGTTTCAGGTGAAGAAATAAGCGCGCAAGAGCTCAACGAGCATGTTGAAAAAAGTTTAGTAAAAGCTTATCGAAGTGGTGAGCTTAATGAAGATGATAAAGCCCATGTTGTGGAAATTTGGGAGCAGGTAAAAGCATTAAAGGCTTAATTGACTAGAACTTTGAAACTGTGCTTATTCCCGTTACAGGGAAGTTATACCAATTGTAGATCATTCTAGCGAGCTAAATGACTCATTAACTGCGTTAAAAATTACTTATGTAGAATAATTACATACTGAAATTTTTGTCTGGTTACTAAGTCATTTACCTGTTCAATATCTTGGTAATTTATTTAGTACAATTGGTATAATATTCACAACACCTCATTTTTAAAACCGCCAATACAAAAACAGCAGAGTAAAACCAAACAGGTAGGTTAGGCCAAGCCAGCTTAATACCTTTATAAAACCTTGTGGTTGTGCGTTTATTACCTGCATTAATCTATAATTAAACCAAGCAAAAATTGGGGTTGTAACAAATGCTAATGTCATAGCAAAGGTTAACATCTCTTTTAAATTAGCTTTAAAAAACAATACCACACTCATTCCCATGATAGCCTGTAATAATATCAGGGCTGACAAAGTATATTTGGGCATTGATTTTAGTGTTAATCGCAAAGATTCATTGAGCGTTCGCGCATACCCATCCAGCACGGTTAGCGTAGTGCCAAACATGCATAAAAAGGCAATGGCAGCAACTAAAGAGTGAGACCATGGTCCGATGGTATGTGTATACATGCTGATAAGCTGTTGACTAAAAGCAATTCCCGCCAGCTCTATTTTTGTGTTACTGCCATATTGAATGAGTACGCCAAGAGAAAAGAATACCACAGCAAGCACAACAGTCAGTCCATAGCCTAAGTTGAAGTCAAACAAACCTTGTTTAAGGCTAAGCGCAGATGTGCGAGCTTTGGCCTTGAGCCATAAAGAATTAATCGCAGATATTTCTATCGGCGCAGGCATCCAGCCCATCAAGATGACTAAAAACCCTAACATAGCCAGTTGGAATGGCTCAGGTGGGTTTATTGGTGGTGGGTTTGCAGCGCCTTGTGCAATGGCAATACAAAGAGCCGCCACAGTTGAGAAGGTAAGTGTTGCCATTATCCACTTGCTAGCACGGTCTAGCATTTTGTAATGCCCGAACAATAAAATGCTTAAGCATAGTGCTAATATTGCAAAGCACAGCACGGTAATATCGACTTTCCAAGGTAGGGCATAATGCAGTAAGCTGGCTGTGAGTAATAAAACTCCTGCAGTATTTACAATTGCCGCAATGATATTGAGCAGTAAAAAAGTTGCAAATACGCTGATACCTTGTTGTTTATACCCTGCAACTAAGCTTTGTTTGCTCAGTAGAGTGTATTGAACGGCAAATCGAAAAAAGGGGTATTTAAGTAAGTTAACCGCGACGATAAGCCATAACAACTGCCAACCAAATATCGCACCAGCTTGCGTAGCAGCAACCAGGTGAGATCCGCCAATTGCGGCGGTAGCCATTAAAATACCCGGCCCTAATGTTGATCCAAATGTATTAAGTTTGTTCTTTAACGCCAACAACACAAGTATTCCTTTATATTTTTTATGTCATAGTAGCGTTAACATACTTAAAACCAAATAAAAACTTACATCAACAACGGTTTCATACAAAGTCAAAGGCAGTCATTTAACCAAATCGCTCTTGAAAGTAATCTTGGGTATCTTCAACAATGTCTTGATAATCATCTTCATCAATTTCTAGCACATTGAGTACATCATTTTTTACATATGGCCAATCATGAGTAGCAATAAAACGCTTTTGAGAGTGTACTAAGTTTTCTGCCATTTTTAGCGTTGCATAACTTAGTAGTGACTCTTGGTCGTGCTGCTCCTGTAAAAACTCGGTATCGTGATGGCGTAAAATCAGTTTGCAAATGGGTTTGGGTAAGTGCCAGCTAGAGGCTAAATAAAAACCTACAACTGTATGATTAGTATTATATGCTTTTCCTTCAAGGGCAATTAAAGGTGAACTATTGTTGTTTGCTTCGCTTATTACATTCACATAATCTGGGTATTTTGCCGCCATAGCGACAATACCAGCATCATGAAATAAGCCAAGCATATGTAAGTTTTCTGACGGCACTTTAGATTTTATTCTTTTGCTAATTAATGTTGATACAGCCGCTATTTCAGTTGAAGTGTCCCAAAACCGCTCTAGGCTAATGCAGCAGGTTGTTTGGTCGAATGCTTGTTGCAATAAACAGCTGGTAACGAGCTGTGTGATGCTATCTAAACCTAAAAACATCACCGCTTGCTTAATGTCAGTAACGGTACGCGACATGCCATATGTTGGCGAGTTGATCACTTTTAAAACGGCTGCAGAGGTAGACAAGTCTGTAGCAATGAGCTGGGCAATATGATTTAGCTCAGGTTCAGGTTGATCAATTGCACTTTGCAACTTTTCTAACAGCTCTGGCTTTGGTGGGAGGTTAAAGCCACTTTTAATGTCTTTGATTACATTATCGTCGATATTGATCATAGTTATCTCCTTCAGCATGGCATAAAGATAAGCATAGACCAAATGAGAAGGATGTATTGAATCGACTATGTTAAATTAGTGTATATACAGTTCAACTGATTTATTGCGGTTATGGCTAGATTTAAGGTAAAGTTAGCTGAATTTTTTACTAAGGAACAAATATGGACTCACAAGCGAATAGTGATGTAAATAATGGCGCAGTGGCTCGTTTTTTAAACTTTATCGAACGGGTAGGCAATAAATTACCAGACCCAGCGATGATTTTTCTATTTTCAATGTTATTGATTTGGGTATTGTCTTGGATTTTTTCAAGTACTCAGTTTGAGTCAATAGACCCAAGAACAGGCCAAGCGATTGTAGTGCATAACCTATTAAGTGGTGATGCATTAGCAGGCTTTTTAGCGTCTATGGTTAAAACATTTACAGGCTTTGCACCACTAGGGGTGGTGCTAGTAGCCATGTTAGGTGTTGGTGTTGCTGAGCATTCTGGCTATATTAATGCTGGGCTAAAGCTGATGCTCAAGCGTACGCCACAATCTTTACTTACGCCTTCTATTATTTTGGTCGCTATTGTTAGCCACACTGCAACCGATGCAGGCTACGTGCTTGTTATTCCAATTGCAGGGGTTATTTACTATGCAATGGGGCGTCATCCATTAGCAGGTATTGCAGCAGCGTTTGCGGGCGTAAGTGGCGGGTTTAGTGCAAACTTTATTCCTGGGGGAATTGACCCATTACTACAAAGTTTTACACAAAGTGCGGCACACATTATAGACCCTCAAATGTCTATCAACCCATTGAACAATTGGTTTTTCACATCGGCCTCTAGTATATTTATCGTTCTGTTAGGTTGGTATATAACAGATAAAATTATCGAACCGCGTTTGAAAAATACGCCAGTTGATGGTGATACCGAAAGTTTACCTGAGTTTCATGAAGTGACCGGCAATGAACGCAAAGCGTTTTATGCGGCCTCGAGTGTAATGATAGCAGGCATTGCTTTGCTTGCTTATGCTGCCAGTGGTGAAGATTCAGCCCTGCGAAGCTCATCAGGCTCATTGACTGATTTTAGCGCGCCTTTAATGCAGTCAATTGTGCCTTTGATTTTTCTGCTATTTTGGATACCAGGTATGGTGTTTGGCTTTATGGTTGGCACATTCAAGTCTTCAAAAGATATGATTGATGCTATGAGTAAATCAATGGGTAGCATGGCATATTATATTGTGATGGCGTTTTTCTGTGCGTTATTCATTGCTGCATTTAGTCAATCTAATTTAGGTGCTTTGTTGGCGATAGAAGGTGCAGAGGTGCTTAAATCACTCGCTCTACCTAGTGGTATTACGGTAGTGGGCATTATTTTCTTAACGGCTTTTGTTAATTTATTTGTTGGTTCGAGTTCGGCAAAATGGGCATTATTAGGACCGATTTTTGTGCCGATGTTAATGCAGCTAGGGATCTCTCCAGATTTAAGCCAAGCGGCTTATCGGGTAGGTGATTCAAGCTCAAACATTATTACCCCACTTATGCCATATTTTCCTTTAGTGGTGGTGTACTGCCAAAAATATGTTAAGGGCACGGGGATTGGTACTTTAATTGCGATAATGCTTCCTTATTCAATTGCCTTTTTAATAGGGTGGAGCTTATTTTTACTTGCCTATTGGGGTTTAGGTATTCCACTTGGTTTACAATCTAGTTATGAATATCTAGGTATGTAAAAAGCGCAATAATTAACTCGTTTTAGCTTCTTAGCAGTGGTATGTTTTGATTACAAATCTATACCATTGCAAGGAGCTAATTGTGCATTACCTTACTTCCAACACGTCTGAAATTCTGCAATATTTTGATACTATTCACTATCATATCAGCCACTCCTATTGGGCTGAGCATATTCCCAAAGAAACCTTACATAAAGGCATTGAAAACAGTGTTAACTTTGCCGTAATTGATAAGCAACTTGGTTTACAAGCATTTGCTCGGGTGATTACCGATAGGGCCACTTTTGGTTATTTGGCAGATGTGTTTGTAGTGCCAGACTATCGAGGCCAAGGTTTAAGTAAGCAACTTATGGAAGCTGTGCAATCACATCCTGAGCTACAAGGGTTACGTCGATTTATGCTTGCTACCAAAGATGCACATCAGTTGTATGAGCAATTTGGCTTTCAAGCTGTTACAGACCCAAAGCCGTTCATGCAAATTGTTGCTGTTGACATGTATGCTAACACGATTAGCTAAGTGCTTTGTATTATGTTGTTCATAATCTAACTGTATAAATTAAGTGCTTTTTTTATAATCTCCGCTAGATTTTATAGTGTGTAGAGTTTTTTGCATTAAATTAAGGACGGTAGTGTGCGTATAAAAAGTAAAATTGTATTAAATGTAGCAGCGATAGTTGCAGCCGCGGTGATTATATCGGCGGGGCTGCTAACAGTGTTAGCGCAGTCAGAAGCGCATATGGCACTACATGAGCAGTTACAGAACCGTTTGGTGAGTGCCAGAGACGCGAAAAAAGAGCAAGTAACAGATTATTTTGACATGATGCAACAGCAGCTTAAAACACTGGCATCTTCCATTATGACGATTCGTGCCACAAATGCGTTTCAAGACGGGTTTGTGCAGTATCAAAAGCAGTTTTCACATACCGCTGGGTCGCAAATAGATTCAGCACTGGGTGAGTTCTACCAACAACAGTTTGGTGCAACCTACCGTGCTCTAAATGATAATAAAAACATTGATACTCAACAACTACTTACTGAATTATCGCCCAATGCTCGGGCAATGCAATACACTTATATTGCGAACAACCGCCACCCTCTCGGTAGTAAAAGTGAGTTATTTGATGCCCAAGATGGCTCCGATTATGCACAGGCACACATCAAGTATCATGCTTCTTACAAGCAATTGTTAGAAGCATTTGGTTACTATGACATTTTTATTGTTGATGCACAAAGTGCGAATGTAATTTACTCTGTATTTAAGGAGCTCGATTTTGCGACATCTTTGCAAAGCGGTCCTTACAGTGATTCTGGCATAGGTCTGGCGTTTAAGGCGGCCATGCAATCGGGTAAGGGTGAAGTGTCATTAATCGACTTTAAACCATACACACCTTCTTACGAAGCCCCAGCAGCATTTTTGTCTACGCCAATTTTTGAGCAAGATAAGCGAATAGGTGTTTTGATATTCCAAGCGCCAGTAGATAATATAAACAACATAATGAACTATGATCAGCAATGGCAGCAGCGCGGTTTAGGTGCCACAGGCGAAACTTTTTTAATCGGTGAAGATCGCCTAATGCGCTCGCAAAGTCGGTTGTTTTTAGAAAATAAACCTCAGTATTTGGCGATGCTTGAGCAGCAAGGTGTACCTAACAAAGTCATTAGCCAAATTGATGCCAAAGACTCTACGTTAGGGCTGGCTGCGGTTGCCACCACGGCGGTAGAAAAAGCATTGCTTGGGGAGGTTGGCTTTTTACAAGGTAATAACTATTTAAATGACGCCGTAGTTTCAGCGTACGCACCCATCGAGTTGCTGGGGTTACAGTGGGCCATTGTCAGCGAAATTAGTACCCGTGAAGGGTTTGCAGACAGCGACAAATTAATTGGCACCATGCTCAGTGCTGCGGTTGCATTAAGTGTTGTTTTGATATTGATTGGGCTCGTTATAGCATGGTTTTTAGGGGGCTACCTTGCAAAACCAGTATTAGCGATTAATGACTTTGTGATGCAAGTTGCAAATACGCTAGATTTATCGCAGCGGGCCAATTTACGCTTTAATAAAGCCGATAATGATGAAATTGCGCAAGTGGGCCATTCGTTAAATGTAATGATGAAAAGCATTAACGAGGCAATGTGTGAAGTGGCAGACTCATCTACCAATTTAGACCGCTCAGTGACGGCATTACGCAAAAACTTTAATCGGGTTGCCAGTCAATCTTCTGAGCAATCAAGCATGACTTTACAGTTATCAGCGGCGATTGAGCAGATGGCTCACTCATCTGAGTCCTTAGCGCAATCGGCTGAGAATTCTAATAGTGCAACACACACTGCTGTTGAACAAGTTGCTCAGGGTAAAGCGAATGTTGAAGAGAATGTAAAAAATAATAATCAGCTTAAAAACATTATTACAGCCACATCGAACGAGGTTGATAAAGTGGCGCAGGATAGCGCTGATATAGGCTCAGTACTGGAGGTAATTAAGGGCATTGCAGAACAAACTAATTTGCTAGCTCTTAACGCTGCTATTGAGGCTGCGCGTGCGGGTGAACAAGGTCGTGGCTTTGCTGTAGTAGCTGATGAAGTTCGTGCCTTGGCGCAAAAAACTCAAGACTCCACAACTGAAATTCACAATATTATTGAGGCGTTGCAAGGGGGGTCAAAGAAAACAGTGAGTTCAATGCAAAGAGCATTATCGAGTGTTGATCAAACGTTTAGCACAACTGAGCATGTAACGCGTTCGTTTGAACATATTAATGAGCAAGTGTTAGCGATTGAGAGCTATAACTCTGAGGTAGCAACGTCAACATCGGAGCAAAGTTCGGTAGCCAAAGATATGGCACATCAAGTATCAAGTATTAGTGATTTAGCTGGACATAACAGCGAAAGTATCCAAACTGCATCAGGATGTTGTGATGAAGTTGAGTTAGAGTACCATCGTTTGCAAGCTTTGGTAGGGCGTTTTAAGCTCTAGACATAGAGTGTTTCGACTAGAGCTATGGATCTTTGAGGTATGAATTTTGTTCAGATTAAAGGCTTTCATTACGCGAAATGAGCAATGTAGCATAATAGTCTATGTCAGTTGCGAATGACAAAGTAGTGGAATCCTTTGGTTGAAGTCTTTGGGCAGCGCCATTCGGGCATTTTTTCTACGTTATCATCTGGCTTGCATAGAGTAACTATGCGACGTAAGTTCGCCTGAACTGGGAGAGTCGACAACTGGTATTTGCCCATGTGACATAAGATAAAGTAATCCCCCCAATGCCAATATTAATAGGCAAAAACAAAATGCCAGCACCAACTGCCGTACCGAATAAGCTCAGTATCCAATGCATATCATGTTTAGCCCAGTTACTTATATTTGCAGTAGGCATATTTGCTGAGGAAATATCAGGAGAGTGACTCATACCTATTTATCCTAAGTTATTAAATAATTGCGCGGCATGATAAAGCATGTAGGGGAGCATTCATGGGCAAATAGGTGCTTATGGTCAATGGTAGCTGGATATTTTCAGCTGTCTGGCTGTAAATTACATGGGATTGTAGTCAGAGGCGGCTCAAACCAAGGTGGGAATTTACATAATGAAGAAGCCTAATAATGCAAATAACTCGGTGATCATACTGATAATAAATGTTATCAAATGTTACTTCCTATCGAGGTGACTGAGTTGTTGAGTTATAATCAACAACTCAATTTAATAAAACAATAAGTTAACATAGCTGCTTTATAGGTAGAAAGTATAAATGAAAATAAAAATGAACATCACATGTATGGCACTGACCACTGCACTTTTGAGCAGCACAATTGCTCATGCCACTATTGTAGAATTTCAAACCACTCAAGGTACCTTCAAAGTAAACTTGTTTGATGAAACGACCCCTAAAACGGTAGAAAATTTTTTAAGCTATGTTAATAGTGAGGGTTATCAAAACTCGGTGATCCACCGTGTAGAGACAGACTTTGTAGTCCAAGGTGGTGGATTTTACTACAATGGTAAAATACCGCTTAATGCGATAACAACTAATTCACCTGTTGCCAATGAGCCAGAGTTATCAAATGTGCGCGGCACTATTGCGATGGCAAAACTTAGCGGTCAACAAAACAGTGCTACAAATCAATGGTTCTTTAACTTGAGCGATAACAGTGCAAATTTAGATGTGCAAAATGGTGGCTTTAGTGTGTTTGGTCAGGTGATTGATAGTGGTATGGAAGTTGTTGATAAGATTTCTAAAATCCCGTTGTGTGGTAGTACGCCGTTGGTTGACTTTACTGCTGCACAGTGTGCAGATGAAGGCACCGAACCTGCAGGTAATAACTTTATCACTATAAACGCCATTACTGTCATTGATGACGACCCAGCCTCTGCTCAAATGTTAACACCTGTATTGAATACCTTGATTGATAACGTTATAGCACCAGAGCCTGAGCCAGAAACGGCGCCAAGTAAACCTGCCTCTTCCGGCGGGTCTTTGTTTGCATCTTTAATGTTATTAGCCGGGGTTTTAATATTCAGAAAGTATTAATCGTTTGATTGTTTGTTATTAGGTAACAGACAATGTAACGCAGCATTAGGCTTTGCAAAATGCTGCGAATATTTTTTGCCTTGTTACTAAGCCACTTTTCTGTCGCAATATGTGGTCATTTATTTAATACAATTGGGAAAGGTGCATGAACCAATCGCTGTATACATCAGACTAAACTTTATCCATTACATTTTTATAAAATACATGAATCATTAATAATCAAGCTCTTTTCTCTTTCCTAAACGAATTGGTTAACATGGGTTTTAAATCTCTTAGCAATAATTGGCCGCTTGTTTCAAAATTAGCTGTCTTAGTTGATTTAAACCAGCCCAAGTGACATAGGAACAAAAGGGTTTCCTTTGCCTTGCTAACAAATTGCTGTTCAAACTCTTCTTCTGATAATTGAGGTGTATATTGACCTTCACCGCTTAGGGTGCTTGTGGTCGCATTGGGGTGATTATCACCCGTTATTAACCAGTGTGCATATGCTTTTGTTTTAGGATGTTCAAAAAACTTACTGATAACCGAAAGTGTGGGCTCACGCTCGCCTTTTTCATACTTACGATAAGATGGTACCGGTATTTCTAACATTTCCGCAAAGTTAATTTGCGATTCATCCACCGAGATCCGTAATTGTTTTAATCTTGTTGCAAAAGTATTTGACATATGACCCAATCCGATCAATTATTTTACCAGTTGACCCAGATAGGCTACATGAATTAATTCGACTTGTCTATTTGTGGTATTTAAGGGGTTGTGAACGCGATGAATTAGGTATTTATTTTCGCATTTTCACTGAGATAGGGCCGTGAAGCGTTTTAATTTTTGCCATCTAGGCAAGCGCATTTTCAGCGATAAAAACGCTAACCATTACCAGATACGGATATGTAATGAATACGATACGAAGAAATGAAAGCATGCGCAAAGCGCAAACAATGGCTGCAAGGCAATATATACCCGCTACAATCCGCAAGTTGCGACGGGAGATGAAACTAACGCAAGCCCAATTGGGTAAGAGTTTGGTCACTCCGGTTGATCAGGCAACTATTTCTAATTGGGAGTCGGGGAAAACTGAACTCACAGCATGCCAGCTATTAGATATCATGATGCTGTTTGGCCAGCCTAACTTTCTTTCGTTTATTGAACAGTCCGAATCTATAGAGCAAAGACAGTCTGCGTAGCGCCTAAAATATATAAATTAACGTTCTGCTTCAGATATAGCGGAGCGTATTGCCAAGTTCTCGTTCCCATAGCAGTTAATTAACTGCATTCCGCTGGTGAAATAGGCTTCAATAGCAGTGTGTAGTTTGTTTCACCTTTTCAATCAGTGAACGTGTATTAAGTGATTGTAAGCAGAGTGCTTTATGCCCTAAAAACCCTTAATTGCTGAACGATAGAGACAATTTGCTTATTAAACGTATTGATTACAGTTTGGGTTTTGTCTGTTTAAGTCATCTAGCCTTGAAAATATTTCTCTCAAAGTTAAATCAAAGATGTGCTGTCTATGCAAAGACAGAAAGCGATAACGAGCCTTAGAGTGACAGTGTGGTTTTAAACCATGACTTAACAGGCTAAACTATTCACTCTTTTGCTTTAATTGTATTTTAAATGCTTTATTTCTCAAACTTTTGCTTTGATACGCAACATCAGATTTTATATCAGGATAACCAAGTTGTTGTGCTCAGTGCTAACCAAGCAAAACTCTTGGCTTTATTTTTAGATAACCCTTCTAAATTACTCAGTAAAGATGACATTTTTAATCATGTTTGGCCTCGTAAAATAATGACCGAGCAAGTGGTGTTTCAAACTATTAGCCAATTGCGCGCTATTTTGGGCGAAGGTTCGATTAAAACTTTCCCCAAGCGCGGTTATCAATGGCAGTTATTGACCAGTGTTGAACTAAGTAATAAAGCACCCAATGGTAGCAATAAAAAACATACACTTTTCAGGCGTATTTTATACTCGCTAGTTGCATGTTTAGCACTTGTGGTTAGTGGTATTTGGTTTAATGATGCATTGGTAGGTAAGCAACAGATACCGAATACAGCTCAGTCGTTTGTCAATTGGCGTTCGATGCCTTTTTCAAGTCGCAGTGATACTATACCAAAGCGAGAGCTTGATGCTTTGAACGCAAACTTAGCGCAGCATATTTTACCTGTAAATAAGGCCTATCTAGAGGCGAACAGGCCATTAATTGGTGTTTGGCAGTTTTTTGCATCGCCTTATGTTGTATATAAAAAGTGGCTAAAAGGCGAAGCCGAGGTGTTATTTTCTGGGTTGATTTATGATTATCAGACAAACGCCCAGCAGTCGCCACAGCTCGTATTAGAATATTTGGCACAAGGTCAAAGTCGCCAATGGCGAGGGTATGTGCAGGCAAGTTCTTTGCCCGCACTTTGGCAACAGGTATATCAGGCGTTACAACCACTACAAGCTTCCAATTATTTAAATCTTGCTTCTGAGGCTGCAGCAAGTGCCGAGCTTGCGTTGCTTGCCAGTCAGTTCCCTAATAATTTAGCGGTGTTACAGCAATTAATTACAAGGCAAATAGAGCAGGGAGATTATGATGCAGCTGACGCGCAAGTGGCTAACCTTAAAGTGCTTGCTCAACGCCTCTCTCAACCAGCTTATATCGCTTATGCATATTGGCTTAAGGGTGAATTACTATTTAAATTAGAGCAACATGGGTTAGCTTTACAGCAGCTAGAGCAGGCACAGCAACAGTTGGACCAAATAGGTTTGCTAGCGATGCAAAGCGAGGTGAGTAAATCTCAAGCTGAAGTGATAGCGATTGAAAAAGACTTTGCACAGATACAAAACTATTTGTTTCGATCAGCAAGTCAAGCTCGTATAGCAAATCGGCCAACGCAAGAGGTGCGCGCCTATACTTTGTTGTCAATTAGAGCGTCTAAGCTAAAGTTAAATAAAGAAAAATACGAGTATTTAAGACAGGCTGAAACACTGATTAATGATTACCAGTTAGATGCATCTCATAAAATGCTAACTGACTACCACTGGGCATTATTTGCTGAGCAAAAAGCCGATAAAATTACATATTATAACCGTGTATTAAGTCGTCCGGTCACCCCTAATAATTTTTGGGTTTTCACCAGTGTTAGCGAGCAACGAATTCATTATGCCATTGAGGATAAAGATTGGGCGTTAGCGAAAAGCATAGCTAATAAAGTCGGGGAGCCAGCTCGTCAATCATTTTTATTGGCGCAGATATATGTGGCAAATCAGCAAACTGAATTGGCTATTCAACATGCTGAAAATGCATTTAATTTGGCTCGTACTCAAGGCATAGATTGGATTGGACTTGATATGGCTTTGATGTTGCTAGAATTAAACAAAAATGATGAGAATCCAGCCTTGGTAATGTTGTGTAAGCGGTTTATTAATAATACAGCGTCTTCTTGGTGGGTGGCGAAGCATCAGCTGCATTTAGAAAAGGTAGGAATTATAGTTAATCCCTACCCAGAATCGCCTTAAATTGTATGTGTAGCAACAGGTTAAAGTGTACTTATGATAAACCAATTAAGTGCCATCAGAGGTGCCTGACCCTTGACTGACAATTGATGTTGTCCTTTAGGTAAGTCAATAAATATGTTGTCTATGGTTTGCCAACTGCGCTCCCCTGTGAGTTCTGCCTTTGTTAATAGTTTGTCACCTAACCAAAATTCAAGGTGTTGTGTGCTACCAGGATGAAATACGCGTGCTTGAAGCTTATACATATTTGATGTGGGCACGTTAACGGTATAATGTGCGCTGTGTTTGCTAAGCGCTGCAAACACTCGATCGTCTTTTTCTTCCCAGCCGCTTAAACTTACTTGTATATTGGGTGCAGATGAAAAAGCTTCACCTTCGATTTTTGCCGGTAACTGATGTATTGTGCTTATGCCGCTATCAACGAAGTCGCTCGCTATGCTTTCAGTATTACTTAATATCGCAGAAACTGCGTAGCGCATGTTACGTTCAAGCGGCTTGGGGTCTGTGAAAGTCGGTTGTTTAAGATTGCTGGCGATATGTTGTTGTGTGAGCGTTATTGGATCTTGCCTATATACGTTGAAGCTAACTTTTTGGTTTGTAATGGGGTATTGCCATTGGAGGGTAACAGCTTCATGAGATGATGAAACAACTTCCAGCCCTTTAGGTGTGGTGGGGTATTGAATATTTGTTTTACGCCAATCTTTTTTGGCGTGTTCCTGAGCATGGGTAAGTAGCTTAACAAAAGTTTGATTACCTTGTTGATTAGGCAACGCTTGTCCTTGTGTATCTTGTACCAAACGAAAGCCTTCTAGCGCGGCCACAAAGTTATCGCCAATTGGCATGCGTTGGCTGCTTCTGTGTGCTTCCCAATGCCAACTCCCCCCTCTTGCTACATAGGTATCACATTGTTCTTTGGTAACAGCACTGCCATCAGTAGGCGCATCGTGGTAACTGTTTTGATAGCAATCAGCCAAGCGCTCAACTACATTACCTATCATATCGTGTATACCAAAGGGGTTGGCTTTATATAGCCCTACCACGGATGTAGTAAGTTCATGATCATTACAAGGTTCTATGGTGTAACCACTTTTGTAAGAAGCATCATATTGTTTGGGTGACTCATGTAACGCATATACGTCTGATAAATTAGCATACTCGCATGACTTGCCACTGAGGGGCTCGTCGCCATAAAAATAGCGGGTATAGGTTCCTCCTCTTAGTGCATACTCCCATTCAGCTTCAGTGGGTAAACGATATTGTTTTCCCGACTGTTGTGATAACCATTTTGCATAAGCAATAGCGTCTTTTCTGGTGATACAAACAACAGGGTGGAATTCGCTATGTGCGTAAATGTTGTTATCCCAGCTACCGTCACTTTTACCGCTGCCAAACCACTTATCGCCGATACGATGTGTACACTCTTGTGGCGCTTGATAGTGGGTGGCTTCAATAAACTTTCTAAACTCGGCGATAGTGACTTCATACTTAGCCATTTGAAAAGCGGGCATTAAGACTTTATGTGCTGGTTTTTCGTTATCTTGGCCACGGTCACTGCCCATGTAAAAATCTCCAGCAGGAATAGCAATCATAGGGGGCTCTATGTATGCGGCAGTTATTTTTTGACCAGCGACTGCATTAGTGTGGCTTAGTATTACACTGCTCAGCAGTGATGGTATGGATAGGGGGAAAAGCAAATTACGGTATTGCATGGTTATTCCTCTTGTTTGATTGACGCTGTCACCATGCAACTAGGCCACTATTTTAGTCTTACAAAAAACCTATAAATGTTTAAAAATAGTTTTTTAATATACATAACTTTTTGATTAATTTACTTAAATTTAAGTAGTGCTTTTAACAATAGTGATGGTAAGTTGTGAGGAAAGATAACAGGAATACCATATTAACGTCAGGACAACCGTATGAATGTTTTTTACTTACTTTTTAAGCCAGCAGTGAGTTGCTCTGCCAAGTGCTGCGTTTTTATCCGTACCTTTTCTGTTTCTTGGGAATACTGAGTTTAGACAGTTCCTGCTTCAATATATTTAATGCCAGTTGTTTTAGAGCAGCAAGCTATTACAGCACACAGAGACAAACACCAGGTCATTAAGTGAGGTATTGCTTTTGAGATTGCTGAAGTGTGTGTTGAGGGCTTCAATAAACTGAAACGTGCTCAAAAAGAGTGTACAAAATCATAGCATACAAGGTGAGTCAAATTTACTTAACGCTGCTCAAAATATATTTACTGTCTTGCCCTGATATTGAGGTAAATAACCGGGGTTATTAATAAAAAGAATGAGGTGAAAACATACTCTAGCATGGAAGTTGTTTGTTTATATTCTGTGTCTATTTAACAAAAAAAATACAAATGGACCTGTTTTGTGTAATTAACTATGTTAATTTTTTGTATTCTGTGTCATATTTAAAGGCATCTAAGGCAGTGATGGATATTGGGTCACTGTTAATAATCTTATTCTGGTTAACATGGAATGAAAAAATGACCTATGCAGCACAAAAAGTAGCAGCATTGCTGAACTTTAATTCAGCATTTTTGCAAAAAAATGCCATTCAATGGTTTGTATTGAGTATGGTGATTGTGCTGTCTTCTTGCGGTAGCAGCAGAATATATCAGGGTAAGGAACTGGCTATTGCATATCTAAATAACTCAAATGTATTACATGATTACAAAGAGCAAAAAGTCACCTCGCATCAAGTAAGGATTAGCTATCAACTAAATAATTCAACAAAAGTAAGTGGTATGGGCGTGCCTATAACGGAGCGTTTAATTGCAACGGCAGATCATGTGGTACAAAACTTAGCTGTTGGACAACAAGTTAATGTACAGATAGGTGCATTGGGTAAATTGTCCAAGCCTTTGACTGCACAATTAGTGATGCGCTTGCCTGATAAGGATGTGGCATATATTAAATTGAGTCAGCCCGGGCTGCCCGAAAGTAGTGTACCTAATTGGTGTGATAGTCAACAGTTGGGTGATAAAGTGATAATGACTATGCTATCAAGCTCCGCTAGTTTAACCGTTGCGTCTGGTACAATTTCGGGTATTTCAGATAGGCCAAGAATGACCGAGCGATTTAACAAAAAGGCGGCAAAAAATGGCACTGCACCAAATGGCATGCTGGATGAACCGGTAAATTTTGTGTTATTGCACCGAAATATGCAGGGTGGGTTTTCAGGGGGGGCTATGTATGATGTAAAACATGGTTGTGTTACAGGAATATCATCAATGATTGCCAGTTTTAATGACTTAGCTCAGCCTCAGCGGTACGAGTCGGTACAAGAAGCATTAAGCAGAAAGTACTGGTCTGAGAATAGTAAAGTACTTGCTTTTGGCATTCCTGCTAAAACAGTACTTGAATTAGCAAAGCATAATGACCTGATCAAGGGTCTATAAACTTGATTCATACTGTGTAATAGTTACTTTAATTTTCTAGTTAGTTGATAGTTTTTAATGAAGTACCTATTTGATGAAAAAGAAATTGCCCTACAATGTGGCGATACGACCATTGCTAAAGGTCAATCCTTGCTCCAAGCTAATGTTGTTTTAAATTTAACTACATCACACAACGTTTTACATGCACAGGGTAGCTGTTAGTATCGTGTAGAGTGCCACTTTGCTTGATTACAGTGGTGAAGCTGTACTTGCCCTGCGGCACAAAAACAGCCTATGTGCAAACATATAGTGGCAACAGCATTAGCAGCGTTAACGCATGATTATCACAAGGTGACAGACATAGACCCTGAGCGGCAACAAATTGAACAGTTGTTAGCAGATAAAAACCAGCCAGAGTTAATCGCATTGTTATTAGATTGTTTGGCACAAAGCCCAGAGCAATGGCAAAGCTGGCTAAATAGAGCAAAGCTTAGTAAAGCCGTGTCGTTTAGAACACTCAAGAGCATGATCACTAAAGCTATGTCAGTTAAGGATATATGGTATTTGCGAAACTTGACTGGTCTGAACAACAAAAGCAAAGTGGTTATTTGAGCATTTTACTGAGTTTAAGTTTGATGTATTTCCGTCAATTGAAGACGATTTTAAAGATGAGATAAAACATAACCCCACATTTTTAGCTTTGTGCCAACAAGCAATAGAAACTGAGTTGGTAAAGCCAAGCAAGCCGAACTGGATGCTAAAAAGGTTAGCTGGTCCTTTGATAACTCATGCTAAAAATTGGCAAGAGCTTGTTAAGCTACAAGCATGGATAGCCAAAGAGCCACGTGATTTTTTAACTATAGCCAAGGTATGTTTTGAACATAAAGAGTTGCTTGATACAGAGTATTGGCTTGAAAAAGCACGTTCAGGTGCCAGTAAAAATGATTTAATTGCTTGTGAATTAGCAATTAAAGTGAGCATTGTGCACAGCCGGGTTTACTAGTACAACTTGCCAATAGCCTTATTACAAATATGCCAACACACTCAATAGACTATTATTTAAAGGTTGCAATGACAACCATTGAGCAGGCCAATAATACTGCCTATCAACAGGCTATAGACTTATTAAAACAACAAGCACAGCAACTACAAAAGCATCATCCTAAATTACTCCGTGATTATTATGTGCGGATCTCAGAGCTGGCCAAAAGCACTAAACGAAAACGTAATATGTATGCACTTTTTCAACAGCATTTTGGCGAGCATTTATAATGGCCTGAATAAATGTTGCATGGAAAAATCATCGCCTTAAAAAGTGAATGTGTGCCAAGGAAGGCAAAACGAAGCAGTTTGCTTGTTAGTGTATGAAATACTGAATTAATGACATGAAAAGTTGGCTCCTTTATTTTCAGGCGTTAAGTTTGATTGCACATTATTCCTAATTTTTTATATGGTATCGTAATAATTTTTAATTTGCGTAGAATAAGCACGCTAACAATAATTAATAAAGCACTGACTATAAAGGAAAAACTTATGAAAAGCTATATGTTGGTTGTCATTTTTGGTATGCTGATGATGCTTTCAAATGCTGTGCAAGCGCACCGTTTATCCAGTGATAGTATATTGGAGCGGCAAAGTGTGGCGTTAAAGCTTTCTCCTACAAAAACCACATTTAGTGGTGAAACAACGCTAAAACTCTCATTTTTGCGAAATACTCAACTAGTGTCTTATCATGCAAGAACATTGACAATTAACTCTGTTGTATTAACGCATAAGGGGAACGCCTTCGCCTTAGATGTAGCTTCGCCCGATGAGTTTGATATTGTCACTCATCAGTTACCAGAGTCAATCAAAGGGCCCGCTGAGCTTAAAATACAATTCGAGGGAATATTTTCAGAGCAAGTTGCAGGGCTGTTTCTTAAAAAAGCAAATCAAGGCACAGCTTATATTATGTCGCAGTTTCAAGAAATGGAAGCGAGACGGGTTTTTCCTAGCTTTGATGCACCAGATAAAAAAACGGTGTTTGAATTTAGTGTTGATATTCCCAAGAACTTAGAAGCGTTGCACAACACTCGTGTGGTTTCTACGCTTATTCAAGGTGAGCGTAAACTTATACGTTTTGCGCCCAGCAAAAAAATCTACACGGATGTACTTGTATTGGCAGTGGGAGAGTTTAATGCCGAATTATTAGAAAGCACACAGTACAGCTCTACCGTGTATTCGCCAAAAGGGCAACTGGTGTCTGTGCCAAACGATATGGCTGAGCTGGTAAATAATGCCGTACGTTATATGAGCGATTACCTACAATATCCATTGCCGTACGATAAGTTAGATTTCTTGGTAGCGCCAATAGAAGATTTAGCAGGCATGGAAAACGTAGGTCTTATCGCAATTAACAATGATCAAATTCCTAGGCTGGGTGCCAGTAGTGATGACATATGCAAATTTAGAAAGTTGATAGCTCATGAAGTGGTACACATGTGGTTTGGCAATGACATTACTATGGCTTGGTATAACGACTATTGGATGAATGAATCATTTGCGGAGTTTTTTGCAGCCAAAGTTATACAAAACTTTTACCCAGATAGCATGCAATGTACTTATACACCTCAGTCATCAGCTTTTTTTGATGACAACCATAATGCACGTGCGCTTCGTGCAAGCGTAAAGCATCGGGGCGATAATGAGGCAGTAGGGCAACTTGCATATACTAAAGGAAGTGCCATATTGGCAATGGCAGAGCAAGCTATTGGTGAGTTGAAATTTAAAAAATACATGCGTAGCTACGTTAAACAAGTGGCGGGTGCAAATACAAGTTTGCAACAACTCACTCAGCATTTCACCAGTGAGCGTTACTTTGCACCATTCATGCATTCTTTTGTAGAACAATCAAGCTACCCTCTCATTTCGCTAACAAAAGAGGGTGAGCAACTGGTTATTCATCAAAACAGTTTTTTTGAGGGAACAGATAAAAAATGGACGATTCCGATAACAATAAAGATTTGGGATGATAAAAAGTTGACGACTCAGTCATTGGTATTAGATCACCAAAGCCAATCATTAAAAAATGTGCCACACACCGCACAGTTATTTATTGATAAACTTGGTATTGGTTACTTTAGATATATTGATAAAACTGGCAATGGTTTTTTCCCTATTCATTTACTCACTGATGCTGAAAAAGCGGCGCATATGAATAATCAAAGTGCATTGGCCAAAGCAAGCAAGCTTGATCACATGGCATACATAGACGAGCTTATTGATATTGTAAATACACTACCTCATGACAGTGCACAAGTGAGCAGCGCACTTGCAACCATTCAGGATAGCTTTGTAGAGCTAATTCCTGATTCATTGAGTAAACAATATATCCGTTATTTGACTTCAAAACTGCCCAAGATAATAGATTGGGACAAGATACTTGAAATGAACAATGGCAGTATTTGGCTTGAGTTATATGGTGTTTATTTACACTCAAACACTGCCATCACAGCGGCAAAGCAAGCCTTTTCAAACACTGAACTCACTCACTTAAATAATAGGTTAGCAGTGTTACGTGTAGTCGTTGCAAACGCTGATAAGCCCAGTTATCAATCTTTACTCGATCGCTTTAAACATAGCGAAAATCATTTAAAAGAAGACCTGTTGAACGCTTTAGGTTATGTAAATTCACAACAGCAAGTTAACGATTTTTATGAGTGGCTACTCAGTGATGTCACACAAGGCCATAAAATTGACTACCGATTTCAATACCCTGCTTTTATGCCAAAGCATCGTGCTTTTGTGGCAAGCTACATTAAGCAAAATAAAGCTAAGATCAGCAAGCGTATTGCTGATGATAAACTGCAATGGTTTCCCTATAACTTTATTACCGCTTGCTCAGCACAAGAAGCTGAACTGGTAAAGCGTACTTTTTCTGATTGGCAAGATATACAAGGGTTACAAGATAAACTCGCAGTCGTGCTTGAGAAAATTAACGGATGTGACGTTAACGCCAAGCATAGTTTAAAGAGTGTAAGAGCACGGCTGGGTATTGCGCATTAAAGTAAACCTTTACTTGTGTGGGCTGGGGTTATTGAATCAAGAACTTGAAATTAGCAATGTTAGATCATGCTGCAGAAATACAAGCAGAAATATCTGAGATAGAGGCTTTTATTACAGAATGTAAACCGTAAAAGTGATGAAGACGCAGCTAAAATGGCGTATAAAAGCAACTGAGGAACAAAATATGATGCCTTTTACTTTGGGTGGAGATCTGTCAGATTTTATATTTGAGCTGTGATAGCGAACAACTCGTAACTTAATTTAGAAATCTAATGAAGTATCTGGTGCTCTTACATTAAAACCAATTGCATTAAATAAATGGCTAAGTAACCAGACAAAAGTTTCGGTATGTCGTTATTCTACATGAGTCATTGAGCTCGTTAGTATGATCAATATTGTAATACAAAATCTGCACTTATTATGTATTGTTTGAGAGCAAAGGTTGCCAGTTTATCATCCTAACGCACGTTATGATCTTGTCGAAATTTACTGAATTTTATTAAAGGCTACACAACTCTTTATTAATCGGACTGTGCCAATAATGTGAGCGCTGGCCAGAGAAGACGTCTGCATAACCTTTTAAATGCTCTATTAAAAAAACCTTAACGGCTGATACTTTAGCTGCTGATTTTAGATCTGAATGATAAAGCAGCCATAGGTTCCAAGTAGAAGGCTTGAGTGGAACGTCTAATCGATAAAGGGGTGGCGAGTTATCGTTATCAACTAAGCCACAAGGTAATTTTGCTAAACCCAGACCACTTCTTACGGCAGTAAAAAGTGGGCCTAGTTGATCAAACTTTGCAACCACTTTGGATGATGGAAAATAGTTTGAGTGCCAGTTGGGGTCAAACTCTAATTGCCATAATAGTAGCCTGTGCTCTTGGGGTAACTGCTGTAAATATGTCGCACTGGCATAAACCCCCCAATGCGAAGGAAATAGCATTTGTCCAACTAAATCACCTTGGGTGGGGGCTGGTGTAAACCTAAGCGCTATATCAGCCTCTCTGGCATATAAGTCTTTGTGCTGAGAACCCATGAGCAAGTTAATTTGGATATTAGGGTATTGAAGGTTAAATTTGTTTAATGCGGGCACCACAAAATTATTAGCCAACTCAGGCGTTAGCGCCAAGTTAACCTCGCCACTAAGCTGTTTATCTCGACCTGCTAGCTTGCGTTCAATATTAAGCTGTTGCTCTTTTAACGAGTTGATATCAGGTAAAACACTCATTCCAGCGGCTGTTAACTGATACCCTTTTGGAATACGCTCAAACAGTTTAACCTTGAATCGTTCTTCAAATGCTTGAATGCGCCGCGCAACCGTAGTGTGGTTGACATTTAAGCGGCGTGCAGCTGCCGATAAACTGCCCGTGTCGCTTAACGCTAAAATGTATTGATAATCGTCTTCCATGTTCATGTGTGCATTATTGCACACCTAAACTGCAAACATTACTAATTTATTTTTGTTATATATATCGTACAGTTACTGCAGTTATAAATTACTTTTAAAGGATAGAACGTTATGTACACCCTATATCATTTTCCAATTAGCTGCTCAAATGTAGTCAAGATTGTACTAGAGTTGATTGATGTTGAGCATCAAGTTTGTATCGTAGATTTATTAAACGCTGAACAAAGGTCGCCTGAATTTTTGGCTTTAAACCCGTCAGGTAAAGTGCCGGTGTTAGTCGAAGGGGATAGGGTAATGACACAAAGCGCAGCCATACTTATTCACTTATCACAGAAGTTTCCTGACGCTAATTTAATGCCAGATTTAGCATCAGAAGAAGGAATGGAAGCATTAAAGTGGTTTGATTTTATCTCGGCAAGCTTACACGGAAACTTTGATAAGGTTATACACTCTGAGCGCATATCAAATGATTCAGATATTGTTAAAGCCAATGCCGAAGAATTAATCTTAAAACAACTGGAACTAGTTGAATCGCGATTGCTTAAAAGTACATTCTTAACTGGTGAACAGCCCTCATTGGCGGACTACTATTTTGCAGTGATACTTGGCTGGAGTAAAATGTTAAGTTTTAACTTGCTTGAACGCTACCCAACATTTGCAGATTTTAAAGTAAAATTAAAAGTGGCCAGTCCGCAGTCAAACTCATTACAGGCACTTTGATTGCAATTGTATTAAATAATATTGTTGAATGTCACCCTGATAAAAGTCAGGGTGACAGAAAAACAGAATCTTAGCTTTAAAATAAGTTGCGATACGGGTAGTTTAAATGGATGCAAGGTACCCAGTTAAAATCATATTGCTTAATGGTGACAATACAGCTTGCGTAGTCGCTTCATATGAACGTTAGCTGTAAGAAGGAAAAGTAAGTTTAAACTTACTTTGAAGTCGGGGGGAGCTGGTGGAAAACTTGAAATATTACCAGATGATAAACAATTGGCTGCACTTTTATAAAATCAAGATAGGTAATTAAAATGGATGAAGAAGATATTAAATTAAACTTTATTAATCGCTCTAATGATTTCAATAATAGCGAAGTGGTGGTATTTCAAAGCCCCGTCGAATGTGATCCTCAAGACGAAGCTAAAATTGATTTAATGGAACAGTTAAAAGAAATATCAAAAACAATATCAGCATTGGAAAAACTACAACCAAAAGTACAAACGGTTATTTCAGAGCAACAAGAGCAAGGTATATATAACCCGTCTATATCTGTTGATGATGATTTTGAGTCAGTTGTAGATATGTTAAACAAGCTACACGAGAACCTAAAAAGTACAATTTAAAAACAAGAAGTAAAAAAGGGGTCAGATTCATTGCTGCATAACTTACTTGTATATTGAAAAATAGACACAAAAAAGCCTGTTAAAGATTACTCTCTAACAGGCTTTTTTATAACACTTTAAAGTGGTGGAGCTGGGGGGATTTGAACCCCCGTCCGGAAAGCGTCTACCTTCGGTACTACATGTTTAGTATCGTCTATTAGTTAACCTTTAAATCTCGGACGAACACGATAAGTAAAGGCGAGGCCGCTTAGTTTTAGCCCTTCAACCCCGGCCAGGGTTTCCGTAGCGATCTTATGTAGGGTGACACTCCAGAACCAGAACCATAAGCATTTCTTGGAGGAGTGCTAGCGGGCTATTAAGCCGCTAGAGAGTAGTTATCGTCGTTTGCGATTACTTTAAATACGGCTTTTTTACGAGGCCAGCCGCACCTCGACATGCACCTTAGGCTTCATGAATCCCGTCGAATCCTAATCAGCCCCTGAATATGTTATTCAGTGAAGTGGCGCCAGTATAGCGTGTTAGTAGGTAATTACTCAAGCGCCTTTTTTAGAAAGTTTTTATATATGAGTTGCTTGGGGGATTATTGTACAAATTGCATTTACAATCGTTTATATTTTGTATGCTAGTATGGTGATATAGTGCTTAACATCTGTCTAGCGTTGTGCTCAAATAGTTGACGTCACGTTGTCAATAACAAAATGGATTTGTTTTTGTAGGAATTAAAAGATGTCGTTGTTTCGTTTTGATAAAGATATGGGAGCAGTATACCTACTGTCTCATCCAGCAGAGTCGGGTTTTCCAGCTAGCGCTTCGCAGTTAGTTGAATTACTTGAGCAATCTGAATATGCCGACTTTGATATTATCCATGCAAATATAGGTAAATTGTTTACCAGTAAAGATGCCGATAACGAAGCGCTTGTTATTGCTATGGCTATCAGCGGTGAAATTTCTATCAAAGTTGATGAAAACAATATGATTGCAACAGCCTCAATAGTGACTGCCCGTGGTGGTAATATTGTGTCTATGGATATAGCGCAAAAAGCATTAAAAGATGCGGGTGTAAAACACGGCATTAACAAAGTGGTGTTAGAGCAATTCTTAGGACAGCAATTCGATCAGCCAGCGGGTGAAGTTTATAGTGGCATTGTTGCACATGGGAGACGTGCTAAAAATGGCAATGATGCCAAATTTGTGCGCATGTGCATGACTGCACAGGACAGGGTGCTTAGCCCACAAGCCAAAGAAGGTGGCAAGGTTGATATGCGTGATTTAGGCGCCATTATTACCGTTAAGCCTGGTGCCCCGCTTATGAAACGTATTCCGCCAACAAAAGGGGAGACTGGTTACACCGTGTTTGGTGACGTATTAGAACCAAAACCTGGTCGTGATTTTGAGATGCAGGTGCTTGAGGGTACTAAGCTCGACCCAAACGATGCCAATATTCTAGTCGCAGATGCGAAGGGTGTACCAGTGGCAGTGCCCAGAGGCATGCGCGTAGATGATGTATTGTGCTACGGCGATGTCGGTGTCAGTACTGGTCACATTGAGTTTGATGGTAGTGTGATTGTCAGTGGTGATGTTAAAGAAGGGATGCGTATTAAAGCGACAGGGGATGTGACAGTAATTGGCTTTGTTGAATGCGCATTTATTGAAAGTGCGGGAACAGTGACTATTTTGCAAGGTGCAATTGGTCGAAAACGAGCAGATAACGATGCATTTTCATGTAGCGTTAAAGCGGTACGTACAGTGTCTTTGGGCTATGCCCAATACAGCCATATTGAAACAGAACAAGACATATTTGTAGAGCGTCAAGCGCTGCATTGCGATTTATCAGCAGGGCGTTTAATTCGTGTCGGGAAAAGTGATAATCCGCGGGGTAAATTAATTGGTGGCAAGGTACTTAATGCACTGCGTATTGAAACTGGAGAGCTAGGCGCTCCATCAGGTACGCGTACACGCATTGCCATTGCGCAAAATTTTCATGAATTAAAGCAAAAGCAACAAGAATTTAAAAGTTTTGAAAAGCGCTTAAGTGATAAAGTCGTAGAACTGACAAGAGCTAAAATGAAAGCGACTAAATCACCACAGTCTACTCAGCGTGATGCATTTTTGAAAAAAATTGAAGCCAGTGAAAAGCAACTTAACATGCACTATAAGCGTAACCAGCATAATTTAAAAATAGTACAACAAAAGCTGGCACGTTTATTACACACCTGTCGTGTTAAGGTTAATGAATTAATGCATCCCGGTATTGAAGTAACGATAGCGAAAGACTCTAAGCAGTTCACACGTATTTACCCACCTCATTCAGTAAAGCTAGACGAGGGCAAGATCACTCAACAATTCACCACAGAGTAAAATATTAATACTTAATATTATCATTTTGGTAAGAGTAAACTTACCCTTACAGTTATAAGTCTATAACTGTCTAAAATTAAAGCTACTTTATCAAAACACCTCTTTTACACTACGACTAAACCTAAAAACTTATCGCTGTTCATTATTTGGTCATCTTGTTTTTTTAAGCTAAATTTAAGAGTAAAGGTTGACACCGGTGTCATGAACATGCGTTAATGCAGTGACACCGGTGTCAGGTTGAGGTGAGAGACAACCTGACAGCGTACCTTTGAACGGGTAAATCAAAATGTGCTCAGTGTAAGTATTGGAGTGGAGTCTTTAATCGCGCTGAGCCTTTTTCCTCTAAACCTATAGAGAATGAGTCGAATATATGTTGCATCCTCAAATTAAAAAAGTCACCGAACGTGTTATTGAGCGTAGTCAAGGAACACGTAAAGCCTATTTAGACCGCATCGAAAAAGCAAAAAAACAAACGCGTGTTAGAGCTGGCCTTGGATGTGGCAACATAGCTCACGTAATGGCGGCATGCTCAAGTGCAGACAAAGAGCGCCTAAAAGCAGATGAGCAGCCTAATTTAGCAATTATCAATTCTTATAACGACATGCTGTCGGCCCACGTACCTTATAAAGAATTTCCAGATTTGATAAAACAAATCGCACAAAAATATGATGCAACAGCACAAGTTGCTGGTGGTGTGCCTGCTATGTGTGATGGCGTAACACAGGGCCGTGATGGCATGGAGTTATCGCTGTTTTCACGTGATGTCATTGCGATGTCTACGGCAGTGGCCTTATCGCATGATGTATTTGATGGTGTTTTTTGCTTGGGTGTATGTGACAAAATTGTCCCAGGGTTATTAATTGGTGCATTATCATTTGGTCACTTACCAGTTTATTTCTTACCTGCGGGACCGATGCAATCGGGTATACCGAATAAAGAGAAAGCGCGCGTACGTCAAAAGTTTGCGCAAGGCTTAGTAAGCCGTGAAGAGCTGTTAGAAGCAGAAAGCGCTTCTTATCACAGTGCCGGTACATGTACTTTCTATGGTACGGCTAATTCAAATCAAATGTTGATGGAAATCATGGGTTTGCATCTGCCAGGTAGCTCTTTCATTAACCCATATACAGAGTTAAGAGATGGCCTAACAGGCAATGCCGTTGAGCAAATGTTAAAGCAGCTAATACAAAGCAAAGATGCGAATTGTTTAGCTGAAGTGGTGAGCGAGAAAACGGTTATTAACGGTTTAGTTGGCTTATTGTCAACGGGTGGTTCGACTAATCATGCTATTCATTTAGTGGCAATGGCTAAAGCCGCAGGCGTACAAATTACATGGAAAGATATGGCAGACTTATCAGAAGTTGTGCCATTGCTTACCCGTATTTACCCTAATGGTTCTGCAGATGTTAATCACTTCCAAGCAGCTGGTGGTATGGGCTTTTTGATGCGAGAGCTTAGAGATTCAGGGTTTTTGCACAATGATGTTAAAACCATTGTAGGTGAAGGGCTAGATGCCTATACCCAAGAGCCTGTATTGGCAGATGATTCGCAAGTGATTATGACCGATAGTTCAGGCCCTAGCAAAGTGAAATGGATACCATGTCCTGAACACTCCCTTGATGAAGAAGTATTACGTCCTGTGAGCAATCCATTTAGTAAACAAGGTGGCTTACAACTACTGACTGGTAACTTAGGCAAAGCAGTTATTAAGGTATCAGCAGTACTTGAGCAGCATCGCGTAGTGAGTGCGCCAGCCAAAGTATTCAGTTCACAAAGTGCTTTACAAGAAGCGTTTGCAAACGGTGAACTGAACCAAGATTTTATCGCAGTGCTTAAAGAGCAAGGCCCCAAAGCTAAAGGAATGCCAGAGCTGCATAAGCTTACTCCAGTGATGGCAACACTACAGGATCAGGGTTTTAAAGTGGCAATTGTAACCGACGGTCGTATGTCAGGGGCGTCTGGTAAAGTCCCTGCGGCTATTCATTTAGCACCAGAGGCGGTTGAGGGCGGCGTGATTGCCAAAATTCAAGAAGGCGACTTAGTGACTTTAGATGCCCCTGCAGGCGTATTAAAAGTACATGTATCTGATGAAGAATTGGCTAAACGCGAGGCACAACTAACGCAACCTGAAATGACATTTGGTACAGGACGTGAGTTGTTTACTGGTTTTAGAAATATAGTGAGTAGTGCAGACTTAGGTGCAAGTGCATTTGGTCTAGAAGAATAATAAGTGCATTGGGAATGAGGAAGGTTATGAGCATAGAAAAGATTTTATCATCGGCACCAGTGGTCCCTGTGGTCGTCATCGACAACTTAGATGATGCGGCTCCATTAGCTCAAGCTTTGTACAATGGTGGCTTAAAAGCATTAGAGATCACTTTGCGTACTCCAGTTGCAGCGCAAGCGGTAAAAATCATGAAAGAGACGGTTCCAGACGCTTATGTTGGTACTGGCACTGTCGTGGATAAAGCAACTTTTGAAGCATCAGTTGCTGCGGGTGCTGATTTTATGGTCAGCCCGGGTGTCAACGATGAATTACTAGCACTGGCAAAAGAGTCTGATATACCATTTTTACCGGGTGCAGCAACACCCAGCGAAGTAATGAAATTATCATCGTATGGTTTTAAGTTTTTAAAGTTTTTCCCAGCAGAAGCGGCAGGCGGAGCAGCGATGCTCAAGTCAATAGGTGGTCCTTTACCACACATCACGTTTTGCCCGACAGGGGGAATAACGCTTGAAAGTGCGCCGAAGTATTTGGCGTTAAATAATGTAATTTGTGTTGGCGGCACTTGGATGTTAGATAAACAGCTAATCGCTAACAAAGACTGGCAAGCCATTGAAGCGCTTGCAAAACAAGCAAGTGAAGTTAAATAATCAAGGGGAATCGCAGCATGATCAACGTCGCAATTAATGGCTATGGCCGCATTGGCCGCAATGTTTTACGAGCGCTTTATGAGTCTGGTCAAAATGAGCAAATTAAAATCGTTGCAATTAACGATTTAGCGCCAGCACATGTTAATTCACACTTAACGCAGTTTGATTCTGTACATGGTCGCTTTAATCAAACGGTTAGCTTGCATGATAATACGTTAGTGGTTGGCAAAGATGAAATTACCTTAACGCAAGAGCGTGACCCTGCAAATTTACCATGGAAAGCGTTGAACGTTGATATTGTTCTTGAATGTACGGGTATTTTTACATCAAGAGAAACAGCTGCAAAGCATATTGAAGCGGGCGCAAAAAAAGTGATTGTGTCAGCACCAGGTACAGATATGGACGCAACCGTTGTTCATGGTGTGAACAGCGAAGTTTTAACTGCACAAAGCCACATTATTTCAAATGCTTCTTGCACTACAAATTGCTTAGCACCGGTTGCAAAAGCATTGCATGATGTAATTGGTATTGAGCAAGGCAGCATGACTACCATACATGCTTACACTAATGATCAAAACCTGTGTGATGTTTATCACAAAGATTTGTATCGTGCACGTAGTGCAACTCAATCCATGATCCCGACTAAAACGGGTGCTGCAAAAGCAGTTGGGTTAGTATTGCCTGAGCTTGCTGGTAAATTGGATGGCATGGCCGTACGTGTACCAACAGTGAACGTTTCGTTGGTTGATTTTACCTTTATAGCTAAGCGCGATACCACGACTGAAGAAGTTAACCAAGTAGTTAAGGCAGCTGCTGAAGGCGCAATGGCAGGTATTCTTGAATACAATGAATTACCGCTTGTATCTATCGACTTTAACCATAACCCAGCGTCATCAGTATTTGACGCAGCGCAGACTAAAGCAAATGGTAAATTAGTTAAAGTAATGGCTTGGTACGATAACGAATGGGGTTTCTCAAACCGTATGATTGACCAAGTTAAAGTATTGGGGCAGTTTTTGTAATTTTCAAAAACGTCCATTATGTGAAAAAGCCGCTTAATAGCGGCTTTTTTGTTTTCATCCAATTAGTATGTTTCTGTTTTCATAATTAAATCAATGCTACTATGTTGATCAAGCTAATGGATATACTTAGCTACAATAATCAGTTTCCTTAACTTCTTATATAAAAAACAATGAAATTATTATTTTATCCCCCTTTTTTTGCCATGTTGTTGGTGATTTTTTTGCTCAGTGGCTGTAAAAGTACATCTCAGTTAAATAACCCCAATGACGAAAAATACAAAATGCGTGTACAGCAATTTGCTGAGCAGCCCAATAAGGTGACATACGAATCCTTATTGCTTAGTTTTGTTAACTCAAGTTATGTGCATTCAATTGGTGATCATGATTTGGTGTATCGTAATACGTTAGCCAGTATTACGAACCAAGAAATTGCGTGTACGGAAGTTGATTGGTTTGCACTAACGCAGCGTAACTTTTTATCTATAAAGCCCCATTTATCTGCGCAGTCTTGCTATCAATCAGCCAATATACAAAGTAAGGCAGAGTTTCATCGTGGTGCAGTTGAATTTCTGTTAGCTGGAATTAAAGCAAGTGGTAATGGGCAACATTATTACTCAGCTTATCAAGTTACAACTTGGGATGATGCGAGTGACTTTATAGAGCTATCAAATTATCAAGTGGTAGATGGGTATGCTAGTTTATCACATCAGAATCAAGCAATTTATTTGGTGTATGTGGTAAATGATATTACGACCGGTCGCCAAAAAGAGATCTACTTTGAAAACAGTAAATTTATTCATGGTGTGCTTGGCTTACAGTATCCTTTTTCAGGTTTGGGTAATCATCTTGAACTATCCGTTATCGATTCATTAGTTGTATCAGATAATATAATCGCGAAAATAGCGAAGGCAGGACACCTCGCTGAGTTAAAAAAATGGCCGCAAGCGATTTCTTTATACCAAAACGTAGCACAGCAAAATAGTGCAGTTGCATTCTACAGGCTCGGTATGCTTTGTTTAACAGGCGAAACAGAGCATGATTTTGACAAGCCATGTGGCGAATATTTTCGTAGCAGCGCCAGTCTTGGTTATATGAATGCTTACGTTGCTTTGACCTACATTTACTTAGAAGGAGCAGGAGTAGTAAAAAGCCCTGACACTGCTTCTGAGTATATTATTTTAGCGCGACAAGGGCTCTCTTTGGGGGATGTTTGGTACAAACTTACCGCAATTGAAAGGACCTTAAATCGTCAAAGGGGACGCTTATTAGACAGTGAGTACCTTCGTAAAGCAATTGATTACGATAGCGCTCCAGCCAAATTTTACCAGTTAATTGAATCTCAAAATATTGAGCAAGAAGTACAGATAGCGCAGCTGAAAAAATTGGCTCAAACTGGTTTTGCACCAGCACAAACAAGCTACGCTAGGATGCTATTAGCAAGTGCCGAGAAAGGTTCAAAAGCTTGGCAGCAAGCTCAGCTATGGCTCGATAAGGCAACAGAGCAATATTATCCTAATGCGTTTTATTTAAAGGGGATCGCTTTACAAAATGGTTTATTTGATAAGCCAGATAAAATAGCGGCATACTTAGCGTTTCAAAAAGCGGCTTTAGTGCATCATGCACAGTCACAATGGAGATTGGGTTATTACCATAGTATTGGTGATGTAGTTGAGCAAGACCATCGTTTGGCGGGCTCTTGGTACTCATTGTGTTCACTAGCTGGAAATAGCAATTGCCTATTTAGCCTAGGAATACACTTTCGTAATGGGTTGGCAATTGAAAAAGACGACCGTGTTGCTTTTAAATATTTTGAACAAGCAGCTCAGAAAGGTCATAAAATGAGTAAATTTTATTTGGCAACTATGTACTTACAAGGCGCTGGAGTAGACAAAAATATAGATAAAGCACAGTCGCTTTATCAGCAAGTATGTGATGAATCAGTTGCTAAGGCGTGTATTAAATTAGCTTTAATTTATCGTAGTGGGGATTTGATTGGTGTGAATAATCAGCGGGCGAATCAGTTGTTTGATAAAGCGTGTCAACTTAAAAACATGGATGCGTGTAACTACCTAGCGCAAGCTTATCAAAGCGGCCTTAGCGTGGGTCAAAACCTTAAACGTGCTATTGAGCTGTATACGCAGGCCTGTGAGTCACGAAAACAAACTGAGAGTTGTTTCAGTTTGGCACAGCTTTATCAGCAGGGCCATGGAGTAAGCAAAAGTATTGATGATGCTAAATATTATTATCAAATTGCGTGTGTGGGATACAATCAACAGGCATGTGAGAACCATAAAAAGTTGCTCGATAAGCGTGATTAGAGAAGCAATCTCTTCACTTTTAAAAGTGAAGAGATTTATAAACGGTGTAGTTTAAGTTAACTTTTCTTAGGTTGCTCAGCTGGGTCGTTATCGATTTGTTCAATTGCAGGCAAAGGCCAGCCGCCCAGAGCTTGCCATCGATTAACAATGAAACAAAATAGCTCAGCGGTACGCTCTGTATCATACAGTGCAGAATGTGCTTGGCTATTATCAAACTCAATTCCCGCTGCTCGACACGCTTTGGCTAATACCGTTTGACCTAACGCTAACCCTGCTAATGAAGTCGTGTCAAAGCTCACAAATGGATGAAAAGGCGTGCGTTTAATATTATTGCGTGTAATAGCTGCATTTAAAAAACCATGATCAAAAGCTGCGTTATGTGCAACAATAACTGAACGAGAACACCCAGCGGCTTTTTGTGCTTTTCTCACCATTTTACAAATATCTTTGATGGCGTCGTCTTCTGCAATGGCACCGCGAAGTGGTGAAAATGGGTCAATTCCATTAAACTCAATAGCTGATTGCTCGATATTAGCACCTTCAAAAGGGGCAATGTGAAAGTGTAGGGTTTGATCTAAACTGAATACGCCTTCATCATCTATTTTTAAAGTGGTAACAGCGATTTCTAACAGGGCGTCAGTATCTTTATTAAAGCCTGCGGTTTCTACGTCGATAACTACAGGAAAGAAGCCTCGAAAACGTTGTGAGTATAGAGTTTGCTCTTGATCTGCCATAATCTTATTAGTTGCTAAATTTGAGCTGCCCATTATACAAGGTGCGTACAAATATGCGAACCAGAGTTTGAGTAAATTAAGGGCCTTCAGGCATAGTTATTGCATTATTTTAGCTGGGGTTGTAACGCCATGACAAATAATTGGCAAAGCGGAGTAGAGCGGTGAGCATAAGGTTTAATATTTTTGGAGTAGCTATATTATTTGCGTTGGTGGGGCAATCTCATGCTGCAATGCGACAGTATAGCGCAGATGCTGATACGTCTCATTGGGAAGTAGATAAAACAGCACAACTATCATGCACCTTAAATCATGAAATCCCCTATTATGGGGAAGCTATATTTAGTGTTATGGCGAGTAAAAATAAAGACCTTACATTTAATCTAGATATGGTAGTTCGGCCAGAAACTTATGATTTTTCTGGTTTACAGTCTGTACCTCCGGTATGGCGTGCGGGAGTGCCCGCCCGCGATATTGGCCGTATGCAACTGCTGAAAAAATTTGATGGTGAACTCGATAATCGCATGTCATGGGAAATGCTAAGTGAGTTAGAAAAAGGGTACTTTCCAACGTTTTATTACAAAGATTGGCAAAATAGCCAAGATAAAATAGCTGTCGCGTTGTCATCTGTTAATTTTCAACAAGCATATTGGGCGTTCTTGCAATGTAGAGACAATTTGTTACCTTACAGCTTTGAAGATATTTCTTTTACTGTGATGAACTATAAAAAGAACTCTAGCGAGTTAACAAAATCATCACGAAAACGCCTAGATATGATTGGGGAGTATCTTAATAATGACCCTAATATTGAAACGATTTATATTGCAGCTTACACCGACAGTCATGGCGGGCGCTGGACTAATATGGAGTTGTCTCGTAAACGTGCTAAAGCGATTAAAGACTATATGACGGGTAAAGGTGTTGAAGCAGATAGGATAGTTACTGAGGGCTTTGGAGAAAAGCGCCACGTTGCACCCAATGACAATGAAATTGGTCGCAATCGCAACCGCCGTGTTGTAATTCAAATATCTCGGCCGTAAATATGATGAGACTATGCTTTAAACTTATAACGCCGCACTTGATGCGGCGTTTGTTTTTGACGAAAGCTATATTTTATTGCGGATCAGGTCCCGCACAATAAAGCGATTTGGATGGATGGCTTGATGTACGCGTTCACTTAATGGTCGCGGTTCGTTGCATAAACTAGAGATCAGGTGCTCAGTTGCTAAGGGTGCCGTGCATAAACCTCTAGCACCAAACCCCGTTACCACATAAAGTCCTTGGTGTGGTTGTTGTAATGGTGTAAAGCCATAATGCTTACCTTTACGTAGGTTGCTATAGGTGGCTATTAAGTCATCTTGTTCAGGTACTTGCCCTAACATGGCGATATGATCGGCAAAACAACAGCGCACCGCAGCTTTTGCTCCAGCGATATTTCCTAAACTCTTGGCAAAATCGCTATTGGCGTAGAATTTATCTAATTGGCTGCGGTTGGTTTGGTTGTCTTGTTCTGTAACTGCGCGACTTTTGGTGTCTTTCTCAAATGTGGCACCCATGCAATGAATTTCTTCATGTGCTGGGGTAAAGTAACCTTTGTGGCAAAGTATGGTTTTAAGTTGTGAAGAAACGCCGCCAGCATGTATGTGAGATACTTGGCCTCGTACACCTTGTAACGGTAAAGACTGAGTTTGTTCAAAACGGTCACTGTGTTCTCCTGCACATACAAACACGTCACTAAATGGTCCAAAAGTGTTTTTTAATGTGTGTAGCATCCAACCATCGGGCGTTTTTTCTAGTCGTTCTATATCAGTATTAAAGTGAACTTGTCCTTGTCTTAAGTGCTCTGCGGCACTGAATATTGCTTGTGTCAGTTGCGCAGGGTCGACCCATCCTGCTTGTTCAATGAACAGTCCCGAATACGGAAGTTTTACACCGGCAATCGTACTTGCTTGTTGTGCGTCAAGTGGTCTAATAAGTGCGTTTGGCCATTGATTTTTTTCGACTAGATTTTGCTGTTGCGCGTATTTTGCCTCATTAAAAGCTTGTAGTAATACACCACACCAATCGTGTTCAAAGCTAAAGCCCTGAGCCGAAATATTTTGATAAAAGCGTGCTGCGTATAAAAAAGTATGTGCGTAGAACTCGCTTGGCGGATTGCAATCAGCTTGTAGATTTGGGTAAACCGCACCTTGGCGATTGTGAGAGGCACCTTTTGCTAAGCCATCATCTTGGCAAAAAAGTGTACTTTCAATGTTGCGTTTACTCAAATGATAAGAGATGCATGCACTGGCAATGCCACCACCGATAATGGCAACATTGTCCATAGCTGAAGGTGTTGTTGTGTAATACGCCGGCGTACTAGCATAGTTATTGGCTTGTTTTAGTGTGCCTATGACCATTTCTCGCTTACGGCCATAGCCTTTAACTTTTTGGCAGTCAAACCCTGCTTGCTGTAGGCCTCGGCGAACAAAGCCAGCTGCAGTAAAAGTGGCAAACGATGCACCGCTGCGGCTGAGGTTTGCCATGGCATCGAAGAGTGACTGTTGCCACATATCTGGATTTTTACTCGGAGCAAAACCGTCTAAGTACCATGCATCTACGATGCCTGATGCTTGACAGCTGATGTTAGGAATGGAGTCATGTACATCACCAAACCATAAATCGAGTGTAATTTGGCCATTCTCAAACTCAAGTCGATGGCAACCGGCCAGTGCAATTGGGTATTGGTCACACAATTGTTGTGTATATTCAGCCAACGTCGGCCATGCATCCAAAGCAGTGACTAAGTCAGCGTGATTAATTGGATACTTTTCAAATGAAATAAAATGTAACCGAGGTAAACTATGCTTTGGTTTGAGCAGCACATATTGTTGCCATGTGTTGAGAAAGTTAAGGCCTGTACCAAACCCGGTTTCAGCGATAACAAACTGCTTTTGCTTATAATTGATCAGACGCGACGCGATTCGATTTTGGCCAAAAAACACGTAGTGAGATTCTGCCAATCCATCATCATTGGAGAAATAAACATCATCGAAGTCATCAGCAACGGGTGTCCCCATATCATTAAAGTGAATTTGTGCGTTTTTAATCATATACAACAACATCAGAGCAAAAATATTTGCTATATTTTACGTGTTTTATTTGCCTAAGTCCGTTGTAATTTTTGCAAAATTAATTCAGAGTACGTGTGTACGCTGGAAAGCTGACCACTTAGTGAGTCTTTTCAGCGTAGAATAGCCGCAATTTAGTAAAGATTAAGGGAATTTACCCATGAGAAGAGCCGTTATTACGGGGATCGGTGTTGTATCTAGCATCGGCAACAATAAGCAAGAAGTACTAGAGTCTTTAAAAGCTGGCAAAAGTGGTATTGTATTTAATCAAGAGTTTGCTGACTATAACTTGCGCAGTAACGTCTCTGGCAACCTTGATATTGATGTGAAACAGTTTGTTGATCGTAAGGCGCATCGCTTTATGGGTGACGCGGCTGCATTTTCATATATCTCAATGGCTCAGGCAGTTGAAGATTCAGGCCTAGCACCGGAACAAGTATCTAACGAGCGTACAGGACTTATCGTCGGGTCAGGTGGTGGTTCATCAAAATACCAAGTTGAAGCCGCTGATATTTTACGTGAAAAAGGTGTTAAGCGGGTTGGTCCTTATATGGTGCCTCGTACCATGGCAAGTACGACTTCCGCGTGTTTAGCAACGCCTTTTA
The DNA here is from genome assembly GCF_945859825.1 of Pseudoalteromonas holothuriae. Classification (GTDB taxonomy): domain Bacteria; phylum Pseudomonadota; class Gammaproteobacteria; order Enterobacterales; family Alteromonadaceae; genus Pseudoalteromonas; species Pseudoalteromonas holothuriae. Next base: position 213,537 of record NZ_CAMAPC010000002.1, read on the forward strand.
AAATCAAAGGTGTAAACTATTCAATTAGCTCTGCGTGTGCCACTTCAGCACATTGTATTGGCAACGCTGTTGAGCAAATTCAGCTAGGTAAGCAAGATGTTATTTTTGCCGGAGGTGGTGAAGAGCTGCATTGGACTTTAGCCATGGAGTTTGATGCTATGGGAGCGTTATCAACTAAGTATAACGACATACCAGAGCAAGCGTCTCGTACTTATGATGCAAACCGTGATGGCTTTGTCATCTCTGGTGGTGGCGGTATTGTTGTGGTTGAAGAGCTAGAGCATGCGTTAGCTCGTGGCGCACATATTTATGCTGAAATAGTTGGCTATGGTGCAACATCAGATGGTTACGATATGGTTGCACCTTCAGGTGAAGGCGCTGTACGTTGTATGAAACAAGCACTGCAAGGTGTTGAAGGACCTGTTGATTATCTCAATACACATGGCACATCAACCCCAGTGGGTGACGTTAAAGAGCTAAGTGCTATTCAAGAGTTATTTGGTAGCAACTCACCAGCAATTAGTGCGACTAAGGCAATGACTGGCCACGCGCTAGGTGCTGCGGGTGTTCATGAAGCTATTTTCTCATTACTTATGTTAGAAAATAGTTTTGTTGCGCCATCAATTAATATTGATGAACTTGATGAACAAGCGCAAGGCTTGGATGTTGTTACCGAGCGTCGTGATGTTGAACTCAATACTGTGATGTCAAATAGCTTCGGTTTTGGTGGCACAAACGCTACGTTAGTGATGCAAAAGTATAAAGGCTAAACCTAGGGTCTGTTGAACTTTGAGGTATGAATTTTGTTCAAATCAAAGGCTTTCATTACGCAAAATGAGCAATGCAGCATAATAGTTTATGTCAGTTGCGAATGACAAAGTAGTGGAAGCCTATGGTTGAACCCTTTGGGCAGCGCCATTCGGGGATTTTTTCTGCGTTATCACCTAGCTGACATAGAATAACTATGCGACGTAGGCTCTGCCTTGCCAAAACCCCCGAATGACTGCTGCAAAAACACACAGCAAAGATCAACAGACCCTAAACTTAGCGTATAGAGCCTCGCATTGAAGCGGGGCTTTTTATTATAAAAATACAAGTGCTATGAATTTGAATGATTAAAAAAGCCTCAATATGTATGAGGCTTTTTGTTTTATCTTGCTTTGTGTTTCATTAAGCGTTCTTTTTCACGAGACCAATCTTTATCTTTGGTATCAGCACGCTTATCATGCATTTTTTTACCTTTGGCCAAGTGGAATTCAAGTTTAACCCAACACTTTTTCCAATACATGGCGGTGGCTATAAGGGAAAACCCCTCTCGCTCTGTTGCGCCCACAAGTCGGTCAATTTCGCGCTTATTCAGCAACAGCTTACGATAACGCATAGGATCACAAATTACGTGCGTAGATGCGCTATTTAAAGGCTGAATTTGACTGCCAAGTAGAAAAGCTTCGCCATTTTTTAAATGAATGTAAGTATCGGAAATATTAACTTTGCCAGCTCGGATACTTTTAACTTCCCAGCCTTGTAGTTCGACACCCGCTTCGAATTTGTCGCTTAAAAAATACTCATGACGCGCTTTTTTATTGAGCGCGATAGTATTGCTTGTTGATTTAGATGATTTTTTCTTTGCCATAATGGCCTAGTTTACCTAGAAAAGAGAGCAGAAAACAGTGCTTTTTTAATTTTGCGCCTTATTTTCGCTTAGTGAGGTACTGCAGACAAGATAATTTTTAAAAAGCTTGCTAAAATCGGCGCAAATGAATTGGAGTAACTATGCCACAAATAGAAAAAAGTGCATTGGTGATGTATAGCACCCAAGAGATGTTTGAGTTAGTCAACGATGTAGATGCTTATCCAATATTTCTACCTCATTGCTCAGATGCAAAAATTATCCAAGCAGCTGAAGGTGGTATGACTGCCAGTTTAGAAATTTCAAAAGCAGGGCTTAAAAAGTGGTTTACCACGGAAAATAGCTTTGATGGTACAACGGTACATATGCAACTAGTTGATGGGCCATTTAAATCATTAAAAGGTCATTGGCAATTTACTGAACTGGACGAGCAAGCTTGTAAAGTGAGTTTAAAGTTAGAATTTGAATTTGCCAGCAGGTTAATCGAGATGGCATTTGGTAAAGTGTTTAACGAAGTGGCGAAAAGTATGGTTTCTGCTTTTACGCAACGTGCGAAGATAGTTTATGGAGCCAGGTAATGATCAAAGTAGAAGTTGTATTTGCTTTGCCGCATAAAGCGGTTTGCCTTGAGGTTGATGTGGCTGAAGGCACATCAGCAGAGCAGGTAGTAATGCAGTCTGGTATTTTGGATAAGTGTCCTGAAATTGATGCGACCAAGTTAATCGTCGGGATTTGGAATCGCACGGTTAAAAATCATCAAGTTGTCAAAGAAGGTGATAGAGTTGAAATATATCGTCCTTTGATTGCAGACCCCAAAGATGCAAGGCGCAAAAGAGCTGAAAAAGCAAAAGAAGAAGGTAGGGCAAACAAGATAACCGGTGGCAGGGCGCTCGGTTAACTTAAAAGTGAGTGATATTTAAAAAGGGCAACATCGGCCCTTTTTAAATATTGAACTTATTGATCTAGCGGTATATTGAAAGATTCAGGTTCATCGAAGTCACCACTTATTTTTTTCAATTTTTCGCCATCAAAGTGCACCGTAAATGATTTTCGTTGCTCTGACTTACGATCAATATTATATACATATGCGTAGTGCCATTGCTGGTTGTTAAAAGCGTCTTTGGCGATAGGAGTGCCAAGCACAAACAAAACTTGTTCGCGGGTCATATCGACACGTAGTTTATCTACATCTGACTGCTCTAAAAAGTTACCTTGTGGCACGTTGATGCGGTATACCCAGCTTGAGCAACCAGATAGCATCACAGTAATTACAACAGCACTGAGCCATACGCAAAGGGATTTATTAGACAGCATGTATTTGTGTATCCTTATTTTATGTTATTTGCATGATACCGATTAAGAGCAGAAGGTAAAGCTTCTTGTCGAACTTCGACCATGCAAGCGATAAAAAGTTTCTGATAATGAGCATTTTCAAATGACAGAGCAGTATAAAAAGAAAAATAATTGGTCTATTTATATTGTTGAGACACGGATTGGTCATTGGTATACGGGTATTACAACTAACGTGCTCGAACGAGTCGCGGCTCATGAAGCGGGGAAGGGCGCTAAAAACTTGAAGGGAAAAGGTCCATTGAGGTTAGTGTTTAGTTATGAAGTGGGGAATAAGAGCCAAGCGAGTAAATTGGAATGGCAAATTAAGAAATTGTCTAAAGTGCAAAAAATTCAGCTAGTACATTTTGAAGGGCAGCGCAGTAATGCCACTATAAAGTCACTGATGAACATAACAACGTGCTGATACTTTTCAAAATCCATGGCTTGTAGAGTATCTTTAGTACTGTGATGGTTTTTATCCTCTCCCATGCCAAAATATAAATAAGGCATTCCAGCACGATAGAATGCGTAGTGGTCACTGGCTCTTAACCAGTCAATTCGCCCGCCACCGAGCTGCCTTTTCATCCTTTGAGCGCTGACTAGTTTTACTTTGAAATTATTGTTGTTAAGTTTTGATAATGTTTGCGTATAGGGACGAGCACCGGATGATTGCATAATATACAGGGTGTTTTTTTTGTTTAGTGCTAGCATATCTAAATTAATATTAAGCGCATATTTAGCTAAACTATCAATTGTTGCAACGAAGTGTTTTGCGCCATGCAGACCTTTTTCTTCCGCATCGGTTGCCAGCAATACCACAGGGCTATGACGTACAGCTTTTTTAAGCTGTTCGGCAATCGTCAGCAGTGCAGCTGTGCCAGAGGCATTATCATTTGCTCCTGCATATATCTTGCTACCATTTATGCCTAAGTGATCATAATGAGCGGAAATCACCACCACTTTGCCACAAGGTAAAGTATTACATGGCAACTGTGCTATGACATTGTGGCCATGCGCTTGGGAGAAAAAGCCTTCTTTGAAAGCAAATTTTTGAAACTCAGTATTCAAACCAAGCTCAGAAAAGCGCTCAAATAAAAATTGAGCGCTAATATTAGGTTTGTCACTACCCGCTTCCCTTCCAGCATGAGGTAGACTGGTAAGCGTCGCTAGATCACTATATAGTTGATGTGATTTTGCTTGTACAGCAACACATAGTAATAACAGCAGGCTAGTTCTTAGCCACTGCTTGTAGCCATTGCAGCTTGCCTTGATAGCGGTTACGATCGTGAACAAAATTAGATTGCTTATATGCTTTAGATAAATAATGCTTCGCCAGCTCAATTTCACCTCTTAAATAATACACTCTCGCCATGCCAAAGTAACTATCGTGCATTTGACTATCAAGCTTTTTAGCTTGGCGAAAGTACGCGAGTGCATCAGACAGTTTATTGGCCTCAAGTGCATCATTACCTTTGACTATTTGATAATATGGGTTGTTTTTACGTTTGTTATCTAATCTAGCAAGAATTTGCTCACCTGCGGCTTCTCGGTTGGTTAATTTGTAAAGCAATGCGAGATTGCCTAAGACATTGCTGTTTCCAGGGTTAAGCGCTAATGCTTGTTGGTAAACTTCCTCTGCTTGTTCCATAAAGCCATTAACCCTAAATACAATAGCTAAATTCCCCCACGCGCCTGAATATTGAGGGTCTGTATTTATGGCTGCTTTAAAGTAACTATATGCCATGTCAAAGTCTTTTCTAACTAAAGCCATTGCACCTTTGTTACTATAAAACATTGATAAAATACGTTTTTTTGAAATACTGGATACGGGGAAGTTTTGTTCTCGGCTATTTGGGTCAAAATCAATCGTTATTGACTTGGGCTTGCTGTATAAAACATGTGCAGCACCGAGACTGCGGTTTGCTTCAGAAACAACTAGATTTACATGGCCGGTGAGTAAACTGTAGCCTTGAGTTTGGTCCCAATATTCAGGGATATGAACTCGCTGAAAATGCCCGTCAAACCCTAAAAATTCCGATAGACTATAAGCTAAAATTGACAATGATAAGCAGTTTGCGTTTAGATTGCTAAACGCTTCAGAAGCGGTTAAATTAGCGTTTGATTGGTAGGCGAGTGAAGCTTCGCCATTATCAACTAAAAATTGCATTAATGCTTGGGCTTGTGATAGGTGAGGGGGGCCATCATTAAAATAGCTGGTAAGTTTAGAGGTTACTTTACTATCAAGGCGAAAAACGTCACTTTGTGTTTCCACCTGATGCTCTTCAAAAAAACTGTTTTTACTTAGGTCTGTATTAACCTTAACTTCATTTTGAGTACTATTACAACCTGTTAGAAAGAATAGACTAACGTAAAGAGCACCAAAGACGAATGCACACTTCAAATTTTGCATACTATTACCCTCATATAGCTAACTCATTTAATCTTAGACCATAATTTACACATATTGTTCGATTTAAACGTTACAAATTATTTCAACTTTGCTTTCAAACTCAGTGATATAAACGCAGAGTAGGTGTATGGGGAGGTAATATTGAAGTGAAAAAGCAGCGTTTAAGCTGCTTTTTTCAAACATAATAATTTATTTACTGTTGTTCAAAGCTAGCTACGAGGGTGTCCAGTGACTTGGCTGAGTCAGCCAGCGCTTGAATGGATTGCTCGGTATTGAGCTGCGCGCTCATTACATCATCGCTGATGGTACTGATATGCTCAATGCTTCGGCCCACATCAGCAACTACGTTGCTTTGCTGTTCAGTCGCTGCAGCGATTAAGGTGGTCATATCGTTTATTTGATTTGCCGTCTCTGTGACATCTTCCATTAAGTCTACTGAGATTTGCATACTCTCAACACTTTGTTCAGCTTGTTGCTTTGAGCGATTAATTTGATTGACAATTGCATCAGATGTTTGCGTCAACTCATTGATAGTTGCTTGTATTTCATCCGTTGAATTTGATGTTCTACTTGCTAGTGCGCGAACTTCATCGGCAACAACCGCAAAGCCTCTTCCGTGCTCACCTGCTCGAGCTGATTCAATTGCTGCGTTTAGCGCTAGTAAGTTAGTTTGTTCAGAGATCCCACGAATAACATCTACAATGTTTGCAATAGATTGTGTTTTGTTTACCAGTTTTTCTACTGCATGTGCCATGGCATCAATATCTGTCGCTAATGTTTGCAATGTTTTTTGACTTTGCTGAACACGATGATGGCCCTGCTCTGACGACGCTTTACTTTGCTCTGTTAATTTTGCAGAGTTACTTGCGCTGCCTGCAATTTCTTGTACCGTTGCACCCATTTGGTTAATCGCGGCAGCAACCGAAATGGTTTGCGACTTTTGCTCATCTAATGCTTGTGAGTTATTGTGGCTTTGTTCAAACACTTGCTCACTGGCGTTGCGAATATCATGACTTTCGTTGGCAACCATTTTGATAGCCGCTTCAATTTTGGAAATAAATTCATTAAACCCATCTGCGAGGGCTTGCAATTCAGGTTGTTTCAAATCAGGCACCCGATAATGCAATTTAGCATCACCACTTCCGAGGCGGGCGAATAGCTTAGCCATATTAGACAGTGGAGCACTTAGGTTTTTTGCCATCAATAAACTGATAAAGCAGGCGATAACCGCAGTCACTAATGCAAATAAAATAATTTGCCATTGCAGCGCATTGATTTCATCAAACACCTCATCGGCAGGTACTTGTGCGATAACATATAAATCTGTCTGTTCTATTGCGCTGGCGGCAATAATGGTGTCATGGCCATTGAGTTTGACTGTATCCACGGCAAAGTGACGACCATTGAGTAGTGTGTGGCTTGCGTTGTCTCCATAAAAATCACTTAGATTTGATTTGGCAACTTTTGAGGCGTCAGGGTGAAGTTGAACTTGCCCTTGTGCGTTTACCACATATACAAACCCTGTCTTTTCAATAGTCATATTGCTGAGCATACGTTGCATGTCATCTATACTTTTGGCAAGACCAGCTAAGCCGATACCGTTAGTTTGTTGATGGTTAACAAACATTTTTACATCATCAGGTGCTTCTTGGTAGATGCTAATAGAAAACGGGTCACTGCTTTGCGTAAAGGTAAAAAACCAGCCATCTTGCTGTTGATTCAATACTCTTAAAAATCCGTTTTGATTCCAGTATTGTGCACTGCTGCGGTTGGCCCACGAGGCGGTTACTAAATCATACTGTTGCGTTATACGCTTGAGTTCATTTACCAATAAGGTCTCATCTAATTGACCTTGTTTGGCCACCTCAGTTATAAACTGGTTACTTGATAGTTGTTGTGCTGCGTTTTTTAATTGCAAAATTTGCTGCGCAATTGACTTGTTTATACTCTCTACTTTGCTAGGGAGTTCTGACTCTAACATCCTTTTTTCAGTCATCGATTTAGCGCTATAAATCGCTTTTGCTCCAATAACGCTGGCTACAATAATTGCGATTAAGCTACCAAGGAGGGTGATCCTTTGGGTAATAGATAGGTTATACATCCGCATTTAATTACACTTTTTACCGAACTGAATTAAATATTCTAGCATACTCCATTATTGGGGCATATTTTTTCTGTTTATTTGCTTATAGGTCTGATGTAGTTAATAAATTCTAATTATAAACTCTTTCAATAGCTTATATTACGGCGATTGTTAATATAGTAATATGAATATAGAAAAAGCCCATTGCATAGGCTAATGGGCTTTGGTTTCTAACAAGCGAACTATTAAAGCAAGCCAAGCGTTGGTGCTTTCCCTGACGTGCGCTTGCCTAGGGAGATGGCTTAAACAATCTTTTTCATCGCTGACATGTAGCCACGTAAGGTTTCACCTACTTTTTCGACTGGGTGATTACGAATGGCATGATTTACTTGTATAAGCAACTGATTATCTACATAATTATCACTAGTGCCGAGTCCTTTTCCAATCACGTCAGTGTTTAACTTGCTCATAAATGGTTTAAGTAAGGGCAAACAGGCATGGTTATATAAGTAACAACCATATTCAGCCGTATCTGAAATTGTTCTATTCATTTCAAATAGTTTTTTACGAGCAATGGTATTGGCAATGAGTGGTGTTTCATGCAGCGACTCATAATAGGCAGACTCGTCAATGATCCCAGCTGCTGTCATTGTCTCAAATGCGAGTTCAACCCCAGCTTTAACCATTGCAACCATTAAAATACCTTGGTCAAAAAATACTTGCTCAGAGATTTCTTGCTCAGTGTTTGGTTGTTTTTCAAATGCCGTGTTAGCGGTGTCTGCGCGCCATGAAAGAAGTTTGGCGTCGTCTTCTGCCCAATCTGCCATCATACCTTTTGAGAATTCGCCGCTGATGATGTCGTCCATATGTTTGTTGTAGAGAGGGCGCATTATTTGCTTTAGCTCTTCGCTTAACTCAAATGCTTTTAGTTTGGCTGGGTTTGATAGACGGTCCATCATGTTGGTAATGCCGCCATGTTTTAAGGCTTCAGTTATTATTTCCCAGCCATATTGAATAAGCTTTGATGCGTAGCTTGCCTCAATGCCTTGCTCAACCATTTTGTCAAAACAAAGCAAAGACCCTGTTTGCAACATACCACACAGGATAGTTTGTTCGCCCATCAAGTCTGATTTTACTTCAGCAATAAACGAAGAGTGCAATACGCCTGCTTTATGGCCACCAGTGCCTGCTGCATAGGCTTTTGCTTGTGCGAAGCCTTTACCCTCAGGGTCATTCTCTGGGTGAATGGCAATTAATGTTGGTACACCAAAGCCACGTTTATACTCTTCACGTACTTCAGTGCCTGGGCATTTTGGCGCCACCATAATAACAGTGATGTCTTTGCGTACTTGCATGCCTTCTTCAACAATATTAAAGCCATGTGAGTAAGCAAGTGTTGCGCCTTGTTTCATTAATGGCATCACGGCGTTAACCACTGCGGTATGCTGTTTGTCAGGCGTTAAGTTAAGTACGAGATCGGCGGTGGGGATCAGCTCGTCGTAGGTGCCAACGGTAAAATCGTTTTCAGAGGCGTTTAAAAATGATTGGCGTTTTTCGCTAATTGCAGATTCGCGCAACGCATAAGTAACATTCAAGCCTGAGTCTCGAAGGTTTAAACCTTGATTAAGACCTTGTGCGCCGCAGCCCACAATAACCAACTTTTTGCCTTCTAACTCTTTAACACCACCGTCAAACTCTTTGGGGTCCATAAATTCGCACTGAGCTAACTGAGCTAGTTGCTCTCTTAAGGGAAGTGTATTGAAATAGTTCGCCATGTGAGTACCTTTATAAATTCGCGTTTGTTAGAAATGTTTATGTGTTCAGCATAAGTACTGTTTTTGATTACGTAAAATGATATATTTGAATTACTGTATTTCATTTTTTGAAAGGTAAAATGTGGACCACAAGCAGCTCGGCTATTTTTTAACATTGGCAGAAACGCTTCACTTTGCGCGTGCTAGTGAGCAATGCCATGTAAGTGCTCCTACTCTGAGTCGACAGATAAAACAGCTTGAGCAAGAGCTAGGAACGGAGCTATTTATACGTGATAACCGCAGCGTTAGGCTTACGGTTAATGGCAAGGCGTTTGTGGATTATGCCCAAGCAACGCTGGCTAAGTGGCGACAGTTTAAAGGCCAGTGTCAAGATAGTGCCGGGCCGCTCACCGGTGAGTTAAGTATGTATTGCTCGGTAACAGCCACATATAGTTTTACTTATGACTTATTTGCTGTTTTTAGAAAGCAGTTTCCAGCCATAGAGTTAAACCTTAATACAGGCGATCCCGCTTTTTCTATTAACCATGTACAAACAGGCAAAGAAGATGTTGCAGTTGCGGTTGCGCCATCGCATTTGCCGCAAGGAGTTGCATATTTACCACTTGGTAAATCAAAGCTAGTGATCATAGCACCTACCATGGATTGCCCGCTAAGTGAGCTGATTAATAGCCACCTCAATACGCCTAGCTTATGGGAGCAGCTCCCTTTTATTATGCCAGAGCATGGTGTGTTAAAGGAGCGTATTGATGCTTTTTGCGCGAGGCAAAAGTTAACGCCTAAAGTTTATGCGCATGTGTCAGGTCATGAAGCAATGGTGGCATTGGCCAGTTTAGGTTTTGGGGTCGCATGCGTGCCGCAAATTGTGTTAGAACAAAGCCCGTTTTTAAATCAAGTTCAACACTTAGAAGTCGAACCAAAAGGTAGCCTTGAAGAAATTGAAATTGGCTTGATTTGCAAGCAAAAAAGGCTGCAAGACCCAGTGGTAAGTGCGCTGTGGCAATGCGCTACACAGCTATTCTCGAACCCTTACTCGTAGGTTATTGATTGTTTCGCTTTTGCTAATTATTGGTTGGCTCAAGTTATACTTCATTTACAGCTTGGCTACACCAGTCTAAATCGTTTGAATTACTTGCAGAGCGCTGCCTGATTGTGATTTACCTAAAATGAAAAAAAATGATTGTTTACATAACGCCAATATATTACCTACAAAGCGTGATAAGTTTATACTGGCAACGCAAATAATATTGATTGTCATTTAGATATGTGTATACTTTCACTCCAGATAAGAAATACAAATATTAATTATTTTCAAAGGAAATCATTGATGGTTTTACGAAAGTCTCTTCTGGCCACTTCTATTGTAGTTGCAACATTGGGTTTAACCGCGTGTGGCGGTTCAAGTTCAAGCAGTAACGATTCAAATAATAATGGTGATAATGGCACGGTTACCACGCCTACCAACTCAGCACCAACAGCGATTGCATTAACAGCACAAGCGCAAGTAAATGAAAACGTAGCGGGTCAAGTTATTGGTACTTTAGCTGCAACAGATGCTGACTCGGATGAAACATTCACATTTACCACTGCTGATGAGCGTTTTCTGATTGATGCAACATCTTTAGTACTTAAGCCATCAGTTATTTTAAACTTTGAAGCCGAGCCACAAGTATCTGTTGATGTAACTGTCACAGACAGTGCCAACAATACGTTCTCTGCTGCTGTGACATTTGATGTAACTGATGCAAAAGATTATGACTTTTTAAATGCTGAATCAGGTGATTCAAGCGTATCTTACTCAGGCCAAATTGCACGTCATGCGCTAATTAAAGAATTGTATAACTATATTGGTGGTGACTTAGCAACTGATGCACAGACCATGACTGCCGATGCATTACTTGCGCAATTAAACAAGTTTTATAAAATTTCAGATGGCGACTATGATGCCATCGCAAATGCTATGTCATTATCAATCGTACAAGATGCAAAACAAGCAACACTGGCTGACATTTCAGGAAGCCATAAAGACTTAAGCGGTAAAATTGCAGGTAATGATGCAACGGGCCAACACAAAGATTGGAACGATGGTGCAAGTTTTGAAGGGTGGGCTGGTCTTGAAATAAACACGCCTGAAGGGTTAATGAACGCTTTAATTGCACAAGTTGTAGAGCGTGTGCAGCAAACTACTGTACAAACGCCAAATGGTAAAGAAATAGAAACGCATTACGTAACCGCTGAGGGTGTTGACCTTAAACAGTTAACGCAAAAGTTTTTATATGGTGCGGTGGCATTTTCTCAAGGTGCTGATGATTACCTAGATGATGCAACACAGGGCAAAGGACTTAAAACCAGTAACATTCTCGACGATAAAGCATATACAAACCTTGAGCATCAATGGGATGAAGGTTTTGGTTACTTTGGTGCTGCTCGTAACTACCTAAGTTACACAGATGAAGAAGTAGCCGCTAAAGGCGGTCGTGAAAACTGGCAAGGGAACAACGACTTTAATGCTGATGGCAAAATTGATTTAAATGCTGAGTACAATTTTGGCAACTCTACCAATGCAGCGAAGCGTGATTTAGGCTCTAAAGACTATGATGCAAAAACTGACTACAGTGCAGATGCCTTTAATGCATTTTTTGCCGGTCGTAAGTTAATTTCTGATAATGTAGGCACTGAGCTTACTGATGAGCAGTTAACTGAACTTAAAGGCTATGCAGTTGCTGCAACGGCAGCATGGGAAAAGTCTATCTCAGCCACAGTTGTTCACTACATTAATGATACCATCGCTGATCTGGAACAGATGAAAGTGGGTACCTATGAAGCTGATAAGTTTGTAACATTAGCTAAGCACTGGTCTGAAATGAAAGGCTTTGCACTTAATTTGCAATTTAACCCAGAATCACCTTTCAATGCAGAGGCAAATGCGGGTAAATTTGCGCAAATGCATGTGTTAATGGGTAACAAGCCAGTAGTGGGTGAACAGGCGGACGTAGAAGCTTATATTGTTGAGCTTAAGCAAGCGCGTGATATTTTACAGCAAGTTTATAGCTTTGACGGTGAAGTCGTTACTAACTGGTAATTTACTCACAGATAAACTATCAAAAAGGTTAGCTTTTCGAGGCTAGCCTTTTGTTGTATTTAAAATCGAATAAAAAGAGGCGATTGATGGCACCAACATTTAAACCTTTATTGTTAGCAAGCACTTTAGCTGCATTGCTAAGCGGTTGTGGTGAGAGTACCTCAAGCTCAACCGGCGAGAACTTTTCTGACAGCAAAGACAATGGCACTATTAGCTTTGATCAACAAGCGTTGTTAGTGAGCTTAACCGATAATGTAATTACGCCAACCTTTGAAGCATTTGCAAACAAGGCGCAATCTTTACCTGCACAAGTTAAAGCGTACTGTGATTTAGAAACGAGTTTTGACCCAAGCATGCAAGATGAAGCCCAAAAAGCTGCAAGGGATGAAGCAAAGCTAGCTGCACAAGACGCATGGCGTGAAACAATGGTTAGCTGGCAACATGCTGAGTTGATGGTCGTTGGTCCGCTTTTAGAGAACGACAAGTCATTGCGTAATGACATTTACTCTTGGCCCAATGCCAGCACCTGTAGTGTTGACCAAGATGTGGTGTTTTTTGAGCAAGGTATGATTAATGGTGTTGCTTATAACATTCGTAACCGTTCAGACAAACGTCGTGGTTTAGATGCCAGTGAGTATTTGTTGTTTAACGATGAGTTGGCTTATAGCTGTAGCAGTGTTGCCGCAGGTGACATTTTAGCTAATTGGAATACTCGCGATGAGCAATCACGCAAAGTGGCGCGTTGTCAATTTGCAGTAGAAGTTGCTAATGATTTAAGTCACTCTGCGCAAACGTTATTAAATCAGTGGAGTGGTGAGCAAGGCTACAGTGAGGTATTAAAAACAGCGGGCCAACCGGGTAATAAATTTGAAACGCAAACAAAAGCCATCAATGAAATCTCCGATGCATTGTTTTATATGACCGAAGAACTCAAAGACTACAAATTGGCGACGCCACTTGGCTTATTTGCTAATAGCTGCGGCTTAGAAGCTTGCCCGCAAGCGGTGGAGTCTGTGTATGCTAAGCACTCTATTGAGAATATAAAAGCCAATATTACCGCATTTGAGCAACTGTTTTTAGGTGGTAATGGTGATGCAGCCGCAACTGGGTTTGATGATTTCTTAGATGAACAACAAGCCTCAGATACAAAGCAAGTTATGTTACAAGGTATTGCTGATGCTAAGGTGGCTGTTAATGCGCTGGAAGGTAATTTGCAAACCACGTTGGTTAATGACCAAGCGGCTGTGACTAATACACATGAAAAAGTAAAAGTAGTGACCGATCAACTTAAAAATGATTTTATTAATAAGCTTGCACTAGAACTTCCAAAAACGTCGGCAGGTGATAATGACTAAAGGGCCTTTTATGCAAAAATCTTTGTTAGCTTTGGCAGTAGCAGTTGCTATGCCAAATGCATTCGCAGCTGATAGTGACGATGAATTAGAGCATATTCAAATACTCAGTCACTATGACAAACTACGTACTGAAGCGGGCTCTGCAACATTGATAAGTGAAGAGCAACTAGAAAAATACGAATACGATGATATTCATCGTATTTTAGCCTCCGTACCGGGTGTGAACATTCGTGAAGAGGATGGCTATGGTTTGCGCCCTAACATCGGCTTTCGAGGTGTAACCCCTGAGCGTAGTAAGAAAATTACAATTCTAGAAGATGGTGTATTGATTGGCCCTTCGCCTTATTCAGCGCCAGCAGCTTACTATTTTCCAGTCACGACCCGTATGACTGCGGTGGAGGTCTTTAAAGGGCCTGCCGCGATTAAATATGGACCACAAACTGTTGCAGGCACCATTAATTTAGTGACGCGTAAAATCCCTGAGTTTAATGAAGGTGGTATAGATGTGTCGGCAGGGAGTGATGGCTATCAAAAAGCCCACGGCTACTTTGGGTCTGTTGTTAACAATGTTGGGTTTTTACTTGAAGGCGTAAATCTAAAAGCCGATGGTTTTAAAGACCTTGACGGTGGTGGTGATACCGGATTCAACAAAAACGATATTCTGGCCAAGTTTAACTACAAGATGCGTTCAAATGGCTTTGATCATACCTTTGCACTTAAGCTGTCTTACTCTGATGAGCAATCAGATGAAACTTATTTAGGTTTGACGGATGCTGACTTTGCAAGTACGCCATATCGGCGTTACGCAGCATCGCAAGATGCTTTAATGGATACTGAACATCAACAAGTGATGTTTTCACATTACTTAGAAAATGATGATATTAAAGTAACGTCACGTATTTACCGTAACGATTATGAGCGAGCGTGGCGTAAGCTAAATAACTTAACGAATACGAGTGGTTCTTTATCATCTATTTTGGCGAACCCGACTAAGTATGCGGATGAATATGGTGTTATTTCAGGCCAGCAAGATTCGGTACAGGCAGGCCGTAGCTCAATCTTTTTAACCATGGGCACTAACGACCGCGAATACTTTTCACAAGGTATACAAGTGGATGCGTCAATTAAGTTCAAGTTGTTTGACTTAGACCATAAGCTCGCTGTGGGTGTACGTTATCATGAAGATGAAATTGAGCGTAAGCACTTTGAGCAGACGTATGCGATGAGTTCAGGCCGTGCTCAAAATACCGGCCAAGCTAAAGCATTTACCACTTTAGATACCGAAGCAACTGATGCTTGGTCGGTGTATATGGAAGATCAAATTACCTTAGATGCGTTAACACTGGGTATAGGTGTACGCGGTGAATTGATGGATATGCATTACCAAAACAACAAAGATGCACTAGATTGGCAAGATAAAACAACGCGTATTTGGATGCCAGGTATCAGTGGCTTTTATAAGCTATCAGATGAGTCGGGGTTACTGTTTGGTGTACACCAAGGTTTTGTGCCATCGTCACCCGCTCAAACAGAGGATATTAAACTTGAAAAAAGTGTGAACTATGAGTTTGGCGGTCGCTTTAATGACGGTATTACTCAGTTTGAGTTAGTTAGCTTTTACAATGATTATAGTAATTTAAAAGAAAGTTGTAGTCAGTCGAACTGTGGTATTGATTCACAAATAGACCAAGAGTTCAACGGTGGAGCAGTGGATGTATACGGAGTTGAGGCTCAGTTCTCACAAAGCTACCCGTTAAGTTTGCATTTAGAAGTTCCTTATGGCTTTGTTTACACTTACACCAAAAGTGAATTTCAGCATGATTTGCGCTCTGAGTTCGCCCAGTGGGGAGAGGTTAAAAAAGGCGATGAACTGCCTTATTTGCCTAACCACCAAGCAACCTTTAATATTGGTTTAGTAGCGAAAGATTGGCAGTTATCTATGGCCGTGAAGTATGTTAGCTCAATGCCTGAAGCTGCAGGAGTAAGCTGGCAAGATACAAACATTGGGACAACGGTTAATATTCCGCTTGCAGGCGAACAAGTGCCTTCAAATGTGACTGTTGACTTGTCAGCAAGTTACGAGTTAAGTGAGTATGGCCGTATTTATGCCAAAGTAGATAACCTTCTTGATGAAAATGAAGTGGTTAGCCGTCGTCCGTATGGTGCGCGCCCGGGCAAACCTCGTCAACTTTCTTTAGGATATAAATATCAGTTTTAATGACTGTGCTGATTACCTAGGGATAAATTAAGGGTCACTCAGTAGGCCCTTTTTTAGAGGTATACTATGTTAGAACAAATGTGGCAGAGTTTTATTTCTTTGCCCAATTATTTGCTCGATGCGAATAAGCGCATTTATATTCCCTATCTATTAACTGCAATCGTGATGGCAGTACCTGTGTATTTTGCCGCGCAAGCTCAGCGTTCGCTACGTGGTTTTTTGGCATTTTTGTTACCTAAAAAAGTATGGTTATGTAAAAGTGCAAAGCTGGATTATTGTTTACTGATCACAAATGTTTTGTTGAAGGCGGCGTTATTTACGCCGATTGTACTGACTATGGTGCCTGTGGCCATTGCGACTACAGATATTTTAGAGTGGGGATTTGGCCAGCCCTTGCATCTGGCTTGGTCAGACACTGCGGTGATAGCGATATTTACGGTGATGCTGTTTATTGTTGATGATTTGACTCGGTTTTTGTTGCACTTATTACTACATAAAGTGCCCTTCCTTTGGGAATTTCATAAAGTACATCATTCAGCAAAGGTATTAACGCCGTTTACTATTTATCGGTCACACCCTGTTGAAAGCTATCTCTACGCATGCAGGATGGCACTCACGCAAGGCTTAGTGGTTGGGTTTGGCTATCATTTTTTTGGTACAGGGCTAAGTATGTTTGACATTCTGGGTGCCAATGCATTCGTTTTCTTATTTAATATCTTTGGGGCTAACTTACGCCACTCTCATATTCGCTTTAGCTGGGGCGATAAGCTAGAAGGTTGGCTAATTAGTCCGGCACAACATCAAATACATCACAGCGATAACCCTAAGCATTTTGACACTAATTTGGGGTCTGCACTGGCTATTTGGGATAGAATGTATGGTTCTTTAATTAAGGCATCTGCTGCACCCAATATCAATATTGGTGTAGGCCGATATGATGCTGGGCACGATTCAGTAGCCGCGATTTACCTCAAACCTTTTAGGCAAGCATTTATGACGTTGTTAGGTAAAAAGTCTATGGTGAAACCGCCAATAAATAAGCTTGATAATGAACGTTAGTCATGTTTTAAAAGTGGCATCAACATTTTTTCTAGACCATTGAGTTTTACTTCGTAAATCATAGCGAGCTGCTCACCAAGTTTGCCTTGAGGAAAGCCTTGTTGTTTAAACCAAACAACATAAGGTTCGGGAAGTAACAATAAGGGCATACCGGCATGTTTTCCAAATGGCATTTTTGTATTCACGGCTTCAACGAGTGCTTGTTGGTTATGCATTTTGATTGCTAATAAAGTGAATTGGGTCGCTATTGTAACAATTAATGCCTAGAGTATCGATCAGATTAAAATTTAATCTGATCGATACTCTAGGCATTACACCGAAATCAGCAAGCGTGCGCTTCGGTGTAAACTCGATGATTTAAAAGCGCCAGTTTATATTGCTCCATAAGGTCAAACCGGCTTCATTCACTTTGTCTATTTGCTGATAGCCACTCACGGCCGAGCCTGATTTACTTAAATGTTGTGCATAAATTTTATCAAACAAGTTATCTACGCCCATGCTCCAATCAACACCTTTTGATAGGTTATATTGTGCGTTTAACGATAAAGTACCATAGCCACTTGTGGGTGTTATATCTTGTCCTGCGATATTGCCTTGCGCCGGTGCAACCCGATGCTGAGCTGCCGCCACGTGCCAAAGCATGCCAACTCGCCATGTTTTTTGTTCATAATCTAGTGTGACGCGCATTTGTAAAGGAGGCTGTTGTGCTAACGCAATATGGTCCGTGAGGTTGCTACCGCGAACATAACTGAAGCTTGCTGCTGCTTGCCAATATTTGGTTAAGTGATAATTAATATCGGCCTCAAAGCCAAGTGTTTCAGCATCAATATTGCGTGTTACTTTACGTTGCATAGCCACTTGCCCATAAGCGTTGTCAGTTAAAATAAAATCACTGATACGGTTGTAAAATAGTGATACGTTACTTTGCCACTGAGTACTTGCGTGTTGTATACCGAAATCTAGTTGGTTTGTTTTCTCTACATTAGTATTAAATGCACTGCTACTATTTATGGCCATACGGTTGCCACCAAGTAACTCCCAGTAGTCAGGAAATCGTTCGGTATGGCCAAAGCCAATAAAGTAACTGCGATTTTCGCTCTGTTGAGCATAGCGAGTAAAACCACTCCATAAGGTGTCTTTACGAGTTGTATTGGCTGTTGGGTTAGGTGCTTTTTTCATCATCATGGTAATTTGTTGCCGCAAGTCTTTCGCTTGCCAACGATCAATACGCAGGCCAGATATAATCTGTTGATGCTCACCAAGAGATAACTCATGTTCGCCAAAAAGACCTAACTTTTTAAATTCGCCATCGGTTTTACGCGGCATGAGTTGTACTGGGTTGTTGAGCTGGTTCATGCTGCTTCGATTTCTATGGCGGTCTTGCAGATGATCTAAGCCAAATTTTAATGTATTGGACGTATTAAGTTGAGCATCAAAGACTATTTTACCACCTTGAGAGCGCCTGTCTGGGTTGGCGGATGTTGGCAGCTTCATCATCATGTTGGGTTTAAATTGGCGTAAACTGTGATTGTCCATGATGTGATCGACATCGTTGTAATACCACTGTGCATCAAGATGGTTGATGACGCCTATGCTAAGTGCCCATTGTGCACGAATTGCGCCGTGGGTTCTATCAAATAAGCTACCGTCCATCATACGATCCGCATAGGCAACTTCACCATCGCTGCGGCCATAAGTTAGGCTAATAATGTTATCATCACTCGGAGTGTAGGCAAGCTCCATATCGCCGTTCCAGCGTTTGTAATTAGAGTGGATAGTGGTGTTGTTTCCATCTTGGTAGTCACCCGCACGGCTGTGGCTACCTGCAACACGAAAATAATAATCAGGCGTACCCGCTTTGATATCAACATTGATGCTACGACGCTCAGCACTGGCAACAACTGCATTGGCAAAACCTTGGAGTTGAGGTTTTTGTAACCGTTGTTGGTTACGCTCAAAAATAACGGTAGCGGCACTGTTTCCCGAACCGTAAAGTACCGTCTGTGGGCCTTTAATAACGGTTAGTGTGTCATACGTTTGAGGGGTAATGTAAGCGGTAGGTGGGTCCATTCTAGAACCACATCCCCCTAATGTTAATCCACCATCGGTAATAATATTTAAACGTGAACCTGCCATGCCCCTAAAAACGGGGTCGCTACTTGCGGCTCCCTTTTTGATAAGAGAAAACCCAGTAATGCTTGATAACAAGTCTGCACCATCCTGAGCGGGAAGGGGTTGCCTTGGAAGTTTTGGGTCAGTTTGTAACAATAAAGGCGATTGCATGGGTGCTATTACCACAATGTGCTCTAGTTCATCTTCATCAGCCATACACTGCAAGGCACTAAGCAAAGCAACACTAAGCAGAGTTATTTTCATTTTTTATATTCCATTCAGTAATTTGAGAAGAATTTTATCGATATGGCAGAAATTTTACATGTGACAGATTGTCGCACCTAATGAGTGCTCACTAAAAGGCGCCTGTATTTCGTACATTAATACTTAGATTAATAAAGAGGGAAAAATTAACCTTTTATAAGTTTACATTTAAGAAGGTGAGCTGGGAGTGGCTAGTTTGCCCTTGCTACTGCACTTTTGGTGTCATAAAAATTGTAAAAAGTTGAGTGTATTGCTTGAGCTACTATGCTGGGGTGTGAATGTTATTCATGCTATAGTCGAGCAAAACAAATAAGGCTCTCTTTTTAATGATAAAAATAAAAGCGTGTGCTAGATAGTTGTCATTAAGTAGGGTGCTCATAACGAAGGAGGTAACTTTGGAATTAGGCACGATTATTTCGTTAGTCATATACTTTGTGGTGATGTTAGGTATAGGCCTTTACGCCTATCGTAAATCAACCGGAGATGTTTCAGGTTATATGTTAGGGGGGCGAAATTTACCTCCCAGTGTGGCTGCTTTGTCTGCGGGGGCGTCTGACATGAGTGGCTGGATTTTAATGGGTTTACCTGGCGCAATGTTTGTGACTGGCTTTAGCAGTACGTGGATTGCTATTGGCTTAGTCATTGGTGCTTGGCTTAATTACTTTTTAGTAGCACCGCGATTGCGGGTATATACTGAGCTTGCCAGTGATGCGATTACTATACCTGATTATTTTGCAAATCGCTTTGAAGATAAAGGCAATGCTTTACGTATTGTATCAGCACTGGTCATTATTGTATTTTTCACTTTGTATACGTCTTCTGGTGTTGTCGCTGGTGGTAAGTTGTTTGAAAGCTCTTTTGGTATGAGCTACGAACTAGGCCTGTACGTAACAACTGGCGTTGTTGTCTTGTATACATTATTTGGCGGCTTTTTAGCTGTGAGCCTTACGGATTTTGTGCAAGGCTGTATTATGTTCATTGCCTTGATTTTAGTACCACTTGTTACATATTCATTACTTGATACGCCGTTATCGTCCACGCTAAATTCTATGAATCCAGACATGCTAACTTGGGTTGGTGCTGGTGGTGCTATTGGAATTATATCGGCGATGTCTTGGGGATTAGGCTATTTTGGGCAGCCACATATTATTGTTCGTTTCATGTCGGTAAGAAGTGTAAAGGATATGCCAACAGCGCGTCGCATTGGTATGACTTGGATGATTGTTGCTGCTTTAGGTGCCGTTGGTACGGGCTTATTTGGAGCCGCTTATGCCCAAGAAAAGGGGATTGTTGTCGAAGACCCTGAAACCATCTTTTTAATTTTATCACAATTATTGTTCCATCCACTCATTGCAGGGTTTTTATTAGCGGCAATTTTAGCTGCCATCATGAGTACCATTTCTTCTCAGTTGTTAGTCAGTTCAAGTTCTTTAACGGAAGATTTCTATAAAATCTTTATACACAGAGAGGCAACAGACAAAGAGTTGGTTTTAGTTGGTCGTTTAAGCGTTGTAGTTGTGGCTTTATTCGCAATTTATTTGGCTTATGATAGAGATAGCTCAATCTTGAGTTTGGTTAGTAATGCTTGGGCGGGCTTTGGTGCAGCATTTGGGCCTTTGGTTTTATTGAGTTTGTTTTGGCAACGTATGAACTTTTATGGCGCATTAGCTGGAATGGTGTCAGGTGCTGCAACGGTATTAATTTGGATTTATGCGCCAATTACTATTAATGGACAAGTATTAAGTTCCATCATTTATGAAATTGTGCCGGGCTTTATTGTGTCACTCAGTGCCATTGTGGTTGTGAGTTTGGCAACAAAAGAACCCAGTGAGCCAATTCAAGATTTGTTTAAGAAAGTTCAAACAGAACTTTAACTTAACCTCAGGTTTGGATAAGGGGTTTGGCATAAAAAATATTTTTTTCAATATCAAGGCGCTGTTGCTTTTATGCAGTAATTGCGGGCTATTACAAATGAAAGCAACGTCGAGAGTGAGAAAAATAGCTTTATTGGGCAAATTCGCTTATCTAGAACTGAGATTAACTTACTACTGTTTTAAAAAAGCGTCGTTAGGCGCTTTTTTAAAAGCACTCTAAATTTCCCATTTCAATTATTCTTTGCGTCTCTCCTTGGTTACCAAATTGGTACAAACTTCTGTTGATGTCATCGAGTACTTGACGCCATTGTGGTGCCTTTTTGCTTAGAGCAAAGTATAAATGATTGTATTTTAATATATTGGTTTCGTTTTCAATATTGCTCAAAAGCTTCACTTTCATACTCTTGGATAGGTCAGAATAATTTACGGTAAAGCGTAGTACTTTTGGGTCACCAATAATTAGGTCTACACGTTTAGCAACCAGAAGCTTAACAAGTTGTAAATCATCAACCGCTTCTACAATCACAAATTCGCCATTGTCCATCATGGCGTCAAATTCCGGTGTATTTTGGTAACCTCTTACGACGCCAATCTTTTGTCCTTTTAAAGAATTTAAATTACCGTCAAAACGGTCTTTGTCACCTTTGCGCTTTAACAAGCCTACTTCGCCACCAGGAAATGAATTTGATAATGCAAGCATTTCTCTGCGTGTTTTACCGGTAACATAGTCTGAAGGTGCTGAATCTTCAATATAATATTCTGGCATGAGAATATCTGCTTTGCCTGTTTCCACTTCCCTGACCGCGCGAGCCCAAGGCAAAAACTCAATATACACAGGGTAGCCTTGCTCAGTGAGCAATGCGATTGTAAATTGAAACACCCAACCTTTATTACATAATGCTTGCCCTATGTAAGGAGGCCAATCAAGCGTGACAATACGCAGCATCTTTTTGTGCCCATCAACATTATATAAGTAGCCATTTTTATACTCACTCCCTTGGACAAGTTGATAGGTTGCGTTTTTAAAATAGCCTACATTCACAACACTTTGCGCCGTGACTAAACAGGTTGTAAGTATTAACATTAGTGCTAGAATAATGCGCATATTAAATCTTAGCTAAGCTTTGCAGTGTATTGGTTAAGTTTAGAGAAGTAGCAGAATTTTTCCATGAAATTTTAGGGACAAAAAAACCGGCCGAGGCCGGTTGTTTATTAATTTATCAACGAATTATTGAACAAGCTCTTGTTCTGAAAATTCATCGGCAAACATTGGGCTTGATAAGTAACGTTCAGTTGCGCTTGGCAAAATAACCACAATATTCTTAGTGGCATTTTCAGGCTTTTCTGCGATACGCTTAGCTGCAACAACGGCTGCCCCAGATGAAATACCAACAAGGATACCCTCGTCTTTCATTAGTTGGTGTGCCATGGCAATCGCGTCTTCATTTGATACCAGTTCGGTTGCATCAATTAGTTCTAAATCAAGGTTACCAGGAATAAAACCTGCGCCGATACCTTGAATTTTGTGTGGGCCAGGTTTAACTTCCTCACCAGCCAAGGTCTGCGTGATCACTGGTGAATCAGAAGGTTCTACGGCTACAGCTTTAACATCTAAACCTTTTTCATTTTTAAGATAGCGAGTAGTACCAGTTATAGTTCCGCCCGTGCCAACACCTGCAACGAAATAATCAACTTTACCTTCCATTGCATCAAAGATTTCAGGGCCAGTGGTTTCAAAGTGAATTTTTGGGTTTGCTGGGTTTTCAAACTGTTGCAACAGAATATATTTCTCTGGATTGCTAGCTTGAATTTCGTTAGCTTTTTCAATTGCACCTTTCATACCCTTAGCACCTTCTGTAAGTACTAAATTTGCGCCCAGTGCTTTTAATAACTTACGACGCTCAAGGCTCATGGTGTTAGGCATAGTTAAAGTAAGTTTGTAACCACGAGAAGCGGCAACAAAAGCTAATGCAATTCCGGTATTACCAGAAGTCGGCTCGATAAGCTCTTTGTCTTGAGTTAAAAGACCTGACTTCTCAGCTTCCCAGATCATTGAAGCACCAATACGACACTTAACACTGAAGCTTGGATTGCGAGCTTCAATTTTAGCGTATACGTTGCCGCCAGTTACACGGTTTAATTTTACAATTGGAGTTTGGCCAATTGATAAGCTGTTATCAGCGAAAATCTTAGACATTGTTTTCCCTTAGGTGATCTAGGTTTTACTTATTGTCACACTTTACTTTGCTTTATACAAAACTGAAGTAAAGAATGGCTATAAGATATATCAAATTTGCTTATAGCCAAAAGAAATATAAAAATTGTTTTTTATTCCATTACATTAACCACGCGTAGCTAAATTTTGCAAAAAAAGTTTTCTCATCCTTGGTTAATTTCGATAAATCATCATCTTGATAACCATTATCTGTAAAGCCGGCAAAAAACACTGTTTGTGGATTGAGCTTATAGGAGTACAGAAGTTGTGTACTTAAGCCTTCGTAGCGTGCATCAACTTCATCGATATAATTTTGTGTATTTCTATTAATATCAGTATGGATAACGGCAATTCTTAAATAGCTATTTATATTGAACTGGTAAGTTAAACGTATGTCGGATAGGTTAGCGGTATAGACTTTTGCCCCATCAGCGTTGAGAGTTTCATAACTGTGCCTAACGTTTATTTCAAAATGCTTACCTAAATTAAGGTTAATGGCAGGGCGTGCAAAGTGCATATTGCCCACTCGATTATTTGCTAAGTCTACTTTATTGCCCGTACGCAAGTTTAAACTGGCAAAAAGGCCAGATACAGGTTTGAATTCTAGATAAGTCCAAAGCGTGTTTTCTGAGAATAGGTGGCTATTATTTTGTATTTTTAGGCTCGCTTTATTGTGTCTTAACCCTCGACGTTTTCTATGTTCAACACCAACATCTATGAAGCTCTGAAGAGGGCCATCTATTGCTATATTAGTTTGTACTTCTTTTTCAATTAATGTGCCATTGTCATTGTGTGTGATATCCCAGTCACTATACCAACGCGCACGATTCCACCAATTATTTTGCTCGCCATACCAGCGATATTCAAAGCCAGTTAGAAACTTATTAAAATCAACTTGCGACATAAACCCCATGTCAGCGCGTAGCTCTCTATCGTAGTTTTGGTAGCTTGTGAAGGCACGCCAATGTTTGGTGTTGTGTTCATAATTTAAAAAGTATCCTAGGCCATTTAAATTATCTTGCTGGAGCACCCTTAAGACTGATTCGTTAAAATCACAATCTTGCCCTTGCATGCATTCTTCAGTGGGCGGATGAACACAGTCACCTTCGTCGCCATCACACAATTCTTCAGCAAATATATTGCTGTATTGAGTGTTAGAGCGCAATATCTGCACTTTGAATGTATCGCTGGTTGTTGGTTTATATTTTGTATCAATACTCACCAGTTGGCTTTTGTAATCTTGTGAATCTCTTAATGTGGCGCTTGTGCCGACAGAAAGGCCATCATTTATATCGTAACGATAACGAAGGGCTGCGTTGTTGCTCTTTTGTTCTAGAGAAACCACGCTAGAGCCTAGATTACCAGGCACCATCACATTTAAGTGCTCATCATTTGTGATAAAAACTCCATAAGTGTGTCCTACCTTATTGCCCGACAATTTAACGCCAAAGTCGGGGGCAGCAATATTTCTGGTATGAATGAGGTTGAGGTGTGAAGAAAAATAATCCTCATTATCTAAAAAAAATGCACGTTTTTCGGGGAAGAAAAGGCTAAAACTGTTGTTAACGCTGAGTTGCCCTGTATCCGCCTCAACTTGTGAAAAATCAGGATTCAAGGTTGCATTTAAGGTGGTATCTGGCGTAATTGCCCACTTTAAATCTAAGCTCGGCTCTGATTTGTCTTCGTCTTGCCAATCTGGTACATCACTGCCATCAATGTCACGGCTTTGAGATTTGCTCAGCACCATAGAGGGGATGATGGCGATATTATTACCTTGTTTGGCTTTTTCAAAACCTGTAAATGTCGGCATTTGGCAAATCCAACAATTATTTGCGTGGGATATTTGCATATTCGATAAACGCAGACGCTGGTCTCTTGGTAAGAATCGTACAAACTCCATAGCCATATTTTTTAATTGTTGACTGTCATCAAAGTTTAATACTCGTAAGGGAATTTCTACTTCGACGGTATAACCCCTTTTATGAATTACGCCGGCACTATCCCAAATACCATTCCATGAGCTGTTCTCACTTTTAGTCAGCTCATTTTCTATCGAGTCTTGCTGTACACCTAAAGGGTTAATAAAAAATTGATATGCACTTCGACCACGATTGAATGAGTCTATCTTAATACCGACTAAATCATCGTTCCATGCTCTGTCTCTATCTCTGAAAAAAGCACGAATAAGATCAGGCTCAGAGTCATCAGCTTTGAAAGCGACAAACAAAGACTGACCATTTTCATATACGTATGCGGTTGTAGAAACAGGGCTTGGTATGTTTTCTTGCGGCCAAGTGATGTTATTAATGCTTATTTTTTTTGCTTGTTGCCAAACAGGTTCATTGAGTTGCCCATCGATTGTTGCGCTTGAGTTGATAAAAGGTATGGGAGTAGTTTGTTCAGTAGCGTATACACCAGTCATAAAAACTGAAGTTAACGCTAAAATTGCATTGCGTATCATACTGTTGAAACTGTCAAAATAATTTAAGTACTATTTAATATCATGCAATCATTGTAAACAAACGTTTCGCGATCGGTAGCAGTTAAACGCGGTCAATTGATTTAAGGGCATAATATTAATTTGATTAAAATATTGATCATTCAGGGGTTAAATGACGCGTGTAGAATAACTACATACTGAAATTTTTCTTATCTACTAGAGGTTGCTGATCTTTGCTGTGTTTTTTGTTTAGAAACAGTCTATTTCTTGTTTTTGCAAGGTACAGATAGGCTTAACTATAAACTGTAAAAAGTAGTATGCAATTTTTCATTGAAATATCCATATACACCTATGCATAGCTAGCTTTACATCAATTTACAGACAAATGAATACATTAGTGGCAATCAGTTTATAAAACATGATACAACAACGCATCATTTTAGTGAGAGAAGTATTATGTCGTTAATTCTTAAACTTATTGCTGGTATTTTAGGCGGTATCTTAGTTGGTTTTTATTTCCCAATGGGGTTGGTTGAATTATTGTACACCGCTAAGGTTATTATTGGGCAATTGATCAGCTTTACTATTCCATTAATTATTTTATTTTTTATTGCATCAGGTATTGCAGGTTTACCGCAAGGTTCAGGCCATTTATTAAGTAAAACTGTTGGTTTTGCTTATGGTTCTACGATCATAGCAGGTACTTTGGCTGTAATACTTGTAAACGCATTTATCCCATTTTTTGATGGCGCAGTGGGCTATGAAGTGGCTGCAACGGTTGAAGTGCAAAGTTATATCGATTTAGAAATCCCGCCTTTAATGGGTGTAATGACAGCTTTAGCAAGCGCATTTATTTTTGGCGTAGGGATAAGCCAATTAAATTTATCAACGTTAAAAGGTGTGGTTGATCAAGGCCGAGATGTTATAGATGCTTTATTGGCAAAGGTGATTATTCCAGCATTACCAATATATATTGCAGGAGTATTCGCTGAAATGGCCGTAGCCGGCACTGTAGCAGATACTTTAAGCACGTTTGGGGTTGTTTTGGTTGCTGCTATTGTAATGCATTGGCTCTGGCTAAGCGTTCTTTATGTCGGTAGTGGCATGTTGTTAAAACGCAGTCCAATTACTCTTATTAAAAATATGCTACCAGCATATTTTACTGCTATTGGTACAATGTCTAGCGCAGCGACTATTCCTGTATCACTAAGAGCAAGTAAAGCAAATGGTGTGAAAGACGAAGTTGCTAATTTTTCAGTGCCTTTATGTGCCACCATCCACCTTTCAGGTTCAACAATTACGATTGTTACGTGCGCGATGGCGGTAATGCTTCTGTCGCCGTCGATGGAAGTACCTTCATTAGTACAGATGTTGCCATTTATATTTATGCTAGGCGTGGTGATGATTGCCGCACCAGGCGCGCCTGGTGGCGCTGTCATGTCGGCATTAGGCTTACTTACCACAATGCTTGGATTTAATGAGGCTGCGGTTGCTTTGATGATTGCACTTTATTTAGCGCAAGATAGCTTTGGTACTGCCTGTAACGTTACTGGTGATGGTGTTATTGCATTATGGGTTAATCGTTTTTCACAACGAGCATAGAATACTATATTGCACTAAACTCAAAGGTATTTCTGATAGCATATTGACGTAATTTCCTTGTAAATATTTGGGTTTTTGTGTGTGAATATTTATAATTTTATATATTTATATGGTAATCTTGGCCTGTCATGAAGATGAGATATGACGGCCAAGGTAACAGTAAGGGGATGAGCTATTGATTAACGTACTTTTAGTTGATGATCATGAACTTGTGAGAACAGGTATTAAACGTATATTAGACGATGTACGTGGTTTTAAAGTGGTTGGAGAGGCTAAAACTGGCGAGGAAGCGGTGACGTTTTGCCGCCAAAACGAACCAGATATTGTGTTAATGGATATGAACATGCCCGGTATTGGCGGTTTGGAAGCAACAAAGAAAATTTGTCGCTATTGTCCCGATGTAAAGGTTATTGTATTAACTGTTCACTGCGAAGACCCTTTCCCAAGTAAGGTAATGCAGATAGGAGCCCATGGCTATTTGACCAAAGGTGCTGGCCCAGATGAAATGATTAATGCAATTAGAGGCGTTAACGCTGGGCAAAGATATATTGCGCCTGAAATTGCACAACAAATAGCATTAAATCAATTTAGTGGTCGTAATGATGAAAATCCATTTCAGTCACTGTCTGAGCGAGAACTACAGATCATGTTGATGATCACCAAAGGTGAAAAAGCACAGGATATTGCTGAGCGTTTGAATTTGAGTTCAAAAACCGTCAATAGTTATCGTTACAGAATGTTTGAAAAATTGAATGTCGGTGGCGATGTAGAGTTAACACATTTAGCGATTCGTCATAAAATGATAGATATTGATACCACACGTTAATTTATCATTTTAATGGCTGTATTTGATCACATTTTATTTTTAAAAACCCTAAGCACTGAGCCTGGTGTATATCGTATGTACGACGATGAGCATCAGGTAATTTATGTTGGCAAAGCTAAAAATCTTAAAAAGCGCGTCTCCAGTTACTTTCGCGTTAATATACCCGACAGTAAAACCCGTGTTTTAGTTAGTAATATTTGCCATATCGAAGTGACGCTTACGAATACTGAAACTGAAGCGCTACTGCTTGAAAATAATCTTATCAAAAAGTATCAACCCCGATACAATATTTTACTCAGAGATGATAAATCTTATCCTTATATATTATTAAGTGGGCATAAACACCCTCGGCTTGCTTTTCACCGTGGTGCTAAAAAATATAAAGGGGAGTATTTTGGACCATTTCCCAGCAGTGCAGCGGTGTCTGAAAGTTTACGTTTGATGCAAAAGATTTTCCCTGTCCGTCAATGCGAGGATGCATACTACCGTGCACGCAGCCGACCTTGTTTGCAGCATCAGTTAAAGCGCTGCTCCGCACCTTGTGTAGGAAAAGTATCGGATGAAGAATATCAAGATCAAGTTGATATGGTTCGTCAGTTCTTAAATGGTAAGTCTCAGCAAGTGATAGCCAAACTTGTGGTGCGTATGGAAAATGCCAGTATGGCGCTTAATTTTGAGCTTGCAGCTAAACATAGAGATCAAATCGCTCTATTAAGGCAAATGCAGGAACAGCAGTCAGTAGCTGGTAATTTTGCTGAGATGGATGTGATTGGCTTTGTACAGAAAAATGGCCTATGTGCAGTCCATATGCTCATGATCAGAGAGCACAAAATACTCGGGACGAAAACCTACTTTCCTAAAGTACCTAAAGGTTCTCAGGCGGATGAAATACTGACATCCTTCATCGGTCAATATTATCTAAGCGGTGGCACAAACAGCCGTATAGCCAAAGAGGTTGTATTACCGTTTTCATTATTAGAACAAGACGAACTTGCTACTGCCTTAGGTGAAATTGCACAGCGCAAAGTGCAATTAAGGGCTCAGGTTCGCTCTGAGCGAGCGCAATACCTTGCTCTGGCAAATAAAAATGCCGCAAATAGCATCGCGGTAAAACAAAGCGCACAAGATTCTATAAATAAGCGATATGCATTATTAAAAGAGGCGCTGCAATTGAGCGACATTCAAAGAATGGAGTGTTTTGATATTAGTCATACAATGGGTGAAAATACAGTGGCATCGTGTGTTGTGTTTGATAATCAAGGGCCCAATAACAAAGAGTATCGTCGTTATAATGTAACGGGTATAACACCTGGGGATGATTATGCAGCAATGGACTTTGCGCTGAATAAACGCTACATCAAGTTACAAGATGAAGCGAAGGTGCCAGATGTTATTTTTATTGACGGTGGTAAAGGTCAGCTTGGGCGAGCAGAAGCGTTTTTTGCTGATTGGCCGCTAGATAAGTTACCATTACTTGTGGGGGTTGCTAAAGGCACCAGTCGAAAGCCCGGCTTAGAAACGCTATTAATTGATGGTGGCCGACGGACGGTTAACTTAGATGGCGACTCACCAGCTTTACATTTAATTCAACATATTCGTGATGAGTCGCATCGGTTTGCTATCGCGGGTCATCGCAACAAAAGACAAAAACAGCGTAACCAATCTATGCTGGAAGAAATTGAAGGTGTTGGTCATAAACGACGCCAAGCGTTATTGAAGTATTTAGGCGGAATGCAGGGGGTAAAATCTGCTAACATTCATCAACTAAAGCAAGTACCCGGGATCAGCCCGAAAACGGCTGAAAAGATATTTAATCATTTGCATGACAAAGCTTAAGCATTCATGCGAACATAAAGAAAAAGACCTCACTAAGTAGTTATGTGGAATATTCCAAACACGCTTACAACATTTAGGTTGTTACTCATTCCTGTATTTGCAGTATTATTTTATTTGCCTTATTCATGGGCATTTTTTGCTGCTGCGTTTATTTTTTGGCTTGCTTCGGTGACAGATATCTTAGATGGATATTTGGCTCGGAAGTTAGATCAGTCTACACCATTTGGCGCATTTTTAGACCCTGTTGCAGATAAAGTGATGGTAAGTGTTGCGCTAGTTATGTTAGCCACTTACTACCAGAATCACTTTGTAACGGTTGCTGCAATTATCATTATTAGTCGTGAAATCGTTATATCAGCTTTGCGTGAATGGATGGCTGCGTTAGGGAAGCGGGGTAATGTTGCGGTATCCTCAATGGGTAAATTTAAAACGGCTGCACAGATGTTGGCGATTATTGGCTTAATTTGGCAATATGCGCCATGGATGGTAAATATTAGTTATGCACTATTGGCTATTGCAACCTTGCTCACAGTGACTTCTATGCTAGCTTATTTCTATGCTGCTAAGGAGCAGTTGACTAATTCTTAACTCGAAGTGCTTATTATGGCAGCACTTTAGATAATTTTTGAGCAAACGATTAAAAACATTCATTTTTTATGTTGACGCGTTTTATAACTTCTGTAGAATGCGTCCGTGTTGAGAGGGCAGCATGCCTTTTAAATTAAAAATCGCGAGTGTAGCTCAGCTGGTAGAGCGCGACCTTGCCAAGGTCGAGGTCACGAGTTCGAACCTCGTTACTCGCTCCAATTTTTAATTATGACGGCGGAATGGCAGAGTGGCTATGCAGCGGATTGCAAATCCGTCCACCTCGGTTCGACTCCGGGTTCCGCCTCCATATCTCAACACTCCACATGCGAAAGCAACCCGATGCCCGGGTGGTGGAATTGGTAGACACAAGGGATTTAAAATCCCTCGTCCGTAAGGACGTGCCGGTTCAAGTCCGGCCCCGGGCACCATTTGGATTAGAGATTTATCTCTTTGTGATGCGAGTGTAGCTCAGCTGGTAGAGCGCGACCTTGCCAAGGTCGAGGTCACGAGTTCGAACCTCGTTACTCGCTCCAATCTAATGCTTTTGCAGACCCGATGCCCGGGTGGTGGAATTGGTAGACACAAGGGATTTAAAATCCCTCGTCCGTAAGGACGTGCCGGTTCAAGTCCGGCCCCGGGCACCATTTGATTGAGAGTATAATTAGGTAGCAATTATAAATATCATTATCGTGTTTTTATAATTTTACTCAAATAGTGCATTTATGATGCGAGTGTAGCTCAGCTGGTAGAGCGCGACCTTGCCAAGGTCGAGGTCACGAGTTCGAACCTCGTTACTCGCTCCAATCAAATATCAGGTCACCTTATTGAAGAAGTTTGTGAGTGCAACTCAGTATGAACTAATTGAACGTGTTTATTGTTTAAATAGTACTAACTAATAGCAGCGCATTTATGATGCGAGTGTAGCTCAGCTGGTAGAGCGCGACCTTGCCAAGGTCGAGGTCACGAGTTCGAACCTCGTTACTCGCTCCAAACTTTTGATAATAAGGCGGAATGGCAGAGTGGCTATGCAGCGGATTGCAAATCCGTCTACCTCGGTTCAACTCCGGGTTCCGCCTCCATTTATTAAATCTCCACATGCGCAAGCAGCCCGATGCCCGGGTGGTGGAATTGGTAGACACAAGGGATTTAAAATCCCTCGTTCGTAAGAACGTGCCGGTTCAAGTCCGGCCCCGGGCACCATCTTATTCAATATTCAGTTCATACTATTTCAATATATTTCATCTAAACAAACTGAAGTATGTTAATGAATGAAATAACTACTTCGATAGATAAATAACTGTACTCAAATAAAACTATACCAATTTTATTAAATTATTGATCATTCTAGCGACCTAATGACTCATTAACTGTGTTAAAAATGACTTATGTAGAATCACAACATACCGAAATTTTTGCCTTTGAACTAAGCCATTTCTCTGTCTCAATATCTGGTCATTTATTTAATATAGTTGATCTTATTTTTGTAAATCCCACACTGAAACGCCACCGGCTGACATTTTTTTGATAGGCGTACTATGGCGCAAAGCCACTGTATTGGCAGGAGTATTAGCTAGAAACACAGTTTGTGCGCCTTCAGTAAAGCTATCGTTGTGTATACATTGTGGCCGAATGGCCAGTGCGCTGCCATCGAGAGGAATTTCAAACATGCTAAAGTGGTATTGCTGCGTTGTAACTGTTCGGTAGTAATCATCTTCATGTGTACTATCAAGCTTACGGCCCAGTAAAATACGAGACACAGTGTGATTGCCAAAGACACGATCTTTGCCTTGTGCCGGTAACCAAATGTGTGGAAATGGGTGATGTTCAACAAATAAGCCACCTGCTTTAGTTGCGCTAAATTGATAGTCTGTGATGTACTGTGGTAATTTTTGGTCATATTGGATCCCCCATAAATCCTGATTAAAACCAAGTGCAAATTCTTCTTTTGGTGCTAACAAAATACCACCAAAATAGGCCAAGGTATCTAAGTATGTTTGTTGTGATTTGGGAGTGGAGCCATAAGTGAGTAAGGGAAAGCTTAATTCGTCAACATCACAAATGAGCTGCCCAGTGCTACCAAATACATTGGCGGAGCCATCTAACCCGTTTATTCCTGCGCCATCTGTCACAGCGCTCCAAAAACCACTTACACACAGTGCACATTCTTTACTTGGTGGTAAGCCTGTACGTTCGTTATGTAGCCTGTTAAGGCGTGTAATAAGGTCTGCCTCAGGGTTCATTGGGGCACGCTTATTTTGTACAACAAAATTGCTTGCTTGATTATCTAAATGTACCAAAGTACCAGAGCGAATTGGACCAAATAAGCCTGTGGTAGTCAGTAGTAGTTCTTTATCGGCACTGCGATTTAAAACAGCATTATTTAAAAATTCAAAGTTATTGTCTAAGTCTTGATTTGACACACCTTGGACAACATTTGCCCAACGCGGCTCACACATTTGACGGTCTCTGTACTCGTGCAGAGTTTCTCCACCAAGAAAAGTGGGTGTTTTAAAGGTAATATGCGACATTGCTATGCTCCTTGATAGTCATAAATTTTTGCTGATGTGAATTGAGTTTAACTTGCAATATATGTTGTTCATTTAAGCTCAAAACATGACTTATGTGTATTACTGCACATTACAACAGTTGCAATTATATTTAAGTTTGAGTTACTACCGTGGCTTGATAGTGAGGGCTTAGCTTTAAACTGAACAGTTTAAAGTTAGTGTTTTATCATTTAAAGCAGGAAGTTTTACACCGCAAAGAGTATGTTTAGCGAAGCTCACTCTTTTTTATCAAGCTGAATGAACCCTTGCTCTAGCGCAGTATTCATCTGAGGTTATTTGCTATTGTTATCTTGGATTAAGGTTAACTAGAATGTCCAAGCTAAGTGTAGTTGTGGTGATGATTCATTCACGGATGTACCTAATTTATTACGCCAGACTTGCCATTCGATGCCTAACATTAGCGTGTCACTTTTATTACCTAGAGTATGACCTAAATCCCATTGAAAGATCATTTGCGCTAATATCCAGTCATTCACATATTTACCTGTTTCATCACGTCGCGAGCCTATATATTCGGCATGACCTGTAAAATAAAACTTATGCGAACCAAGCTGATAAGGGTATCCCCAAGCTAAGTCCAACATAAAGCTATTGTTAGTTTGGGGTGCGCCTTGTTTTTTAAGCCCACCGTTGTTATCAAAGTACCCTGTGATAGTCGTAGTTAAGAACTTAAATCCGGGAACCCCCCAACTTAACTTAATGCCGGGTAAGTACTTCATAACTTTAGTATCGCCGCCTGCATTAATACCCATCACAAAACCCACATCTTTTAAATGCCACACATTATATTGCCAGTCAAACATCGCCTTAGTACTAAAAGTGGCATAGGCTTCACCGTAAAAGTCTCTATCGTTAAAGTCATCTATTAAGTTGTCATCAAGGTAATCAATGAAAAAGAAAGTATCGCCGAAATCGTGACCAGATGCGTGCTGCAATGAATAAATAGTGGTCATTGCTTGTTGTTTTGTAAATGGGTTATCGAGCTGGCCATGATTAATATGTAGTTGTGTTTTACTCCAATTTGCTGCGTACAAAACAGGAGTTAGCATGAATAAGAATATATTTAGTAAGGTTATATAAAAGTATCTCATGTCAGTATCCATAGCATTGAGCGCGTCACTGACAAGAAGTATAGACAATGCGCTCAAAAAGCGAGCGCATTGGTAAGCGTGAATGTATGCTTTAGACTTTATTTCTGCGCAAACAAATAACTGAAATAGCCGTAAATGCTAAAATAAAGCAGTAAAATGAGGAGGTAGACACGTCCCAAGGACTGATTTTAAAAGTCGCTCCCAATAATAGAGCTTGAGCGCCATATGGTAATGATCCTTGCATTACACAAGCAAAAATATCGAGCAAACTTGCTGAACGTTTACCGCTAATTTTACCATCATCAGCGAGCTTTTTGGCAACTGGGCCTGCAACAATAATGCTGACGGTATTGTTAGCAATACATAAATTGCTGACTAAAACTAATGCCGCAATACCTAGTTGATCAGCCACTTTTCTATGCCATTTGGCAATAATTGCAGTTAATTTTTGTATTTTTTGCGCTAGGTAATCTAAGCCACCGTTGATGCGAATAAATTCAGACAAGCCACCAATAAACATTGATAGCAAGAATATTTCTTGCATATCGCTAAAGCCTTTGTAGATGTCTTTAACAAAGCTGCCTGCTTGATAATCGCCAACAAACCCCATGGCTGCGGCAAAAACAATACCGCTAAATAGTACTACAAATACGTTCATGCCAGCGACCGCTAACACTAAAATAAACAAATAAGGTAATACCAGTAGCCAATCAAACGGTTTAGCTGCTACTGCCTGTGGTTCGGGTGTTAAAAATACTAATAAGCATACGGTTAATACGGCTGCGGGGAGTGCAATTTTTAGGTTTTCTCTAAACTTGTCTTTCATTTCACAGCCTTGCGTGCGCGTTGCGGCAATAGTTGTATCAGAAATAATTGACAAGTTATCACCAAACATAGCGCCCGATACAATGGTGCCTGCCATCAACGCGGGGTCAATACCTGTTTTTAAAGACACAGCATACGCAATTGGGCCAATAGCACCTATGGTGCCCATAGAGGTGCCCATAGCGGTAGAAACCACGGCTGAAATTAAAAATAAGCCAGGTAATAAAAACGATGCAGGAATAAACGATAAACCAGCATTGACCACAGCATCAACGCCACCTGTGGCACCTGCTACAGCAGAGAAGGCACCAGCTAGGAGGTAAATGAGACACATGGTAATAATGTTATTGTGCCCAGCGCCTTTAATAAACGTTTCAACGCTTTGGTTAATGCTTGCTTTATTAACTAAAAATGCGATAACGATGGCAGGTAAGATGGCAACTGGCGCAGGTAGTTGATAAAACGCATAATCAACACCTTGCGATTGTAAGTATAAGCCGGCACCTAAAAATAGCACCACAAAGGTGAGCAAAGGAAGCAGTGACAACTTAGCTGCCAATTTGTTTACAGACGTTGACATGTAAACCTCATATCAATAAATAGTTGTTTTTATTATGCATTCATTGTTTACATATTTGAGCGCATAATACAAGTGGTATGAAAGATGTGTGAATGTATAGATGGCTAGATGGTTTGTCAAATTTTAATGCGGTTATTTGCATGGAAAATACCACAATAGCGTTTATTTAAGCATTAAAGTCGTTTAAGAAGTATTTGGTTGGTGTTAGGGTGGGTTTAAAAAAGTAATGCAGCAAAGTATCAACATCGTTATCTCTATTCACGGCTTGGTTATCCTCTATTTTAAAAACGAGAAAAGGGGAATACACATTTGACATGGTATATTCTTTGTGATGGAAGTTGATTTTTTTTATTTTTTTATTTTGTTATTTTGTTATTTTGTTATTTTGTTATTTCTAATGGTATTGATATGGAAGGTGTAAGTAATTTATTTCCTATAAGTTTAAAGCGATTGAGTAAGTTTACCTTGTTAATAGTTACCTTACTTTCTTTTTATACCTATGGACAAGAAGTTGGAGTTTTTGAGCCTCTAAATGAGCCAGTCGTGATACCAGAACCTCCTACTTTGAATATCAAAACGACTGGGATTGAAGCAATAACAAATAAGGAAGGTAAAAAAGAGTTTCAATACACCGCTCCTCATATTCCAGCCATTCGAACTAGCAATGACGGTCGAATTGGACTTTTTTTAAAACGATTAGGAACTGGCAACCCTCGTAATTTGACAGTGCTTCGCCCTGAAGCTGTTGAGCGGCCTTTTAGTACCTTAGAGCCGGGTATTCCTAAAGGCTTTTTAAGTGATCTGAGGTTAGAAAATATTGGTCATGGGCATCACCTAGCATTGTGTGATGGCAGCTCGGTCTTTTCTGATAATAATACTGTATCAAATCCAAAACAATGTAGTAGCAACCCAGAAAATGATTGTTATGAACTGTCTGCGATTGGTTCCAAGACAGATAAGAGCGGTACTAAAGTAGTACGCTCGAAGTTTAGTGTAGAAGTGCAATACCCTAAAACAAAAAATGCCAAGATTGTTAAAGTAACTTATAACAGCCAAGACGATGTTGAAAGTAATCTAATGCCTGATGTCAGTCGGTTTTTAGAGCCAATGGTGACTGCTGATGGTCGATTGTTTGTTTTTAGAATTAATGAAGGGAGAGATACCAAACCATTAAAATGGAAAACCGACGACGGTACAGAAAAGTCGGGTTTATACGATATGGTTTATGCGGTAATTCCTGAAAGTGAGAATGCATGTGATATTACCAAGTTACAAGGACCTTATCCTATTTCTCATGCGCCGTTTCATTCTTTAGTAAAGAATAAATACGGCTTTGCTCAACGACAGTTTCGCGACCCTGAAGGCAGTTTGATCAAAGATGGTGAACCAATTAAAGGTACTTACCCGTGGGTTGATAGAGAAGGACGGAATGTTTTTTTTACCGCAATTCGCTCGATGTTAAATTACAGTAATCATGGAGTGGAATATACGCGTTATAAAACTAGCTGTGTTGAAGGTTGCTCAGAAGCTGTAAGTCGGGTTGAATCTGGGCTTCATACCCAAGGTGTTGTTGCCATGGGTGCGTGGACTAATGGTAAAATGGTTTTACTGGATGGCGCATTCGCTAACTCAGATTATGGTCTGAGTACAACAAATCATAAGTATTTAACACTATACCGAGATGTGCAGGGCCAAGATGTTATGGAAGTTGTTGGATCAGCTCGAAGCACGGAGCGGGACAAACTACCATTAATGGGCGCTAAAAATACAACGTTTATTGATTCACTTGAAAATCTATTTAACTATAACTCAAACATGGTGCCAAGTACGCCACGAGATGTTGTTTGGCATTTAAGTACAGGTCGTGGCACAGCTGATGTTGCGTTTGATGATTTTATCAATAAACATAGCGTTATTGTTGCAAATATGAATGCATCATTGACTCATGACATTGAAGATGAAGGGCCAATAAAGAGGTGGGAAATAAGGAATCATCTTCACATGCGTCATAATGATGGTTTTCAAACTCGTTATAATTTTGGTGGGAAAGGCTTTTTTAGGTATGGAGACTCTACGCTCTCTGATTATGAGGCTCCTCGAATTCAAAATGCAGCAACTGGCTCTAATGATTTTACACCGAACTATGGACACACCCATGGTAATGTGAGAATTGAACCCATTGCTAAAGGTGGCATTATTGGCAAAGGACTATGGCTAGATGGAGAATCGGGTGTCAGTTTTAGTATAGGAAAAGCGTTAGATGAAGCGTTTATTACTTTGTTTGTTGATCCTCGACAAAATGATAGTGAGGAAAGCAAAACATTGTTAACCTTTGCTGATCAATCAACTTTGCGTCTATCACATAAAACACTCAGCTATCTTGTAGAAGGAAGCACGAAAATTGGGTACGTTTTTGAAGTCGATTTAACCGCTTTTGCCTTTACTGACAAGCAATGGCGCCACATTGCTTTACAGGTGAATAAAGTTGAGGGTGGAACCGTTAAGATAGATGTTTTTTTAAATGGTTACCTTTTAACACAGTGGAATACACCTATACATCAGCCATTTTCTGCTGGAGATACTGTCCTAGGTTCTCTTAAAGGCAGTGCTGATGGCATTCGTGGTTGGGTTGATGAATTTAAAGTATTTGCATATCGTCCTGATTTAGAGTCTGTATGTAATCATGGTCATGGCACCATAGTTGGTATTAATACCAAGCAAGACAATGAAAAATGGTGGAATGAAGCGAATAAATATGGAGCAACAACTCATGAAGTGGTTTCAAAATCAATAAGCGCTAAACTATTCTCACGTTACGCATGTTTACATAATTATACTGAAGAGCATGGCTTTGCTAAAGAAAAAGCAGCAAACTCATTGTTATTTAGCAAAACTGATGACCACTCATTAAGGCAAATACTGTTATTTCCAGAAGGGCCATTGTTTTGGGATATGCAGAGGCCTGATAGCATTAAGAACAGCTTTTGCCTTGAATGTCATGATAGCGAGAACCATTTTACACCCTTATCTGTAGCAGCGTTGATTTCTCAAGATGTAACTACGCAGATGGATAAACGTCGTCAACCAATGCAGCCACTCAGGCTTATGATGGGAAATACTCCTGAACTTTTTGATAAGTGCCAATTTAATGAACTAATTGGATCAACACTGGTTGATGAATGTGTGCTAGGAACGCCTCGACGTGTTGCATCACAAAAGAAATATCGCATTAAGCACGTTGCGACTGGGTTACCGCTATTTGTTCAGAATATTGCTAGACATGGATATCCGTTAAAGCTGACCACGCGAGAAGCAAGTGACTGTAATGCTAATAAGTGCGATTTTTGGGTTGAAGATCTTGATAATGGCTATCAAGGTATTAAGTTTATTGATGTTGATCTAGGCCATAAATCTCCTATTGGTGTAGTCAGTGATAACATTGATAAGAAACTTAGGCGAAGTATCTCATCAAATTGCGGTTCATTTACTTGGCGATGTGATTTTACTATTATCGAGGTCGGACATGATCACTTCCAAATACAAAGTGGTGATATGGCACTAACAAATATTCAAGGTGTTGCTGTATTTATTCCACATAATGAATGTCGAGGTTTACAATGTGAATTTCAGTTTATTGTTCAGGAAAGTCGTTAATTTATTTTTTCATGATTTATTTGTTAAACCGATAACAACATAAACTTAAAGAGCTCCATCATATTGGATGGGGATCTTGGCAAAATACTTATGTTGTGACTGTAGTGGCACAATAAATTTGGCCACTACAGTGGGTCCATATCATTCGTTAGGGTTTTAAGAAGCTCAGAGATGTATTTCACCTCATTGTTATTCATTAGAAAATTAAATTTACTTTGGTTGCACCACGAGCTTTAAGCTCTTCCACCAGTTCTTCGACGGTGGCGGTTTCAAGTGACGAATTAAAAGGTGGTATTTCATCACCTTCAGCTTCTTCACCAAAGAGGGCTTCATGAAGTTTTCATAAAATAAACATCATAAAATAAACAAATAAACATGACACCCACTTTTATTTGCTTGTTTTTCAGTCATTGCCTATCTTTTATCTATCTATTCAAAAGGTAGGCAAGTCTCATGGCAACGGCACGTAAAAGGCAGGTTAGTCTAGTTGATACAAAATACTATCACTGTATTTCACGGTGTGTTCGCCGTGCTTTTTTGTGTGGTGACGATACAGTAACTGGCAAAAGTTATGAGCACCGCAGGCAATGGGTAGAAGATAAACTACTGGCACTTGCCAAAGTATTTTGTATTGATGTGTGTGCTTATGCTGTGATGAGCAATCATACCCATATTGTTTTGTATGTTGATGATAAAAAAGCCAATAGACTGAATGATAAAGCCATACTTATTCGTTGGCACAAATTATTTAAAGGTACACTGCTTACGCAAAAATATTTGCA
The DNA here is from genome assembly GCF_945859825.1 of Pseudoalteromonas holothuriae. Classification (GTDB taxonomy): domain Bacteria; phylum Pseudomonadota; class Gammaproteobacteria; order Enterobacterales; family Alteromonadaceae; genus Pseudoalteromonas; species Pseudoalteromonas holothuriae. Next base: position 253,734 of record NZ_CAMAPC010000002.1, read on the forward strand.
AGGGGATAAGCTGGATAAAGCGCAACAATTCTTTTTAAATCGTACCATTGCAGATTATCGCACTCGACTTGCTGATATCAGCTGGTTTATGCGCGTGCTCAACGAAGACATTGCCAGAAAAGCCAATAAAGAAGATAACTGCACAGGCCGATTTTGGGAAGGGCGCTTTAAATCGCAAGCTCTGCTTGATGAAGCGGCGCTGGCTGCATGTATGGCCTATGTTGACCTAAACCCCATCAGAGCTAAAATGGCAAAAACACCAGAAGACTCTGCACACACCAGCGTTCAAAAGCGAATTAGAGCAGCCAAAGACGCTAAACAACCCAAGCAACTCGCCCGTTTTGCAGGAAGCCCAAGAAAACACATGCCCAAAGGTCTCCCCTTTGAACTTAAGTCATACCTTGAGCTGGTTGAGCTAACAGGCCGCTGCATGAGAGAAGATAAACGCGGGCACATAGAGCAGCGCACACTGCCTATTTTAGAGCGACTAAGCATAGCGCCCGAAAATTGGCTAAAGCTCACAACACAATTCACCAAAGTATTTAAAGGTGCTGTGGGGCGAACTAACAAGCTTGATGACTACTACACGCATTTAGAGGTAAAACGGCGAACCAGTTTCAGTCAATGCGAAAAGCTACTCGGCTAAGCCAATTTAGCATCCACAAAGTAAACCACAATAATGCTGCAAGGTAGGTAAAGCTGCGCTTGATACTTTGCAATTATCACCAACCCCCGCCTGATTGAGCTAAAAATTGCAGCGAAAAAGTACTTTTGGCGTAAAAATATCAAACGTACTGGCTTTTCATGATAATAGTTTGATAATTTAATTATGGCTGTCTTTTTTATTTTCCCGTTGCAATTATCACCAACCCCCGCCTGATTGAGCTAAAAATTGCAGCGAAAAAGTACTTTTGGCGTAAAAATATCAAACGTACTGGCTTTTCATGATAATAGTTTGATAATTTAATTATGGCTGTCTTTTTTATTTTTTTTTGGAGATTAAACTCTTAAATATATGAGCCATAACTCTGGCAATAGGCACTAATGCTCTTTTTGGCCGCTTTTATACAGTGACGGGCAACTTTAAATTAATAAACAAATTTGTTTACTTCGTCTGTCTATGAGGCAGTTAAGCAAGTTGCTTACGGCAAACACATAGTGAGGCTCTCTTATTGCGATCGCATCGCTGCCTACTTTTTCCATTCCCTTTGTTTAACTTGATCTTTTTTAAGCATATAGTAGGTTAGCAACAGTTACGGTTGCTGCATTAAGTCAAATGTTTAATTACTCAGTTTACTAACGTATGCACTTTAGACAATTATCATTGTTTAAGTGTAATAAATTAGATGTGATGGGGTAAAAATAAACGTTGAGCAATGTAGGGAAACTAAAGTTATATCAGTAAGCAGATTAAACTAGCTTATTTAGGTAGAGGCTCTAAAAACAAATCCCCATAGCATAAATAAGACCAACTCTGTTACACCGAGTGGCTTGCAACACAGTCTGACAAACGATTATGCAATATAAATCGCGTGTCACATAAATACTAAAATGTTAAAGCTTAATAAGTATCAATAAACAAAGGAGTAGTCAGGTGGTAGGTTTTAAAAAGTGGATTTTTTTGGTTGGAGCTTCCATACCATTTAGTTTACTTGCTGAAAAAAGCCCAGAAGAAGGACTCATTAAACTAAGCACTAACAGTGCAAAAATTAACAAAATTGTTGATAGCTATGTTTCCAGCCATGCACTTGATAGCGGCGTTATTTTGGTTGCAAAGTCGGGAAAAGTTATATACGAAGGTTCTCATGGGCTAGCTGATCGTTTATTAGATAAACGGATCAAGAACAATGACTCTTTTCAAATAGCCTCATTAAGCAAACCAATAACCGCAGCATTGGTACTTAAACTAGAAGAGCAAGGAAAACTAAAACTCGATTCGACTCTCGCAGATTATTTTCCAGAGTTTAATAATGCATCAGGTAAAAAGATTACCTTACATCACCTTTTAAGTCACACTTCGGGTCTTCCTAATCATTTTGCTATCGACGGATGGTTTAATGAAGATTTTCATAGAAAAACTTCGGAGCTGGAATTTACGAGTTTAATTGCAAAACTATCGCCCTTATTTGAACCCGGTGGAGACTACCTTTATTCCAATCTAGGATATTTTTTGTTGGGAAAAGTTATAGAAAAATCGACTAAAGAATCTTATTTAAGGAGTATTCAAAAGTATATTTATGAACCATTAAATATGATGGAATCTGGTGTTGCACTTGGCTTCCAATCATATGCGGATAAAGTCAGGGGCTATCAATGGAAAGTAGGCGGAGGATACCAAGAACAAATCTCAAAGAATATGTCTTTATTTGGCGCTGGGGCAAGCATTTACACAAGTGTAAATGATCTCCATAGGTTTGATTTGGCACTATATGGAGATGATTTTCTAAGTGATAAAAGCAAAAAACGTTTATTTTCCCCACAACACCCTTACAGTTGGCGCATAGAAAGTATCCCTATTACCCAAGGCCTCGAAGTGAATGTTCACACGTATGATGGAAAGTTTGATGGATATAGCACGATGATGACTCGCTTCATAGATGATAAGCATAGCATTATTATTCTAAGCAATACTGGGATAAGTTATTTTTTGAAACAGCAACTTACTCTCGATATTGCAGGTGTTTTATATGGTCAAAATGTCCCTAATCGTAAAAATGATCCAACTTTATCTTTAATTAAAGGCGTGGTTTCTGGCAACTTTAATCATACATTTAACGGCTTAAAGGCGGAAAAAAACAACTTTGATTTTAATGAGCAAAGTTTATCATCATTAGCGTTTGAGCTTCTCTGGGCTAATATAGCAAGCGATTCTTTAAAATTATTTGCTTTTATAAAAAGTGAGTTCCCAAAATCACCACGAGCTAAATTAAATTTGCAGCGAGCATGTGAGCACCGACTTGCAAAAAACGTAGAAAATAGAGTGAGTATATGTAGCTAATAATATTTAAAGTGAAACCGTCCTTTCAGAATCTTCTTTTTGGTAACAATATGGGGTTGGAAGAAAAGTGTTGGTTTTCTCTTTTTTTGAAATGACTGTACTTTTAGGTTTTACGTTGCTTGGATAGATAAATTGAAGCTGTAAGAGTAATAGGTCCATATGAAAGTATGAACCTATAGTAATCATCTGATGATTATTTTGGATCTACAGGGCAAAGTCCTGTGCGCGCATCGCAAAAAATCATCGCTGACGTCCAAGATGCAGGGTTAGCATAAGCATTACCAGCAGCAATTTTCTGAGTTGCTACATTATTAATTTCTTTTGTCGCATTTAAAGTTTTTAACTGTTTTTTATTTAATTTTATTTTCATTTTCATTCCTTAAGATTTTTATTAACGCAATTAACTTTACGCAAATCAAGAGTATCACTTAGTTATAAATAATCCAATAGCTATAATTTTCAGAAAGAACTAAAGTGGACAGACACTCAAACTGCTAGTCAATTATGGGTACACTTTGGTAATATTGGCTAATAAATAATAAGTAGCAAATTTGCTTTGCTCTTTTCAAGTGACTGTTTATTCTAAACAAGGGATACTAACCATAATGTTTGGAATAAAACGGCTGCACAGAGTGATGATTGGAGCCAATGTCTAGAAAAGAGAACAATTGATGGTGAGGTTCAATTTGGTTGGTCTTGGTCATGGCCACTCGGTCGCAGAGTTATCTATTCCCAGCCTCAAATTAAAATTGGTGCTTCACCTTGGGCGCCTGAGCCAAAGTTCGACACTTCATTTCCCTTAAAAATTTCGGAACTTAAAAAGCTAGATGTTGCATACCAAATCGAAGTTAAAACAAACGGAGAGCATAATATAGCTACTACTATGTGGCTTATTACTGAAGAGTATAACGGTTCGGAACCCAAGAAATCAGTCATTGCGGCTGAAACTATGTTCTGGACATATTCCACAACAGGGCATTTTAATCCAGCGGGTCAAAAATTCGGTGAAATCATGATTAATGATACTACTTGGGAAGTTTGGCATCAGAAAGATTGGGACGACAAGTCGGGTGTCAATGATAACAAGTGGGTAAATGTTTCATTTAGAGCTAAAAAACTCATGATGTCAGCTAATATCCCAGCACTTAATCTTTTAAAATATGCTATCAACGAGAGGTTGATTTCGCAAAACCTATTTATAGCAGATGTAGAGTTAGGAAATGAGATTATGAGCGGCGCTGGAATCGCGTGGGTAAAAGAGTTTAGTGTGCTTTATGAGTAAATTTCTAACAAATTCTGAGGTGTTTAGAACCCTGCCTCAGCCTAAATTACGTAATTAAACTAGTTTAATTTCTATTGTAAGTTGCCTAAGTGTTAAACCTTTGAATTCGGGCTTCTAGTTAAATCGTTCCGCAAATACTTTTAAAAACGCTAACTAAAACAATGCCAAGTAACATTTTTTATATTTAATATGGTATCGAAGTAAATATCCTCTTCATGTATCCTCTTCATGGACAGGCACTTAAATTTGGGCACTCAAATTTGCTGTTACTGTTGTTTGGCTAAGTAATTCATTAGGGTTGTATCCTAATGAATTTATAAACAATGTTGGTAAGTTTTTTATGAAGGATATTAAGCAATGTTCACGATACTTAATTTTCTTTAGCTGTTGCGATTAACAATACTAAGTTTTTGCTTTATTGTAGATTAATACCCAATCAAAGGGCTCAATGAGTATCAAGGGCATCAAAAACGGACGCAAAACACTTGGCTGTGCTCTTTGTTAGTAATTTTAGTTAAGTATTTATGCGCAGCTTATGCGAGCGTCACATGCCCTAGTAGTTATAGCTGAGTCAAGGATGAATCTAGTGAATAAAAAATCTCTATTAAAGCTGGTATTTATCATTTCTATGTTAATACCTTACTCTGTTGTTGCGAATAAACATCTGGACCAGAACATTGGCTACCGTAATAAATACCAAGCAATGCTAGATAATCTTATATCTCAATACATTCCCGGCGCCGTAATTCTTGTAGAATCAAAACATGGCAGGTTTATAGGTAGCGCTGGCTTTAAAGACTTGGAAAAAAAGCAGCCAATGACAACGGATGTTGTGATACCTAATGGCAGTGCCGGGAAAAAATTAACAGCACTGTTGGTAGTCTTGTTGGCCGAAGAAGGGATCGTTAACCTTGATTCACCGATAAGTAAATACCTTGATAAAGAGTTACTTAGTCAAATTCAATATTCGGATGAAATGACTTTGAGGCACTTGTTAAATCACACAAGCGGTATTATTGAATATAACGATGTTGGTGAGTATGCGTTTTTTAAAGCGCAATATGCTCAGCAGAATAAGATTACAACGGACATGTTTCCATTAGGCTTTGCGTTCAACCAACCCGCAGACTTTGAACCAGGGGAAGGGCATTCGTACTCAAATACGGGTTATGCATTGGCCGGAGTCATTTTAGAACGCGTTTTAAAAGAACACCCATCAAAGGCGATCAGAAGCAGAATTATTGAACCATTAAAAATGACATCTAGCTACTCTAAGGGTGTTGAAAAACATCAACCAGTGATGACATCGGGGTTTTTTATTAATGAGACTGATCCTCTTTTCCCAACCCCGTTGAATGTCTGGGTTGATACAAAAAATATTATTGGAACAACTGCTACGTCTGATGCTCCTTTAGCATCAGACGTTAAAGATATGGCAAAGCTTTTAAGGGCTATCGTACGTAAAAACAGCGTGTTCAGTGAAAGTGTGAGAGCGCAAATGATAGGTGAAAAGTACTTGGTTGAATCTTGGGGCGCACGTTTTTATTATGCATCTGATTTCTATTATGGGCTTGGTATTTGGATTGAAAAAGTAAATGGTAAAAAATTCTATCATCATGGCGGCACTGAATTTGGCTACTTTACGCAAAACATCTATATTCCCGATGGAGATGTCAGTATTACCGCTTTTGCGAATTGCGGTGTAAACGACCATTGCGAAGAAGCATTTCAAAACTTTACTTTTGAGGTTTTAGACTCATTTTTAAATATTAAAAAGGGTATATAACAAGGCCATTACAGTATAGGGAGTATTAACGGCTTGCTTGGTTTCGCTTCGTTACACATTTTAGCAAGCTATTCTGTGAATGGGGCGATGAGACTGTTTTTTCAACATGAGAAATATTAAAGGCTTGTTAGATATTTAAGGAGTATTTTAAAACATAAGCAGAGTCATTTTAATTTTAACATCCCTGTTTATCGTAAGTGTATCTTGGCCGTTTATACACAGTGACAGTTCATTCTAAATTTGTCTCTTTCGATGTAGCAGTTAAGCAAGTAGCTTACGGTAAACACATGGCAAACACATATAGATAGGCCAATAAATAATTAGTACGTGGCTGTATAAAACGATTGCCCTTTAAGGCCCACTCAAGCCTCTAATCGATTGAGTCAAAATAGCAACTCAGCTAAGGTTGAGGTATCAATAAAAATAAATTAAAACGAGTAATTCTACAGGCTCGTTATATTGCACAATGGTTGGTATAGAAAGGGGCGAATATGAAGAGTAAAGTCATTGATTTTTGGTTTAATGAACTTGAACCACGGCAGTGGTGGGAAAAAAGCTCAAGTTTGGATCTTATGATTAAAACTCGTTTTGGCGATTTACACCATCAAGCCAAAGCAGGTGAATTGTTTATGTGGCGTGATAGCGCGATTGACTCTTTAGCTGAAGTCATTATTTTAGACCAATTTTCTCGCAATATTTACCGAGATAAACCAGAGTCATTTGCATGTGATTTCATGGCGCTAGCGTTAGCTCAGTTTGCAATTTCAAAGGGGCTTGATTCACATCTATCTAATGTTCAAAGAACGTTTCTTTATATGCCTTTTATGCACAGCGAATCGAAATTAATTCATACGGAGGCAGTTAAGCTATTTGAGTCTGTAGGGATACCTAGCAGTCTCGACTTTGAACACAAGCACAAAGCTATAATTGACAGGTTTGGTCGTTATCCGCATCGAAATGCAATGTTAAACCGTAGTTCAACAAAAGAAGAGTTGGAGTTTTTGCGTCAGCCAAATTCAAGCTTCTAGAGCTACAACTTAACACATATAGGCCTTAATTATGTTAATAGGCAATAATGTTCTATCTTGGCTATTTTTGCACGGTGACAGTCAGTTTTAAATAAACAAACTTGTTAACTGCCTCTGTCGATGCGGCAGTTAAGCAAGTAGCATACGGGATATAGATAGGCCAACAAATAGTACGTGGCTGGAAAAGTTTGATTTGCTCTTTTTAAGTAACGGTCTTTTAGAATGTACCAAGCATTAAGTCAAATGGTCAGAACGTTTGCATCATACTATTTTACAGCAAATATGAACCTACCTTGTTGAAATAGCTTTAAAATGTTTAATTTTGGCAAAAGCATCTTCAACTAGGTGACGGTATTTATATAGACACCAATCCATCTCTTTGTTTTTCTTAGTATTACCTTTACGCCGAGGTATCACTGCTTTACCGCCCGTTTGCTCTATTACAAAGGCTCTAATAGATTGATTGCCATAATCTTTATCGGCAATGACGTATTCGCTTTTAGGATAATTGGCTATCAACGGCTAAATGAATTTTTTTTGAAAAACCACCACAACTCTTACCACTCGATTCGTTCTTTTTACTTTGTGCTCCACTACTATGCTGATGTGTCCTTACAATGCTTCCATCAATAATTAGCCACTCACTGTCAGTAACATAGGTTAAAGCTTTAAATATTTTTTTTACAAAATGCACAATGGCTGAGAGAGTGTTGCTAGCTAACTTATTGGGCATTACAATTAGTTAGCCAGTTGACATAATTAGTAGGGAGTAAACCACTAATCTGATAAAATCCAAGTTTGCCAGTAATTATGTTGATAGTGCTGGATTTACCTAAGACTAGGAACTATTTTGACCAACAATGATATTTTACGACGTATTCGCTATACATTTGATTTAAACGATAATGTAATGACTGAAATTTTCTCTTTAGCAAATGTTAATGTAACCAATGCACAAGTCTCTCAATGGCTGAAAAAAGAAGAGGAAGAGTCTTTCGTTGAACTTAGCGATACTGAATTAGCTGTATTTCTTAATGGTTTCATTAATTTAAAGCGTGGTAAGCGCGAAGGTGAGCAGCCTGAACCTGAAGATAAGTTAAGCAATAATATTGTCTTTCAAAAGTTACGTATTGCTTTGAACCTCAAAGCTGAAGATATTTTAGAGACCCTGCAATGTGTCGATTTTCGGTTAAGTAAGCATGAACTTAGTGCGTTTTTTCGCAAGCCTCAAAATAAGCACTATAGAGCGTGTAAAGACCAAATTCTTAGAAACTTTTTACTCGGCCTTCAACATCAGTTGCGCCCAAATAGTAATAAAACCGAATCATAATAAAACGCTAAACAGAGGTTTGCTTTATTAAGTATAAGCTGGGTTTAGCATTAAAGGTGCAGCGATTGATGTGTGCGTTATTTGTGCCTTATTAGTCTCGTTATAACATTGGTTATAGTCATTCATACTTCTGTCAGGTTTTATTCTCCCTAATCTAGTCTGACAGAAGCAAGTTAAGAGCTACTTAGGTTGCTCTGCTAACACCAAGTGATGTTACTGCATTTTATCCAAGTATTGTTGTGTACTAAATCTTTAGTGAATGTTGCAGTGCACTGGCAATTTCTTGTGAGCGAATAGCCAATACGGATAAGAGCGTATCACTTAAGCCATGAGTTGACTCTGACAAGCCTTGGACAAAAATAGGCGGAGCAAAGTTTGGTCCAGTCTTAACTTGGTAATTTCTGTTTATGGTAAAGTCACCTAAATGCTCTTGTAATGGCGCTAAAATAGGGTTGTTTTTGGGTCGTTGATACCCAGTTGCAAGGATCACAAGGTCATATTGTTTACTTGTGGTTATGCCAAGGTCTTTGTTTAAAACCGTCAGTTCTATTTTGTTATTGACCGACTTAGCCTGTGTAATTTGGCTATTAGGGTTGTAACTATGTTTTTGCTTTTTAGTTATTTTTTGCATATAAAAGAGCTGGTAGACTTGGTCAAGCATATCAGCATCAACAGCAGAATAATTGGTATGTTTATAAGCTGTGAGGAGTCGCTGCCTTTCATCGTGTGATTTTTCAAACATTCTGTTGGTTGTTGAAGGGTTGAAAACTTCATTTACAAACGGACTTGAGTCGGCGGGTCTCATAGCATCACTTTGAAACAGTAAGTCAACCTCTCCATGATCATATCTATTATTTAAATCTAAAATGGCTTCAGCGGCACTTTGTCCGCCGCCAATGACTGCGACTTTTAATGGCCGGTTTTTGTCTATGGCAAGCTCAGACAGCTTACTAAGGTAATGACTGTGGTGAAATACTTGGGCCGAATCCCGCAGCTCTTGAAATGCCGCAGGTATATTTGGGCTGCCGCCAGCACTAAATACCAATGAGCGAGCGAAATGAACATGGTGTTCACCGTTACTTGAAACAGTGTCTATTTTTAGCTTAGTGACATTACTCCCTTCATAGACTGGGTGGATGGCTGTTACATTATTGTCATAACTGCACAGTTCACTAAAGTGTGAAGCAACCCAATTTAAGTAATCGTTAAACTCTAATCGACTGGGGCAAAAGGTGCCTAAATTGATAAAATCTATCAGCCTGTCATGGGTTTTTAAATAGTTTAAAAATGTATAGGGGCTTTGTGGGTTGCGCTGTGTGACTAAGTCTTTTAAAAAGGAAACTTGTAGGCCACTTTGGTCGGTGATTGTATCACCATGCCATTGGTACTTAACTTGCTTATCTAAAAATAAAGCGTTGATCGTTTTATTTTGCTGGTTTGCTTCTTCAAGCGCAATCGCCAGAGCAATATTTGAAGGCCCGAAACCGACACCAACTAGGTCGTAGGTTGCGTCATTTGTTTGAGTCATAAATGTTCCTTGTCACGGGTGTAAAGTGTGATGTAGTCAAAAAAGCCAGTTCCTTGGCTTTTTTAAATTAATGTTGAGTCTGCAAAAAGTAACGCCGCTAGCGTTTAGCAACTACCCAAGGTGAAATACTGTTCATCTTTTCAGTGGTTTCGGTATGTTCGCGAGAAGGTGTTGAGTCTTTAACAATACCAGCCCCGGCTTGTAGCCAGTAATTATCACCATGGCTTAGCACGCTGCGCAGTACCAGCGCCGCATCCATTTCACCCTCGCTGTTTAGTTTGAAGATAGCCCCTGAATATAATCCCCGGTTGCTTAGTTCATGACTGCAAATTTGTGCAAAAGCAGGCGCTTTTGGTATGCCAGAAGCGGTTACTGCCGGAAACAAACTGGTAAAGGCATGCCACGCGTTATAATTGGGTTTTAACTGCCCACGTACTTTGGAGGCTAAGTGCTGTACTGAGCCACGTAGCTTACGTGTCATAAATTCATCGACATGTACGGTGGATGGCGTACAGACTTGCTCCATTTCATCCATAGATAAGCGAACAGAAATAGCATGCTCATGCGTCTCTTTCGGGTCTTTAAGTAGCTCATCAAAAATAAGTTTGTCTTGCTCCATGTCACCTTCAAGCCTTCGAGTACCAGCAAGCGGCTGGGTTGTTAGCATACCGTGCTTGTCTAGCGCCATAACAATCTCAGGGCTAAAGCCAGTGGCTTTCCAGTTTTTTAACTGCATGGTAAATGAACGAGCAGGAGTATTGTTTTGTAGCCCATACAACCATGTGGCGGTTAAGTCAGGTGTAAAATGAAGCGGTACTTTACGAGATAAAATAACTTTTTCTAACTCGTTATTGTTGATTGCAATTACTGACTTTCGTACTGCGTCACGATAGCGTGGGTCATCTGTCACAGTTACAGGTTGGTAGTTGAGTGTACTTGCCAGAGTTACATTATTTAAAATCGCCTGTGCCTGCTTTTGCAGCGCATTATTGGTTGTTTTGATTTCGTAATGATTGTCTCGTAGTGTCACAGACAGTTCTGGTTCGCATAAAAAAAGCAGAGGCTCTTTCTCGTCAAGTTCACCGTGTTTGAGTAGCTCAGGGGTATGCAGTGCATATGCAAATTCAAAACAAGCCCAACCGCATACTTGCCAGTTACCTTGCCATTGTTTTAATTGCTCATGTAGTGCTTGTGCTAAGTCTTGAGGAGCAACACTGATGCTTTTAACTGTCTCGCCTATTTTCACTTCTATGTAATTTGCATATACAGTGATTGCTCGTTGAATACCACCTGCATACCAACATTCACCTTGGTTTTCGTAAACAAGGTAATCTGCAAATAAATTGCTATCTGCCAAAGCCGCAGCTTGGTTTAGCACTGATTGTTGTGTTGAGTTATTAGAATAATTAAGTTCACTGTTGCTATTCATATTCAAAGAAACCTCCTTTTAGATATCTGAAACAATATGCTGTTAAGGCTTGAAATCATACATTAATTAAATGATAATGCAAATGATTGTCATTTGCTTAAAGGAAATTATTTATGGATGCTGCTCTGAGACTTAAGTTGGCAAAACAGCTAGCTAAAGTGCGTGGGTTAAAGCAAAGCACTAAAGGAGGTAGCGAGTCTAATACGGTGCAATTGACTATTCCCGTTTTAAAAAACACAACATTGCAACCGAGCATTGTGTCTCATGCACAGGAGCGAATGTGGTTATTACATCAATTAGACCCTACATCATCTGCATTCAATGTTTGCGTTTTATGGCATTTTGAAGGTGCTCTTGATAGCGGGGCAATACATAGCAGCTGCATAGAAATCACTAAAAGGCATAATATTTTCAGAACGATATATAGGGCTGATGCAACTGATGGTGCACAACAGCAGGTTTTAGATAGGCTTGAACCGCAATGGGATTATATTGACTTGAGTGGCTTGCCAGCAGAAGAGCAACAACAAAAGCTTCACAATTTAGCTCAAGCGCTTAGTACACAAGCATTTGACTTAGCCTGCTTGAGTACTTTAAAGCTTACATTAGTAAAGCAATCTCAAACACAACATACATTAATTATGGTCGGACAACATATTGTTTGGGATGGTCCATCGTTTGGCATTTTTGCGCAAGAACTTGGCTATTTTTATAATCAGCTAGTACAAGGGAAAGAGGAACAGCGTGAGCCTTTGCCCATCCAGTATGGTGATTTTGCAAGGTGGCATAGAGCAAAGTGGCAATCAGATTATGATACCAAACAGCAACATTTAGACTATTGGCGCAGTGTATTAACACCACTGCCAGAGCCAATAGACTTTCCCACCGACTTACCTCGAACTGGCAATGAAAATGAGGGCGGAGGGTGGCTAACAGCAAACCTAACACAGCAGGCGACTCAAAACCTGCAGGTATTTGCTGCTGAGCTAAAAGTCACTGCATTCGAGGTGGTTGTGGCTGTGATTGCTATATTTATGACTCGACTATCGCGCAGTTCAGAAGTGACCATTGGCACAGTCGCTTCATTGCGTAACTTACCAGAGCAAGAGTCGTTAATTGGTAATTTTGGTAATGTTGTACCACTGCGTATACCCGTTGACAGTACTCTAGAGTTTGCCACTTTTGTTAGTGCAACCGCTGCGCGTTGTCGACAAAGTTTTTCACATGCCGATATGCCATTTGAGATACTACTCAATGAATTAAAAGTGCCGCGAGGTCATAAGCAAAGTCCACTGTTAGATACTATGTTGACCTTTTTAAGTCGTGGTATGGCAGCGCCTGATATGTCAGGGGTTGATGTATCTTGGCAAAAACACTTTAATGGCACAACGCAAACAGACCTTTCATTTGATGCATTGCTGATAAATGGGCAACTACAATTTCAAGCAACATGGCGCACATCGCTATATCACACTAAAACTATAAAAAGTCATTTACAGCGCTTGTTGGCTTTAATTGAGCAATGTGTTAGCGAACCTCGCAAAGTGCTTGCGCATCATTCGATATGTAATTTAGCCGATCGCCAGCAGCTTGTATGGGGCGACAGAGGTGACGCGCAAGATAACGCACAGCAGACATTAGTGGATGTTTTTGAGCAAACAGTGTTAAAAAATAAAGATGAAACTGCTTGTGAATTGCGCTCAATTAATGCTCATCTCCCCAGCTCTGCGCTGACCTTTGCGCAGTTAAATGCGCAGGCTAATATCATTGCTCGTTGGTTAATTTTACAAAATGTCGGTCCTGAAGATAGTGTTGCCATTAGTTTGGGCAGAACCGTTGATTGGTTTATAGCTATGTTGGGGGTGCTCAAATCGGGAGCGGCATTTTTACCTATTGACCCCGCTTATCCTCAGGAATATAGAGCTCGGGTTGTATCACTTGCACAACCTAAAGTTGTCATTTGTGGACAAGCAGATAAGTTTGATGCCGGCGGCAAGCTTGAAATTACACTGGCGTCAATTAAGTGTATTGAACATGCCATGCAGGCAACATCCAATGCAGCAGATGATGTTTTACAATCAGATAGAGTGCGCCCGTTAGGTGTTAAGAATATTGCTTGCTTAATATTTACCTCTGGCTCAACTGGCTTGCCCAAAGGGGTTATGGTGCCTCATTCGAGTTTGGTTAACTTGTTTAACAGCCATAAGCGAGATTTATATAAGCCAACTTGTTTAACTACCAACAAAACACAGCTGAGTGTGGGCCATGCATGGTCGTTTGCATTTGATGCTGCTTGGCAACCCACATTATGGCTGTTTGCAGGGCACAAAGTGTGCTTGTTTGATGCTCAAACGATGCAAGATCCGTTAGCACTAGCAGAGTCAATTATTAGCCAAAAATTGGACTTTATTGAGCTAACTCCCAGCTTGCTAGAAGAAGTACTTCCTTGGTTACGCTCTGGTTTTGATTCTGCAAGTGGGCAAGCGTTATTACCGCATGTACCGGCAGTATTAGGGTTTGGTGGTGAGTCGGTTAAAAGCTCATTATGGCAACAGCTTGCCATGCTTGATAATACCTTGGCTGTGAATTTATATGGTCCTACTGAAGCAACGGTTGACACTATGATTGGCTTCGTTGAGCAAAACACCAAGCCAAATATTGGTGTGCCTGTATCGGGCGCTAAAGTGTACGTTCTTGATGAGTGTATGCAATTATCACCAATAGGCATTGCGGGTGAATTAGCTGTTTCTGGCTCAGGGTTGGCGCGAGGATATTTAAATCGGGGTGACTTAACGGCAGAGAAATTTATTGCCAACCCATTCTCATCTCAACACGAACGCCTTTATTTAACGGGGGATAGAGTGCGTTGGAATGATGCCGGCAAGCTTGAGTTCCTAGGTCGCATTGATGAGCAAGTTAAAATTCGTGGCTTTAGGGTTGAACCATTAGAAGTGGAGTCAAATATAGAGCAGCTTATCAAAAGCCCATGTGCGGTTATTGCTAACGAGATGTCTACTGGTACTCACCTTATTTGTTTTGTAGAAACAGCAAGCGCACATGTAATTGATGAAGCCAGTACCATTGCGACCTATAAGCAACTATGTGAGCAAGCGTTACCTTCGCACCTTATACCAAAATATTTTGTATTGGCAACTAACTTGCCTAAGTTACCAAGCGGTAAAATTGCCCGTAAACAACTTGAAGTACCTAAAAACATTGAAAAAACCACTATAAAAAAACCAACTACTGAGCTTGAAATCACTTTATGTCAGCTATTTTGTGACGTTTTGGGACTAGAGAACATCGGTGTTGAGCAGGGCTTTTTTGACTGTGGTGGAGATAGTATTTCAGTGATTAAATTAGTGAGCCGAGCGCGTAATAAGGGCATATATTTATCACCAAAATTGGTATTCGATGCAAATACAGTTGCCAAAATAGCCATGGCGTTAGCGGGCAGAGGGTTAACAGGTAAGACTGAAGCGGTTAAGCATGATGATGTGTTGGGCGAGGTTTTCAGTACTCCTTTAATGCGCAAGTATTTATCAACTCAAATACCTTTACAACGATTTGCGCAATTAGTGTCAGTCACGGTCCCAAGTGGGGTGTCGGTTGTCATGCTGAATAAATTGCTCAATCATTTAGTAGCGCACCATAGTATGTTGCGTGCGACATTGGTTTACCCGCAAAATGATACAATACCGTACTTAGAAATCACTCAACCACCGCAGTTTAAAACGTACTGTAATGCGCTGTATCAACAAGCTGACCAAGGGCAGTATCAGTTAATAGATAGGGTCGACAGCGATGATACATTAGCGCAGTATTGCAACGCGCAGCAGCTCGCACGAGCGCTATGCAACCAGCTATCTCCAGAGCATGGCACCATGCTATCTAGTTTTTTAATTGAGTCAAAAGGTACTAAGCACAAGTGTGTGTGGATAGCCGTTAATCATCTGGTGGTTGATACTGGCTCTTGGTTTGTGCTGATAGAAGATTTGGCAACCTTGTTTGAACAGCTAAGTAATACACAGGCGTTGCAACTTGAGCCAACCGCGACAGCGTGGCCGACATGGTCTAAATCACTGCCTAATGTGGGTTTGACGCAACAAATCTATCAGCCGCACAAAGTAAGTACCTTGGCCAATACCGACACAATCAGCTGGCATATTCCACTGTATAACAAAGGTTGCCCAGTGCGTCACATTGCACAACAAAATCATCTTCCTTTAGCAAGTGTGTTGCCTGCACTTGTAATGATGGCATTACAAAATGCACAAGCAATGACGGCTGATGACGATTATACATTGATATTAGAGAGACACGGACGAGAGGCTATTAATGCCAAGCAAGACTTGTCACGTACTGTTGGCTGGTTTGCCAAAGAGACTTTTGTCCCTATATCGGTTTCACCTTGTTTTGATAAAACAACACGTCAGCAAGTGATGAGACAACTTATCGCACATGTGAGTTCAGTCATAGCCCATGATGTATCGCTGTTAGAGCAAACAACAGTCAAGTCTGAACAAATAGCAAATATGACGTCGCTCCGAGTGGGGTTTAACTACCTAGGTGATGTGTTAGAAGGCAGTAGTGATGATATGTGGCGCGTCAGCCCTTTATTAGATCAAATTAAAAGTGCTTCGGGCGAGCATTGGCCTATTTTGAATGATATAGACTTTAGTGCTTATTATGCTCAAAAAGAGGGGGGTAAATCTTTATGCCTAACCGCAATATTCACTGATAGCTTGACCAACACTGACAAGCTATCAGATTTTTACACTTCTCTTATGGCGCTTGTCAGCTTGCTTGATGAGCGCAGCCACAATGATAATAATCAAGCGATTATTGCAAGTTCGCAAAGCATGCCGGTAACGCCATTACAAAAAACTATGTTGCAGCAAATATCAACGCATAGCGATCCGTGGACATCATTTATTACCTTGTCTTTAAGTGCTGAGCAAGCACCGTGGCTTAATGAGCAGTATTTAAAAACTAATGCAAGGCAGTTATTAACACAATTTGATGTATTAACAACGAGTTACAATAAAAAAACCTACCTGTGTCAGTTTCATCAAGGACTAGTGCCTGATTGGCAGAGTGTCGATTTACGAGATTTTGAGTCAAGTGATGTTATGCACGAAGCTCAACGGAATGTCAGTCAATGGCAACAATTTCAATTCGATTTAACTAACCCACCATTATTGAGATTTTTATGTCTGCAAGTGAGTGATAATGCTTGGCAGGTAAGTGTGCATTGCCATCATCTATTACTTGATGGTTGGTCGTTACCGAAGTTGTTGAGTTGTTGGCTAGCACCCACGAAGCAGCTGCCGGCTATAGCCCAAAATGCAACTTGGCATGCATACCTAGATTGGTTAACTAAACAAGATTTTACTCAGAGCTGGAAATATTGGCTCAAGCAATTCAAAGGGTTAAAGCGTGCGAGCTTGATTGCACCGCAACGACTGCATTCTAGCATCACAGTAGATATATCGAAAACGCTTGAGGGTGAGTTTAGTGAGCGACTGAATATTGCGGCGCATCAAGCAAAGGTGTCATTTGCGACATTGCTGCAACTTGCGTGGGCTCACACAGTGTCTGAGGTAGTCTCATACTCGGATGTCACATTTGGCTTATTTGACTCTGGCCGGGCAACTCATTTTGATGGTATCGAAACTTTGACGGGCTTGGTGACACAGTGTGTACCACTACGACTGGATGTAGAACAACCGTTGAACAGCGCTTTGGCACAAATCGAATCATCTCGCTATGACTGGCAATCTCTGCTGCCGCTGGATATGGAGGTCATTTGTTCTCAGGCCGGTTTTGCACCTGTATTTGATACTTTATTGGTGGTTGAAAATGCCTTAGATGCCCAGCGAGAGCATGCTGAAGAACATGAATTGACACAGAACGAATACGTCAATTATGGCTTGGCAGGTGTGGATGATATTCAATGGCAAGATTCGGTGGGCTATGCCTGTGCCTTATTTGTCTATCCGCACAAACAAATCAAGCTGCGATTGAGTTTTGATGCCAGAGCGGTCACTGAGCATCGCGCTGAGCAAATGGTTGATTGCTTTGTAACAAAGCTGACTGCAATCGAAGCAAGTATTGCTAATGGTTCAGCGAATAAAAATCATACAGATACTATTTCAATTAATGTTACGGAGTCTATTAATGAGTAACAACATTTTCGACAACGAGCACATTTCATTTTTGGTTTTAAGCAATGATGAAAAGCAGTATTCACTTTGGCCAGAATCTTGTGCTATCCCTGATGGTTGGCAAGTCGCATTTGGCCCTCATCAACGAGATGAATGCCTGCAATGGGTCAATGTTCACTGGTGTGACTTACGCCCAAAATCACTGCAAGTGCAGGAGTTAAGTTAACCGATGAAGCAATTAAAAGGAGATTTTGACAGTATAGCGTCGTTGTTTACTCGATTTGCTAGGCATGTTGAATTACAGCCAAATAATGTTGCAGTAAGCGATGAACATACGACGTTAACCTACTCAGAGTTAGCACAGCGTGCGACGCTTAAAGCGAATAACCTTAGGTTACGAGGTGTTAAACCTGGCGATAATGTTGGTATTTTATTAAATCGCTCGGTACAACAAGTCGTATCGGTTATTGCTATCTTGCAGCTTGGTGCTTGTTATGTACCGATTGACCCAGATTATCCAAGTGAGCGAGTCAATTGGATTTTAGATACGGCACAGCCCAGTGCGATTATTACTACCCAAGATATTGCAACACGATTTGCATTATATGACATGGGTCATGATAAGCGACATTTACACTTAGTATCTGCTGAACATATTGATACCGAGCTGCAGCTGCAAAGTGATGTGTCTATTGAGCCTGTAAGACCTAATTGCCCTGCTTATATTATTTTTACCTCAGGCTCTACTGGCAAACCAAAAGGGGTTGCTGTGGGGCATGAGCAGGTATTAGCGCTACTTGACAGTGCCTTGGCAAAAATGGATGCGAGGGCTGGTGATGTATGGACCTTATTTCATTCTTTGGCGTTTGATTTTTCAGTATGGGAACTGTGGGGCGCTCTGAGTACGGGAGCAAGGCTTGAGATTGTACCGAAGAGTATTGCGTGGTCAGCATCAGCATTTTCAGACTTTTTAATAGATAAAGGTATTACGATACTCAATCAAACGCCCTCAGCATTTTATGGCTTAATAGATGTGCAAGGCAGTCTTGATAACACCGCCGAACCTTTGCCATTGCGGTACGTGATATTCGGTGGTGAGGCATTAAATTTAGATAGGCTCAAAAGTTGGTGGGCGAAGTATCCTAAAGGGCAACCTGAGCTTGTTAATATGTATGGTATCACTGAGACCACAGTGCATGTTACATGGTTAACTTTGCATGAAAATATGGACGCTTTGCAAAGCCCAATTGGCATTGGCTTAGAAAGTTTAGAGGTTATCTTGCTCAATGACAATCTTGAGCAAGTTCAAGAAGGAGAAGTTGGTGAGATTTACGTTGCGGGTGAACAATTAGCATATGGTTATCTTGGGCGCGCAGATTTAACAGCAACGCGGTTTGTGGCAAGCCCTTTCCACCATGGAAAACGATTGTATCGTTCGGGTGACTTGGCTATGCGACAAGGCAGTAATTTGTATTACTTTGGCCGAGCAGATAGGCAGCTAAAAATACGCGGTTTTCGTATTGAACCTGCAGAAATAGAAGCGGTTTTAATATCGCACAAAAGCGTTGCAGATGCGTTTGTCATTCCCACACCTGCGAATAAAAATGGTTTAGTCGAAGGCTTACTGGCAGTACTGACAACCAAAGAGACTGATATTTCAAGTCAAGCACTCAAGGCACAGCTCAAAAGCCATATTGCTGAGCAACTGCCTGCCCATTATCTGCCTACCGACTTTTTATTTGTTAGTGAATTGCCGTTGACAATAAACGGTAAGTTAGATATCGCGTTACTTCACAAAAAGTGGTTATCAACACAAAACATGCACGGCACCAAGCTACAGCAGAGAATGCAGTTACTTAATGCTAGAAAACAACAATTGAACAATGCCGATGTTTAAACACAGCGGTACACCATTATTCACCAAGGAAAGAAATAAAGATGAACGATAAAACCCTTACAAATATTGTGCTTAGGCTTCAGTCGCAAGTGGTAGAGCGATTAAATCTAGCGAAGCACTCTATTAATGAAGACAGCGACTTATTTGCTTTGGGGCTGGACTCATTGTCACTGATGTCTTTGGTATCTCAATGGCGCTCACAGGGTATTGACGTCAATTTTTCTCAGCTTGCAAAAACGCCTACTTTGATTGCATGGGCAAGGCAAATACGTGCAGGTGAAGATAAATTACAACAGGCAGCTCAAACGTCACTCAATGGGTTACCAAATAACCGAATTGGTATTCAACCACATGCACCATTTCTACTTGCACCGATGCAATATGCCTATTGGGTAGGGCGTAACAAAAACCAACCTTTAGGTGGTGTTGCTGCACATTTATATTGTGAATTTCAGCTTGAAGCAAACAAAGCTGCAGGGTTTATTGACCCTGTACAATTAGAAAAAGCGATTAATCAATTAGTTAAAAGGCATAGTTCATTAAGACTCATTGTTGATGCTGAGGGCAATCAAATTCATCCTGCGACCTATGAAGCATATAAAGTGATGGTTACTGATTTGACTCAATACTCGCAATCGGATGCCGAAAATGAGTTGCAGAGATTGCGAGCATTATACTCAAGCCAGATGTTAGATATTGAAGCCGGGGAAGTCTTTTCTTTAGCATTAAGTTTATTGCCAGACGGTGGAAGTCGACTGCATTTTGACATTGACATGGTTGCTGCTGATGCACTGAGTTATCGAACATTATTAAAAGAGTTAGCGACGCTTTATCGCTTTATTGATGCGCCTTTAGCTGAGTTACCCTTGAGTTACAAAGATTGTCGTACGGCAGCGAACCAGCAAGAGGCGTTCATTAAAGAAACATCAGGCAAGTGGTGGCAATCGCGCATTGCGAAGTTACCCGAAGGCCCCAAATTACCACTTGTTGATAGTTTAAACACACAGCCAAACACCACGCGTCGACATTTTCACTTTGACCAAGCTTTAAAACTTAAATTCTATGAGTTGTGTAAAGCAAATGGGGTAACGCCCTCATCTGCCTTGGCGACAGTACTAGCAGAAACTATCGCAGGTTGGTGTGTCGAACCTCGCTTTTTACTGAACGTACCATTGTTTCAAAGACCGATGGGACAAGCTAATGTTTCAGGTGTGGCTGGTGACTTTAGTAGCTCAATTTTGGTGGATGTTGATGCGACTGGACCAGTTAAATTTTCACAATTGGCGCAACAACTGCAAACACGTATGCATGAAGACGCAGCACATGCTAATTATAGCGGGGTACATGTACTGCGTGACTTAGGTCGAGCGAAAGGGAAACAAGTCACAGCGCCAGTTGTGTTTACGAGCGCCTTAAATCTTGGCGAGTTGTTTGCACCTGTTGTGGCTGACGTGTTCGGTGAGCCGATTTGGATCATTTCTCAAGGGCCGCAAGTTTTGCTCGATGCGCAAGTCACAGAGCTAAATGCAGGCGTGCTTGTAAATTGGGATTGCCGAGAAGATGCCTTTGAACCTGGAGTACTGGACGATATGTTTGCCTATTTTAGACAAACAGTTGAGAGCTTGGCAAGCAATCCATCTTATTGGCAGGACAGTATAAAGGTAGGTTTGCCTCAAGTGCGCACGAAGCCACGAAATGCAAATGTAACGGCGAGTAGACAGGTTGTTGTGCAAAAAACGCCACCGCGTAACCCATTGGAGCAAACCGTCGCAGCACTTTGGCAAGGTGTACTTGAATGTGAAGAGGTTTTTGTTGAGCAGGATTTATTTGCCGCTGGTGGAGACTCGGTGTTGGCAAGCGCCTTAATCGCGCAGTTACGAGAAGTATTTGGTAATCATGCTATGGATATGAAAAAGCTGTTTTGCGCGCCGACTATTGCTGGAATAAGCGATACGATATTAACAGCGTGTGATAGCGAAGAAGTGAAAAGTATCGCGCAAGTGTATTGCGAAATATTGTCTTTAGATGATGAAGCATTGGCTGCACAACTGGAGGCGCAAATATGAGTCGCGATTTTTTATTGGATCCAGAGTTAACGCCTTGGCCGCAAACACGCGTTGACCAATATATCAGCAAAGGTGTTTGGGGTGAGCAAACCTTATGGCAATGGATAGCAGAAAAACTCACAGATTATGGCAATCAAACCGTGTTAAGTGGTGTTAGCTCATGTAATAGCGGTGAAATATCTCTGTCTGGATTAGCGTTGCTCAAAAATGTACATTTTTGTGCCGTTAATCTACAAGCAAAGGGGCTAAGCAAAGGCGATAAAGTCATTGTGCAGATGGCTAATAATAATGAATTTGTGGTGCTGTTGTTTGCATTGCTATACATCGGGGTGATACCCGTGATGGCATTACCGGGCCATGGTCGAACAGAGATCAGTGCATTTGCAGAGCTGACTGAGGCTAAGGCTTGGTTTGTCAATGACAAAGCAACCAGCTTTGACGTGGAAAAATTAGGCGTTGACTTACAGGTACAGCTACCAATTCTACAGGTGTTTGTTGAAGATGTGGCCTATACACAACATATCAATCTGAGTGAATTGTTTGCACCTAGTGCTGATCATGCCTTTATAGAACCTGCCACAGTTGATTGCGGCAGTATTGCATTGCTGCTTTGCTCTGGTGGAACAACCGGGATTCCAAAGCTAATACCCAGAACTCACAGAGATTACATCTACAACGCCCAGGCAAGTGCCGACGCTGCAAACCTCAATAGCAGCGATGTTTATCTCGTGGCCTTACCTAGTGCACATAATTTTCCGTTGGCGTGTCCGGGTATTCTTGGTGCGCTTTGTGCAAAAGCGCATATTGTAATGGCAGCGCTGGGAGCGCCTGATATTGCCTTTGCGTATATTGATAAGTATCAGGTAACGGTCAGTGCTTTGGTGCCTAGCTTAGTGAATGCGTGGTTAGAGTATGCCCAAGTGGCTGTACCACCCGGTGCAAGCCTGCGTTTTTTACAAGTGGGTGGTGCCAAACTTGATGAGCGAATTGCTAGGCGTATCCCTAAAGAGCTCGGGTGTGAGTTGCAGCAAGTATTTGGCATGGCAGAAGGTCTATTAAATTTTACACAAAGCCAAGACCCACAAGTTTTAAAGTATAAAACGCAGGGGCGACCACTAAGTGAATTTGATGAGGTCAAAGTAATTGATGAGCACGGTAATGCGGTTGCACCGGGTCAAACAGGTCAGCTTTTAACTCGTGGCCCTTACACTTTACGAGGGTACTATCGCAATCGAGCAGCTAATAAAGCCGCGTTCACGGCGGATGGTTTTTACCAAACAGGAGATTTAGTTAGGCAACTAAGGACAGGCCATCTGATGGTGGTGGGGCGCATTAAAGAGGTGGTGCGCCGCGCAGGAGAAGCGGTTGCGGTTGAGACCTTAGAGGCTTTATTAGTTGAACATGAGAGTATACAAGATATCGCCGTAGTCGGTTTGCCATGCAAATTACTGGGTGAAAAAACCTGTGCTGCCATTGTGTTGTCTAAGGGGGCACCTCAAGGAATAGAGCTCAGTGAAATTAGGCAGTATTTAACAGAGCAGGGCGTTGCACGACATATGCTCCCTGACACGATGAGCTATGTGACAAGCATACCTATGACGGCTATAGGCAAAATTTCTCGAAAAAAACTAGCTCAAGAAATCCAAACAAAACAATCATAAATGTATAAAGGAAAATCTAGATGACAAACTCTTCAACTTCGCCTCAATGGTTAGCTGATGAATATGAGCAAGGAAACGATGGTCAGTTTAAAGCGGCATTAGAGGCGCTTGATAAAATATCAGATGCAACTTTTCCTGATGAGCGCAAAGCGGTTGATGTGGGCTGTGGTAGTGGCAAATTTGCAGCATGTTTAGCACAACAAGGCTGGCGTGTAGATGCAACTGATGTTTCTGAATCAATGGTAGAAGCCACACAAAAACGGTGTATTGATTTACCTGTTAATGCTGCTGTGTGCGATGCAAGTAAGCTGACACTTGAAAAAAATCACTATGATTTAGTCACCAGTTTTTGGATGCTTCATTGGCTTGTTGATGCAACGCCTACGTTAAAGCAAATGGCCGATGCGGTAAAAGAAAACGGGTATGCCCTATTGCAATGGAGCTGTGGTCAGCCAAGAGCGCAAGGTTTTGTACTCAGAGATACCATTCAAGAGGTATTTGATAGACCAAAGTGGAGCTCTAAGCTTAAAGCTGCGCCTTTGACTATGTACCAACTCCCCATTGAAGATGTGACTGCTTTTTTTGAAAATAATGGCTTTGAAGTGATCTCTGTGCGTGAAAATGTGCAAGTTGGTGGAGGCGAAACGCCAGAAAGCCTAAAGCGTGCTTTAAGATCCGCTGCATTTGCTGCACAAACTGTGATATTAGGCGATGAGGTGGATGAATTAATTGATGAGTGTCTTGCACTGCTGATGCAAAGAAATGCACTGCAAGTGGCTAATACTGAGCTCGTAGTTAAGCGTAAACGTTAGCTTGCTGCTAACCGCTGTGTGCTTGTCACAGCGGTTAAAAGGTGGCTGAGCGAGTTATAGATTTAAGGAAAATGACTATTTTTACAGAACAATGTTTATTGCAATCAATTGATAGCCGAGTTGTGGCCTATACGCAGCAATTAATTCAATTTGAGTCAATCACGCCTAATGACATGGGGTGTCAAACTTGGATAGCAAATAAGTTAAAGCAGCTTGGTGCTGAGATTGAACACTTTGAATGCAATGAGGTGAGCAGTTTAATTGCAACGATAGACTTAGGAGAGGGTCCTGATATCGCCTTTTGTGGTCATACCGATGTTGTACCTATAGGTCATGAAAGTAAATGGGATGCACCGCCTTTTGCAGGTGAAATAATTGATCAACACCTCATCGGCAGGGGAGTTGCTGATATGAAAGGAGGTATAGCTGCAGCTTTGGTGGCGGTGGAGGAAATCATCAAGCAAGGCACATGCGCTGGAAAGATATGGTTTTTGATCACCAGTGATGAAGAGGGCGAAGCGGAGTTTGGCACAAAACATATTGTCAATACGTTATCTCAACGTGATCAGCAGTTCGATTTTTGCATTGTTGGAGAGCCTACATCTGACAAAGTCTGTGGTGATACAATAAAGGTAGGGCGAAGAGGCGCGTTAAGTTTTGATGTCGTAATTAACGGAAAAAGCGGGCATGTTGCGTACCCAGAACAAGGTGTAAATGCCATTCATTTAGCTGGTGAAATTGTACAGAATTTAACACAATATGATTGGCAGCAAGGTGAAAGTCGCAGACCTAGTACTACATTGCAAATAACCCATATAGACTCTGGTAAATGGAGTGACAATGTCATTCCTGATCAGGTTAAACTTAGCTTTAATGTTCGTTTTACAGAGCAATTTGACGAGCAGTCATTGATTAAAGTGGTTGATAATATCGTCCGTAAAAGCACCTTGGATTATACTTGTAAAGCCTATCGTGGCTGCGTCCCATATTACTGTGATGAACCCACACGCTCAGAATTATCTTTCGTTAATATATGTCAGCAGGCAATCGCACAGTGTATTGGTGAAATACCAAGAATATCAACAAGTGGCGGCACATCGGATGGTCGGTTTGTGCGAGATATTTGCAATCAAGTGATAGAACTTGGGCTCACCAATTCAACTATTCATCAAGAAAATGAGCGAATTCATGTTAATGAGCTCAGCACCTTGTCTATTGTGTACTTCACAATATTTCGTAACGTGCTTGGTATGTAAAGTAAGTATCATCTGTTGTGATCTTGTTTAAACAAACATCGAGAAGCGGTTAAACAGTTTCTCGATGTTTGTAATTTATTCGCTGCTGCATTGTTTGGTGATGAGTGCATCTAATGTATTTGTATTAATACTGTCCGGCAGTAAATTTTTAGCTGCAAGCCAGTCAATTGCTTGTTCAATTGATGCTAAGATAGCCCCATCAATACCAAATGCTTTTTGTACGCTCATTTTGCTCATCCTTTCATGTTCACAAGGGGGTACAACAATGAGCATTGCTTGTACAAGTTCTTGCATATTTTCAGCTGCGCCCTCAGCCAACCATTGTTGTGTGATAGGTCCTGCTCCTTTTGGGTGAACTAAAGATGGCTCATCGAGGTAGACCCTTAGCACACAAAATGGCTTTTTATGAGCAAACCAAGTATTCCAATTTTCTAGAGATTGTTTATGCATCTGTAAGTCGCAGCTACCCTGTGCAACGGTTACTGCCAGTGGCCATAGGCTGTCATCAAATTTAAGAATTGCCATAATTATTTTACTCACTAAGTAAAAACAAAAAAGTGATGCCGGGTGTTATGCCGACATCAATCAGTAGGTTAGAAATGATACTCAAATCCAGCACTGATAGTACGAGGTTGATTGAGTACTGCTTTGTCAAACGCACTGTTTGGCTTATCACTATCTGTTGGAGCTGTACCCGGGTAGAGTGCAATAGGTGTATCGTTATCTAGCAAGTTTCTAATACTTAGATATAACTTAGTATCGTCATTAACATAATAATTAAAGCTCGCATCGACACTGATAAAACCATCAGTTTTGCTCTCTTGTAGGTTGGTAATTGTGGTATACCAACCATTGGTGTAATTTGAACTGACATTGGCTACCCAGTTTTTCGCTTGCCAAGATGCGCCAAGTTTCATAGACAAAGAAGGCACCATAATAAGTGAATTACCTTCTAAGCCTGAGTCAGGGTACTTGCTTATTTCAGAGTCTAATAATGCCAAGCTACTATTGATAGAAAGTTGCTGATTGAGGGCCCATCTACCCGTGAATTCAGCGCCAATAGTTTGCACTTGCTCAGCATTACGTACCACAAATGCTTCATCTCTGGTGTCGTTGGGGGTTAAATCGAAGGGCAATTGCATATCTTTGTAATCTGAGTAGAAGAAGTTTACAGAGGTATTAATATCGCCATTTAAAAATTGTTGTCGGCCATAGAGCTCCAAAGAGTTTACATATTCTTCGTCATATGAATAGTTTACGATTGGCATAGCAAAAGTAATACCTCCGCCTCCAGCGTTGTAGCCTCTAGAAAACTGTAGTCCTATCAAGTTGGTATCGCTAAGCTCATAACTTAGGCCTAGCTTAGGCAACAATGCACTGTAGTCATTATCTGCTTCAATATTAGCAATTGCTCTGTCTGGGTCGCCACCACTGCGTTGTCGTGATTCTTTTTCATATCTTAAACCAGCAGTAAGCTCTAATTTGTCAGAAAGTGGCACTGCACCTTCAACATAGGCTGCGATACCGTCGGTATCATCTTTAAAGCTTTGTTTGGCTATAAATTGGATCCACTCGTCTTGCTTTGCTTGATACCAGCGTGTGCCGATTACCACTTCGCTGCCGTTTTGAGCGGTATATCTAATTCTTGGTTCAATTACATGCTCGGTTGAGTCAACTTCTGCTTTACTACCATCAGGGGTAGACTTTCGAGTAAAAGTAAAGTCGGTGATTGACGCAACGGCTTCAAAGCTTAAGTTGCTATAAAAATCATGGCTAAATTCGACCCCTAAACTTTGTGTGTCGGTAACATGCACAGGTTGCGCAGGGAAGTTTGAGCGCAGCTTTGCAAATGGTTGGTCTACTATTTCGCCATTAGGGCCCGAGTATTCGTTGTCAGTTAATGTAAAAACTAAGCGAGTATTGTTTTCATTTTTAGGTAGGTACATTAATTTGGCACGCACTTGAGCGCCGTCGATATCCGCTGGGTCTGCTACTCCAGGATAAGCGTCATAGGAAACAGGAGAGCGTTTTTGAAATTTATCTGCTGCAATTCTAAATGATAACGTGTCCGTTAGCGGCTGGTTAAATGTTACTGATGCTCTTTTTTGATCTAGATTGCCCCCTTCAACACGTATTGCAAATTGCTGTTCAAAAGTGGGGTCGTTTGTTTGTACTCTGACCGTACCGGCAATGGCATTACGCCCTGCAAGAGTACTTTGCGGGCCTCTTAAAACTTCAACTTGTTTTAAATCCCAAATGCCAATATCGCTGAAAACAATTTCATTATAGGTCGCCGATCGCCCATCAATTTGCCAGTTTAAGCGAGGACGACTTCCTGCAAAAAAGGCATTGGCATTTTCAGCAGGTCCGGTGCCATCAACACCACGTACACTCGGTGCTTTACCCGTTCCTGTGACCATGGTGATATTTGGGATCTCGCTGAGAATATCTCTCACAGTTCTAAGCTCAGGTCTAATAGCTAGTAATTCACTGTCGATAACGACCACACTATTACCTGTTTGTTGCAAGTTTCTGGAAAGTAATTCACCAGTAACTTCAATTACGGTCATGTCTTGGTGGGCTTGGTCTGGTGTCTGTAAACTTTGTTGAGCTATCGCAACTTGAGCTGTTGAACTTACAACTGCCAGAGAAATGACAATATCCTTGAGTTTCAAATTTTATCTCCGTTGAATGTGAGTGTTATTGAGAATGGTTATTATTATAATTTACTTTAAGGGCATAAAACAATCTCTAATTGTTCGATTGTACCCTTTCCTATATTTGTGTTTTTTAAAGCGTGATTTCTCATATTAAAGTCTGTATAAAAAGACAAAATTGAAATGGGGGAATGACGAATGACCAAAATTGCTATTTTTGGTGCCAATGGGCGAATGGGTAAAGTGCTGTGTGAAGCGTGTTTAATATCTAATGACTCAGAACTTGTTGCTGCATTAGTGCGACAAGAGCATGCACTCATTGGCAGCGAAGTTACGCATTTGATAAGCCAAGGCAAAACTGCATTAACCTATACAGGCGAATCTGACTTGGTAAATGATGTGGATGTAGCCATTGATTTTACATTGCCTCTTGGTATGAAAAAGCACTTATCCTTAGCAATAGAAAGAAAGCTGCCTATCGTAATTGGTACAACGGGGCTCACTGCTCAAGATATGGCTGAACTCAAAGCAGCAGCGAAGCATATTCCTATTGTGTTTTCTCGTAACTTCTCGGTCGGTATTAATATACTGGAAAACTTGGTTAAAGTAGCGGCTCAGACCTTGAATGAAGACGTTGATATTGAAGTGTTTGAAGCACATCACAGGCATAAAGTTGATGCACCTTCGGGCACTGCATTGATGATAGGAGAGGCTATTGCTGAGGCTAAAGGATGGGAGCATGAGCAGGTAGCGCGGTACGATAGAACGACAGAGGAACAAGCAAAAGCTCAAAATGAAATCGGGTATTCGGTCCTCAGAGCGGGCGATATAGTAGGAGAACACACAGCTTACTTTGCAACTATGGGCGAAAGGCTTGAATTAACTCATAAAGCAACATCTCGCCTTACCTTTGCTACTGGTGCCGTAAGGGCTGCGAAGTGGTTGAGAAATAAGCCAAATGGACTTTATGACATGCAAGATGTGCTTGGATTGAAGTAGTAAACATGGTTTTTTGGCGCTTTGGTGTGTTTTTTTAATAAAACACGATGTTTTTAATGTTTTTGCTTGTTGGATTAGACGAATCTAAGAAATTACTATAGACTATAACGAATTTGCCAAAAATTAATAACTGCGTGTTACCAAGCGCTTTGTAAACGGGATGAAAAGCGTAGCAGCTTGCTCCCGTTTTTTACCATTAGGAGGTTAACTTGACTAAATCCGCTCTGTTAGTCCTAGAAGACGGCACAGTGTTTCGCGGTACTGCAATCGGTGCTGACGGTATGTCAGTCGGTGAAGTAGTATTCAATACGTCTATGACTGGTTATCAAGAAATTTTGACAGACCCGTCTTACGCGGAACAGATCATAACGCTGACTTACCCACATATCGGTAATACCGGTACTAACAGTGAAGACGAAGAAGCGGACCAGATCTGGGCTAAAGGCCTAGTGATCCGTGATTTGCCTTTGCTTGCCAGTAATTTCCGTAACGAGCAATCATTAAGTGACTATCTTAAAGCTCGAAATATCCTAGGGATAGCTGATATCGATACGCGTAAGTTAACTCGTATTTTACGAGATAAGGGTGCGCAAAACGGCTGTATAATTGCCGGTGATACAGTGGATGAACAGCACGCATTAGAGGCTGCAAAATCGTTCCCAGGTTTGAAAGGCATGGATTTAGCCAAAGTGGTGTGTACAAAAGAGCAGTACACTTTCAAAGAGTCAAGTTGGGCCCTTGGCGAAGGGTTTAAAACCCTAACGGCAGAAGAAGAAAAGTTTCACGTAGTCGCGTATGATTTTGGTGTTAAGAAAAACATCTTGCGTATGCTTGTAGACCGTGGCTGTAAATTAACGGTAGTGCCTGCAGAAACCTCCGCTGCAGACGTGTTGGCACTCAACCCTGATGGTATTTTCTTATCTAATGGCCCAGGTGACCCTGAGCCTTGCACTTATGCCATCGACGCAATTAAAGCATTCTTAGAGACTGATACACCTATTTTCGGTATTTGCTTAGGTCATCAATTATTGGCATTAGCATCAGGTGCTCAGACGGCAAAAATGAAATTTGGACACCATGGTGGTAACCACCCAGTTAAAGACTTAGACCGTAACGTAGTTATGATCACAGCGCAAAACCATGGTTTTGCGGCTGATGAAGCCAGTTTACCAGATACGCTACGTGCTACGCATGTATCATTGTTTGATGGCACGTTGCAGGGTATTCATCGCACAGACAAGCCAGCATTTAGCTTTCAGGGTCACCCTGAAGCAAGCCCCGGCCCACATGATGCGGCGCCGTTGTTTGACCATTTCATCGACCTAATGCACAAGCATAGAGCTTAATAGAGCGGAGTAAAAATGCCAAAACGTACTGATATTAAAAGCGTTCTTATCTTAGGCGCAGGGCCAATTGTCATTGGTCAGGCGTGCGAATTTGACTACTCTGGTGCACAAGCATGTAAGGCGCTAAGAGAAGAAGGCTATCGAGTTATTCTTGTAAACTCAAACCCAGCAACGATTATGACTGACCCAGAAATGGCTGATGCGACGTATATCGAGCCTATTCACTGGGAAGTTGTTGAGAAAATAATTGAAAAAGAAAAGCCGGATGCAGTGTTGCCAACAATGGGTGGACAGACTGCACTTAACTGTGCGCTTGATTTAGATAAGCATGGTGTACTGGCTAAACATGGCGTTGAGCTAATTGGTGCAACTGCTGATGCCATTGATAAAGCGGAAAACCGTGAACGTTTCGATGTGGCGATGAAAAACATCGGCCTTGAGTGTCCGCGTGCTGAGATTGCCCACACGATAACAGAAGCGCACGATGTACTGACGCGTATCGGTTTCCCATGCATAATTCGCCCTTCATTCACCATGGGTGGAACCGGCGGTGGTGTTGCTTACAACCAAGAAGAGTTCGACGAAATTTGTACTCGGGGTTTAGACCTGTCGCCAACCAGCGAGCTGCTAATTGATGAGAGCTTAATCGGTTGGAAAGAGTATGAGATGGAAGTGGTTCGTGATAAAAACGATAATTGTATTATCGTGTGTTCAATCGAAAACTTCGACCCTATGGGTGTTCATACCGGTGACTCAATCACCGTAGCGCCAGCGCAAACCCTAACTGACAAAGAATATCAAATTATGCGTAATGCCTCGATGGCTGTTTTACGTGAAATTGGTGTAGAAACGGGTGGTTCAAACGTGCAGTTTGGTGTGAATCCAGAAGATGGCCGTGTGGTTATCATTGAGATGAACCCGCGCGTATCGCGCTCATCAGCATTAGCATCAAAAGCAACGGGTTTCCCGATTGCTAAAATTGCAGCCAAACTTGCGATAGGCTACACACTTGATGAATTACAAAATGACATCACAGGTGGTGCAACACCTGCGTCATTTGAGCCATCAATTGACTATGTTGTAACGAAGATCCCACGTTTTAACTTTGAAAAGTTTGCTGGCGCGAATGACCGTTTAACGACTCAGATGAAGTCGGTAGGCGAAGTTATGGCGATTGGCCGTAATCAGCAAGAGTCACTACATAAAGCATTACGTGGTTTAGAGGTTGGGGCGACTGGTTTTAACCCAATTGTTGCGCTGGATGACCCTAAAGCCAAAGAAACGATTATCCGTGAATTACGCGAACCCGGTGCTGAGCGTATTTGGTATGTTGCCGATGCCATGCGCCATGGTATGAGCGTTGAAGATGTATTTGAGTTGTCTAAAATAGACCCTTGGTATTTGGTACAAATTGAAGACATTATCAAAGATGAAGCGACTATTGCCGAAGTTGGCCTTGCAGGTTTAAATAAAGATTTTTTACGCCGCTTAAAGCGCAAAGGCTTTGCTGATGAGCGCATTGCAGAAATAGCAGGTGTATCTGAAAAAGAAATTCGTAAAAAGCGTCATCAGTTAAATATCGTGCCAGTGTACAAACGCGTTGATACGTGTGCTGCTGAATTTAGTTCAGACACCGCGTATATGTACTCTACCTATGACGAAGAGTGTGAAGCAAACCCTACGGATAACGACAAGATCATGGTTATTGGCGGTGGTCCGAATCGCATCGGTCAAGGGATTGAATTTGACTACTGTTGTGTACATGCGGCGCTTGCAATGCGTGAAGACGGTTATGAAACTATCATGGTTAACTGTAACCCTGAAACTGTTTCTACAGACTATGATACGTCAGATAGATTGTTCTTTGAGCCAATCACCCTTGAAGATGTGCTTGAGATTGTTCGTGTTGAAAAGCCAAAAGGTGTGATTGTGCAGTATGGCGGTCAAACGCCATTGAAACTTGCCCGTGCACTTGAGGCAAATGGTGTGCCAATCATTGGTACTTCTCCAGATGCCATTGACCGTGCTGAAGACCGCGAGCGTTTTCAGCAAATGGTTGAGCGCTTGAATTTACTACAACCTGAAAATGCAACGGTGACATCACTTGAAGAAGCCATTGCCAAGTCACAAGAAATCGGTTTCCCACTGGTTGTTCGTCCATCATATGTACTCGGTGGTCGTGCTATGGAAATTGTCTATGACGAAGATGATTTACGCCGTTATATGACTGAAGCCGTGCAAGCGTCAAATGAAGCACCTGTGCTTTTAGACCGCTTTTTGGATGATGCAATTGAAGTTGACGTAGATGCGATTTGCGATGGTGAGCAAGTTATCATTGGCGGCATTATGGAGCACATTGAGCAAGCGGGTGTTCACTCAGGTGACTCAGCGTGTTCTTTACCAGCACATTCATTATCTGAAGAGATCCAAGACGTGATGCGCAAGCAAGTGACAGATATGGCACTTGAGCTAGGTGTAATCGGTTTGATGAATACGCAGTTTGCTGTCAAAGATGGTGAAGTTTATTTAATCGAAGTAAACCCACGTGCTGCGCGTACCGTACCGTTTGTGTCTAAAGCAACGGGTGTTGCATTGGCAAAAGTAGCCGCTCGTTGTATGGCTGGTCAATCATTAGCAAGCCAAGGCATTACTGAAGAAGTTATTCCACCATACTACAGCGTAAAAGAAGTGGTGTTGCCATTTGCTAAGTTCCAAGGTGTAGATCCATTACGAGGCCCTGAGATGCGCTCAACAGGTGAAGTAATGGGAGTTGGTGAAAACTTCGCCGAAGCGTTTGCAAAAGCACAATTAGGCGCGGGAAATGCTTTACCGCGAGGTGGTCGCGCGCTACTATCTGTGCGCAATAGCGACAAGTCACGTGTTGTTGAGCTAGCTAAAATCATGTCAGAGATTGGTTTTGAGTTAGATGCAACAAAGGGTACTGCTAAAGCGTTAGAAGAAGCAGGCATTGAAGTGCGTCGCGTGAACAAGGTATACGAAGGTCGTCCTCACATTCTTGATAGAATCAAAAATGGTGAGTACAGCTACATAGTAAATACCACCGAAGGTCGCCAAGCGATCGAAGACTCGAAGGTGTTACGTCGTGGTGCGTTGCAACATAAAACAAACTACACAACCACGCTTAACGCAGCATTTGCGAACTGCTCTGCACACGCTGCAGATGACAGAAGCACAGTAAATTCTGTACAAGAGCTACACCAACGATTGAACTAAGAACTAAACCAAGGCCAAGGGGCCTTGGTGTTAAGTGAGATACTTATGCAATCAATTCCGATGACAGTACGAGGCGAGCAGTTGCTTCGTGATGAACTAAACCATTTAAAATCGGTTGTTCGTCCACAAATAGTTGCCGATATCGCAGATGCGCGAGAGCACGGCGACTTAAAAGAAAATGCTGAATATCACGCAGCGCGTGAACAGCAAGGTTTTTGCGAAGGTCGAATTCAAGAAATTGAAGCGAAGCTTTCGACTTCTCAAGTCATTGACGTTACTAAAATAGAAAATAATGGCAAGGTTATTTTTGGTACTACCGTAACTATTTGTAATGTCGATACAGATGAAGAGCTAAAATACCGCATCGTGGGCGATGATGAAGCTGATATTAAAAGTAATTTGATATCAGTTAACTCACCGATCGCACGTGGCTTAATAGGCAAAGAGTTAGATGATACAGCAAATATTCAAACACCGAATGGCGCAGTAGAGTTTGAAATCATCGAAGTTGAATATCTATAACTTATTCATTGATTTAGTTATAAAAAAACCGAGCTTAGGCTCGGTTTTTTTATATGTTATCAGCAATTCCCCTTGACTTAGTAGTTGCATTTGTGTGATTTTTAGAGACATACTATGTCTTTATTTGTTTGCCTGTGCAGGTTAAACAGAAGTTTGAGAGTCAATGTATAAAAGCTATAATAATTAACCGCTAAGATATTTCAGTTTTCACTGAAGATATTAAATGGAGTGAGTTATTGCAACTTCCAAAGTAACTTGCTTTTTTGGTCAAGCTAAGCAGTCATTGCCATAATCCGGCAATACCTGTAGATGGCGTATAAAGTTGTTTTCGAGTTAATTTTGTGTGTGATAGTTCAAATTTTAAAAGCCGTACTAGGAATAGACTTTGATAAAGAAATTACTGATAACCCAACATATACCAGCAATGAGTAATTTTAAAATAGTGTTGGTAATGGTGGCTATCATGTGGGTTGTACATGGCGTAAATATGCTCTTTTCGCTGTCTTTTGATAGCTTTGGATTAGTGCCATTAAGTCGGGAGCATCTCTTTGGCATTATAACTTACCCATTTATTCATGGCGGGTGGCAGCACTTAATTGGCAATACGCTCGGTTTATTAATTAGTGGCTATTTAGCGAGCCAGCTAAGCAGCTTTAAACGCGCTACGGGGGTTATCTTTGTTACGACGGGTTTATTAGTTTGGCTATTTGCTAGTCATGCTAATCACATTGGTGCCTCAGGCATTGTGATGGGTTACTTTGGCTTTATTATGGGCAGTGCTATTTTTAGGCGTAATTTGCTTAGCTTTTTGCTCGCAGTAGCTTTGTTAGCGGTGACGCACTATTTTCAAATTAATCTATTTGGTACGTTGTTCTCGTTTGACTCTTCGACCAGTGTATCAAGTCATTTATTTGGTTTTATTAGCGGCGTTAGTGCTGCTTACTTGTTCAAAGGACAGGCTAAGAAAAGCACATAGTACTAATTTAAATAATTAATAACTTTCGTTTAATTAAGAGATCTATTTTGAGGCAATGAAAATTTGTCTATAGCCAGAAGAGGTTTTTAATGCAGCTTTAGTTGCTAAAAATAATTAAGTAACTTGAACTCTGGATACCAAAAACCCAGACTATGGTCTGGGTTTTTTTACATCTACACTAAATAATCTGTGATTAATAGTTTTTAACACTCAATGATATTGACGGCCAAGCCGCCACGGGCGGTTTCTTTGTATTTGGTTTTCATATCATTGCCAGTATCAAGCATAGTTTTTATTACTTTATCCAGAGAAACCTTTTGCTCACCAGTACCGCGCATAGCAAGGCGAGAAGCGTTAATTGCTTTTACTGCACCCATTGCATTGCGTTCAATACAAGGCACTTGTACTAGACCACCGACAGGGTCGCAGGTTAAACCAAGATTGTGCTCCATGCCAATCTCTGCGGCATTTTCAACATTTACTACGTTGCCACCCATGATTTCTGTTAGTGCACCAGCTGCCATTGAGCAAGCAACGCCTACTTCACCTTGGCAGCCTACTTCTGCGCCAGAAATAGAGGCATTCTTTTTATATAAAATACCAATGGCAGCGGCGGTTAGTAAGTAACGTGTCGCGATTTCTTCATCTACTTCTTTGATAAAGGTATGATAATACATTAATACTGAGGGTAAAATACCGGCAGCGCCATTTGTTGGGGCAGTGACCACTCGACCCCCAGCAGCATTTTCTTCGTTAACTGCTAAGGCAAACAAATCAACCCAATCCATGGCTCGCAGTGGGTCGTTACTATCTTCTACATTCAACTTCAAATATAAACTTGGAGCACGACGTTTTACTTTTAGTCCACCAGGTAAAATACCTTCAGTGCGCATACCTCGTTCAATACAGGCTTTCATTACCTGCCAAATATTAAACAGTTCTGATTTAATTTCAGCAATCGGCCTGAGCGTTTTTTCGTTTTGCATCATGAGTGAAGATACACTGAAACCAGTTTCTTTACACAAAAGCAGTAATTGCTCAGCGCTATCAAACAGGTAAGGGGCAGGGTTTTGCTCTCTAATATCGAGCGCCGCTTGTTTTTCTTGCTCAAATTGCTCATCAGTAACAATAAAGCCACCGCCAATAGAGTAATATACTTGGCTGTGTATTTTTTCTTTACCATTAAGCGCAATAACTTCCATTGCATTTGAATGCTTGGGTAAGGTTTTTCTGCGATGAAATACCACAGCCCCTTGCTTTGGAAATTTTACCTTGTGGTTTTGATCAAGGTAGAGTGCTTGATCTTGCTCTATTTTTTCTAAAATATCAGGAACTGCATCTGCATCGATTGTCTCAGGGTCGTGACCAGCAAGCCCTAATATTACTGCTTTACCTGAACCATGACCGATACCTGTTTGACCTAAAGAACCAAACAACTCAACTTTAATTTCGGTTGTTTGCGCTAGCAAGTTTTTGTCTTGCAAGTCTTTAACAAATAGCCGCGATGCGCGCATTGGACCAACGGTATGAGACGACGAGGGGCCAATACCGATACTAAACATATCAAATGCACTAATCATATTTTTTACTCAACATTGCCTTTGAACGGGGGCACATCATAACGTTAAAACGGAGCCTTGTAACCCGTTACGCTATGAAATTAGTATGTCTATTTTATCAGTGCTATAAAGTTTTGAACTAAGCTTGCAGTCGCGCCCCAAAGTAGCCCATGCGGTGTTATAAACCCGGGCAGCTGGCGAGCTTTGCCGCCTAGTATCAGCTCGTATATATGCCAGTTCTTAGTATCCACTAATTGTGTAAGGGGAAGGGTAAAAGCATGTTCAACTTCTTCGCTGTCGGTGTGCCAGTGGGCATTTGGAGCTAATTTGGCAACCACTGGCAGTATGTTAAAGCCTGTGAGTGTTGCATGTATATTTAGCGTACCGAGAGGGGTAATATTGCTTGGCAAAATGCCGAGTTCTTCTTGTGTTTCCCTAAGTGCGGTCATCACCAAGTTTTTATCTTGCGGCTCAGCTTTGCCGCCGGGGAAACACAATTGCGATGGGTGATGAGTGAGGTAAGCTGCGCGTTTACAAAATAACAAAGTAGCCTGTCCATCTTGTTCTACCAAGGGGATTAAGACCGCGCTTGACTTGACCGATTGACGAGCAACCATATGCGGCTTATTTTGTTGTACTGCACTGGTGTTAAAGCGTGTAATTACCTCGTTTAATGTCACTTTATGCTCTTATTTTTCCAAAGTTGGTAAAATTTTATTTACTTTATGATAGGTTTCTTGGTACTCAAGATTGACTTGTGAATCTGCGACAATGCCACCGCCAGCCCAACAATATATTTGCTTTTGGCTGCATACTAAAGTTCGAATTGTAATTGAAGTGTCCATCCTACCACAGGCACTTAAATAACCAATAGCACCGCAATATACACTGCGTCGATGAGGCTCTAATTCTTCTATAATTTCCATAGCTCGAATTTTTGGTGCGCCGGTAATTGAGCCCCCGGGAAAAGCTGCTTCAAGTTGATCTACGGCACATTTTCCTTCAGCTAATTGGCAAGTGACTGTACTGACTAAGTGATGTACGGCAGGAAAGCTTTCAATGGCAAATAAACTTGGCACTGCAACGGTTCCTGGTTTGGCAACTTTGCCTAAATCATTACGCAGTAAGTCAACTATCATGACATTTTCAGCTCTGTCTTTGGTGCTGCTAGCCAGCTTTTGAGCTTGTAAGGCATCTTCTTTTGGGTCATCTAATCGTGGTAATGTTCCTTTAATAGGCTTTGTTTCAACTTGTTTTTTGTCGACGAGTAAAAAGCGCTCTGGCGAGACTGACAATACTGCATTGCGCTCTAAATTAATGAACGCAGAAAATGGTGCTTTGTTGCTAGCACGAAGTTTTTTATACGCCAGCCAAGGTGCACCAGTATATCCAGCGCTGAACCTTTGCGCTAAATTAATTTGATAGCAATCACCACTTAGCAGGTACTGCTGAATTTTTTCAAAACGCTCTGTGTATTGTGGTTGTGTCATATTTGACTGCCACGGTGTTGTGAGAGCAAATTCATCGTAATCTGGTGCTGCACCTAAGATATAATTCATATATTCGTCAGCACGCTCAACATTAGGTTGCGATACGTAATACCACTGCTTTTTATGATTATCAAAGATTAATGCATCGAGGTATAAACCGATACTTAGTTCGGGTAGCGCAATGTCACGTATAGATTTTTTGGGCAAACTTTCTATGTAGCGACCTAAGTCATAGGAAAAATAACCGAGCCAACCACCACTAAATGGCAATTCATATGGTGCTTTGGTTGCACAAAGTTTATTCAGCTGCTGCTTCATGATGCTAAAGCAATCATCATTTTGCAAAGCATCATCAAGATAGATTTTGCCTTGTTTGGCTTCTAAACGGTGTATTGGGTTTATGCTGATGAGATCAAACCGGCTATTCATATGTTTTGCATTACTAGAATCAAGTAAAACGGCATAGGGGAGATGTGCAAAGTGCTCAAAAACAACTTCTGCTGAAAGTGAGATGTTTAATTTTTTACAATTGATCTGTTCATTTACCATTTACTTGAACCTGAAAACTAGCCCGAAACGGGCGGGGAGGTTATCATACTTATCTATTTTTCTATAGTGGCTTACGTTTTAGCTTAATTGTCACTATTTTTAGATGTATTCAGTTATTAACCGATGCGTTAAATAACACAAATTAAGGAACCGTCATGAGCATGATCCGTCAGCAAGATTTCATCGACAGTATTGAAGATGCTTTGCAATATATCTCTTTTTATCACCCACTGGACTTTGTTCAAGCTTTAGAAAAAGCGTATCACAAAGAAGAAAGTAAAGCGGCAAAGGATGCCATTGCACAAATCTTGATTAATTCTAGAATGTCAGCCGAAGGCAAGCGTCCACTTTGTCAAGATACAGGGATTGTGACCTGTTTTGTAAAAGTAGGTATGGATGTTAAGTGGGATAAGACAGATCTAACAGTTCAACAAATGGTTGATGAAGGCACTCGAAGAGCATATCTAAACCCTGATAACCCTTTACGTGCATCAATTGTTGCAGACCCTGCAGGTAGTCGTAAAAATACCAAAGATAATACACCGTCAGTTGTGCATATTGATTTGGTGGCAGGTACTGAAGTAGAAGTAATGATTGCAGCTAAGGGCGGTGGTTCAGAAAACAAAACTAAAATGGTTATGTTGAACCCATCAGATGATGTTGCCGCTTGGGTAGAAAAAACGCTACCGACTATGGGTGCTGGTTGGTGCCCGCCGGGCATGTTAGGCATCGGTATCGGTGGAACTGCAGAAAAGGCTGCCGTACTTGCTAAAGAGTCGTTAATGGACCCTGTCGATATTCATGAACTTATGGAGCGTGGTGCCGAGACAGCTGAAGAAAAACTACGTTTAGAGATTTTTGAACGTGCTAATAAATTAGGCATCGGCGCTCAAGGCTTAGGTGGTTTGACAACGGTTGTTGATATTAAAATTAAAACCGCTCCCACTCATGCCGCTTCAAAGCCAGTTGTAATGATCCCTAACTGTGCTGCTACACGTCATGTTCATTTTACGCTTAATGGCTCGGGCCCTGCTGACTTAAAAGCACCAAAACTAGAAGATTGGCCAGAAGTAACTTGGGAAGTAGGTGAGGATACACGCCGTGTAAATTTAGATACTTTAACCAAAGAAGATACACATGACTGGAAAATGGGTGAAACCGTTTTATTATCAGGTAAAATTTTAACAGGTCGTGATGCTGCGCATAAACGTTTGCAAGACATGATTAATTCTGGTGAAGGTTTGCCAGAGGGCGTGGACTTTGATAACAAGTTCATTTATTACGTTGGCCCAGTGGATGCTGTTGGTGATGAGGCTGTAGGTCCAGCTGGTCCAACAACTGCGACTCGTATGGATAAGTTTACTGACCTAATGCTAGAAAAGACTGGCATTGTGGGTATGATTGGTAAAGCTGAGCGTGGTCCTGAAACGGTGGAATCAATCAAGAATAACAAATCAGTTTATTTAATGGCAGTGGGTGGCGCAGCCTACTTAGTTGCAAAAGCCATTAAGAAAGCGCGTGTCGTTGCCTTTGAAGACCTTGGTATGGAAGCCATTTATGAATTTGAAGTGGAAGATATGCCGGTTACCGTTGCGGTTGATAGCACAGGTGCAAATGCACATGAGCAAGGTCCTGCTATCTGGAAAGCTAAAATTGAAGAGTTAGATAGCAAGCTCAGATAACACGCCCTAAATAGTATAAAGCCGCGTGCACTTTAGCTTGCGGCTTTTTTGTAACTATAATTGTACAATACAGGAGTGGTTTACGTTTACGTAAACATCCCTTGCGAATAATTAAGATATCTTAACTATATTAACTGATTATTTATTCTCTTTTGGTTTATAAATTCATTTTTCAACAAAATAAAGGCTTAGTTATTCAAATTAATTGAATTTAGTAGGATGATCATCTCATTTTCTGGCATGCATGCTGAGTTAGTGATAGAGTTTTGCCAATTTCAGCGCTATCAACACCCATAGGGTGAGACATTTCGGAGAATATTAAAGTGGCTGTATTTAACCAAGTTGAATTTGATAATCATGAACAAGTGGTTTTTTGTGCGGATGAAGCATCTGGCTTAAAAGCGATTATTGCGGTACATAGCACTAAGCTAGGCCCTGCAGTAGGTGGCTGTCGTTTGTGGCACTATGCTAAAGATGAAGATGCGGTATATGATGTGCTGCGCTTATCAAAAGGCATGACATACAAAAATGCGGTTGCACGTTTGCCGTTTGGTGGCGGTAAGTCCGTCATTATTGGTGATGCAAAAGAAATAAAATCAGAAGCCTTATTTAGAGCGTTTGGTAAGCATCTTGAGCGTTTAGGTGGAAGTTACTATTCTGCTGAAGACGTTAACATCACCACAGGTGATGTGATGATGATGCATAAAGAAACCAATTATGTGTTAGGTTTAGAAGGTAAAAGTGGTAATCCTTCACCATTTACTGCTCTAGGTACGTTTTTAGGTATCAAAGCGGCTTATCAGCATAAGCATGGTCATCAAGACTTAGCGGGTGTGAAAGTGGCTGTTCAGGGTTTAGGTGCAGTTGCTTACGGGTTATGTAAGTACTTACATGAGGTAGGCGCTGAACTGTTTGTGACAGACATCAACCAAGCGTCAATAGATAGAGTGGTTAATGACTTTGGTGCAACAGCGGTTGGCATTGATGAAATTTATGACTTAGACGTTGACGTGTATGCACCTTGCGCATTAGGCGCGACGGTTAATGACAATACGATTCCACGTATCAAAGCAAACATCATTGCAGGTTGCGCTAATAACCAACTTGCTGAATCTCGCCATGGTGAGATTTTGCGTGAAAAAGGTGTGTTGTATGCGCCAGATTATGTAATTAATGCAGGTGGTATCATCAATGTATATTACGAAACTAAACCTGATGGTTACAATGAGGTTGATGCGACAAAACACGTTGAAGGTATCTATGATACATTAACCGAAATATTTGCTCGTTCTGAGAGTGAGCAAAAGTCGACACACATCATCGCAGATGAATTAGCGCAAGAAATTATCGAACAAGGTTTATAACGATTTTATTCGAAAAAAATATTTGAAAGGGTATGCTCTGAGCATACCTTTTTTATTTTTATGACGATATGAAAAAAATTGATTTAGACACATGGCCCCGCGCTCAGCACTTTCATTTTTTTAAAGGTTTTGATAAACCACATTTTAACATTACGACTCATGTTGATTTTTCAGCGCTCTATCAATTTGCACGCACAAATGGCTACTCATTTACCCAAAGCTACTTATATTGCTTATTAAAAGCGGTTAATCAATGTACATCGATGCGTTACCGTATTGTAGATGATCAACCCGTTGAAGTAGATGAACTGATGGCCAGTACGGTTTTTTTAAAAGGTGATGAAACATTTCGGTTTACGCCTTTGTACTTGAAAAAAAACCTAGGCGAATTTTGTGAACATGTTCATGAGCAAAAATCGTATTACATGAATCAAGCATTATTAACACAAGAGTTTGAGCTCAGAGAAACGCAGGTATCGCAAATTCATGTCTCTGTATTACCTTGGTTTAACTTTACAAGTTTTAGCCATGCTGCGCATGAAACTAGCCATTGCTCAGGTGTGCCAAAATTCGTGTTTGGGCAGTATCAGCATAATACGGGTTTAATGCCGCTGAATATTGAAGTGCATCATGCATTAATGGATGGTGTTCATGTTGCGCAATTTTTGACTACACTTAAACAGGTTATTTTTGAATTAGTAGATTAAGTGGTTGAA
This sequence comes from Pseudoalteromonas holothuriae, assembly GCF_945859825.1. GTDB lineage: Bacteria > Pseudomonadota > Gammaproteobacteria > Enterobacterales > Alteromonadaceae > Pseudoalteromonas > Pseudoalteromonas holothuriae. Next base: position 296,068 of record NZ_CAMAPC010000002.1, read on the forward strand.
ATGTAGGCAGATGGAAGGATTTTAATTAATGATGCAAAAATAACAATTATTTTTCATCTATAATTTTTATTTTTCTATATATTCAGTTGCTTAAGTATCACAATTGCAAAATTAAAGAGACTATTACATTGAGTGCTTGTGTTGTAATTAAATGTAAACATTGTGATTTAACTGCTTTATTATCAATGCTTATAAGAGGGGAGAAAAAAAAACCATGTTAATTTTTTGTTTTATATCGGGTTTATTTTTTTAAGGCTGAAAAATTTGTTTTGCAAGTGAAGTTGACACAGCGACTTGCATTTAGCATTATTGGACAGTTGATATCTGTTAAAAGTTATCAGGGTTGCTCCCTTATAGGGGGTGATAAAATTATAAAAGTAACATTACTTAATTGGTTGGGAACTATGTCTGTTAAAATCAGAAAGAGTCTTGTAGCTACTGCGCTTCTAGGCGCAACGGCATTTGCAAGCAGCAATGTGATTGCAGATCCTTTGAACGACGTACAAAAAGTAGGTCAACAAACTCAAAAGGCTGCTAAAAAGTCTCAAGAAAAAATCGACAACATCTTTGGTCAAACGCAAGAAATGATCGGCGAGTACCGCAGCGTTGTTGATGAAACTGAACTGCTTAAAGTTTATAACGACCACGTTGCCCGTTTGGTCGCTGACCAAAGAGCTGGCATCGAATCTTTTGATCGTCAGATCGGAACAATTGAAAAGACAAAACAGGACGTTGTGCCTTTGATGTATCGCATGATCGATACGCTTGAGCAATTCATCAAAGCGGACGTTCCGTTTGAGACAGAAACACGCATGAACCGCGTAGAAAAACTACGTGACTTACTTTCTAGTTCTAGCGTAACTACATCTGAAAAATTCCGTCAAGTACTTGAAGCATACACGATTGAAACTGATTACAGTTCAACTCAGGCTGCATCTCAAGGTACGCTTGAAATCAACGGCAAAAATATTAACGTTGATTTTGCACGTCTTGGCCGCATAGCTTACGTTGCACAGTCTTTCGACTTAAAACATGCTTGGGTTTGGAACAATACAACTAAGCAGTGGGATGAACTTGGCGATGAATACTTAAAGCCAGTTAAAACGTTCATTCGTATCGCACGTGGTCAGGCTGCGCCTGAACTGTTAGCACTACCAATTTTTGGCGCGGAGTAATAAATAATGAGAAAATTATTTAAAGGTTTTGCAGTAGCTGCTGCGCTATCTGTTTCTGCAGGTGCCGCGCTAAATGCACACGCTAATACGCAAGCTCTTGATAAAATCTTACAAGAAGTAAAACAAAACCGTATTTCTGAAGGTAAACTTAATAAGCAACGTGAGCAGGAATTTCTTTCTTCGCGTTCAAACCAGCAATCATTGCTTAACAAAGCAAAGAGTGAATTGGCTTCAGAAAAAGCACGTGGTGAGCGTTTAAACAAAGAGTTTAAACAAAACGAAATCACGTTAGCTGAGAAAGAAGTTGAGCTTGCAAATGCTACAGGTACTTTAGGTGAGATGTTCGGTGTTGTTCGTCGCTCTGCATCAGAAGCTATCGGTTCAATTGAAGCATCACTAGTAAGTGCTGAAAAGCCAGGACGTGCTGAAGTATTGCGCTCTCTTGCTGCGGCAAAAGAACTACCTACTACTCGCGAGCTTGAAGAACTTTGGATTGCTTTTCAAACAGAAATGACTGAATCTGCAAAAGTGTCTACTTTTGAAGCTCAAGTTGCTGAACTAAGTGGTGAAACTAGTGTTAAGCAAGTTACTCGTGTTGGTAACTTCAACTTAGTAACTAAAGATGGCTACGTAATATATGATGCGGCTAACAAGTCAATCGTACCACTTCCTAAGCAGCCTGACGGTTATGTATTAGCTTCAGTAAGTGATTTACTTAGCACTAAAGCGGGTGAGTATAATTCATTCTACGTTGACCCTGCACGTGGCGCAATCCTTCGTTTGAACACTCAGCGTTCTACGCCTGAAGAGCGTTGGCATCAAGGTGAGGAAGTAGGTTATGTAATCACTTTCTTACTAGCTGTAGGTGCGTTAATTGCGTTAGTAAGATTTGTTGACTTAATGTTAGTTAGCTCTAAAATCAAAGCGCAAATCAAAAACATCAATACACCTAACGAAAACAACCCACTTGGTCGTATCTTGAAAGTATACCATGATAATAAAAACCAAGACGTTGAAAACCTTGAGCTTAAACTTGATGAAGCGATTCTACGTGAAACGCCTCGTATTGATGCTGGCATTAATATTATCAAGATCTTGGCCGCAATTGCACCATTACTAGGTCTATTAGGTACGGTTGTAGGTATGATTAAAACGTTTGAAACTATTACGTTATTTGGTACGGGTGACCCGAAACTAATGGCTGGTAATATCTCTCTAGCGCTTGTAACTACAGCTCTAGGTCTAATTGCTGCGCTACCTCTAATTTTAGTACACGCAATCGTTGCAGGTCGTAGTAAAGCAGTACTACACATCCTTGACGAGCAAAGCGCAGGTATCGTTGCTTCGCATGCGGAGAAGGAGAAAGCCTAATGCTAGTCCTGGTGGAGATATGGGAATCTATCAGGGATTTTGTTGGCACAGGCGGCCAGGTTTTATACGTGGTCGCGATAGCACTCTTTCTAATGTGGGTTTTAATGATAGAGCGCTATTGGTTCCTACTCGCTGAGTATCCGAAAATGAAAGCGGATATTGTAGCTAAGTGGGATGCCCGCCAAGACACTACGTCTTGGTACGCACACAGAATCCGTGATACATGGATTTCTGAAGCGTCTGAAAAATTAGAAGCGCGCATGTTGATTATCAAAACATTGGTAGCCATGTGTCCATTAATTGGCTTACTAGGTACAGTAACGGGTATGATCAGCGTTTTTGAAACGATGGCAACTCAGGGTACTGGTAACGCACGCTTAATGGCCTCAGGCATTTCAATGGCAACGATACCAACAATGGCTGGAATGGTTGCGGCACTATCAGGTGTATTCTTTAGCACTCGTCTTGAAGCAAGGGCGAAAATGGCTAAAGAAAAGCTGGTAGATAGTTTGCCTCATCACTAAAGAGAGATATTAATATGGCACGTAAACAACGTTTTCGTGAGGAAGAAGAAGCAGCAGTAGATATGACACCGATGCTTGACATCGTATTCATCATGCTTATCTTCTTCATCGTAACCACTTCGTTTGTAAAAGAAGCGGGTATTGAAGTTAAGAAGCCAAAGGCTGCTCAAGCTCAAAAGACTAAAAATGCTAACGTCTTTATTGCTATTCGTGAGAATGGTGAAATTTGGATGGACAAGCGTCAAGTAGATGTCGAGCGTGTTAGTGCAAACCTTGAGAGTATTCTTGCTGAACAACCAACTGAGGCTATTATTATCCAAGCGGATAAGGGTGCTAAGCACGGTGTAGTTGTAAAAGTAATGGATCAAATCAAGGCCACTGATGACGGCCTGAAAATTTCAATTGCTGGAGCTAAGTAATGATTCGTGTTCTGTTTTCACTGATTGCAGGTGGGGCAGTTACTTTCGGCTTATTCTTTTTTATGTCATACCTGATCTCCGGTGGAGCTGATAGGGCTGAAGATGAAAAAGAACAGATAGTGGTCGAAATTTTGACGAATCCACCTGAATCAGAGGTGCAGGAGCGGAAGCGTGTTCCGCCTCCGCCGCCACCTCCACCGAAGCAGCCGCCTAAACCGCAGCCGCCTCAACCTGAAAATGCTAACCCTGCAGCGGGTGCTATTGGTTTTAACATGCCAAGCATCGACTTAGGGGGAACTGCTGGAGGTCTAAGTGGCCCTGGTGAGTTTGGCCGTGACGGTGACGCAACACCTATCGTTCGTATTGAACCTAAATACCCGGTTCAAGCAGCACGCGATGGTAAAGAAGGTTGGGTACAACTTTCCTTTACGATTAACGAACTTGGTGGTGTTGAAGATGTAGAAATTATTGATGCTGAACCTAAGCGTATTTTCAATCGCGAAGCAATTAGAGCTTTACGTAAATGGAAATACCGACCAAAGATTGTTGATGGGAAACCTGAAAGACAACCTGGTATTACTGTTCAGTTAGATTTCAAACTCAATCAAGGTTAAGGAGGCAAGAAATGACGCATTTTAAGAAAGCAACTGCTCTTGCGCTACTTATGTCTTTATCAGGCACTGTGTACAGTACTGCGGCTAGTGCTGCACCTGACTATGCCAAGATTGAAGAACGTAAAAACGCCAAAACCAAAATTATGGGTGAACGTACAGGTAAGAAAGTCGTAAAAGCTTTTGATTTGTACAATGAGGACAAAATTGACGAGGCGATCGCAGAGCTTCGTGAACTTGACCCATCCAATGATTTTGATAAAGCGACAGTTAATCGTTACTTAGGCAACATGTATGCGCAAAAAGAGCAGTATGACGATGCGATTAAGTATATTCGCTTAGCTATTGCCCCTGACGCGTTGAACTTTAAAGACCAAGCTGATTTATTTAAACTGTTAGGTGATTTATACGCTGGAACAAGTAAATTCCAAGAAGCTATTAAAACATACCGCGATTGGATGGACTTCACTGGTGAAGAAGATCCAAAAGTATATGCACGAATAGCTCAGGGTTTTTATGAGCTTAAGCAATACAACAAAGTTGTAGAGCCAGCTGACAAAGCGATTGAATTAGAGAAAGAGCCTGAAAAGCAATATCACATGCTTAAAATAGGTGCTTTCTTTGAACTTAAGCAATATAAAGAAGCAGTAAAAGTTGCAGAAACATTAGTGAAATTGTTTCCAGAAGATCCAAAGATGTGGACTCAACTGGGCTCTTTCTACATGCAGACTGAAGATTACTCTGACGGTTTAACTGTAATGGAAGTGGCATATAACAAAGGCTACTTTGAGAAAGAAAATCACTATAAAATTCTGAGTAGCTATTACTCGCTTAACGATATTCCGTACAAAGCTGCTATTGTTTTTGAAAAAGCACTGAAGGATGGAAAAGTTGAGCGTACTAAGCAGAATGTAACTGCTGCGGCAAGTTACTACCATCAAGCTAAGCATTTAGTTGATGCGGCTAGTTACTATGAAGAAGCTGCAAAGTTTGACGATGATGCTGAACTTTATAGAAAGGCTGGTAGCCTACTATTAACTGAGCAAAAGTTCAGTGCAGCGGTTGTTCGATTAAATAAAGCGCTTGAACTTGGTACAGACAAGAAAGGGAGTACCTACTCCGACTTAGCTGAGGCTTACTTATATCAAGATAAATATAAGCAAGCATACCAAGCGATTGTTAAAGCACAAGAAGATCCAAGAACACGTAAATTTGCAAGAGGTTGGGCTACGTTTATTAAAGACAAGGCTCAGCGCAAAGGCGTTAAGATCTAACTAAGAAGCCCCGCAAGGGGCTTTTTTATTACCTAAAATAACCTTAAATATATGCAAACCACCATTTTAAAAATATTTCTATTATTCGTTGCCGTTTCTTTGAGTTTAGTTGGATGTGATCAAGTTTCTGAGCAAATTAGCTACCAAATAGCGGAACAAAAAGTACGCTCGATTAATTTGGCTCTAATACCATCAGAGCGTGAGGAAGGCTTGGCTTTTTTGCCTTTTACCGATACGTACTTAGAGAAAAGACATGAGATTTATAATCGACTCTCAGCAGATAGCTTAAACGAAAACCAGCAAAGCGAGCTTAATTATTTAAAAATTCAAGAGCGCTATCCAGAACGTTATTTGCCTTGGCCCGCACACGTCAATGTGTTACATAATGCGTTGATGCAGCAAGCAAGTGAGCAACAAATAAAGCAGTGGATGACACAAGTTATAGCAAGATTAGATAAGGCTAAACAGAGCAAGATTTATTTGTCTCGCATAGAACTAAGTCTTTTAAAAAGTTACTTAACTGATGTATCTATGGGGGAAACTTTACAGGCATATTTAGAGAAATATAAGCCTAGAAGCGGCATTGGACTTTATCAAATTCCCAATGGAAAAGAGTGGTACCAAAGTAAGCTAAACTTTTATTACACACAGGCTGTTGCGCCGAATATGTTACTTAATGAAGTTCAAGAACAGCTGGCTAAGAGTCGCAATAAAGCGTCTAGCGATATCAAACTTGATATTGTCGAGCCATTTGCGCTGAGTGTACTTAAGCAATATTGTGATAATTTAATACCGGGTCTGAATTGGATTGACAAGTATGTAAATCTGCCTGGAACATATGCTGATTGCAAGCCAAAGCTGACCAATGAAACCAAGAAGGTGTTATTGGCATTAATGGAGATAGACCTAGGTATAAATTACCAAGGTTGGTCATATAAACAAGCAAGCCTGACGTTAGGCTCTAGGTTGCATATAGCAGATAAGCAAGTCTCTGCTTTAATAGAAAATACGGTCCTTTACCCAGGCAGTATATTAACTTTTTTAGCTGCAATCTAATCTATGTGTGCCTTAGGGCGCATTTTCTGCATCTTTGAATAGTTGGGTCGGTCTGGATAGCATTCGCGTCTAGCTGGGCTTCACAATCACAGCAGTAGCCAAATTGCCCTATGTCAATTTGGCAAAGGGCAGCTTCAAGTTTTAAAAGTCTTTGAACATGTGGGTATTGCTGTGGGTTTATATGCTCAGCAGTAATATCTAGCCACTTTGCGGGCGAACTTTGTTCTAACAATTTTGCAAGTTCGCCTGCAAAGTTTTGGCTCGACTGTTTCAGTTCAGCTAACAATGCTTGTCTAACAGTAAATAATTCGCACTCTAACTGGTCTTGAAAGTGTCTTGTTTGCTTTGAATTCATAGTTGCTCTCCTGTGAACAACTATTATCATCAGCTTTAAAAAAAGTTATTATGATTTGAATCAAGAGATGGACATTTTGCGTATTTCTCAAGCACTAAGACGACATCATCTTTGTACTTTAGGGTTTTAATTTCATCAAATAACTCATGTGCTTGAGGGTACTGGCGTTTCAAATAGCCTAACCACTGTTTGGTACGTGCTGAGAAATATTTTTCGCTTACAGTTGAGTCTTGATGCATTGATGAATGTAAAATGTGATAAATCACATTTTCCCAACTAAGTGTATTGTGGGTATGATTATGTATTTTTGCTTTAATTTTTGCTGCTAAATCAGGCATTGCAAGTGCGCCTCGGCCCAGCATTAAATCTTCACAGCCACTTCTTTGTTGGCACAGCAGGGCATCTTCTACCTGCCAAATTTCACCATTGGCAATAACAGGAATGTCAACTCTAGATAATAAAGGGGGAATTTTCTCCCAATAAGCAGGTGGTTTATAACCATCACGTTTGGTTCTTGCATGTATAGCAAGGCTTGAAGCGCCAGCGCTTTGTACTGCATCAACGATTTCGCTACTGTTGCTGTCGTCATCGAAACCCAAACGTATTTTTGCGCTTACCGCATGTTCATTCGGTACAGCTTCTCTAACTGCTTTAATTATTTGATACATTTGTTCTGGTTCTTTAAGCAAGACTGCACCGCCTTTACTCTTATTAACGGTTTTGGCCGGGCAACCAAAGTTTAGGTCAACACCATGAGAGCCAAGTTTCACCGCTTTTCTTGCATTTGCAGCGAGCGCATGAGGTACTTGCCCCAATAACTGTACTCTAACAGGGGTACCCGATCTGGTTTTGCCTTGATTGAGTAACTCGGGACAGTATCGAGTAAAAACACGTCTTGGCAACGTTAAATCTACTACACGGATAAATTCAGTTACACATAAGTCAAAGCCGCCAATATCGGTCAGTAACTGACGCATTTTAAAGTCTACAACGCCTTCCATTGGGGCTAATACTAGTTTCATGTTGCTCAATATGTGGACCAAAAGGCGGCTATTCTAAACGAGTCTTAGATATTTTCTAAGTGTAAATTTGCTTTTTTTAAGTTTATGGTGAAATATTTTTAGTTCACGTATGGTCTTGTTCAATGAATCGTTTATTTTTAAAAGAGAATCTGTCATGAATACAATTAAAAAGAACTCTATCGCGTTAACGTTAGGCGCTGTTGTTATTGGTACTGCTGGTCTAACTGCAGGCGAAGCACAAGCTAATCCATTTGCATTTGAAACTATGACTGCTGGTTATCAGCTAGATGGTGCAGAAGGCAAGTGCGGCGAAGGTAAGTGTGGTGAAAGTAAAGGTAAAAAAGAAGGCAAGTGCGGCGAAGGTAAGTGTGGTGAAAGTAAAGGTAAAAAAGAAGGTAAGTGCGGCGAAGGTAAGTGTGGTGAAAGCAAAGGTAAAAAAGAAGGTAAGTGCGGCGAAGGCAAATGCGGTGGCGAGCACAAAGGTAAAAAAGAAGGCAAGTGTGGCGAAGGCAAATGCGGTGGCGAGCACAAAGGTAAAAAAGAAGGTAAGTGTGGCGAAGGTAAATGTGGTGGCGAGCACAAAGGTAAAAAAGAAGGTAAGTGTGGCGAAGGTAAATGTGGTTCTAATTAATCGCTAATAAATACTGCATATAGAGCAACTTTGGTTGCTCTGGCTATTTATGAGGTAAGTAATGCAAATAAATAAGCTTGGCGATATTGGGCTAGGGCTCAGAAGAGAAATGCTTGATGACTTTCTTGTTGACACTCCCTCTGAGGCTCAGTTTTTTGAAGTTGCGCCAGAAAATTGGCTTAAAATGGGTGGTAAATATGGACGACAGTTTAAACAGCTAACCGATAAGCACAAGTTTATTTGTCATGGCTTATCATTATCTTTAGGTTCTCCAGCACCGTTAGATATTGCATTTGTCAAAGCGCTTAAACAGTTTTTCCACGAGCATGGCATTGAGCTTTACAGTGAGCATTTGAGTTATTGCTCAGGAACAGGACATATGTATGACCTAATGCCAATACCATTTACGCAAGAGGCGGTTATGCATGTTGCAAAGCGGGTCAAGCAAGTACAAGATATTTTAGAGCAGCGAATTGCTCTGGAAAACGTCTCTTATTATGCTGCGCCAGGTCAGCAAATGTCGGAACAAGCTTTTACATTAGCTGTTTTAGAGGAAGCTGACTGTGATTTATTGTTAGATGTTAACAATATTTATGTTAACAGTATTAATCATGGTTATGATGCGCTTGAGTTTTTAAAAGCAATGCCAACCAAGCGTATTGCTTATGGCCATGTTGCCGGCCATTATCAAGAGGAAGAAGACTTGTTAATAGACACGCATGGTGCCCCAGTATGCGATCCCGTGTGGCAATTACTGCGGCAGGCTTATCAGCATCATGGTGTTTTTTCAACGTTACTTGAACGAGACTTTAATATTCCTAATATAACAGAGCTACAAAGTGAACTTTCGCATATTCAGCACTTGCAAAAACCATTTTTAGGTCAAGTTAAAGGAGTAGCATAATGTCCTTTATCGATGTTCAAAGTAAATTTATGGCGCATATTCGTAACCCCGAGCAGGCCAAAGCCCCAAATGATGTTGAAGATAGGCGTCTTAATATTTATCGAGAACTATTTTTTAATAACATTGAAGGTTTTGTCTCTTCAGCATTCCCAGTACTAAAAAGTTTATATTGTGAAGCTACTTGGCGGGCTTTGATTCGCCAGTTTTTTGTTGATCATGACTGTCAATCTCCCTATTTTCTTGAAATAAGCCAAGAGTTTTTACATTTCTTACAGTTTGAATATGAGCCAACTTCTTTTGACCCCGTATTTATGTTGGAACTGGCACACTATGAGTGGTCAGAGTTAGATGTTGCAGTTTGTCAAAGTACAAATGACTATGTACCAGTAACCGATATTCAGCAACAACCCTTATACTTTAAAGATACAGCAAGAAACTTAAGCTATTCGTTTCCTGTACATCAGGTAAGCACTGAGTTTCAGCCACAAGAGGCAAGTGAACAACCTCATTACTTTGTGATTTATCTTGACGAAGATGAGGAGGTGACCTTTTTGACTTCAAATGCAATGACTGCGATGCTATTGCAAATCATTGAGCAAAACCCAGCAATTAGCTTGGCTGATTTGGTGGGGCAAGTGCATCATCAGCTACCACAATTTAGTTATGATCAGTTGTATGGTGGCGCAGAGCAAACTTTATCTGCATTTACAAAAATGGACATTATTGCCAGTAAAAACGCATAATAGCACTTTATCCTAGCTAGCTTATCGATTATTATGTGCGCCGTTTTGTCGTGCTTAATTAAGGTAGTATTATGTCTAAAGGTGAATTTAAAGATCCGTTCAATGCAACATACTTTATTGCATTCTTAGCAGTTTTTGTTGGGATTGGATGCTTAAATGCAATTCTTGGCTGGGCTAGTGTATTGGCTGCTTAAAGTATAATTTTGCATTGAATAGGCTGCAATTGCAGCCTTTTTTGTATGTTTATAAGACGTTCTGCCTCGTTTACTCGAGAATCCCTGCTCATAGCATTCCATGTTTGGCCAATCTTGTTATAATCACTTTTTTAAAAGTTTATTTAACAAAGCGTGCCTAACATGACACAAGTTAATTCGTCGATAATAAAAGACAGTATTGTTACGATCCCTGATTACCCAAAGCCGGGCATTATGTTTCGTGATGTAACAACGCTCATGGCTAGCCCCATAGCGTTCCAAGCAACCATAAACAGTTTTGTTGCAGCATATAAAGACAAAGGCTTTACTAAAATCATTGGTACAGAGTCTCGTGGTTTTATCTTTGGTGCGCCTTTATCGTATGCCTTAGGTATTCCGTTTATTCCAGTACGTAAACCAGGTAAGTTACCACGTGAGGTTATTTCTCAAGCTTATCAACTTGAATACGGCGAAGATATTTTAGAGTTACATACTGATGCGATTGTTGAAGGTGACAAAGTGTTACTGGTTGATGATTTACTTGCAACAGGTGGCACTATTGAAGCGACGGCTAAATTAGTATCACGCCTTGGTGGCAATGCAACAGATGCTGCGTTCGTTGTATCTTTACCTGAGCTCGGTGGTGAAAAGCGCGTTGTCGATATGGGCATTAACGTACTAAAGCTTGTTGAGTTCGAAGGCGAATAATATGAGTTATCAAGTCCTAGCTAGAAAGTGGCGCCCACAAACCTTCCATCAATTGGTAGGTCAGCAGCATGTCAAACAGGCATTAGTTAATGCGCTGAATGAACAGCGATTGCATCACGCTTACTTATTTACTGGGACTCGGGGCGTTGGTAAAACTACCATCGCCCGTATTTTTGCCAAAAGCCTTAACTGCGACCAAGGAATTACATCAAACCCATGTGGGCAGTGCAGTAGTTGTCAAGATATTGAATCTGGTAAGTTTATTGACTTAATTGAAATTGATGCCGCGTCACGTACAAAAGTTGAAGACACTCGCGAGATTTTAGATAACGTGCAATATGCACCGACACGTGGCCGTTACAAAGTGTATTTGATAGATGAAGTACACATGCTCTCCAAGCACAGTTTTAATGCTTTATTAAAAACCCTAGAAGAGCCACCAGAGCATGTGAAGTTTTTGCTCGCTACGACCGACCCACAAAAGCTGCCAGTGACGATTCTCTCTCGCTGTTTGCAATTTAACCTTAATGCAATGTCGCAGCACGACATCATCACCCAGCTGAGTGATATATTGCCCAAAGAGCAAGTTAAATTTGAAGATCAAGCACTACATGCATTAGCCAAAGCCGCTGATGGTAGTATGCGAGATGCACTAAGTTTAACCGACCAAGCGATTGCACAAACTAATAGTGATTTAACATTGAGTGCAGTTCAACACATGCTGGGTTTGATGGATGGTGCGCACGCGATAACTTTATTGTCAGCTATTATGTGCCAAGAAGCACAAGCTTTAATGCAAGCAGTTGATAATATTGCAACTCAAAATGGCAATTTTATCAGTGTATTAGATGATTTAATTGCATTAACACATGCCATGCAATTAGCTCAATTAGTGCCACAAGCTGCAAGGCTTAGTGATTTTGACCCACAGGATGTAACAACGTTAGCGCAACAAATTGGTCCTGAAAAAGTACAGCTTTTCTATCAATTATTGCTCAATGGTAAACGAGACTTAAAATGGGCACCAGAGCAGAAGCTTGGGTTTGAAATGCTGATGTTGCGTTTGTTAGCTTTTGAAAAGACAAATTTACACAGTGCCCCTGTTGAGCAAGTATCACCAACTGAGCAAGCAAACAATAAAGTGGGTGGATTGCGTGCGTTGTTAAATAAATCTAGCGACGCCACTCAAATGAGTGACACAATGCAAGCAACAACATCACAAGAGACGCCTGTAGCGAAACCAACAGCACCTATTGTCAGTCAGGTTGAGGCAGAACCAAAAACCAAAGTGAATATTGCTCAAAAGAGCATATCTCAAACGAATACAGCGCAAAAAAATACGCCTCAAGATGCTGAACAAAATACGTCAGTAAGTTATGTTTCAGGAGAAAGTCATATTCAGCATCATCATGAAGATAGAAGCGATGATGAAAGCGCGCAGCAACAAGAGTACGCTGTACAATATGAACAAGTGATGGCACAAGCGAATGAACAGGGCTTTGTAGATAATGCAGCAGCTAACCAACATCAAACGCCTAGCCTGAGTCGCGAGCCCTCTACTGGGCAAAGTGAACAAGCTCAGCAGCAAGATGTTGCACCACATATCGCAGACAAAGAGCAACAAGCACAATCTGCCATTGCGCGTATTTTGCAAAATAGAAAAATCTCAGGTGCGGGGCAGTTATTGCAAGGGCAGGGTGATGAGGTAAAAAAGCCTCAGGCGCAGCAAGCGCCAACAAGCCAAACAACACCCGTTAAGAAAAAGCCTGACTTTAAAACGCGGCATAAAACGGATGAAAGCAAGTTAGCACCTGAGCTATTACAGCAAATAGCGCCAACTACTAGCAGTAAAAAAGTTGAGCCTGTTGAGCCAAGCATTCCAGTACCAAATGACTTTAGTAGCCCGATCAGCGAAATTAAATTTGCTCATCAACAAGACGAGTGGGCGCATTTAATTAAGCGAATGGGGTTGGGTGGCAGAATGCGTCAATTTGCACTGCATTCTATTTTTACCAAAGATCAAAACCAATTTAAGTTAGAGGTAGATCAAAGCCAACAACACTTAGATAGCCCGATGTTGCGGCAAAAATTGATTGCTTCACTTAGTGAAATCTATGGCTATGAGATACAGCTTGATATTATTTTTGCACCTGGCGTAATTGATTCGCCGTACTTAATACAACAAAAAATTGATGCTGAGCGTTATCAGCAAGCTGTGGATGTGATCAATCAAGACTCAAATATTGTGCAGTTTGTACAAGAGTTTGATGCAACAGTAGACGAAAATACAGTTCAGGCATTGTAATCAGTTACAATAGCCCTTATCTTTTAGCCAAATTAAATTTATGTAAGAGAGCATATTATGTTTAAAGGTGGAATGGGTAACATGATGAAGCAAGCGCAGCAAATGCAAGAGCGCATGCAAAAAGCCCAAGAAGACATTAAAATCTTAGAAGTAACTGGTGAAGCTGGTGCAGGTTTAGTCAAAGTTACTATGTTAGGTAGCCACAATGTACGCCGTGTTGAAATTGACGAAAGCCTAATGGAAGACGACAAAGACATGATCGAAGACTTACTGGCAGCAGCAGTAAATGATGCAGTACGTCGTGTAGGTGAAGAGTCAGAAAAGAAAATGGCTGAAGTAACCGGTGGTATGCAGTTACCACCAGGTATGAAAATGCCGTTCTAATTAAGAATTATATAAAATAGCGCCGTTTGGCGCTATTTTTTTGTCTGAAATTTGGGGTAGCAAAGAGCTGTTATACTTATGGCTTAAATGAAGTTTTAACTAAATGCAGTTGGTCTTTATTTTAAACGAAAGTTAATTTGTATTTGCCCAGCTCTTGCTGGTAATTTCGCAGCGTATTGCACGCTATTGGCTTTTTAAAAACTCCATTGTCCAATTGGTTTCCCAAGTTTTACCATTATCTTTTGAAAAAGCCTGCTCCCATCGAGGTTTACTTGGGACTAATGAATCCCACATAAACCTAACTTTTATTCTTACTTCATTGAGAATATCATCAGCATAAAACAGTCCAACTCCCTCATTAAAGCTACCCACAACTGAAACATCTAATGTGTCTGGAAATCGACTATCCAGCCACCAAATTGACCAGGAATTGGTTTCCGCGTTAAAAGAGCGAAGTGTAACGGCTCTATATGACGCATCTGGGAATTCAAGATATACATCTTCTAAATTACCAAAGCCACCAAGCGTCTTTATTGTCGATGATCTTCCCTTGAATTCAGTCCACTCATTACTGCCATTGAGTATTTCTTTCAATCTTCGATGAGTTACTGTCCAATCACCTATTATAAAGTCAAAGTCTTTTGGTGCGTTTGCTTCTAGCTCTGTTTGCATAATTTCCCTATGAATTAGTTGAATAATTTTTCAGGGAATTATATATACAACTGTGTTTATGTACAGTTCCTTGCTGCGTATAATAAAGTTCCAAAAGCATCGGCGGGCACTTAGGCACATATTGAAATGATGTTGAAGAACTTGCAGCATAGATACAGTATTAGGACTTTTAAGTTTGAGTGAATGTCCACGTTAGAGGTAATTCTCATGATAAACTGAGGCGACAACTGTCCTGACACAGGGAGATACTGCTCTTTTATATTAACGACTTGTACTATGGCAGATAAACCGCTTTACGAATACAAGTAATAAGCTGAACCATACCAAGGACTCTGCAATATGTGGGTCTCTTGTCATAAACCCTTTTAGGTTATTTCATGATTTAAACTTCTTGAAAAAACTAAAGGGGGTCAAATCACTTGTTTTATGATTAATTATTGCGTATGGGCCTCTTAAAAAGAAAAGCGAACGTTTTATCGATAGTATCATTTTTGCTAATGGCCTTGGGCTTAGCAATTGCTTGTCATAATTTCGTCACTGTGTCGTCACGATAGTATCGTGATTTCGTCATTGTTTGTTTTCTAAAAGGTAATAATCAGTCCGTATCTTGTGCGACTTGTTAATTTTAGTCGTTCACCAAGAAGTAGACGTACAAATGAAAAAGCCTCTTTCAACCTGTTTTGCCACAGCACTCGCTTTGGTAGGATTTAACCACTTTATACCAGCGCAAGCACAGCCATTAATTTATGATACCGAAGTAAAAGTTGTTACTGCCAATTTATGGCATGACTTAAGTATAAAAGCGCATTATTACCAAATAGGTGTTGCTGAGTTTAAGCATTTAGATGCCGATATTATCTTTACGCAAGAAGCCGATGGGGCCAATGCGAGGTTGGCAAAAGATCTAGATATGAACTTATGGCAAGGTGATCACTCTACAAGCTCGTTGGGTATTTTATCAAAATTTCCGATTAAGCGAGTACTAGAAGGTGATGTGAACGGCAGTCATATAGGTGCCATTTTAGATGTTAATGGCAGAAATGTTGCTGTTTGGTCAAACCACTGGAATTACACGCAATATGTTTCTTATGATGCACGCGGTGGCAACGGCAGTACTTGGCAAGCAAGAAAGCACTGTAATGCCGTTAGTGATAGGAGTCAGTTGGATGAGCTTAATGACCAGTCACAGCGCCCAGCACAAGCAGCTAGTTTATTGGCCGCTTTGACGCCATACATAGCAAGTGGCATGCCGGTGATAATGGGTGGAGATACCAACGAGCCAAGCGGTTTAGATTGGACGCCTGCGACAGCAAATATGTTTGATCACAATGGTACTGTTTATGACTATAAATCTCATCGAATAATACGTGAAGGTGGCTTAACCGATAGTTATCGTGAACTTTTCCCTAACCCAGTTACTCACCCTGGGGCATCATGGCCATTTAGACAAGAAGACAGTTGGACTCATAGTGTTTCTTATACTAAAGAGTGTGGTAGAGCGCTGGATGACAGAGATCGAATCGATTTTATTTATTATAATAAAGACACTCAAGGTGTAGGGTTAAAAAGTGCAGCGTTTGTAGGGCCTCGTTTTAGTACTTATTTTAAAGGGCCCGATGGTCAAGATAATCATTATAATTGGCAGGATCCACATGTTGGAAGATTGGTAAACAACGTCACTCAAACACCAGAGTACGAAATTTATGACTTTCCTTCTGATCACTTGTGGTACCAAAGCACTTTTGTGATTAAAACTCCATCTAATCAGAGTTCGGCTGACTCACTAGATCGAAATGTGCAGTTTGACGGTGTTGCATTAAAGGCTGAGGGTAAAGATTTACAAGTTAGGTTTACTTTAACAAATACCCAATACTTTGGGGCCGACACCGATTACTACGTTAATGTGTCTACTGATAGTGCGAGCCCGTCAGATAGCAGCGGTGGCCGTGTTTTAGTTGATAGTACACAGGTAAATAAAACGTTCTCACTTACTATTGCAAATAGCTTCTTAGTGAATAATTTTGAGCAAAAACAAATTCAACTGCGTTTATTTCATAAAAACGGCGCCTCACCTAGGGTTGATGCGGTATACGAATTGAGTTGGTCAGATGTGAGTGCTGTGCTTGATTTAGGCAATAATACTGCAACTGCAATTAAGACCTCGAAAAGTATTTACACAGAAAGCGAAAGTATTATTGCAAACTTCACTCATGCACCGGGTAATCCTCAAGATTGGCTTGGTATTTATTACAAGGGTAACCCAAGTGATGGCTCTGTATACTCTATTGATTGGCAATATATTAATGGCGAAACCTCAGGGAGTCGTACCTTTGTAGGGCTTGCAGCTGGCGAGTATTTATTAAGAGTGTTCGAGAACAACGGTTATACATTGCTAGCCGAAACTAGCTTTTCAGTGCAGTGATCCATCTTTAACTGATTTTTCATTATAAGTTGGTGAGTTAACGTAATGTTGGCTCACTTTCTCTTGTTTAAAGCCTCGTTATTTTTAGTCTAAAACTTCGTCACTTTGAAGGGCTATTGACTGTGTGGTGTACTCTAGCCAATGGTTATGGTACTTTTTGCAGTATTATTTAATGCTTTGCTGATAAGCTCAGCAGAACCAATTAGAAAACTCTATTTTATGCAATTATCACCTAGTTTAACCGCACTTATTGAAGCGTTGCGCTGCTTGCCGGGCATTGGCCCAAAATCGGCGCAAAGAATTGCTTTTCACCTACTAGAACGAGACCGCGATGGCGGTACCCAGTTAGGTAATTGTTTGACCAAAGCGATGCAAACAATCGGTCATTGTGAGTCATGTAGAACGTTCTCAGAAAGTGCGCAGTGCGATATATGCCAAAGTATTAAACGCCAAGATAGCCGTTTGCTCTGTATAGTTGAGTCTCCAACTGATGTGTTGGCGATAGAACAAACCGGTCAATATCAAGGACTATATTTTGTTTTGATGGGGCATTTGTCTCCTATTGATGGTATTGGGCCAAAAGAGATTGGCTTGGATGTTTTGGAGCAAAAGCTATCACTGGGTAATATTGATGAAGTGATCTTGGCGACCAACCCTACAGTTGAAGGAGAGGCTACAGCGCACTTTATAAATGAGCTATGTCAAAAGTATCAGGCACAAGCGTCACGTATTGCTCATGGTATGCCAGTAGGCGGAGAGCTTGATTTAGTTGATGGAATGACACTGATGCATGCGTTTTCTGGTCGTCGTAATTTAGATTAATAGCTATGTTGATTGGCGTTTGATGTCACTTTTGGTATTGAACGCTTAACTTCTTAAATTAATTTTTATAAGTCCCTTGAAGTTAAAAAACTCTCCCCCATATCCCTTGGTATATCAATTGTGCATTACTTGGTTATATCGGAGAGAACAATGACCGCAGCTCAAAAAGAAACATTAGGCTTTCAAACAGAAGTCAAACAATTACTAAACCTAATGATCCATTCTTTGTATTCAAACAAAGAGATCTTTTTACGTGAACTGGTGTCAAATGCATCTGACGCAGCAGACAAATTACGTTTTTTAGCCTTATCAAACGGCGATTTATATAACGGTGACGCAGACCTTCGTGTTCGCGTAAGCATCGATAAAGACGCCAACACCATTACTATTTCTGACAATGGTATTGGTATGACACGCGATGAAGTGATTAGTGCACTCGGTACTATCGCAAAATCTGGCACAGCAGAGTTTTTTCAAAACCTAACAGGTGACCAAGCGCAAGATTCGCAACTAATTGGTCAGTTTGGTGTTGGTTTCTATTCTGCATTTATTGTGGCAGATGCAGTGACTGTAACGACTCGCAAAGCAGGTGAAGAAACTGCGGTTGAATGGCACTCAAAAGGTGAAGGCGATTACACTATTGCTGAAGTTAGCAAAGACAGTCGTGGTACAGATATTGTGCTGCACCTTCGTGAAGACGAAAAAGAGTTTTTAGATGACTTTAGACTACGCGGTATTGTTACTAAGTATTCAGACCATATTTCTATTCCTGTAGAAATGTATAAAGAGCCTGTACCAGAGTCAGAAGGTCCTGAAGGTGAAAAAATTGAAGCAGTACCTGGTGAGTGGGAAGCAATTAACCGTGCTACAGCGCTGTGGACTCGCGATAAGTCTGAAATCAGTGAAGAAGAGTATAAAGAGTTTTACAAGCATGTAGGCCATGATTGGGAAGAGCCATTAACATGGGCACATAACAAAGTAGAAGGTAAAACTGAGTATACAAGTTTACTTTATATTCCTAAAAAAGCACCGTTTGATATGTTTAACCGCGAACGTCAGAGCGGCCTAAAACTATATGTACAGCGTGTATTTATTATGGATGACGCTGAGCAGTTTATGCCAAGTTACTTACGTTTTGTTAAGGGCTTATTAGATTCAAACGACCTTCCATTAAACGTATCGCGTGAAATATTACAAGATAATAAGATCACACAGGCAATTCGTAAGGGTTGTACGTCACGTGTGCTGAAAATGCTTGAGCGTATGGGTAAGAACAAAGCTGAAGAGTATCAAACATTCTGGAATGAATTTGGTCAAGTGATCAAAGAAGGTCCAGCAGAAGATGCAACTAACAAAGAAACTATTGCTAAATTATTACGCTTTAGTTCAACACATACCGATGAAACGACTCAGAATGTATCACTTGAGCAATATATTGAGCGTATGAAAGAAGGCCAAGATAAAATTTACTATGTGGTTGCAGATAGCTTTGAAGCGGCTAAAAGTTCTCCACACCTTGAGATCTTCCGTAAAAAAGGCATCGAAGTACTGTTACTTGCTGACCGTGTAGATGAATGGATGATGAGCCACTTAACTGAGTTTGCTGAAAAGCAATTCCAGTCAATTACTCGTGGTGATTTAGACTTAGGCGACTTAGATGATGAAGAAGCTAAAAAAGCACAAGAAGAAAGCGAAAAAGAAGTAGAAGGTTTAGTTGAACGTGTTAAAACAGTACTTGCGGATAAAGTAAAAGAAGTGCGTTTTACTCACCGCTTAACTGACTCACCAGCTTGTGTTGTTGCTGATGAGCATGATATGAGTTCTCAAATGCAAAAATTAATGGAGTCAGTGGGCCAAGCTGTTCCAGATTCAAAGCCTGTATTTGAGCTAAACCCTGAGCACCAATTGGTTAAGCATCTAAATGTAGAGCAAGACGAAGATAAATTTGCTCAGTGGTCTGAAGTTTTGTTAGACCAAGCATTACTCGCTGAACGTGGTAGTCTAAAAGATCCAGCTGGATTTGTGACGCGTTTGAATAAATTAATGCTTGATTTAAGTAAATAAGCATTAGCAAAAGTATTGAAAGGGGCTAAGTAGCCCCTTTTTTGTGCCTAATTTAATATTAAACTCAGCAATTAGTATAAGTCGCTTGAGAATCTTACACGCATGTGAAAAAATTTAGACAATTTCAAACAAACCCCGATACGAGGAACATAATTATGCGCATTATCCTTCTAGGCGCGCCGGGTGCAGGTAAAGGCACTCAAGCACAGTTTTTAATGGACAAATACGGTATTCCACAAATCTCTACTGGTGACATGCTACGTGCTGCTATTAAAGAGGGAACACCTCTTGGTCTAGAAGCTAAAAAAGTAATGGATGCAGGTCAATTGGTTTCTGATGAAATTATCATTGGTCTTGTAAAAGAGCGTATTACTAAAGAAGACTGTGCAAAGGGTTTCTTGTTAGATGGATTCCCTCGTACTATTCCTCAAGCAGATGCAATGAAAGACAATGGCATTAGTATTGATCATGTGATTGAGTTTGATGTGGCGGATGAAATCATCGTAGAGCGTATGGGTGGACGTCGCGTTCACCCAGGTTCTGGTCGTGTTTATCATGTTGTTTACAACCCAGCTAAAGTTGAAGGCAAAGATGACGTAACAGGCGAAGATTTAATTATTCGTGATGACGATGTTGAAGAAACAGTACGTAAGCGTTTAAGTATTTACCATGACCAAACTAAACCACTGGTATCTTATTATCAAGCGGAGGCTGACGCTGGCAATACTCAATACCACAGGCTTGATGGTACTCAGGCTGTTGACGCGGTAAGTCAGCAACTAGCACAATTGCTAGGCTAACAAATAGCCAATAAGTATGTGCATTGTTTGCACATGCTTATTGTTAATATCCTCACTATAAACTTATCATAAAAACTATTTACAGGTTTTTTCAATTAGCTGAAATTTTTATAAAGTTAAAAATAATAACGAGTAGAGTATTTAAGCGTTCATGCTTTATCTGAGCGTATTTAAAAATACTTCTACTTAGCAAGTTTATAGCAGTGAGGTTTCAACTTAGTGGTTGTGACAAAGACTGTTTTTGTGATGGCTTTACGACATCTATATTTTTCCTTGCAATAGCCATAAAACAAACTTGTAAATATTGATGTTTAGCAAGTAATAACAAATATGCCCGCAAAGGCGAGCATTGCATGTTAGTTTATATTGAGTTTAGAGTGCTTTCAGATTGGTAATTACATTATCGTAGTTAGGCTCGGTTGCTAAGTCTTCAACGAGTTGTTTATAAACAATTTGGTGCTCTTTATTTAGTATAAATACGGCGCGGCTTAGCAGACCCATATCTTTAATATACAAACCATAGTTTTTCCCAAAATCATGCCATACGGAATCAGATAAGGTCTGAACTTTATCAATGTTTTGTGCTTGGCAGAAGCGCTTTTGGGCAAAAGGCAGATCTGCACTTATTGTGAGCATCACCACATCTTTGTATTCGCCTGCTACCTTCTCGTTAAAGTGTTTTGTTTGTAAACTGCAAATACCGGTATCTAAGCTTGGCACAACACTGATCAAAACCGCTTTTCCAGAAAAGCTATCAAGTGTAACTGGGACAAATGAGTCATCAACTACTTTAAAGTTAGGTGCTTTTTGCCCAACTTCGACACCATTGCCTAGTAAGGTAACATGCTTGCCATTTGCACTCACCTTAGCATTATCAATTTGGTTTTCACCTAAATCTATAGCAAACAATGGGGTAGAGATTAAAGTGAGCGCAAAAATTACTGCTTTATTCATAATCTGAGTCCTAAGTCAATTATCGTAATCTATAAGAGTGTATTATACTGTTAATTGTGAACCAAGCTTATGGTAGGAATTACGTTGTAAATCAATGATGAATTTATTAACATGAGCTGCTAAAACAAGCGATATTTTATTATCGTAACCTAAAAACAACAAATGCAACCATTGCATAACATCTCATTGGTGGAATGGTTTGTCAATGTAAGAGAGCTTTTATGTCAACATTGGTTTTAATATGTGATGACTCGAAATTAGCGCGCCGACAATTAGCGCGTTCGTTGCCCAATGATTGGGATATAAAAGTGGAGTTTGCTGAGCACGGTATTGATTGCCTAGAAAAAATTAAACAATTCTCACCTGAAATCCTCTTTCTCGACCTCAATATGCCGCAAATGGATGGTTACGGTGTTTTAGAGGCTATTAGAGATCAAGATTTGAATGTACTCACCGTGGTCGTATCTGGAGACATTCAGCCTAATGCACATCAGCGAGTTATCGAGCTGGGTGCGATAGATTTTATTCGTAAACCATGCGATGCGAATAAATTGATTGAGATTATTGAGCACCATGGCATTCGCGATAGGTCAATCAGAGAAAGCCTAGTTCATAAACTGGGTGAGCAACTTGAGCCGGAAATCCGAGACATCTACCAAGAGTTAACAAATGTGGCGATGGGGCAAGCCGGCGATCTATTGGCGCGATTGCTAAATGTGTTTGTAGAACTACCTATTCCTAATGTTAATGTTTTGGAAGTGAGTGAATTACATATGGCCTTGCAAGCGATTGATGCAAGTGCCAGTACATCAGGTGTATGCCAAGGATTTATTGGCGGTGGAGTGTCAGGTGAGGCGCTATTGTTGCTTAATGATTCTAGCTTTAAAGAAGTTGCGTCATTAATGAATTACCATGGTGAATTAACTGATAAAGTAGAACTTGAATTGCTAATGGATATTAGTAACATCTTGATTGGTGCTATTTTAACTGGTCTGTCGAAGCAGCTTGATATGCCTTTTAGCCAAGGGCATCCTGTGGTTTTGGGTCAACACTGTGATGTGTCAGACTTAGTGAAAGCAAACAAAAACAGGTGGAAGCGTACATTGGCAATAGAAATAAGCTATGGTATTGAAAACCACAACATTAATTGTGACTTAATGCTTTTGTTTACGGAAGACTCTTTAAAAACATTAAAATACAAAGTTGCTTACCTTTTAGAAGATTAAAACTATGCCCTCTGCTGATTTTGAAATGAATGAAATACACTGGTTAATGGATATGTTCAATACCGTTGATGTTGGTTTAGTGGTGTTGGATAGACAGTATCGAGTGTGTGTGTGGAATGGTTTTATGGAAAATCATTCAGGGTTATTACCCAGTGCAGTAAAAGATAAAGATATTTTTGATATTTTTCCTAGTATTGATGAGCAGTGGTTCCGTTCTAAAACTGAGTCGGTGTTTGTATTAAAAAACCGCTCTTTTACTATATGGGAGCAACAACCTTATATTTTTCGCTTTAAAAATTACCGGCCGATAACTGGTAAAGCGGATTATATGTACCAAAACTCGACCATTATTCCTTTGTCTACGTTAACCGGTGAAGTAGGGCATATTTGTATTATCATTTACGATGTAACTGATGAGGCGATGAATAAAGTCGAACTAGAGAAAGTAAACCAAGAGCTTGAGCGAATTAGTCGTACAGATAGTTTAACGCAGCTTTCTAACCGAGGCTATTGGGAGGCTGGATTGCGCAACGAGTTCATGCGCCTTAAGCGCAGTAAAGGTTCTAGCTCTCTGTTAATGTTCGATATTGATCATTTTAAGCGTGTTAATGATGAGTATGGTCACAGTGGTGGAGATGAAGCGATTAGACACATATCGGATCTGCTGAAGAAAACATTGCGTGAAACAGATACAGCAGGTCGATATGGAGGAGAAGAGTTTGCTGTTACTTTAGTTGATACTGATGCTGAAGGAGCAATGATATTTGCTGAGCGATTGCGTAGCCTAATTGAAAAGTCTTCTATTTATTATGATGAACAAAAAATAAACATTACAGTAAGCGTGGGGTTTGCGACCTATAGTGATGACTTTAGTAAACATGAGCAATGGATTGAAGCGGCAGATATGGCTTTGTATCACTCTAAAGAGAACGGGCGAAATCAAGTTACGCAATTTACGTCAGAGTTGAAAAAATAGCCTAGCAAAGTGGAAAACCAAAACTATTTATTTGAATGACGTTGTGGCACTGGCTTACATAGTGCCACTAATTTTTTAATCATCACCACCTTCAACTGGGCATTGTGCAATAATTTGTTTTTTACCCTCTTCATCTACTTGTTCAAGTCTGACATTAAAACCCCAAAGTCGGTATAGGTGCTTTAAAACTTCACTTTTAGACTCAGCCAATGGAATGCCATTATGTGGGACATACCTCAATGTGAGAGAGCGGTCACCTCTAACATCGACATCGTACACCTGAATATTTGGCTCGTTGTTACTCAGATTGTACTGAGCCGATAAAGAAGATCTTACTTTTTGATAGCCTTCATCATTATGTATTGCGCCAACTTCCAGGTGTGGATTCTTATGGTCATCAATAATGGTAAATAATTTAAACTCACGAATTAACTTAGGGGATAAAAACTGGCTGATAAAACTTTCATCCTTAAAGTTCTCCATGGCAAAATGTAGTGTATCTAACCAATTGCTTCCAGCAAACTCAGGAAACCATGCAGTGTCTTCTTCAGTTGGGTTTTCACAAATTCGTCTAATATCAACCATCATGTTAAAGCCCAGTGCATATGGGTTTATGCCAGAGTAGAACTTGCTATTGTATGGCGGTTGATAAACTACATTGGTATGGCTTTGCAGAAACTCTATCATGAATGCATCTGATATTTTCCCCTCATCGTATAGGTGATTCAAAATAGTGTAATGCCAGAATGTAGCCCAACCTTCATTCATTACTTGTGTTTGGCGTTGTGGGTAGAAGTATTGCGAAATTTTTCTAACAATACGAATGATTTCACGTTGCCAAGAATCCAATAAAGGTGCATTCTTTTCGATAAAATACAGAATGTTTTCTTGAGGCTCGCTAGGGAAGTGAACCTTCTTCATACGCTCTTCCTGAGGGTTAACTGGAATGGTACGCCATAGTTCGTTAACTTGTGATTGTAGGTAGTCTTCCCGCTCTTTTTGCCTTTTTTGCTCTTCATACATTGAAATTTGTTGTGGTCGTTTGTAGCGGTCAACGCCATAATTCATCAATGCATGGCATGAATCTAGAAGATTTTCAACTTCGTCAATACCATATTTTTCCTCACATTGAGCAATATAGTTTTTGGCAAATACTAAGTAATCAATAATGGATGAAGCATCGGTCCAAGTTTTAAATAAATAGTTACCTTTAAAAAATGAATTGTGGCCATAACATGCATGCGCCATTACTAACGCCTGCATCGGTAAAGTATTCTCTTCCATCAAATAAGCGATACAGGGATTTGAGTTAATGACAATCTCATAAGCCAAACCCATTTGTCCACGTTTATAATTTTGCTCTGTTGAAATAAACTTTTTGCCATAAGACCAATGACTGTAACCTATTGGCATACCAACACTGGAATATGCATCCATCATTTGTTCGGCGGTTATCACCTCGATTTGATTTGGGTATGTGTCTAATCTGTAATGCTCTGCAACCCGGGCAATCTCTGTTTGGTACTCTGTGAGCAAGTCAAATGTCCAATCAGGCCCATCATTCATTGGGTTATAACTCATAAGCTCCCTCCAATGTGGCTAAGCTGCGCCTTGTTGTTGACGGTTTTTCTTAAACAGTTCTCTAAAGATTGGATAAATATCTTCAACGGAACGGATATGTTGCATAGCAAAATTATCATGTGTGCTCGCGATTGCTTGATATTCTCGCCATAGGCTTTGATGTGCACGCGTTGTGATCTCGATATAAGCATAATACCTAACAGCTTTAAGCAGTTTATTTGTCATAATCTCAGTGCAGTGCGGTGAGTCATCAGCCCAGTTATCCCCATCAGATGCCTGTGCTGCGTATATGTTCCAATCGCCTTGCGAATATCGCTTTTTAACTATTTCATCCATCAGCTTAAGTGCACTAGATACAATGGTGCCTCCGGTTTCTTGCGAATAAAAGAACTCTTGCTCATCTACCTCTTTAGCTTGTGTATGATGCCTGATGTACACAACCTCAATATCTTTATAAGTTCGAGTAAGGAATTGATATAACAAAATGTAAAAACGTTTTGCCATATCTTTAGTCGCTTGGTCCATTGAACCCGATACGTCCATTAAACAAAACATCACTGCTTTGCTCGTTGGGTGTGGTCTCTTTTCATAATTTCTAAAGCGAAGATCATAGTTATCAATAAATGGCACCGCAGCAATTTTTTGCTTAAGTTCAGCAATTTCAGTTTCAAGCTCGGTAATTTTTTGTTGAGGAGGAACAGGCTCTTTTAGCAATGTAGCCAGTTCTTCTTGCGCTTGTGTTAATCTTCTTCGCTTACTCGCTGACATAGCAACTCTGCGAGCTAAAGAACCTCTTAAAGAGCGAACGATGTCTAAATTGCTAGGCATACCGTCATTACAGAACCCTGCTCGATGCGTTTTCATTTGTACGAGTTTATCAAGTTGACTTTGTTGCAAGTTCGGAAGTTCTAAATCTTCAAATAGTAGATCCAGATACTCGTCTTTTGAAATAGAAAATACAAAGTCGTCTTCGCCTTCACCTTGATTGCTAGCATCGCCAGGTCCAGACCCTCCACCTTGGCCAGCAGGAGGGCGTTGTATTTTATCACCAGTACTAAATTGGTCATTGCCTGGGTGGATCATATCCCTATCACCCCCTTTACCTTGATGAAAAGTCGGTTCACTGATATCACGCTGCGGAATAGAAATACTCTCTCCGCTACTAGTATCAGTGACACTACGCTTGTTAATAGCGTCTGACACCGCTTCTTTTATTTGCTTTTTATAGCGCCTAATGAAGCGTTGTCGATTCAAGGTACTCTTATTTTTACCGTTCAGGCGACGGTCTATAAAATGCGCCATAAATCACCCTCTCAGTTTCTAATCGTGCTACTGTGATTTCCTAACTCTTAGATACCATTCAGAGAGTAACCGTACTTGTTTTTGCGTATACCCTTTTTCAACCATACGATTCACAAAGTCCTCATGCTTTTTCTGATCTTCAGCAGAGGTTTTTGCATTGAATGAAATAACAGGTAGCAGCTCTTCAGTGTTAGAGAACATTTTCTTTTCAATAACGGTACGCAATTTTTCATAGCTGGTCCAAACTGGGTTTTGGCCATTGTGATGTGCTCTTGCGCGAAGTACAAAATTAACGATTTCATTACGGAAATCTTTAGGGTTTGAAATACCTGCGGGTTTTTCAATCTTTTCAAGCTCTGCATTTAATGCGGCCCTGTCGAATAACTGGCCGGTATCAGGGTCTCTATATTCTTGATCTTGTATCCAGAAGTCGGCGTAGGTGACATAACGGTCAAAAATATTTTGACCGTACTCTGAATAAGACTCAAGATAGGCAGTTTGCAGTTCTTTACCTATAAACTCTACATACTGAGGAATTAAGTAACCTTTAAGGTGGCTTAGATAACGCTCTTGTATTTCTGCATTAAATTGTTCGCGTTCAATTTGTTGCTCAAGCACATAAAATAAGTGAACTGGGTTAGCAGCCACTTCTGCATGATCGAAGTTAAAGACGCGGGAAAGGATTTTAAAAGCAAACCGTGTCGAAAGGCCCGTCATACCCTCATCTACTCCAGCATAATCTCGATACTCTTGATACGATTTAGCTTTAGGGTCGGTGTCTTTTAAGCTCTCTCCATCATACACTCGCATTTTTGAATAAATGCTTGAATTATCTGGCTCTTTAATGCGTGATAGTGAGACAAACTTAGCCAATGTTTCGAGTGTGCCAGGCGCACATGGCGCAGAAGCAAGTTCACTGTTCTCTATTAGTTTGTCGTAAATTTTCACTTCTTCAGAAACGCGTAAACAGTAAGGTACTTTGACAATATAAACACGGTCTAAAAATGCTTCGTTATTTTTGTTGTTTTTAAATGTTTGCCATTCGGATTCATTTGAGTGAGCCAAGATCATACCGTTAAACGGTAATGCAGAAATCCCCTCTGTACCGTTATAGTTTCCTTCTTGGGTTGCAGTCAGCAGCGGGTGTAGCACCTTAATAGGGGCTTTGAACATTTCTACAAACTCCATAAGCCCCTGATTTGCTAAGCATAATGCACCTGAGTAAGAGTAAGCGTCTGGGTCGTTTTGGGCGTAATGTTCAAGCTTTCTTATATCAACTTTACCAACCAAAGCCGAAATGTCTTGGTTATTTTCGTCTCCAGGCTCTGTTTTAGCGATGGCAACTTGGTCTAAAATTGATGGGAAGCGTTTTACCACTTTAAATTTACTAACATCACCATTGAATTCATGTAATCTTTTTGACGCCCACGGAGAAATAACAGTTTTTAAATAACGCGGTTTTATACCATATTCTTTTTCTAGTAATTCAGCATCTTCAATAGGGTTAAATAATGAGAGGGGATGGTCATTAACAGGAGAGCCTTTAATGGCGTATATGGGTACTTGCTGCATTAAATATTTCAGTTTTTCAGCAATTGACGATTTACCGCCGCCAACAGGACCTAATAAATAAAGTACCTGTTTACATTCTTCAAGTCCTTGCGCAGCATGTTTTAAATACGACACAATTTGCTCAATTGCATCTTCCATTCCGTAAAATTCATTAAAAGCGGGGTAACGTGCAATTACCCTGTTTGAAAAAAGCCTGCTTAGGCGAGCATCGCTCGCAGTATCTATCATTTGTGGTTCGCCAATTGCCATCAATAAGCGTTCAGGAGCACTCGCGTAGGCCGATTTATCTTTTTTACAGATCTCAAGAAACTCGGCGATACTGTACTCTTCTTCTTGTGCTGCTTCATATCTGGCTTGGTAGTGTTCAAATATCGTCATAACGACCTCCAGTAACCTGCTTACTCAAAAAGCTGATTTGTCTACAAAGAAAAAAGGTTACTTTAAGCTTAGTCTTGATATTAGTAATTTGCCTAAAAATTCTAAAATTTTAATGCATTAGGAGAAAAGAGGGAGGTAATAAAAAAGGCACTGACAGTGCCTTTTATTGCAATAATATTATCGCGTAATGACGGGGGTTTTATTAAGCAATGTTGCTATTTGCGAATTCCCAGTTAACTAATGCCCAGAAACCTGTTAGGTAATTAGGGCGAACGTTGCGATAGTCGATATAGTAAGCATGCTCCCAAAGGTCAACAGTGATAATTGGGGTAACACCTGAGTCAGTAAGCGGTGTAGCTGCATTTGACGTATTTACGATATCTAAAGAGCCATCTGCAAGTTGTACTAACCATGTCCAGCTAGAACCGAAGTTATTTACTGCTTTATCATTGAATGCTTCTTGGAATGCAGCGAATGAGCCCCATTTTGCGTTAATAAGCTCAGCAACCTTACCTGTAGGTTCACCACCACCGTTTGGTGATAGGCTATGCCAGTAGAATGTGTGGTTCCAGATTTGAGCAGCGTTATTGAAAACACCCCCTTCTGAACTACATACAACTTCTTCTAAAGTTTTGTTAGCAAGTTCAGTGCCTTCGACTAAACCGTTAAGCTTTACAACATAAGTGTTGTGGTGCTTACCATGGTGAAACTCTAAAGTTTCGCGTGAAATGTGAGGCTCAAGTGCATCGATTGCATAAGGTAGTGACGGTAGTTCAAATGCCATTTTAATCTCCATTTTGTTGTGTGAATGCCAAATATAAGTATCAAACACTATGCACTTAAACAGTGCTGTTCTATACGAGTTGGCATTATAGTGATACTATAATTCTTGAGTATTTTACTCAAGTTTTGGCAAACAGCAATGGCGTTGCCTTAATACTAATCGTAAATATGGTCTTAATGGTGATATTTCAAGCATACTTTGCTATCACGGACCAAATGCTATCGTCACTTTGAGGTTAAAGATGGAAACCATTGATAAAATTAAACAGCAAATTTCTGAAAACCCGATTCTTTTATATATGAAAGGCTCTCCTAAATTGCCTAACTGTGGTTTTTCATCGCAAGCATCACAAGCTTTGATGTCATGTGGTGAGCAATTTGCGTACGTTGATATTTTACTTAATCCTGATATCCGCGCAGAGTTACCACATTATGCTAATTGGCCAACATTTCCACAGCTGTGGGTTGAAGGTGAGTTAATAGGTGGCTGTGATATTATTATTGAAATGTTTCAGCGAGGTGAATTACAACCATTAATTCAAGAAGCCGCTGCAAAATATAAAACTGAAGAGGCAGATTCGCCTGAATAACGTATAAATTTGTCGTAAATTTAAGTTATGTAGCCCAACCGTGTGTTGGGCTTTTTTTTACTTTATTTAAAAGACGAACCTCACTCTAACTTCCTAGTTGACGCTTGCGTAAGCCATTATGTGATTGGGTTGGCATAAAATACTTTATTTTATCCTGCCAATAATAAAGTCGGCTGAATAATATGCACGTACCTACCTCAAAATAACACTATTCCATATCGTCCTTTTGAATTTTTATTCAAAATGCGCCTTCCTTACGTTTACGTAAACTGTAATCTGTAGGTTGTGTGATTAACTTTTCATTTAAAAATGACACTGGTGTCATGTTGGTTTTTTGGTTCTTTTGTATTGGTTTTTTCGGCTGGGTTTAATTTTGGATTAACTTGTCATACCATTGAGAAATATTCATGTTCATGAATATGTATTCATAATTGTGTTGACTCGGATTTAAAACATCGCTAATTTTGACTATCTGCCAAAAATCTCGTTTGAAGTGAAACCAACGGCAGTTGTAGCAAGGGGAGGGGTCCATGTTATATGACTCAGCACTAGAAAAAGATAATTGTGGGTTTGGCTTGATAGCACATGTAAATGGTCAGGCTAGCCATAAACTCATTCGCACGGCGATAACAGGGTTAGATCGGATGCAACACCGAGGGGGTATTGCATCCGATGGTAAAACAGGCGACGGCTGTGGCTTATTATTACAAAAGCCAGATAGTTTCTTTCGTGCAATTGCTGCAGAGCAACAGTGGCGCTTAGGTAAAAACTATGCCGTAGGTATGTTATTTTTGAACACAGATAGTGAGCTTGCAAAAGCCGCGAGAAAAGTTGTTGATGAAGAACTAGAAAAAGAAACATTAACGCTAGTAGGTTGGCGAGAGGTGCCGACTGACCCGTCTATGTTAGGGCCAATTGCTAAACAACAATTACCGCTCTTTGAGCAAGTATTTGTGAGTGCGCCAGAAGGTTGGCGACCAAAAGATCTTGAACGTCGGCTGTATATTGCCAGACGCAGAATTGAAAAACGGCTCGTTCATGATAAGCAATTTTATATTTCCAGCTTGTCGGGTTTGGTGACCGTATACAAAGGCTTGATGATGCCTGCTGATCTGCCAAATTTTTATCTTGATTTGGCTGATATGCGTATGACCAGTGCAATTTGCGTTTTCCATCAGCGCTTTTCTACCAATACCCAGCCACGCTGGCCTTTGGCTCAGCCGTTTAGATATTTAGCACACAATGGTGAGATTAATACGATTACTGGCAACCGCCAATGGGCGAAAGCGAGGGCTTATAAGTTCTCATCCCCGCTATTACCAGACTTGCAATCAGCCGCACCTTTTGTCAATGAGGAAGGGTCTGATTCATCAAGTTTAGATAACATGCTTGAGTTATTCTTAGCTGGTGGCATGGATTTATTTAGAGCAATGCGGATGCTTGTGCCACCGGCATGGCAAAAAAATCGTGCTATGGACGAAGATTTACGTGCCTTTTACGATTTTAATTCTATGCATATGGAGCCTTGGGATGGTCCTGCAGGTATTGTTATGTCTGATGGGCGCTTTGCAGCATGTAACCTCGATAGAAATGGATTAAGACCTGCTCGCTACGTGCTAACGCAAGATGGCTTTATTACACTCGCATCAGAAGTGGGTATTTGGGACTACGCTGCTGATGAGGTGATAGATAAAGGGCGTGTAGGCCCAGGTGAATTATTAGTTATTGATACTCTTCATGGTAAAATTTGGCAATCAGATGAAATTGATCAAGATTTAAAATCGCGTCATCCATATAAAGCTTGGTTAGAACAGAATGTAAAACGCTTAACCCCGTTTGAACAACTTGACGAACAGCAAGCTGGTGGTAGGGATTTAGATGCACAGGCGCTGCTTACTTATCAAAAGTTGTTTGGTTTTTCTAATGAAGAGCTTGACCAAATACTAAGGGTAATGGGTCAAAATGGTCAAGAGGCAACGGGTTCCATGGGCGATGACACACCATTTGCCGTACTATCAGAAGGCTATCGTTCATTATTTGACTATTTTAGGCAAAAGTTTGCACAAGTCACAAACCCACCGATTGACCCCTTAAGAGAAAACCATGTGATGTCGCTTGCCACTTGCATTGGTCGTGAACAAAACGTGTTTAACGAAACAACTGGGCACGCTAAACGTTTGCAGTTTGAATCACCAGTATTGTCATATTCAGATATGCAGCAGCTTCGCAATGCAGATGATGAACATTATTCTATTTGCAAAGTGTCACTTAACTATTGTCCTGATGAAGGGTTAGAAAATGCGATAAACCGCATTTGTGACGAGGCACAGCAAAAAGCGCAGTCTGGATGTGTAATGGTGGTATTGAGTGATCGAGATATCAGTGAGAGTACATTGCCAGTGCCCGCAGCTATGGCAGTAGGCGCCGTACAGAGAAGATTGGCTGACACAAACTTGCGCTGTGACTCAAATATTATTATTGAGACTGGCAGCGTAAGAGACCCACATCAGTTTGCTGTGTTACTTGGTTTTGGGGTAACCGCTATTTATCCTTATCTTGCTTATGAATCGCTAGTGGCTATGTGTGATGACGGGATTATCAAAAAGACCTACCGAGAAGTGACGCTTGCCTATCGCAATGCGATTAACAAGGGTTTATATAAGATCATGTCGAAGATGGGGATTAGCACGATCGCCTCATACCGTTGCTCTATGCTGTTTGAAGCTGTTGGTTTATCGGATGCCGTGGTTAGCTGTTGCTTTAAAGGTGTGGCAAATCGCATTCAAGGTGCTTGCTTTGAGGAGTTTGAAAGCGATCAAGTTAAGTTGCACAAATTGGCGTTTAGTCGAAGAAAGTTGTTGAGCCATGGAGGGTTGCTTAAATATGTACATGATGGTGAGTATCATGCTTATAATCCTGATGTTGTTCAAACACTTCAAGTGGCGGTTCGCTCGGGTAACTACGACGATTATCAAAAATATGCACAATTGGTCAATAATAGACCTGTGACTAATTTGCGTGACTTACTTGCGTTAAAAACTCAAACACCAATCAGTATAGATGAAGTAGAACCTGCCACAGAGTTATATAAGCGCTTTGACTCCGCAGCTATGAGCATTGGAGCATTATCTCCAGAAGCCCACGAAGCGTTAGCTATTGCGATGAACCGTTTGGGCGGCTGTTCAAATTCAGGTGAAGGTGGTGAAGACAAACAACGCTTTGGTACTGAAAAAAACTCGCGAATAAAGCAAGTAGCGTCAGGTCGTTTTGGTGTGACACCGCATTATTTACAAAGCGCGGATGTTATCCAAATTAAAGTAGCGCAGGGCGCAAAGCCAGGAGAAGGAGGCCAGCTGCCGGGTGAAAAGGTAACGCCGTATATTGCGAAGTTGCGTTATTCTGTACCGGGCGTGACCCTTATCTCACCTCCGCCACATCATGATATTTACTCTATTGAGGATTTGGCCCAACTCATTTTCGATTTAAAACAAGTCAACCCCAAAGCCATGATTTCCGTAAAGCTGGTATCTGAACCAGGAGTGGGGACCATTGCAACAGGGGTCGCAAAAGCTTATGCCGATCTCATTACCATTGCCGGTTATGATGGAGGGACGGGTGCTAGTCCGTTGACGTCTGTAAAATATGCCGGTAGTCCTTGGGAGCTTGGGCTTGTGGAGACACAGCAGGCATTGGTTGAAAATGGCTTACGTCATCGTATTCGTTTACAAACTGATGGTGGCTTAAAAACAGGCCTAGACATTATTAAAGCAGCTATTCTAGGTGCCGAAAGTTTTGGCTTTGGTACGGGCCCTATGGTTGCTTTAGGGTGTAAATACCTCAGAATTTGTCACTTAAATAACTGTGCAACGGGCGTGGCTACTCAAGATGAAACATTACGTCAAAAGCATTACCACGGTTTACCTGAAATGGCGATGAACTACTTTAAGTTTATTGCACAAGAGGCGCGCGAGTTAATGGCTGAGCTTGGGGTAAAACGGTTGGTTGATTTAATTGGTCGAACAGAGTTATTAGATGTAATTGAAGGTCGTACAGTCAAGCAAAACAAGCTTGATTTATCTAACTTATTAGCAAAACCAAATAACCCCTCAGGTGAAACGTTTTATTGCAGTGCAGTCAATACGTCACACTATCAAGGCGAGCTAAATGAGCGGTTGTTAGACAAAGCGAAGCAAGCGATTGATATAAAATCAGGGACTTCATTAGTTAATCGCATCGCTAATACAGATCGTTCCGTGGGGGCTTTATTGTCAGGGTATATTGCTAGTAAATATGGCAATCAAGGCATGGCAGCGGACCCTGTTGCAATTGAATTACATGGTACTGCAGGCCAATCATTTGGTGTTTGGAATGCTGGTGGTTTAGAGATGACGCTGGTGGGAGATGCCAATGATTATGTTGGCAAAGGCATGGCTGGCGGTAAGCTGGTTATCCGCCCTCCAATGGGCTCTAGTTTTGCAAGTCATCAAGCCACTATAATGGGTAATACCTGCTTGTATGGTGCAACGGGCGGTAAGCTATTTGCAGCGGGTCGAGCTGGGGAACGTTTTGCTGTCAGAAACTCTGGTGTTCAGGCTGTCGTGGAAGGGCTCGGTGATAATGGCTGCGAGTATATGACTGGTGGTGTTGTGTGCGTACTAGGTTCTGTTGGTGTGAACTTTGGCGCAGGTATGACAGGGGGCTTTGCTTACGTTTTGGATGAAAGCAATGATTTTGAAAAACGTATCAACCCAGAGCTAGTGGAAGTCGTTGAGCTTACAGAATTAGCGTCTCATCAAGAGCATTTACGCGGCCTTATTGCTGAACACTCAGATTTAACTTGTTCATCAAGATCTGAGCAAGTACTTGCTAACTTTGACTTGTATTTACCGATGTTTAAGTTGATAAAACCAAAATCAAGTGACGTTAAAGGCCTATTAGGGCATAGGGCGCGCAGTAGCGCAGAGCTTCGTGTGCAGGCTCAGTAGGGGGAAGTATGAGCGAGAATGTTTATCAATTTATTGACGTGCAAAGAGTTGATCCGCGTAAAAAGCCAATATCAACTCGTAAGCAGTCATTTGTCGAGATTTACGAGCCTTTTTCGGGTAGTCAGGTTAACTCACAATCAGATCGTTGTTTAGATTGTGGTAATCCTTATTGTGAGTGGAAGTGTCCAGTTCATAACTATATTCCACAGTGGCTTAAATTGATCCGAAATGGACGCATTTTTGAAGCTGCAGAATTATCTCACAGAACCAATAGTCTGCCAGAAGTGTGTGGTCGCGTATGTCCTCAAGATAGGCTGTGCGAAGGCGCATGTACGCTAAATGAAGAGTTTGGTGCTGTTACTATCGGGAATATTGAAAAGTACATTACGGATACCGCATTTGCGCAAGGCTGGAAGCCAGATATGTCTTATGTGGTTTGGAGCGATAAAAAAGTGGCTATTATTGGTGCTGGGCCAGCAGGGCTTGGCTGTGCTGATATCTTGGTACGCAACGGTGTAAAGCCTGTCGTATTTGATCGCAACCCAGAGATTGGTGGGTTGCTTACCTTTGGCATACCATCATTTAAACTTGAAAAGTCAGTGATGCAAAAGCGTCGAGAAGTATTTGCTGAAATGGGGGTGGATTTTCAGTTAAATACCGAAGTGGGCAAAGATATATCTATGGATGAGTTGATCTCACAATACGATGCGGTGTTTGTTGGTGTGGGTACTTATCAAAGTATGCGAGGCGGACTGGTTAATGAAGATGCGTCGGGTGTACATGATGCGCTACCATTTTTAATCGGCAATACCAATCGAGTGATGGGGTATGACGAAACGAAGCAACCATTTGTTGATATGGCAGGAAAAAAAGTGGTGGTGCTGGGTGGTGGCGATACAGCTATGGACTGTGTTCGTACTTCTGTCAGGCAAAATGCTGCATCGGTTGTATGTGCCTATCGCCGTGATGAAGAGAATATGCCAGGTTCACGCAAGGAAGTTAAAAATGCCAAAGAAGAAGGGGTTGAGTTTAAGTTTAACTTACAGCCTAAAGGTATTTTAATCGATTCAAATGGTCATGTTAGTGGTGTAGAAATGGTACAAACTCGATTGGGCGAGGCGGATGAAAATGGCCGTCGCAGAGCCGAAGAGGTGCCTGGGTCTGAGTATGTACTAGAGGCAGATGCAGTACTGATAGCGTTTGGATTTAAACCACATAGCCTTGATTGGTTAGCGCAATATGACGTTGAAATTAATCATTGGGGTGGTATTGAAGCACCTGAGCAAGGTACATTTACACATCAAACCAGTAATCCGAAAATTTTTGCTGGAGGTGATGCAGTACGTGGCTCTGACCTAGTTGTAACTGCAATATTTGAAGGCCGCAACGCCGCCGAAGGTATCTTAGATTATTTAGATGTTTAGTTGATACGATTTCAAACTAAGTAGTAAGACCATCGGGCCCGCACTAGCGGGCTTTTTTATATCAATATATTTGCTGTATAATTTTAGCTTATTACCTAGGGCGTGTTTACCTTTGCTGTTTGTTTTTTCCTCAGAGAGTTGGTTATTTAGGCAGACAGAGGCTGCTTCGCAGCGGCTTCATAGTATAGTTATTTTATGTAAGTTAACCGATAGCACTGAATAAATCGTCAACTCGTGTGGCTCACAGAGTTCAACCAAAGGCTTCCAGTACTTTGTCATTCGCAACTGACATAAACCATTATGCTGCATTGCTTATTTCGCGTACTGAAAGCCTTTGATTAGAACAAAATTCATACCTTAAAGATAAACACGCCCTAATGAGTTAATCTCTTTCGGTCAAAGTTTAAGGAATAAAAATGGTTCGAGTTGGTGTTGCTGTTATTATTGTACGAGACGGTAAGTTTCTGCTTGGGGAGCGAATGGGGGCACATGGGTCAGGTACTTGGGCAACTCCTGGGGGTCATCTGGAAGTGGGTGAAACAATTGAACAATGTGCTCAGCGAGAAGTTAGCGAAGAAACGGGACTGGTCATAAAAAAAACAGTAAAGCTGGGGTTTACTAATGATATATTTGAAGGAGAAAACAAGCACTATGTGACCCTATTTATGCTTGCCTACTCGGATTTTGGTATCGCAGAAGTAAAAGAGCCAAATAAATGCACACAATGGCAATGGTGTGCGTTAGATAACTTACCGAGCCCATTATTTTTATCTCTAAAACACTTTTTGGCTGATAATTATGAACAGCTGAGCGAATGTATCAACAAGCTTTAACCGTGGCAAAAGTAAATTGTTACCAACACTTTGATTTGTCTCGTGTTATCAAAGTTTAAGCACTTTGCACAGTGAGCAGCTCTAGCGCACTGGCTTTTGTTGTTTCACTTATCTTATCACCGCCAATAAGACGCGCTATTTCTGCTATTCGCATATCATGCTGAAGTGGCTTCATTGTGGTGAATGTTTCACCACCGTTTACTGTTTTTGTAACAAAAAATTGCTGATGTCCACTGCAGGCTACCTGTGGTAAGTGGGTTACACAAATAACTTGAGTAGATTGACCCAGTTGCCTAAGTAGCTTGCCAACTTGTGATGCTGTAGGGCCAGAAATACCGACATCGACTTCATCAAAAATTAGCGTTGGCGTTGTAACGCGTTGTGCAATGATCACTTGAATTGCCAAACTTATACGCGAAAGCTCTCCCCCCGAAGCTACTTTACCGAGCGGTTGTAGTGGTTGACCTGGGTTGGTGGTGACTAAAAACTCAATATCATCAAACCCTTTTGCTGTGGGTTTTTGTTGGCTTTTTTGTGTTAGCTCGATAGCAAACCGGCCATTTTCCATAGATAGTGACGACATACTTTTACTGATAAGTTCATTGAGCTGCTTAGCAGCCGTTAGTCTGCTGTCACTGAGTCCTTTAGCTGCAATATTATAGGCATGAATGGCATCTGCAATTTCTTGTTCAAGGGCATCTAGACGTTGAAAATCGGAACTTATTTCATTTAATTCTTGCTTTAATTTTTGATGAAAAGTATAAATTTCATTAGGTTTTATTGCGTGCTTACGAGATAAATCCATTGCTTTTGACAGGCGCTCTTCAAGCTCCTGTAAGCGCATGGGATTTTGGTCAATATTTTCACTGTAATTGCGCACTTCTCGACATGCTTCTTCAATTTGTACTGCGGCTTCTTCTAGCATTTGCGCTATTGAACTTAATTGATTGTCATAACCTGCTAATTCACTGAACTGTTGCGCACTTTGCTGCAATTGGCTAAGTACGGTTTGATCATCCTCATAAAGGTAAGCAAGTTCTCTTTGGCAGGTTTCTATAATAGTTTGGCTATGACTAAGTCGGCTATGTTCAGCCTCAATATTTGAAAATTCACAGTCTTCTAGCGCAAATTCATCTAACTCTGCTACCTGATATTCTAGCAACTGCTGTTTTGCGACTTGTGTCTGTTGTTGTTTTTGTAGTTCACTGTATTCGCGTTGTAATTTATTAAAATAGCTATATTGCGTACTTACAGCGCTTAGCAGTGAGTGGTGGCCCGCGTAAGCATCCAGTAGATGTAACTGGTGTTCTGGCTTTAACAATAACTGGTGAGCGTGTTGACCATGAATAGAAATCAAATATTGGCCCAAGTCTTTTAGTTGTCCTGCGGTAACAGCAATACCATTAATATAGCTTTTGCTGCGTCCACTTTTACTGATCACACGGCGTAAAATACAATCTTGCTCTTCATTGTTGAGCATATGTTCTTTTAGAAATTGTTTTGCGACGGGTAATTTTGAAATATCGAAATGAGCGCTAATTTGGGCTTTGTCTGTACCAGGGCGAATGGCTGCAGGGTCTGCGCGCTCGCCAAGGCATAGTGACAAAGCATCAATGGCAATTGATTTACCAGCACCAGTTTCACCAGTAATGGCCGTCATGCCAGCTTGCCACTCAATATTTAAGGCATTAACGATTGCAAAATTTTTAATTTCTAAGTTGATAAGCATACTGTGTATCCAAACAGTGGTTATACTGTTAATTTATACAGTACGCATTGAAAATGCAACTTGAATTTGAGATATGCATAATTTAAAAGTTTAACTAGTTGTGAGTCTTTCTTTTGCAGCTGTCATTTGTTGCTCTATGTTGTTTGTCTTATCGTTTAAGTCAGCATCATTGTCCTGATTGTTTTTCTCTTCTTGCGCTTCATTTTCTTGCAAAATAGCGTCAGGCACATCTGGGGTTTTAATTAAAGTGATAAGAGCAGGCAGTATCTCATAGTAAAAACCTTTATTGTAAGCGATGCCAGAAGAGGGTAGCTCTGCAACAAAGTACTGTAACTGTTCTGCAAGTAGTTCTTTATTTCCTGTAATATGAGCTTTACCTAACTCAGTGCCAACTGCCCGTGTAAATTGCTCACTGATTAATTCAAGTTGGCTTAGGTTTTCTTCTGTATGAGGCTGAACAACAAAAAAGTTACTAACAATTGAATTAATTTTAGGCGCATATTTGGGACGTAATATCTTAGCATCTACATACTCAGCAGTTTTGAACTTAAAGTGATCGGTGATTTCTTTTAAGCGGTCATTAAATACTTTCTTTTTTGCTTCTCGTGCTTTTTTTCGATTATTTTCTATCACTAAGTACACTCCAAGTAGTGTGATTAGCAGTAGCAAAGTGACAAAAACAATATAATTGATCATAACAACGAAAATTTCCTAAATTAGAAAAATAATTTTGTCTATTCTGCGGTATATAAGGTGCATTAGTAAAGCCTACTGCCCCAATTTAATTTTTGTCTAAGTACATTGTAATAGGAGTATGATTTTGGGTGAATTAATCGCAATTTTTTATTTGCTTTTTTTATCACCACTTCGTCACCCGGAAGCAGAGCCAAAACTACATGGCTGTCACAACTTACTTGCAAACTATCGGTGTTTTCTAAACTAAGTTTTAGTCTAATCTCGTTATTTGCATCGACAACTAAGGGTCGACTAGATAGCGTGTGTGGAAACATCGGCACGAGTGACATTGCGTTAAGTTGTGGTGTAAGTATGGGGCCACCACCGGAGAGTGAATATGCGGTAGAACCTGTGGGTGTTGATACAATTAATCCATCAGAACGTTGAGAAAAGACAAATTCATCGTTAATGAAGGCTTCAAATTCTATCATATGAGCCACTTTATCCGCGTGAAGTACTGCTTCGTTAACTGCTAAATTGGCACTTTTAAGTTCGGCATGTCGATATACTTCTACTTCTAATAAAAATCGCGATTCAGCAATAAACTCACCACGTAACACTTCTTCTAGGCTTGCTTCAAAACCTTCAGGGTCTAGGTCGGTTAAAAACCCTAAATTGCCCCGGTTCACACCAATGACAGCAACATCAAAGCGAGCGAGCACTCTAGCCGCACCTAACATATTACCATCTCCGCCAACGACGATAGCTAAGTCACATTGGTTACCTAATTCAACGAGTTCTGTTAGTGAATTGTTATCAACATTTGATATTTGCGCGCCCACGCGTTGTTCTACTAAAACAGTATAACCAAGTGCTTGCAAAAAGGTGTATAAGCGTTGTAAGGTCAACGCCGCGCCTTCATGGTTAGGCTTTCCAATGAGGCCTATGGTTTTGAAGGGAGTCGTCATGTCGAGTTCCTTGATAATTATAAAGCAAGACTAACTTAAAAAGTCGGTACTTGAAACTGACAAATGATGTCACCACATAAATAATATGAATATAACAGCACGCGACCAACAAATCTTCTCAGCGGTAATGAGTTTATACTGTAATGGTGAAGGGCACCCTGTGGCTTCTAGCAAAATAGCCAAGCAAAAAGGTATGGCTGTATGCTCAGCAACTGTGCGTAATGCAATGGCTCGACTAGAAAAGTTTGGGTTATTGTATTCACCACATACATCTGCTGGTAGGGTGCCGACTGATTCTGGACTTAAATACTGGCTGGATGAGTATTTTTCGTTGGCAGAAATTGCGAACTACTGGCAGCCACAGCAAAATCAATTGATAGAGTTTGCTCACAGTATTAGTCAGCAATTTAATGTTTGTTGTTGTGTTGGTTTACCGCAGGCAAGCTCACAGCTAGTGTTTAGAGTAGAAGTGTTAGCTTTTGATAGTAGCTCTTGGTTGGTGTTACTCATTGATAAAGCAGGACAGTCTCAAAACATATGTATTAATAAACCCAAAGATGACAGCGACCAGCATCGTTATTTATTTGCTGCATGGATGAACACGGTATTTAGTCAACAAATGTTAATTGAGGGGTTACACCGCATGAGAGCTATGGCTCACAGTGCGCCTGAGAGCTGTCGTGATCAATTGGCACAGTGGACGCGTGAGTTACACCATCAATTAGGTACAGACAACAGCATTGTTGTGGGTGAACGCTTTTTATACCAAAGTTTGGATATAGATTCTGGGCTAAATATAGGAGTTTCATTTTTACATCAAGTAGAGGATAAACTTGCGTTTAAAAATGGTGTGTCGGTTTTATTGGGTATTGAATTGAGTACGCTAAATGTGAAACAGTCGATTGTTCTGAGTGTTCCTTACTTTCAAAATGGTGAATATCAAAGCCGCTTTTGTGTTATTTGCCCTACAAATGCGCCAATAGAAGCAATCATTACACAATTTTCTCAAATCACGCCAATAGGGGCTTGAATCTCAAATTTCAATCCCCATAATTAGCCACAGTTGTAAAGAATCGGAGAAATTTACATGTCTGAGCAAACTAATGCCCCTGAACATGAACAAGAAGCTGCTGAGCAAGTAGAGCAAGCAGTGGAAACACCAGAAGTAAACCAAGAAGAAGCGCAAGCACAGTTTAGCCCTGAAGAAGAAATAGCTGGTTTATATGCAGAGTTAGAAGCTGCGAAGCAAACTATTAAAGATCAACAAGATGGTGTTGTACGTGCTGCAGCCGATGTTGAAAATATACGCCGAAGAGCTGCTCAAGATGTAGAAAAAGCACATAAGTTTGCACTAGAAAAATTTGCTAATGAGCTTTTACCAGTGATTGATAACCTTGAACGTGCGATTGAGTTTTCTGATAGAGAAAATGAAACCCTTAAGCCGGTGCTTGAAGGGATTGATATGACGGTTAAAAGCTTCTCTGATGCAGTTGCTAAGTTTGGTGTTGAGACTGTTAATCCAAAAGGTGAAGCATTTAACCCCGAATTGCACCAAGCAATGTCTATTCAGCCGAGCAACGATGTATCGCCAAATACCGTACTTGCAGTGATGCAAAAAGGCTACACATTGAATGGTCGCTTGTTGCGTCCAGCAATGGTGATGGTATCTAAAGAAGCGGAATAATGCACTGCATTTAGGTTATAAAAAGCCGATATTATTCGGCTTTTTTTATGCGTGACTTTTGTATTAATTGGTAACTGCAGCATAGTAAAACGGCACTGAGCATTAGTGCTGAAAAAGGCAGTGCGTTTGTCGGTTCAAGCAGTGCTAATATAGGCCCGACTAAGGCACCACTGCCAAAACGTAGTGTGCCGATAACTGCTGTCGCTGTGCCTGTATGCTCTTCAAAAGCGATTAAGATAAGTGCGTCAGCATTACTGGCAATGATCCCTAAGCTCATCATCAATGGCGCGACAGTACTTGCAAATACCCATATATTTGTAGGTAGCATACTTTCTATAATTAGCGTTGTACCTGTAATTAATCCAATGGCTAAACCTATATTGAGCATTTGTCTTGACCCAAGTTTTGGCACTAAGCGGGTATTAAGAAAGTTACCAAACATCAGCGCCATAACATTTAATGCGAATAAAATGCCAAATAATTGCTCTGATACAGAGAAGTAATCAAGATAGACAAAAGGGACTGAAGTTAAAAAGCAAAAAAATGCAAACGAAGCTGCCATGGAAGTAAGTATATCCATGCGGCAATGTTTATTTGATAGTACTTGACGGTAGTTCTTTAAAAAAAATGCCATGGATATTTTGCTGGTATTAAATCTTGGTACATCGATATTGCTATACAAACAGCATGCAAGTACCACAAAAGCGTATGCTGCAAGCACCCAAAATATGGCACTCCAATGCCACATCAGCATCAAGGCTGCACCGATACTAGGTGCCAGTAAAGGGGCAAGCATCATGATCATCGTAACGTATGACATGCCTTTAGCGGTATCTTTTTGATAGTAATAACGAATAATTCCAGGAACAACAACGCTTGCTGCTGCCCCGGTAAAAGCTTGTACGATACGTAAAAAGTTGAAGAGCTCAATATTTGTGGTTACAGCCAGCAGTACTGAACTAATAGCAAACCCAAATAGCCCAAAGCGAGCTAAGTGAGTACGAGAAAATCGATCTGCAAGCGGGCCAAAAATTAACATCCCTAAAGCATAACCTGCTAGGTAACTACTTAAGGAGATTTGCACCTGCTCAAGCGAGGTATTTAAATCCTGAGCAATTGCGACCATGGCTGGTAAATATAAATCGATAGCTAAGGGCGTGAGGGCCACGATACTGGCTAATAGCGGTAAAAATAATTTACCAAGTGGGTGAGAGTGTTGCACAAGTTTCCAAAATTGTAGCTTTTCTATATTGTACCAATATCTAACAAAATAAGCTTACGTTAATAGGTAAATTGCAAATATTTAAGCTTAATTACTATATTACTATATTTGAGTCAAAGCTAAGATGTTTTACACTAGTGATACGCTTAATGTTATTGGGAATTAACTGCATGAAAAAAATATTAACAGCCTTGGCAATCACACTTGTGCTGACTGGGTGTAAAACATCTCCGACAGGGCGAACACAAATTACCCTCTATTCAGAACAGAAAATGGATGAAATGGGTGTGGCGAGTTTTGCACAGATGAAAGAACAGCAAGCTATTGAAGCTGACAAAGCGATCAATAGTTATGTGAGATGCATTGCTGATAACCTAATTGCACAACTTCCAACAGAATATGCAAATCAA
Organism: Pseudoalteromonas holothuriae; assembly: GCF_945859825.1. GTDB lineage: Bacteria > Pseudomonadota > Gammaproteobacteria > Enterobacterales > Alteromonadaceae > Pseudoalteromonas > Pseudoalteromonas holothuriae. The sequence continues at coordinate 339,816 of NZ_CAMAPC010000002.1, forward strand.
CAATGGGAAGTCGTCGTGTTTGAAGATGACAGTGCCAATGCTTTTGCATTACCTGGTGGAAAAATAGGGGTACATACTGGATTGTTAGAGGTTGCTAAAAACCAACATCAACTAGCAGCTGTTATGGGTCATGAAGTCGGGCATGTAATTGCTCAACATGCAAATGAACGTGTATCGCAAAATAGTTTGCTGCAGTTTGGTTTGCAAGCAAGCAATGTTGCGCTGCAAATGGGTGATATTCAATATAGAGATGCAATAATGCAAGGTTTAGGTGTGGGCGCACAATTTGGTGTTGCTTTACCATTTAGCCGTTCACATGAAAGTGAAGCAGACATAATAGGTTTAGAGTTGATGGCAAAAGCGGGGTTTGAACCTCAAGGCTCAGTGGAACTTTGGCAAAATATGGCGGCTGTATCTGGTGAGCGTCCACCTGAATTTATGTCTACGCACCCTGCACCGCAAAGTCGGATTGCCAATTTAAAAAATGGTATGATTAGCGCAAATGAGCTTAAACAACTTGCATGGCAGGCAGGATATAAGCCACAGTGTAAATAGCGAAAGTGCCCATATTTAATGTGTATGCATTACCTTGTGCATACGCATTATGCAAGCGATGCTATATTAGGTTTGTGAAAAATATAAGCAGTGCTTTGGTAAGTTTGATCTGGCTCAAAATAGTGCGCAACTAACGCCCGAAGAGGACAAAAGTCCTTATCTGAAAGGGCTTATTTAACTATGCTCGCCAGCTATCTACAGAGTTAAAGCACTATGATAGGCTGGTTTAGATACCGATTGCTTATTTATGAGTGAACTCAAGCAATAATCAAGTGGAATCATTATGCAACAATTACCTACAGTCGATTACCGTGCGCCAGACGCAGCGGAACAGTTTGTCGAATCTTTACGAAATACTGGTTTTGGTGTTTTGAAAAACCATCCCATCCCACAGCAATTAGTTGAGTCTATCTACGAAAACTGGCAAGTGTTTTTTAATTCTGAGCAAAAACATCAGTTTTTGTTCGATAAAGAAACACAAGATGGGTATTTTCCACCTGATGTCTCTGAAGTTGCTAAAGGGTTCACAATAAAAGATATTAAAGAATACTTCCATGTATATCCTAAAGGACGTGTACCAGCTCAATTAGAAGCACAAATCCGTGAATATTATCGGTTAGCTAATGAATTTGCAGCTGAATTATTAAGCTGGGTGCAAGCACAGGCACCTAAAGATGTAAGTGCTAAATTCTCAATTGACCTCAAAGATATGATCGCAAACTCAGAACAAACTCTATTGCGTATTTTGCATTACCCACCAGTGACAGGTGATGAAGAGCCTGGTGCTATTCGTGCGGCTGCACATGGTGATATTAATTTACTTACGGTATTACCTGCGGCTAATGAACCTGGCTTGCAGGTACAAACAAAAGAAGGCGGCTGGTTAGATGTGCCATGTGATTTTGGTTCTTTGATTATTAATATTGGAGATATGTTGCAAGAGGCATCTGGGGGTTACTTTCCATCCACCATTCACCGAGTGATTAACCCAACAGGTAAGGCATCAACTAAATCTCGAATATCATTACCTTTGTTTTTACACCCTCGTCCAGACGTAGTTCTATCGGAGCGTTATACCGCAGATAGCTACTTACAAGAAAGACTGGCAGAGTTAGGGGTTAAATAAAAAGAGCGGCTACGCCGCTTTTTTTATTTATAATTCATATTGTTACTATCACTTCTTGCATTTTTAAACTGCCTCTATATAAATACAAAAAGTAAATTTACGCTGACAATTTAAAAATTCTATGCAATATTAGAATTTTTCATTGTCGAGCAAAATTGGCAAAAAATTAATGACAACGCTGTCATTTTGTGTGTAACATTAATTCAACACGACTGAATGCTCAGCAATAATTATAAAATTGAGCCAACCCCAATCGATAGAGGTCGCTACATGATGGCTAAACAGGTACAACAAGACCAGTTATATATAGGTATAGACGGCGGAGGAACCAAATGCCGTGCTACTATCTTCTCAAAGCAACACGGTGTGTTAGGCACTGGGTTGGGAGGTCCAGCAAATCCACTTCATGGTCTTGAACGTACGTTAGAGTCAATCATGGTATCTACACAGCTGGCTTTGCAAGATGCTGGTTTACGAGTAGAACAAGTGCATGAATTAAATGCCGGAATGGGACTTGCTGGCGTAAACCTACCAGCACTTTATGACAAAATCGTGCAATGGGACCACCCATTTCAACAAATGTATTTAACTACCGATTTACACACCGCCTGCATCGGTGCACATGAAGGGCAAGATGGAGCTGTAATTATAACTGGGACGGGCTCTTGTGGTTTTTCTATCGTTGATGGTCAATCTGTAAACTATGGAGGCCATGGTTTTGCACAAGGTGATATTGGCAGTGGTGCTTGGATGGGCTTAGAAGCTGTAAAAGCCGCATTACTTGATTTAGATGAACTAGGCCCAGCTACAAAAATGAGCGCAATATTTAAATCTCATTTTAATACGCTTACAGCAATGGGAATTGCTGAGCATATGGCAGGTCAACCGTCTAGCGTTTATGCAAAGTTAGCTCGTTTTGTATTTGATGCAGCTGAACACCAAGACGAAGTTGCTTTGTCGATTGTTACGAAAGGTGCTGATTATATCAGCCACTTAGCAAAGAGGTTACTTGAAAATAATCCACCCCGCTTGTCGATGATAGGTGGATTAGCTGAACCATTAAATAAATGGCTAGACCCTGAAATTGCAAAGCATGTAGAGTTACCCAAACAACCACCTGAAATGGGTGCCATCTATTTTGCTATTCGTAATGTTGAACAAACCCTTGGAAAGGTAAATTAATGACTAGGCAACTATATAGAGCAAAAAAATTATTTGATGGCTATCGTTTCAAGGAAAATAGCACTTTTTCAATAGCGCAAGGTCAAATTAGTTTTGACACAAGTGGCGAGAGCGGTTCAGTTGAGGAACTTAATGGTTTAGTCGTACCTGGTTTTATTGATGTACAAGTCAATGGTGGTGGAGGCGCATTTTTTAATGCAGAACAAAGCATAAATTGCCTTGAAAAAATGGTCCGAGCACATGGACAGTTTGGCTCTACTGTTTTGATGCCAACCCTTATTACTGACAAAGTAGAAGTGATGGCTGCAGCAGCTGATTGTGTGGCACAAGCGTTAGCGCAAAATCAAATTGGCATTGTGGGCATTCATTTTGAAGGACCGCATTTATCTCATCCTAAAAAGGGGACTCATAGTGAGCATTATATTCGCCCTATATCAGAAGAAGAGTTTGCAATCTATGCTCGTCAAGATTTAGGAATAAAAATGGTCACTCTTGCACCAGAAACAGTACCAATTGAAGATATTGAGCGTTTAGTTAAATTAGGCGTAAAGGTATGTATTGGTCATTCAAATGCCGATTTTGATACAAGTATAAGAGCCTTGCAAGCAGGGGTAGATGGGTTCACACATTTATTTAATGCTATGTCTGCATTTACCTCTCGTGAGCCAGGGGTTGTAGGCGCAGCTCTTTGGGATGACAACAGTTGGTGTGGTTTAATTGTTGACGGGCACCATGTGCATAGTACATCAGCAAAGCTTGCTATTCGAACTAAACAACGTGGCAAGATGATGCTAGTAACCGATGCGATGCCTCCGGTTGGCACTGATGATATGGAGTTTGACTTTTTTGATGGGCGTAAAGTTATACGAACTGGCGATAGATTAAACTCAACAACGGGTGAGTTAGCAGGGAGTGTACTAGATATGGCAAGTGCGGTACGTAATACTGTGAATGATCTTGACGTGTCGCTTGCCGAAAGTTTGCGTATGGCCTCTTTATATCCTGCGCACTATTTGAATTTGACACGAAAGGGGCATTTAACAGAAGGCGCAGATGCTGATTTTGTTGTGTTAGATGATAACTATTATGCGAAATCAACCTATATTGCAGGCCAGAAACTTTAATTTTTCCCTGAATAAAAACCCCGTTGCAGTATAACGGGGCTTTTTTTATGAGGTTTTAATGACGACAAAAACAATAAGAAAACGCCTAGCTTCTCTTGATGCATTACGCGGCATGGATATGTTTTGGATTTTAGGAGGACAGTCAATTTTTGCCGCTTTATTCGTATTGACAGGTTGGCAAGGGTGGCTGTTATTTGAAGCGCATACAGTACATAGCCCATGGCATGGTTTCACATTTTATGACTTAATTTTCCCGTTGTTTATTTTCCTTTCAGGCGTTGCGATGGGACTTGCGCCAAAACGAATAGATCATTTACCTTTTTCACAGCGACAGCCTTATTATCAAAAAGCGTTAAAAAGATTATTGCTATTGTGTTTGTTGGGTATTTTATATAACCACGGATGGGGTACTGGTATACCTGCTGCGCTTGGAGAAGTACGATATACAAGCGTATTAGGGCGGATTGCGATTGCATGGTTTTTTTGCGCTTTGCTTGTTTGGCACACCAGCGCGCGCACTCAGGCTTTTGTGGCTATAGGAGTTTTATTGTTTTATTGGTTGTTATTGTGCTTTATTCCTGTTCCTGGAGGTAGCGCTGGAGATTTAGCAGCCAATGGGGCAGGTAGTTGGAATGCATGGTTCGATAAGTATTTTTTGCCAGGGATAAGCTATCAAAATAAAGTGGTAGACCCAGAAGGGGTGTTGTCGAATCTACCTGCAATAGTTAATGCGCTAGCAGGTGTCTTTGTCGGGCGTTTTATTGCCCAAGCACAACAATTTGGGCAATGGCGAAGTGTTGCTGCGCTATTTAGTGCTGGTCTTGCAAGTGTATTATTTGGTTGGCTTTGGGATTTACAGTTTCCGGTTAATAAAGAGTTATGGACCAGTTCATTTGTGCTTGTTACCGTTGGCTGGAGTGCAATACTATTTGCAATTTTTTATGCGTTGGTAGATTTATTAAATACTCAGCGCTTGGTCTACCCATTTATTATTATTGGTGCAAATTCAATCATAATTTATTTGGCCTCATCGTTGGTAAATTGGGACTATATTAGCCGTAGTGTATTTGGTGGCGTGATTGCCATAGCTTCTGCTGACTGGCAACCTATATTGAGTGTCTTTGCGTTGCTATTTGTGCAGCTTTTGGTTTTGCATTGGATGTATAAGCGCAAGATTTTTGTCAGCGTTTAATAACGTAGCTGAAATAAATTTAAACTAGCAAAGCCCTCTGTTCACGGGGGCTTTGTAGATCTTGGAGTTAAAATAGAGAAAATTTCCTTCACTTTTACTTTACAAAACATTTTATTCTGATAATAATGACAGCGTTGTCATAATGGTAATGCCTAATACAGTGTATCCCAATTAGGTTTGATCTGACCTTACTTTGATTGCACGCGAAGTAAGGCTCAGATCCCATTTTTCTTTGTACTCAACATTGAGCCTATACTATGCAAATTGTTATTTTAAATGATGCCGCTGAAGTCGCAGCCTATGGCGCAGAAATATTTTCAACACAGTTAAAACGCAAAGCTGAGTCAGTACTAGGTTTGGCAACAGGCTCCACACCAGTTGCATTATATCAAGAGCTTATCCGCCTTAACCGTGATGGAGAGTTAAGTTTTGCCAGTGCTAAAACATTTAACTTAGATGAATACCTTGGGCTTGAAGGTGAGCATCCACAAAGTTATCGTTATTTTATGAATGAACAATTGTTTAATCATATTGATATTGATATGGACAATACGCATGTGCCGCCAGGAGATGCGAAAAACCCAGTCACAGCATGTCAAGATTATGAAGCTCGTATGGTGGCAGCGGGTGGCGTTGATATACAGTTGCTAGGTATTGGTCGTAATGGCCACATCGGGTTTAATGAACCTTCATCAGGCCTCACATCTCGTACTCGCGTTAAAACATTAACCAAAGAAACCATTGAAGATAATGCGCGCTTTTTTGAAGAAGGTGAATATCAACCACACCTATCAATTACGATGGGTATTGGTACTATTTTAGATGCAAAAAAAGTGGTATTACTTGCAACGGGTGAAAATAAAGCAGATGCTATTCAAGCAATGGTTGAAGGGCCAATAACAGCCTCTTGTCCAGCCTCAGCATTACAGTTACATAAAGATGCAGTGGTAGTTATTGATCTTAAAGCTGCAAATAAGCTTAAGGATATAGAATTTTATCAACATATTGAAGCTGAGAACCAAAAACTTCAAGATTACCTCGCGTCTCTTGCCTCGTTGTAGTGTGGAGTTACACTATAACTTTAAGCCCGAAAGGGCTTTTTTTTTGCTTTCTTAATTGTTTCTCATAAGAGATTGAAAATGTGGTATGTAGCGTAAATAGTTTAGGTTTTTGCTGGTGTATGATAGCTTTATACAAACATTTTCAACAGGGATAAGGCTTTGTTACATTACACGCATATGCACCTAAATCGCGCATCTAATGAACGCAAAGATCAGCAGTGGATAACACGTCAAATTAACACCAATAGTCGATGGTTGCTCATAGATAAAGATAGAAACTTAGTGAATTCTGCCGTTGGTGAATTACAGTTACTTAGCCTTGAGGATATGAGTGAGTTTGATAAAAAAAACGCTATATTTTTGGGTTTTGATGAGCATTTCAGTTACTTCGCTTTAGATGTATCAAGTAGCGCAAGTACTCCAGTTTTGCTTAAAAATTCGGAGTTGGAGTTCGTTGATATGCGCCGTATTGGTATGCAACTGAACTTGAATATGGCGTCGGTAGGCGTGCTTGCTAGGGGATTGTGTTATTGGCATAAAACTCATCGCTTTTGTGGTCGCTGTGGTTATATCAATGAAAGTATAGAGGCTGGACATGCAAGGCGTTGTCAAAATGAGCAATGCCAACATATGACTTTTCCACGTACCGACCCTGCCGTGATTATGCTAATCACACATATTTTTGAAGATGGTATAGAGCGCTGTTTAATGGGGCGTCAAGCTAGTTGGCCTGAAGGGGTTTATTCTACTCTGGCAGGCTTTGTTGACCCTGGAGAAACGCTTGAACAAGCTGTTATACGAGAAGTGAAAGAAGAAGCTAACATTGATGTTGATGACGTTAAATACATAGCCTCACAGCCATGGCCATTCCCATCATCACTCATGTTGGGCTTTATCGGTAGATCTATCTCTACAGAAATAAAAATTGACCAAGATGATTTAGAAGATGCGCAATGGTTCTCTCGTGAGCAGTTGAACACCTTTGGGCAGTGGGGTGACTCAGCGTCAGGCTATAAGCTCACTCGTCCAGATTCTATTTCTCGCCATTTAGTCGAGTATTGGCGTGCGCAATAAGGGTAAAAAGATGAAAAAAAATACAAAATTGGTAAGTGCAGGGCGCAAAGCACAATATACTCAAGGTGTTGTTAACCCCGTTGTGCAAAGAGCATCAACAGTGGTATTTGATAGTGTTGCTGATATGCACGAGGCGATAAAAGAGCGAGGTAACCGTACGCTGTTTTATGGTCGACGTGGAACTCATACTCACTATGCGTTACAAGATGCAATTATAGAGTTAGAAAATGGCGCGGGTTGTGCACTTTACCCATGTGGTGCTGCGGCAATAAGTCAGTCATTGTTATCATTTTTGAAAACCGGTGATCACTTATTGATGGTGGATACAGCTTATGAGCCTACGCGTGATTTTTGCGATAAAATTTTAGCTGGTTTAGGTATTACAACCACATATTATGATCCTATGATTGGCGCAGGTATTGAATCACTTATTCAAGATAATACTAAAGTGCTTTTCTTGGAATCTCCTGGCTCTATTACGATGGAAGTGCAAGATGTACCTAGCTTGGTCAAGGTTGCAAAAGAGCATGGTGTGATCACAATGCTTGATAATACCTATGGCAATGGTTGGCACTATAAGCCATTGGACCATGGTGTAGATATTAGTATTCAAGCTGCCACTAAATATATTGTTGGCCATTCTGATGTCATGATGGGCGTTGCGGTTGCTAACGAGACATATTGGCCAGAGCTTAGAGAGCACTCATATTTGTTAGGTCAATGCACATCTGCTGATGATGCTTATTTGGCGCTACGAGGTTTACGTACTATGCCTGTGCGTTTGGCTCAACATGAGAAAGCGGCATTGCAAGTGGCAAACTGGGTAAAAGCACACCCACTGGTTGATCATGTTAGACATCCAGCTATGGAAACCTGTCCAGGGCATGAATTCTTTAAACGCGATTTTAGCGGAAGTAATGGCTTGTTTTCGTTCGTCATGAATAAAGGCTCTCAAAAAGCAATTAATGCGTTCTTAGACGCGCTAGAGCACTTCAAAATGGGTTTTTCTTGGGGCGGCTTTGAAAGTTTGGTTACTGCAAATAAAACAATGTCAGGGTTGCGAAGCACAACAGGCTGGCATGAGGGGCCTGTGATCCGTTTGCATATCGGTTTAGAAGATGTGGATGACTTAATAGCCGATTTAGCTCAAGCATTAAAGGTATATGAACAAAACTGTTAAATACTCAAATTCAGAGAGTTACACAAAAGCCCGCATTAAATGCGGGCTTTTGTGTATTTATAGCGTTATAAAGAGGTTTTTTCTTCTAATTCTTTAGCAGCGTTAGGGTCGTTAAATACCTCTACGTCAAACTCTTTTTCGGATTTTGCAACGATACACGTCACCATACAGTCACCCGTTACATTAACCGCAGTTCGGGTCATATCTAATAAGCGATCTACGCCAATTATAATAGCTATCCCCTCAACTGGCAGACCAACTTGATTTAGCACCATTGCTAACATGATCAAGCCAACTCCTGGTACACCCGCTGTGCCTACAGAGGCCAAAGTAGCGGTAAGAATAACCATTAAATAATCAGAAATGCTTAAATCTACAGCAAATACTTGTGCGATAAACACAGTTGCAACACCTTGCATGATAGCCGTACCATCCATATTAATGGTTGCGCCTAAGGGGACCGTAAATGAGGCTACAGAGTTATGAGCACCGAGTTTTTTGGTTGCGGTTTCTAGTGTTACAGGCATTGTAGCACTTGAGCTTGACGTGCTAAAAGCAAACATGCACGCATCTTTCATCTTCTTTAAAAAGGTAATGGGGTTAAGTCCGGTGAGTACTTTTAAGATAATAGAGTAGTTAATTAGCGCGTGTATAAATAATGCTGCGAGTACAACAAAAAAGTATTTAGCAAGACTCCAAATTAAACCAATTTCAATGGTAGTGAATAACTTGGCCATTAAACAAAATACGCCATAAGGTGCTAGGTTCATTAGAATAGTCACAAGCTTTAACACCACCGCATTTAAATCATCAAATACTTTAGCGACGCGTTTACCCGGTTCACCAGATAGCGCCATCGCAATACCAAACAACAACGCAAATACAATTACCTGAAGCATATTACCACTTGCCATGGCATTGATTGGGTTAGTTGGGAACATATTGATGATAACTTGTGCTAACGTAGGTGCTTGCTGCGCATCGTAACTGGCATTGGTCGGTAACTCTTGGCCTACTCCAGGTGTAAAAATGAGTGCCAAAGAAATAGCTACAGTGATAGCAATCGCTGTCGTCATCAAATACAAAGCGATAGACTTTCCGCCCAAACGGCCGAGCTTCTTGGGGTCACTCAAGCTGCAAGTGCCGCAAACTAAAGAAATAAAAACCAAAGGCACAACCAGCATTTTTAAGCTAGCAATGAATATTTGTCCACCAACATGAAATAGCCCATCGACCAAAAAACTTTTAACTGGAAAATCAAACAGGCCAAGTGGGATAAGATATTCTGCTTGGCCAGAAAATAGCGCTTGCAGAAATAAACCTAGTACGATCCCAGATACCATGCCGAGCATGATCCGAGTCGTTAAACTCATTTTGTTATTTTTTTGCATATTATGTATGTACTGATTTACGTCAATAGATTTGCATAGCCTAACAGGCCGCTTGATTTTGGCCAAAAAAAATCGGCCAGAAATAACAAAAAACTGTGATTTTGTTATACTTTCTAAGGTAGTATGAGAAAAATTTTGCTTTGAATTTGCTAGGGAGAGAGGTTAATGCCTTTTATGCGCTGGTTTAGCATGTTAATGCTTGGCTTGTTACTAACTGCTTGTGGCGGTGGTGGCTCAATAGAAAAAACAACTAATAATGGAGATGGCACACCAGCTACGGAGAGTGACATTACATTAACCGTTGTAGTCGCTGATGATGGAGGTAATGCGCTCAATGAGGGTAATCCTATTAAACAAGGCGCAGCTGGAACTGTTACAGCAACATTATTGCAAGATGGTGAGCCTGTAGCTAATAAGTTGGTGCAATTTCAGCTCAATCAATCAGGGCGATTAAGTCCTGAATCAGGCGTGAGTGCAACTAATTCAGAAGGTATAGCTACACTCTCTATAGAAAGTGGTGAAACCAAGGGTTGGGGAGAGGTCGTTGCAAGTTATACCGTTAGTGAAGGTAGTGTTGTTACAAGTACAGCAGTATTTTATTCACTAGGCGATGAAACAAACGCCAATGGTGATATCACATTTACTATTGCTGTAGCAGATAGTGAAGGTAACGCATTTGATGAGACTTATCCTATTGAACAAGGGCGATCGGGCATTGCTACTGCAACACTATCACAAGATGGAAAGCCTTTAACCGACAAGTTGATACAATTCCAGTTAAATCATTCAGGTAGGTTAAGTCCTGAATCTGGGACCGGTGCAACTAACGCCCAAGGAGTTGCAACGATTACGATTGATAGCGGAGAAAATCGTGGTTGGGGTGAAGTCACCGCGTCTTACACTCAAAGTGAAGGCAATGTTGCTACAAGTAAAACAGTTTTTTACTCTTCTGGCGATGAAGCTGATGCAGAAGATGACAGTACTAAACTTAATATCAAGGTGTTGGCTAACTGTCCGTCAGGTTGGGAAAGTGAGCGAGATAATGTATCGCTAGATACTCTTTCATCAGCTTGTACTGAGACGAACAGGATAGATGCTATAACTGAAGTTGATGTATTAGTGGGTGCATCCAGTACTAAGTCAGGTCAAGGCATTGCGGGCGTACTTATTAATTTAGCCGCGGACATTGGTACAATCTTGTCGGGTGAAAAAAGTGTTTCCGATAACTTTGGTTTCGCACTGTTTAAATATCGTCCGCCATTGCAAGGCGGGGCGGGTCAATTGACAGCGACATTCAACGATGTTTCTACGAGTTTTGCATTTACCAGTGGTGCTGAAGATTTAGCGTTAACGATAGATAATGGTCTTAAAAAAGATACACAAGGTAATGATATTGCACTTGGTGCTGGCGAAACGACTTTGTTAACTGTGGAAATTAGAGATCAAAATGGCAGTTATGTAACGACGCCACTAGATGTTGCATTTTCGTCTGGGTGTGCGGAAGGCGAAAAAGCTGAGGTTGATGCTAACGCAACCAGTGTAGGTGGTATTGCTTATTCAACTTATAAAAATCTAGGGTGTGATATTGCAACTGGTGATACGGTATCGGTGACTATTTCAAAAGGGGGCAACTCTGTTAGTGAGCAAGTTGTGATCCCTGTCTCTCCTGCTAAACCACAGTCAATAGAGTTTTTGGATGCTTCAGAAAGCTTATTGGCACTAAAAGGTACAGGTGGACCTCAACGTAAAGAGTCGTCAGAGCTTTCATTCAAACTTATTAATAGCTTAAGCGGTGGTGCGGCTAATCAACGGATAGACTTTAGGCTTCGAGCTAAGCACAGTGATGCTACTTTGGTACCAGATAGTGTCCGTACTGACTCGCAAGGCGAAGCTAAAGTGATTGTGAGTTCAGGTAATGTGTCTTCGAGCTTTGTGGTGCAAGCTTGCTTTATACCCGCAGATCTTATTCCAACTAACAGTAATGATGAAGTCACTTGTTGGCAGGAACGCTTTGATGCATGTGATGTGATAAGTAACAAGCCTGACGGCTGCCCTGTGGGAAGTATTAAATTGGTTCCGCAAGACGAAGCTATTATGTCAGTGTCAAGCCGTTTAAGTGTAACAAGTGGCTTACCTGTTAACTCAACTATGTCGCTTTCAGTAGGTACAGTGAATACTGAAACACTCAATGTGAGCAATGTGGAAATCCCAGTACAAGTCAATGTTGCAGATAGATATGGCAACTTCGTACATGATGGTACTAAAGTGTTTATCAGTGCAGAAGGCGGTGCGGTTGGCACCGTAGATGGCACTCAGTTTAACGCTGAACTTGAATGTGAAACTACCGATGGCCGTTGCAGCGCTACTTGGGTGAGCCAAAATATTATTCCATTTGTGACCAATAAACCATCAAGCGATCCTCGCAGCTCAATAGATTGTGAGTTACCAAATCAAGTTAATTGCTCTACCAATTACTGGGGTAATGCTGTGGATTCTTACAATCCGAAAAAGCTTTACGCAGCAAAGCGTTCTTATTTAATTGGACAAGGTACGTCAAATCCATCGCACGAACAAATTATTAACGTAGGGAATACCCAAATAAATGAGTCGGTATTAGAAAGCACAAGGAACTGTAACTTATATGGTGAGCAATCAGCGCCTTGTATTAATGGTATCTTAAATGCGGCCAATGATGATCAGGGTGTCCCACTTGCCGGGCGAGCCACGCTAATCGCTATTACCGATGGAGAAGAGAATTTTAATGATGTGAACGGCAATGGTTTATTCGATGAGAATGAATTTAGCCTTGTGTACGATGTGCCAGAAGCATTTAGGGACGATAATGAAGATGGTGTTTATGGAGGAACAAACTGCTTGCCAGATAGTGTAACTAACCCTTGTTCTCCGCTTAATTCGGATGCGGGTCACTTTGAAAAACTCTGGGATGGTAATAGTGATGGCGCATTTACTGATCGAGATAGAAAATACAATGGATTGAGCTGTACGGTAGAGCAACAAGCTGCTAATCAATGTAGTAAATCAATTATTGATGTGTTCGACAGTGCTGAAATTATTATGTCAGGTAGCGTTCCTGTTTATCGATTTTCGGTACCTATTGGCTCTGATTTGAGTGATAACCTTAAGGTGCCAAGTGCATGCTCTGATGTGATTGTAAATGATATTACAGCTTTAGATTTAGAGCCTTCTGATACGGCGGATTACTGTGATGTAACGGGCATTGATTTTGGTAATACTACTATTGATAAAGTTGAGGTAATACTCTTTTTTAGTGATGTCAATAATAATCCACTACCGCAGGGTACTGAAATATCAATTAGTACGGATAATGGCCTGTATTCTGGGCCGACTGATTTGACTGTGAGCCAGTCAATGGATACTAAAGCGTCCAAAATTGCGTTTATAATTGGCAGAGAAATTGAAGCCAACCAGAAAAAACAGGGGCAGATATCGATTGTATTTACGACCCCTGCGGGTGTCATTACCACGGCTACCTTGGGTGTGGTAGATGCCGGGTAATAAATAAAGCATTGAATGCCAACCATCAGGTTGGCATTTTTGTATTGTTTCCATTATATTGCGCAGCTTAAATTTGGCTTTGTACTTTTTGTTTAAAATAGCAACAGTAATTGTGTAATTAATCATTAAACAGCTAAAAGATTGTATTTAAAGCTTGTAACAATAGGTGTTTGTAGATATACCTATAAATATTAGTCGCCCAAAATGGGCAGAAACTCAGACAAAATGGGTCAAAAATAGGCAGCTATGGGCAAATCGCTAGTAATTGTAGAGTCTCCCGCGAAGGCAAAAACAATTAATAAATACTTAGGTAAGGACTTTGTCGTTAAGTCCAGTGTTGGGCATGTGCGTGACTTGCCGACTTCTGGTGCAGGAAAGACTAAAGGCTTGGCTACAAAAAGCCCAGCCGAAGTCAGAAAAATGTCACCTGAAGAGAAAGCCATTTATAAAAAAACCAAGGATTACGTTAACTTAGTTGCACGTATGGGGATTGACCCAGAGAAAGGTTGGGAGCCCCATTACGAAGTACTGCCAGGCAAAGAAAAGGTTGTACAGGAACTTCAAAAGCTTGCAGAGAACGCTGACCATATCTATCTCGCAACCGATTTGGATAGAGAGGGGGAGGCAATTGCATGGCACCTTGAACAGATCATAGGTGGCGATGAACAAAAATATAAGCGCGTTGTCTTTAACGAAATTACTAAAAATGCTATTCAACAAGCCTTTGAAGCGCCAGGTCAATTAAATACAGATATGGTGTATGCGCAGCAAACGCGTCGTTTCTTGGACCGTGTAGTTGGTTTTATGGTGTCACCTTTACTTTGGCAAAAAGTAGCACGAGGCTTGTCAGCAGGGCGTGTACAGTCGGTTGCTGTAAGGCTACTTGTTGAGCGCGAGCGAGAAATTAAAGCATTTATCCCCGAAGAGTTTTGGGATATTCATGCTGATGTTACTGCAAAAACACAAGCAATTCGTTTAGAAGTAACCAAGTATCAAGGCAGTGCTTTTAAACCTGTTACAGAAGATCAAGCTATGGGTGCTGTAAAGGCACTTGAGCACTGTGACTATAAAGTTGTTAAGGTTGAAGAAAAGCCAAGTAAGAGTAAACCAAGCGCACCATTTATTACTTCAACCATGCAACAAGCTGCGAGCACGCGCTTAGGGTATGGGGTGAAGAAAACCATGATGCTCGCTCAGCGGTTGTATGAAGCTGGTTATATTACCTATATGCGTACTGACTCAACGAACTTATCGAATGACGCGGTAGGCATGTGCCGAGACTATATTGGCGAGCAATTTGGTGACAAATATTTACCTGACAATCCAATAAAGTATAGCGCCAAAGAAAACGCTCAAGAAGCGCACGAGGCAATACGTCCATCAGATGTGAATGTGTTATCTGGCCATGTTGAAGGCGTTGATGCCGATGCTAAAAAACTGTATGAACTCATTTGGCGTCAATTCGTAGCGTGTCAAATGATGCCTGCAGAATATGACTTAACAACCGTGACTGTTGGTGCTGATGATTACACTTTAAAGGCGAAAGGGCGGGTTATGCGTTTTGATGGTTGGACCAAAATTCAGCCTTCAGTTCGCAAGAAAAATGAAGAAGATCAGTCTCTTCCAGCAGTGGCTGTAGGTGATGTAATTAACTTAGTCGCACTTGACCCGAAACAGCACTTTACCAAACCACCAGCACGTTTTAGCGAAGCAAGTTTAGTGAAAGAGCTAGAAAAACGAGGAATAGGTCGGCCATCAACATATGCATCTATTATATCTACTATTCAAGATAGAGGATATGTACGGGTTGAAAGTCGTCGCTTTTTTGCGGAGAAGATGGGGGAGATTGTTACGGATCGTTTAGTTGAGAACTTTAACGATTTGATGAACTTCGACTTTACCGCAAAAATGGAAGACAGGTTAGATGACATCGCTGAAGGTGAGCGTGTTTGGACTCAAGTACTTGATAAATTTTACGCTAATTTTTCAAAACAGTTAGAAGTTGCTGCTGGCGATGAAGGCGAAGGCGGCATGCGTCAAAATGTCATGGTTGAAACTGACATTGACTGTCCGACATGTAGCCGAAAAATGGGGATTCGTACAGCTTCTACTGGCGTGTTTTTAGGGTGTACTGGTTATAACTTACCGCCTAAAGAGCGCTGTACCACCACGATGAATTTGGTATCAGGAGATGAAGCAGTCGCCGCAGATGTTGAAGACGTTGAAACAGAAACTCTGATGCAAATGAAGCGCTGCCCAATCTGTGAAACAGCGATGGATTCTTATCTGATTGACGAAACTCGCAAGTTACATGTATGTGGTAACAACCCAGCCTGTCAAGGACATGTGGTTGAAAAAGGCACGTTTAAGATAAAAGGCTACGACGGCCCCATTATCGAATGTGATAAATGTGGCTCTGATATGGAGTTGAAATCTGGCCGTTTCGGAAAGTATTTTGGTTGTAGTAGCGAGGAGTGTAAAAATACCCGTAAGTTACTTAAAAATGGTGAACCTGCGCCGCCAAAAGAAGACCCGGTGCATTTACCTGAACTAGAGTGTGAAAAGTCAGATGCTTATTTTGTCCTTCGTGATGGTGCATCAGGGATTTTCTTAGCTGCACATACCT
Organism: Pseudoalteromonas holothuriae; assembly: GCF_945859825.1. Taxonomy (GTDB): domain Bacteria; phylum Pseudomonadota; class Gammaproteobacteria; order Enterobacterales; family Alteromonadaceae; genus Pseudoalteromonas; species Pseudoalteromonas holothuriae. The sequence continues at coordinate 355,864 of NZ_CAMAPC010000002.1, forward strand.
TCCCTAAATCTAGAGAAACGCGTGCGCCAAAAGTGGCTGAATTGAAACGCTTTAGAGATAGGATCTCTCCTAAGTTTTATTATTTAGCCGATGCACCAGAGCAAGATGATGATGGGAACCTTGCTGTAATTCGTTACTCAAGAAAAACCAAAAGCCAGTATGTTATGAGTGAGGTTGATGGCAAGGCAACTGGCTGGAAGGCAACTTATGATAACGGTAAGTGGGTGATAGAAACCAAAGCCACGAAAAAGAAAAAATAATTAAAAAGCCGGGTTAACCCGGCTTTTTAATGGCGTTTGAATGAAGCTGATAACCAGCTAAATTACAATTTAATACTGCTAATAGCTCGATAGCCATCACTTGAAAGCTCGTCATTAACACAATTTAGTACATATTGATTTAGTTCGTTGGCTGCGACGTTATCGTCATTTGCCCACTCTAAACACATTAGTGTAAACTCTCGGATTAATTCTTGAGGTGCAATTGTTTGTTCGTCAGCTAAGTTACTGGTGGTAACAAAAGCTAAAGCTGCGGTCATGCCAAGAATTATGTTTTTCATTTTATTTGCCTGTAAGTTAATTAAACAACTACTTTTTAACCTAAATTTGGGGCATTGAAAAACAAAATTATTTGCTCGTCAAAAGTTGTAAAAGTTATGTATTTTTACCAGTTATGAATTAATTGAGTATCGCAGTATTATGTTGCCAAAAAGTACTAAGCATTGATAAGTTTGCTTGTGGTGTATCTAAGTATCGCGACCTGAATTTGTTATAGAGCAAAACGGGTGCAGTGTAAAATACCTTTTCTTAGGTGCTTGTTTTTACTCGTTATATGCTTAACAATAAGGGGTCTTTACGTTGAGTATCAATAGTGATTATTGGGCCAAAAAAGCGAGTTCATCACTTTGTTGAATAAGAAGAATCTTATTTAACCTTTAATAATAGGTTTGTGTTTAATATGTGTGAATTACTGGGCATGTCTGCGAATGTCCCAACAGATATTTGCTTTAGTTTTTCTGGACTGCTAGAGCGTGGAGGTAACACTGGGCCGCATAAAGATGGCTGGGGTATTACTTTTTATGAAGGCAAAGGTTGTAGAACGTTTAAAGACCCAGAACCAAGCTGTGAGTCTGAAATTGCTAAGTTAGTTAAAGCTTACCCAATAAAAAGCGTATCGGTTATTAGCCACATTCGCCAAGGAAACAGAGGGCGTGTGTGTTTAGAAAATACTCATCCTTTTACGCGTGAGTTATGGGGGAGAGAGATCACTTATGCACACAACGGCCAACTATCAAACTATAGCGATTTGAAGCCTGAATTTTATCGACCAGTGGGAAATACGGACAGCGAGCTCGCGTTTTGTTGGCTATTAGATCAAATTAGGAAAAAATATCCTAAGCGCCCCTCTAATATGGCATCTGTGTTCAGATATGTAGCAAAATTAGCGAATACACTAAGATCGAAAGGGGTCTTTAACATGCTGCTTTCTGATGGCGTGTATGTACTTGCATATTGCACTAATAATTTGCACTGGATCACGCGCAGAGCGCCGTTTGGTAAAGCAACCTTGATCGATGCAGATATGGTTGTTGATTTTCAAAAAGAGACCACTCCAAACGACGTTGTTACAGTGATTGCAACTCGTCCTTTGACCAATGATGAGCAATGGCAGAAAATGTCTGAAGGGGAGTTTGTGTTGTTCAAAATGGGTGAAAAAATTTAATGTAGCTTGATAAATGAGGTAACCAAGCATTACTGGCTACCTCATAAGCTCTACATTGTTACTTGCTTCTCATATTTTGTTAATTGCACTTGAAACTGCTCAATGCCTTCTTTTCCCTTGTACATCTTTACAACCATGTAATCATATTCAGGGGCTAACCAAACGGTAGCTTGACGCTTATCATTATCGTACACACGTTTAATACGAATCGTCTCAACATTACCAATCGGTAAAGTGATGGTTTCTTTACCATCGACTACAAAGTCATATGTGCGCTGGTTACCCTTTTTATCAATGATAGGGTAGCTAAACTTTTGTTTACCGGCTTTTAAATCATTACGAAGTTGTACTTGATAAGTGAGTAAATCTTGCTGCTGTACTAGCCACTTAACATCCAGTGGGTATTTGTCTTGGTTTGACATAACAGCTTGGTTTTTATGATCAAAGGTGATCTTATAATCTCTATCTGGGCCCGTACCAGTGCGGATCATTGAATATTCTATTGGGCTGGGTTTAGCGTCATGTATTTTGAATAGAGACGTTTCCTCTCTCTCGTCTGAGAAAATCATCCATTCAATATCACTTTTGTATTTTAGTTGATATATATCTACGTCAATTTGTTTGAGTTCACGATAGGCTATGCCTTGTACTGAACCTTTGCGAGAAATTTGATATTCTGCATTATACGGTGTAAGGGGGTTTGCTATAAGTGAGCAGGAAAAAATAGCGCTTAAGCCAATTAGCCAAACGCATATTTTATTATTTTGGGTAAGTTGCGCCTTGGGCTGGAAGGGGTTGGTCATCAAAAATGGCATAATCTGCTTCCATAGTTAGTCTGTGTTCGCTGAACCACTGGACCACCAAAGGATAGATAATATGTTCTTGTTCGTGAACCCGCTGTGCCAGTGTGTCAGCAGTGTCGTCAGCTAAGATAGGTACCTTAGCTTGCAGAACTACTGGACCACCGTCTAGCTCTTCCGTTACAAAGTGTACACTAACACCATGAACGTCGTCCTTTGCATCTATTGCTCTTTGATGGGTATTCAGCCCTTGATACTTAGGCAACAAAGATGGATGAATGTTCAACATTTTCCCATTAAATTTTTGCACTAAGTCAGGACTTAGAATACGCATAAATCCAGCTAATACAACTAAATCTGGATTAAAAGAGTCAATTAAAGATGCCAATTCAACGTCATAGTCTTCACGTGTAGCAAATGTTTTGTGGCTTAAAACGCGCGTGTTTATACCAGCGTTGGCAGCGCGAGTTAAGCCATATGCATTGTCTTTGTTACTGATAACAGCAACTACCTCGCCTTTAATCTGATTACTCTGGCAAGCATTAATAATTGCTTGTAGGTTTGAACCACTTCCAGAGATCAATACAACTAAGCGAGTGTTTGACATTAGGCTTTACCACCTACAATTTCTACTTGTTCTTCACCTGCGGCTGAATCTTGAATTTCACCAATGTGCCAAGCTTGCTCACCTTGTGCAGATAAAATTTCTAAGCTTTGTGCTAATTTATCAGCAGGTACTACTAAAATCATACCAACACCACAGTTGAAGGTGCGGTACATCTCATGTGTGCTGATGTTGCCATTATCCTGTAGCCAGTTGAAAATGACTGGCCATTGCCAGCTATCGCCTTTAACCACTGCTTTTGCAGACTCAGGTAAAACGCGAGGAATATTTTCCCAAAAGCCACCACCGGTGATGTGAGATAGAGCATGCACGTCAACATGTTGCAGTAACTCTAAAATAGACTTTACGTAGATACGAGTTGGCTCTAGTAAATGCTCTCCTAAGGTTTTACCTTCAAATTCAGAATGTGTGTCGGCACCTGATACTTCTAATACTTTACGAATTAATGAGTAGCCATTAGAGTGCGGACCACTAGATGCAAGTGCAATTAATTGATCACCTGCTGCTACTTTAGTGCCATCTATAATTTTTGATTTTTCAACCACGCCAGTACAAAAACCAGCCATGTCATAGTCGTCGCCTTCATACATGCCTGGCATTTCAGCCGTTTCACCACCAATGAGTGCACAACCAGACAATTCGCAGCCTTTGCCAATACCAGTTACTACATCAGCGGCAACATCTACATCTAATTTACCGGTTGCATAGTAGTCCAAGAAAAATAGGGGTTCTGCACCTTGGACAATTAAGTCGTTCACACACATAGCAACTAGGTCGATACCCACTGTGTCGTGTTTTTTCAAATCGATAGCGAGACGAAGTTTAGTGCCTACACCATCTGTGCCAGCGACGAGTACAGGCTCTTTGTAACCCGTTGGAAGTTCGCATAGTGCGCCAAAACCACCGATCCCGCCCATAACTTCTGGACGACGGGTTTTTTTCACTACGCCTTTAATGCGCTCTACCAATGCATTGCCTGCATCGATATCTACGCCTGCGTCTTTGTAGCTAAGAGACTGTTTTTGTTCGCTCACAGGTTTTCCTCAAATTGCTTTATGGGTTGCTTAGAAACGCGCGTATTTTACAACAATTGCCCATATGGGGCTAGTTGAATTATTACTTAACCTGAACTCAAGATAATGAATATGAAAAAAGGTATAAAATCATATTATTACTGAGGCTGAGACTTTAATGCAGTTATGCCCTAAAAAAAGGGGTGGTCGCATTTCTAAGTTCAAGTTACTTGATTTGAGGTGTCGACATTATAGGGTTTGAGGCCAAAGGGCGGGTGAATGTTCCTACCCTTTAGACGTTTATAATTGAATGTAGTATGGCCTTAATTACGCTTTAGCTATTAAGATCGCCCGCAGTGGTGCAGGATAACCTTCAATAGTTTTACTCACATCATTGGGGTCTAAAAAGTCAGCTAGTGACTCAGTTTGCATCCACTGAGTACGACGTTGCTCATCCAAAGATGTACTCTCTTCATTCACTACTTTTATATCTTTAAAGCCAACGCGATCGAGCCATAGAGTTAATGCTGCAGTGCTTGGAATAAACCATACATTTCGCATTTTTGCGTAGCGATCAGTTGGTACTAGCACAGTGTTAACGTCACCTTCAATTACAAGGGTTTCTAACACTAATTCTCCACCTGGGCGTAATTGCGATTTCAGCTGGGCTAAAAAGTCGATAGGAGAGCGGCGATGATATAACACGCCCATAGAAAATACGGTATCAAACGTTTTTAACTGCGGTAGTTGTTCTACACCCAGCGGCAATAAATGCACATTAGAGTCGGGGTTGAAATGCTTGATTGCTTGGAATTGAGATAAAAATAAATCAGATGGGTCAATACCGACAACAAACTCAGCACCTGCGCCACGCATACGCCATAGGTGATAGCCTGAGCCACAGCCGATATCAAGTACTGTTCTGCCATGTAGACTGCTGATGTGAGGTACTAAGCGATCCCACTTCCAATCACTGCGCCACTCAGTATCAATATCAATACCATGAATACAAAATGGGCCTTTACGCCATGGCATCATTCTTTTAAGTAGGTGTGCTAATTGCTTTTTGTGACCATCAGAGAGCTCTTCAGCTAGACCGAACTCAACTTTATCTTCAAGATTAATGTGGTCAGTATTTGATTGGGGTAAATTTTTAAGTACTTTTTCCCATTGCGGCCAATCGCCATGCTGGGCTTCATTTTGCCAGTGTGTTAACTGTGCAGGTAATGTATCCAACCAGTGACTTAATTGGCTTTTAGCTATGGCAGCATAGAAATCTGTAAACCAAGTGTGCATTTTTTCTCCGTTACTTAATTGCTACCATTGAGCAAAAGTTAAAACATTGGTACCAAACTTGTGTTTGGGTAAAACCAATTTCATTTAAACGTGCAAGGTGTGTGCTTAAACTATCGGGGCGCATGACGTTTTCTATGGCCGTCCGCTTTTGGCTAATTTCAAGTTCAGAATAGCCATTATGACGCTTAAAATCATGGTGAAGATCAATAAGTAGGTTATCTTGTTGATCGCTTTCGCCTATAATTTTTTCACTCAGTAAAATCACGCCACCAGGTTTTAATCCATTATAAATATTGGTTAATACTGCGAGGCGTTGATCTTGTGGAATAAACTGTAAGGTAAAGTTCATTGCAACAACACTTGCATCGTTAATTGTCAAATCAGTGATGTCACCTAATTGTACGTCAACGGGTACATCTGATTTAAAGCCGCCTAAATGCATTTTACAGCGCTCAACCATCGCTTGAGAATTATCAACAGCGATGATTTGGCAGTTTTCTTTTGCGATGTTTCTACGCATGCTTAACGTTACGGCACCTAATGAGCACCCTAAGTCATACAATTTAGAGTTACTTTGCGCAAATTGACCTGCTAATTTACCCATAGTGCTCACTATGGTTGCATAACCAGGCACTGAGCGTTGGATCATATCAGGGAACACTTCAACGACATTAGCATCAAAACTAAAGTCTTTCACTCGTTGCTCTGTGGCATAAATACCGTCTTTGCCAGTCACGTTTTTGTCTCTCTTGCCAAATAATCTTACTATTTTAACATTTTATGCTGGATAGTCAGTGATAAATTCAGTAGCTTGGCTACTATTAATGATAAGAAGTAAAAAAGAGACAAATAATGGCGAGAAATAAAGTGGTTAGTACCGAAGATATTTTATCAACTTTGTGTAATTCAGTGACAGAAGTGCTTTCTTCTGCAAGTGGCAATCAAATTGCGTACTCAGCAATGGTACAAAAAATAACCCGCACTTGTATGAGACCGGATATTGGGTGTTTTGTACTGTTTGATGGTGGCTTTACAGGTCTAGTGGTAACGAATTTTACATCGCAATCAGCGATGGAGATTTACCAAGACTATATGCGTAACATGGGTATGCCAGAAGGTGAAATTGCGACGAGTCACCTCTCAGACGATGTATCTAATGTGATGGGTGAGTTGATGAACCAAATTGTTGGCGACTTTACAAGCAAAGTACGAGAGCAATTACATACCTCTATTACACAAAACCAGCCTAAGATGATGGCAATCAACAAGCAGGTGCAAATTTCAGTTGATACCACAATGGATCGTCCACAGGCTCGTCGTGTAACTTTTACTACACAAAGTCAAAATATATTCTATCTTGAGTTAGCAATGGACAAAACTGAGTTTATTAAACTTCATGATTTTGATATTGCTGAAGCTGTTGACCCTGACACAATCATAGAAAATCAAGCTACAAAGTCAAAGCAAGATGCAAAAGCAAAAAAGCAGGCTGCTGATGATTCGGCAGATGATGATTTTATGTCGGAGTTGGGTCTTTAAAATAGCATAACTTTCGTGACCGTTTTAAAACATGTGTTTTCTTTAGCCACCTTTACAGGGCTAAATCATATAAGCAGGGTGATTATGACCCTGCTACTTGCCAAATTTATGGGCGCCGAACATTTTGGTACATTCGCTGTCTTACTGGCACTTTGTGAAGTACTCTTGCTGCCGGCAAGTATGGGTTTTGCATCATCTCTTATGCGCTTAGCACATCCGTTATACAAAAATCATCAGCATGCCTTATTACAAGGTTTAAAGCGTGTTTACCTTGGCGCTGCAGTTAGTTTTGGATTGATTTTTGTCGCCATGGTGCTTATTGGCTATAGGTTAGCCTCCCCTCAGGCGCTTGCCAACGAGCATTTAGAATACCTGCTGCTCATAGTCCCGTTAGGTGCGATAATGCAATGCCAAGCTTCGTTTTTAATTGCTGTGGATGCAAAGCGTCGTGGACTATTAACTCAGCAATCTTTGTTTGAAATTTTAACGGCAATAACGTGTGCGTTTTTATACTTTAAGCTGGGGCAACTGCATCTTGAAATAGTTTGTCAGGCGCTCGTCGTCAGTATAAGTTGTGTTGTTGTATCGCAGTTTGTACTTATATTTCCTTTGCTTAAAAAGCACAAGCCAGCTTATCAAACTAGGCATTGGTGTAGTTCATCTTTACGGTTACTGGCAAGCGGAGCCGGGGTAGCGCTGGTGGCTAAACTAGACGTATTACTGGTTCATCATTGGCTTGGTCCCAAGGCGGTGAGTGTATTTTATCCAGCCGTGGTGATTGCAGGTTTAATGGCAATTTTGTCTAATGCGTTTGGTCTGGTTTTAAAACCCATGCTGTTAAAAGCACGAGTAGATGCTATTGAAGTTAGTCATTTGATGCGCTTATTTTGGGGGTGTAATTTTGTTTTTGCTGCTTTATTGGCGGCAGCTGCTTATCCGTTATTGGCTTTATACAATGAGCCACAATTAGAGTCAGGACACACTTTGCTGCTTATTTTACTGCTCGCACAGCTTGTGACTCCGCTTAGAGTATGTGCAAGTAGTGCAATTAATCTAGTTGGAGAACCGTTGTATAACCTATGGGTGTTGCTATTTGCGACTACGGTAACGGTATTACTCGCTTGGTATCTGCAAAATCATTATGGGTTGATTGGCATAGTTTGGGCATTTTGTTTTGGCTTTGTACTAGGTGCCGTAATTAGGGCTTGGCTAGTATTTAAGCAAGGGTATTTAAACTTAAGCTGCATATTTAGTTTAAGTAGTCAGTCAGTAAAAGCTCAGTTGTAAAGCCTGTAGTACCAAAAGTAATCGTAAGTCTAACTCGAATTGGTGGTAGTTAGGCTCCATATGGCAGCAAAGCTGATAGAATGCTTTGTTATGATCCTTTTCTTTAAAGTGTGCAAGCTCATGCACAACCAGTACTTTTAAGAGCGCTTCAGGTGCATTTTTTAATTGCTCAGCAATGGCTATTTCATGCTTGGCTTTTAATTTACCACCGTGTTGATGGCTTTTAAAAGTATGCGTGCCCAATGCATTTTTCACCAAATCCGTTTGTTTTTTGTACTTAACGCTGTTTAAGTTCGGTGCATTTTTCAGGTAGCGCTGCTTGAGCTGGTTAGTATATTCGTATAATAATTTTTCACTTTTTAACTGGTGAGCCTCAGGGTACTTATTTTTAAAATATTGCTCAATTTGACCACTTTTAATGAGTTGTTGAACTTGAGCTTGAATATGCTCAGGATAGTGAAGAAAATAGTGTGAAAAATCCATGGTCTCATTTATGGTACGGGTATCATCATTTCATTATAATGTAATTAAATAATAAACACGATGGAACAGGGAATTTAGGATGTATCAAGCAAGTTGTCTATGTGGCAAAGTACAAATTCAAATTGATGGAGCCATAAGCGACATTATTCATTGCCATTGCTCTTTATGCCGTAAGTCTTCAGGCACCGCTTTTGCGACGAACGGTTTTGTAAATACGGATGAATTGCATATTGTTAGCGGGCAAGAGTATATAAAGTTTTTTGAGTTCAAATTGGGCAGGAAACGTCATTTTTGCGCTCATTGTGCAAGCCCATTATTTAGTTCAAATAGTGACTTGCCGGATAAACTGCGCTTACGGTTAGGTATATTGGACTCAAATATCAATGAGCGACCTATGTCTCATAACTTTGTTACAAGTCAAGCTAATTGGGAAGACCTTGATGCAGGTTTACCAAGGTATGAGACATTTGAGCCGTCTCGAATGAAGTGACTCTAATCGCAGGTCATAAAAAGCTAGTTTGTTGTGGTTGCTGCAGCGCAGGGAATAAGCCTAACTGTACCTCTGCTCGGTTGAGATCAGCGACAAACTGCTTGGCAAGTAACGGCGCATCGTAGTTATCTGCGGTATGAAAAAATACATATGGTGTTTTACCCTCATCAAGCCACAGGTTTATTTTTTTCAGCCAAGGAGCATAAAATTGGCGATTGGCTTGTAAATCAGAGCAACCCACGTAGCGCAAAACAGGCGCATTGCCTGTTGCAATTACATGAAGTGGCACTTTGGGCTTTTTACTCTGTGCATCAATGATTGCTGGGGTAGAGGGTAGCTCACTGAACAGCGGACGGGTGTCCATCATAATACGGTTGTATTGGTGAGCCATTAAAAATTGATTAAAGCGTCGCTCGTTATCAGCTTTGTCAAAAAAGCCTAAATGCCTAATTTCTATACCTAAGGGTAACTCACTAGGTAACCACTGACAGAAGTTTTCGATATTGTGCTGATATTCAGGTCCACAAGCTTTGGGTAATTGCAGCATTATTTGGCCTATTTTATCAAACATAGGCTCAAATAAAGTGAGCCAGCTTCTTAGTTCCTGCTGACAGTTTTGTAGCGCGAGCTCATGAGAAAATCGCTTGGGTACTTTAAAGGTGAACTTGAAGTCATCTGGTACATCTGAGCGCCATTTTTGTATAGAAGAGGGCTTTGGAGCGGCATAAAAGCTGGTATTACCTTCAACCGAATTAAATATTTGCGCATACTCGCTAAGCATTTGTGCGTTTTGGCAATGAGAAGAGAAAAAGCGACCTTTCCAATGTGTTGAGCTCCACTGTGGGCAGCCAAGATATAACATGTGATTGCATTTACCGTGCTCTAAGATGGCAATAGTGTAATAAAGATGGCGAATTTTAGAAACTAAATCATATCTAGGATGACATTGTGAGCCGGAATTTTATATAATTGGCGATAATTTTTCATATTAATGCCAGTTACCTTGCCTTGTGTAACTGAGACACAGGAATACTATGCGCTCAATATATTGCGGAAATTTAAATAAAAGCAACGTCGAACAAGAAGTAGAATTATGCGGTTGGATCAACAAACGCCGAGACCTTGGTGGTTTAATCTTTATTGACTTGCGCGACCGTGAAGGCCTAGTGCAGGTTGTATTTGACCCTGAAGTAGAAGGGTTAATGGATACTGCAAACACATTACGCCAAGAGTTTTGTGTGCAAGTTAAAGGTATTGTACGTGCTCGCCCTGACAGCCAAGTTAACAAAGATATGGCAACGGGTGAAGTTGAAATTTTAGGTACTGCGCTAACTATTGTTAACCGCTCAGAGCCATTGCCACTTGACTTTAACCAACAAAACTCAGAAGAGCGCCGCCTTAAATACCGTTACTTAGACCTACGTCGTTTAGAGATGAGTGATCGTATTAAATTACGTGCAAAAGCAAGTAGTTTTGTGCGCCGCTTCTTAGATAGTAATGATTTCTTAGATATTGAAACGCCAGTATTGACTAAAGCAACGCCAGAAGGTGCGCGCGACTATTTAGTGCCAAGTCGTGTACACAAAGGTAGCTTTTACGCGCTGCCTCAGTCACCTCAGTTGTTTAAGCAATTATTAATGATGTCTGGTTTTGACCGTTATTATCAAATTGTAAAATGTTTCCGTGATGAAGACTTACGTGCAGACCGTCAACCAGAATTCACACAAATAGATATTGAAACTTCATTTATGAGCTCTGATCAGGTGCGCGCTATGACTGAGCAACTCATTTGCGAGATGTGGCAGGAGCTACTAGAGGTTGATTTAGGTCAGTTTCCTGTAATGGCTTACAGTGAAGCAATGCGTCGCTTTGGCTCAGATAAGCCAGACTTGCGTAACCCAATGGAGCTAGTAGACGTAGCTGATTTGGTCAAAGATGTTGAGTTTAAAGTATTGTCTGGCCCGGCAAATGATGAAAAAGGCCGCGTAGCTGTTCTAACTGTACCAGGTGGTGCGAAGTTATCTCGTAAGCAAATTGATGAATACACTAAATTTGTAGGTATCTACGGTGCGAAAGGTTTAGCTTGGATGAAGGTTAATGACCGTGATGCCGGCGTTGAAGGCGTACAGTCACCTATCGCTAAATTCTTAAATGAAGAAGTGATCAATGCATTGCTAGAGCGCACCAATGCACAAACTGGTGATATTATTCTATTTGGTGCTGACAAGCGTAACGTTGTTAACGAAGCCATGGGCGCACTACGTCTGAAAGTAGGCTTAGATCTTGAACTCACTGACTTGAATAAATGGGCGCCATTGTGGGTTGTTGACTTCCCAATGTTTGAAGAAGACGATGAAGGTACGTTGCATGCGGTACATCATCCATTTACTGCACCTAAAGATATTACAGCTGCCGAGTTAGAAGCAAACCCAGCAGTGGCGATTTCTGATGCGTACGATATGGTATTAAACGGATATGAAGTAGGTGGTGGTTCGGTACGTATTCACAACAGTGAGATGCAACAAGCCGCATTCAGAATTTTGGGCATTGATGAGCAAGAGCAACAAGACAAGTTTGGCTTCTTACTCGATGCTCTAAAATATGGCACGCCACCTCATGCTGGTTTAGCATTTGGTCTAGACCGTTTAGTGATGTTGCTATGCGGAACAGATAATATTCGTGATGTTATTGCATTCCCTAAAACAACTCAGGCGTCGTGCTTGATGACTAACGCGCCGAGCATTGCTAACCCTGATGCGCTTAAAGAGCTTGCAATAAGCGTAGAAAAGGCAAAGCTAGAGAGCGAATAACCATCACCTTTTTTATTAATCAAAAAGCGACTTAAGTCGCTTTTTTTATACTTAAAATACAGTTAATATCAATTCGCATAATTAAGGATGAGGGTAGAGCGAATGGAGTTTATATTCTTAGCTGATAAAGTTGACGCGAAGTGGCAGTTGGCAAAATGGTATTTTGAGCAATGGGGAGATATTATAGAAGAGGGTTCTCTTGAGTTGTTTAATCAAAAGCTTGATGATTACTTAAATCGTGATTGTATACCTTTAGTTATATTGGCTGTTGATGCGGGTAATGTAATTGGTGCCGCACAATTAAAGTATCATGAAATGTCGATATTCCCAAAAAGAGCGCATTGGCTAGGTGGTGTGTATGTTATCCCTCCTGCTCGTGGCAAACATGTTGCGTCAGCTCTTGTTAATCAAGCCGAAAGCATTGCACATGGACTGGGTGTGAGTCAATTGTACCTACAAACAGAGGCACTAGATGGCGGCTTATATGCGGGCCTTGGCTGGCAAGGTATTGAGAAAGTAAACTACCGAGGTGTTGATGTTTTGGTTATGTCTAAAGCACTTAATCAATAAATACAATAGCTATTTGGTATTATGACTTTTGTTATTTACGTTCGTTTAATTAGGTTTCGTGATTAGGTCGCTGGTGGGCTATGCTTTATTGATATTATTGTGCCGATCAAGGGACATCATAAATGCACTATTTCTTTTGTTTCATGTGGTTAATTACTTTAGCATTATTGAGTTATGCGCCTGCATTTGCAACAACAAGAATTGTGATCGCCTCAGGTGAGTTTGCTGACCTTACCTCTCAAAAAGCTCCAAATGGTGGGTATATTAACCATTTGATTGTAGAAGCATTTAATACGCAGGGCATTAATGTCAAAGTAGAGTATTTGCCCTGGAAGCGCAATTATCATTTGTCAAAATTGGGTAAGTACTCTGCATCATCTTTTTGGACTTGTTACCGTTCGCACCAAGTTGACTTTTTGTGCAGCGAGCCAATCTACTCAGGGAATATGTATCTATATTATTTGAAAAGCCGTCCTATCGGTGACTGGAGTACATTACGTGATTTGGAAGGGAGTGTCTTTGGTATCACTCTTGGTTACGAATATACAGAAGCGTTTTGGCAAGCAGTAGATTCTGGTGTTTTAACAGCGAATGTAGCGAGTACTGATGAGCAAAATCTTGGAATGTTACTAAAAGGGCGTGTAGATGTGGTTGTTTCTTCACCTTATGCGATGGATTGGATGCTAAAAAATCACCCTGACAAAACACTAAGTAAACTCGTTATTCGCCACACCAAAGCATTATTTCCTTTTACCACGCATTTATTATTTCCAAAATCTTTATCTAGCAGCAAACAACTAAAGCAAAGCTTTAATAAAGGGCTCACAGAGGTTAAATTATCTGGGCAGTGGGATAAATATTGGCACGCACTACTTCGTGGAGCTTATAACCATGAGTAATGGCAGTCTTGTTTAATTGTACTTAGAGAGAGAATGAAAACTATCAAGGACTTACCCGGATTAGGGGAGAAATCAGAGCAGGTGCTGCTTAGTGTTGGCATTGATTCAATACAAGCTCTTCGCCAGCTAGGTGCCGTTCATGCTTTTATTAAAGTGAAGAAATCAAACTCGACGAAGCCAAGTATGAATCTTTTATATGCTCTAGTCGGCGCGCTTGAGGGGCACCATTGGTTATCTGTAGCTAAAACGCAAAAGGCTGAATTACTCATGCTACTCGAAGAGTACGAGGAATTTGAGCAGTTATTTAAGACCAATGACGAGCCTTTCACACTCGAGCAGTTAATAAATAGCGCCAAGCACAAATAGATCGGTATGTCGTACATGTCACTGGTAATCCATACAGTATTTTGGCATTATGCACTTAAACTAATTGTAGAGTGAATGTATTGGCAGTAATTTTAGGTATCGACCCAGGTTCTCGTTTTACCGGTTATGGTGTTCTTGCACACCAAGGGTCAAACTTTAACTATCTTGGTAGTGGCTGTATTAAGCTAGGGGAGCATGACTTTCCTACTCGGCTGAAAATGATTTACCAAGGTGTTAGCCAACTTATAGAACAGTTCTCACCTAATAGTTTTGCTATTGAGCAAGTATTTATGGCACATAACCCAGACTCCGCATTAAAATTAGGTCAAGCTAGAGGAGCTGCGATTGTTGCTGCTACCATGCAAGACGTACCCGTCAGTGAATATTCTGCTCGTCAAGTGAAGCAAGCTGTAGTAGGCACTGGTGGTGCACAAAAATCTCAAGTACAAGAAATGGTGAAGCGGTTATTAAAATTGCCAGGCACACCACAGGCAGATGCAGCTGATGCTTTGGCGATAGCTATCTGTCATGCTCATTCAGAACAAAACTTAATTCGCCTTGCTGGCAGTGCAACAAAAACCGTACGACGAAGACTTAGATAGGAATAAACATGATTGGAAGACTCTGTGGTGTATTATTAGAAAAACAACCACCGGAAATTTTGCTAGATGTGTCAGGGGTGGGGTACGAGGTACAAATGCCTATGACCTGCTTTTATGAGTTACCCAATGTGGGTGAGCAAGCTGCTATATATACGCATTTTGTAGTACGCGAAGATGCACAGCTCCTGTTTGGCTTCAATCATAAAAAAGAGCGTGCTTTGTTTCGTGAGCTAATCAAAGCGAATGGTGTTGGACCTAAACTTGGGTTAGCTATTTTATCGGGTATGTCTGCAGAGCAATTTATTCAATGTGTTAACAGTGAAGATGCTACAACTTTAGTAAAAATACCCGGTGTAGGAAAGAAGACAGCAGAGCGCCTAGTACTAGAAATGAAAGATAGGTTAAAAAACTTTGCTAATGATTTACTGACGCCATTTAGCGATGCGGCTGTTCTTGAGCCACAAAACAATCCAACTGTTGCAGATACACCCGCAGACGATGCAGTTGCTGCATTGTTAGCATTAGGCTATAAACAAGCACAAGCATTAAAATCAATAAAAGCAGTGTCGCAACCTAATATGAGCACAGAAGCGTTGATAAAAGAAGCGCTCAAATCAATGATGTAAACTACTATGATAGAAGCTGATAGACTAATAGAGCCTGAAGTACAGGGCAATGAAGATGTTGTTGATAGGGCGATTCGCCCTAAATTACTTGCAGATTATACGGGACAGCAGCATGTTAAAAAACAAATGGAAATTTTTATTGAAGCTGCGCGCAGCCGTGATGAAGCACTGGACCATTTATTGATTTTTGGTCCGCCAGGTTTGGGCAAAACAACTTTAGCTAATATTGTAGCCAATGAGCTAGGCGTTAATATTAAAACAACTTCAGGGCCAGTATTAGAAAAGGCCGGTGACTTAGCCGCTCTACTTACCAATCTTGAACAAGGTGACGTGTTGTTTATTGATGAAATTCACCGCCTAAGCCCACAAGTCGAAGAAATATTATACCCGGCTATGGAAGACTATCAGCTTGATATAATGATAGGCGAAGGCCCTGCAGCGCGTTCAATAAAGTTAGACTTACCGCCCTTTACATTAATTGGTGCGACCACTCGAGCTGGGTCACTGACATCTCCGCTTAGAGACCGGTTTGGGATTGTACAACGTCTAGAGTTTTACTCTGTAACTGATTTAGCAAAAATCATTGCTCGTTCGGCATTTTACCTAGATTTAACCACCAGCCCAGAAGGCGCAGATGAAATCGCAAAGCGCTCTCGTGGTACGCCTCGAATTGCAAACCGTTTATTGCGCCGTGTACGCGATTTTGCACAAGTCAAAGGTGATGGCACAGTGTGTGTTGATATTGCTCAACAAGCACTAGAGATGGTTGATGTTGATAAATGTGGTTTTGATTATATGGACCGTAAATATTTATTGGCTATCATTGAAAAGTTCACTGGAGGCCCTGTTGGTCTTGATAACCTTGCCGCAGCTATTGGTGAAGAACGTGAAACCATAGAGGATGTTATTGAACCTTTTTTAATTCAACAAGGGTTTATTCAGCGTACTCCAAGAGGGCGGATCGTTTCAAATGCAGCTTACCTACATTTTGACTTAACACCGCAAGCCTAGCCAATATCTAGGCTTTAGACTCCGTTCTTTATTTTTTGAATAATCATTGTGCCTGTACTTTTATTAAAGCATTGATCATTTTATCGAGTTAACTGCGTTAAAAATAGTTTATGCAGAATAATTTCATACCTAAATCTCTGTCAGGTTATTAAGCCATTTACCTGTCGTAATGTCAGAACATTTATTTCATGTAATTAGGGGCTGTTGATCTTTGCTGTGTGTTTTTGCAGCAGTCATTCGGGTATTTTGGCAAGGCAGAACCTGCGTCGCATAGTTATTCTATGTAAGTCAGGTGATAACGTAGAAGTTGAGTGTTACTCGCTTTCAGTGAGTGTTAAGGCTAAGCGTATAGACTTGATCACGGTAATTTTAGGCAAAAAAAAGCCCGCTAAAAAAGCGGGCAAAACAACAAGTTGAAGGAAGTAATCCAGGGAGTTGATAAATGGGCTTAGGTTTTATCCTTTGCGCATCTACCAAAAGTAATACGAAAAATCAGAAATCATATTACTAATAACTGTGCTTTGCATTGCTCATGCTGTTTGCTCAGTACAGGGTGTATATTAAAGTGGATTTTAAATTTGATCAAACTAGAAAAATTTAACTTTCAAATAAAAAAAACTAATACCAAAGGTGTTTGCGTGATTTTATTTTTTGCTAAATCAAGTGTTATAAATTGTTATGACATTGTTTTAATTGAGTTTTTATTTAAAGCTTATTTTCTGTAATTATTAGTTTATTTGTTGTTAATTGGTATTACCAATTAGTATTTGAGGGTTTATTCGTGATTTTTGCATAAAGACTATGATTTATGCAGTTACTAGTAATAAATAAGCACTTATAATTGGCTTTAAAATAAGGATACTAATCCTTTTGGATTAAAATGATAGGGTGATTTCAGTGGGAGTTATGTTTTTACGCACTTTGTCGTCAAATAGCTGTAATTCATGGTAATGAGATTGTAAGCGCGGGCATGTGTGAGTAAACTAACTGAACCTTTATAGTCGCTTATAGTCAATTGAGTGAAGTTGCAGGTAAAATAGCCAAAAAACAATCGTTAGGAGTATAATTAAGTGGAATCGGGACTCAATTTTATTGATCTTATTTTAAAAGCAAGTTTATTGGTACAGCTTGTGATGCTAACACTCGTTGGAATGTCGATTGCATCTTGGGCTATTATCTTTCAGCGTAAAGGTATAATCGGTCGAGCCGTGATTGATGCAAGGGAATTTGAGAAAAAATTTTGGTCAGGAATGGACCTGAGTAAGTTGTATGGTGAATTAAGTACTAAGGTAACACAAGCGACTGGTTTAGAAGCAATGTTTATTGCAGGGTTTAAAGAATTTGCGCGTCATAAAAAGAGCAGTACCCCCTCTGCTGGTATGGTCATTGAAGGCACACATCGTTCAATGCGAGTTGCATTATCTCGAGAAGTAGAAAAATTAGAATCTGGTTTGTCTTTTTTAGCAACCGTTGGCTCAATTAGTCCTTACATTGGACTATTTGGTACGGTTTGGGGGATTATGAATGCCTTCATCGCCTTAGGTGAAGTAAAACAAGCTACATTACAAATGGTTGCGCCTGGGATTGCCGAGGCTCTAATTGCAACTGCGATGGGCTTGTTTGCCGCCATTCCAGCTGTTATTGCATATAATCGTTTTGCTAAGAATGTGGAAGTGGCTGAAACTCAGTATGTAAACTTTATGGAAGAGTTTTCTAATATTCTGCATCGTCAAGCCGCAAATACAGCAGAGGCCAAGTAACATGTATGTGCGAAAAAAACGTCGCCAAGTTGCAGAGATAAATGTAGTTCCTTACATAGATGTGATGTTAGTATTGCTGATCATCTTTATGGCCACCGCGCCTTTAATCACCCATGGTGTAAAAGTTGATTTACCTCAAATGCAAGAATCTGATTTGGTTGATACCAAAGATGCCCCGCCTATTATTGCCAGTATTGACTCTCAAGGCCGCTATTATGTGAGCGTAGGCACTGACCCTGAAGCGCCTATGGATGCAGTTGAAGTAGCAGCAATTATAAAGCTTAAATTACAACAAAACCCAGATACGCCTGTGATGATTAAAGGGTCTGGTAAGGTATCATATCAAGAAGTACTGCTATTGATGGATTTTTTGAAAAATGCGGGTGTACCATCGGTTGGATTAATGACTAAGTCGTTTGAGGAATAACCATGGACTCGTTACAAAGTGGATTATTAAAGTCTTTTCTATTGCATTTGGCCATTGGTGGTTTTTTGTTTGTAAGTGCTTCTTTTCAAACGCCAAGTCCTACAGTGATGAAAGTTACGCTCAATGTCCCTGACACTGAGCAATCTGAAAAAATAGTATCAGCAATTGCTGTTGACCAAAATGCGGTTGAAGAGAAAATTGCTGAACTCAAGCAAAAAGAAAATGCACACAAAGCAGCAGAAGAAAAACGTATCCGTGATTTAGAACGTCGAGCTGTGCAAGCGAGGAAAGAGCGTGAATCTGAAGCTCGCAGAATTAAAACGCTAGAACGACAACGCGCCGCTAAAGAGGAAGAGAAACGTCAAGCAGAGGCCCAGGCTAAAAAAGCGCGAGCAATAGAGAAAAAACAACGTGAGCAAGCTCAAAAAGCGAAGCAAGAGACGGTAGCCGCTGAGCAAGCAGCCAAAGCAGCATCTGCTAAACGCAAAGCAGAAGAGGAT
Organism: Pseudoalteromonas holothuriae; assembly: GCF_945859825.1. Lineage (GTDB taxonomy): Bacteria > Pseudomonadota > Gammaproteobacteria > Enterobacterales > Alteromonadaceae > Pseudoalteromonas > Pseudoalteromonas holothuriae. Next base: position 374,690 of record NZ_CAMAPC010000002.1, read on the forward strand.
GCGTTACGCAAAGCTGAACAAGCGCGTAAGCGCCGTGAAGCACAAGAGAAACGCAAGGCTGAAGAAGCTGAGCAAGCACGGCAAAAAGCATTAGAAGAGAAAATGCTTCAAGAGCAACTGGCTAAAGAGCAAGCCGCGCGCTCGAGGGTTCGCCAGCAACAGGTATTGACTGAAGTCGAAAAGTATCAGGCGTTGATAACACAACGTATTCAGCAAAACCTTTTAACAGATGAAAAAATGCGTGGTAAAGCTTGCACAGTGAATATTCGCTTGGCGTTTAACGGTCTGGTTACCAGTGTCACGTCCCTTGGTGGTGATAAGCTCGTGTGTGATGCAGCTTTGCGAGCTGTTAGAATGGCTGATACGTTACCGGTTTCAAAAGAAAAAGATGTATTTGAAAAGCTCAAAAACATTAATCTAACAATTAAACCTAATTTATAAAGGAAACTCATGTTTAACCGACTGAAAACCTTGTTAATCATAGTTGCTTTTGGCTTGCAAGGAGTGGCAAACGCTGCACTTGAAATAGTCATAACAGAAGGCATTGATAGTGCACGCCCAATTGCGGTAGTGCCGTTTCAATATAATGGTGTTGGTCAAATACCGTCTCAGTTAAGTGAGGTAATTGCGGCCGATTTAATGCGCAGTGGTAAGTTTAAGCCATTAGCTTTGGCTGATATGCCGCAAATGCCCACCAGTGACGAAGACGTTGATTATAATGCATGGGTAAATAAGGGGGTTGAGGCAATTATTGTGGGTTCGGTTGAGCAACAGCCTGGTGGTCGATACTTGGTCAAGTATGAGCTCATTGATGTTATTCGCGCGCAAATTACCGGCGGAGAAACGCGCATGATGTCCAACGGTCAATTAATGAAAAGCCAAGACCATATCCAAGAGGCCAGGCAAAGTATCATCACCAGTGATGGTTTTAGGCGCTATGCACACCAAATTAGTGATGTTGTATATGAGTCACTCACTGGCGAAAGAGGTGCATTTCGTACCAAAATTGCTTATGTGATTGTGCGTGATGAGCAAGAAAAACCTTATCAATTAGTGGTTGCTGATTACGATGGCTACAATGAACAAGTTTTACTGCGCTCGAAAGAGCCTTTAATGTCACCAGCATGGTCTCCAGATGGTAATAAACTAGCCTATGTTACTTTTGAAAATCGTCAGTCTCAAATCATTGTTCAAGACCTTTATACTGGCAAAAGAGAGATTCTAACTAGCTTTCCTGGTATTAATGGTGCTCCGCAATTTTCACCTGATGGCACAAAGCTGTTAATTGTACTTTCTAAAGATGCAGGTGGTGCTACCGAGGTGTATGTTATGGACCTTAAAAGCAAACAAACGAGACGCTTAACCAAGCACCGCAGCATTGATACTGAGCCATCGTGGCACCCAAATGGTAAAGAAATTGTCTATACGTCTGAAAGGGGTGGTAATGCCCAGATATATAAGTTAAATTTACAAACAGGTAGGTCAAGACGTGTAACGTTTGACGGTGATATGAATTTGGCAGGCTCTATTACACCTGACGGACAGCAGTTGGTTATGGTAAATAGAACGCTCGGTAAATATCATATTGCAAAAAAAGAATTAACATCAGGGCTATTTCAAGTATTAACGAGAACACGTTTAGACGAGTCTCCTAGTATTGCACCAAATGGTTCTATGATCATTTATAGTACGCTACATAATAATAAGCAGGTTTTAGCTTTAGTGTCTATGGATGGTCGTTTTAAAGCGCGACTTCCCGTGTCACAAGGGCAAGTAAAAGCTCCGGCATGGTCGCCATTTTTATAATAACTTTGCTGATTTGAATTTTATAAATAGGAATATACTCGATGCAACTTAACAAAACTTTAAAAGCGCTATTGGTGGCTCTACCAGTAATGACGCTAGCGGCATGTAGCTCTTCTTCAAGTGTTGATGAAGGTGCAGCAAATGAAAGCAATCAGGCTGCAACTAATGATACGAATAATCAGGTAGATGTAAATACAATTTCTCGTGAAAAATCAGCAGAAGAAAAGTTACGTGAAAAATACGACGCATTGCGTCAAGAGCAAGTTATTTATTTCGATTTTGATAAGTCGACGATTCAAAGCCAGTATTCTGAACTTTTACAAGCTCACGCTGATTTCTTGGTGAAAAACCCGAGCGTTAAAGTATTAATCGAAGGCCATGCAGATGAGCGTGGTACACCAGAGTATAATATCGCGCTGGGCGAGAGCCGTGGTAAAGCAGTGGCTAAGTATATGCAAAGCTTAGGTGTATCTGATAGCCAAATCTCAGTAGTGAGCTATGGTGAAGAGAAACCAATGGTTAAGTCACGTACGGAAGAAGCGTTTGCTAAAAACCGTCGCGCGGTGCTTGTATACTAATTAAGTAAGAGAGATTATGAAGCCGAATACTGTTTTGGCAGCTCTACTGTTACTAAGCGGGAGCACCCAAGTTTGGGCTGCTCCCGCGCCTGTTTCTGAAGCTGCAAATAACCCAAACTCCGGGTCTGTAGAGCAACGTATTGCGCAATTAGAGCGCATGATGAAAACACGGAACCTGTTACAAATAGAACTGCAACAACAGCTCAACTTATTGCAAGACGAAGTCAGCCAAGTGAGAGGCGTTACTGAAGAGCAAAGCTATAAGCTTGAAAAAGTACTTCAGCGCCAGCGTGAGCTATATCAAGAAATAGAGAATCGTGTATCAAAGGTGTATGAACAAACAAGTACCGCATCAGTTTCTCCTGCCGAAGTCGATGCAACACAAGCAATAAGTAGTAACTTGTCTGAGAATGAAGCATATGACCGCGCTGTTGCGTTAATTATGCAAGACAAGCGCTATGATGCAGCAATCCCAGAGTTTCAAAGCTTTTTAACAACGTTTCCGCAATCAGTTTATATACCTAATGCACATTATTGGTTAGGGCAGCTATTATCTATTAAAAATGATGACGGCAATGCATTAGTGCATTTTAAAATGGTGGTTGAACAGTTTCCAGATTCAAACAAGCGTCCTGATGCAATGTTAAAATTAGGCGCGTTGTATGAAAAGCAAGAAAAGTTAGATTTAGCAAAGCAAATTTTGAATACATTGATCTCAGAATACCCGAGTACAACCGCAGCTAAATTAGCCACAGAACGTCTTGCAAAGATCTAAAAAGCATGATTTTTTGCCACAATGGTTTAAAATTAGGCGCTTAGACAGAAAAACTGAAAAAAACTACGTATTTCAGTTGCACTCATTTTTTAAATAAGTATTATAAGCGCCCGCAGCAGGGGAATGGTTCAGACCAAACTGCTGCACTAAGTGGGTCATTAGCTCAGTTGGTAGAGCAGTGGACTTTTAATCCATTGGTCGATGGTTCAAGTCCATCATGACCCACCACTTAGTTTGTAAATGTTATCCGAGCGGGTCATTAGCTCAGTTGGTAGAGCAGTGGACTTTTAATCCATTGGTCGATGGTTCAAGTCCATCATGACCCACCATTTACATTATTGCATTGAGCGGGTCATTAGCTCAGTTGGTAGAGCAGTGGACTTTTAATCCATTGGTCGATGGTTCAAGTCCATCATGACCCACCAGCAATGCAATGTTTAGGATAACAAGAGCGGGTCATTAGCTCAGTTGGTAGAGCAGTGGACTTTTAATCCATTGGTCGATGGTTCAAGTCCATCATGACCCACCATTTAAAAAATTTATTCGGTATATAGAGCCGGTCATTAGCTCAGTTGGGTGAGCAACAACCGAAACAACGTTTCGCAGTGTTGAGAACGCGAGTCAGGACGACGAGCCGGTCCCAAGCTTCAGGATGAACCTAATGGCAGTAAAACTCGTGAGCGGGTCATTAGCTCAGTTGGTAGAGCAGTGGACTTTTAATCCATTGGTCGATGGTTCAAGTCCATCATGACCCACCATCTCTAAGTCTTCCTTTCTAAAATTCTTAATTATTCCTTCTTATCTCTGTCATTTAGTTAGTCTTTGACTAGGATTGTTGCGCTCATTTACGTATAATTCGCAGCAATTATGCAATGTGACTATAGTGGTCGAGAAATGAGTTTAGCTGAACAAATCATGCCTGAGGATTATATCTTTCCTCCTAAGCCTGCGCCTTTATCTGATGATGAGAAGTCTGACTACAAAGCGCGCATTAAATCGTTGTTGAAAGAGAAAAACGCGGTTTTGGTGGCCCATTATTATACCGACCCAGAAATTCAAGCTTTGGCTGAAGAAACGGGTGGTTGTGTGGCCGACTCGTTAGAAATGGCGCGTTTTGGTGCAAAACATGATGCAGATATCATTGTTGTTGCTGGCGTGCGTTTTATGGGAGAGACGTCAAAAATCTTAACGCCTAACAAGAGTGTGGTTATGCCAACATTGGCTGCAACTTGTTCGTTAGACGTAGGTTGTCCGATTGACGAGTTTTCTGCATTTTGTGATCAACACCCTGATAGGAAAGTTGTGGTATACGCTAATACCTCTACTGCCGTTAAAGCGCGAGCAGATTGGATTGTAACCTCTTCATGTGCATTAGAAATAGTTGAGCACCTAGATGAGCAAGGCGATAAGATCATTTGGGGCCCAGATAAACATCTTGGTTCTTATATCCAAAAGCAAACGGGTGCAGATATGATCATGTGGAATGGTGCTTGTATCGTACATGATGAGTTTAAAACTAAAGCACTGCAAGATATGAAAGCACTGCATCCTGATGCGGCTGTGTTGGTGCATCCTGAGTCTCCTGCTGAGATTGTGGAGCTTGCTGATAGTGTTGGTTCTACCAGTCAGTTGATTAAAGCTGCACAAACAATGGATAACCAAAAGTTTATTGTGGCAACAGATAGAGGCATTTTTTATAAGATGCAGCAGTTGTGCCCTGAAAAGGAGTTCTTTGAAGCGCCAACGGCAGGAGAAGGCGCAACTTGTAAAAGTTGTGCACATTGCCCATGGATGGCAATGAATGGCCTTAAGGCGATAGAAGAAGCATTGATAGACCCACAAGGTAAAGAAGTATTTGTTGATATGGATTTACGAGATGGGGCATTACGTTCTTTAAACCGAATGCTAGATTTTTCAGCAAGTTTGCAAAAGTAGTGCTCGATAGTTGAGCAACTGGTTGATTTAAGCCAAAAACTACTTGCTAAAGTGCGTTGCTTTTCATAGTATTAGCCCCGCACTTTAAGTGCGACGGAGAGGTGGCTGAGTGGCTGAAGGCGCACGACTGGAACTCGTGTATAGGCTAACCCCTATCGAGGGTTCGAATCCCTCCCTCTCCGCCATTTTCCTAACAATATAATGCATATCTTCCAGTAGTTTTAAAGCAAGCTTTTCTTAATCAACTGTTATTTTATACAGCAACCATTTTTAAAATCACTTTTTGCCTGATAAAATGATTCATTGCTCCTTTGTTTGCAAATAAACGTATTTTTGATGGGCATTTGTTGGATAGGGGTTAGTAGGTTGAGTTTAGTGGTGCAAAGCTGGCGACCTTTTTTGTAAGCCTCACCGAACCTTTAGGAAGTTAAGTAACCCAGTTTGTTTATTCTTTTCGACTAAGCAGGTGATTCATAAGTTTTCTGCCAAGTATAACAAACTCGCGGCACCGCTTGAGGTAAGTAGTACCACTGCATTATTCGCTCCCAAAGCCATCTAAGTCACCGCCATGCCAAAGTACTGTCTCATGGTATAAACCAAGCTCAGTTGTGGCTGAGAACATGCCATAGCCATAATCTAGGCCATCATAGAGCCCTGTGGCATAGCTTACTTGTGTTGACAGTAAAGGTGATGAGGCTTTAGCGTTATTCTTTTTGACATTGTAGGCAGCTAATTGCTGTTGCATTAATTGCAGCATACCTTCAAGAGAAGAGTACATCCCACCATGTGGCGTCAATAAACCCATGTCCCATGCTTTAGTTGGGGCGTTTTTATCATCTTTTCTATATGGCGTAACTAGCCTATTTTTTTGCTGAGAATATAACCTAGTAGGGCATAATTAAAGTTTGCATAGGCAAATTTGCTATTTGGCTCATGTTTAAGCGGGAGGTTTTTGAGTGCTTGAAGAAGTTGTTGCTCACTATACCCGCCATTCATTGGGTCACCATCAATGCGTGATACATTACTTGGGTAGTTAGGTAGGCCTGAGCGGTGGCTAAGTAGTGTATCTATTGTGATATGTTTTAGTTTGTTTTTATCAATTGCTAGAAAGTGCTCAGGTAACAGCTCACTTAAGTTGTCAGTTAATGATAATTTACCGTCTTCAATCAATGCCAGTGTAATGGTACTGGTGATCACTTTTGTTTGGGAGTCAATTTGGAACAAGCTATCAGGGTAATAGGCGCTGAATTCTCTCGCTTATAAACCCCGTATGCCTGTTTCAATGTCACTTTGCCATTTTCGATAATGCCGACCGATAAAGCGGGCACATTATTAGCTTTCATATAAGCGTTAATCTCTTTTTCTATAAACGCATTATTGGCTGATGCGAGTGTTGAAATAAAGGTAAGTGCGAAAAGTGTCAAGCCGATTATTGGCATACTGCGTCCTTGAAATATTATAATGAATTTTGGTTAGATAATTGAGAGTATTTGAGTTGAATGCAATAATCCTATCAGTGCATTTCTAGTGCGTACAGTTTAGTATGATGTGTGTTTTTTCAGCAGGTTGCCAGTAGATTGTCAGTTCAAGGCAAAATATAAAGTGCATATTATCATGCACTTTATCTTACGGTTCCTAAATTAATAAACCTTACAAATTAGGCCTTTCAGGTAAAAACCTTCAGGATAACTACCCGCAATAGGGTGATCGGCGGCTTGATTTAAACGCTCCATAATCAATAGCTCTTTACCTGCATCCAGCGCTGCATCAGCCACCACTTTTTGGAACAGGTTTTGTTCCATCAAGCCTGAACATGAAAAAGTCAATAATGTGCCACCGGGTTTTAAAATCTGCATGGCAATCATATTGATGTCTTTGTAGCCACGACATGCGCCATTGAGCTGAGCTTTACTTTCCGCAAATTTTGGTGGATCCATCACGATGGTATCGAACTGACGACCTTCATCACGGTATTGACGTAGTAATTTAAATACATCTTGTTTGACAAATTCAGCTTTTGAAAGGTCTAAATCATTGTGTTCGACATTACGTTTAGCAGTATCGAGTGCAGGTTGTGATACATCAACATTAATAACCTTTTCACAGCCACCACGCAGTGCATATAAACCAAATGTACCGGTGTAACAAAAGCAGTTTAAAACCTCTTTGCCTTTTACAAAACGTTCCAGTGCTGCACGGCTATCTCTTTGGTCAAGGTAAAACCCGGTTTTGTGGCCGTTGATGATATCAACCTCAATCTTGAAACCGTTTTCTTCTATCAATACGGGACTAGTTGGTGCATCCCCCCAAAGAGCGCCAGATGTTTTGTCTAAACCTTCCTTTTTGCGCACATCTACATCTGAGCGTTCATAAATATTACAATCGGGAAATACTTCACGCAAAGCCATGAGTAGGTCGCCTTTGTGGCGCTCAGCACCTGCACTAAGTAACTGACATACAAGATAGTTATCAAACTTGTCGATGGTGATACCAGGCAGGCCGTCAGACTCTGCTGCAGATAAGCGATAGCCTGACAACCCACCTTCAGTAATGGTTTGCTGGCGCGCATCTAATGCTCTGTGTAGGCGAGCAATAAAGAATTGTGTATCTATTTGCTCATTTTGGTCAAAGCTCCACACACGAGCGCGAATTTGTGATTCAGGGCTATAGGCTGCGGTAGCTAAATACTGCCCATCGTGAGTGTAAATAGTGACGGTATCACCTAAGGCAGGCTTGCCCTTTATTTTCTTGATCGCTTTAGAAAAAACCCAAGGGTGTTTACGCTTTAAAGACTTTTCTCGACCGGGTTGTAAATACAGGGCACAAGACATAAAAATTCCTTACTAAATAGAATGCTTGCCATTTTAGTGAAGGCCATGCCAACATACAATCACAACCTAGAATTATGTTCTGTGTTGAATTAATCCTAACCATATGCGTATGAAAGGGCAGCTTTAACAACGTTTAAAAGAGAGTGTAATGCAAGATATAGAACAGGCATGTAAAAATTTTATGTTAAACAGTATATTTGCTGATACGGCCCATGATTTAACCCATATACAAAGAGTGGTAAAAACCGCCAAGCAGCTAGCAGAACAAGAGCAAGCTGATGTGGCTGTTGTTCTGCCCGCAGCTTGGTTGCACGACTGTGTCGCAGTGGCTAAAAATCACCCAGATCGTCCGCGGGCGTCAAAACTTGCAGCAGATAAAGCAATCACGTTCCTGCGTTCAATCGATTATGATGAGTCAAAACTAGACGCTATTCATCATGCCATAGTTGCACATAGCTTTAGTGCGAATGTGATGCCTGAGACACTAGAGGCTAAGGTTGTACAAGATGCAGATAGAATGGATGCGCTAGGTGCGATAGGTGTGAGCCGCTGTATGAAAGTCGGTGGCGCAATCGCGAGACACTTATATCATCCAGATGACCCATTTTGCGAATTACGAGAAGCGGATGATATGCGCTATACGCTTGATCACTTTTTTGTAAAGTTATTACATATTGCAGAGCAAATGCAGACTGCTTCAGCACAAGCGGAGGCGCGAAAGCGCACTGACTTTATGTGTACTTTTTTAGATCAGCTTAAGCAAGAAATAGCGTAAGTAAAATGTATCTTAACGCGTCATACGCTTAACAAATACGACCACAAATAATGCCAACGAGAAACTACCCGTGAAAGCTTCAATGGCAGCGATAAATCGAGATACTCCAATGGGTGTTATATCTCCATATCCTAGCGTGGTAAAAGTAACGACACTAAAATAAAAGCTATTAAGTAGGGCGCTGATATTTTCGCTGATAGAGTTGGCTGCATTGAGTTGTAAGAGTTGATCTTCATATGAAACGCCAAATAAGAAGTAGAGCAATGCACATACAACAATCATTGCCAAACTAAATCGAATCACATTTTCTGGCTTCTCACCATAACCGCAAAGCAAGTTGATAAAACTTGAAACCAACCTGCGCTGTGAATATTTTGGATACTGTTGGTGGCGCATACGCAGCTCTTGATAGGTATATTTTCCGGCCATTTCAAATAAGCCTTGTTGTTCTGCGCCTTTTCTTAAAGAACGGTAAATCTCTTCTGATTGTAAAAATAAGTCGTTAGCATCGTTTATACGCTTTTCTTTCAAAGCTAAGAGACCCTGTTGCTCCTGAAGCAATTTATCTCCAAGATACAGGTTGTCAATCCGAGTGCTACTTAATTTAAGACCAAGTAAGTTGGTGTCCTCTAAGTGACAGCAATGCAGATTCGCTTCTCTAAGGTCTGCTTTCATTAATGAAGCACCACGAAACGTATTATTGAATAAATGTGCCCCTCTTAAATTCGCACGATAAAAATTACCATACGACAGGTCATAGCCATTATTATCACCAAATTTGACTAAATTGAGTCCCTCAAGGTTGGCGCGTTTGAGTTCTAGGCCTTGTAATAAACCGCCTCGCTTGGCATAGCGTTCAAGCTTTTGCGTTAACTCCAAACCACTTTTGTCAAACTTTGAGTCATGCCAAAAACACAACCCTGAACCCATATCAATTTCCTTACAATGCTGGCCATCGGGTGATTTATACTGACAACATGGTTTATCACTCATAAGTATCTGATCTTTTTTGTCTATATATTTTATTAGATTAGCAGCTAATTTAAGGGGTAGAATGGCCTTAGTGTAATTATTTTTAGATTAAGATGTTTGAATATCAATTAAAACTCAGTAAAAGACGCCGCACCGTTGCGTTAAAAGTGACAGATAATGGCGTTCAGGTATATGCGCCATATGGTGTGTGTGAAAGTGACATTGACCGCTGGCTAAGAAGTAAAAAGCTATGGGTTACTCAGCAGCAGGAAATACTTGCACAAGGTGTACAGCAGCAAGTGCCATGGGTCAGTGGCAAAGTACTTATCTTTGGTCATGAATACGACTTTGTTTGTAATTCACAAGTGACTTCACGGGTAGACCATCAACAGAAACGTGTAACTGTGCGTAAGGTTGCGCATTCAACAATTAAATCAATCCGTACAGCGCTTATTAAACTATTAAATGTAGAGCTGGAGCAGTATGTCGACAGTCGTTTACATAGTCTGAGTGTACAAATGGACTCACCAATAAGGAGTGTAAGGTTTAGAGAGTACAAAAGTCGCTGGGGGAGTTGTTCAAGCCAGTATGCACTTACGTTCAATGTACTGTTGGCTGGTGCGCCTAAGCGAATGATAGATTATGTACTTATTCATGAACTGGCGCATTGTCATGTACTGGCACATAATCGCGCGTTTTGGTCAATTGTAGCAAGGTATGATAAAGATTATAAAATTGCTACTAATTGGTTTAAAAATGAAGGTAAACAATTATTTATTAGCAAAACCTAAGAGTGGTGGAGGGAGCTGGATTCGAACCAGCGAAGGCAGTGCCGTCAGATTTACAGTCTGATCCCTTTGGCCGCTCGGGAACCCCTCCGAATTGTATGTTTTTGTTGTTGGTGGAGGGAGCTGGATTCGAACCAGCGAAGGCAGTGCCGTCAGATTTACAGTCTGATCCCTTTGGCCGCTCGGGAACCCCTCCTAAACAACGGCGCTGATAATATCAAAGTTTCTTATTAAGTAAAGAAAAGGACTAAAGAAATTTAAAAAAATGCCGATAAAGGTATAGATTTGTAATTAATTGGTGAAACTCCATGCAACTTGGTGTGATATTAACCAGAGAAGATCAGCTCGGTAGCGCATTGTCTGTGAGTGTGGCAGAACATCGCAGAGCCGATTTTGCTATGTTATTGTCGATGTTGTCGCAAGACGCGCTAGATTTTAGCCAGTTTAATTTACCACAAGCGCAACTAGACGAAGCAGATTTATCTGAGTCCGCACTCAAAAAAGAATTACAGATTGGGCCACAGCAAACTTTAGCGCCTGAGCAGTTTGATATGTTAATTGGGCAACACAATGCTAAGTTGCTTGAAAAAGGTAGCTTAACCACTTTAAAGTTAAAGCAGTATTTAGCACCAGAGCCAATGACAATCCGTGATGATAAAGCACATATTCCATTTGCTATTATCGATAATTGCGACTTGCCAGTGAGAAAGCGGTTGGAGGCAATGAAAAGCGGTAGCATTCAAGCGGACAGACCTGCAATGAATGCTGCGGGTTTTTATGATCAACTTGCAGATGGGCAAATGCAAAGTGCTTTGCAACTAACCGCTTAATTAGGGTATGTATATTTTTTTGTGTGTTTTTACAGCAGTGAGTTTATGGTTTAGGCAAGGTAGGGGATGCCCCGCAGAAACGACGTCGCAAACTGTGTTAAAAATGACTTATGTAGAATGACTACATACCGGAATTATTGCCTTGCTACTAAGTCATTTATCTATCGCAATATCTGAGCATTTATTTAATGTAATTGGTATAAATCGTCAACTTGGCTGCACGATGAGTTCAACTAAAGCCAGCCTCGACTTTGTTCTTTGCAACTGACATAAGCCATTATGCTGTATTGCTCATTTCGCGTATCGAAAGTCTTTGATTTGAAAAAATTCATATATCGAAGATAAACAGCCCCTAGTTGCTATGGCATTTTTTAAATTTCTTACCGCTACCACAAGGGCAGTCATCGTTTCTATTTATCTTTTTTTCAGGAGTAGGGTAAATAGTGCCATTAAGATATTTCCACTGCTCAGACTCTTTGATAAAAAAAGATTTTTCATGAAGCATACATGATTTATTATCAGCGATATAAGCTGCTTTAAATTCAACGTAGCTACCTTCTTGTGTATCTTCAGTATCTAATATTTCGAGTTTAATAAACTCAACAGCATCAGCAAAAGCTAAAATATCTTCAATACTATGATTATGTTGCTCACTTTGAGCATAGCTATTTCTTATATATTGAGCATTTTTAGTGCAATAAGCACTATAACGAGAGCGCATAAGTTGCTCTGCGGTTGTTGGATGTTGCGACTTTTCAATGAATGGCCCGCAACATTGTTTAAATGGGGCATCACTTGGGCAATAGCACATGGTGTGTACAAATTAAGATATCAATTCGGGTATTGTACATGTTTCTTGTTGCTTAGCTTTAGAAAAACAAAAGATATCTGTGTTTGAGTTAGGTAAGTGCATATTCTCAAGTTCAGAAGGGCCGAGTATGTCAACCCATGTAATTACCGCAGCAAAGTTACCATTATTTAACGCAGATGTGAGCACATAATTTAAATCAACAATATGCTTTCGTCTTATCACTAATAATTTGCTGGCATCTACAGAGCAGCTATCCATCATGCTTTTACTGGGAATATTGTCTGGAGCAATCAATAACGTCCAGCCCTTTTTTTGATTACGTTGATGTACAATTTTTAATAGCTCTAAACTGGCACATATATCGTCCTCAATTTTAACATGATGATGGTTAGTTGCCGAAACTTTCGATAAACCGGAAGATACGCTTAAAACTGAACTTGTGTGTAACATAATCAACTCACTGGTGCTATATACAGTATTTGTATACAGTAGTTTATACAGTTGTTGGATGCAAGGAAAAATTGTCAGTTTTTTATACAAATTTACTTATTTAAGCGCACATCGCAGCATAATGAAATAGTCATAGTATTGAAATTAATAACTTTTAGGGTGCTTGTACTAAGACTGAATAAAAGTGAGTTGATGTATTTGCTCGTACAATGTTGCAGCATAGCAATGAGCATCTTTAATACGTTTAGTCGAAAGGTGGGGTTTGAGTTGTTCTATCATTGCATTTGCAGCTTCCATACCTTGGCTTTGAGCAAGTGTTAGCCAAGCCATACCATGAAACGGGCTCTGAGGTACGCCTTGCCCTTTTACAAATAACAATCCCAGATAAAACTGTGCTTTATTATTGCCCGACATAGCTGCCAGCCTAAACCATTTTGCAGCAAGCGGGTAAGATTGCTCTTTAAGGTAGTATAAGCCTTTCTTAAATGCTGCTTGTGGATCATTGTCCTCAGGTAATTTAGCCTCACTATTTAAAGGCGCTGTGACAAAGTTCAGCACATTAAGTAGTTGTTGCTCCAAATCTTGGCTTGATGAATTTTCAAATTGTTCTCGTTCCATAGTCTAACCGCAATAATAAACCTATAAGCAAGTGTAGTTGAATTTTAACTAAATTGTCCGAATAAACCAGTGGTTTATGTTAAAATCCAATCACTTGTTTCCAATTTTAAAACTCTCGTTATGTTAGAACGCATTTTTGCCATACGCCAGCAAGGTTCCACAGTAAAAACCGAAATTGTAGCGGGGCTGACAACCTTTGTTACTATGGTCTATATCATTTTTGTTAACCCACCGATGCTTGCTCAAGCTGGCATCGATATGGGCGCTGCGTTTGTAGCAACGTGTATCGCCGCTGCAATAGGCTGCTTTATTATGGGGTTTTGGGCAAATTACCCGCTTGCTCTGGCACCAGGTATGGGGCTCAACGCATTCTTTACGTATGGTGTGGTTTTGGGAATGGGGCATACATGGCAATCAGCATTAGGGGCCGTATTTTTATCCGGTTGCTTATTTTTATTGTTAAGTATATTTAAAGTCAGAGAGTGGGTTATCCAAGCAATACCTCTGGTATTGAAACAAGCAATTGCGACAGGTATTGGCGCATTTTTGGCACTTATAGCACTTAAAAATGCAGGTATTATTGTGGCGAGTCCCGCAACATTAGTACAGCTTGGTGATATTACTCAGGCGGGTCCACTGCTGGCCATATTTAGCTTTTTTATTATTGCTTCACTGATGTTTAGAGAGGTAAAAAGTGCAGTTTTAATCAGTATTTTTTTAGTGACGGGTATTGCTTGGAGTTTAGATCTAGTTTCTTACCAAGGTTTCATATCAGCCCCTCCGAGTATAGTGCCGACTTTGCTGGAGCTAGATATTAGCAGCGCCTTGGAGCTATCGATGCTGAGTGTGGTATTTGCATTCTTATTTGTTGACTTATTTGATACGTCAGGCACGTTAGTTGCCGTAACACATAAAGCGGGATTGGCAGATGAACATGGTAAAATGCCCCGATTAGGGCGAGCCTTGTCAGCTGATAGCACTGCGACAATTGCAGGTTCAATGCTTGGCACGTCCACTACAACATCTTATATAGAGTCAGTCTCAGGTGTGTCTGTTGGTGGTAAAACTGGGTTAACAGCTGTGATTGTTGGTATGTGCTTTTTATTAATGATGTTTTTTGCACCATTGGCAAAAATGGTTCCTGCTTATGCAACCGCTGGTGCAATATTGTATGTGGCGGTTTTAATGCTACAAAATCTAAAATTTGTTAATTGGGACGATATGAGTGATGCTATCCCAGTGAGCGTTGTGTTGTTGATGACACCACTGACCTTTTCAATTGCACATGGCATTGCACTTGGCTTTATCGCTTACACTGTGGTTAAGGTTGTGTGTGATAAAGCTCAAGAGGTGAGTGTCAGTGTATGGTTATTAACGTTGTTATTTATCGTTAAATTTGCATTTGAGTAATGGAAAAAGCGAGAAGAAGTGGTAACTTACCACTTCTTCTTAGGGGCGAACAATACATCTAAGTCGTCTTGTTCTTTCTCTTTTTTCTTTTTCACAGCAGAAGCGTTAGATGCCTTGAGCTCAGTACTGATCTCGTTTAAATATGTTTCTAAAATAGCCTTTTTTTCAGCAACGTATTCATCGTTATAAGTAACAGCATTGATTGTTGCATAAGCTTTTTCAAAGTACTGACGTGCAGACCCTACCATATTTGCTGTGCGCGCAGATACTCCACGTTTAATTTGGCTTTCAACATTAATACGTAGCTGTAGTTTCTCGAGGCGACGGTCTTCTGCAACAAATAATTGTGTATCTACTTTCCCTTTGGAATGCTCAGAACGTAATACGTTTCTCAGCCGTTTAATTCCTTGAACTAATGCAATAAGTTGTTTGTCTGCATCAGGTAAATTTAGCGCATCGGCTTGCATGTCTGGGTCAAGTGCTGTATTTAAACGCTCTTTTGCTTCATTTAAACGGTTCTTAAGCTCTTTATTTGTTGGTGACAACTCAACCATTAAATTAAGTGCGTCGTAAACTCTGCGTTGCAATACGCGCAGAATAACTTCAGACATAGGGATATTGCAGCTATTAACAATAATGTCTTCAGATTCTTCAATGATTTTTTTTTGTTTAGCTAGCTCTTTTCTTCGCTCGCCTTCTTGCTTCTCTCGGTGCTGCTGAACTGCACTGACCCATACAGCAATGACGATCAAAGCAACAATCAACATAATAATGATAGAAACAAACATAAATGACTTCTCTTAGACCACAACTCAAAAGGTGAATTTTTATATTACATCAATTAATTGCATTCTGAACAGTTTTCCGTTCATATGGATTAAATTTTTTTAAAAAATAACCTTTTATTATTATAGACCATCTAATAAATATTTGATGCTATACAATAATATAGCTGTAAAGCTATCTCGTTAGGTGTAACTATGCTAGCCTAAGATAGATTGGCTTTGTCTCAAGTTTAAACTTTTGGCGCGTCGTGATCATTGCCTTGTAAAAACTAATAAGAAAAAATAAGCTATGAAATTACAACAACTTAGATATATTGTAGAAGTTTTAAATCACAACCTAAATGTATCAGCGACAGCTGAAAGCCTATATACATCTCAACCAGGCATATCCAAACAAGTTAGAATGCTTGAGGATGAACTGGGTGTGCAAATCTTTGGCCGCAGTGGTAAACATCTTACTCATGTTACAAACGCGGGTAATGAAATTATTAATATTGCACGCGAGATATTATCTAAGGTAGAGGGTATAAAAGCGGTTGCTAATGAGCATACGCTGCCTGACCAAGGTAAACTCAATATTGCAACTACCCATACGCAGGCGCGCTACGCGTTACCCAGTGTTATTCAAGGGTTTATGAACAAATACCCTGCAGTGTCATTGCATATGCACCAAGGTACTCCACAGCAAATTTCGGACGCAGCTGCGCGTGGTGATGCTGACTTTGCTATTGCAACTGAAGCGCTTCATTTGTACTCAGATTTAGTAATGCTTCCTTGCTATCATTGGAATAGGAGTATTGTAGTTGCAAAAGATCATCCACTTGCCCAAAAAGTGCATAATCTCAGCGTACAAGA
Source organism: Pseudoalteromonas holothuriae (assembly GCF_945859825.1). Taxonomy (GTDB): domain Bacteria; phylum Pseudomonadota; class Gammaproteobacteria; order Enterobacterales; family Alteromonadaceae; genus Pseudoalteromonas; species Pseudoalteromonas holothuriae. Next base: position 390,909 of record NZ_CAMAPC010000002.1, read on the forward strand.
TATTGCCAAATATCCACTGATCACCTATGTATTTGGGTTTACAGGACGCTCAGAGTTAGATAAAGCATTCAATGCTCATGGCCTTGAACCGCATATTGTTTTTACAGCAACTGATGCTGATGTTATTAAAACATATGTGCGCTTGGGGCTAGGAGTGGGGGTTTTGGCTTCTATGGCCATTGATAATTTGACTGATAAAGACCTTGTTTGTATTGATGCAAGTCATTTATTTGAAGCAAGTACGACAAAGATAGGCTTTAGAAAAGGCAGTTTTTTACGAAGTTATATGTATGACTTTATTGAGCGATTTGCGCCACACTTGACTAAAGACTTGGTTGAAAAGGCGAGCTTATTACGTAATCAAGATGATGTCGATGCGTTGTTTTGCGATATTACGTTACCAGTAAAGTAAGGTAAATATGCGCATGTATACATTAACATGCGCAGCCACTACATTTGGCTGTAATGTCGTGTAATAGCGGTTTTATCGTATTCAACTAACGTTAGTATAGTATTACTACTTGGTTGGGTACATGTAATGGAAGGGATACTTCAAGCAAGCTCTTGTTTTTCTTTGAATCATATCTTCTTTGATGGTGTTTTAGATAGACTGTCTGAGCATTCATTTAAGTGCTCCGATGCGAGTAATAAACCGTCACACCGAAGCCCAGAATGTACCGTGTATTATGGTAAGATATATCGTCAATTTATGCCTCACACTAAGGTTGTTGATGCAATGTTGGTGCGCAATGGAAAAATAGAGTTGCTTGGTAGCGCCGATGAAGTCAATGCTTATGTTTTGCGCTTACAGCTAAAAGTGCGCTATCAATATTTGAGTGAGCGTCATGCAATTTGTCCAGGTTTCATTGAACCTAATATACATTTAGTTATGAGTGCTGTTTTACAGCAGTGGTATCATCTTGGCCCATTTGGGTTGGACTGTAGTTGGCAAAAATTGATGGTGCATTATAGTTATAGCTATATCGCGCGTGCATTACTGTATCTTGATAAAGGGTTAGAATCTCAAAGTTGGTTACTTGGCTATGGTTTACACAGTGGTTTGCTGGGTCATAATGTTAATATTAGTAGACAAGAAGTATTCAAGTTAATAAACCAGTTAGACATCAAAAGGCCCATTGCGATACTAGATGCTGGTAGTGCAATTGCCTACGTTAATGACAGTGCATTAGAGCAAATTTATAATTATTTAAAAAGTAATGATGCGAATTCATTTTCATCCAAAACGGCATTTTTTGATTTAATTCACCAACAAAAAGGTTTGTATAATGAACAGCTCGTATGGCTTGCAGGTAGCTTACCTGAAGCCCATATGCAGATGCAACTTGATAATATATACACGAATATCGAAAAAGTGATAGCGACAGCACTTAGGCAAGGGGTTACTCATTTGGGTGTGATAGACACACATCCCTTTGCACGCAAAATTTTAGCTCAATATCAGCCTACTATACAACATATTAATCTAGTTGAGCCCAAGCATAGTTGGTTGCAAGAGCTCAACAGCTTAGCATGTCTTGGTGAACATATTAAAGGCGCATCAAAAGAGCTAAGTCGCTCTATAGTTATAGATATTGGGCAAGTGGGCTATTGCGGTTACGAATGGGTACAAAGCTATCATGGGCAATCTTTATTACAACCGTGCCAACAGCTTGTAGATCAAGGTTACAATGTTTGTTTACAATCGGGCTTTCCGGCTCAACCATTAAACCTAATGAGAGCAGCAGAGCAAGCAAGCACGAGAATAATGGAATATGCCCCTGGGTGCTATACCCGTCACGAACGCGTGCTATTGCCAGAACAATGCCTTTCAAAAGAGCAATCACTTCATGCTGTGACAAATGCCAGTGCCATACACTTAGGGTGTAACGCAGGGAAGTTACAAGAAGGGCAAAGCGCTAATTTTGTTCACTTGTCTGATGATCCGCTAGGCACAGGTGATTGTTGGAGAGACTTTGCTGTTATAGACTGTTACGCGAATAAATAACAATCCGCGTGACAACCCCGCTTATCAAACATTAAAATTCCATAAACTTTCAAAAGCTTAAATTTATTTGGCTTTTCTGAATGTCGCGTTTAAGCCTTTTATATCATTCGCTCCAGTCGCTTATTCTCTTATGTTATATATAATATATTGTATGCATTGTGTATTTTGTGTTAACAATATGGTGCCCGTTATTTCTGGGCTTGGATACACAACATACGAAGGTACACAATATGAAACTGAAAAAAATTATTTGCTCTTTGCCTATTTTGGGACTTGGACTTAGTCAAAGTCTTGGTGCTTCAGAGCGCCAGCAGCCTGCGCTTATGCACCCTCATTCAGTAGAGGCAATTTCACATATCTATCATGGCCATGAGCATAAAAAGCAAGATGAAAGAGCGCCTGTTGCTGCATCACAGTTGATTAACTATGCCAATATAAACCCACAATTTCAGTTGAGTCAGTTGATGACATCTGATGCTCAGCAAAGCTGTGATATTGATGCACTTGCTAACGCGTCCGGTATGCAGTTGATTGAGCAAATTAAGTTACAAGGAAGTAATTGTGTTAATGAGTTGTTTTCAGCAAATAGTAATACACAAATAGCTGTATTTACTAATACAAAAATGAACAATATTGCTGAGCATGCTCGTACTTTAGCTACAAATTACGGTGGGGATGGGAGCGATGATTTAAAAGCCTTTTTTCTATTTATTCGTGCCGGATTTTATGTCGCGTTTTACAATGATTCTGTGTCGTTTGACACAAGCGTGACTGTAAAAGTGAAAAGTGCCATCGATGCTTTTGTGAATAATGCCAGTTTTTATAGCAACAATAATGAACATGGTAAAGTACTACAAGAAGTGATCACGACGATGGATAGTGCTGAGCTACAACATGAGTATGTTGAAGTTGTTCGTCAGTGGCTAATGCGCTTTGATGAAAACTATGCAAGTAATCGCAATATGCGTAATGCCGTAAATGGTATTTTCACTATTTTGTTCCGAGGCCAATGGAATGATGATTATGTAGAAAATATTAAAAAAGATACTGCTTTGGCAAACTTACTAGCAAATTTTACGCAAAAATCTTGGATGATTAATTCTGATTCAGAATTTTTAATCGTCAATGCATCAGGTGAACTGGCTAGGCTCAAGCAGTATGGTGGTGATATTGATGAAGTGGTTACCATCGGTTTGAAAGCGATTTTCTCAACGTATAAAAGTTACGGTTTTGGTGATGCGTTGTGGCTTAATGCAGCAGATGTCGCATCATATTACGCAGATTGTAGTGAATTTGGAATTTGTGATTTTGAGGATACGTTAACACAACAGGTGCTTTCTCAAGCCCATCAGTGTAGTGATACGATCCGTATTCGTTCACAAGAAATGACATCACAGCAGCTGTCGTCAGCATGCAGTACTATGGCAGCAGAAGAGGCGCGCTTCCACACGCGTTTAGCGACAAATCAAACGCCTGTGGCAGACGATAATAATGCATTCTTACAGGTAAATATTTTTAATAGCAGCGGCGACTATAAAAAATATGCTAAGGCTATTTTTAAAATTGATACTAACAATGGGGGCATGTACTTAGAGGGAGACCCAAGCCAAGTTGGCAATCAAGCTAACTTCGTCGCTTATGAGGCCAGCTATGCAAAAGCGGATCATTATGTGTGGAATTTAGAGCATGAGTATGTTCATTATCTGGATGGTCGTTTTGACTTATATGGTGGGTTTAACGCACCTACAGAAGATATTGTTTGGTGGAGCGAAGGCGTCGCTGAATACATCGCTAACCTGAATGATAATCAAAAAGCCATTGATACGATAAAAGATGGGTCTGTCTATGATCTGGAACAAGTATTTGCAACCACTTATGATGGCTTCGATCAAGACCGAATTTATCGCTGGGGCTATTTAGCCGTACGGTTTATGTTTGAACGTCATAATGATGAATTAAGCAAAATGCTTAACGAAACTAGAGTAGGCAATTGGTCTGGATATAAGTTGTTACTCAATGCATGGCAAGTGCAGTATGGTAATGAGTTTACACAATGGACACAAGAGCTTGCAATGGGTGATAACACGGCTCCGGTTGCTCAGGTGAATGGTCCATATGAAGGTGTTTCTGGCGAGCCGGTTGATTTCTCAAGTACTGGTAGCACTGATGCACAAGGGCCAATTGCAAGCTATTTGTGGGATTTTGGTGATGGTAAGCAAAGTGAACAAGCTAACCCATCTTATACTTATGAAAATGAAGGTGAATATTCTGTTACATTAACTGTTACAGATGCCGAAGGTGCTGCAAGCACTGCAAGTACTACAGCGACTATTATTCAAGGCCAGAGTATACCCGTATTGCAACGTGCTCAGGTAGTCAGTATCTCAGGTCAGCAAAATGAGCAATTGTTATTTGTGCTGAATGTGCCGCAAGAAGCCAGTAACTTAAGTTTTAGCATATCCGAAGGAGGTGGTGATGCAGATCTTTATGTCCTTTACGGTAGTGAACCTACGCTTACTAGCTATGATTGTCGTCCATATGTTGGGGGTAATACGGAGCAGTGCCAATTTTTAGCGCCACAGTCGGGCCAATATTTTGTGATGATCAGAGGCTATAATGATTTTAGCGATGTTGAATTAGTGGCGAATTATGACGCACCCATTGCTTCTTTGCCGGATGCGTGTCAAACACAAGCAGCGAAAACAGGAGGGCGAGCCAATGATGGTGAGCTTATTTGTTTAGCGAATGAGTCGCTCATGTGGTTTAGCCTTGAAAATGTTAGTGGGCAAAATATGATTAGAATTGAAACTGCCAATGGCAGTGGAGACTTAACGCTTGAGTACAGTAATGCTGGTTGGCCGGATGGCACTAATATTGATGAAAAATCTGAGAATCAAGGTAATGCTGAATGTATAAGTGTTAGCACACAACCCCAATATTGGGGTTATTTGAAAGTATCAGGTAACAGCCAAGCTGCATCATTAAAAGTAACTTATAACGACGGTGGTTGTTTTTAGTTACGAGCTGGTACATAAGCGGCATTTGCCGTTTATGTACATATATAGGTGAAAGATTAAAGAGTTTAATGGTTGCATTGTGTCAACCGCTAGTTAAAACTGTATATATTGAACAGCTATTCTTAGAGCAAGTCTATATTCATGAAGTTATTATCTAATCGTCCTGTGTTGGTGATTATTTTCAGTTGTTTAATATTTGTCAGTGAGGTGTCTTTTGCTAAACAGGCAGTGAGTATCTATGCCTACCATTTAAAGCCGCCTTATATTATCGACTCAGAGGAGGAGGTAGGACTATATTTCGACTTGACTACTTTACTTAATAAGTATCAGCAGGGTTTTTTATTTAAATTAGAATATATGCCTCGCCGACGCCTAAACAGAGACATAGAGCAAAACTCCCTAGATGGTTTAATTATGGGGGTTAACCCTGTATGGTTTAGAGACCGTCAACAAAAGAAATTTGCATGGTCGGTTCCATTTATGAATGATCGAGATGAGTTTGTTTCGCATGTTAAAACGCCCTTTGAGTTCAAAGGACCAGTATCTTTATATAATAAAGCGGTAGGTGGCGTAAGAGGATACCATTATTTTCAAGTTGCTCCAGTGATCAGAATAGAAAAGGCAACATTGGTTGAGACTGGCTCTGAGCTGCAGCTACTGGAAATGATAGTAAAGCAGCGTTTAGACGTTGCGGTTATAAGTCGAGCAACGGTTAATTTTTTTGTTGCACAACATGAGTATTGGCAAAAGGATGTTTATTTTTCTGAGTTGCCACATGAGTCGTATAGCAGAGCAATTGTTGCAACTAAACAAATGAGAGATGTAATTAAAAGCATAAATGAGGTAATGAAGGTGCCTGCTTTTGTGCAAGAACTTCAGCAGCTACTCGCACAATATCATATTACAGAAAAAGACCTTGAAATTAAGCGCTAACAGTACTTTGTGCGCCTAGTTACCAAGTGCCGATATTTTCCATAGATACCCAAGGCTCTGTTGGGGTTAATGGCTCACCTTTTTGTAATAGTTCAATAGAGATGCCGTCAGGTGATTTTACAAATGCCATATGGCCACATCGTGGAGGGCGGTTAATGATAACACCTGCTTGGTGTAATTTTTGACAAATCGCATAAATATCATCTACCGAAAATGCTAAATGGCCAAAGTTTCTGCCGCCAGTATATTCTTCAGAGTCCCAATTATAAGTGAGCTCAATGGTAGGTTTGAAAGACGCTTTTGCTTGCTCCAATTGACCCGGTGCAGCCAAGTAAATTAAAGAAAAGCGGCCTTTTTCGCTATCGTAGCGCTTGACCTCGATTAAACCGAGTAAGTTACAATAAAAGTTTAATGATGCGTCTAAATCTTTAACACGCACCATAGTATGTAAAAAGTCCATGCAAATGCCCCTTATTAACTATGAGCTTAAGAACTATGGCCTTTTACTCGAATAAACAAGGGGTCGTGTACTTTTTTGGCAGTTATTTTGATTGTGCGTTGAGCAAAACTCCTGAATAGTTGCTATATGCTCGAACGCCTAAATACCAAGTGCCTTGCTGGGGGCGAGCGATATTACATTGTTCATTATTACCTTCTTTGTAAGGACGACAATCATAGTCTGAGCGCGTTGGTTTTTGCGCGAACCTTACATATAAGTCTGCATCACCAATACCTTGACTCGTATTGATCATTAAGCTGTTTGCTGAGTAGGGCACATCGAAAGTGTAGTAAAGCCAGTTGCCTTTATCGGCGCTTAGATTTTGCCACTGCTGCTGATTACCTGGTGTTGTACCAATGTTGAAACTTGCCCTTAAAGTAAGCGCTGAATATGTGTTATAGGCTCGTAGCATTACATAGTACTTACCCGTTTGAGGGGTATTAAAAGGGCAGAGCTCATTGTTACCATCCTCGTAGGGGCGACAATCATAATTTGCTGTAGTCGCAAGCGCTGCAAATTTAACGTACATGTCAGCATCCCCAGAGCCACCTGAGGTTGTAAAAGATAGGTTTGTAGCATCAGCGGGAACATCTAGTACATAATTGATTTCACTATCTTTGCTGGCGCTTAGGTTTTCGAGGGCCTCATTATTTTGCAATACAATCGGTTTGGGTGGCTCAACGGAACCGTCATTGTCTATCACGCTGAGTTGATTGCTTGCTTGTATTAATGTCAGTAGAGGGCCTATTCCATTTGCATGCCACCAGTTGATATTTGCAGGTAGTACCAATGGCTCAGCCTCTCTTTGTGCTCTTGTTAATGTTTGTGCTGAATTGTCAAATTGTGCGGTGCGCACTAGTAAGCTATCTTCACTAACAGAAAGCACTTTAAATTGCTGAATACTTGCTAAGTCTATGGTCCAGCTTTTTGGATCATTGGCAGAGCGAGCGGGAGCTCCCCAGCTTCCCTCACCAACGTACACAGTGCCGCCAGATGTGGTTGCGTTAAACCCGTTTGAACTAGGCTTTAGTGCCTGAGTGATCTTATTTATATGGGTATCGGATTCAACTACAAGGTTCATTGCATTATCATAGAAGAGATCCGCCCACCAACTATGCAAAATAGTGTTATCAGATTTACCTGAATAGTGCGGGTACATTGGTTTGTGGTATTGCGCACCACGCCATTTGGCTGTATTGCCTTTTGTGCTAACGTCTTGCTTTAACCAGTTATTCATCACAGTAGCATAACTTGACCAGCCACTGTTTTTATACTGACTGTTTAGTGTATATACTCGTAGCAAAGTGCCCACATTAAATGCTCCATATGTATCTGAACTGGTGCACTGGCCATCTTGGTTGTAGTCTACGCCAAACACTTGGCAAAGAGTTTTATAGTTGTCATCTTCATGATTGCCATGTGTGGCTACAAATGGATAAATCCGCTTGTAATTAATGCCATCAATAGTATCGTTAGAGAAAGTGAGCTGCCAATCCTGTAAGTATTCTTTCATTTCAGATGCTGAGTTGGCGTTCGTATAGTCACCACCATGCATGATGAATAGTGGGCGGATTTTGGCAATAAGTTGGTTCCCTTTGCGTCGATTGGTCCAACCAGTTCGAGTGTCACCTCCAGCGATGGCTGTAAATGGTTGACCATCAGCTGGCGCGGTTTTAAACCAAAAACGTTCTGAACACTCTTGAGTATCGCATACTCGATAATAAACGGCTGAGTTAGCAGTCAAATTCTTTAATGTTACAAAGTGGCTTGATAAGTTACCGTCAAAGTTGTGGGAGGCATCTACATTATGTGTATCCCAAGTTTGTTCATCTGTAGAAGTACCATATTTTATATGATGATTACTGCCCCCAGATGGAGAAAAGCCAATCGTGGCCTGTGATGCAGGGTTATGGTCCCAAATTAGCCGATGGAACTGGCTACCTGCATGAGCGCTTGCTCCAAGCGTTATAGCGACAGCGATACTCATGATACGTATTATCATATCCTTGATCCTATTTTATTGTTTGAGTGGGGTATCACGACTGCTTAACTGTGAAAGAGGGTGAGTTTGAGTGATATCACTCACTAAGATCACAAAAGCGGCATTTCTATAAGGTAAAGCAATTACACTACCCTTATGAAAATTAACTGCTTTAGCTCCGAATTTAAGGTGTTCATAATGTTGTGATAGTGTTGTATTGGCATCACTACTCCAATAATCTCCTTTTTGAATGTTTATGAAGTAATCATGGGCAATATAAACATGCCCAGGTCTTGATGGGCTTTGTAGTAAGCTGGCTAACTCGGATTCTGTCGGTAGTCGCCAATTAGTTTGACCGCATAAGGAAAGTGTGTTGGTGCGATTGATAAGATCCTGTGTATCGCAGCGTGCTGTTTCAAAGTAACAGTCGCCAAAGTTCGGGTGGCCTTTATTTTGGTCATACCAAGAGTAGGTCCAGTAGCCATCATGTATAGATTCATCATCAGTTTTAACTTCCCATAATAGACTGAGTTGATTATCAAGTACGCAGGACCAAGGGCCTTGCCAGGGTGTTAATTGTCTACCTTGTGCTGTTATTTTGGTAAAGCGCTGGTGATGCTGCGGGACGATTTCTTTATGGCCACCATAGTTAACATTTAGATATAATAGTACTGCAACTAACAGCACGGATATGATTGCGCGTGTAATCACAGCGAATACCTCAATTTAATCGCTCGTTGGTGACGAGAATGCGCAATTTGGCTGCTATCGAAAGCGGAGACCCAGATACAGGTGCCATTATTAAGCGCTATATCATGAGCGGAGTGAGTCTGATTTTGCCTAACAAGTTCTAATGTCCAATAACCTGCTTGCCATTGGCCTTTTGCTCTTACATCTGCCCTATCTCCTTCAAAGCGATTAGAGCGGTAGAGTACAGAGCTCAATTGTGCATTAACTGGGTAAGTATCCAATGATACTTGATAGGGAGTGCTGGCAAACCAGTCAAGTACAGGTTCTGAGGTATTTGATTTTTCTTTAGGTAAACGCTTTGGTATTATCATGTGCGAAGAGTACCACTGCCAATTCATAACATAAGCGCCGCTTTCTTTACTATCAATTAAATAGCCCGCTTTGTAACGGCGTTGGCCATTGAGTGGCACAGCTAGAGGGCCAAAAAAGTTATCATCTGCCAGCACCATATCGTTAGTACGTACTGCTTTCCAATGCCACAAATCTCGTACCCTTCCATCTAGACTGGCGTGATACCCTTTACCATGCCAGTTACTGGGGTGGTGCGTAAAAGGCTGTTTACCTAAATGAATGGTGCCATCAGCGCCAAATTGACAGCTATCAGATAACATCACTGCAAATTTATCTTCATAGTAACTTTGTTCATCAAAGTGATAAAATCCATTTTCTTTTACTTTCCAACCTGAGCGAGTTTTTATAAGAGGCAAATGATTTAAACTTTGAGTTGGGTCTGCCCAGCGAAATAAAAAAAATGTTTCTTTATGATTGCTAAGTGCTTTTATCTGTACTGGCGTATAACCGTTGTAAAAATTAGCACCATGGTGTGTATCCACTAACAATGATGCTGCTTTTTGCCATTGCGGTTCATTGCCAATACCATCGATTTCCATTAATACATTAGATGAAATGGGCGTAATATTTAAAGTGTGAGTCAGAGACTGCATATAATAAAATAATGCACAAGTTACAAGTGTTAGTGCGACAGTTAATTGATATGGTATAAATCGAAGAGGTATATAAAAAACTTTTTTCAGAACTTTGTGGCCAAGCTGTAAAATATAAACCCAACTATGTAAAAGCAAATATATAAGCATCACTAAAGCACTATAATAGTGAACAGGTACAAATTGTTGTGGCAGCCAATCGAGTAATAACAAACTGCCACTTAAAACACTGCTGCCTATACTCAAATAGCCCAAGTAAGTGATGAATTTATGATAGTTAGATTGTACCGTTACTTTTTTATAACGACGTCTAAAAAAAATGTAGTAACAAACAAGCACTAGTATCGTAATCCCACTGATTAGATGTAATGTGTGCACTTGGCCATTAGGTAACACAGCAGAAAATTGTAGTAAGTAAGGTTTATTTAAAGTTGCAATACGCAAACCTGATAACAAGCTTGCAGTGATACTGAGGATTACCACATAGTGCAAAATAATAAAGGTAAAACGTCGCACAAAAGCCTCAAAAGTAAGATAAAAGTTAATTTATTTTACATGCTATTTACTTTGTGTGAAGTAAAGATGACAAGATATCTATTCTGTTGTTAATTCTGGTGCATATTTAGCGAATATAAGATCCTAATCTATACTCATTTATATGGTTGATATACGTATGTAGTTATTCTGCATGAGTCATTTTTAGCGAAGTTAATGAGTCAGTTAGCTCGCTAAAATGGGCACTGTTTTAATCAAATTAGTATTAATGAGAGAGTAATGATGACTGTACAAAAAATAGCGAAAGATAACGTTATTGATAGTGTGACTGACATCGTTGCCTGTCTAAATACCAGCAACTCTATTCAAAGATTCTTGCTTGATATCCACTGTATTTTGCAAAAAGTAACTTATGCAGATAATTTTTATGTGGTGTTATTTGGCAGTGATGATGGCGTGCTGAGTTTTCCATATTTTCATGATGTGATGGACAATATACGCGAAGAAGATTTAGGCGATATTGATATTAAAAAGGTTGAAAATACGTTGACTGGGTATGCTGTAAATCAACGCAAAATTTGTAACTTTACTGAACAAGATATTAAAGCGCTGATTGAAAAAGGGAGTATTCAAGTTTTAGGTACAATGCCAAAGCAATGGTTATGCTTTCCGCTTACAAATCGCAGTTCATTTTTAGGGGCATTTATCATCCAGTCCTACCGTAACGAGCAAGAATACTCGGGGGTGATAGTGGATGTGCTTTATACCATTAGTCACGTTATTTCGTCGGCGCTAGATGCTTTTAACAATCAGCGAGCATTACTAGAAGCAAATGAAGCTCTACAAGTTTATCAAAAAGAATTGGAGCAGCGGGTTCAGGAGCGTACGCAAGAGTTACAAAAAAGTTTAGAAGAAGTGCGTTTAGAAGTTACTAAGCGAGAGCAGTTGCAACATCAGCTTGAGTATGAATCTTTACATGATAACTTGACAGGCTTGGCAAACCGAAAATATTTATTCAAAGAGTTATCTCGCTTGTCATCAAAATCTAAACGTATAGCGCTTGAGGTTTATGTACTTTATATAGATTTAGATGACTTTAAACCAATTAATGATACTTATGGACATCACGCGGGTGATGTTGTGTTGCAAACAGTGGCACAAAGATTAACCAAAGAGGTGAGAAGTTACGACTTAGTGTCGCGTTTGGGCGGAGATGAGTTTGTTGTATTGATGACAGAGCCGCTTCACTTTGGTGTGTTAAAGCAGGTTTGTCAGAGGCTACTTGATAAAATCTGCGCGCCTATAGAGGTGGCAGAATCTAAACAAGTTCAATGTGGTTGTAGTATCGGTGTGGCTGGTAATTACGCGCAGATATTCAGCGCCGAAGGCATTTTGCATCAAGCAGATGATGCGCTTTATAAGGCTAAAAATAATGGCAAAAAGCAAATTTCTTTTTCTGTATCAAAATAACATGAGCACGTTATAAAACTTTGCTTTAGGTCATCTTTGCTTTAGGATCATCTTATAAAGGTTTACTTATCTTAAGTTATGGCATTGAGAATATTATTTGTTTTTTGTTGGATATGGTCGTTTCAAAGCGCAGCCGTAGAGGTTACAGATCTTTACCAAAGTGAGCTTTACGTAACTGATAAAAGTCGGGCTACCCGGGTAACAGCGAGCCAGCAAGCATTGTATAATGTGATTAAAAAACTCACTGGACGCCATGAGGAGACAGACTCTGCGTTAATAAAACAAGCCATGCGCTCAATTTCAGACTACATGCTCAAATATGAGTATCTTGAGGTAGCAGATGGCTCTACAAAAATTAGAGTGAGATTTGAGCCTAGTAAAGTTGAAGAGCTCGTGCGTGATGCGCAATTACCATTGTGGGGTAATCGTAGACCTCTCATAGCAATTTGGTTAGTGATTGAAGATAATTTTCGCCGAGAGTTTGTAACCCAAGATAGTTACCCACAATTAGAAAGGTTGATTTATGATACCGCAGCTGAGTGGGGGGTGCCCGTGATTGTGCCTTTATTAGACTTAGACGACTTAGCGAAGGTCAGTGTAGCTGAAGTGTGGGGAAACTTTTCTAAGCCGGTGGAGTCTGCATCGAGGCGCTATAATGCAGAACGGGTGATAACGGCTCGGATGTTTCAGCAACCTAGCAGTAGCAGGTGGCAGTTAGAATGGCGTTATACAGACGCGCAAATGTTTGAAGTAAATAAGTTGGTGGGTGATAAACAACAAACGCTGATCTCGATGATAAACGATTTTTCTTCCGCTTTAGCACAAAATTATGCGATTGACCCAAATCAATTAACGGCCCTACAGACCACGACTTTAATGGTAGATAACTTAAACTCTTTCAGTTCTATTGAATTAGCAAAGCGACAGCTAGTAAGCATGAGTACGGTGGAGGATGTGGATGTAACTTATCGCTCTGGCGATAAAGTGCGTTTTCAAATAAAGCATGGCTCTACCCTTGATGATTTAGTTAAGTCGTTAAATTTAGAGCAAGCATTTAGCGTATACGTTGACCCACATGCTTTTTATCAAATTGCCAATGCAACTAACCTTAGATATAGCTGGGTAGGCGAATAGAGATGAGTAATGAACCTTTACAAATGGCTTTGCCTGTCACACTTCCAGACGATGAAACATTTGCGTCTTACTTTGGGGGAGCACAATCGCTTGAAGTTAATCACTTAAAAGTGTCTCTAAAGAATATGTCGCAGGCTTTTCAATACACTTACTTATGCGGATTAGCTGATTCGGGTAAGTCACATTTGCTTTATGCAACTTGTATACACGCGCAGGAGATAGGACTTTCGACCATTTTATTGAGCCTACGTGAAGTAATTGATTTTGGACCAGCAGTATTGGATGGGCTTGAGTCACTGGATGTGGTGTGCATTGATGATGTGCATTTAGTTGCGGGTGTTGATCAATGGGAAAAAGCACTGTTCAACTTTTTTAACCGCTTTAGCGAGCCAAACAAATGCCTTGTTGTGACAGCTGACTTGTTGCCAAGTATGCTGAACATTAATTTACCGGACCTTGAGTCGCGTTTAGCTTGGGGAACGACTTTTCAGATACGCTCTATGAGCGATGATGATAAAGCAGAAGCACTTGTAAAGCGGGCTAATATGCGTGGATTAGAGTTATCAGATGAATGCGCTCGATTTTTGCTAACGCGTTTAAGTCGCGATATGCGTGCGTTACTTGATGTTTTAGATAAGTTGGACCATGCATCAATGGCAGCACAAAGAAAGCTCACCATTCCATTTATCAAAACGACACTTAATTTGTAATAAATTAGGTGAAAAGCGGCTTATTATGAGAATAATTCGCCGCTAAGCGCCAAGTTTTTACAAATATTCACTTCCAATAGCAAACTCAGCTAAGTTAGGGCTAGAATCTAGGCCTTGCTTTCAGTTATCATTAGCGATTAATACACAGCAAATTACCTCCATAAAAATCAGGTATAGAATGAACTTAGAGAATATTTTAGCGCAAGCGTTAGAAGCCGTTGCACAGGCGAGCGAAATTGCGCACCTTGAGGATGTCCGAGTTAATTACCTTGGTAAAAAAGGTGAGATCACAGGATTATTAAAAACCCTTGGCAAATTAGCGCCAGAAGAGCGCAAAGATGCGGGTGCCGTGATAAACCAAGCAAAGACCAAAGTACAAGATGCTATCAACGAAAAGCGTGAGTTATTAACTCAGCAAGCTCTTGAAAAGAAGTTAGCAGCAGAAACAATTGATGTGACTTTACCTGGACGCACTATGCCTGTAGGCGGCTTACACCCAGTAACTCGTACTATTGAGCGTATAGAGTCATTTTTTAAAGAGCTAGGATTTGCTGTAAAGTCGGGCCCTGAAGTTGAAGATGACTTTCATAACTTTGACGCTTTAAATATTCCTGAGCACCATCCAGCGCGTGCAGATCACGATACCTTTTACTTCAATCCTAAATTGGTATTGCGCACACAAACCAGTGGCGTGCAAATTCGTACAATGGAAGCTGAGCAGCCACCACTGCGCATTATTTCACCAGGGCGTGTTTATCGTAATGACTATGACCAAACACATACGCCAATGTTCCATCAGGTTGAAGGCTTAATGGTCGATACAGACGTCAGCTTTACTGAGCTAAAAGGTATTTTGCACGACTTTTTACGCAACTTCTTTGAAGAAGATATGGAAATTCGTTTTCGTCCCTCGTACTTCCCATTTACTGAACCTTCTGCAGAAGTCGACGTAAAAGGCAAAAATGGTAAGTGGTTAGAAGTATTGGGTTGTGGCATGGTACACCCAAATGTATTACGCTCAGTGGGTATTGACCCTGAAAAGTATACGGGTTTTGCCTTTGGTATGGGGGTAGAGCGTCTAACCATGTTGCGTTATGGCGTTAATGACTTACGTGCATTTTTTGAAAACGATTTAAAATTCCTAAACCAATTCAGATAAGAGTGATGTAAATATGAAATTTAGTGAAAAGTGGTTAAGAGAGTGGGTTAATCCAGCCATTGATACTGAGACTCTATCTGAACAGCTTTCTATGGCTGGTTTAGAGGTGGATGGTTTAGATGCTGTTGCAGGTGATTTTACTGGGGTAGTGATAGGGGAAGTCGTTGAATGTGCTCAACATCCTGACGCTGATAAGTTACGTGTAACTAAAATTAATGTTGGCGAAGACGAGCTGTTGGATATTGTCTGTGGCGCAGCAAATTGTCGCGCAGGCTTAAAAGTAGCAGTTGCGAAAGTGGGGGCTGTATTACCTGGTGACTTTAAAATTAAAAAAGCCAAGTTACGAGGTCAACCATCTCACGGTATGCTGTGTGCGTTTGAAGAGCTTGGTATGGCAGAAAGTTCAGAGGGTATCTTAGAATTACCTACTGATGCACCTGTTGGGCAGTGTATCCGCGAATACTTTTCTTTAGATGACGTTACTATTGATGTGGATTTAACGGCTAACCGCAGTGATTGTTTAGGCATTAAAGGTTTAGCACGTGAAGTAGGCGTTTTAAATTCACTTGACGTTTGTGCAATAAATATTGAGCCAGTGCCGCCGAGCATTGACGACAAAATAGCCATAGAGCTTGTTAATAGTGCATCGTGCCCGCGCTACCTAGGCAGAATCATCAAGGGTATTAACCTTGATGCAACGACACCACTTTGGATGGTTGAAAAGCTACGTCGCTCGGGTGTGCGCTCTATTGACCCTGTCGTTGACGTTACCAACTACGTATTGTTAGAGCTTGGTCACCCAATGCATGCTTTTGATTTAGCTGCGATTGATGGTGGTATTAAAGTTCGCAACGCGAACGAGCAAGAAGAGTTAGTCTTGCTCGATGGTAATACCGCTAAGTTAAACTCGTCTACATTGCTTATAGCTGATGACAATAAAGCGTTGGCGATGGCGGGAATTTTTGGTGGTGAAGCGTCTGGCGTAAAAGCAGGCACCAAAGATATTTTATTAGAAAGTGCCTTTTTTGCACCGCTTGCGATTGCTGGTCAAGCGCGTAGTTACGGACTGCATACCGATGCGTCTCACCGCTACGAACGTGGCGTGGACTATACACTTCAACACGATGCTATGCACAGAGCGACAGCATTATTATTGGAGATTGTAGGCGGTCAGGCAGGCCCTGTTGTTGAAGCTGTGTCAGAAGCTGATTTACCAAAAGAAAAATCTGTAACGTTACGCCGAGAGCGTTTAGATAGAGTGATAGGCCACCCTATTGCTGATGATAAGGTGAGCGATATTTTAGCGCGCCTTGGCTTACAAGTCAGTTTTGAAAATGATGTTTGGCAAGCAATAGTGCCTAGTTATCGTTTTGATATCAGTATCGAAGAAGACTTGATTGAAGAAGTTGCACGGGTGTTTGGTTATAACAACATCCCCAATGTAGCACCTAAAGCTGCGTTAAAAATGACCCATCATGCTGAGGCGAATGTGCCTGTTGCCCGCTTGCGTAACGAGCTAGTAGCGCGTGGTTACCAAGAGGCTATCACATATAGCTTTGTTGACCCTAAAGCGCAGCAGTTACTTCATCCACAGTCTGATGCATTAGTATTGCCTCATCCAATTTCGGTTGAAATGTCAGCAATGCGAGTAAGTTTGATGACGGGATTAATCAATGCCGCTGTTTACAACCAAAATCGCCAGCAACCACGTATTCGTTTATTTGAGCAAGGTTTAAAGTTCTTATCTGATGACTCGGCAGAAAATGGTGTTGCACAAGTTGCTGTTTTAGGTGGTATTGTCTATGGTAATACTCATAATGAGCATTGGTCTATTGCATCTCGCCCCGCTGACTTTTTTGATATTAAAGGGGATGTAGAGGCGTTATTAGCTTTAACAAATGATCGTTCACGTTTTAGCTTTAAGGCGCAGGAAAATGATGGCTTGCATCCAGGTCAATCAGCAGCTATATATTTTGATGATGTAAAAGTTGGCTTTATTGGCGCAGTTCATCCACAATTACAAAAGTCTCTAGGTTTGAACAGTACGGCCTATGTATTTGAAGTTGAAGTGGATGCATTAAGTACTCGCAAGCTTCCAGAAGCGGTAAATGTGTCTAAATTTCCATCAAATCGCAGAGATATTGCTATTTTAGTTGCAGATGACGTAAAAATAGGCGATATTTTAGAAAGCATTGAGAAAGTTGGCGGAAATCAATTAGTTGACCTAAACTTATTCGATGTGTATAAGGGCAAAGGTATTGAGCCAAACTTTAAGAGTTTGGCGATTGCTCTGACACTACAAGCGGTTGATAGAACACTCGAAGAGAAAGACATCAATCAAGTTGTAGACAACGTGGTGGCCGAATTGGCCAAACAATTTAATGCATCGTTGAGGGACTAGATATGGCGCTTACTAAAGCCGACATAGCTGAACACCTATTTGAAAAATTGGGGATAAATAAAAAGGATGCCAAAGACTTAGTTGAAGCGTTTTTTGAAGAAATCCGCTCAGCGCTTGAAAAAGGAGAGCAAGTTAAGCTCTCTGGATTTGGTAACTTTGATCTTCGTGACAAAAAAGAGAGACCGGGTCGAAACCCTAAAACAGGTGAAGACATTCCTATCTCTGCGCGTCGCGTAGTAACTTTCCGTCCAGGTCAAAAACTGAAGACTCGCGTCGAAGTTGGTACCAGTAAAGAAAGTTAATATTTTTTAAAAGTTGAAGCTATTCTTAAGGCCTTGGGTTAACACTCAAGGCCTTTTGTTTTGTCATAAATTAGTCATACATATTATTTAAACTTGTACCTCTTAAAAATGGCAGGCTGGAGTTTAGATCATGCCAAGGGC
Organism: Pseudoalteromonas holothuriae; assembly: GCF_945859825.1. Classification (GTDB taxonomy): domain Bacteria; phylum Pseudomonadota; class Gammaproteobacteria; order Enterobacterales; family Alteromonadaceae; genus Pseudoalteromonas; species Pseudoalteromonas holothuriae. The sequence continues at coordinate 408,850 of NZ_CAMAPC010000002.1, forward strand.
ATATATGTTCGCAAAGCAATTAAGAAGCGTTGCGTTAGCTTGGCTGGCTTGCAGCTTTATATTTGGTATTTTACTTGCATTATTATTTTTACAGCACCGTGATAGCGAAAAACACCACATTCAAAGTATTGCAGAAAAAGTGCACTTTGAACTTAACTCGCAAATTAAAGAGATAGATGAATTTTTGAATCAGGCTCAGTCGCTTGATGTAAGTTGCCCGCCTGAAACACTATTTAGATTGCGCCAGCAAGTATTTAAAAACCCTGCAATGAGTGAAATTGGTATTGTTAATCAAAAAGGCCAATTACTGTGTAATTCCTATGAGCGATTAAATCCACCGATTCAAACAACAGCGCCAATAAAAGCAGATGGGTTAAGATACCATGGTCCTATCATTAGTGAATATATGGAGGCGTCTGCGTTTGTACTGGCCAGAACACGACCTGATGGCTATGAAATTAATGTACTGTTACCCAGTGATTGGTTACGTCATACGTTGGAGTTAGAGCAGTATTCTGGTCTTGACTTTATCGCGTTAGTAGATAGTCAAACAGGTGTACCTATTATATTGAAAGGCCATTATAGTTTACCGCTAAACGAGCCTTTATTTCCTATTAAAAGATCAGTACAAGCGCAAGGAGAGTTCGATGATGGGCAAGGTAAATACCTATATGCTAAACCACTGGCTTCATTACCTAAGCTTGCGATTATAGCGAGCAGCAACAGCCTATCTATTTTTTTAGTTGCCCCATCGTCTTTGAGCGTATTGGCTGTGTTGTATCTATTTGCATGGGCCGCTTTGAGCTTTTTACATCATCATTATGAGCAGCGACAATTGAGTTTAAAATCTCAGCTCAAACACGCCATTGCAAAGCAGCAGTTATTTAATGTTTATCAACCTTTGATCGATGCAAAAACCCAAAATATTGTTGGGGTGGAAGTGTTGATCCGTTGGCAGCATCCGACTGAAGGTGAATTAGGGCCTGCATATTTTATCCCAGAAGCAGAGAGAAGTGGGGCGATTGTGGCAATATCAATTGCGCAAGTGGATACTGCGCTGGAGGAATTGGCTCCCTTGTTTACTCAAAATCCTGATTTTAAAGTATCGTTTAACGTCAATGGTCAGCTCCTTTGTTGTCAAGAATATCTAAATACACTTTATAAAGCACATCAACAGATAAACGCTTTGACCATTGAATTGACAGAGCGAGATGTATTGTCACAACACCAAGTACAGCAAACTTTAGAACAATTAGTTCATCAAGGCATAGAGGTCGCAGTCGATGACTTTGGTACGGGTTATTGCGGGTTACAATATCTGCAGAGCTTTCCAATTGATTTGTTGAAAATAGATCAGAGTTTTGTCGCGTCGATCGGACTTGATAATTTGCAATCCCCCGTTCTTAACGCTGTAATTGAAATGGCGAATAAGTTAGACAAAAAGTTGATAGCAGAGGGGGTAGAAACACCTCATCAAGCAGCCTACCTTGTCAGTAAAGGTGTGACTGTACATCAGGGTTGGTGCTACTACAAAGCGTTGAAAATAAATGCTTTGAAAAAAATAACCCACACTAATACAGCATTGTCTTTGGCAAATATTAATGCGGCTTAAATTGAGTTGATCAACACCATAAACTGATATAAAAAGCCCTCTTATGGGTAATTCTGATCAGTTAAGAAATATTTAACGATCCATTGACTGACTTCTGAATGCTTCAAAGTCCGATATTTTTTATTGATATCGGATTTTTTATGTGCTTTGAAATAGAGTTAGCAACAACTTTTGATGCTTTTGAAAAGCTTGCAGAAATACTATCGCCTCAATTAATTGAGCAAGGCTTTAAGCAAGCCAGTCTAGCAACTGTTAGAAAGCGTCGATAACCTTTAGAGACTGTGCTTCAATGGCAGTGACTCAACTTTTTTGCCGCAATACCACTCATATCGCCATGAAAATTCCGAAGCACAATACCCAATTACTTAAACAATTAAGTTACTTTAAATTACCAGCAAAACAAGAAGGTAGGCGTTATCATAGATAGGTTAAGGCAAAGTTTTCTAAATATCCGGCTAATAAAAACAGTAATGCCAATCAGCTTAACTGACTGGCATTACCTATTATGGGGCTTTTTATAGTGAATAAACTTTTTACACTATAAGTAAGCAAAGTAGCAAGCAAATGCAGGAAGGTCTATTTTCCCTTTATTATAGCTACCAGTGTTATGTTTGAGCTTGCATTGCTGAGGATTATTAAGTTCTATAGGCATTGCTTCGTGTGTTTGGGATAAGTTAAATACGCATAATATCGTTTTGTTTGCGTAGTGTCTGTAAAACGCCAGTATGGGTTCTGCGGTTTCTACAAACTCAATATCGCCGTAAAGTAGTTCAGGTATTTGTTTACGCCACGCCATGAATGCTTGAAAGTATGTTAATACTGAATCCGACAGTTGGGATTGCTGCTTGACGGAGCGCAATGTGTGTTCATTGCATATAGGTAGCCAAGGTGCCTTGGTGCTAAAGCCTGCATTTTCATGTTCTGATGTCCATGGCATGGGAGTGCGACAACCATCGCGGCCTTTGAAGTTTGGCCAGAAAGTAATACCATATGGGTCTTGTAAGTCCTCAAAAGCGACATCAGCTTCACTTAATCCAAGTTCTTCACCTTGATACATACAAACACTGCCACGTAATGAACCAAGCAATGCGCTCAGCATTTTTACTTGCTGGTTATTGACTGATTTACCATCTATGTGCCAGCGACTCGCAACACGTTCAACATCATGATTACTAAATGCCCAACATGGCCAACCCTGTGTCATCACTGACTCAAGTGTGCTGACTGTTTCTCGGATATACTGTGCGCTGTAGTCTTTTGTTAGTAATTCAAAGCTATAGCCCATATGAAGTTTATCATCATCAGCTGTATATTCAGCCATGGTTTGTAAAGAGTCTTCGGATGATATTTCACCTAAACTTACGGTGCCTGGGTAGCGGTCTAACAATGTCCGGATTTCTTGCATGAAGGCCAGATTTTCAGGTTGGGTATTATTATAATAATGGTACTGAAACGCATAAGGGTTATCTTCACTAAAGCCGCGCCCTTGACGCAGTGCTTTTGGTTTAGCTGGGTTATCGCGAAGTTGTGCGTCATGATAGCAAAAGTTGATTGCATCGAGACGGAAGCCATCTACGCCCTTTTTAAGCCAAAACTCTACGTTGTCTAATACCGCTTTGCGCACATCTGGATTGTGAAAGTTCAAATCAGGCTGTTCAGTGAGAAAGTTATGCAAATAGTATTGGCAGCGTCGAGGCTCCCATTGCCAAGCTGTTCCACCAAAAATTGATAGCCAGTTGTTAGGGGCGCTGCCATCAGGTTTGGCGTCTGCCCAAACATACCAATCGGACTTTTCATTATCTGCGCTTTGACGGCTATCGATAAACCATTGGTGCTCGTTAGAGGTATGACTTAATACTTGATCAATAATAATTTTGATATTGCGCTGATGTGCTTGCTCTATTAATGTATCGAAATCATTTAAATTACCAAACATTGGGTCTATATCGCGATAGTCGCTAATATCATAACCAAAGTCTTTCATTGGAGATTTAAAAAATGGTGAGATCCATATCGCATCGACACCCAATGATTTAATATAATCTAATCGGTCTATGATCCCTGGTAAATCACCAATACCATCACCATTTGTATCTTGGAAGCTACGAGGGTATATCTGATAGATAACCGCACCTTTCCACCACTGCTGTTGAGCCATGTATATTCTCCAAATCTCTGCTCAATGCCACAATATTTTTATGTGTGTTTACATAAAAAATAGCTTTGGGGCAATAATGGCAAAAAGCATACGTTATCCCCTAAATACTGTAAAAAGGTTACATACGTATGCAGTATAAATACCTAAACAGGGGCTAAGGGTTTTCAGCTATATTTCATTTGAATATTATGTAATAAAAGTTTACCAATTTGGCTTAATGCATGAATTTAAATTTAAAGTATTTGTTTTTATTGGTTTGGTATGGTTTTAATTGGTATTACCAATTTGTATTTTGTAATCTTAAAAGGTGAAACTACGATTTAGACTGTGCTTTTAAATAGCAAGAATATGAGTTCACGTTAAGTTTAGTGCATACAGTCGCTATATATTTGTGACGCGACGCGGTTAATTTATAAATCAATAAAATTAATAAAAACAAGTTGTTATACTTGTGGTTGTGAAATAAATGTAAAGCTAATTTGGTTGGGTTTGGCTTGAATACGTATGCATAAAGTTGTGTATAAAATTGGCTGGGGGCTAATATGCATCCTGACAACAAAAGTAGCTGGCCACCCATACGCTTGTAATTTAAACAAGCAGCTAATAATAACGTGACCAGTAATAAATTGGGTAATTGGGATAAAACACTATGTCTATGTTCAAACCAAGCATGTTAACACTTGCACTCGTTGCTGCGGGGGTTGTATCACACACCACCTTTGCGGCTGAAGAAACGGCGAAAAAAGTAGAAGTAATTGAAGTTAAAGGCTTTCGTGCCAGCGTTGTTGAATCAATCAACACCAAACGTTTCTCTTCGGAGGTTGTGGAATCAATCTCGGCTGAAGACATAGGCAAATTACCAGACTCTTCTATTGCAGAATCGATTGCCCGATTACCGGGGCTAGCTGCGCAACGTCTTGATGGCAGAGCAAGTAAAGTGAGTGTTCGAGGCTTTAGTGAAGACGAAAGCGCTACGACATTCAATGGCCGCGAGCAAGTGTCGATTTCAGACAACCGAGGTGTTGAGTTTGACTTATACCCTTCGGAAATAATGAGCGGCGTAACCGTTTACAAAACACCAAGTGCAAACTTAGAAGCTGAAGGTATTGCAGGTGTTATTGACATGCAAACCATTAAGCCACTGAGTGTTGATGAACGTGTCGTGCAAATTAACACCATGTATGAAAAGACCAGCTTCGATAAATTAAACCCGGATGGGGATGATGCTGGTTTGCGCGGTACATTTTCATATGTAGACAAGTTTGCTGATGATTCAGTTGGTGTTGCACTAGCACTGACAACTATGACCTCACCAAACCAAGAAAAACGATGGAATGCATGGGGTTACCCAACTTTTGGTGACGACGACAAGTATTCAATCTTAGGTGGTGCTAAACCTTTTGTCCGTTCTTCAACGCTTGAGCGTGATTCAGCCATGTTTGTATTAGAGATGGCTCCATCGGATAACCTGTCTATGGTGTTTGACGCACTATATGTTGACTTTAAAGACAAAAAAATATTACGCGGTATTGAGATCCCATTTGCTTGGGGGCAGGGGACTATTTCAGAGCAAAGTGCAGTGTTTGATGAAGCGTCAGGTTTTGTTACTAGTGCCATCACTGAGGGGCAGCGTGTAGTCGTGCGAAACGATTATGAAGAGCGCGGTGCAGAGTTAAGTGCGTTTGGTTTTAATACTAAATATAACGTGAATGATTCTTTAACACTTGAGCTGGATGCGAGCCACTCAAGTGTTGATAAAAAAGTGTGGAGCCTTGAAAGTTACTCAGGTACTGGGCGCGGTGATAATCGTGGTGCTGCAGATACCATCGGTTATACATTTAATGGCGGCAATACCGGCGCGCAGTTTTCGCACCAATTAGATTACAGTGACTACGATTTAATCAAAGTGGGCGGGCCTCTTTCTTGGGGCGGGAGTGCGGCACTTAACGATAAATACGGTGTGAGTGAGACCGAATATAAAAACCAATTACAAGATGGTTTTTTAAATACACCAACAGTTGAAGATGAATTAAATACCCTGAAGTTAGCTGCAAAACAAGCGTTAGATAACGAATTTATCTCAAGCGTGGAAGGTGGCGTCTCTTATCGTAAGCGAGAGAAAAACAAGGTATCAGAAGGCTACTTCTTAACTCTAAGTGACTTTTCTTACCCTGATAATACCGGCATGATGGTTGTACCTGAGCAGTATCGATTAGGCACTGCAAGCTTAGACTTCATTGGCATGGGGGACATGATAGCGTATGACTCAAAAGCGATGGTTGCTGATGGGCAGTTTTCACAACTGGCAGAAAGCTTGACAAAGCCTGATCATACAACCAAATCTTGGCGCGTAGAGGAGCAAGTAACTGCAGCGTTTGTTCAGGCAAATATTAATGCTGAGATCGCCAATTTACCTCTAAGTGGTAATGTGGGTGTGCGTTATGTAAAAACTAAGATCAATACACAAGGTGCAATTGCAAGGAATACGGGTAATGGCCAGCTTGCTTTCACTCCAAGTGATGTAGAAAATGACTACTCTCATGTTTTACCGAGCTTGAATCTATCATTAGCAATAGATGAGACGCAAACTGTGCGCTTTGGCGCGGCAAAAACCTTATCTCGTCCACGTATGGATGAGATGCATGCATCACTGGCTAGAGAGTACAAACAACAACCGGATGATAATGGCAATAATTGGGAGATCACCGGGGGTAACCCTAATCTAGCGCCAAAAGAGGCAACGGGTCTGGATTTGAGCTATGAAAATTACTTTAGTGCAGAAGGTTATTTTTCGGCTGCATTATTTCATAAAGAACTCGATGTATGGACTTTTGATGGCTCGGTTGAAGAAGATTTAGCCGGTGTTGTGAACCCTTCAACAGGTGAAGTGCCTGAAAACACAACTGCAACGAGAAAGTACAAAGAAAATGGTGGCAGTGGAGATCTTTGGGGTTATGAACTTGCACTGACATTACCATTTAACTTATTCCATGACACTCTTGAAGGTTTCGGCATTATTGTTAGCCATACAGGTGTTAAACAAGATGTGAAGGACCAGTATGGGAAAGAGTACAAACTGCCTGGTCTGTCAGAAAAAATTCAGAGTCTAACCGTATATTACGAAAACCATGGTTTCCAAGCGCGCACAAGCATGCGTAAGCGCAGTGACTTTAAAGGTGAAATAAATGGTGTTGGCTTTACTGGTGTTCAGGTGGATATCATGGGCGAAACCATTTGGGATGCGCAGCTAGGGTATGACTTTGGCGAGGGTGGATTTAACTCATTAGAAGGTTTAGCGGTTAGCTTGCAAGTGCAAAATATCACTGAAGAGCCATTTACCGCGCTATCCGGTGATAATGCATTGCAAGTGCGTGACTACCAAGATTATGGTCGCACCTATATGCTAGGATTAAGCTATAAGTTTTAATCGTTGACACGCGATTAAGCCAAAGCCCTTGTTATAAAAACAAGGGCTTTTTTGTATCAAATATGAGGCGTTGCTATGTCTACTCAAAAAATTAAGCAAGTTGTGATTGTTGGTGGTGGCACGGCAGGGTGGCTCAGTGCTACGTTTCTAGCCAAAGTAATGGGTAAACTGATCAATATTACATTGCTGGAGTCAACAGGTATTGGCACTGTTGGTGTGGGGGAGGCGACCATTCCACCACTACAGCCTTTTAACAGCGCAATGGGCATTGATGAAGCTGCTTTTATTAAGGCAACGAAAGCAACCATGAAGCTTGGTATTCAGTTTGAGGGCTGGGGAAAGGTGAATAGTTGCTATATGCATGCTTTTGGTGCAATTGGTAAAGATTTTGCATTTTGTGAGTTTCACAACCATTGGTTATACGCGCAACAGCAAGATAAGCAGAACGACTTTTGGGATTTTTCTTTAAATTACCAAGCAGCGAAACAGCACAAGTTTTCAAAACTCAATACTATTGCAGGCACTAATTTACCAGGAATTGCTTATGCCTATCATTTTGACGCCGGTTTATATGCAAAATTTTTGGCTGAACACGCTAAAAGCATGGGCGTTGAGCACATAAAGGCAACGGTACATAAGGTAATAAAAGATAATCTCAGCGGCAATATTAGTAAACTGGAGTTAGATAACGGCGCGCAAATAAGTGGCGATTTATTTATTGATTGCACTGGTATGCACGGCTTACTAATAGATAAAACACTTAACACGGGGTTTGAGGATTGGTCGCACTGGTTACCTTGTGACAGAGCTCTGGCAGTTTCATGTGAACCTCCAAATGATGAACGCGCACCTTACACGCGCTCTATTGCACATCAAGCAGGGTGGCAATGGCAAATACCCTTACAGCATCGCATTGGAAACGGATTAGTATACGCCAGTAAGCACTTAAGTGATGAGCAAGCAAAACAGTTATTACTAAACAATTTACCCGGCGAAGCGCTCGCAGAGCCAAAACTAATACGCTTTAGAACGGGACGTAGGCTCAAAGCATGGCATAAAAATGTAGTTGCCATTGGCTTATCGAGTGGTTTTTTAGAACCTTTAGAGTCAACCAGTATTCACTTAATCCAAACGGCGATTGTACGCTTGGTTAAGTTATTTCCTCATCACGGGATTGAGCCTAGCCAAGTTGCACTTTTCAATGAGCAATCAAAGACTGAATTTGAACGTATTCGAGATTTTATCATTTTGCATTACAAACTTAATGAGCGAGACGATTCTGATTTTTGGCAGCAGTGCGCAAATATGGATATTCCTGATAGTTTGGTAAAAAAAATGCATTTGTTTAAGCAAACAGGCCAGTTGCTGCGTGAAGATGAAGAGTTATTTGCGCAAGTGGCTTGGTTGCAGGTCTTTATTGGTCAAGGTTTAATCCCCAAGCAATCTCACCCTTTGGTTAATAGCATGAATGATGAACAGCGTGCCTCTTTATTTGACAGTTTGCAGACTTTAATTCAGCAGACAGTATCGGCTATGCCGACGCATACCGACTTTTTAAAAAGATAAATAACGCAAAAATGTGTATAAACACCTGCAATCTCACAGGTGATGTATGACTTACATATGAATACCCGCTTTGAATACGTATGCAGGCTGTTCAACCAACATGATAAGCCAAGGTAGACTGCTATAAGCCACATTATGACAACAAGTGACAAAAAATTTAATGATAAATAAAAAAGCAAAGTCCACAACGCGGGTGTTAAAGCGCGCAGTTGTCGGTGTGATGTGTAGCAGTCTATTAGTAAGCTGCTCTGAGCATGATGAACACGCCAATAAGGCGCGTATAACCGAGCTACATAGTGCCGAGACTCAAGTGAGTAAGCCTGTTGTATATCAAGTATTTACGCGCTTATTTGGTAACACAAAAACCGCTAATATCCCTTGGGGCACCGTTGAGCAAAACGGTGTGGGGAAGTTTGCTGATTTTAGCCCAAAAGCATTACAAGAAATAAAAGCGTTAGGTACAACGCATATTTGGTATACCGGTGTGTTGCACCATGCTTTGGTGACCGATCATAGCAAATTTGGTATAGCGGCGGATGACCCCGATGTAGTAAAAGGGCGCGCAGGTTCTCCTTACGCGGTAAAAGATTACTACAATGTGAACCCCGATTTAGCGATTGACCCAAGTCAACGCTTAGCTGAGTTTGATGCGCTTATAGCGCGAACGCACAAAGCCGGTATGAAAGTGATCATTGATATTGTGCCAAACCATGTTGCACGTAATTACCAGTCACTGTCTGCACCTCAAGGGATAACAGATTTTGGTGCCAATGATGACATCACAAAAACTTATGCTAGAGATAATAATTTCTATTATGTTGTCGGCCAAGACTTTAAAGTGCCTAAGAGTACTGAACACCTGCCGTTAGGTGGCCAACATCACCCACGTATTGATGGGCAATTTGTTGAGTCTCCAGCTAAGTGGACGGGAAATGGGGCTCGTGCAGCAGCACCCGATATTAATGATTGGTATGAGACTGTAAAAGTAAACTACGGGGTAAAGCCAGATGGTAGTTATGACTTTCCAAAGCTACCAGATGGCTTTGAGACAAAGTCAGTGTCTGATCATTATAAATTTTGGCAACAGCATGACCTACCTGACAGCTGGTATAAGTTCAGGGATATTACTCAGTACTGGTTAAATCGTGGCGTAGATGGCTTTAGATACGATATGGCTGAGATGGTGCCGGTGGAGTTTTGGAGCTTTTTAAATGCATCTATAAAAATGCAAAATCCAGAGGCATTTTTGCTTGCAGAGGTTTATAACCCTGCGCTTTATCGCGATTATATCCAAAAAGGTAAGATGGATTATTTATATGACAAAGTGGGGTTCTACGATAGCCTAAAAGCATTAATGCAACAAACGGGCAGTGCAAAAGCGGTATTTGAACAGCATTTGAGTGTGAGCGATATTGCAAAACATATGCTGCACTTTTTAGAGAACCATGATGAACAACGTATCGCTAGTGCTGAGTTTGCAGGCGATGCGCGGATGGGAAAACCTGCGATGGTGGTTTCTCATTTAATCAGTAAAGCGCCTAGTATGTTGTATTTTGGCCAAACGGTTGGCGAAGATGGCTCAGAGCAAGCGGGCTTTGGCAAGCCAAGTCGTACCAGTATTTTTGATTATATTGGTGTACCCGCTCATCAAGCGTGGATGAATGGTGGCAAGTTTGACGGCGGGCAGTTGAGTGAGCAGCAGCGAGACTTAAGAGCCTACTACGTTAAACTCATGTCGTTGAGCACAATGCCTGCCATTGTGGCTGGCGATTTATTATCGGTAGACTTAGAAGCTGACAGTATTGATGCGCAACAACGAGTGATGGCATTTGCGCGTTCACTCGGTAACCAAAAGCTGGTGGTTGCGAGCAACTTTGATGCTGCAAGCACCCATACCGTTAGTTTGCAGTTACCTAAAAACTGGCAACAGATAACTCAACTTACCGCGCGTGATTTACTAGAGCAGCGTGGCGTTCAAATTGTACAAGATAACCAAATAACCATCACTTTAGCACCGCGCGCCAGTGTGGTTTATTTACTTGAGGATTAGCCATGGAACAACAAAAACCGAACTTAAGCTTTTGGCAAATCTGGAACATGTGTTTTGGCTTTTTAGGGATTCAATTTGGCTTTGCCCTGCAAAATGGTAACGTCAGCCGTATTTTTCAGACTTTAGGTGCATCGGTAGATGATATTCCTATTTTGTGGGTTGCAGCGCCGCTCACAGGGTTAATTGTGCAGCCAATTATTGGTTATTGGAGTGATAAAACATGGGGCCGTTTAGGTCGTCGAAGACCGTTCTTTTTATATGGTGCTATTTTAACGACTTTATCATTATTCATTATGCCTAATTCACCAACGCTTTGGATTGCCGCGGGCGTGTTATGGATAATGGATGCATCAATTAATGTCACGATGGAGCCATTTAGAGCGCTGGTGGGTGACAACTTAAATGAAAAGCAACGGGCTACTGGCTATTCAATGCAGAGCTTTTTCATTGGTATTGGGGCTATTGTGGCATCAGCGTTACCCTGGATGATGACTAACTGGTTTGGCATAAGTAACACCGCGGGAGAAGGGCAAATTCCAGAGTCGGTCAAATTTGCTTTTTACTTTGGTGGCGCTATTTTATTTTTTGCGGTGATGTGGACCATTATTAAAACCAAAGAATATAGTCCTGAGCAATTAGCGCAATTTGATGGCCAATTAAACAGTACACATGAAACCAATGGCTCGCTCAAAATTATTAACTATGCCAAAGGCGCTATGATATTTGCAATTTTGGGTGGGGGGTTATTAGCGAGTGTGTTTACATTTGAATTAGAGAAAGAGCTTTATTTACTCGCAGCATTGCTTTTAAGCTTTGCTATGGTGCAGTTAATTGCAGGCTTTTTACAAAATCAGCAGCGTGTTAACGGCGGTTTTTATCAGGTTATTTATGATGTATTTACGATGCCATCAACCATGCGACAACTTGCCGTGGTGCAATTTTTCAGTTGGTTTGCCTTGTTTGCAATGTGGATTTATACCACTTCAGCGGTGACTAGCTTTCATTATGGCAGCTCAGATGTTACCAGCCAAGCCTATAACGATGGCGCTGATTGGGTGGGCGTTTTGTTTGCTGCCTACAATGGTTTTGCCGCACTGGCTGCGATTGTAATACCTATTATGGTGAAGCGCATTGGTTTGGCTAAAGCACATTGTGTGAACTTGCTGTTAGGCGCGGGGTCATTAATGAGCTTTATGTTTATTCATCAGCCACAAATGTTGTGGTTGCCCATGGTGGGGGTTGGGTTTGCATGGGCATCAATTTTATCTTTGCCTTATGCCATGCTGAGTAACTCATTACCAAGTCACAAAATGGGTGTATTTATGGGTATTTTTAACTTTTTTATCGTGATCCCACAACTATTAGCAGCCAGTATTTTAGGCTTAATTTTAAGACACCTATTTGATAATCAACCTATATATGCACTGGTGATAGGTGGTGTCTCTTTTATTTTTGCTGCCGTGTCAGTATTACGTGTTAAAACCACCGCCGTTTAGGAGAAAAGTATGAAAAATAAGATTAATAAACTTACTGCAGCATTATTGACTGTGGGCCTTGTTGGCTGTGGTAGTGCAAGTTATGAAGCGCCTAGCGCAACTGTATCACAAACGGTTTCGCCAGGTGCGCCGGGCGATAAGCCATTTTGGGCATATTCAGGTAAAACAGGTATTGGCACCTCTTATGAGGCTTATGTCGATGGTCAGTATAGCGATAAAGCAGCCACAGGTACTGTGTCAAAAGTATGGTTCTCACTTGCCAAAGGCATGGTTACTGAAACTATGTTTGGACTTATTCATCAAGCGCAACTTAAAGACATGCAAATGATAGTCACAGGCGTTGATAGTGAAGGGCGTGCATTTAGTGTTAAAGAGAGCGATGACGACGCGTTTGAGGTCACAGTTGATTACTTGTATAAAGATAACGCAGGTCGACCATTATCGTTGGCCTATAAAATAATCAGTAAAGACAAACAAGGTCGTTTTGTATTAGAAAAGCACGTATTTACAGACCCTGATGGACAAAGCTTATTTGTACGCGCGCACATTAAAAATAACCTTAAAACACCACTTCAAGCCTATGTCTCTGCCAACCCGTACATTAATAATAATGGTATAAATGACCACGCAAAAGTAACTAAACAAGGATTACTGGCTTATGAAGGTGATAATTATTTAACCTTGCAAGTTAAAGGTGGTTTTGAAGTTGCATCTGTTGGCTTTATTGGGCAAAGCGATAACCTTACATCGTTGATGCAAACGCAAAAGCTTGCGAAAACATATGATTGGACAGGCGATACATCAGGTAATGTCAGCCTACTGGGTAAGCTGGGTAATGTTCAGCAAAGTGCAGAGTTTGATTTGGTGCTGAGCTTTGGTTCATCACAACAAACAAGTACTAATCAGGCACAACAAACGTTAAACAACGGCTATCAATCGGTACTTGATGCCTATAATGGCAAAGGTAGTGCACTTGGATGGGAAGATTACCTCACTTCGCTAAGCCCAATGCAGCGTTTAACTCCATATAGTGCTGACCAAGGTAAGTTGCTATATACCAGTGCGTTAGTGCTTAAAGCACAAGAAGATAAAACTCATGCAGGGGCTTTAATCGCTTCATTATCTAACCCTTGGGGCGATACGGTATCAGCTGAAAAAGGTTCAACTGGCTACAAAGCAGTGTGGGTACGTGATTTTTATCAAGTTGCAATGGCATTTATGGCAATGGGGGATACGCAGACTGCGAAAACCGCCTTTGAATATTTAGAAAAAGTACAGGTAACTGATAAAACGCCAGGTAACAAGGGTGACACTGGCTGGTTTTTACAAAAGACCCATGTTGACGGTGAGCTTGAATGGGTAGGTGTTCAGCTAGATCAAACTGCGATGCCAATTATGCTAGCTTGGAAGTTACACCAAGCTGATGTGCTAAGTGATGATGAATTAAGCTATTGGTATACAAAAATGCTCAAACCTGCTGCGGATTTTTTAGTACATGGTGGCAAAGCAAAAATCCTCTGGAACGATACGCAGATCACGCCTCCAGCAACTCAACAAGAGCGTTGGGAGGAGCAAAATGGTTATTCTCCGTCAACTACGGCGGCAGTAATAGCAGGTTTGGTGACTGCGTCTGATATCGCTAAACACAGTGGTGACATAGCTGCTGCTGAGCGTTACCTTGAGGTCGCGCAACAATATGATAAGCAAGTTGAAGCGTTGATGTTTACCCGCGATGGTGTGCTTGCAAAACAGGCAAATAGCACTGCAACGGATGGACAGTATTTTTTTAGAATTGGCCAAGACTCAAACCCAAACAGCAATAGTAAAATTAACAGTAACAATGGCCGTGCTGGCATGAACAAAAAGGCCATTATTGATGGTGGCTTTTTAGAGTTAGTGCGTTATGGCGTGCGTTTGGCAGATGCACCAAGTATTTTGGCGACATTGCCAGAGTATGAGGATGAAACTATGACAGATAACTTAAGGGTGAAATACAGCTTTACCTTTGCGGATGAAACGGGCACATACCCAGGTTACCGCCGTTATGGTAATGATGGTTATGGAGAAGATGAAATTTCGGGTACTAATTACGCTGAAGGGGGCAGTAACACTGCAGGTCAACGTGGTCGTGTTTGGCCGTTTTTTACTGGTGAACGTGGGCACTACGAAATTGCTTCAGCCGTATTAAGTAATGATTTATCAGCTCAGAAAGTGAAGCAAATTCAACAAACTTATGTTAAAGGTATGGAGTTGTTTGCGAATGAGGGCATGATGCTACCCGAACAAGTTTGGGATAATGTGGGTGTGAATCCACGTGGCTATGAATTTGGAGAAGGCACTAATTCAGCAACACCTTTAGCTTGGACGCATGCCGAGTATATTAAACTAGTACGTTCATTAGCAGACAAGCAAGTTTGGGATCATTATCCAATAGTTGAAAAGCAGCTTAAATAAGCAGCATGTCATAAAAACAGCGGGCTTTACCCGCTGTTTTTCTATTCAAATTAGTTTAATTGATCAGATAATAGATAAGTAAGTACTTCAACAACCTGTTCAGGCTTAGTTGCCCATGCTTGTGCTGAGCCATCAACTTCTTTCAAAGGGTGAATTAACGCCTCATCATGCAGTGTAATGTAAGGCTTTCCCAGTGCAGCGCAATAGCCCGCGTCAAACGCAGCATTCCATTGTTTATATTGTTCACCAAAACGAATTATCGCGACATCTGATTTTTCAATAAGGGTTTTAGTGCGTATTGCGTTTACTTTGGCTGATTTATGGTCGCGCCAAAAGCCATTACTTTCCTCTGATAAACAGTCACCTGCAGCATCGCTCGCGGCATGATTTGTTACGGCTGATGAAAACTGAATATCTAGATTAGCCGCTTTACATCCATCGATGATTTGCTTTCGCCAATCGGTGTGTATTTCTCCGCTAAGATACACTCTAAAGGCCATGACAATCCCCACTTTATTTATTGTGTATTTAGAGTAACGTAGTTTGACAACACAATGGAAGGTACATTCTATTGGTTAAGCGAATAAACTGTGGTAGCGTGTTCAATAATATCGGCTTTAAATTTAGGACCTCATTTATAACAATATTTTAAAACATTGATCATTCTCGTGAGCTAAATGACTTATTTACGGCGTTAAAAATTACTCATGTAGAATAACGACATACTGAAATTTTTTGCCTGATTACTAAGCCATCTATCTGTCGTAGTATCCGGTCATTTATTTAATGCAATTGGTATTAATCAACAACCTACTTCACTAAAGGAAATAGTATGAAAAACATTGTGTTGTTAGCATTCTTAGGGATGTCTTTACCAAGTTGGTCTATTGTGCAAAGACATGATGTTGCCAATGAGCGTTACCTCGCTCAATCAGCACCAGACTATCTTATCGATATGCCCGGTGAGGGCCATGGTTCATTAATTAAACCTAACTGGATCGTGACTGTTGCACACCTTATTTTTTCTGATTATACAGGGCGAAAGATTACCGTTGCAGGAAAACAATTTACCATTGAGCAAGTGATTATTCACCCAAGCGCACATAAACCAAACCAAGCCCTTTTAAAGGGCGATGCGCAGCCGTTGATGGACTTTATGAAAAGCACCAGTGATATTGCCTTAATTAAACTAACTGAAAATGTAACGCATGTTAAACCAATTGCATTATACGCAACCAGTGATGAAGCAGGTAAAACCATTACTGCGTTTGGTCGTGGCTCGACTGGTAATGGTATTGATGGGTCTGTATTTGAAACAAAACGCGAAAAGGTGCTACGCACCATGGAAAATATAGTTGATGTGGCACAAGGAAATTGGCTTTCGATAAGGCTGGATAACACTGATAAAGGGTTATCATTGGAAGGAATAGATGGCTCTGGAGATAGCGGGGGCCCATTGATTATTACTAAACATAATAGGCAATATCTTGCTGGTATGTTTAGTTGGGATTACGTCGAAGGCGACCTTCAGTCTTTTAAACATGGGTTATATGGAGGAAAGTCATACCAAGTTCGCATTTCGGCCTACCTAGATTGGATAAACCAGCAAATCTTTTCACACTCAGATGTACTAATTAACCTCAGCTCTGAATAAGCGAATTTGGCCAAATATCTTCAGAGTATGATTCAAGTCAGGTTAGCTCCAGTACACTCACTGTTATTATAAAGTTTGATGTTGCCAGTAATGTCGAAAGCATTGCTTATCAACGTAGTAAGTTTTAGTAGCTGAGTACTCACATGATTAAATTAATAAAATTGCGCTCAATTTGTTTGCAGTCATAACGTTTGGCTGTGCTTCATCTAAACCACAGATGTCGACGCTTGAAACACGAAGTATGCAAACAAAAGAGTATGAAAGTACCACTTAGTTGGTTGTATATAAGGCATTGATCAATGCACTATTAGATAGAGAGTTTTCGTTAAAGGCGTCAGACTCTGATGCTGGCATAGTACTCGCTAGTTACACTACGACGAAGCTAAATAAAGGTGAAGTACTAACTAAGGCGCTTGCTACTTATTTTACGTTCGGACTTAATTGGGTTTTTGGAGACAACAATTTGGAAGATGCTTTACAGATAGATGTCTCTGCAAACGTAACTCAAATTCATGGGCTACAAATGTTCGTATTAATGCTGTAGCGAAAAAAATGAATAGTAATGGAGAAATTTTAGAGTCAGAAATGATAGTTGCACCTGAGTATTACAGTTCTATTTTTGAACAGATTGAAAAGTCAGTATTCTTAGAGCAAAACTTGAACTAAATCTGGTACTAGCTGAGTTAAAAATTGCGCATTTGGAGCAACCAAATAGCGAATTTTTTTGTTTATAGGGATGTTAGTACCTCGGTGATAGCAAGATGCCAGAGCGTTGTTATCGATACAGTTTTACTTTCTAAAGAGAGATCACTTAATTAAGCCGATTGGTATAAAAAGCGCGCGGCTTGCAAATTAAAGTCGCGCTTTATCGCTATTAATTGTCATATAGATGAACAAATATGGGCTAAAGTTACCTCTGTTTATTATGTATTTCTTACAATTAAATTGGGTGGTAATAGAGTACACTCAACTTTCTCACCTTTGATGAGATTCAATAAATTTGACACCAACATTTGCCCTGCAAGGGTTGTATTTTGCTCAATGGTTGTTAGGGATGGTGATACATAACTGGCTGCCGGTATATTATCAAAGCCAACAACTCGTACATCGTTAGGAACTAAAATGCCTGCCTCTTGTAATGCTCGAATCGCACCGATTGCAATTAAATCACTTGCTGCAAATAGTGCGTTAAAAGAGATATTATTGGCAATTAAAGATTTGGTTGCATGGTAGCCAGAGTCTTCGGTAGAAATTGCATTGGCTATTTTACGTTCGCTGAGGGTTATATTATGTTGCTCGAAAGTGTTTTTAAAGCCCTCATAGCGGGCAAAAAACTCAGGGCTATGCTCTGATGCATCTCCAATAAATGCGCAGTCCGTGCGTTTGTGTTCAATCAAGTATTTAGCTGCGAGTTGACCTCCACCATAATTGTCGCAACTGACGCTGAGATCTTCGCGGCCATCCACTTTTGCGCCCCAGCACACAAACTTAGTATCTTGATCTAATAACTGTTGAAGGCGTGATTGATAGTCTAAATAGTCTCCATAGCCAAGCAATATAATACCATCCGCTCGGTGGCTATCTTCATAATCCGCACGCCAATCTTGGCTACTAGATTGGAATGAAACCAGCAAGTCGTAGCCTTCTTTTGAGCATGCACGAGTGATACTGCCTAACATGCTCAAGAAAAAAGGGTTGATTTGTGACTCATCGGTGGTTGGGTCTTCAAATAGTAAAAGTGCCAGTGTGCTGCTTTGTTGCGTGCGTAAGTTACTGGCATTCTTATCAACTTTATAATTTAACTTGGCTGCCATTTCGTGGACTTTTCGACGAGTTTCTTCATTAACTAAAGGACTGTTTCTCAAAGCACGAGATACTGTAGACTGTGATACACCTGCATAATGGGCGATATCAAAAGACGTCGCTTTACCTTTATGTTTCATTTTTATACTCGTGTGAAGTTATCTCAACCATTGTCAGGATTTGAATAAATTTTTCAACCAATTTCCACAGAAACATTAATTTTTTATTGCCACATTCTGACACCGGTGTCATAATGTGGTTGTTTTATCATTTTGTTGTCAAAACGTATTGGCTGCTCAACGTGTGTGGGCAGCATTTTTTACGTCAGTTAGCGTGCAAAATTAACTGAATGACCAATAGAAATAATTGCATTGGCACATCAAGCTTAGTGCATAAAAATAAGCGCAGATCTCGCGCAATGGCAAAAGAGAAAACAACATGACCCAGACAACAAGTTACCAACAGCAAGACTTTGAGCCGATTGTAGTTGCTGATATTGGTGGAACGAACGCACGATTTGCGGTTGTTACACATTATTGTCAACAAACTTATCAATTTGAAATACAATATCAAACAACTTATCCAAGCGCTGAATTTCAATCATTTGAAAGTGCCTTAAACCGCTATATTGAACAGCTCCCAATTATCAAGCCGACAAGAGCTAGCCTTGCCGTGGCTGGGCCAATAAAATCTCAGCAAGTATATTTAACTAATTTAGGCTGGCATTTCGGTATTGCTGAGCTTAAAAAGCAAATGCGTTTTGATGAACTGGCAGTGATTAATGATTTTGCTGCGTTTGCTTACGCAGCGCCTTATTTAGATGCTGAGCAAAATTTAATGATAAAATCGGGGCAGCCAGAACCCGATGCGAATATTGCGGTTATGGGTCCTGGTACTGGATTTGGTGCAGCATGTTTGGCGCGTGATATTAACGGCAGTGCGGTGATGAGTTGTGAAGCGGGTCATATAAATCTTGCTCCTGTAACAGCGTTAGACAGGCAGTTGCTACATGCATTACGTGCTAATTTGCAGCATGTTTCGATAGAAAGTGTATTTTCAGGCCCAGGGATTGCACGTTTGTATCGTGCTATGGCAGAGGTTAAGGGCCATACACCGATGGATTTAAACGCAGAGCAAATTAGTCAATTGGCTGCTGAATGTGAGGTGTGCGATGCTACGCTGACACATTTTTGTGACTGGATGGGTAGCGTAGCTGGCGATTTAGCACTTACGTTTGGTGCTTTGGGCGGCGTGTACATTGGCGGTGGAATTTTGCCTCGCATGACAGAGCGGCTATCATCTAGTCGCTTTATTGAAAGGTTTACTGAAAAAGGCTTAATGTCTCAATATGTGGGGCAGATACCAGTCACTTTGGTTGTACAAGACAATATTCCTTTAATTGGTGCCGCAGCGTGTTTGCATGAACGCCGCACTTAATCAGAGGTTTGGAATAATTGCATGAAAAAAGTAACCATTAATAGCGTTGCAACTTATGCTGGCGTATCTAAAAAAACGGTATCACGAGTGCTAAATAATGAGCCAAATGTGAGTCCAGCAACGCGTGAAAAAGTTTTAAAAGTATTTAAAGAGCTAGACTATACGCCAAATCCAATAGCACGTGGTCTAGCTAGAAACAGAAGCTTTATTATTGGTTGCTTATATGATAACCCCAGTAAAAGTTACATCACTCGTGTACAAAGCGGGGCGTTGGAAGCGTGCCATAAGCATAATTACAACTTACTTATTCACCCATGTGAATTACGCGGTGAAGCGTTAATTGAGAATATTGAGCATTTGCTCACCACCTCTCGATTGGACGGCATGGTATTGACGCCGCCATTTTCTGATTCACAAGAGCTAATTGCATTTTTAAAGAGAAAGAAAATTCATTTTGCTCGGGTTGCATCTGCTATTGAAGACAAAGATTCTATCTCTGTACGGAGCAACGATGAGCAAGGCGCTTTTGAGATAACAGAGCACTTGATTAAGCTAGGCCACACAAGTATTGCGTTTATCAAAGGTCACCCAGATCACAGTGCCACTGAGCAGCGCTTTAGTGGTTATCAAAGAGCGCTTACTGTGCATAATATCGAATTTGACAGCGAACTGGTTGCTGAGGGTAACTTTAGTTATCATTCAGGGGCGGACAGCGCGAAGGAGATATTGGACTTGCAACCTACACCTAGTGCCGTGTTTGCCTCTAACGATTATATGGCTGCTGCGGTATTGAAACTAGCAACACAACGCCAGCTGCAAGTACCCAAAGATATTTCTATTGCTGGGTTTGATAATGCGCCGATTGCTCGCCATATTTGGCCGGGTTTAACCACCATAGCACAACCAGTTGAAGAGATGACCAGACAGGCTGTGGAGCAACTAATTCTCCAGATAAGTGATGAACAAACATCAGTATATCAAGCGACGTTAGAAGCTAAGCTTATTACGCGTGAATCAACTGCAAAGCATCTAGTTGATGACTGATTAGGTTATCGATTTTAATTCTTATACTTGCCCAAAGCCTTACTTTTTTGTAAGGCTTTTTTGTATTGAATATGGCGATAAGATTGTGTTAGATCAAAGTTTTAGTATGACTTGAGGCGTAATGTAAAGACTCCTACTTACACACATACATACAATAGGAATGAAGCAATGCATATTGAACGCCACAGTCTTGCAAAAGAATTACCAGAATTTAAAGATAAAATTCATGAATTAAAAATGAAAGACCGCCATTTCGCACGTTTGTTTGATGATTATCATAATCTCGATCACGAAGTTATTCGTATTGAAGAAGGGGTGGAAAATACCTCCGATGAGTACCTAGACTCTTTGAAAAAGCAACGTTTACATTTAAAAGATCAATTATACGCGATTCTTAAATCTGCATGATTAATTTGATTTTTATTTAGTTAAGATATTAAGGGTTTTTCTTACCTTTATAGGGCTCTCACATCAAATGCGTTTTTACGCGATAGAAGCTGGCTGTGAGAGCTTGTTATAAATTAATTAATGAAGGCTACTTTTGCATTTTGACTCAGTGAGGTAAGGCTGTGTTTATATGCATGTTTCTACTCCGTCTTTCCAATGTTATATCCAGTGCATTGTTCAAGCAGGTTTTCTTGAACTGGACAAAGGATAGCCAAACGCATTCATGTTCAATATGACAAATGAAATAACAATAGCGTAGCTAATCTTTACATGCGAATATACCGCCAAGATGCTGCTTAGTTAACTACTTTCAAGCAGTGAGAATATGAATATGGTATGTGCTTAAAATAGTGAGGTTTTTGAACGAATGATAGATTTTTTGGCTGTGTTTATCGTGTTCTTTGCCGTTATTGACCCAATTGGCACTGTCCCCGTCTTTATTGCTGCAACACGAGGGTATGATGCAAAAGCAAAAAGAAGAATAGCGCTTATCTCTGGTTTAGCCGCAACGCTGATTTTATTGTTTTTTGTTGTGGCGGGAGAGTTAATTTTAAAAGCGATGGCCATTCCGCTTCCAGCATTTCAAATTGCAGGGGGTATCGTATTATTTTTATTCGCTTTATCAATGATCTTTGGAGAAAGTAAGCCAGAAGAAGAGGTCCGTTTGGTCAACAAATATCACGAGACGGCTATCTTTCCACTAGCAGTACCTTCTATCGCAGGCCCTGGTGCTATGTTGGCTGCCGTGCTGATGACAGAGAATGCACGGGTAAGCTTGTGGCAGCAAGTGCAAATATCAGGTGTAATGATAGTTGTTGTGATACTTGCTATATTTTTAATGCTGATGGCGAGCAAAATTCATAACTTAATCGGTAATGCAGGTGCCATTGTTATTAGTAAAGTTATGGGGTTGATCCTTGCGGCAGTCGCCACAACCAATACGCTCGCAGGTTTTAAAAGTTACTTTAGTTTATAACGCTAACAGCTAGCACTGCCTTTTTAAAAGGGTGCTAAAAGCTAGCCCTTCACTTTTCACTAAACGAAGATTCGAATAGTTGTTCTGCCTTTTTATCTTATCGGTAATCGACTCTCTATATGGCGTGCAAATTTACTTTGTTATGCTGACACCTTAGCTCAGAGCAAATGAAATGTTAAACCAACTAGTATGAATAATTCACGCGCAAGCTAAAACAACCGATTGTCAAATTTTCCACTATACTTTCATTCATTGCATCAATAATGGTGAAAATATGTGGAATCCTTAGCATTTGTTCTGGTTTTTGGCGGTATTATTGGGCTATGCACCTCACTTTTTTTAGCCCATAAAATTTGTCAAATATCAATTCACCTTGGGTGGCGTGTTCTGTTCGGCTTAATCGTATTTTTTATTCTTGGCTATAGTACTTTTTCAGTTTATTTATTTGAGCAAACACACGTTGACTTTCTTAATATTGGCTTGGCGAGTATTCTTTTTTTTGGCTCTATTTTTGTTGTATTAGTTAACTACCTTGCACGGCAAAGTCTTGAATCCCTTAATAAGTTGGTAGAATATGAACGCTTTCATGCTCAAACTGACTTTCTTACCAAACTTAATAACCGTGAACATTGTATCAATACGATAGAAGAAAGAATCGTTCATAAAAAGTGCTTTGCAGTTATGTTAATTGATCTTAACAATTTTAAAAAAATCAATGATTCGGTAGGGCATCTTTTTGGTGATAAAGTCTTACTGGCGTTATCTGAACGCTTAAAAGTGGCGTTGTTACCAAAAAATGAATTATTTCGCATTGGAGGAGATGAGTTTGTTTTATTAATTGATGACACAACTGAAACGTCAATTTATGAGCAAAACAATGCATTGTTAAACGCCCTTGAGGAGCCTTTGCAAATTGAGGGAATGTCTGTTGATGTGCAATATAGTGCCGGTGCTAGTATTTACAATGGTCAAAAACGGCACGACAGTGTTGAGCTACTCAAAGGCGCTGATATTGCTATGTACAAAGCAAAGCATTCAAAACAGTCATTGGTTATATTTGACGAGGCACTCCATGTACAAAACGAGCATGACTTTTTAATCTCAGTTAGTTTAAAAGAGGCTTTTACACAACAAACAATAAAAGTATTTTATCAACCTATTATATGTGCAAAGTCGGCAGAGGTACATGCCGTGGAGGCATTGTGCCGTTGGCCGCAGGCTAACGGTAAAATGATAATGCCTGAGGATTTTGTTCATATAGCAGAAAGCAGTAATTTAATTAGGCAACTAAGTTTGTTTGTTATTAAGCAAGTATTTGTTGATCTTCCCAAATTACTCGAATGTGATAATAATCTAGTGGTACACATTAACTTATCAAGTCATGACTTTTTAAATAATGAGCTGCTAAAACTTCTAGCCAGTTTATTAACTCACAGCAAAGTGAATGCAAAACATGTAATGTTTGAATTGACAGAAACAATGATGGTAAGTGATATCCAGCAATCTCATGCATTAATTGATGTATTAATTGATATGGGGTTTGCGGTGTGCGTTGATGATTTTGGTAGTGGCTGTTCTTCGTTTAAAGTATTGAGAGACTTACCTGTTTCTCAAATTAAAGTTGACCCTTCTTTTATTGAGTCCTGTTTATATGATGAAAAGTCACAAATCATTGTAGAAGCTGCGATGTTCATAGCGAAACGATTGCGCTGTGGTGTGACTGCGGTAGGGGTTAATGATGATCGAGTTGTTGATTTTTTGCGCGATTTAAATTGTGATTATTTGCAAGGGTTTAATATTAGCGAAGCGTTACCATTGAATGAGTGTATAAAATGGATTAGTTCAAATAGTTTAGTCAAAAGTGCTTTACGTAAATATGAGTGAAATATTTTATGAACTTGAATGGTCTATATTTATGATAGCCATATATTAGGATTTAGAAGAATGTGTAGCTCTGTAAAATCAACACCGTCTATCTCAGGTAGCAAATTAAAGTCAATCCCAAATTTAACTGAATCTCAACGTCAGCGCTTTACTCAAGTTGCAAATGCCGCGGCTGAGCGCAGAGAAAGAGTTAATAAATTTCATCAATCTAATCACAAGAAGTCTCATAAAAGCTTGTACCAAAAGATCCTTTGTTGTTTAAAAAAGTGGTAACTTTATGTCGGGCTTAAAGCCGTATAAACTATCAAAGTTAGGGATGTTCTTTTCCCAAATTGGTACATCTTTGCCAATGTATTCACGCATGGCATCAAAAAATAATCGGGTCCTGACAGGTAGATCTCGGTGTGGGTATACGGCATAAAGTGCAGCATAATCGATGAGCGTAACATGCGTCATTAATGGCGTGAGCAGTCCATTAATGATTTCTTGGTCAACTAAAAATGCAGGAACTGTACAGAAGGCGGTATCAGAGAGTACCTTCGTTATTAATAATTCACCATCATTGCTACGATAAATACTTTTTATTGGTACCTCACTGAGCTCGTTGTTATCGTTTAGGTAACTAATTCCAGTAAACCTCAAGCCCTCACTCGCATACGAAGCTGCAGGTAAAGTACTTAAATCTGCCATAGACTTTGGTTCACCAAAGGTACTAATAAATTGTGAGGTAGCTAATATGATTAACCTATTTCGAGCTATTTTACGAGCAATCAGCGATGAGTCTTTAGGTTCACCGACACGAAATGCTAAATCGTAGCCTTCGCCAACGATATCGACAAGTCTATCCTCTAATCGCAACTCAATTTCAACTTGAGGAAAACGTTTTTGAAATTCATTGATCACAGGCTGTACGTACCTTCTTCCAATGATGGTTGAACTTGTGATCCTAAGTAGGCCTTTGGGTTCGGTATGGTAGTTTTCTGCAAGTAGGTGTGTTTCGCTGAGGAGTTTGCGCAGTTGCTGTGCTTTTTTTACCATCTCAGCGCCAGCGGCTGTTAATGAGAAGGAACGAGTTGTTCGGTTGAGTAACCTAACGCTTAATTCCTCTTCTAATTTACTGATTTGTTTGGAAATAACAGAGCGATCAATATTACGATGTTGCGCTGCTTTTGCAAAAGACCCTCGTTCAATAACATCTAAAAAAATTAATAAACGCGTACTTGTATCCATGGTTTTCTGCCAATAATTTATATTGGTGCTATTTTGGCACTAAATAAATTAAAAATCGATGCTTTTTTGGCTTTTGTCCATTCTATATACTGAGCATCACATAGGAAGAGGAGATAAAACCATGAAAAAATCATTAGTGACGATAGCTATCTTAGGATGCTTGGCTTATTTAACAGGATGTAGTGAGTCACATGCGGATGCGCCTGCTCAACAAGTGCAAGCCTTTAAACAGCCTATTGATGTGGCTGCTGTTAAAGAATACCCAGTTCAAACTTGGTTTACTTATACTAGCCGTTTAGAAGCGATGGAGTTTGTGCAGCTGAAACCTCGGGTTTCAGGCAATATTGCACAAGTAAACTTTGAAGAAGGGCAGCAAATTAACAAAGGCGATGTGTTGTTTACTCTTGATGAGCGTCCTTTCATGGTTAAAGTTGCAGAATTAAAAGCACAACTAGCTAGTGCTAAAGCGCAATTATCACAAGCAAAAAATGATTTGAAACGTGCTGATCGTTTACTGGCTAGTAAGTCAATTTCGCAAGAGGAAGTTGAGCATCGCCGCTCTCTACTTGCTCAACACAAGGCAAATGTACAAGCAACTAAGGCGAAATTAGATGCTGCTGAGTTGGACTTAGCTTATAGCAAAGTAAAAGCACCGATAAATGGTGTTGTATCTCGCGCAGAGCTTACCAAAGGAAATACGGTTCAAGCAGGAGTCAGCTTACTCACACACCTTGTTTCTGATGATTACGTGTATGCATACTTCGATATTAATGAACGCACATGGCATCAACAATTTAACCAGTTAAAAGGTGATAAGACAACGCAAGTGGTAATGCAAATGCTTGGCGAACAAGGTTTTAACCACGGCGGAGTCATCGACTTTGTAGATAACCGCATTGATATTGAAACAGGTACACTGCGTGTTAGAGCACTCTTTAGAGCCACAGATCAACTCAAACCAGGTGCATTTGCGCGAATTCGTGTTGCCGCTGATGATGTGAAGCAACATGTATTAGTACCTGAAAAAGCAATCGGCACTGATCTTAAAAATCGTTTTGTATTAGTGACTGATGAACAAAATGTTTTGCAATATCGGCCTGTCACTTTAGGGGATCGTTATGGTCAAATGAGAGCGATAACTCAGGGTCTTCAAGCAGGTGATAAAATAGCTGTTAATGGCCCGGCAAGAGTGGGCCCTGGCATGCCAGTTGCACCTCAACTAGTTGAAATTGAACCTGAACATGCATCATTGGTCATGACCAAGCAAGCTGTAAAGGCTTTGTTGGTTGCTAAGCGCGGAGAATAATCAATGTCGTTTTCTCACTTTTTTATTCATAGGCCAATATTTGCGGCTATGTTGTCGTTAATCATCTTTATTGCTGGTGCTTTGAGCTTATTTCAGTTACCAGTCAGTGAATATCCAGAGGTGGTGCCACCCACAGTAGTCGTTTCTGCAAGTTATCCTGGTGCTAATCCAAAAGTGATTGCACAAACGGTTGCAACCCCACTTGAGCAGGAAATCAATGGTACAGAGAACATGCTTTATATGTTTTCACAAGCGACTAGCGATGGCCGTATGACTTTAACTGTAACATTTGCGCTCGGTACAGACTTAGACCGTGCACAAGTTCAGGTTCAAAATAGAGTTAATAGTGCACTGCCTCGCTTGCCCCAAGAGGTCCAGCGCTTGGGTGTCGTTGCTGAAAAGGCATCGCCTGATTTAACGATGGTAGTTCATTTATACTCACCAGAAAACAGCCATGATACGGCTTATTTATCTAACTACGCTGACTTATATGTGAAAGATGAAATTGCGCGCTTGAGTGGAGTGGGTGATGTTCAGCTATTTGGTGGTGGAAAATATGCCATGCGTGTATGGCTTAACCCTGATGCTCTAGCATCAAACCAACTGACAGCAATGGATGTAGTAAGTGCACTCAGAGAGCAAAATCAGCAAGTTGCTGCAGGTAGTTTAGGTGCACAACCAGCAGCTAATGAGTCACAATTTCAAGTTCTTTTAAATGTTCGAGGGCGTTTGAGCAGTATTGAAGAATTTGAGCAAGTGGTGATCAAAGTTGGAGAACAAGGTGCAATTACACGCCTTAAAGATGTTGCCCGCATTGAGCTTGGGCAAGACCAGTATGCATTAAGAGCGCTTTTAAACGGGCAACCAGCTTTAGCGATGCCGATTTTTCAGCGTCCAGGTTCAAATGCGATTGAACTTTCAGATCAAGTACGTGCAACTATGGCACGATTAAGTGAGTCGTTCCCTGATGGTGTTGAGTATGACATTGTCTACGACCCCACGGTGTTTGTGCGCGGGTCAATTGATGCTGTAATAAAAACGCTGTTAGAAGCCATTGTATTGGTCGTACTTGTGGTTATCTTGTTTTTACAAACATGGCGTGCGTCTATCATTCCATTGATTGCTGTACCTGTATCTTTAGTGGGGACTTTCGCTGTAATGCAATGGTTGGGTGTATCTATTAATACGTTGTCTTTATTTGGTCTAGTGTTGGCCATCGGTATTGTGGTGGATGATGCGATAGTTGTCGTTGAAAATGTTGAACGTAATATTGCCAATGGTCTAAGCCCTGTAGAGGCCACTAAATTGGCGATGAATGAAGTAACAGGCCCTATTATTGCAATCGCTTTAGTACTGTGTGCAGTATTCATTCCGACCGCTTTTATCACAGGACTGTCGGGTCAATTTTATAAACAGTTTGCTCTAACAATAACAATATCAACGATTATTTCTGCGATTAACTCATTGACGCTATCGCCTGCATTATCTGCATTGTTACTTAAACCTCATAACAGTGCGCCAGATAAACTCACGGTTTTGCTTGATAAGCTATTTGGTCGTTGGTTGTTCAAGCCGTTTAATCGGTTTTTTGAAAAAAGCGGTGAAGGGTATGAGAAATTAGTTAAAAAACTCATTCGACTCTCTACAGTTGTTGCCGTGTTGTATCTTGTGTTGGTCGGCTCAACGGTTAAATTGTTTGATGTAGTACCAGGTGGTTTTATTCCTGCTCAAGATAAGCAGTACCTAGTCGCTATTGCACAGCTACCAGATGCCGCAAGTCTTGATAGAACTGAAGCTGTTACGAGAGAAATGGAAAAGATAGCACTTCAAGTTCCGGGCGTTGCCAATACGGTTTCATTCCCAGGCCTATCAGTTAATGGGTTTACGAATAGCCCTAATTCGGCGATTGTATTTACACCATTAGAAGATTTTGCCAGTCGAGATGACCCAAGCTTGTCAGCTATGGCGATTGCCGATGAGCTCAATAAGCGCTTTACTGCAATTGATGAAGCATTTGTTGCGGTTTTTCCACCACCGCCAATTCAAGGGCTAGGTACTACAGGTGGTTTTAAGCTGCAAATTGAAGACCGAGGAAATAAAGGGTTTGAAGCATTGTTTGAGGCATTGCAAAAAGTAACTAATGAGGCACGAAAAGACCCAGCACTGACAGGTATATTTTCAAGTTTTAGAATCCAAGTACCACAAATGGATATTGATATAGACAGAGAGCAAGCGTTGCTGCAAGGCATTCCCTTATCTGAAGTATTTAATGCACTTCAAGTTTATATGGGCTCTTTGTACGTGAACGATTTTAATTTGTTTGGTCGTACTTATCAGGTGACAGCGCAAGCTCAGGCACAAAGCCGCTTAGACCCCCAGCAGATTTTGGCACTGAAGGTACGTAATGTGCGTGGTGATATGGTGCCATTAGGGTCAGTGTTAACTGCAACGCCCACTACTGGGCCAGATAGAGTTATGCATTATAATGGCTATCCAAGCGCTGAGTTAAACGGTAGCCCTGCACCGGGGTATAGCTCAGATCAAGCGCAACAAGCGATAGAAGCAATTTTGGCTCAGCAGTTATCTGGTGGTATGGCTTATGAATGGACTGATGTCACTTACCAGCAAATTCTAGCTGGAAATACTATGATGTATATCTTTCCGCTGGTCGTATTACTTGTATTTATGGTGTTGGCAGCGCAGTACGAGAGCTTACGATTGCCGCTGGCAATCATCTTGATTGTACCAATGACTATATTTTCAGCGTTACTAGGGGTGTGGTGGGTAGGCGGAGATAATAATATTTTCACCCAAATTGCATTGATAGTGCTTGTGGCCCTTGCCTGTAAAAATGCGATTTTAATGGTGGAATTTGCCAAAGAGCAAACAGAAGAAGGGCAGTCTGCGTTTGACGCTATCATGACTGCGTGTCGGTTACGCTTAAGGCCAATTCTGATGACTTCTATCTCATTTACGGCGGGTGTAGTACCGTTGGTATTAGCATCGGGGGCAGGGGCAGAGATGCGCCATGCGATGGGCATAGCAGTATTTTTTGGTATGCTTGGTGTGACACTGTTTGGTTTATTATTTACGCCGGTATTTTATATGTTGGTGAATGGTAAAAATCAGCAAAAGCATGCCAATGCAGGCAATGATAAAACTTCTAGTTGAGCTATGTGACAATGAATGCTCTAATTGTTAAACAAAGAGGTTAGAGCAGCATTTAGCATAGCTAAACGTACCTAATAATTGAATATAGAGGATAGCGTGACAACGACGATACCCAAAAATATGAAAGCGATATTATTGAATAAAGTTGGGCAAAATTTTAACCTAGAGCAAGCGCAGGTCTCAGTTCCTAAAATGGCAGAACAGCAAGTACTTGTAAAAGTACAGTATGTGGGTTTGGGGGCGCTTGATGAGAAATTTGTTCAAATTGGTACACCATGTTGGCAATATCCTCGAATCTTTGGTTTTGATGCAGTAGGAACGGTTGTAGATGCGCCAAAGGGAATACATCCTCAAGTAGGCACTAAAGTTATGTGGCATAATGATATTAGTACTGCAGGTGTAATGAGTGAATATGCTTGTGTTGCAAATTATGCATTGACTGCATTACCAGAGGGTGTTGACTTGGCCAAAGCAGCGTGTTTGCCAACACCAGGTATGACTGCTTTAATAGCGTTGTTTAAATTACAGTTAAATGAAGGTGATTCTGTATTTATAGAGTCAGGACACTCTTGTACAGGTCAACTGGCGATTCAATTCGCTAAACAGCAGGGGCTGATGGTTTTTACAAATTGTCCGGATGATCAGCTGGAGTTGGTAAAAGAACTTGGCGCTGATGTTTTGTTCTCACAAGATGAACAAGACCTTGCTGCACAGATACAGCGAAAATATGGTTATGATGGCGTACAAGGTGTGATTGATTGCACTGGCGAGCATACCAACGAGCTCATATCATTATTGCAGTTTTGCGGGCGGATTAGTTGTATCTCGGGTCTCTCTCAATTAGATGATGCTTTATTGTTTAAAAAGGCACCCAATATAGGCATTGTTTCTTTACCTGGCGCTTGGCTGGCGAAAAGTATGTGTGCTCAACAAAGGATGTCGTTTTTAGGAAATATACTTATAGAAAACCTAGAGAGTGATTTGTTGAGAATGCCATTTCACGAGCAAATCAATTTTGATGCTGATGCTATCACGAATGCTTTAAAGACAAGAATAGGCTCGAGCCATTTTACTTACCAAAGTATAGAGGTAAGTGCAGACTAATCACTTGTCTTATTAGTGGTCACGTTTAAACAGATAATTGTGGCCACAACTTTGTTTGCAAACACTTTCATTATATTCCTTACAAATCCTAACACTTCTAGCTCACGGCTGCAGATATACTACACCCTATCAATATTTAAGCTCTTGGATCAGCATGGTTGCTAATGACTGATGTAGAGTTTGGTAAATTGTTCATTGGTGTTTTTTAGGCATCAAATATATGCACTTTTGCATCTTTTTCAGCATGAAATGTTTGCGTATCATACACGCAGATAAACATTTAGGACTTATGGTTATGAATAAATTACTCTTCGCATTTGCATTGTTTTTTTCTGCATTTAGCTTTTCGTCAGACACACCATATCAGTTGATTAATCAAGTGGGTGATGGGTTATTTTCCGATATAAAAGTGGTTAATAAAGAAGGTAAAGCAGAACCTACAGTTATGAAGAATATTGTCCGAAGTCGCTTGATGCCACATATTGATGTCAAGTTTGTTTCATTTAAGCTCTTAGGTAAGCATATTAAAGGGTTGCAACGTGCCGATGCGGTTGAGTTTATTGATGCAGTGGATAGTTATCTTGTAACAACTTATGCAAATGCGCTTATGCAATACAAAGGCCAGCAAGTGATATTTGAAGAATTACCGATTAGTAGTGACAGTCATTTTGCAACCGTTAAAGTTGTTATAAAAGAAACTTCAGGTCCAGATATCGATATGCATTTTAAATTCAGACAAAGCAATGACGGAAGCTGGAAAGTATATGACATGGTTGCTGAGGGTATTTCATTACTTAGCGCAAAACAAAAAGAGATCACCACACGTATATCAGAAGTGGGGCTTACAAAAGTGACTCATGAATTGAAAAGTAAGGCGTAACTAATTTAACTTTCCGACTTTAAAGTTAAAGCTTTAAGAGCAGCACTGAGCTGCTCTTTTTTTAAAACTCTCTTGGTGAAACAAATATACCTTCTTGTATTTGCGTATAAGTTTGTTGTGCGAGTTCATCATAAGAGTCTAATGACTTTCCCGCACTTATAAGTTGGTTTTCTATGGGGATGATATCTACATTTGTGTAGCCAGATAGAGTTGCTACTTTCGCGAAGGTGTAAGCGTGTTTATATTTTTCTTGTTTATAAAAAATGCTGGTTAATGTTTCATAAACCTCTGCAGCGGGATGTTGACCCGCTTGATTTAGCTCTAAGACACGGTACAGAATATTTATCGTTTTATCATCATCAATTTTTGCGTAAAACGTCGCTAAAAATAATTGCAGCTCAGAGTCGTTACGCACATCTTTTTGATCTTGCATATTTAGCAATTTGTTCATGGCTGCTTTATTATTGTTACGAGACCAATGATAGTACAGTAGCCCTGGATGAGAAGTATCTAAGGTTTCGTTAAAAATCCGGTTCATCTCTTTGAGGCTAGTTAAGTGACCTTCTACTCTTGAAGTGGTTTTTTCTTTTAGCTTTATGTGTTCTATTTTTGCAGCACGTGATACGCACTTGTTGTAGCCTTCAAATAATTTAAGTAATTGGTATTTGTTATTGTCGGTAGGCTCTTTATATTCATGATAGCGAGCGATTATGACATTGGCACGCTCTTCTCTACAATGACTATCAGTATTTAAGTCACTACACAAACCAGGGGTTTCGTTACAAACATGACTTAACGTTATGGTATCGTCGCACCCAGCCAACAGCAATACAGATAAGACAATAGATTGTCTTAATGCCATAAGACTTCCTCTAATGGTTAGTTGTTAATTAGTATTCTAGCCCAATGAATTGATGAGTAACAGTGGAGAATCAAAGCAGTTTAAATTAGAATAGCGATGCCCAAGTGGGCTATCCGTTCAAAAATTGTTTATTAGGCAGAAAAAATGACCTTATCTCACGAGCAAGAATATCAAAATAGCTGGCAAGAACGCCAAGATTACGCAGAAAACATGCAGCCAATTATTGGCCGTTTATACCGTAACGCAGGCATAGAAATTGCTGTTTACGGTCGTCCATTAGTAAATACGAGCACGATTGATGTAATTAAAGCACACAAAACGGTTGCTCGTTTTGAAGAGCGTAAATTGCGTTTGCGCGAAAGTTTTCCATTTCTAGAAGCAATCAGTAAAATGGACTTAGCGCCAGCACGTATTGATTTGGGCAAGTTAGCATACGGCTATATTTATAAGAATGCTGGCGAAGGTCGCTCTATTGAAGAATATTTAAACGCAGAATTAAGTGAGTTGCTCAATAAAGATGCAGAGCAAAAACCTCGTGACGTTGTGTTGTATGGTTTTGGCCGCATTGGTCGTTTATTAGCGCGCTTACTTATTGAACGTGGCGGCTCTCACGCTGATTTACGATTACGTGCAATTGTGGTTCGCGGTGGTCGTGATGGCGATTTAGAAAAACGTGCAAGCTTACTACGCCGAGACTCTATTCATGGGCCTTTTAATGGTTCGATTACTGTTGACCATGAAAAGAGTGCAATCAAAGCAAATGGTAATTACATCCAAATAATTTATTCAAACTCTCCTGATGAAGTAGATTATACAAAGTATGGTATTGAAAATGCTTTGATTGTTGATAATACAGGTATTTGGAAAGATGAAGATGGTCTTGGCCTTCACCTTAAATCTACCGGTGCGGCTAAAGTATTATTGACCGCACCTGCTAAAGGTGACATCAAGAACGTTGTTTATGGTGTAAATAACCAGGATATAAAAAACGAAGATAAAATTGTATCAGCAGCTAGCTGTACTACCAATGCTATCACACCAGTATTGAAAGCAATTAATGATAAGTTTGGTATTAAGAATGGCCATGTAGAAACAGTACATTCGTATACTAATGACCAAAACTTGATTGATAACTACCACAAAGCTGAACGCCGTGGTCGTAGTGCTGCATTGAATATGGTTATTACTTCAACTGGTGCAGCCAAAGCGGTTGCTAAAGCTCTACCTGAGCTTGCTGGTAAGTTGACAGGTAATGCTATTCGAGTACCTACGCCTAATGTGTCAATGGCGATTATTAACTTAAACCTTGAAAATGCGACTGACCGTGACGAGTTAAATGAGTTTTTACGTGACACGTCGTTGTATTCAGAGTTACGCGACCAAATAGATTATACGGCGTCAACAGAAATTGTATCAACTGACCTAGTAGGTAGTCGTTATGCGGGCGTAGTTGATTCCCAAGCTACTATTGTTGATGGTGACAGAGTTGTACTTTATGTATGGTACGATAATGAGTTTGGCTATAGCTGTCAGGTAGTGCGAGTAATGCGCGATATGGCAGAAGTCTCTTTTCCAAGCCTACCTCGTTAATACATTTTAGCCTCAAAAAGCCAGCTTTAGCTGGCTTTTTTGGTTTTTGAACTTATCATGCTGTGTTACTCTTGACCCTATTACGTTACAGGTAGATAACAAGATTAACAGCGCAGTGGTTCTATCTTATTAGTATGGAATGAAATATTAAGGTACATAATGAAGATCTCCAGTAATTTTGACAGTGGCAATATCAAGGTGCTTGATTCAAGCGAGCCACTTGATATTCAGTTAGAAATTAATCAAGACAATGAGTCGGAATTTTTCCAGTGGTTTCACTTTCGTCTCGAAAGCACACCGTTTTTATGTCATAAGTTACATATAAATGGTTTAGACAAGTCTGCTTACCCTGAGGGGTGGGACGACTATCATGCAGTCGCATCTTATGATCGCCAAACTTGGTTCAGAGTACCGAGTCAGTACGATAATGGTCAATTAGTTATTGATTTTGAACCTGAGTATGCGCATACCTACTTTGCTTATTTTACACCTTATAGTTATGAGCGCCATCTAGATTTAGTGTATTGGGCTCAAAGTCACGATATTAGTGACGTTGAGACACTAGGCGAAACTCTAGATGGACGAGATATTAGTTTATTGACGATAGGTGAACCCAGCGACGATAAAAAACATATTTGGATAACTGCTCGTCAACACCCCGGTGAAACTATGGCACAGTGGTTTGTTGAGGGGTTATTGCATAAACTACTTGATGATGAAGACCCTCATGCTGCTGCATTACTCTCAAAAGCAGTATTTCACATCATACCTAATATGAACCCTGATGGCAGTGTTAGAGGGCATCTTCGTACCAATGCAGCGGGTGTTAATTTAAATAGAGAATGGCAAACGCCGAGTTTAGAAAAATCACCTGAGGTTTATTATGTATTGAATAAAATGCATGAAACGGGTGTTGATATGTACTTAGATATCCATGGTGATGAAGCGCTACCATACAATTTTGTAGCTGGTGGTGAAGGTATTCCCAGTTACGATGCACGTATTAAAAACCTTGAAGAGGTGTTTAAAAATGCATTGCTCACTATTACACCTGAATTTCAAGATGAATTTGGCTATGATAAAGATGCACCTGGGAAGGCTAATTTAACTGTTGCTTCAAGTGCAGTTGGCGAGGCATTTAAAGTGTTGGCATTTACCATCGAAATGCCTTTTAAAGATAATGCCAATCTACCGGATCCATATTACGGTTGGTCTGACAGACGTTCATATCAATTTGGCCAAGATACATTAGCGGCTATCGTTAGTGTGGTAGATAACTTAAGATAATAAACAATGCAAAAAGCAACCTTATATATGGTTGCTTTTTACGTATAACAACAAGAGGGTGAGTCGTGGATGCGTTCGGACAGTTTCTAGATTTTCTAGATAGCATTTTAGGGGGATCGGCATGGTTCCCGTATGTATTATTAGGTGTAGGATTCTTTTTTACAATTTATCTCAAGTTCCCGCAAGTTCGATACTTCAAACATGCATGTAAAGTGGTTACTGGTAAGTTTGATAAAAAGGGTAATGAAGGCGATACCACGCATTTCCAAGCATTAGCAACAGCACTATCAGGCACCGTAGGTACTGGTAATATCGGTGGTGTTGCGTTGGCAATTTCAATTGGTGGCCCAGCTGCATTATTTTGGATGTGGATGACGGCATTCTTTGGTATGACGACCAAGTTTGTAGAAGTGACGTTGTCACATAAATATCGTGTAAAAACAGATGATGGCACTATGGCGGGTGGTCCTATGTATTATATGGATCGCCGCTTGAATATGAAATGGTTGGCTATCTTATTTGCCATAGCCACAGTAATTAGTTCGTTTGGTACTGGAAGTTTGCCACAGATCAATAACATAGCTCAGAGTATGGAGGCTACGTTCGGTTTTGAGCCTTGGCATACTGGTGGTGTGTTGTCGGTGTTACTTGCCTTGGTTATTCTAGGTGGTATTAAACGCATCGCAGCAATTACATCACGTATTGTACCACTGATGGCTGCCGTATATATCGTCGGTGCATTGGGTGTGATTCTATACAACATAGAAAATATTGGACCTTCGTTTGCGTCAGTATTTACAAATGCAATGTCTGGCTCTGCAGCGGCAGGTGGATTCCTCGGGGCATCATTTGCCTATGCGTTTAACCGCGGCGTTAACAGAGGGTTATTTTCAAATGAAGCTGGTCAAGGCTCTGCACCAATAGCCCACGCATCGGCCAAAGCTGATGAGCCAGTATCAGAGGGTATGGTATCAATTCTTGAACCATTTATTGATACTATTATTATTTGCACGATCACTGGTCTCGTTATTTTATCGTCAGGTGTGTGGTCAGAAAAATTCGATACGCAATTTGAGCGTTCATCTATGACTATTATTCAAGGTCAATATAGTGAGGGTAACGCGCAACAAAGGGAGTCTCTTTATCAATATCTAAATGGTGGTAAAGAACATGACATTGAGCTTTACAATGGCAATATTGAGGTGGCTCAAGGTAAAGCCCTGAGTAATGATTTTACTATTCTTCACTCTCGCTCAATTGGTGAAGATATTAGCTTTGGCATTACTGAGCGTCATGTGTATACCGGCATTGTCGAAGTTAAGAATGGCCGATTGGTTGATAATAGCATTAGTATTCGTGGTAAATCGTTGGTGCATTCAGCAGAGTTGACCACAAAGGCGTTTACCCGAGGCTTTTTTGGTGACAGTGGGCAATATATTGTTTCCATTGGTTTACTTATGTTTGCATTTTCAACTGCAATTGC
Organism: Pseudoalteromonas holothuriae; assembly: GCF_945859825.1. Taxonomy (GTDB): domain Bacteria; phylum Pseudomonadota; class Gammaproteobacteria; order Enterobacterales; family Alteromonadaceae; genus Pseudoalteromonas; species Pseudoalteromonas holothuriae. Next base: position 445,771 of record NZ_CAMAPC010000002.1, read on the forward strand.
TTGGTCTTACTATGGTGACCGTGCGATGATTTACTTGCTTGGTAGTCGCTCTGTCATGCCTTATCGGGTATTTTATGTGGCAGGTTTCTTTTGGGCATCATTTGCAGATACCACATTAGTTTGGAAGCTAGCTGCGGTTGCTATCGTCGTGATGACCTTACCTAACTTGTTTGGTATTTTCTTACTACGTAAAGAAATGAAAGAGTCAGTTGATGATTATTGGAAGAAATTTAACTCAGAGCATAATGCTGATGACCAAAACCCAAACAAAGGTGATGATAAAAGCAGCATGCGGGTAAACGAGTCTAATTGAACAAAGACATTCGATTAGAAAGCGAGTAAAATGGCGCCCACAATGGGCGCTTTTTTGTAGCATTTGGAGAGTTATTTATGGCAATTGTACAATGTCCCGGTTGCAGCAAATCTATTTCAAATAAAAATACGGTATGCCCGAACTGCCAAATGCAGTTAGGTGAAATGACGGCTGAACAAATTGAACGCCTTGCAAGTAGAAAGCGTATCAGTAAACAGCAAAAATTTATTAATCACTCATTTTTAGCATTAATTTTGTTCTTGGGTGGTTTTTTTTATATGTATTGGCGTCAACCCGAACCCGGTTCACTTCAGATGATGGCAGCCCAAGGAGCAATCGCGACTGGTTGTGTGTGGTATTTGGTTAACCGTGTAATTTTGATATATCTGAAAAAGAAAAAGTAGCGATGAATATTGATAATTTGGTAAATAGCATTACTCCAGATGTGTTTGAACGTTTGCAATATGGTGCATCAACGGGCAAATGGCCTGATGGCACGGTGCTCAGTGAAGCGCAAAAAGCGCAAACGGTACAATTGGTAATGCTGTATCAGGCCAAAGTAGCAAAAAGTAATGAGCAATTTACTGTTAATGAACGTGGCGAAATGGTTCAAAAATCAAAACGTGAGTTACAACAAGAATTTAAAACCCAAAATGAAATAGCTAGGTTCAGCGAAAATGATCTTTAAACACCTTTTTACCCCGAAGTGGAAGCACCCAAAAACAGCGGTGCGTCTAGCCGCAGTTGATAAACTAGATACCGGGAAAGATGCCGAGGTATTGCAGACTTTAGCGCTTAAGGATAGCTCAGCAGAAATTCGTAAAAAAGCGTTGCACAAAGTTAATAACTTAGTGCTGTGGTGGCAAGCTTATAAACAAGATCAAAGTCTGAAAGAGCTTGCTGAACAACAAATATCCAGTGCTGTGCTAAATAAAAATGAGGCGTTATCCGATGATATTCGCTGCGAGTATATAGATAAATATGCATCAGCAAAACTACTAGAGAAATTAGCTTTTTCAGAAAAAGAGATTCAGATCAAAGTCAAATTACTTAAGCGTTTGGCAAATGCAAAGTTAATAGAGCGGGCTTTTAAAGATGGCGAAGAAGAGTTACAAGTTGCATTGCTGCCTTTAATTGAGCAGTACCAGTTAGATAAAACCGTTCTTAAAAGTGCTCATAACGCGGCTAAGACGCACATTACTAATCGCATTGAGCAGCAACGTTTAGCTAAAGAAATGCCAACCCAAGTTGAGCAGCAGACCAAAGTCGTGTTGGCCAAGCTCAATGCTTTGCGTGAAAAGACGCAATACTTGCAAGTTGAAGAGCAATCAACTGCCCTGCTCAAGCAGTGGCAAGAAATAGAACTAAAATGGTTAAATGAAGATACCATTGCTACGGTGGATGAAAAGTTTAATCGCATCAATGAAAAGTTAACTCAACATTTAGCCAAGCTTAAGCATGATTTTGATACACAGCAAGCATATGAGCAGGCATTGCAAGCTAAAGCAAGCTTTATAAGCCAAATGATAGAGGCAGTGGCGCGTGCCGAGAAGCAATTAGCAGCAGCCATTGAAGCGCTTGAAGAGCAGCAAACATCCGCTCTTGCTGACATGCTCAGTGATTTAAGAGCACAGATAACGCAAAGTGAATTTAGTGACTCGAAAGAGTTGCTTACATTGAGTAAGCAAGTTGATAGCCTGACTGAACAGTTGGCGAAGCTTCCTGAGCTTATCGCTGCTAACACATTGATGCAAAAAAATCTTGATGAGTTGGAGCAGGTTACACCTGCACAAGATATTACACAGTTAGATGCTGTATTAATGGCACAAAAAGCAGCGTATGAACAATGTAAAACTACATTACGCAAACTACCGACGAGTTTGCATAAACAGGCATCAGCGCGTTTAAATGCTTTGAGCAAGCAGTTTAAGCAGGATGTCTCACCGTTAGTAGATGAGCAGCAAAACCAGCTAAAGCAAGCAAGACGAAAGGCTAAAGACGTGCAAAGGCTTATCGATCAAGGTCGTTTTAATGTCGCGTTTGGTGTATTTAATGGCTTTTTAGAGCACTATGAGAAACTAACTGAATACAATCAGCAAAGTATTGAAAAGTTGCACAGTAGTTTAAATGACGCATTGAAAGAGGTGCGTGATTGGCAGAAATACGCAGCAACGCCTAAACGTGCTGAGTTACTATTACTACTTGATGAAAAACTTATACAAACTGATATTGACCCTAAAGAGCGAGCGAAAGAAGTTAAATTGCTCAGAGCTCGTTGGAACGAATTAGGCCGTATAGATACAGATGAAGAAAAAGCTCAGGCAACCTTGTTCGATGAAAAAATAGAGTTGTTATTTGCACCATGTCGTGAATTCTTTGCGCAGCAGGAACGCCAACGCGATGAAGCTAAAAAATCGAGAACGCTTATTATTGAGCAAATGCAAGAACTTGGTCTTCAAGATACGCAACAGCAGGTATTTGATTGGCGACAATATGAAAGCCAATTCAATCGTATAGCAAAGCAATGGCGCTCAGCTGGCAGTGTTGATGGCGCAGTGTATAAAACACTCAATAATGAATATCGCAGCAATTATAATGTGGTGAATGATCGTTTAAAGGCCTACCACCAAAGTAATGCAGTATTGAAACAACAGCTTGTTGAGCAAGCGCAGCAGCAGCTTGAATTAGATGACCTCGCTTCAGCGTGTGAGCAACTTAAAGAGCTTCAAAAACAATGGCAAACGATTGGTTTTGCAGGCTCTAAACAAGAGCATACTTTATGGCAAAACTTTAGAGCACATAACGATGCGGTGTTTGTTAAACGAAGTGAGCAATTTGAATTACAAAAGCAGCAGCAATCTGAACAAGAAACTCAACAGCAGGCTCAGTTAGATGCTTTGGCATCACAACTACATAACGACTTATCAGAGCAAGAGCTTGAACAACTTACTGCAAAAGTTTCTGAATTACGCTTATTGCCTAGCATGAAAAAGCTCCAAGCAGCTTTAGTAGATAAAACTGCACAGCTTAAGCAAAAGCTAGCGGTAAAAAAAGATCAGCAAAAATATGATGTTCTTATTGCAGCCATAGAGCATGGTGCGCCACTTCCTGAAGCTTGGCAACAAGCTAAAAGTACAAGTAAGCTTACGGGTGAGCAACTATTACTTCGTTTAGAAATTCTGGCAGAAGTTAGCTCCCCGGCCGAGTTGAAATCTCGTCGTATGGCTGAGCAAGTTGCCTTATTGGATGCAAAATTGCAGGGCGAAAAAGTCAGTTTTAAGCAGTGTTTGCTTGATTACTTTAGTGTTTGTAATGGTCAAGTTGATAGCAATAGAGTGATTGCTATTTTAAAACGTTAGCTTAGTTTTACGAAATCCAATAAAAAATCCGATGTAATGCATCGGATTTTTTATTGTCTTCAGTATCTTTTTGGATTTTAGAAGAAAATATAATCTAAGCGTACAGCTAGAGTTCTACCGGGTAAAAACTCGATATATTTCTGCGCTGTTGCACTATCGCTTCGACTTCTGTCCTTTTGATATTTAACCGCATCATTATTAAAAATATTGTTAAGGTGAACGCTAAGTTTTACGTTGTCATTTAGCTCATAGCGTGTAGATAAGTTAAACACCTCATAACTAGGTACTTTATCGCCATCTTTAGTATCAAAATGTGTTTGATATTTACCATAGGCACTCATATCAGCACGAATAAAAGCCGGACGACCTCTAAATTCAAACTCTTGATCAAGCGCAATGTAGGCATTATATTTAGGTACTAAGGTCATTTCATCGCCTTTGCTACCACCAATAGAGTCATTGTCTTGCGTAAGCTCCGATTTTGTATACGAAGCATTAAAGATAAGTGATAAATTATCAGTTAGGTTGGCTTTTGACTCAAACTCAAGACCACGAGATTGTGCAGCACCGGCATTAGCTGTATAACTAAAACCACAGGTATTCATGTAAATACTGGTTTTAATATTGGTCCAGTCAATGTGATACAGAGCAGAGCTAAAACTAAAGCGACCATTAAACAACGATGCCTTAACTCCCAGCTCATAGTTATCGATGGAATCAGAAGTATATCTATCTTTGCGTTTACTGGCTTTAGGGTCATCTATACATGATTGGGCGAGGGGCCCGTTGTTACCGCCAGGGCGATACCCTTCAGAGTAAAGCGCATAAACTGAATAGTATTGTTCTGGGCGCCAAGATGCACTAAATTTATAACGATTACCATTTTCTTGACCTTGTGTTAGTGTTAATTCTTCAGACCAAACCCCTGCGGTTTCACTGTGGCTATAGTCTTCTAAGTCAAAACGGCGTACACCCGCGTTTAGCTCTATTTCACCTAACTTTTGTGTTTGAAAGGTATAACTCACATCAGCAAACAGGGCTTGTTCTTCTTCCCAAGCACTAAAGCGGTGTAGGTTCCAGATTTTTGCTGGGTCGCCAAATTTATCGATGCCTATTTGACGGGCATCTACTTCCCACCAATATTCAGCTGCGGCAGAAACGTGGTCACCTAACTCCAAATATTGCCATTGGTAATCTGGAGTGTTTGGCTCTTTGGTTTTGTCATAGAAAAAACCGAGAGTCCAACTTAGGGGGCTATTTAAATCAATGTTCTGTAATCTAAATTCATGCGTTGTGCGCTCATATTCATCATGGGTAATAATCCAAGTTTTGAACATATCTGCCGCGTCAAGGCGCGACCAGTCATCTAGATAATGCGTTTCGTATTCACGATAAGAGCCGGTATAAGTCAGCGAGGCAATATTAGCAATGTTATCTACATTGACCGTGACAGAGAATAGGTCGAACTTTTCTTCTTCCCAATAATCAAAGGTGTTGTACACTGAGTACCTATCAACAGCTCCCGTTACAAATTCACTACCTTGAACACAACGCACACGTCCCCAACTCGGGTCGCATTCGTTCCAGCTATCAGATACGTCATAGCCATATTTAGCTTTTTCATTGTTTTGATAATTTAAGCTATAGAAGCCACCTGGTTTTGATGTGTCACCTAACGGAGAACCTTGTGGGTTTCGCTCATCTCGAACGTATGCAAAGTTAACCGTTGTGCCATCTACGGGTTGCCAAAGTAGTTGAGTACGCACGAAGCTGGTTTTTTTATCGCTTTGCACACCCGTAGCTTTGTTAACCATAGGTCGCATATCATTTGTGATATTACCGTTAATGCGCATTGCTAGCGTATCGGTCACAAGGGGAATGTTTACGCCAAGAGACATACTACTGTCATAGCCATCAACATCTTTTTCTGCAGCACCTTGTATAGTACCAAACAGTTCAAACTCGTTTAAGCGAGGTTTTTTGGTGATAACACGTACAGTCCCACCGATAGCGTTAGAGCCATATAGTGTGCCTTGTGGACCGCGTAATATTTCTACCCGTTCGATATCGGCTAAATTTGTAAATTCATAGGGAATATCATCGGTAAATATGGCGGTTGTATCAGGAGTGGTATCATTACCGCCACTTAAACCACGTAAAATAAGTTGATTTCTCGGTGCTGCGGCACCAGCAAGCGTGCGATAAATATCACTGGCATCTAAGTAATTCCGATTACTCATTTCAGCGGCTGAAACCGCAGAGACACTCATAGGTATTTCAAGAATCGACTCGACTTTTTTACGAGAGGTAACCGTAATGACCTCTAATTGTTCTTGTTCAATGGTACTTGCCTGTGCCAGCGAACTAGTAGGTAGCCAGCACAGAGCACTAATAATTGCAGTGCTAATTAAGCTTATATTTGGTAATTTGTTGTTATGCATGTATTTTCCCTATAAATAATATGATAATTATTGTGCAGGGAAGGGTATGTTAATTTTTCAACCTAAACAATGTTATTTTGTTACGGATTGAGTAAAAAAACTGATATTTCGTAATAATGAACAAGTGAGTTACCAAAAAAATTTTAAATTATTAATATGGTGATACTAAAGCTATGAAATTATTAACTATTTTAAATTAGGACTTAAAAAGGATTTAAGTCCATCAGTATAGAATATTATATCTACATATTGTCGACTGTTAGCCAACTATCAGTTCTACAGCAATATTGCCTCTCGTTGCATTTGAATAAGGGCATACTTGATGCGCTTTTTCAACAAGTTGCGTCGCTGTGTCTTTATCCATATTAGGGATAGTTACGGTAAGCTTTACAGCAATACCAAAACCACCTTCAATAGCGCCAATATCTACTTGAGAGTCAATTTTGGTATCGACAGGCAGCGATTGTTTATTTTGCCCAGAGACAAACTTTAACGCACCAATAAAGCAAGCTGCATATCCTGCTGCAAATAATTGCTCTGGATTAGTACCAGCGCCATCATCACCACCTAGCCCCTTTGGAGTTGAAAGCTTCACATCCAAACGGCCATCATTTGATTTGGCTGTGCCTTCACGACCCCCAGTTGCACTCGCTTGGGCTGAATAGGCGACTGATTGTAATTGATTCATTATTTTCTCCTAGTTGGTTGCATTTAGTTTGCATGCAAAGTATATGTGACATTAAAATAATTTGCAAATACTTTGCGTGCAAAATAAAATAAGCCTAGAGGTAAATATTATGAATGACAGTCTTCTTAAGTTAGAAAACCAGCTATGTCACCGGTTGTATATGGCTTCAAATGGTGTAACTAGAAATTACAGACCATTACTCGAAACAATTGGTCTCACTTATCCACAATATATTGTGATGATGGCAATGTGGGAGCATGATAAGTTAACGATTGCGCAATTGCTGGATAAAACTGCCATAGATGGAGGCGCCATGACTTTGATCTTAAAAAAAATGGTTGCTAAGTCGCTGCTAGATATTGTGAAAGATGAACATGACAAGCGTAAAAAATGGGTCTTTTTGACCTGCGAAGGGGCAAAGCTAAAAGATGATGCTAAGGCTTTCCCTGAAAGGATACGATGTAGTTTTAAAAGTTTAACTTCACAAGACCTGCAACAATTAACACAGCTATTAGACAAAGTGCTGGTTGAATTATAATCGATTTTGTGAGTTTTAAAGTGTGCATTGATTGTGCTATCTCAATCGTACCTATTTTTTCTTCTAGTTTTATGAACGGAATTTGTCAACTTGGTATGGCGTAGGTTAATTAATGTTGAATTTAATTTGAATGCTTGGTTTTAATTTTACATACTGACTTTAAAATAACTCTAAAGGTCTTAGGTAGGGAGCTTTATCTTTGACTTCTTTCATGACAACTGTATAACTGAGAGAGTATGCTATGAAAAAAAGGTATCTTGTGCTAGGCGTATGTCTTGCAGGTTTATTGTTTTGGTCTCTATTAGATAACGAGGAGTTAGAGAGTAACAGTAAAGGTGTGTATGAGAAGCCGTTGATAGACTCGGATTTAACTGATGTGGTAAAGAGTGTCGCGCCATTGCCAAAACCACAAAAACATACGGTACATGCTATGGTGCAAATGAGTGGTCAACTTAGTGAAGCAGCAGAACATGTCGCGACTCAATACCAACAAGCGCTAAAATATCCACCATACTCTCAACCTTTATCAGCTAATGACGACGACCGTCTAAGGCCAAACTATTTTTACCCCGTTTCAAGTGTGATTGCTGATCAGTCAGAACCATTGACCATTAAACTTTCAAAATATCGTTATGTGTATCCAGAAGATATTGTTGTTGAGATAAGTGGCCCTGACGTTAAAAACGTTGAACTAAAATTGGTAGATATAGATAACCAGCAAGAATATGCATCTACCCGCTTATTAACTCATCCTTATGAAGCGCGATTTAAAGGTAGTAAGCAACTGCCTAGAAATCTCCAGCTTATTGCCAGCGCTCAGCTTGAACGAAAGGAGGTGCCTATTATTGCGCAATTTCAGTACATGCAGCCCAGTGCAAAAGTTGTCTCTATTTCTGACGTATACCCCAACAATGACAATATGGTCGTTGATGTGCGTTTAGAGGTTATAAATCCGGGTGTATATCGTTTAAGAGCGAACCTATTTGCAGGTGATCTGCCTTTAGCGCATTTAGTGAGCAAAGAAAAGTTATCACGAGGCACACAAACGATTAAACTTCAGGCACATTGGTCTGTTCTACAACCGACAATTTCCAATATGCTTTTGTCTGGATTTGTTATTGAGCGCATGTCACCAAGCCCTGACGAACCTAATAGTTATGGCAGTAGTGATATAAAGTTATATGAGATCCATGACTTTCCCTATGACAGTTTACAGCAGCTACCTTACCAAGCGAGTTCAAAGGAACTACAGAGCTTAGAGTTTTTACGCCAGCTAGCTAACAGTGGCCAGCTTTAGCTTGTCGGTAACAGAGGTATCTTATTCAATAAGTTAATCAGTTTCATCGTACTTAAGCTAAGGAACACATTAAGTTAAAGTAGAGTTATTAATCTATTTGTTCTTTATCAAAATAACATGTACTTATCTGATTTTTATACTTAAAGGTGTTTCTAAGAGGAGAATGTTTGTTGTCTAAATCGGGTTTGTTGTAAATTTATTGTTGAACTTTGTTTATTTCTTGAACATACTGAGGTCACTCAGTGATACGAGATCTGATGTCTGAGTGTACAAATGAATAATAAATAAATACTCAGGAGTTTTACATGAACAACAAATTCGGTAAGTTGAGCATCAAATCCCTTGGGAATACCCTAGGGGTGTTTATTTTATGCTTATTAACAAGTTTTACAGCGCACAGTAATGATTACAAAACGATTCTTATCCATGGTTTTCAGCCATCTCAATTGACTAATCCCAACGGTACAAATGTTATTAGTGATGGTCAATCTTATTGGTCATCTTACTGGACAGATAAAGCTGACGAGCGTATCGATTGGCCATCATATGAACGTATTGAAGGCAAGATTGCAACTGATTGGCTATGGCCTAAGTTAAAACAACTTTCTCAATCAGGTTTGTGTGAGTCTGGTTGTGTATTACTAACACACTCAACTGGCGATTTGGTTGCGCGTTATCTGTTAGATAATCAAGCAAACTGGCTTGAAAATGCGGGATTGCAACCGCTTAATATTGTTGCAACCTTTGATATTGCAGGCGCAGGTGGAGGTAGTGAGTTAGCAGATACAGCAGTTAGTGCGCTAATGGGCGGGAATGCCTGGGATGACTTAGTCGAAGCTGCGATATATTTATGGTTAGGCAGCTCTACAGTCGATGCATTGGGCGTGCTGCATGACTTAAAAGTTAATAACGCGCGAAAAATAGCACCTTTACCTGATAGCCGAGCACCACGGCTGCGTTTTGTTGCTAATTCAAGTGACTTTTTTGGCATTACGGGTGGATTTTTAAAGGGCAGTGATGATGGTGTTGTTGCCTCGCACTCTGCATGTGGTGCCAGCAGGGTCGGAAGGTTTGGTAGTTGTTCGCAACAGATTGCAATGGATGGGAAAATCAAATCACAAAGTAATGCGGTCACTGGATTTATGCCGTACCACTACCCGTTAATCATGGCTGATGACTATACACATAGTAATATCCGTAAAGCTGATAACCAAGGGAAGGTGACAATAGCACAAAACAACATAGATGTAGCAGGGCGTAATGTAGGCTTTCAAACCTATGATAAAAGCACTGGCTTTTGGATATTCAAAGAGCATTATCGTTATGTGAAAAACTCAGATAGCAAGAGTGTATCTCAGCTTATTGATAGCGTACTGCCTTAGTATTTAACATTAGCTCTAAATATGTAAGTTTACTCAGTTAAAGCGACAAAGAGCATACATTTTGCATTGTCGCTTTTTCATGCAGTCTAAAACAACTATCATACCAATTGCATTAAATGAATAGATACTTTGACAGATAAATGGCTTTGTAACTAGGCACAAATTTCGATATGTAGTTATTCTACATGAGTCATTTTTAGTTTATGTCAGTTGCGAATAATAAAGTAGTGAACCCTTTGGGCAGCGCTATTCGGGCATTTTTTTTACGTTATCACCTGACTTACATAGAATAGCTCTGGATGCAGGTTCTGCCTTGGGAAAATACCCGAATGACTGTTGAAAAAATACGTAGCAAAGATCAACAGACCTTAGCAAACGCAGGATGTGCATATAATTAGTTTAATACCAAATCAATTACTCAAGCCTTAAATCTTTCACGGCATACTTTACTATTTTAGCTATCTCTGACCAATAAGTTGGAGAACGCTTCACTAATACTGCTAAACCTAAACCGATACCCCGATTGTTGCAAACGTTTTGGAATGACCGCCTGACCATAAATTAATAGCTCAGACATTTCACCAAATAATAGCTTTAGGGCTTTCTCAGGCATGGGTAAAAATGTTGGCCGACGTAATGCGATGCCCAGTGCTTGGGTAAAATTATCATTGCTCACAGGGGTGGGGGCTGTTGCGTTGAACACGCCATTGATCTCGTTATGCTTGAGTAGAAATAAAATGATATGAACCATATCATCGATATGTATCCAAGACATCATTTGTTTGCCGTTGGCAAGTTTGCCACCTAAGCCCAATTTGAATGGCAATAGCATTTTTTTCAGTGCACCACCATGTTGGCTCAACACAATACCCGTTCGCAAAATACATACGCGAGTTGATGGGCTATGCGCGCTCATGGCAAGGTCTTCCCACTGTTTGCACAAGCGATGACTAAATTCATCATATGGTTTGTCGTGCTTTTCATCAATGGTTACATCGTTATTTTGGCGACCATAATAGCCGATTGCACTACCTGATATAAATGTGTGAGGCGGTGTTTGCGCTTTATCTATCTTCTCTACAATGGCTTGTGTAATATTGAAACGGCTTTGGCGTATTAGTTGTTTTTGATTGTCTGTCCAGCGTTTTTCTGCGATTGGCTCTCCGGCAAGATTTATAACAACATCTATTTGGTTGAAATCTATCTTATCAAGACTATTTAAACAATTTACCCGGTTCCTGAATTGCTGCTGTGCTTTTGGTACATTACGCGTCAATATACTGACCTGATGTTTGTTGTATAAAAATCGACATAGGTGATCGCCTATTAAGCCAGTAGCGCCTGTAACCAAAATATTCATATTCGTTTGCTCTGAAGATGTGTTTATATAATCAAGTGTAGGTAATTTACGGAAAATACTGAATAAAGATCATAACGTTTTATTTTGTATGGTAATCCTTTAAACTCAGCAAAAACTTAGTAAGGAAGTTATGTGTCATCATTATCAGGATTAAATAAAAGTCTCGTGGTTTTGGCTTCGCTTGTAATCGTATTTGCGGGTGTTAAGCTCGCCAGCGATATTATCGTGCCTTTTATCTTGGCTGCTTTTATCGCCATTATTTGTAATCCACTTTTAAAGTTTTTTGCGAGGTTTCACATCCCCAAAGGAATAGCGATTATCATTGTGATTTTTCTTGTGCTTGCGATTGGCACTAGTATTGCTGGGTTAGTGGGCCAATCGGTTACCGATTTCTCACAGCAGTTACCGAGTTATAGGGAGCAGTTGCAAAGTAAATTTCTTTGGTTAGTCAATACTGCAGCGCAATATAATATTTTAATTGATAAACAACAAATTATCTCATTGTTTGACCCAGGGAAAATGATCGATATGGCATCTTCCATGTTGACGGGACTTGGCGGGGTAATGGCTAATGTGTTCTTGATCATACTGACAGTGGTTTTTATGTTATTTGAAGCACCTATGATCACTAACAAGGTGCATTTGGCTCTTGATGACCCAGAAATGAAAATTAAACAAATTGATCGATTCTTGGAGTCAATTAACTCATATCTTGCTATTAAAACAATGGTTTCTTTGGCTACTGGTATTTGCGCGTCGTTGTTACTTTGGTTGCTGAATGTTGATTATTTTGTATTGTGGGGCGTGGTTGCCTTTTTATTGAATTATATCCCCAATATCGGTTCTATTATTGCTGCTATTCCGGCCGTACTGCTTGCGCTTGTTACACATGGCCCTTTGGTCGCAGGTATTGTAGCGATAGGCTACGTAACCATTAATACTGTGATGGGTAATATTGTAGAGCCAAAATATATGGGCAGAGGACTTGGGCTATCTGCGCTAGTCGTATTTTTATCTTTAATATTTTGGGGGTGGTTGTTAGGCACAGTCGGTATGTTGCTGTCAGTTCCTTTGACAATGGTAGTAAAAATAGCGTTAGAAAACAGTGATGATGGTCGTTGGTTAGCGACTATGCTAGGTGGTAGAGACGAGTAACTGCTTAATAAGGTTGCTGTAAGTCTTCAATATGCCGGTGTAACATGTGTAGTGTACATTTTTTGTATGCTACTGAAGCCTTAATAGAGTTTGGTAATGTGTAAAGGTAGCGCCATTTACAGGTATCGTCAGAATACTGCTCATGGTACACAATACTTCTTTTAATAATAGGCATCAATTGGGTGTTACCCGTTTGAGTTTGAACTTGCTCAATATCGTGCAATAGCTTGTTGATCCAGCTTTGTTGATGCCTGCGCATCATATTAATATTACTGTCTAAGCACTTAATATATATTTTTGAATCAACAGGATGATAGCTTTCAAGCGAAGAGCAATCCTGTAGTGTGATGTCTGTTGAGCTTGCTTGTGCACATAATGGCAACAAGCAAACTAATGTAACACTAATTTTTGTCATAATTGAATTCGATTAAAAATTTTGCACCTGCAAATTTAGAGCTTCCTATCTCAATATTACCATGGTAAGAATTAACTAAGTCAGACACAATCGCCATCCCGACGCCGTGTCCTGCTTCGTATGTATCTAAACGACTTCCTCTTTTGAGCAACTCCGAGCGTTGATGTTCAGGTATACCTGGACCATCATCCTCTATCTTGAACTGAAGCGTGTTATGTTTATCAAAGCGCACATTAATTTCCACTTGTGTATCACATGCTTTACATGCGTTATCGATAAGATTGCCCAAAATTTCCATTAAGTCGGTTTTGTCACCCAAAAATGCAAGTTTGTCATCACATTGAGAATTAAAAATAATCTCCTTACCATGATAGACCTTTTTCATCGCATTTAAAATTGAGTTGAGGATAGGTTTGATGATTGTCTGTTTTTTCCAAGTGTCAGATGCGCCAGTTGCAGCTCTTTTAAGCTGATGTTCGATCATCGCATTAATGCGGTCTAGTTGCTCTTGAGCATCGTGATCTTTGGCTAATTCACTCGATTTAAGTACCGCGAGAGGTGTTTTGAGTGCGTGAGCCAAGTCACTCAAAGAGGCTCTATAACGTTCCTTCTGGCGCTTTTGTGAATCGAGCAATAAATTTAAGTCTGATTTTATTGTTACTAACTCTTTAGGATAGAGACCTGTAATTTTTTCTATTTTACCCGCTTCAATGGCCTTGATCTCTTTGTCCAATCGTTGCAATGGTCGGGCATTCCAAATAAACCCAATTGCCATAAGTGCCGCAATAATTACACCCATAATCATGGTCCAGCTAATTAATGTATTTCTAAATCCGGACATCAATTTTATTAGTGCTTTGTTATCTTTGAGTAAGACAAACTTAGCTTGCTGAGAATAATCTGCATTCCCTAAAATCACAGTTAAACTCAGTTGCCAAAATTCTCGACCACTGTAGCTAATCAATTTAAAATCAGCGGCACCAGCTTCATCATCATCAAAAATGGGTGAAAAAGACAAATTAATCGCCGATTCAGAGTACCAGATAAGCTCTTGTCCTTGGTAAATTAACGCAAACGTGTCTGAGTTTATTCGGTTTAACTCTGGTGCTAAGATTGTACGCGGCATTTCCAATCCGTCTTCTAAGAATTCGACTTCAGAAATTAATGAATATAGATGTGCTTCAAGCGTTTTTTCAGTCGCTTCTACTAGGGATGCGTGATAAGCACGACCAATTGAAAAAAATAGTGCAGGCAGTGCCACTAAAAGCACAAAGACAAGGATAAATCCTTGTCTTATTTTGAGAGAAATTTGAGCTGTTTTTACCACTGGGTTTTAAACCTATACCCTCTACCACGCAATGTTTCTACTGGGTTTAAACTACCATCGGGGTCGAGTTTTTTACGCAGACGCAATACGAATACTTCGATGACATTTGAATCAAGATCAAAGTCCTGATCGTATATATGCTCTGTTAATTCAGATTTAGAAATCACCTTTTGTGGGTTAACCATCATATATTCAAGTACTTTATACTCATATGCAGTCAGTGATAATTCTTGTTCACTCACCCAAACCTGTTGAGAACGAGTGTGAATTTTAATCGGGCCAATGCAAATTTCTGGGTTCGCTTGACCTGCGCTTCGTCTAATCAGCGCATTACATCTAGCGATCAGTTCTTCTACATGAAATGGCTTGGTGAGATAATCATCGGCGCCCGCGTCTAACCCTTCTACTTTGTCTTGCCATCGGTCTCGCGCCGTTAAGATCAAAATTGGGATCTTAATACCGGCTGCGCGAGCCCGTCTGATTAGTTCAATACCATCTAATTTTGGTAACCCTAAGTCAATCACTGCCATATCAAGTGGGTATTCAGTCAAATGAAATAATCCAGACTCTCCATCATGACATAAATCAATACTATACTTTTCTTTTTCAAGTGCGCTGCGCAGGTTTTCTGCTAGCTGTATATCGTCTTCGATTACTAAAATTCGCATTTTTAATCCTTTGTGACCGTGCCTGTTTTTTTATCAATAATAATATCGATAACACGGCCATCAGTTTGTAACACTCTGACTATGAAACTGTCATTTTGTTCTGTAATTTTGAGCGTTCGCCCTTTATATTCTGCTAGGGCTAGTTCAATGGCTTGTTTTTTATTCACATTTTTGTTTTCGTTTGCTGCACCTAACACATCAGTGCAGTAGATACAGGCAATAAATAGAAAACAAACTGACAATCGCATTTTACTAAGCTCCATTGTTTGTATTGCTAAACATCTGTCGCAATCTTATGGTACGTGTAATTAACCAAAACTGAATTATGGCAATACTTTTTTATACGGCTTAACAACGCTATTAGCGTAGACGCCAGCTTCGATATAGGGATCAGCGTGTGCCCAAGCTTTGGCTTGCTCTAACGATGCAAACTCTGCAATGACTAAGGAGCCACTAAAGCCCGCTTGTCCTGGGTCTTCACTATCTATAGCTGGCAATGGCCCTGCGGCAAAGAGGCGGTTTTGTGTTTGTAATTCGGTTAAGCGTGCAAGATGAGCTGGTCTAGTTGCAAGGCGTTTTTCTAAAGAGTTTTCTACATCAGTAGAATAAATCATATAAAGCATAGTGAGCGATTCATTGTTAGAACAAACAAACGCATATATTAGTCTGCTTTGCATATTAATGTAAATCCTTCATGACATTTGTAGAGGGCTTTATCCTTTAAAACTTGAAAAGCCTATATCAAGGCTGGTAGAGTCGCTCGGATATTAAGAAAAAATAATAATAAGGTTTTTCACATGAGTGCAAATCGTGAGCATTTTAGCTCTCGACTGGGTTTTATATTAGCGGCAGCGGGATCTGCGGTTGGTATTGGTAATTTGGTCGGTTTTCCTGTTTCTGCAACTAAAAATGGCGGTGGTGCATTTTTATTAGTATATGCCTTATTTGTGGCATTTATTTGTTTGCCTGTAATGATGGCTGAAATGGCCATGGGTAGAAAATCGCAGAAAGACCCTTACGGTGCTTATAAAGACCTATCTGGGGGCGATAAGCGATGGTCTATTGCAGGCGGACTAGCTGTATTGACACCGTTTATGATAGCGGTATTTTATATGGTTATTACAGTCTGGATCTTTGGTTATCTAGTACAAACCGCCATGGGTAATTTGGATGCTTTGGCTAATCCTAGCCATTTTGGTCAGTTCATTAACCAAACGAGCGTATTTTGGTACATGCTGCTTGTTGGCCTAATTGTTAATTTGATTCTAGTGGGTGGTGTTAAACAGGGGATTGAAAAAGCTGCGAAGTTTCTAATGCCGACTCTGTTTGTGCTGTTAACAGGTTTGGTTGCTTACGTCTTAACACTTGATAATGCCATGGCGGGAGTGCGTTATTACATAGTACCTGATTTCTCTAAGATGGACGCCAGTGTACTTAATGGTGCTTTATCACAAGCTTTCTTCTCACTGTCATTGGGTATGGGTATTTTGATGACCTATGCGTCTTATATTTCTAAGAAAGACGATATTGTCGGCGGCGCAAAAATGGTGGCTATTACGGACTCTTTAGTGGCATTTATTGCAGGTCTCATGGTGCTTCCTGCTATTTTTAGTTTTAACCCTGCAACCAATACTGATGAGTTATCTGAATCATCTGTATCAATGATTTTCGAGTTTTTACCAAAAATCTTATTAGCAACGCAAAGTGATATAGGTTACGTAGGGGCATCTATTGTCGCGTTTATTTTCTTCTTGTTAGTGTTTTTTGCTGCGATCACCTCTTTGGTATCAATCGTAGAAGTGCCTACCTCTGCGTTGATGGAAGAAAAAAACTTGAGCCGTAAAACTGCATTACTAGTTTTAGCAGCATCAACAGGGTTGTTAACTGTATTATGTACCATGTCATTTGGTATGGTTGATTGGTTAACTCAATTTGTAAACTATGGTGGTGCTAACAAAAGCTTATTTGACTTGGTCTATGATGTTTTCTACGACACAATTTTACCGTTAAATGGCTTGATGGTTTGCTTGTTTGTTATTTACCGTTGGAAAAAATCAAATTTAAATGCTGAGTTAGAGCAAGGTTGTGAGCACTACAAAGGCAGTTTTGGTGAAAAATACGTAAACTTCTCACTTTCAACCTTTATCCCAGTCATACTACTCATTATTTTTGTTAATACGGTGTCGACCAAGTTTTTTGCTTTTAGTATATTCGGGTTCTAGCCTATCTTAATCTTGAGTCAAAAAGCCGAGGTGTCTCGGCTTTTGGTCAAAAAGTCATACCAGAATCTAAGTATTCACCTAGCCCTAAAGTAAAAATCCACAGCCCCCACAAACTGTGCTCAAGTACGCAGACTAATAGTGAGCGACTGTGTGCATAGGTATAAGAAAACAACAAACCGCCAGCGAAAGAAAGTGCTATTGCAATCCAGTTATCATAAACACAATGAGCTAGAGCGAATACAGCCGCGCTGAGGACGATACGCGCGCTTTTTTTTGGTAGTATGCGCTTGTACCTGTGGAAAAAATAACTTCTGAAGATAAGCTCCTGCGGGAGCACGGAAAGCACTGGGTAAGCAATGAGTAAATACAGCCATTGGGTTGTTGAATTCAGAGGCAGTGCAAACCAATTCTCTTGGCTAGAAAGTCCGTATAGCATGGCTGAAAATAGGGCCCCTGCAAAAAAAGTTGTAAACAAACGCCGTTTAATCGTAGAAAACTGCCCTAAGCTGGTCAAACGAAAGCGCTTAAAGTGGGGGTCGCTAAGTAACAGAAAGCTGCAAACTATCATTAAAATAATGAGTGCAGGAAATAGCCAATTGGACAAGTGATCACGAAAAACATATGCAAGAATTGGCAAGCAAAAGAAAATTAAAAACAGTTCACACCAACGGTATTGACTAGCGTTCAAGGATATTCTCACTTTCAATCAGTTACAAAAACTATAGCAGTAAAAATGCCTTTGTAAGTGATATTATTGCGACAATATTGGCAAGCAGCATTGTGGCTCTAGCTTGAATACTTTAGAGTGCTATTTTTCGTCGGGTAGGTATTTATAAATGCGTACCATAGTAGCTAAAATAGCTAAAAAGGTTATGCCCATCAATCCGAAAACCTTGAAGTTTACCCACGTATCTAATGAAAAGTTATATGCTACATATAAGTTAAGAACAGAAATAAATGCTAAAAATACCATCCACATCATGTTCAGTTGTTCACAAATTGACTCTGGAATGGTAATTTCAAGCTGCGAACCACGGCCATTCTCTTTTTCATTGACTGTGTTAAGGAGCCCGAGCAGCGTTTTTTCAACTAGGTTTTTGTTAAAAATATAGCGAGAGATGAGTAATGATAAAGCAAGTAGTGCATAAATTACTGTGGCTTTCCACATAATAAAATGTTCATTTTGAAACAACACAGTCATGCCACCAAGCACCAGAGCAATAACGAAAAACACCCAATGCCTTGTGGCAATGTGGCCACTTTGTAAATAATAAAAGCCGAGCTGAATGATAGAAGCAATAATTAACACGCCTGTAGCCCAATAGATATCAACAAATTTATAGACGGCAAAAAATAAAATGAGTGGCAAGTATTCAAGCAATGCGGCCATTTATGGTCACCTATTCAATAACAATCCTTTGGTTTTACCAAGTTATTTAACGAAGTTCAAGATTGACATTTTGATGCTAACTCCTTAGCCTCTGCGGTTTTTATTATTTGTATCGTCAAAGTGTTGCATAATTAACCTGAGGTTAGGATAAGAATTTTGAAATAGTAAAGATGTAATAACTTACGTTATTTATCATCTGATTAAGATATTTTGTTCAGTATCAGGACGTTTTTATGCAGAAATAGTTGGCTATTACAAATAAAAACAACGCTGAGAGTGGACAACTTCGCTTACCAAGCGCTTAGGTTATTAAGCAACCCCTAATGAGAGTGTAGTAATGAATAAATCTCAATTGATAACAGCTATATCCACGCATAGTGAACTGACTAAAAAAGAGTCGCAGGATGCGCTGAATGCGCTGTTGTTTGTAATAAAAAAGCGTTTGTCGGAGGGAGATCAGGTGCCAATATCAGGGTTAGGTACTTTCGCATTGAGTTACCATCCAGCAAAAGCAGGGCGTAACCCAAGAACGGGAGAAGCAATCACCATTGCAGGGGCAAATAAAGTACAATTTAAGGCGGCTAAGGCGCTTAAAGACGCCTTAACCTGACTGTTGAGTTACTTTAATGTTGCTTCTTTCATTGCACTGACAAACTGTGTGAGTTCAGCTAACATGCGCTCAGGTTCACTAAGGTGTTGCTCAATAATTTTAACCACAGCTGAGCCACTAATTGCACCAGCAGCACCTGAGTCAAGCGCTGCTTTTACATGCTCGGGTGTTGAAACACCAAAACCAAGTAAAGTTGGCGCAGCGTGATATTCTTTAAGTTTGCTGATTATAGAGTCCGCTGGTATTTGAACGCTGGTGTCAGTCCCTGTTACGCCTGCGCGTGACAGCAAGTAAGTATATCCTCGACCATAGCTGGCACACTCTCGAAGTGTGTCATCATTGGCGTTAGGCGTGGCAATAAAAATAGGCTCAATACCTACACTTTGTGCGGCATGTCGAAACAGTTTTGACTCATGTAGCGGTACATCTGCTACGAGGATTGAATCCACACCCGCTTCTTTTGCTTGCTGATAAAAGGTATCAATCCCTTTAGCAAAAATAAGATTAGAATAAAGTAATAATCCAATAGGAATATCAGCATTGTATTGGCGTACTTGCTTGATTATTTCAAAGCAATCTTGGGTATTAATGTTTTGCTCTAATGCTCTAATGTTTGCAGCTTGGATAACCGGGCCATCGGCAATCGGATCTGAAAATGGAATACCCAGCTCTAACGCATCAGCGCCACCATCAATCAAGCTTTTTATAATATCAAGGCTAAGTGCTTTATTTGGGTCGCCTATGGTGACAAAAGGAACAAAAGCCCCTTGGTTTTGTTCAGCCAAGGCATTAAACGTTTGGGCGTAACGGCTCATTACAGTTCTCCTCGCTCATTTAAAACTTGATGTACATGGGCCAAATCTTTATCACCACGGCCACTTAGGTTTACTACAATAATTGTTTCTTCGGTTTGTTGTTCTGCATATTTTAGTGCGTACGCTAACGCGTGACTAGACTCAAGCGCTGGAATGATACCTTCATTTTTTGCTAAAGATTGAAATGCATTAAGCGCCTCGGTATCAGTAATAGCCACGTACTGCGCACGACCTGTTTCGTGTAAATAAGCATGTTGAGGGCCTACCGCAGGGTAATCTAAGCCAGCGGACACTGAGTAAGACTCTTCAATTTGCCCATCTGAGTTTTGCATAATGTAAGTATAAGCGCCGTGTAATATACCTTTAGTGCCTTTACACAAGGCAGCACCATGCTCTTGTGTGTCTAAGCCCTTACCAGCGGGCTCTATGCCGATAAGTTTTACACTTGGGTCATTAATAAAGTCACTAAACATGCCAATCGCATTTGAACCACCACCCACACACGCCATCACTACGTCAGGCAAACGGCCTTCAGTGTTGAGTACTTGCTGCTTGGCTTCTTCACCAATCATCTTTTGAAACTCTCGAACAACGGTGGGGAAAGGATGAGGGCCTGCCGCAGTACCAAGTAAATAATGCGCTGTTTGGTAGTTAGCTGACCAATCACGCATTGCTTCATTTACGGCATCTTTCAATGTGCCAGAGCCTGCCGTAACTGGAATAACCTCAGCGCCCATCAAACGCATTCTAAATACGTTCGGTTGTTGACGCTCTACGTCTTTTGCGCCCATGTAAACACGACACTTTAAGCCAAGCAGTGCGCAGGCTAAAGCGGTTGCTACGCCATGTTGACCCGCGCCAGTTTCAGCAATCACCTCTTTTTTACCCATACGCTTGGTAAGCAAAGCTTGACCTAATACTTGATTGGTTTTGTGAGCCCCGCCATGGAGTAAATCTTCGCGTTTAAGATACAGTTTTACTTTTGGGTTTTTGACAAGGTTACGCGTTAAGGTTAAAGGCGTAGGGCGTCCAGCATACTCATTGAGTAACTGATGAAATTCCTGTAAAAAGTCAGGATCTTTTTGTGCATTATTAAACTCTTGCTCAAGTTGTTTGAGCGCAGGAACGAGTAATTCAGGGACATACATGCCACCAAAATCACCAAAATAAGCTGCGTTGTTCATTTCCACCTCAATAATTTCTAATGTTTGCAAAAGCAGCCTGAAGTTTCTTCTGGCACTTTTTACCGGGGCTTTGTTCAACCCCTGAATTTAAATCTAATCCCTGCGCGCCAAGCTTGGCGGCAGCAATGACATTATCTGGATTTAGTCCACCAGCAAGCATAAAGTTGCTGGCTGTTTGTTCGGTTAATAATTGCCAGTCAAATGATTGGCCAGTGCCCCCGAAGCCATTGCTCGTTTTGGTATCGTAAAGATGTTTATCCACCCCTTTTATAGGCTCAGGTAGCGTTGTGCTAATACCCTGAGCTTTCCAAATTTGGCAGCTAATAGGTAACTGGTTTCTTAGTGCATTGATATAAGCTTCATCTTCTTGTCCATGCAGTTGTACAGCGCTGAGCTTGAGTAATTGTGCATATTCTGCGACTTGGGCTAATTGTGCGTTAACAAACACCCCTACATACTTAAGTGGGGCGCTCTCTACAATAGCTTTTGCACAATCTAAATCTACATAACGTTCAGATTTAGGGTAAAAGATCAATCCACCATAAAGTGCACCAGCATCATAAGTCGCTTGCGCATCTTGGCAACGTGTTAAACCACAAACTTTATTTTCCCCTAAAATCAGCTTACGACAAGCAGCTTCTAAGTTTTGCTCTGCCATTAATGAACTGCCTACTAAAAAGCCGTCACACAGCGGTGCTAATCGTTTCACATCTTGATGGGTATAAATGCCGGATTCTGAAATCACCACTTTACCTTTAGGGATCAGTTTTTTAAGCTGCTCAGTGGTGGCTAAATCAGTTGTTAAGTCTCTTAGATTACGATTATTAATCCCAATAATTTGGGCATTAAGTGTTAGTGCACGTGCGACTTCTTGTTCATTACTTACTTCGGTTAACACGGCCATGCTGAGTGATTTTGCAACTTGAGCTAGGCTATGGTATTGCTCATCATCCAGTACAGATAGCATGAGTAAAATGGCATCGCCGCCATTTAATCTGGCTAAGTATACTTGGTATTCATCAATGAAAAAGTCTTTACAAATAATTGGTTGTTCAACCTTTTGACGTACATAACTTAAGTAATCAAAGCTACCTTGAAAATACTTTTCATCAGTTAATACACTGATACAACTGGCATAGCGCTTATAAACACGGGTAATTTCATCAAGGTCAAAATTCTCTCGTATCAGCCCCTTAGAGGGGGATGCCTTTTTACACTCTAAAATAAACTGTGTACCGGCCTTGGCTAGCGCTGCGTAAAAATCACGTTGTGTTGGTTGTACTTTATGTTTGAACGAATCTAATGAAAACTCAGCTTTACGCTTTTCAAGTTCTATACGTTTATCGGCAACGATTTTTTCTAGTACATTAGGCATTGTTACTTACCTCTACAATTTGTGCCAATTTTTCATGGGCGATACCGGAGTTTAATACTTCAAGCACTTGCTCAGTAGCCACTTTAAAGTTGTCCGCTTTTTGTTCCATTACTAATAATGCAGCAACATTGACAGCAATCGCGGCATTATGTGCCACATGACCTTTGCCTGTTAAAATATCTAGGCTGGCTTTGGCATTATACTCTGGCGTATCACCGGCAATGTCAGCAAGCGAATAGTTTTCAAGACCAAAGTCTTGCGCATTGAGAGTATATTGTGTCAGTTCGCCTTGATTAAGCTCAGTGACTTGCGTTGGGCCATGTAAAGCAATTTCGTCAGTGCCCGCACCGTGAACGACCATCGCACGCTCTGTTCCTAGTGTTTTTAATGTTTGCGCCATTGGAGCACACAGTTGCGGATCGTATACACCTAATAGCTGTGTTTGTGGTGCTGCTGGGTTGGCTAATGGGCCAAGAATATTGAAAATAGTACGTGTTTTTAACGTGGTGCGAACCGCCATCGCGTGTTTTGTGCCTTGATGATAGTTTGGGGCAAATAAAAACGTAAAGCCGGTTTGTGCAAGGCATTTGCTAGCAATGTCACTATCCATATCTAAGTTTATGCCAAGCGTTCTTAATAAATCAGCCGAGCCTGATTTACTTGATACGCTACGGTTACCATGTTTGACTACATTAAGGCCACAGGCAGCTGCAACAATGGCTGCAGTTGTGCTCACGTTAATGGTATTAGCGCCATCCCCACCAGTGCCACAGCTATCGACACAATGCAGACCTTGGGTATTAAAAGCTTTTGCATTTTTGCGCATGGCATTTGCAGCGCCTGCTATTTCTTGAGCTGATTCGCCTTTGATTTTTAGCGCGATTAATACAGCGGTTAATTCTATATCGTTAAGCTGGCCAAGCATAATCTGATTGAATAGGGCGCTGCTTTGTTCATAGTCTAACGATTGTTGTGCGATTAATGTGTTAATACTATCCATGATAACTCCTAACGCGTTAAATAGGCGATGCTTTGCTGCAATAGGCGGGCACCATCTGGGGTTAATATTGATTCAGGGTGAAATTGGTAGCCGAGCACTTTGTCTTCGCTGTGGTAAATCGCCATGGGTATATCCTGATATTGGGCAATGACTTTCAGCGAGTCAGGCACATGTGTGGCCATCAACGAGTGGTAGCGAGCGACAGGGAACTGCGCCCCAAGCCCATCAAAAACAGGGTGCGGCTGTGCATCAATGATAGACGCTTTGCCATGAACTGTTTCTCCTGCATGGCCTATGGTACCGCCATAGCTTTGCGTGAGTGCTTGCTGCCCTAAGCAAATACCTAGTATGGGGAATTTGCCTTTGCACAATGCAACTAACTCTAATAAGCAGCCTGCTTGTGCAGGGGTTCCCGGACCGGGCGAGAGTACCAAAATAACCGGTTGCTGCTCTTTACTCATTTTCTCAAAAATTCGTTGTGCACTTAAATGGTTGCGATACACCACCATATCAAGCCCTAAGAGGGTTAACTCATCGACCAAGTTGTAGCTAAAGGAATCAAAATTATCTAAAAAATAAACCTTTGTATTACTGTTCATCACTCACTCCTTGATAGGTAGACTGCACGGCTTTAATAACAGCTTGTGCTTTTGCGCGTGTTTCATCCGCTTCAGCTTGAGGGATAGAGTCATAAACCACCCCCGCACCTGCTTGTACATATGCGGTGGCATTTTTTACAAATGCTGAGCGAATTACGATACATGAGTCCATCGCGCCATCACCCGTTAGATAGCCGACGGCACCGCCGTAGCTACCTCTGCGTTTTTTCTCTACGTGACGAACTAATTGAGCGGCTTTGACTTTAGGGGCACCCACTAAAGTGCCCATATTCATACAAGCTTGGTATGCGTGCAGTGCATCAAGGTCGGGTTTTAGCTGACCTACGACACGAGACACCAAGTGCATTACTTGAGAGTAGCGGTCTACCTTTAATAATTCTTTGGCATGGCGCGTACCTGCAACACTAATGCGTGCGATATCATTACGAGCAAGGTCTACCAACATTAAATGCTCCGCGCGCTCCTTTTGATCATTACGCAGTTCTAACTCGATACGGCTGTCTAAATCAGGGTTAATGCGTCCGTCAACAAATTTACCGCGTGCTCGTGTGCCTGCAATGGGATAAATCTCGACTTGATTACTGTTAGTATCGTATTTTAAAGCCGACTCTGGCGAGGCTCCAAACAGCACAAAGTCTTGGTCTTGCATGTAAAACATGTAAGGGCTTGGGTTTTGTTGTTTTAGCTGTTGATAGGCTGCAAGTGGTTGAGCACAAGGCAATGAAAATGTTCGAGATGGTACTACTTGAAAGATATCACCATCAATAATATTTTCTTTCAATTGTGCAACTTGTTCACAAAACGTTGCATCGTCGATATTCACGTGTACATTAGCTTTGCCTGCGTTAGGCCCGGCAAAGTAAGGGGTAAGTTCGTCACAACGGGCATTAAGTTGTTCAAGCTGTTTGCCAACTTCAAAGCAGTTTGCATGCACGTCTGGACCATTAAATACGTTGCCGATTAGCTCTGTGGTTTGCGCTTGGTGATCAATCAATACCAAAGTCTCGGCTAAGTAAAATACGTAATCTGGGCAGGTATTTTCACCATTAGGTACATCGGGTAATTGCTCAAAATTGGCCACCATGTCATAGGCAAATACACCACCCAAGAATACCGATAGTGGCGTGTCTGAGTTACGTTTAATACTGTTAATGCAGGTCCGAAGTGCGCTAAAGGCATTGTCGGCTTTGAGTTTGCTAACTTCATCTAAATCATCATCAATACCTTGATAAGTGAGTGTCAGCGTATCTGCATGTAACTCACTTAGGCAATTGGCTACTTTGTCTTGCAAAAAAGCAAGTAATTGTTGACCATTGTTTGAAAGTGCTTTTACCGTAACCTGTTTGCCAACACATTCAATACGCAGTGCTGCATCAGCGAGAATAATGCTTTTGACATTATCTTTTGAATCAATTTCTGCTGACTCTAACAGCAGTGAATTATTTTTCCCCAGTGATGCATATAAAGACAGCGGGCTACTTATATAGTCGCGCCTTTGTCGTATGCTGGTCACTTCACCTGGAGTTGTTGTAATGTGACTAAATATCAAACCTCATTCCCCTAAAAATAAAAAACCCCACTAACTGTTTAGGCTTAGCGGGGTTGTTAACTTGATACAACAATACCGTCCCGCTAAGCCAGGCACCACCACCAACCAATTGTAGTTATATTGTCGAACATTGTTTTTCCTAAAATTTAGATATAAAAAAACCCGCTTATATAGCGGGTTTAAACTTTCGTTAAGACACAACGAAACACCCGCAAATTACGAGCGCCACCACCAGATTTTGTTTTTATTGTTTGTTGATGTCATGATTCTATACGTTTAGATGTCTTTAGTGGGTACAGTAAACCGCACTGTTTGATATTCTGTCAACCCTTTTGCAAACAAAATTTAAACAAAAAGAAAAAATAGTCGAAGGTTGTCGTAGAAACCAGTGATACAATGGCGCTTTAAGACAAAATCATAAATTCACAAAGGGTTAATGTGATAAAATACGACTTACATAGTCATACCACTTTTTCTGATGGTCGTTTAAGCGTGGCAGAGCTGCTTGAGCGCGCAACAGAAAAAGGCGTTGATGTGCTAGCCATCACCGATCATGATACTACCGCAGCGATAATACCTGCAAAAACATACATAGATGAAAATTCATTAAATTTAAAGTTAATTTCAGGTGTTGAAATATCTACTAAATGGCATAGCTTTGAGATTCATATCGTTGGCTTAGCGGTTAATATTGAACACCCTCAGTTAGTTGCATTGCTACAGCAGCAACAAGCTAAAAGACAAGCGCGTGCAGAAGAAATAGGTAAACGTTTGACAAAAAACGGCTATGAGGGTGTTTATGAGCGTGCTAAGGAGTTGGCTGGGAAAGCGCAAATCACGCGTGCTCACTTTGCAGCCGCTTTAGTTGAACAAGGTGTAGCAAAGAACATTCAAGGTGTGTTTAAAAAGTTCCTAGCACGTAATAAAATAGGTTATGTTCCGAGTCAGTGGTGTGACATGGCTACGGCAATTGAAGCTATTAAAGCGGCAGGTGGGGTAAGCATTGTAGCGCACCCAGCACGGTATCAGATGTCGAACAAATGGTTGCGTAAGTTACTTGATGAATTTTCTCAAGCTGGTGGTCAAGCCATGGAAGTAGCACAGCCTCAGCAAGCGCCATCAGAACGTCAATTTTTAGGGCAATTAAGCCAAGAGTATAATTTGTTTGCGAGTCAAGGATCAGACTTTCATTATCCCATGCCTTGGTTAGATTTAGGAAAAAACCTATACTTACCAAAAGATTGCCAAGGTGTTTGGCAGTTTTGGCAGGCTAACGAGGAGTGTTAACATGAGCCATTTTTTCCATATCCATCCAGAAAACCCACAAGCTCGGCTCATAAAGCAGGCAGCTGAAATCATTCGCCAAGGTGGTGTTGTTGTTTATCCTACTGATTCAGGTTATGCAATAGGCTGTAACATAGGTAATAAGCAGGCAAAAGAACGAATAGAGCGTATTCGCGGTATTGAAAAGCACCATAATTTTACCCTTATGTGTCGTGATTTATCAGAGCTTGCAACGTATGCAAGAGTTGATAACCAGATGTTTCGATTGATAAAAAATAATACACCTGGGCCTTACACCTTTATCTTTAAAGGCACAAAAGAGGTCCCTAAACGTTTATTAAATGATAAAAAGAAAACCATCGGTATTCGTGTCACAGATCATCCAATCACATCGGCACTTCTAGCCGAATTGGGTGAGCCAATTATGTCTTGTTCGCTGATTCTACCTGGTGAGCAGTTTACTGAGTCAGATCCTGATGAGATCCGTATGAGAATTGAAAAGCAGGTAGATCTTATTATTCACGGTGGCTTTTTGATTGAGCAAGCTACCACGGTTGTTGATTTATCAGAAGATAACATTGAGATATTACGGGCTGGCTGTGGTGATACTTCAGTATTCGAGTAATCGGCTGTGAAAGAAGTACAACAGCAGCAAAAATTGCCTTTAGCTTTTTTAAATGGTGAAGCCGTTGTTGAGAAGCCCGAGGATCTTTATATTCCTCCTGATGCATTGGAAGTTATATTAGAGACGTTTGAAGGTCCGCTAGATCTCTTGCTGTACCTAATTAAAAAGCACAAATTAGACATTTTACAACTGCCAGTTCTAAGCATTACTGAGCAATATGTTGCTTATGTTGAGTTAATGAAAGATTTGCAATTAGAGCTTGCTGGTGAGTATTTGGTTATGGCTGCGCTTTTGGCTCAAATCAAGTCGCGTATGTTGTTGCCTGTGCACGAGGAATTAGAAGAGGAAGAAGACCCAAGAGCCGAGTTAGTAAGGCGCTTACAAGAATATGAGCAATTTAAACGCGCCGCTGAGAATTTAGATGCGCTCCCGCGTGTAGAGCGAGATATTTTTACTGCCCATGCGTTAGTTGATGAGTCAGCAGAACCTGAACCGGTCCTGCCTATTATTGAACTAAAAGAGTTGGTTTTAGCATTGGGAGATGTAATGGCCAGAGCTAAAACGTTTGAGCATCATCATATCAGTGCAGAAGTGCTGTCGACCAGAGAACGAATGAGCCAAATTCTACAATATTTGTCTGAACATGTTGGGCCTTGTGCTTTTAATACATTGTTTAAAGTTGAAGAAGGGCGCAGTGGCGTAGTTGTTACGTTTATTGCAATGTTGGAGTTGTTGAAAGAGCAATTGATCAATTGTGTACAAGTTGCGTCTAATAGCCAAATTTATTTGAGCTTGCAGCTACAACAGTAGTGCAACCTCTGTCATAATAAACGTCTGTGTGTTGAAAAGGCTGCAAGGGTATGACCACACGTCGAATTAGCGATGAGCAATTAATTGAGCTAATAGAAGCGGCTATTTTTGTTGCTGATAAACCGCTGTCAAAAAAACGTTTAAAAGAAACTGTTTTACAAGATATTGCGGTTTCTAATACTCGTGTAGATAAAGCCTTGGATAGTATTTTTGAGCATTATCAAACACGTGGTATTCGCCTTGTTGAAGTTGCCACAGGTTTTCGTTTTCAAGCATGTGCGAGCTTAAGCCCTTGGTTAAGTAACTTATTTCAAGAAAAAGCACCGAAGTATTCGCGCGCCACTTTGGAAACGATGGCACTGATAGCTTATCGTCAGCCTATTACGCGTGGAGAAATAGAGCAAGTTCGAGGTGTTACTGTAAGTTCTAATATTATCAAGAGTTTACAAGAAAGAGAGTGGATAAAAGTTGTTGGGTATAAAGAAGTACCTGGCAAACCCGCATTATATGCAACCACAAAGCAATTTTTAGATTATTTTTCTTTATCTGGTTTAAACATGTTGCCTAGATTACCGGAGCAACATCGAGTGAAAATAGATCAGATGTTGAACGATCCTTCTGTGAGAGAACCATCTTAATGAGTGAAAAGTTACAAAAAGTATTAGCAAGAGCCGGTGTGGGATCACGCCGGGAAATGGAAAAGTATATCGAAGCAAACCGTGTTAGTGTTGATGGTAAGGTAGCTAAGTTAGGCGACCGCGTTGAAGAAAATGCGATAATTCGTGTTGATGGACACATTGTTAAAATTGAGCAAAAAGAAGACAGAATTTGTCGTGTGATCATGTACCACAAACCTGAAGGTGAGCTGTGTACACGTAAAGACCCAGAAGGCCGTCGTACCGTATTTGATAGGTTACCTCGTATTGATGGTGATCGCTGGATAGCCATCGGACGCCTCGATATTAATACATCAGGACTTTTGTTGTTTACCAACGATGGTGAGTTAGCCAACCGTTTAATGCACCCTAAATATGAAGTTGAACGTGAATATTCAGCACGCGTATTTGGAGAGGTTACTAACGATACACTTAACAACTTAACCAAGGGTGTTGAATTAGAAGATGGTCTGGCAAAATTCCTTAAAATAAAGCCAATGGGCGGTGAGGGTATTAATAAGTGGTTTAACGTTAGCCTGACAGAAGGCCGTAATCGAGAAGTTAGACGTTTATGGCAATCACAAGATGTGGAAGTGTCACGCTTAATTCGTATCCGTTATGGTAAGTTAGAGCTCGATAAACGCTTACCACAAGGCGGCTGGGAAGAGCTTAAGCTGGAAGAAGTGAATTACTTACGTAAGTCGGTGCAATTGCGTAATGAAACAGAAACCAAATTATCGGTCATGCCAGAGAAACGCAAAGACAAACGAGCCAAAATTAATCAAATTCGCAAAGCCGTTAAAAAGCACAACCAACGTGTGCAAAAGCCAAAAAAACGTACATAGTCAGACTGACTATTCATAGAAAAACCCGCTTAATGCGGGTTTTTTTAGTTCTACAGTGGCTAGTCTTACAGTTTGTTTATTGAGCTTTATAGTTTGCTAAGACTCGGGTCATTTTGCACTACTATATTGCCACTTTTTACTACTAGCGCTATTTGTTGAGTATTTAAAATGTCGTCAACAGGGGATGCATTTAAGATTACAAAATTGGCATGCTCCCCTTCGTTAAAGCCACTTTTGATACCTAAAAAGTCTGCCGAATGTGTGGTTGCTGATGCAATTGCTTGCAGCGGTGAAATACCTGCATCGGTCAGTAGTTTCATTTCTCTGTGCACAGAATATCCTTGAACGGTATTCCAATTTCCAGCATCGGTGCCTACCAAAACCTTAACGCCAGCATCACTCATTGCCTTAACAGCATTAAGCGTAACTTCATTTCTTTGTTGAAAACTCGTCTTACGGTCTTGGTATTTAGCAATTAAATCATTGGCGCGGTAGGCAGAAATTAAAGTGTCTGGCACAAGTTCTGTCAGTAATGGAGAGTTTAGTACTGAAGGGTCAAATAAGTAGTTCACGAAATCGTTATGAACGGATAACGTAGGTATAATTGCAACGTCAGCGTTTGCCATCAAATCAGCAATGTCTTTCGGTATTTCGCCCCTTGGCACGTGAGTTACTGCTGAAACACCGACTTTGGCTGCATCTCTAATATCTTGCCAAGTTTTTATATGTGCAATGCTTTTAATGCCCAGCTTTTTAGACTCTTGAACTAATTGCGCAAACACTGCTTTAGAAATAGAAGGTTGGTCATCGCTCGGTTGATAAACAATCTTAATTACATCGGGTTTTTGCTTTGCAAGTTCCGCCATTTGCTTCTGCGCTTGCTTAACAGTACTGACGGTTCTTGTTGTAATGCCATATTCTGAGCAATGTCCTTTAGGCGCCGTAAAGCAAGTTAGACTGGCATAGATATCTGCACCAACAAACTCGCCATTTCGTTGTCGATTTCTGACAGCAACAAGTGCGGTTTCATCTCCAAATAAGTCAACCAAGCCTGTGACGCCAGCTTTTAATACTCTTTGTGAAACACCTTGAGTTCCAGGGGCATCATTTTTAGCATTTGGTATAAAATTACCAAATGAATGGGTATGCATATCTATCAGCCCTGGGATCCCCCATTTACCTTGTAAGTCAATGACTTTGCCTGGAAAGTTATCTGACAAAGCATTCACATTAGCGATGACAATGCCTTCTCTTATGATTATGGCTTTGCTTTCAAAGCCATGGCTTTGATTAAAAAACTGGCCGTTCACATAGGCGATATCTTGTTGAGCGTATTTATTTTGTGTGGCTTTTTGCTCAGAAGACACGCAGCCAAGTAGTAGGGTTGTATAAATGATAACTGCGACAGATTTTATATTTATTAGCGAAAACATGCAGAAAACTCCAAAATCCATTTATTTAAAAACAGGTGTGGCTGTAATTGTTTTGGACTCACACCACTATAATCAGGCTGAGTTGTAATTAGTTTGAAATTCGACGTGTAATGCATTAGCTGTACGTTTAATTTTCAAACAGTATCATATAGATTTACGCCGATTTACACAATGGTTATTTTGAAATCAGTGTGTGGAATATTTCAATATATTCATGTGGTTACCTAAAGTAAGATCACAAGTCTTAGGTGATTATTCTGGTGTATTTTGCGGTAAAATTGCGCGCCAATCATTTACAGTGTCATTAAAAAAACCACATTGACGGTATGCTTGTTCAATAAACCCTTGGGCTCTTAACTTTTTGATTCCAGACTGTAGTGCTAAAAATGTTTGCTCTGCTAACGGGTGTGAGCGTGATACTGCAAAGTGGCGGCTGTCTTGTAGTGGCACTTTTATTCCATTAATAGCTTCAATAGAGTAACCGTTACCACTGTACTGAAAGGGTATTTGGTTGTTGAACGGCACTAACATGGCGTCAACCCAGCCTCGGCTGACCATTTTTGCCATTACAATCCAATCGGACTCATCTACTAGCGACTTTGGCTTTAATGCTTTAAGTGTGTGCCAGTCCGCATGCCAAGCGCTGCTTGACACAAAGGTTACTTTTGAAAGACCGTTATCAATTTTATCTTTCATGGCCTTTAGGTTATTTTTTTTGGTATACACGCCTGCAACGTATTCACCTTTGCGAATAATAGGGTCTGAAATATACAGTTTACTACTATATTTTTTGGCAGTTTGTAACCAAATGGTATCAAAACCAACTAACAACAAGCCATTAATGAGTAGCTTAATATTTCTTGCATCATAATTACCAAGGTGAAAGTTAAATTTTAAGTCAATACCACCTAACTTGAGTGCTTTTTGGATCAGGACAAACTCAACAACATCTCTTTGACATAATGGGTGATTAAAGTCTTTAATATCATGTACTGATTGATCCCCAAGTATAATCTGCGCGTAATGGTATATGTCTTTCTCTATTGTTATTGATACCTCAGTAGCATTTACAGCGGTGCTGTATAGGGTGAATAGTAGAATTAATATTAGATGCATAAACCTTCCAAATTAAAGCCTTAGTACTTTTAAGTGTAGTGGAGTCGCTGATGATGAGAGTTTTTAATGTGACATTTAGCAATTTGTCTAATATGGTAGTACAGCGCTATGGTGATTTAGTCGCATGTACATCGTTAACTAAATTCAAGGAGTAAGGAATTATGAAATTTGAACAATTACTTAACCACTTTGATAGTGGCATTTGTGTTGAGCAGCTACAAAAAGAGTCTCTTCTCGACTTAGCACTATTATTTGTTGCTATTGATGGCTCAGTATCTGACTCGGAATTAAATGTGGTCAGAGAGTGGGCGGCGACGCTTAAATGGAACTCAGCAGTCAGTATGGATAATTATATTACCGATATGACTGGTAAATGTGTTCATGCGGTTAAAACAGCAGATGTCGAAGCGTTCATTCAACATCGGGTGAAGTATATTATTGATCGGCCAATGCGAGAGTTAGCATTAAAAATTGTACAAGAAGTTATCGACGCAGATGGAAAATTAGATGCAAGTGAAAAGTCAGCAATGGAGTTTTTGGAAGAGCAAGTGTAGGTTATAACTTGTTGTTCCTTTTCATTACGACTTGTTAAGTATTTTTATTACAATGGGTTAGATAACTACTCTGTCGAATTTTAGTCGAGCTATTGCGATGGCCTTTGCGTGCTCAAAACCATATCACGTGTTCTTTTGAATCTAACCACCTCCAGTTATAGCTCATATCAACTCAGCTTCAAATATTGAGCGACACTCTATCAACCCCTAGAATTTCAATTTATAAGTTATATGACTATGCATTTTGCAAGCGACTTGGTATTACAATAAACAAGATTTGCTGGAAATAGAGTTGGTTAATTTGCCTGCTCATTCGGACGTCTAAACATCTAGAGGTTGATATTTTTAGGATTCCATTCATAATGTCAGCTAAATTAAGGATGGGGAGTGAAGTATGCCAATTACAGTAAAAGACGAATTGCCAGCAATTGTGCACTTGCGTCAAGAAAATGTGTTCGTGATGCCAAAAAGCCGCGCAAAAACCCAAGAGATCCGCCCAATGCGTTTGGCTATTTTAAATTTAATGCCAAACAAAGTAGAAACTGAGGTGCAGTTTATTCGTTTATTGGCAAACTCTCCGCTACAAGTGAATGTTGATTTGTTGCGCTTAGATACGCATAGAAGTTCAGATAACTCCGGACAACATTTAGATATGTTTTATCGTTACTTTTCAGATGTAAAAGAGCAAAATTACGATGCGCTTATAGTTACCGGTGCTCCACTTGCGCACCTTGAGTACGATGAAGTAATTTACTGGCAGGAGCTAAAAGAGTTTTTTGACTGGGCAGAGCACCATGTCACCTCAACTTTATTTTCATGTTGGGCTGCACATGCGGGGCTTTATCATCATCATGGACTTAAACGAACGCTGATGAAAAATAAGTTATGTGGCGTTTTTAAACATCAGTGTCATTTCGAGCATGGCGCCTTGACTCGGGGTTTTGATGACGAATTTTTGGTTCCCCATTCGCGCTATGGGCATATTGACCCTACGCAAATTGCGGACAATAAAAATCTAGTAACACTGGCTGGATCGCAAACGGTGGGGGCTTACTTAGTTAAAAATGTTTCAGGTAGCCAAGTATATTTAACTGGGCACCCAGAATATGATGCTGATACACTACTAAAAGAGTACCAGCGTGATGTTGCTAAAAATGCGGATGCACCTAAACCTAAGCATTACTTTCCAAATGATGATACCACGCAAAAACCAGCTAAAACGTGGCAAAGCCACGCCTTTTTGTTATTCTCCAATTGGTTAAACTATTATGTTTACCAGACAACGCCCTATGATATTAACCTCGTTAGCCACGATGTAAGGACTAACAATTATGCCGAATAAACGCACAGCCTTAACTGAGGCGTTAAAACAACGTATTTTAATTCTTGATGGTGCAATGGGTACCATGATCCAAGAACATAAACTTGAAGAGCAAGACTACCGAGGTGAACGGTTTAAAGATTGGCATGTACTTATCAAAGGTAATAATGATTTACTTAGTTTGACTAAACCAGAGGTGATTGAAAAAATTCACCGAGATTTCTTACAAGCCGGTGCTGATATCATTGAAACCAATACATTTAATGCAACTACAATTTCAATGGAAGATTATGATATGGCCAGTGTCAGTAAGGAAATTAACCTTGCTTCTGCTACACTAGCAAGAGCGCTTTGTGACGAGTTTACGGCGCAAAACCCAGCCAAGCCTCGTTTCGTAGCGGGTGTGTTAGGACCGACTTCTAAAACGTGCTCTATTTCTCCAGATGTGAATGACCCAGGTTATCGTAATGTAACATTCGACCAACTTGTTAAAGCTTATGTAGAATCTACTTTGGCATTGATGGAAGGGGGCGTTGATCTTATTTTAATCGAAACGATATTTGATACGCTAAATGCAAAAGCAGCTTCATTTGCAGTGGAAGAAGCGTTTGAGCAAGCTGGTAGAACATTACCGGTGATGATATCAGGCACGATTACAGATGCTTCAGGGCGAACATTGTCAGGTCAAACAACCGAAGCTTTCTATAATTCTATTCGGCACATTAAACCGCTCTCAATTGGCTTGAACTGTGCGCTTGGACCTGACTTGTTGCGCCAGTACGTGGTTGAGTTATCACGGGTGTGTGAAACTTTTACTTCCGTTCACCCAAATGCGGGTTTGCCAAATGAATTTGGTGAGTATGATTTAGAAGCACCTGAAATGGCAAAAGAAATCATTGATTGGGGCAAAGAAGGGTTGATTAACATTGTTGGGGGGTGCTGTGGCACAACGCCCGCTCACATTAAAGCATTTGCAGATGGCTTGGCACAAATTGCTCCTCGACAATTACCTGAGCTTGAAGTGCGTATGCGCTTAGCTGGGCTTGAAGCTTGTAACTTGAATTAGGAAGTAATTATGACGCAACAATCTATAGCCATATTTACCAACGTTGGTGAGCGGACTAATGTGACCGGCTCTGCGCGTTTTAAGCGCCTAATTTTAGAAGAAGAATACGAAAAAGCCTTAGATGTCGCACGCGATCAGGTAGAAAATGGTGCCCAGATAATTGACATCAACATGGATGAAGCCATGTTAGATTCAAAAGCCGCGATGGTGAAGTTTTTGAATTTGATTGCCTCTGAGCCTGATATTTCTCGAGTACCTATCATGGTTGACTCATCCAAATGGGAAGTGATTGAGGCTGGCCTGAAATGTATTCAAGGTAAAGCCATTGTTAACTCTATCTCTCTTAAAGAGGGTGAAGAACCCTTTATTCATCAGGCTAAGATCATCAAGCGCTTTGGTGCCGCTGCAGTGGTTATGGCATTTGATGAGGTAGGGCAAGCAGAAACTGCAAAAAGAAAGTTTGAAATTTGCCAACGTTCATATCGTATTTTGGTCGATCAGTTAGGCTTTGCGCCTGAAGACATTATTTTTGACCCTAATATTTTTGCTGTAGCTACCGGTATTGAAGAGCATGACAACTATGCTGTTGAATTCATCGAAGGAACACGCCGTATAAAGTCAGAACTACCGCATTGCAAGGTATCGGGTGGGGTCTCTAACGTATCATTCTCATTTCGGGGTAACAACCCTGTTCGAGAGGCCATCCATTCAGTCTTTTTATATCATGCTATTCAAGCGGGCATGGATATGGGAATTGTGAATGCAGGTCAGTTGGCTGTGTATGACGATATACCACAAGAGCTTAGACAAGCAGTTGAAGACGTTATTCTAAATAAGGATAGTGAAGCGGGTGAGCGTTTGGTTGAACTTGCCCCGAAGTATTCAGGTATGGCACAGGCAGCGAAGGTTGAAGACTTAGAATGGCGCGCTTGGCCTGTGGCAAAACGGTTAGAGCATGCATTAGTTAAAGGCATTACCGAATATATTGATGATGATACGGAAGAATGTCGAGCTGGTATGAATAAGCCTATTGAGGTTATTGAAGGGCCGCTGATGGATGGCATGAACGTGGTTGGAGACTTATTTGGTGCCGGTAAAATGTTTTTGCCTCAAGTGGTTAAATCGGCGCGAGTTATGAAGCGTGCGGTGGCTTACCTTGACCCTTATATCGAAGAAGAAAAACAAGAAGGTGATACCAACGGTAAAATAGTGATGGCGACAGTAAAAGGGGACGTTCACGATATTGGTAAGAATATTGTTGGTGTGGTACTGCAATGTAATAATTATGAAGTGATTGATCTTGGTGTGATGGTGCCTGCAGAAAAAATTCTACAAACCGCCATTGACGAAAAGGCAGATATAATCGGTTTATCTGGTTTGATCACGCCTTCTTTAGATGAAATGGTGCATGTGGGCAAAGAAATGAAGCGCAGAGGGTTTGAGCTTCCGCTATTGATAGGTGGTGCAACAACGTCTAAAGCACATACAGCGGTTAAAATAGAGCCACAGTATGATAAAGGTGTGGTGTATGTAAATAATGCTAGCCGCGCAGTCGGTGTTGTGTCTAATTTGCTTAGCAAAACGCAAAAGAGTGATTTTTTAGCTAAAACAACTGTGGAATATGAAAAAGTACGTGAGCAACAAGCACGTAAAAAACCACGTTCAAAGCCAGTTACTTTACAACGTGCACGCGACAATGCGATAAAACTTGATTGGGATAGTTATACCCCTCCGGTGCCTAAGAAATTGGGCGTAACTGAATTTACCAATGTGAGTATTAGCACACTTCGAAACTATATCGACTGGACCCCGTTTTTTATGACTTGGTCGTTGGCAGGTAAGTACCCGCGTATTCTTAATGATGAAGTGGTTGGTGAACAGGCGCAAAGTTTGTTTGCAGATGCCAATGCGATGCTAGATGAATTTGAAAAAACGGGTGTATTGCAGCCGTTAGGTGTGATTGGGTTATTCCCGGCTAATCGTGTTGGTGACGATATTGAGATTTATACCGATGAAACACGCTCTGAAATTTTGTCATTGTCGTGTCACTTGCGCCAGCAAACTGAAAAAACGGATTTTCCAAATTATTGTTTAGCAGATTATGTGGCCCCTAAAGGTGTTGCCGATTATTTTGGTGCTTTTGCCGTAACTGGTGGTTTAGAGGAAGATGATTTAGCAGATGCGTTTGATGCTCAGCAAGACGACTACAATAAAATTATGGTTAAGGCTATTGCTGATAGACTTGCCGAAGCGTTTGCAGAATATTTGCATGAACAAGTACGAAAGCAATACTGGGGTTATGCACCAGATGAGCTCCTGAGCAATGAGGCGCTTATTCGTGAAAACTATCAAGGTATTCGCCCAGCTCCAGGCTACCCCGCATGTCCAGAGCATACCGAGAAAAAGAAAATTTGGCAGTTGCTAAACACTGAGCAACGTATAGGTATGCAGCTTACTAGCTCTTATGCGATGTGGCCGGGTGCGGCAGTATCTGGATGGTATTTTTCGCATCCAGAGGCAAAATATTATGCGGTAGCCAGTATTCAAAAGGATCAGGTAGAAGACTATGCAAGACGCACTGACATGACGCTAGTTGAGGCCGAGCGTTGGTTATCACCGAATCTTGGCTATGAGCCTAGTTAACTTTTTTCATTTTAATAAAAAGCGCTTCAAAGAAGCGCTTTTTATTGTTGATAAGGTTACGCACTACGAGTAACAATTGCAGGCGATATTCTACTTGCTTGAATAACGGGTTGCATAGTCGCTAATTGGCTGATAAACCACATGCATAGCGCACCAATAAACAAATAGCTTACTGGTACTGGACTAATTGAAAGTGTGTTTATCAGATAAACATTAATAATGATACTAAAGGTAATGCCAATTAATACGCCCACGCTGCAGATAATAAAGCTCTCTAACATAAAGAACCTTAAAATTTGAGTTTTACTCGCCCCCAGAGCACGACGCGTACCAATTTGTTTGCGCCGAGTAATAATTGAAAAGCGAACTTGAGCAAAAATCCCTAGTGACGTGGCAATGCTAATGATCACTATCATAACGACTAATATAACTACCACTGCAGCGTCATTTTGATGCGCAGTCTGCCTTAGTTGCTCGAATGAAAT
This sequence comes from Pseudoalteromonas holothuriae, assembly GCF_945859825.1. Classification (GTDB taxonomy): domain Bacteria; phylum Pseudomonadota; class Gammaproteobacteria; order Enterobacterales; family Alteromonadaceae; genus Pseudoalteromonas; species Pseudoalteromonas holothuriae. Next base: position 484,317 of record NZ_CAMAPC010000002.1, read on the forward strand.
CATTTGGTCAATCCAGCGTTCAGGTGTTTTCATTAGTAATTCAGTTACATCTTTCATTGCTTGTTCACGCATCCCTGGCTGCGCTCTTACAATAATTTTAGGCTCTGTAGAGAGCAAATTTGCATTAGTAATAATGCCATACCAGTGGTTTTCCCACCAGCTCCAGCCACTACTAGGAAACTGATATGCAACCCCACGTACTGTATAAATAGTGCCTGATGCATAAATCATTTCACCAACTACTTGTCGCCAATCATCCGGAAATAGTTTTTTTGCCAGCGCTTGGGAAATCACCAGCTGATTCTGACCAGCTCGGCTTTCGCTGGCGTCAGTATAATAAAATACGTCACTCTCTTTGAACCACTCACCAGCAAGCATCTCAATTTTCCAAGTGTCTTTCATATTATAGCTACCCCAGTAACTTGCAGCTCGGATCACTACTTCGTCAGGGTTAGGAGGCAAACTGATGTTTTCTGTTCCACCGCGTTGTGAATAGGGAATACTTGATGTTGATGATGCGTTATGAACACTTGGCAAAGCTCTTATGGCTAATAGGTCTTGTTTTAGTAGTGAGACAAGCTCATCAGGTTCACCTTGCAGGTTCATGTTAAAACTGAATGTGTCTTTTTCAGATATACCGCTATCAGCTAAAATACGTTCTTGCTTTTGTTGTAGCATGAATGCGGTGTTAATAATAATGGTTAGCGTCACTGAAATTTGCAATATCAGTAATATCGCTGAGCCTTTTCTTTGCTTTAGAGATTTTAATATGGGTAATAAGTCTTTCACTACTGGCTCCTACAAACTTTTTAATTGGCTAGAAGGCTGTATTTTTATCGCTTTATAAATTGGCCATAATCCAAATAAGCAGGTTGAACAGACAGCTAAAATAAGGGTGGAAATAACGAGTAGGGCATCCATCTGCATAAAACTTATATTGAGGAAGTGAAATATATTTCTGGCTGTGAGTAAGCCGACCTGAGCAAGTAATAGCCCAAAAATGCCCCCTACCAAACCAATTAACACGGTTTCACAGCCAAATTGCAGGGCTATTTGTTGTTTACTTGCACCTATTGCTCGTCGTAAACCAATTTCGTTTCGTTTATTATAAAATTTATTTACCAGTAGACTCATGCAATTTAATAAGCATACAGCTAAAAATGCAAATGCTAGCCAAACTGCCATTTTTGAGTGCTCTGGTACCACCCCAGCATACACAAAGTGCTCAGAAATATTACGTACATAACTATTTATTGGTCTAGGAAAACGGCCCAATTGCTTTTGCTGTTCATCATAATCTTTAAGTAGTGCACTATAAGCATCTCTTTGATTACTATCATTTAGCTCAACCCATAAAAATAGCCATAAACAGTCTGATTCTAAAATAGTATGAAAGGTGATATTTTCAGGCAGGCTTGGGCAATAGATTGGAAAGTAAGGACCTAAATAAAGCTGTGAGTTTATTTGAGTTTTAAACGGTACGTATAGATCATGAGGTTTATTATAAGCATAGCTTGCATAGTCAAAATATTTAGGGACCGGGTGCCAAGTATCTAACACGCCTGACACTGTAAATGTATGCTCGCCTATCATCAGCGGTTTACCTACGGAGTTTTGTCCTTTGAAAACTAAGTCATTAAAGGGCTTACTTATTACAACATCAAGTCCGCCTTTTTCATCAGATTGTGTTGTCCAAGGTGCACCATATAAAAAAGGAGAGTCAAACATTGTGAAGAACGATTTATTAACAGTGTACATATAACGCATTTGGGCTTCAGCTTTTGCTTGTTGTGGAGTTCTTATTAACGCTTTATGTTGTGCAACAGGAGTGTGTGTTTTTACTATTTTGCTATTTTTATGGGCTGTAGATAAATTAGTGTAATCCATGTAGGTGAGCAGGTCTGCAGCCTGCTCTTTGCCATTTTTTTCTTTGTAGGGACGACTTGCATTCCATGCATTTAAGTAAACTTTAAATACGGTATCGGCTTTGGCTTCGAGGGGGTGTTTGGACATCATATAGGTAATGGTATATGCGACCATAGATGTTGCAATACCAATAGCAATGATTAGCACCATTAATAGGCTAAGCAAGGGGGTGGCACGGATACTCAACCAAGCAAGCTTAAAATAATAGGGGATCATTAGTTCTCCTTGTAGAGACAAACATTGAGTTTGAATAAAAGCAAAGCATTACTAAAGGCTATTTGCATTTTCCATTAATTGCTAGGATACAGTAAGTTACCTATGCTTGTCTTTATTTTTTACATATTAATAACTTTATATATACTATTGTGCGTATTTTGATTAGTGAGTATGTTAGTTACTATTTTTTGATACAAAAAGCATGCTGAAAGTGCTTAAGAATAAAGGTAAAATGGCGCTTAAGCGTTTGCTACTAGCGTGCTAAAATTGTAAAAAAAATCGTGAAGAGTTGTGTTGTGTTGCCCATCCAGTCTGTTTACCCACAATTGGTCTCTAAGTTTAAAAATTACAATACCGTTTTGTTGCAAGCACCGCCTGGTGCAGGTAAGTCAACATGGTTGCCATTACAATTAGTACGAGATAATCATTTTCAACGAATTATCATGTTAGAACCTCGGCGTTTAGCTGCACGCAATATTGCGAATTTTTTATCAATTCAACAGCAAGAGCCTTTAGGGCAAACGATTGGTTTACGCATACGCAATGAAGTGGTGGTTTCAAGTGCGACACGTCTAGAAATTGTCACTGAGGGGGTGTTAACACGAATGCTCCAAGCAGACCCAGAACTCAGTGGTGTTGATTTAGTTATTTTTGATGAGTTTCATGAGCGCTCTTTAGCGGCAGATACGGCATTGGCATTTGCGTTAGAAACTCAGTCAGCCTTTCGTGATGATTTAAATATTTTGGTTATGTCGGCTACATTAGACAGTGAGCGTTATCAGTCATTTTTACATTGTCCCCTTGTATCTTCACAGGGGCGTAGTTATCCCGTAAGTGAAATTTACCAGCCATTACATGACGAAGGTAAATGGCTAGAAGCTATGCCATCATTGGTGTTAAATGCACTAGAGCAGCAAGATGGTAGCGCACTAGTGTTTTTACCAGGCCAACGAGAGATTAATTACTTGCTAGGGCAGTTAAGTGAAAAAGTAGCGAATGATGTAGATGTTGTTACTTTGTTTGGTGAACAAGATAAAGCAACACAACAAACAGCGATAGCGCCCGCGCAAAAAGGCAGGCGTAAGGTTGTATTAACCACTAATGTGGCAGAAACTTCATTAACGATTGAAGGTATTAGAGTAGTTGTCGATTGTGGCAAACGCAGAGCAGCACGATTTAATTTAAAAACAGGCGTTACTGAACTGATCACGCTTTCCATATCACGTTCCTCAGCAGTACAAAGGGCTGGCCGAGCTGGCAGAATTGAGCCAGGTGTTGTTTTTCGACTCGGATCGCATGCGCAGTTTGAACGCCGAGATAAATATGATACAGCGGAAATTTTGTGTTCTGATATAGCGCCTTTAGTGCTTGAAGCTAAAATTTGGGGCACGGATATTACCCAGTTGCCTTTGCTTGATAAGCCAACTCCTATAGCGATTAAACAAGCATATGGCTTGCTGCAAATGCTAGAAATTCTAGATGAAGACAACAGGCTAACAGCATTGGGCCAAAAAATTCATCAATTTGGTACAGATCCTCGACTTGCGCATATGTTAATAAAAACTCAAGAGTTAGAAGACCAGCTACCCGGTATTAGTGCGCTAGGGTGTTATTTTATTGCTTTGTTAGAGAGCCGGGTAAAGGGCCCTTCTGAGCTGAGACTTGCTTTACAAATTCAGTTTGAAAAGCCGCAAAAACAGTTTTCTGAGCATTTAGCTATATGGCTAAAACGATTTAAACTAAATAAACCAACCGAGCTGGCATGTGAATATTTAAGCATAGTTGTTGCACTTGCCTTTCCTGATAGATTAGCTAAACGTCGCGGGCAAGGTTTTTTGCTTGCTAACGGAGCTGGTGTAAATAGCCATGAAAGCCTTTGGTTAGATAGCGACTATATTGCGGTTGCAACTTTGGGTGGCATAAAAGGGCAGCGTATTTTTAGCGCTACAGAGCTTAATATGGGGTTAGTTCAAGATATGCTGCCACACTTATTTAGCCTACAAAGTGTGTGTGAATTTGATGAAAAAAAAGGGCGTTTTTTACACGAGGAGCGTACTTTGATCGGTGCGTTAATAGTTCATACACAACCGAGTGGCAAAGCGCTAAATGTGCAAATTCGCACGCAAGCTTGGTTAAATTTATTACAAAAGCATGGCTTAGAGTTTTTTGAGCAATACCCGCAAACTAAACAGTTATTGATTAGAATGACACTTGCTCAGCAGTTTTATCCACAAGAGTTTAAACAAATTGATGAAGCGTCTCTGCTGGCTAATTTAGCACAGTGGTTGGGACCTTTTTTAGATAATGTTAAACAATTTACTGAATTAAAAAAGTTTGATTTGGCCAATTCATTGCAAACCTTGTTAGATTGGCACTTACAACAGCGTTTGGAGCATATTTTACCAAAGCGTATTGACGTGCCCAGTGGTTCCAGCATAAAAGTTGAATATCAATTAGAGGGCCCAGCAAAACTTTCGGTGAGAATGCAAGAAGTGTATGGTTTGACTGAAACGCCAAAACTGTGCAATGGCCAATTACCATTATTAATGGAGTTATTGTCGCCCGCGCGGCGGCCTTTACAGTTAACACAAGACTTAGCCCACTTTTGGCAAACAAGCTACAAAGAGGTTCAAAAAGAAATGAAAGGGCGCTACCCCAAACATTTTTGGCCAGGTGACCCCGCCAATGCACAAGCGACCAATAAAGTAAAAAGTAAAATGTAATAAAGCTAGTGAATTAACAAAAATCAAGGGTTTTGAGGGAGTGTTATGAATTGCGGTTAGTTACAACTTGCGTTTGTGTTAACACGTTTTCACTGATGCTAACTCGGGTTGTCATAAAACCAGCTTGTGAATACAACGATTTATACAGACAATAATTTTCAGGTATTTACTTGTTTGAAAGTACTTCTCAAGTAAAAGTAATGGAGTGGCTCTGGTGATTAGCTCACAACGAAGAACATACTCATGAAAACTTTGGGGATCTGCCGTCAGCCGCTTACCAAGCTAAATTGGAAAACTCTAGTTTAGTGGTGTGTTACTAATGAGGTGTAACCCTTTGTTTTCTAAGTTTTGTTAATATTTAATTGTAGCAGTCAGTAAAAAATCATCTAAAAGTCATAAGCACGTCTGGTATTTTAAAGCTGCTTTACTTAAATTCGATGCTTACACAATTCCATTAAAGCAACTTCTATATTGAAGTTGAATAATTCTTTGATTTAAAGGGAAGTAGATTATGAATCGAATTTTTATGTTAAGTATATTACTCTTTTCTACTATAACGATTAGTGGCAATAGTTATAGTAAAGATGAATCTCCAATCGTAGAAAGTCGTTATTTTGGCGAAAAGCCGCCGGCCTTAATTCCTAAACTTTTTGACCCTAAAATAGTATCTCCAGAAGGAAAATTTGATGCTGGTTGGTTTTCACCAGATATGCAGGAGTTTTATTTCACTCGAAGAGGAGGGAAACATAAAAAACGCACTTTTTTTGTTATTCGTTATGAACACAATCGCTGGGGGCAGGAGTTTGAGACTGATATAAAGTGGCCACAATTCTCTGCTGATGGCAATATAATGTACGTTGGTAAGGAATATAGAGAACGAACCGACAAAGGTTGGTCAGACCCTAAAAGCCTAGGGGGTTTCTTAAAACAAACCGCGCATGGTTTATCGGTTTCATCTAAAGGTACTTATTATTTTCCTCTGTTCGAAAAAGATTTTAATACGGGACACGGTAAACTTAGTTATTCTCGATTGGTTGATGGCCAATATGAATCCCCAGTGACATTGAGCAATGAGATAAATAAAGGTAAGTGGATTGCTCATCCATTTATTGCGTTAGATGAATCTTATTTAATATGGGATGTAGTGCGAGAGGATGGCTACGGACAATCGGATCTCTACATTAGCTTTAAACAAGAAGACGGCTCTTGGTCATCAGCAATAAATATGGGTCCGCAAATAAACACAGATTTACAGGAAAGTGCTCCACAGGTGACATATGATGGAAAATACCTCTTTTTTAGTAGAGGAGACTGGGAAGTCAAAGAAGATGGAAGCCGTAATTACATAGGCAAAAAATATTGGGTGGATGCCCAGATTATTGAGAACCTCAGAACTAAACAATAAACCATACTCAATTGACTAAGTATTATATTAAAGGTGGCAGCCCATCTTTAATTACGGTGAGTAAGTAAAATGCATATAATCGGGTAGCGGGCGGTTTATAACCTTCAGCCAATGTAAAAAGGAGAGTGTAATAGAATGAGTGAATTACCTAGAGATTGGTGCTTTGAGGGTGCGCTATGAATCGCGCTCTATAAGTGCAACGGGAATTTGATGTAAACCTTCACAGGTGATCCCCTGAATTATGTTACAGACCGTCTTTGCAATCTCATCAGTATTAATTTGTACAGTACTTAAAGGGACGCCCATATTTTTGGATTCATCTAGGTCATCAAAACCTATTACACCAATATTCTCGCCTGGTTTAAGGCCCTGCTCAAGTAAGTGTTCGACAGACCCATACGCAACCATGTCATTAAAACAAACGATAGACTCTACTTGAGGTACCTGAGCTAAGCATTCAGACATAGCCATACGCCCTCCATACCTGCTTGCTACGCTGTTAAACACCCAAGAATGCAGATCGCTTTGCGTATTTATTGCACTATTGAAACCGTTTAATCGTTGTTGGTAATCAGATACGGTGGCATCTCCTCCAATAAATGCAATGTGTTTATGCCCGCGTGCAATTAAGGCTTTTGTGGCTTGAAATGTACCTAGCTCATTGTTGGGTAATACGCAAGATACATCGCAGTTGTTAACTTGGCGTATAACCGTTATAACTTGAGTGCTAGGAGTTCTTAATTGATTTAGCCAGCTTGCTTGTGTGTTGACGGTAGGGCAGATAACAAATGCTTTTACACGATACTCTTGGAGTTTAGCAACTACCTGCGTTTGTATTAATGCGTTTTCATTAGTGCTAACTAAAGTGGTCATAAAACCAAGCTTGCGAATATGTGCTTCGATAGAAACAGCTAATTTAGCAAAAAATGGGTGGGTTAGGTCGTTAATAACAATAGCCACCAAATCAGAGGACTTGCTTCGCATTGCAGCAGCTTCACGATTATATACATATCCTGTTTGCTTTATGGCGCTTAGCACTTTTTCTTTGGTATTTTTGCTGACTTTTTCACTATGACGCAATACCAGTGATACAGTGGATTTAGAGACGCCTGCAATACGTGCCACGTCATGTACAGTGACTGACTGTGTGTTACTTTTATTCAAGGTAATATTTTCTATAAATGTGAGTGAACAGACCTTGGGCCCAAAATGACATAGCAGCGGTGCTTGTTTAGCATTGTAACAAGCTAATAAGCAGAGTTAAAAGACCTTTATGATTGAATTTTTGTTAATTCAATCAGGGCAAATTTCAATGCCGTTGGGGGAACATTTCATCAGTCACTCAAATTTGAGTCCTTTACAATACAAAGCAATGAGCTAAAAGGTACTAACATTCAGCTGTCCATGGTACACACTTGACGAACACTGAGTAAAAAATAGGGGGACGACCACCGGCAATTTGTTGAGTTATTTCATTTGGTAGTTTAGCTTGATCTTTAGAAAGGTTTTTAATTTTTTTCTTGTTTAGAATTGGTTTCATTTTATTTCCTTTTTATCTTTATTAAATTAATGAATATTCACGATAACAAATGACTGTGAAATAACAAGTAAATCTCGACTTGGTTTTGTTGATTAAAAAACTAGAAGAGTATACATGATCCCTTTGAGCTTATTTCAGGGCCTTCGTTTAGCACCAGCAAACCTATTCCAACTTACATCATAATGATAGTGTTTAACACTCAATGAAAATATCTTTACAATTGATTTGTATAAGAATATCAATAAATATAGTGAGTCAAACTTATTAACCTATCATGTACCAAAAATAGAAAATAATAGCTAAGAGAAACTAAGACGTTGATTGCAAAAAAGAGACACAATGGCTGTCAGCCTTGATTGTTCAATTATGAGGTATGAACTGTGAACCAAGTTTTAATGAATGAAATGAAAAAACAACTCACCATGCATGAAGGTAAAAAACATACTGCCTACACATGTCCTGGCGGTAAGTTAACAATAGGAGTGGGTCGCAACCTAGAAGATAGGGGCTTATCTGATGATGAAATTGATTACCTACTTAGTAATGATATAAAAAGCACTTATGCTGAGCTTAGTCGACGTTTTAAAGGGTTTTCAGAACTAGACGATGTTAGGCAGCAGGTATTGGTTGATATGGGTTTTAACTTAGGCATGGCAGGGTTATTCAAGTTTAAGCGTATGTTTGCAGCACTAGATATTAAAGATTACGATAAAGCAGCAGTTGAAATGCTTGACAGCCGTTGGGCTTGTCAGGTTGGACATAGAGCACATCGATTAGCTGATATGATGCGTAGATAATAAATAAAGTGGCTCAAATCATTGGCGTTATAATTAGTAAGTAACTTTAGATATACCGAAATAAACGTTTTTAATACGTAAAATAAGAAACAAAGCCCTACTTGAATAAAATAGGGCTTATAAGTTACTTAGTTGTACTTGATGAGAATACAAATGAATAATACGACGCATAGGGCGCACTATTTGCGTTGCCTGTTGACAACATGGCTCTTGGCGCCTTACTTCCTGCTAATTTAAGTGTGTTGAAGGCCGCAATAACAGCCGTTTGAGTTTGCGAAGCCGTCGCTGCATATTTGTGGCAATCCATACAACTGTCTTTGTTTTGTACAAATGTTTCCAAAGTGGTATTGGCAACAATGCGTGTTCCATTGCTTGGGGTGATGTCTCCGGTAGTTAATGGTGGTGTTGCACCCGCTTGAATAGTGCTTGGGTTATTAGGCCACTGTACATCTATAAGGCGGTAGTAGTTAAACACAGAGTTAGCTGGTAATAGGCTCCAAGCGTAAGCATTCACACTATTAGCTGTTGAATCTACAGGAGTAACTCGGTTGACCTGTACGGGGGCTGAGTAAGGTATACAGTTATCTGGGCTGTGAGCAGGGCCGCTGTCACACGGAATTTGGGGGGCCATATTAGGCGTCCAATTAGGCTTACACTGATAATATATATCTTGTTCCGGATTACAATCAGGGTTAAACAAAGTATAAGATGGGCGTGGCTTGCGATTTGGATTACTAGGCAAATTAACCGTATGTTTACCCGCATCTGGCGTGTTATCAACCTGTTCAAACGTTGTCCAAAGCATTTGAGGTGCACCAGGTAAGTGCCTAATAATATGTAGCCCAATAAGACCGACGGTGACAGGGTTGCTTTGCTTTGTGGCATTTGTGTCAGCACCTGGCTTAAGTAGTACAGCCTGAGCGGTTAAATAGCGATAATTCAGAGAACCATCTTCGGGTAATTTGATCCAAGCTGCTTTGATCTCCATCGCGCCAACATTACCGCCAAATATCTTAGGCTTACCATCACAGGTCTTATCATTGTTATAACCCGAAGGTAGGCGAAACCCGCCAGTTCCTTGCGCACATGCGCTCTGGCCCGCCGCCCACGTTAAGTTTTTACCTGTTGGATTAGCGTTGTAAATATAATCTACTTCATCGGGGTTTAAACGAATATCATAATACACGAGGTTACCGCGTTGATCAGTTAACCACTCGCCCGTTGCTTGACCTATTGAGCTTAAATCAATAGCCCCCGTTTTTGATACTTGATGTAGAATTAGCGGACGTTTTTCATCGGTCTTTTTTGCTAAGGTATTAGCTTGTGTATCGTTAAAAACTTCTGTTGATTGCAGGTAACTTTCCCAAACGGTTAAGTCACTCGTGGTGGGATTACCAAATGAACTGGATGGCGAGCTTGAGTTTGGATAACCAGGGTTTTTAGGGTCTGCAGGCCAATTTGCGTAAATAAACTGCTGCCACGCTGTACAGTCAGCGTTAGTTTGATTGCGAGAATTAAAATTACTTGGTAGTTGTGGATTTAGTGAAACTGGATTTGTACCAAAGGCTGTGCATGGATTAGCAACGGGGTCAGCCATGGCTATTTGCACATTTAGACCTAGAGTGGCGAGTAGGGCCCATAACATGAGAATAAAGGCCCTTGCGGGCCTGACGTGTCGGTTACGCATTACCAGACTCCTTGGTTTTTGGCTGTACAAATAGCAAGGACGCCATGGTTTGTGGTTGCGCACCAGTATAACTCACTTCTATTGCTCTTAAACCTGCCACCGCTGATTTATCAGTAGTCACAGTCAGTGAAAGCGAAGTATATGTACCTGGTCCAGAGTTGCCTGGAACGGCGTAGGTTACCGTATTTTTATCTGTTACGCTGACAGTGACTTTAGGGTCATTACTACCATCTGTTGAGCCAGTTAGCACCTTGACTATTGGTTGAACACCAGCGGGAAGTTTATTGACTGTGAGTGCTATATCGGCGGTACTACCTGCAGTTGCGACCGCAGGTACGATAACGCTGTTGCTCGCTAATGATAGCTCTGAGCCCGCTGGGTTGGTTTCATTTACAGCATAATAAGCATCCCACACATGTTGCTGCATTGCTTGCAATGGTGCACCGGCTGCAGATGGGCCGGCACAAGGAACCTGAGGAGGCGCTTTGCTAGCACTTAAAGGCCTTGCAAATAAACCGATGTCTATTTGTTCAGTGATTTGTGATCCCCATTGAATTGGTGCACCATTAATCTCAATATCCGCAAGCGTCAATGTTGGGTCCATTGCTAACCATGCTGATGGAATTTGGCAAATAGCATGCAAGATTAAATTCCCTGGAAATGCAGAGTTTGTAACAGGGTCGTTGACTTGCGTACTCCCCCTGATTATTTGCCAAATATCAGAAGCTTTTGCATCAGCAGGGACATTTATCCCTTTCTTTACTCTGCTTGAGAATGTCCATGAATCTAAGCTTTGTGGCTGTTGAATATATAAGCCAAATGGATTGGCTAGGTTAACCTTAAAATATTGGTTCTCAATGAATTGCCCACCTACTATTTGGTTAACTGTTTGGCCGATATGCGGATCGCTATGGCGATATGCTTGACCGAACTGACCGCAACAAAGCAGTTTTTGTTGACTTTCATTTCCACTTTCATATTGCGGTGTTGAGAAGCCAGCCAAACCTATTTCCGTTTGAAGTGTGTTTGGCGTGCTCGTTAAGTGCATTACCCCACCATTCATATTGGCACTTTGACGATTTGAAATAGGGCTGTTATTCCATTTGTTCAACGGGTTATAAACAGGGTTGCCATTTACAGGGTTAATCACTGCATGGCCGTGTTGATCTTTTAGCGTTAAGTCATCAACTGACACTGTGATTTGACTGCTTGTAGGGGCGTCAAAGTTTAGTGTGTCTTGATAAAGCTTAGCAACAGTGTCTGGGCTTACTGACCAAAGCGCATGCCAGTATTCAGGGTTTTCACAGGCAAAATCTACACGGGTGATATTACCATCATCATTTTTTTGAACGGCCCATTCACAATACTCATCTTGCCAGCCTCTAGGACCATATGGCAAAAATGGGTTTAACGTACCGCTCCAATCTGCTTCAGGGCAAAAAACGGCGGGGATATCTTGCAATGCTTGAGGTTGCCCGTTAGTTGTATAACTCCCTGTATCTGCTAACTCTCGTAACTGAGTTAACGACAAGTTGTATGGGTTTGGTGGACTTACAGGAGTTGAAGCCGAAAAATATTGTTGCAAACGCCCAGGGAAGGCATTCCAAGTTACTGGTGCAGAAGCTGTGCCAGTAGGGACTATGGTTGTAGCTGGGTTATAAAAATAAGCTTCACCACTGGGTGTTGCTTGCTCTACAAATGCATATAAATAAGTGTTCCAAATAGTGTCAAGTTGTGCCTGTTTAGCTGGGCTATTACTTAGATCTTGTATAAAAGCGGGTGTATTAAAGGTAAGGTTGGTCGAAATATCATCATTATTGTCGTGTAATTTAGTATCGGTCATTGCAAATCTCCTTATTGAGGGTGTGCTACGTTGTATTTTCAACTCTACAAAATAACTAAAGCTGAAAATTAATAAGCCTTTTACCTGCCTACTACCATAGTAGGTATTAGGCAATTTGCGTATTACACGGGGTTACAGTAATGCGACGAAGGGTTAGGAAGTGAGGTTAAAAAGGGAAGTCAGGCTTCCCATAAGCTTAGCGGCAATAGTCTACTAACAACCCTCCAAAGAAGAAGCAAGCTGACATTACTGCAAACTCAATTAAGAGTATTTTTAAATCTTGAAAAGAGCTTACTTCATAAGTGCTGCCCAGAATTTCAGTTAAAAGAAATATAGCAGCGATCATAAAAGCAAACCCAATAGCCATTGTGTACGGTTTAAAAGACATAGGTGTCTCCCTCTTATTTTAAAAATTTGAATGATTTTTACTACTATGCACATGATGTGCTTGAAGGCAGCAAGCTATAAACTAGCGCCTATCTTTTTTGAAATGCACGATGACTGCTGTCTCGTTATTATTGAGTAGAAGCCCATAACAAGCGTTATGTTGCGGCCACAATAAAATTGGTTGGCTTTCGCCGCAGAACAAAAATAGCAATAGATGGCTTTTTGGTCAACAAGGCTTTAGCATTTTATAATCGGTATATCTGACCACCGAGTAGTGTAACGCGGTGATAAAAACTCTCTGCGCATTCTCCATGACTTTGTGTGTAGTTCTGAGCCCACTTGCATGGCAGTGGAGCCGTATCTATTGTTAATTTCATCTATGCACTTCATCAGTTTAGGGTTGTCTAGGGATTGATTAAACATATCAGCTTGCTGATATACATCATCTTCAAGCTCTATTGCGCCTACACCCGCTTTATAGTATCGAACATGAGGTGAATATATCTGGCTAAATACATTTGCTACAATATTTGCAAATACAGTTAAATCATTTGATGAAACAGGCAACTCCTGAATGAATGACTTTTTAAAATAGTGCTCTTCAAAGGGGGAGCTATGAGCAAAGATAACAATACGTTTGGCGAGTGAGTTTTGTTGTCTTAGTTTTTTAGTGACAATAGAGCAGTGTGTTACAAGTGAAGCTTTCAAAGAAGAGGGATCGGTAACTCGTTCGCCAAAACTTCGAGTGCTATAAATCTCTTTTTTTCGCTGTTTTATTTCATCCCATGATAAACACTTAACGCCATTTAACTCTGAAATAGTCCGCTCTAGCACAACGCTAAATTGCTGGCGCATCCGTTTAGGGTTTTGTTTAGCTAAATCTAAAGCGGTTTCAACGCCTAATAGATTAAGGCTTTTCGCTAGTCTACGCCCTATACCCCAGACATCACCAACGGCCATCCGAGATAAGATCTGTTTGCGACTTTGCTCGCTATCTATTATAGCAACACCAGTTGCATCAGGAAATTTTTTGGCTGCGTGGTTTGCAGCTTTTGCAAGCGTAGATGTAGGGCCAAATCCAACGCCAACAGGCAGCTTTGTTCTGCGCCATACGGTTCTTCTTATCAAATGCCCATAGTCATACCAGCTATCGACAACGCCCGCATAGCCATCAAATTTTAGAAATGACTCGTCTATCGAGTATATGTAGTGCTGATCACTATACTGATTGATTACACTCATCATCTTGTCTGAGAGATCAGCATATAGCTCATAGTTAGAGGAGCGAATAACAACACCGTATTTCTCTAATTCACCTTTGAGTTTAAAATAAGGTTGAAACTTAGGGATGCCAAGTGCTTTTGCTTCTGCAGATACAGCTACAATACATCCATCGTTGTTAGAAAGCACGACAACGGGCTTTTTCCGAATACTTGGGTCAAACACTTTTTCTGCTGAGGCATAAAATGATGTGGCATCTACTAACGCATACATTTTATGAGCCCCAAATTGTTTCGATGCATCCGTACTGAGCCTATGACAACGCCTTCAAGTTGAAAATTATCGCAGTCACTGATATTTACAGGTGAATATATGGGAGAAGCAGATCTTAAGGTTCGGTGTTGAATGTCCAAGAGCTTGCAAACAAATTCATTGTTATAGTTTGCAACTATCACATCATTTTGCTGCGGAGTAACAGCCCTATCTACGATGAGTAAGTCGCCCTCAAATATACCCACACCTTGCATTGAATCGCCAGAAGCTAAACCAATGAACGTAGCATTCGGGTGTTGAACTAACAACTGATCTAATGACAGTCCCAGTTCTCGATACTCGGCTGCAGGAGACTCAAACCCTGTGATACCTGCCTGTGCTTTAATGGGGATTATTTTCATACTGCACCTATACTGTTTATTTATACAGTATATATGGCATTAAGAAGATCAGACAAGAAATTTCAATAGACAATTATACAAGTGTGAGAAACGTTGGGAGGAGAAACACGGTTTAAGACTCAGACGTTGAAAGCTGCGAAGCCACTATATAGTGATACTTTCCTGGTACGGGATACAAAATAAAGAAGTAGAAAAATGATATTACTTATTGAATAAGGTGAGGAAAAGCTGGTCGGTATGGCAGGATTTGAACCTGCGACCCCTGACACCCCATAAAAATTACCTGTGTCCTTTAGTGTACAAAAGTGGCTTAACGTGTCCTATCGTGAAGTATTCAAAGTTATTGTAACTCATTGCTATTGAAAGGATTGTGCTTTTAAATTATACCTAGTGAATGAACGTGAAGTTTAGTGAACTAAAATCAGCTCGTGCGATAAATGTGCGACAAAAATTTTGAGTTAACTCTAGGTGTGCGAAAAATGGCGTCAATTAAAGTAAAATTAACTGAATCAATACTCAAAAATATTCCCTTGGAAATTACCAAAATCAATGACACTGAGATCTCCGGTTTTTATCTCAATGTTGGAAGACCAAATAAGGAGAGTAAACGCTCACAAGTATATTATCTGTATTACCGCCTTGGAGGTCGAGGTTCAAGAGAAAGAAGATTAGCCTTAGGCAGCTCATCGGTAATAACAGTGAGTGAGGCCAGGCAGCTTGCTAAGCAATATATTGGTGATGTGTCGCGTGGTATTGATGTTTTTTTACAAAATAAGAAAGCAGCGCAGATTGAAAAGCAAGAAAGCGCTTCACCGACAATTGCTGTGCTTGCGAATGAGTTTATTGAAAGAGATATTAAAGCTAATCGTAAAGATGTAGACCCTGTTATTAGAATGTTTGAAAAAGACATTTTGCCCTTTATTGGTAATTACAAACTTAAAGAAATAACCCGCCGTGAAATTTTTGAAAAGGTGCTTGATCCAATAACTGATAGAGGTGCTAAAACGCAGGCGAATAAAACACTATCCATTCTAAAGCAAATGTTTAATTTTGGTGTTGAGCGAGATTTAATCCAAGGTAATCCCATCAGCACAGTGAAAAAGAAAAGCGTGGGGGGCCTAGAAAAGTCGCGAACCAGAGCGCTCGAATTTGAAGAAGTGATTCAAGTATTTGACCGACTACCAAAGCTAGGTATAAGCCAACAAGTTATATACGCATTGAAGTGTATTACTTTAACTGGTTGTCGACCAATAGAGGTCACAGGCGCACAGTGGCAAGAGTTTGATTTTGATAAAATGATATGGACAATCCCAGCCGAGCGCGTTAAGCAAAATAAAAATGGCGAACGAACTCATAAAGTGCCGATTACTCAAAATATGATTATTTTGCTTGATGAGTTACGCGCAGCATTTGGCTATCTTAACTCTAAATTTGTATTCCCGAGTACAGCAACTAATAAATCAGGCCCAGGTGAGCAGCCTGTAGATAGACATTCATTATCGCGCTCTATCAGCCGTAAACAAGAGCAATTGGGAGTTCCAAAGTTTGTACCGCATGATTTACGAAGGACAGTCGCTACTCGTTTAGGTGATGCTGATATTGCAGCTGATCCCATAGTGATTGAGAAAATTTTGAACCATCAACTACAAGGAGTGCAGGGGGTTTATAACATGCAGGAGTATATGGAAAAGCGCCGAGAAGCTTTAGGAAATTGGAGTAATAAAATAAAAGTTATATGAAATTAATGGTTCATTTCGGGAATGTTCCAGCTATCGTTGTATTAACACCTTTTTACACGTAAACTTTACGCCATTGCGGTGTTTTTTTTTGAGATTAACGATATTTTTCATGAATAAATTAAAAGAGTTAGAAATCCTGAACTTATGGAACTCAAGTAAAGTTTCCTTAGAGTTTAAACCAGATGTTACATTGTTAACTGGTATTAATGGCTCAGGAAAAAGCACTATATTAAATATTATCTTTGATAGCCTTACATCACATAATGAAGTGACTAGAAATACATCAAAAAATAGATTTTGGAGTACAAAATCTACCTTCGAGAACGATATAGAGTACTACTCTGCGATTTTCCCAAATGTATCTCAGAATCAAAAAGTTGAGCAGGGCTTAATTAACCTTCTACCTAATGCAAATTATCATAACCTAAAAAATGTAAAGGAATTTGAGAAAATTTGCTGTAATGACAAAGAAATTGCAGCAAGAAAGAATATTACTTACTCGGATGACTCTAAGCGCTCTAGAGTCGCTTCAGTCCATAGTGTTTTTCTTAAAGGTAAAGAAATATCAGGTGATTTTGAAGTAATTGATAAACTCGTACCCGATTGTTTCCTTTATCAAGAGGATCGATCTTCTCTTCACAAAAAACAAGAAAATTTAGAGCCATATGTCAGTTCTTTTAACTATCACAATTATAAAAATAGTATTGATGATAGGCTAATTTACATTAGAAGCTCTTTACAAAATTACGAATCCCAAATAACTAAAAAAGCAAGTGAGTTCATAAAGAACAGTGATGATGCACACAAAATCGTCCG
The DNA here is from genome assembly GCF_945859825.1 of Pseudoalteromonas holothuriae. GTDB lineage: Bacteria > Pseudomonadota > Gammaproteobacteria > Enterobacterales > Alteromonadaceae > Pseudoalteromonas > Pseudoalteromonas holothuriae. The sequence goes on from NZ_CAMAPC010000002.1 coordinate 501,291, forward strand.
ATTTATGAAAGATAGCACTGCTGGAATTGATTCAGTCTTCGAGTTGTTGAATAAGTATTTCCTTCAAACAAACAAAAGAATTACCAAAGATGAAGAGAATATGATTACAGCACAAAATATTGATACTAAAGAAGTAATACCCTGGTATCTTTTGTCTAGAGGCGAAAAAACAATAATCTACCTTTTTCTGGTTGCGCTGATTTATAAAGATTCAATCTTTCTATTAGATGAGCCTGAAATTAGTTTGCATGTAAAGTGGCAAAAGTCTTTGGTATCAGATCTAATGTCAATTGCACCCAAATCTCAGTTTATAATCGCAACTCACTCTCCAGACCTTATAGGTGGTCGCTGGCTGCCGAACTGTTTAAAAATAAATCACAGTTAAAGAAGTAAAGCACATGATAGTAGAGCAGGGAATTCCCTCCATGCCGAATGATGGCGATAGAGTAAAAGCTAAGTCTTTTTTATTTGGTGAAGAAATTTTAGAATTATATGTCGAGTCTCAGCTTGATGTTAGATTTTGGCGTTTTTTATTCAAAGAAGCTGGTTTCGATAAACTTGAAATTAAGCCAGCTAGAGCTGCTCGAGGAAGTAATGGAAAAAGCGAAATTCAGAAGTGCATCTCTGATAATATCATAAAGCCTTGTTACAATATCTTGGTAGCAATTGACAGTGACTATGACTTTCTAAAAGACGAAAAAGCCCAGTTTTATTTGAATGAATTTGTATTTCAAACTTATGTTTATTCAATCGAAAGCTTTTACTTTTTTCCCGAAGGTTTGTATGAGATATGCTTGGATTGTACAAACACTTGTAATAACGACAAGAACAATTTAGATATCGATAGTTTATTTTTACGGTGGTCGCAAGCGTATTATTCGGTGTTTATCAAATACATCAAAGAGAATTGTAAAGAATCTAAGGAGCTACTCTATAATTCTCTAAAAAACTTAGATGTATACGACTTGAAAGGTTTTGAGGAAGTAGAGCAACAACCGCTTTATGAGGAACTACATGATAAAGGGTTGAATATTAACAACTTATGCCTTTTTGTGAATGGCCATTTACTCGAAGAAGTAGTTTTGAGAGAAACTAAGAAAGTTACATACAAACTGTTAGAAAGGGAAAAAAACAATATTTTAGCCAAAACCGATCAATCTGCTAAAGATATCAACGCTCAAATATATAAATCTACGTCAGATATTTTGGCAACATTTAGAGCAAGAAATCTTGAACAGCATCCATTTATTGAAAGAATAAAACAAGATCTCTTAGATTTCAGGCAAAAATACTACACATAAAATGTATTAACTTAATAATAGAACTTTAATTTAATATATAGCTTGGCATTAGTCACAAATCGGGGTGGATTTTATCTTAACTTCACATGCATGACTCTCAATTGCCAATGTTGTATATCTGATTTAGCTGTACAGCCAGTACTTTGGACTTGGTTTTGATACAGAGCTCTTAAATATATTTTAGTTAATGTAAAAAGCTATGTAACTTAAAGTAGCTTCATCTTAAATAAACTTCAGTTATTTCAGGTCTAAAATGCCCCATCTCCTGTGAAACGGTCTCTAAGGCGGTTTTATATTTAAAGCCTAATGCATTAAGTTCAATCATTCTTTCTTGAGCATAGCTATGCCTAAGGCCGTGTGCGCCAGTTGAAAAGAGTAGGGTGCGGTTAGAGGCTTTAGAAAAAGAATCAGACCATTTTTTGCCACCACCAATATCATAATGCTGCAAATAATTAATTTCTCTATCGGTGACTGTGATAGGTTGCTTGAGCTTTTTAGCTTCTAATTGCTCAACAAGGTAGTTTGGTATTAACACATGTCGTATCAAGCCGCCTTTACCTGCTACAGTGTATAGCTCACCACTTCGGCCCTGCCATTTCGAATCTAGGGCTGGGCGGTTATTTGGTGGTCTTTCACTGGCTTTAGAAAGTGTTAATAGTTCATGGGCTCTCAAGCCTGCGGCGTAAGCAAGTTGTGTTGCTAGTTCGTGTTTAAAAGTTTGTCGTTGAGAGATGGCGTGAGCTTGTTCAGGTGTGTATGCACGTGAGCGTTTTATTTCTTCTAATAATGACTTCACGCGGTAAAGGGTCTGTTTTGGTTGTAATTTGCCATTTAAGTGCATCATAGCTTGTATTGCTTGGCGTTCCATATCTAAGGCTTTTTGGCCGACGATTTCAGCTCTGTAATCGAGATACATGCGTGCTTGCTCTATACTCATAGCCTGAATGCCATTAATGCCGATGTCTTTGGACCAGCTGGCAACCGTCTTAAGTGACTGCATATAGTTTCTGGCAGTACCTAAAGACTTTATACGCTTTGTTTTAGTGAGTCCTTTGATAACGTTTTTAGCTTGTGTGCTGGCTTTGGCAAATTTAGGCATTTTTATCGAGCCACCGCTTAACGGTCGTCCACTGTACAACGATACATCTCATGGCAAGCCAGCGTTGTAACTCAGCTTTAGTTGCACCCGCGTCATATAGTTTACAAAGTTGAGTGCGATACTTATCAAGCTTGGATGATTTATGTCGTTTACGGGCACGTAATTTAGTTTGCGCTTTTAATAAAGCGACTTCATTATTTGGGTTAAAAGTCATGCGTGTTCCTTGGTTGTAAGATTAACTGGCAACACAGTTGCTCAGCGGCACTAAAGCCTATTCGCCCCAGTTAAGCGCAACAGCGCAAGGCTCGGACTGATCTCGCCTAAAAATAACCTCAGATACGTGGAAGCGGCAGCAACTAAGCGCCGAATTTGAAAAGCGCCATAAATGTGGCGCGGCATGACATAAATATTAAAACCGTGAGGGTTCTCACTATGTGTTGTCGGCAGCTGAGCAGCGCCGTTTTTCTTCAATGCCCAAAGGGCTAATTCAAGCTTAGGTTAGCGTTAAATAAGGTCGCTTTCAATCTGCAAATAAAAATCTGCGTATTAGATCAGAAAAGCCAAGCCCCCCGCTATGAAGCGAGCGATTTATCGCTTCGACATAGCGGGGGGCGTAGCCCCTTTTAAAAGAGGAGGAAATTGCTCATGATGCCTCGATTAAAAGGGCTTGGTTCGTATATTTGCTGTATTCATAATTATGAAATACGCTTAATTGAAGTAAGGATGATTTATAAGCTTTTATAACCTAGTTTGTTTTGCTATTGATTTTAAATTTGCAATTATAAGTAGGGTAAGCAGTCGAGCAAACAGCATCCTAATTTACAGACCGAAAAAGGGTATGCTCGATGAAAAGAAATGTTGTAGCTTTCTTAGGAAAGGAAAACTTATCAATAGATGAGCTTTTAGATAACACCAAGGCCCATAGAAAGTATTATCTTGACCCATCAGAACAATCGAACAATGTTTTATGTTTGGCGGATCATAAGAGCCCAGCTGAATGGTCTGCGTTGTTTTCAAGCTTTAAAGTAGATGAAAAAGAATTCCAACAGAGAACCGTTAAGGGCGTATACTTTTTTAAAGTAGAAGACCGCTATGTGATTTATACGTTTGGCTATGGTAGATGCCTAGTGAACAAATCTTCTATTGAGAGAGGGTTTGGGTTAAGGGTTTCAATGAACCTTGGTGATCCAGAGCAACTAAAGTCGATTGATAAAGCCACTTTAGAGCGTGTGGCCAGAAACACTCGTTCCCAAGTACTAAAAAAGTCCAGTATTCAAGACTTCCATTTTGAGTTTGATCACGAAATACTCAAGTCTTTAACGGCAATCGTAGACAATGGCAATGATTGTTTAGAAATGGTTTCTGGAAATGACTCTGTCTCTTTATATACTGAAATCGAATTTGAAAAATTCGCATGTATATCTGAAAGAATAATGGATGCTTATTTAAGCGAGAGTTACAAAGAACGATACCCTTGGGCTGAATTTATAGGTATTGAATCAGACCCAACCGTTATAGAAAAGCTAGAAGCAAAGTTGCTACAAAGGTTGAATGAAATACTAGATTCAAAAGAAAGTGATCCTTGGGATGTTTGGCTAGCTCCACCAGAAATTATTGATTATGCAAACTTTGCAGGTTTTGTATACCCTGCCGAAAAGAAAAAGGGACATTCATCCGGCTCCCACCCAGAGATGAATTTAAGACAGTTCCTACTTGAAGCTAATTTTCAAAAGAAAAAGGGAATAACCATCAACGCATTGAAGTCAAAGTATATTTTCTTAGTCAATGGCGCGTATCAGATACTTGATAAGTACCGTGCCTATGATGCGTTAAATGGTGAATTTAGCTTGAATGAAGTCAAGTATGTGTTAAATGACGGCCGTTGGTATCATGTAAAAACTAGCTTTGCTCAAGAGGTTGAATCTTATTTTGATAAGCTTCCACAATGGGAAGGGCTAGAATGCAAACCTTACCATGATTTGAGGGAGTGTTGTTATTTAAGGCGAATAGCTGATGATGAAGAAATTGCATTACTTGATCAACATTGGGTTAGAAATAAAGAAGTCCGACAAAATTATGAATTCTGTGATTTGATGACCAAAGATAACAGATTGATCCACGTAAAACATTATGGGGGGAGTAACGTAATTAGTCACTTGTTAGCGCAAGCCTCGAATGGTGTGGAGATGCTACTCAATAGTCCAGAGATAGTTCCTCAAGTACAAGAGCACTTGCAAAATACGACTATTAACTTTAATTTTGATAGTACTAGACCCCGTCAGCAGACAATAGTCCTCGCGATAATCCAAGCGCGAAAAGGAAAGTTACATTTGCCATTTTTTTCAAAAGTAAACCTCAGGCATCATGCTCGGAATATCCAGAATAAAGGCTTTACAGTTGAGTTGGCTAAAATACCTGTAAACCAGTTGAAAACAGCTCAGGTAAAAGATAGTGGTGTTAAATGCAAATGTCAGCCGAGAACAGCGGAATGCACGAAGGAGTTAACAGGATAGGGGTTGCTACTTCCTTATCTGAATGAGCTTTGAGATACTACGGACAGCATTGTTAAAGCAAGTTTTTTCATCAGATGACAGCATCAATTTTAGTAGGCTATAAATTATCACGGTACTGGGTTATTTGTACCGCAAGTTCATCCTCTTCACAAAACAAAAAGGCAGTTGGTACGTCTAAAACTTTAGCGAGTGCTTTGACTGTTTTAAAATCAGGCGCATGAACCCCTTTTTCATACTGGTTCATTCTTGCAGAGGCTGAGAATTCGTCCATTCTCGCCAAAATACCTAACTGTTTTTGAGATAAACCTTTCCTCTTTCGAGCTTCTTTTGAAAAGCATGAATATGACAGGTAGAGAGAGAAGGTTACTGGATAGGGAAGATCTTAATAAACTATATAAATTAACAAATCCAAAGTTACATGAAAAACCGACACTGCAATTTGTTATGAATAGCAATGGTCATTCTTGGAAAGTCATAGATAGTCATATACTTAGAGGGTATAGAGCTTGCAAAGGAAGCTTAGAGGCGAAAGTACAAATGTATGAAGCAAGAGGAATTTGGCCCCAAAATTGTCAAATCGGAATCGGTATCTTTCGATCAGATGAATTGGTTGATGTGCTCATAGCTAAAGACCTAGGAACCAAGCCTATTAAACAAAGTAGGCAAACTCTAGCGTTAGATGATGCACTAGAAGCTCTGGGACGAACCAGGCAGGAGCTTTTAGGCTGAGCTAAAATGACTTGGCAACAATAGTACAAGGGGGAACTTAGAGTGTGGCACTATACATATTTATTGAGCGCTTGACCGCCTCAAGAAACAGGCGCTTTCCGATCGATTGCATCCAGCTCTTCTTTTGCAATAGCCATAAGTTCAGATGTGAATTCATTAAAATACTCATCAACATTTTGATAATACTCTAAGTTTAAATCTTCCTCTTTAATTGATAAAAGTTTTTTACTACGATGCTTGTCGATAATACTGCAGTGCTTAGCGACCAGCATAATATTTTGTTCTATTTCTTCCATTATATTTTGCTTTATCTCTAGCGTGGAATCACTTGCGGCTTTATTAATAAGGTTTGAAATTCTCTCAGGTAGCGGTCCAGTAAGCTTGCCTGGGAAGCCATCTAAAAGCTCTTTATGAAATTCAGGTAGATTTTTAATTAGATCTATGCGAGTTTGAGCGCTAGCTAAATGTTTCTGAATTCCCTTTAGTTTAAATGCTAGGACAGGGGATTTTTGTGCTAGTTCCTTCAATGATTCTTCATATGGCTCTATCATTCTTTCTAAAACGCCATCCACTGATGCTTTTTTGATGCCTGTGTTAGCTGACTCTAATTTTGATTTCATTAAAGGTTCTATTAATCTGATTTCTTCATCAATTTTAAATGGTTGCATATGTTTATGAAATCTATCAAATGACTCATCTGCCTCAGTTATCGGGCACGAAAGCTCTTGCTTCACAACATAACGAATTTCAAAGAGCATATACAGTACGACTCTAGCACTGCGTTTACTGTCTAATACTGAGCGATAGAAGTATCCTGCAGCACTAAGCACAGAAGCCAAAAGGAGCCCAAATATGCCTATTAGGGCAGCAGTAATTTTTGCATCTAATTCCATGTTCCATTCCTTTTAATAATGCTAGTAGAGTACTTACTTACATTCTTTTTGAACGAAAGAGTTACCCCAGCCTTGTTTCTCAGCCTTTTTTGACTGAATCAAGCACTCTGCTTCATCAACAGGGTCTAACTTATCCCACGCTGAATAAAGTTTATGTTGTTGCTTACTAATCTTAAGCCCATATTGCTTTTCAAAATAAAAGTAGGTCCTAGCTATGTTACCGCGAATTTCAGGCGCCGGTTCAAATATACGCGCTTTAAAATTTACTTCTGCATCACACCGGCCGTAAACGCGACCTTCACCTTCAATCATGCTGAATTTAAAATTAGAGCGGTCACCGTTAACTTTACCGATTGCAGGAACCAGGTTATGTAAATCACCTTCCATAGACTTAAATTTTGGTATTTTTTTACAGGTTTTACGTCCGCCGTCTTGCCAGCATTGCATTTGATGACCGAACTCCCAAGCGGGCACAACATGTTCCCATTCAATACGCTGAGCGCGTTTATTTACTTTCCCTTTTTTGGTGAGTTCGTTTCTTGCTTTGCCATTCAATGCCGCAGCCGCAGTAAAACGTAGTGGGGGAGTCTTTGTAAATGGTTTTAAGTATTTTCTTTGCTTGCCCAAAGCTTGGGCTGGGCCAAACGCCACCACCGCTCCCGCTTGCAAAAGCGTCAGATGAAAAGAGTAATATAGCTATAAAAGCTGCCTTAAATTATGGAATATATTAGCTGGAGTTACTTGTGACAATATGAGGAAAGAGGTGAAGATAAAAAATTATTTTACTACGATATTACTACAATATTACTACCACACACTTTGTGTAGATGAGTGTGACTGTTCTAAGTTATTGATTAGGTAGGGTAAAGCTGGTCGGTATGGCAGGATTTGAACCTGCGACCCCTGACACCCCATGACAGTGCGCTACCAAGCTGCGCTACATACCGACTTGGGTGTAACTATACGGATATTTTTTCGAAAGGCAATAAGTAGTTGGTTTGTTTGAACATTAAATGAGCGTACTTGCGTGTAACTGCCTGCAAAACAGGCAGCCATATGTTGAAAGGTTACTTAAACCAAATATCTTTTGGTAAAGTTTCTTTCATTTTAGAGTGTTCATTGGCATTAAATACAGGGGTGATACCTGCTTTTAATTGACGGTTGTAGTCTTTATATAGCCAGATCACAAAACCAGATAACATAAATAGGGCGATAACGTTAACGATGGCCATCATACCCATTGAAACATCCGCCATGGTCCAAATTACGCCTAACTCACCAACGGCACCAAACATTACCATACCTAATACGCATATACGGAATATAAATATGCCGTGTTTATGATTGTGCTCTAAAAACATTAGATTGGTTTCAGCATAAGAGTAGTTGGCCACAATCGAGGTAAAGGCAAAGAATAAAATAGCGATGGCTATAAAGGTCGCGCCCCATTCACCTACATGTTGAACCAATGCGGCTTGTGTTAGCGCAATGCCTGTAACACCAGACCCAGGTACAAGTTGGTTTGATAGTAAGATTAGAGCTGCGGTTGCCGAACAGATCACAATGGTATCTACAAATACACCTAACATTTGTACATAGCCTTGTGAAGCGGGGTGGTTTGGATTGGGGGTTGCCGTAGCTGCGGCATTAGCTGCACTACCCATACCAGCCTCATTTGAGAATAAACCACGTTTTATACCTTGGATCATTGCTTGCATCACCGCATATCCAATAGCCCCTGCACCTGCTTGTTCAATCCCCATTGCACTATATATGATTTGCATAAACACATCAGGAAGTAAATCGTAGTTAATCGCACACACATACAGTGCTACTAATAGATAAGCTAATGCCATAAATGGCACAACAAGTTCAGCAAAGCGAGATATGGTTTTTAAGCCACCAAATATAATAAAGGCAGAGCCAATAACTAAAATAATACCCATTACATACTTAGGAACATTAAAGGCCACTTCAAATGCAGCAGCAATAGAGTTAGCTTGTACGGCGTTAAATACCAAACCAAATGCTAAAATTAAGCAAACAGAGAACAGCACACCCATCCAGCGTTTCCCTAAGCCATACTCCATATAATAAGCAGGGCCACCGCGATAGTTACCATCTTCGTCTTTGACCTTATAAAGCTGAGCTAGGGTACTTTCTGCAAAGCTGGTTGCCATACCAATTAGAGCAATAAGCCACATCCAAAAAATAGCGCCTGCACCGCCTAGGTATAATGCCACTGCAACTCCAGCCATATTACCGGTGCCAACACGTGCGGCAAGGGAAGTACAAAATGCTTGGAATGAAGAGATCCCCTCATTGGCACCGCTACGACTATTAGCCATAACTTTTACCATATAAGGAAATTGACGAAATTGAATGAACCCTAAACGAAGGGTAAAGAATAAACCTGCTGCTATTAATAGATAGATAAGGACATGACCCCAAAGCAACCCACTAATAAAGTTTAAAACATCAGCCATAACTACAAAGCCTACTTTAAATGAACGAATATGTCAGGGCGCGTAATTTAGCACATATATATAGAAGAGTCTTTTAAAGGGTTGGCAAGGGCAAATTCGCACAGTTATGCACAGGTTTTTGTGAGCAACTTGTGTGAACCTAGTGTTTAAATGTGTATAGGTAAAAAGGGGGATAATAATCATAATTTTCTTAAAAAAAGCGCTTGCGCTTTTTATTCATCGCCCTATAATGCGACCCCACTGACACGGAGCGCTACGCACAATAAGCAAAGCAAAACGAGTCAGCGTCGAGTAA
>NZ_CAMAPC010000003.1:0-419999 GCF_945859825.1 Pseudoalteromonas holothuriae
ACCTTGCTCGGTTACTAATGCCACAACTTCTTGTTTAAATTCTGCTGTGTAACTTCTGTTTGTTCGTTTTGTCATTTAACACCTCAATAATTGGATTATATTCCATTATTAAAGTGTCCTGTTTGATTAAAGCAGATCAGTTTTCGGGATATGAAGAAATTGTTGATGAAGTTTCAAAGGCATGGGATCACTTTGTTTCAATACCGGATCGAGTGACGAAGATGTGTAGTCGAGAATGGATAAAGTTGATTTAATCTATATTCGGATTGGTATTAAACGAACTTTTTGAGCTCGCTCTACACCCACTATATCACTACAGTCACCCGGTGGTTCAACTGCTATTAAGTGTTGTTTTGTAAGCGCAGTAACTAACGGTGAGTAAGTTGCACGCCCTTGATAAGTATTAAGAGAAACCAATCTGTACGCACTTTTATCGTCAGTCACGCAAGCAATAGTGCTTGTAAGTATGGTATCCGTTAAGTGTTTAGGGTTATATCGCTATTTACGTAATATCTTGCTTACTACGTTTCAATGCTGTAAATAGCAACTCTTTATCAATTGGTTTGGCAACAAAGTCATTCATGCCTACTTGCAAACATTTTAACCTATCTTCACTATAAACATTGGCTGTAATAGCGATAATATAAGGTTGACCGTATTTTTGAGGCTCTTTGCGAATATGTTCTGTGCATTCATAACCATCCATATTTGGCATTTGACAGTCCATAAGAATGATATCAACGCTTTGATCTTGTAAGAACCTTAAGGCTTCAACGCCATCCATTGCCTTATACAAATTACACTGTGTACTTTGTAACGCTTTAGCGACAACAATTTGATTAACCATATTATCTTCAACAAGCAACACGGTTACATCACTGAGATCAAGCCTAGTCTGAGGCTGGCTAAATTCAACTGCAAGCTGCGCTTTTACTGCTGGTATACTTAATGTAAAACAGCTGCCTACTTCTGGTTCACTTAATACTTCTAAATCACCGCCCATCAAAGTGGCTAAACGTTTTGAAATAGTTAATCCAAGACCAGTACCACCATAACGACGGGTAGTAGATACATCACCTTGTGTAAACTCTTGGAACAGCTTTGCTTGCTGCTTGTTAGATATACCTATACCGGTATCTTTGACACAAACTTGCAATTGCTCATCTTGATAGCCCACTTGCAAAGTAATATTACCCCGCTCAGTAAACTTACCTGCATTATTAAGCAGATTATTGGCAATTTGCGTCACTCTCAACGAATCAATTAACAAGCATGCTGGTAATTCAGAAGACAATTGATACTCAAACTCTACGTGCTCTTTTAAGCCCGCTTGCTTGAAAAGTGATGCTATATTGTCAAACATTTTCAACACATCTGATGGGTGCGAGTCAATGGTTAATGCCCCAGCCTCTATTTTTGAGTAATCAAGTATATCATTTAGGATTAGTAACAAATTTTTGGCAGACGTGTGAACAATCTCTAATTGCTGTAAGGTTTCTTCATCCGCTTTTTTCTGTTCAAGTAAAATACCAGTTAAGCCAATAATACCATTCATTGGTGTACGAATTTCATGACTCATATTCGCCAAAAATCGACTTTTTGCCTTATTCGCATTATTAGCAGAAGCAACAGCCTCTAGCAGTTCCTCAGTTTTCTCGTTAACTTGTTGCTCAAGTTCACGATTAAAATTAGTAAGCTTTTTGTTTAACTCTTCATTTTCATTATTAGCTAACTCTAGTTTAGAAAAGTTCATCGTAAGCTTAAAAGCTAATTGATTGAAGTGCTGCTGCAAGGTAATAACCTCTAAGCAACTTGCGTCCTCGCTTGCAGAGTTTTTCAATAACGAGCTGGGTTCAAAACGATTTATATCGTCACTTAATGCACCAATGGGTTTTACCAAAAACCGTGATAATTGACTAACAAAAAAACTACTGAGAATTATTATAGCCAGTGCCAACAACAATGATTTCATCCATGCAGAAGCTGCCGCTAAACGAATTAGGTGGCCTTCTAAAAGGGTAACAACAGTCCAATTGAGTCCGTCGACTTTTACTGCATGGCGATAATATACTTCTCCTTGATCTGTAGTATAGGACGATTGCATATTATCAAACCAGCCATCAAGTATTGGGGGGGCCACAATATCAAGCGCACTGAATGATGAAGAAAGTGAACTGAATACAACTTGATTCGCGTTATCTAAGATGATTAAATCGCCTTTATTTGACAAAATATTCGGTTGAAAACGAGCAAATGAGCCAAAAAGTACTGAAGCTTCAACAATACCGCTAAACTCGCCCTTCTTAAAAACAGGTGCTGATATTGCAACAATTAGATCATTTCCAAAACCTCGGCCTTTTAAAATTGGCGAAATATAGCCATTAGGATAAAATGGAGCCTGAACAAAATACTCTCGCTCAACCACAGACAAAGACTCTTCGATACGGTTACTTTTAAACACCCTTGGGTAAAATGATTGAACCAAACCCTGATTATCAGCAAAAATTGCGGTTCTTAAGTCAGGCTGAAGGTCTACAAGAGATTTTAAAACTGAATGCTCATCTAAGCCTAACTCAACAGCTTTAGCCGACCCGACTACCGCGCGACGATAATTTTGTAAATAGTCATGCAGCTGAGTACTAATATTAGTGGCTGAGCCATGTAGTTGCTCTTGAACCTCAAACTCAATCCGACGATAGTTATTATTAGTTAAAACAATGGAAGTAATGAGCACAACTAGCACTATCAACAAGCTTATGGTGTAGTTTAAGATGGAATTAAGAGGCCGTGCCCGCCATAAGTGGCGAACAAAGAAAAAGCTAAGCAAGTCAACTACGGCAAGATAAAGTGCTGCATTGATAAAGTACTTAGCCAGCGCTGTCACAATCACTAAATTCGGCAAACTAAGTAAATAGTGTCCAAATATCAATAAAATAGGCAATCCAACTGCAAGCCAAAAGCCTAAGCCCCGTATAAAAAATGGTTTGCCTTTTTGCACGCAAAATATTTGCAACCAAATAATTTCTAATACAAAAACGACAGATGGCCAGCTATGTCCCCATCGATAAAAAATAAACCCTGCACCAATTGCCACAGCAAGCAGTGCATATTTCCAGCCAAACAATACCAAACATAACAATACAAAAAGCTGACCGAATAAAAATTCAGATGAGTCTAAAAAAAAGAAAGGGAGTAAATTGGCTCCTCCACCTAACCCACCAATAACAAGCGTTAAGATAAAAGGCATATATTTATGAAGATAATTTGGCACAGAGTATTCCTGATAAACTACCCTATAAAGGTAAAAGAAAATAAGCTTCTTGCCAACTATTTAGTCACTTTTGACAACTAAAAAACCAAATTTAATCTATATTATTGCAAATATAGTCATTAACAAGCGAAACATCGCTGTTGTGTATTTTTCTCGGCAACTTATCTTTAGTCCAAAGCAGTTAATCCATAAAGTCATCTTAGGGCATGATTTTGCTACAGTAAATTCAACAAAATTCATACCTCAAAGATAAACACACCCTAATGTAAAGGGCATTGATGGCTTTCTACTTGCAGCACACATTGCTCTACATTAAAACGATTTTTTAGTGCACCCTCAACTTGTAGCCTGCATGAAGAATCATGTAATTCAACAGTACAGTGATGCTTTAATACGATATGTGCACCAATAGCCAGCTGACCATCTAATTCACTAACAGTAATATTATGCACACTTTCAACATGCTCTGTAGATAAAATCTCTTTTTCAACTTGAATAATTTTTGGTAATTTTTTATGAGGCAGAAACAACCCAATAACACAGCTTTTCACTACCTTAATACCTGTAAATAAAACAAACACAGAAATCAGTAAGCTCGAGATAACATCTATGATTCCCCACCCTGTTACATAGATCATAATACCAGCTACAAAAGTAGAGACGGTAGAGAGTAAGTCAAAGAAAGAATGTAAAAACACTGCATATACGTTAATGCTGTCTTTTCTTCCTTTATACAATACCCAAGTAGACAAGCCATGAAACAAAAATCCAATAGCAGCAATAACAGACATTAGATAAGAATTAACTTCCAACTGATGACCATCATTGTGGTGAAGAATACGCTCTGTTCCTTCTGCCATGATAAGTATAGAAATAGCCAGATAAAGCATGCCATTAATAAGGCCGCCTACATACTCAGCTTTTTTATAACCATCGTTAAAATTTTTAGCAAGGTATACAGCAATACTCGAAGCGATCAGAGCGATAAAAAGCGAGCTATTGTGAACAAATAAGTGTCCAGCGTCTGCCAACACCGCTAATGAATTAGCATAATACGCTCCAATTAGCTGAATAACCATAAATGAGCAAGTGATTGCCAACGCAATAAGTAGCCTGCGCCTTGAAGCTTTGTGAGTTGTGATGTCAGTCATTGACAGATGGAAAACCTTAAAAAAGTGAAATGCACCGCAAGGGTAATGATATACAGTCTCAATTGTAACTATTTTTCATGCTTGGCGCATTAAAAACCTGACCTACACTTTATTTTTATTCATTTCTCCCACTAAAATATCTAATGCGCTAATGGCAAAACTCAGCCATTACTTTGTCTGCTACCTCACGTAGCACTTTAATATCGTCATCATCAAAAGCTCGAGGCTCAATATCAATCAAGCATAAAGTACCTAACGCACTGCCATTTTTATGAATTAATGGTGCACCAGCATAAAAACGAATATAAGGAGGACCAACTACCAAAGGATTATCCTTAAAGCTCGCGTCGGTTAGTGCATTGGAAACTACAAACACATCAGGCGACAAAATAGCATGACCACAAAATGAAATATCTCTGCCTGTCTGACATGCTTCTAGCCCAACTTTAGACTTAAACCACTGTCGGTCACTATCTACCAAGCTAATTAAAGCAACAGGTACACAAAATACATGCGCAACAAACTCGGTTAGTCTATCCAACTTAGGGTCAGGCTCCGAATCTAATATCCCAAGTTGATTGAGTGTTTGAATTCTTAACGGCTCATTTGCAGGTTGTTCGGGCTTTTTCATAATGAAAGTTAAATAGCAATTTGGAAACCTTGTTCTATAGTAGTTTATTAACGCCCCTTAGTGATATGAATATGCAAAAATTTTTTAAAAAACTCCTTTGCTTTATCTTACTATTGGGTTGCTTTTACATGTTAGATCGTATTTCTATCAATTATGATCAGGCAAATAAGCATTTCAAGATGCACCAGCACGTGTTCATAAATAGCAAACAATTTTTGCTGTTCAGCAATATCATTTTTTCACTGCAAAAGGAAAGGGGATCAACCGCCGTTTTTAATGAACAAAACAGTTCTGCCATGCCTACCCTATTATCTCAATACAGACAAGCAACAACACAGCACTTTACGCAAGCAATCAGCTTCTACACTCAAAAAGGTAATACGTCGACTTATACCAACATGGTTGAGATGCTAAACATCTATTTTCAGCGCACAGAAAATATTAGGAACCAAGTAGACTCACAGCAACTTTCAGCAAATCAATTATTTGCTCAATATACCGCGCTAATAGAATTTTTATCAGACTCACTATTAGCTATCAAACATCGTACATTTACTGATAACAATACTAAAAACACGATATATCCAGACTTATCCCACTACCTAGATTTAATTTACTTAATTGAGTATGCAGGAAAACTACGAGCAAAGATTGGCATACTACTCAATAAGCCAGATGCGAATAAAAACATACTAATACCAACAACTCTCTACCTTAACTCGAACATAAACAATTCATTATCGACTAAAAATTTAAGCAAAAAAACCTTGAATATTCTCCATGCTATTGAAAATTCAGCAGAGAAACAAAAAATAAACAACTTAATGGTGGGGCTGAAAAGTACAGGCCAAGCTAAAATGAAACCATCACTTTGGTGGGAAACAAGCACATCATATATTAACCAATTGACCTCATTGGTCACAGCCATCACTGTTAATGGACAAGAAAATGCTCAACGTAGTATGCATACCGAAAAAGTAAAAAGTCAGGTTATTTTTATTACCTCAATTGCTGTGGTGTGTGTGGCTATTTTCTTACTTTACTCGATGTGGTTATTAATGAAGCCCCGCGATAAACATCAACACACGACGATAAACTATTGGCAGCTTTGCATTGTATTAATTGTCATATTACTCATTACCTTACTAACTCATAGAATCAGCCAAAGAGACCTTGATAATCAACTAAAATTGCAGTTTACAGCTGAATTAAAAAATAGTGCAATAAATACGCTAAAAAGTATTAAACAGGTTTGGTTCAATCCCACAATAGAAAGTTTAACTGCAACTCAAGCGAACCTGTTTAACCTAACAACTGCCGACATAAAAGATAACGCTTTACTAAACCAGCTAAACATTGGTAGTGACTTTGCTATCTATGATGTGCAAAACCAGACCTGGTTATTAAATGACAATAAACAATTAGCAATTGCATTAGAGCAAGTTAATAAACACTATGAACTTATTAAACAGGGTCATGTTGTATCAACAACCGTTGTTACAAATGAAGCTATGAGTGCACATTTTGTAACCTCTTTGGTAAACGAACAAGGTATTCAGCCGTATTTTTTGTGGTACTCCAAAACCGATTTAACTGCCCTTAAATCAATTCTAAAATCACCCTTTTTAGATTCTGATTCGACCGTGCTTTATTTTGATAGAAATCATACCCTGACGAGCCAAAAAAATTATAAAAATCACTGGCTGCAAGACCACACCACGCCAGCCACGATTCCCCTCGCCCTAAAAAACAAACTCAAACGACTCGAATACATTAATTACCTCAACAAACCAGTGTTGGGGGTTTTATCTTGGAATAACGAGCTACAGATGGGAGTAGGTGCAGAACAAGAAGTGGCTATTATTGATAACATTGTAAAAAATGTACAAAGGGAATTTTCTATTCAATTGTTTATTTTACTGTTCCTAAGCGGCGCTATTCTATCAATTGTCTATCGAATCCAAAACAAAGCATTTGAGCAACTTGCACTTTCAGAGCAACAACTAGAAAAAGATAAAATTCAGCTTAATAATGCCCAAAAAATTGCTAATACTGGCTCTTGGGAATGGTACTTTGGTGACCCCCAAGTCACTATTTCTAAAGAATTATCTAATATGCTTCAATTGCCAAGTGATACAAACAGCTATTCGGCTCGCAGCTTGTTAAGATTTATAGAACCTGCATGTCGGCATGACTTATTGCACTCAATAAAAAAACATAATGGTCGCAGCTCCATTACCATGCGATTGATAACACAAAACCTCTCAAGTATTTCTCATATCGGGTTCGCAGCCAACTGGCAAATCACTGAAATGGCTCATACTGGTACGCAACAAAAGAACCTTGTCGGCATCATCAAAAATGTCACCGAACAAGTCATGGAGCAAAACCGTCAGCAGAAACAACAAACAGCGCTAAAGGCAGCTCGAGCAGCTGCACTTGCCAAAATGGAAGAAGCGGATCAACAACGTTTTGCATTAGAGTTAGCGTTAAAAGAAAATAAAGAAACCGAACGCCTTTTACAGCAAACTCTCGACAGCATACCCGCGTTTATTTTGTTATTAGATGCTAGCGCTAAAATAACCTTAGTGAATCAATACTGGTTTAAAACACAACACGCGGACCAGTTTAGTGGTGGACTATTTCTTAACACTTTCTTTAACGTAGGAGATGACTGTATTGATGCTATCAACTCCTTACCCTTAACAAAAAGAGAACCCTTACTAAATGGTCTAACAGAAGCTAAATTTCAAGACAATTATATAAAAGAACTTGAATGCGAATATATCATTACTGAAGGCCCAATATGGTTTGAAGTCATTATAACGACCATTGAGACACACAACGGCAAATCAATTTTAATGTATCAGCATGACATAACGCAGAGAAAACAAGATGCTTTTCAATTGCAAGATGCTAAAGCTAAAGCAGAACTCGCCAATGATGCTAAATCTCGTTTTTTGGCCACCATGAGCCACGAAATAAGAACCCCCATGAATGGTGTTGTTGGTATGCTTGATTTACTTCATCAAAGCACCCTTTCTCAAGAGCAGAGTCATTTAACATCTGTAGCCAAAAACTCTGCACTGATGCTGCTTAGGATCATTAACGATATTCTCGACTTTTCCAAAATCGAAGCAGGTAAAATGTCCATAGACTGGTTACCGTTCGATTGGCGCGATGTTATTCAAGAAATAGCAGAGCTGTTAGCACACCAAGTTAAAGAAAAAAACCTTCAGATGTACTTTATGTTTGATCCAAAACTTGGTTATTGGCAATTGGGGGACCCAATAAGAATTAGACAGATATTGCTTAACCTAATCGGTAATGCCGTCAAGTTTACAAAAACTTCTTCCAGTAAAATTGGCTTGATTGAGGTTCATATCTCTATAGCCAAGAACAACGATGAAATAATCGAAATATCTGTAAAAGATAATGGTAAAGGCATGACAAACGAGCAACAGAAATCCTTGTTTAAGCCATTTATGCAAGCCGACAATAGTATTCATAGAGAGTATGGAGGTACAGGTTTGGGTCTGTCTATTACTCAAAAGCTGACCGATATGATGCATGGTTCAATCAGCTGTGAAAGTACAGAGCATCTAGGTAGTACTTTTAAACTATCACTTCCCTTTCGTGAACATATTCCGCAACAAAACAACAAAATTGCAATTTACTTCAATAATATCAGTGTCTATGTATTGGGTGATGATGACATCTTTGAGCAAGATTTACAGGCAAATCTAATAGCGCACGGTGCCAAATGCGAGGTAATTAACTGGGTGAATATTAATGACAGTAATATTAGTGCGGTCAGCGCCGATTATATTGTGGTAACACTTGAACGCTACCAACAAATTATTACTTCAAATTATCAATTTCAACCTAATAATGATAAGGCTATTTATATTATTCTAGTGGGTGACAACTTTACCACGCCTCTACCGACAGAAAACTGCTTTGAACCTATTTACTACAACCCTTACTATAGCTTCAAAATAGTTGAGCACATCGCCGTTCGCGAAGGCATTATTAGCCCTGACATCCCCCTCCCCCAGATCGTCAACAATAACGACACAGCACCACCAAGTATTGAACAAGCGCAAAAAAATAACCAGCTTATTTTAGTTGTAGAAGACAATGCTTATAATCAAGATGTATTCAGGCGCCAGCTAAGCTTACTTGGTTACCAATGTATGATTGCCGAACAGGGTCAAATGGCTTTAGAATTTATAGCCACACATTCATTTGCCTTAATAATTACCGACTGCCATATGCCTATAATGGACGGATACACCTTCACTAAAAAGTTTCGTGAAATAGAGCAACAACAACCCACAATCAAAGAGCTGCCTATTATTGCCGCCACAGCAAATGCCCTAAGCGGTGAACGTGAAAAGTGTTTATCATGTGGCATGAACGATTACATATCTAAACCGATTGAATTAGCGCATTTAAAAAATTTACTACACAAATGGATGCCTAATCAGCCAGAGCAAAAAACAGCCCAAACAAGCGTTACCCCAACAAGTAACGCATTGATTGATTTAGCATTGTTGTCAAGCTATGTCGGTGATGATAAGCAAATACAGCTGCTATTTTTAGAAAACTTCATGAGTGATTCAGACCCTCTTATGAAATTACTCATAGATCACACTGCTGATATCGAACAGGTCAAAAGCTTAGCTCATCAACTAAAGTCCTCTGCAAAAGCAATAGGTGCAACCGAACTTGCCAATAACTATCACGAGCTAGAGCAGGCAGCCAAAGACAAAAAATCTGAAAAAGTTAGCACAATACTTCCAACCTGTGTTTCACAATTCAATGCTGTATGTTCTGAAATTACAACTATACTTAAGCTTAGTGATTTGCACTGATAGATGCGTCGAAAGCTCAGGTAGATACAAAGGCTAACTAATGGATGTAAGAGAATCATTAAACGTAATAGCAATTGATGACAATAGTCTGATCTTGACACAGTTAAGGCTGCTGCTGTCTCACTCTTATAGTGTCAATTTTTCAGGCTTTACCAAGGGTTCTGAAGCTTTATTACACATAAAACATGAACAAACAGATTTAATTTTTTTAGATCTAAATATGCCTGATATGGATGGCATTGAAGTATTGAGGCACCTATCTGATTTAAATATTTCAGCTTCAATAGTACTTCTGAGCGGTGAAGATAACACCATAATAAAGATGGCAAAAAACTTAGCACAATTGAGAAATTTAAACGTTATAACAGGGTTAGATAAACCCATTACGGCAGCACAAATTAAACAACTCATGGAGTCATTATTTAGCATCGCTCATAGCCAAGCCCCTAATCTGTCATCGCATTCATTCGAGATAGAAGAATTAAAGAGTGCGGTCGAAAATAAACAAATGTGCCTGTATTTGCAACCTAAAGTCGCCTTAAAAAATGAAGAAATTATAGGTGCAGAATTTCTTGTCAGGTGGGATCACCCCGAGTTTGGCATATTATCGCCCTATTATTTTCTCGATATTATTGAACAATCTGACCTTGTACATGATTTTTCGATTGTTATTGTCAATGAAGCCTTCGCATTCATAGAGCAGCACTTTAAACTTGTTCAGTCTCTCACCTTTAACATTAATTTAAGTGTAAAAAACTTAGAAGACCTTCAGTTACCTGAACGACTTGCAGATTTAGCCAAAAGTTATCGTGTACCACCCAGCATGATAGTTTTTGAGGTCACAGAGAGCCTGTTAATTGAGAACTTAGCACAGTCATTAGATGTTTTATTAAGGTTACGTCTAAAAGGATTTTCACTGGCGATAGATGACTTTGGTACTGGCTACTCTTCAATCAAACAATTGAGTCAAATCCCATTTTGTGAACTAAAATTAGATAGATGCTTTATTCACGACTGCGCAATAGACAAAGATAAACAAGCGATTATTGAAGCAACGGTATCTCTTGCTCAAAAGCTTAATTTAAAGGTAGTGGCTGAGGGTATTGAACAACAACAAGACCTCACTTTTTTAGACAATTATCAAATTGACTACGGCCAAGGCTATTTATTTGCACTGCCTTTAGAAAAAATCCACTTTTTAAAAACGATTGAGCAGCAATCAAGTTATACGCGAGATAGTAAACGCAACATAATGAGAGGATAAGGCAATTAAATCGCCAAATTGGTATTTTTCATTATTCACGATATTTAAAAACTCTTGCCAAAATTAGTCGCATGTATGTGCAAATGTAGCAAGGTAAGTTTCACCATGGTAACTAGGAAGTGAAACATGACTCGTAAAGAAGTGGAACACGTTGAACGCCACCCAAAAGTTGTACTTTTGTGTGAAGATGTAGAAGAGCTTGCTGGAGTTACTGAGGTCATATCCTCACAAATATCGGCCTTCAGAACGCTCTGTAATTTCGATGATATGCAACAAGTATTAGTCGACTCAACACCTTTAGTTATTATTATTGCAATGTCAAGCGTGAGTAAAAGTGTTGAACTATATAGTCTATTAGCCAAAGGTGGCATGCTAGATTACCCGCACGAAAATATTCTATTGTGTGAAAATAGAGAGTCAGGTATTGGCTTTCGATGCTGTATGAAAAATATATTTCGGGATTACTTCATCTACAAACCCATGTATGAAAATTACCGCTTACGGATGATATTACACAACGCACTTTTACGTAGCAAAGAAGCGCATGATATTACTCACATCAGAGAAGAGCACTTTGGCAGAATTGATGAAGATCTAAAGCAGCTTATTGATGATGCAGCCCAATATCACCAATCAGCCGAGCAAACCTTAAAAGATGCCAGAAAAGATTTACAAAATGCTTCTGGTATAAACGAGGTACAATCAGCTTTGATACAAGATCTCAAAGCTCAGCATATCGACCCGCTATTAGATAAGCTGGAAGCACAATTATCTGATAGTGTTATAGAGCTCACCAAAAGATTGAAAAGCAAACAGTTCTCTGTGGCTGAACTATCAGCACTACTCACAGAGCGCGCCATACCAAATACCAACCACCAAGCGTCCTTGCTTAAGGAAAGTAAGCCTGAAACACAAAAAGTACAATCGAATGGACACAATGGTTATTTGGATCTTCCCTCTTCGAAGGAAGAAAACACTCCGCAGCCTGTCAAAGAAGAGCCGTTAAAAAACGCTAAAATAATGGTCGTTGAGGATAATGAAATTTATCGCGAAATGATAAGCAAAATACTACGTGATGAAGGTCATTATGTTGAAAGCGTAAGTAGTGGACTCACAGCGATAAAGATGCTGAGAAAGCATAAGTATGATTTAATTTTCATGGATTTATTTATGCCTGAGCTTGATGGTTACAATACCACTAAAAATATCCGAAATATTCCTAATTGCAAAAGCATTCCTATTATCGCCTTAACAAGCAATAAAAACAAAGAGCTCATCCGAAAGTGGGCGAGCTTAGGACTCACCGCTTATATTGCGAAACCATCAACTAAGCAATCAATTCTTAAAGCTGTCGAAAAGTGTAATGCTATAAACCAGCTTAGAGTGTGATTAAAGGCTTAATGTATGAAACTCAATGTCAGCAACACCCCTGCTCTAATGGTGTCACATAGCCTGCACATATTAGACATTAACGAACCAGCCCTTGTATTAATATCCCAAACATACAAGGATGTTATAAACAAGTCGGTAGAAAACTTCTTTACTTGCCCGCAAAAAATATCTTTAAAGCAATTAAATGCTTATGTAAACCAAACTATTTTATTGGAAGTTGACAACAAGCCTTTTACTGCTTTGATTTTACCGCAACAAGAAAGTACTTTTTCAATAATATTGATTGACCAACAACCTCAAGACAAAACACCAGCCGAGCATAAAAACCAAGTGATTGGTCGCTGGATGTACAACACAATAGACCGCACGTTTCAACTTTCAAAAACCTGTGCAGCCTTATTAGCGTTAGAGCAAAAAACTGCAATTTCACTTGACTATATCATAGAAAACTTGGCCAAATCGGATACTGGACAGGTTGTTAATGCCTTTAAAGAAGCGGGTATTAATAAACAACCTTTTAGTCTTGAAGTTCATACAAAACACTCTCTAGACGTTGCCCCTTTACAGTTAATTTGCCATGGTTTACAAGATGAATCTGCACCTACATTGCTTAAAGGTATTATTAAACGAAATATCTATACGCAAAAACTAGATTGCAAACTTGATGAACAACATGAAAGACGAGGACGTGCATTAGAAGGTGGGCAAATAGGTACTTGGAGTATCATACATTACAAAAATGAAATGTCTGTTCGCTGGGACAGTCAAACTTGCAAGTTATTACACCTTCCAGCTACGAATAATCATGGTAGCATTTGCACATGGATTAACCATATTCACCCTCAGGATGCACCCTCAGTTAAAGCGGCAATTGAACACGCATTTATACAAAACAAAGACTTTGAACGCGAATATCGCTGTATATTGCAAGATGGAAGTTGTATTTATATCTATGCCAAAGGTGTACTGAGCAACGATTCACGTACTAACACCTCCTTTTTGGATGGCGTCATCATTGATCATACGCCAATATATGAAGCACGGATGCGACTCGAAGAGTCTAACTTACTACTCGAAGCAAAAGTAAAATCACGTACTGCTGAACTAGATCAGGCCGTCAAGCATGCTGAGATGGCGAGTCAATCAAAATCAGAGTTTTTATCTATGATGAGCCATGAGTTAAGAACACCAATGAATGCAATTATTGGTGCTTTAGACTTGTTAACCGATCAAGACAATAGCTTTGAAGAACAAGAGTTACTTGATACCGCTGCAATTGCTGCCAATAACCTAGTTTCAATTCTTAATGATATTCTTGATATAAACAAAATTGAAGCAGGGAAACTTGAACTAGATTGCTTTGATTTTGATGTCTCTAAAATGTTGAATAATATTATTGTTATCTTCGGCCCAATAGCAGAGCAAAAAGGCGTGAAATTAAAGGTTTTAGAATCTGACAATCTGCCTGCTGAGCTCAATGGTGATGAAAACCGTATTCGACAAGTTATGTTTAATTTAGTGAGTAATGCGATTAAGTTTAGTGGCAACGACTCTAGTAACATGGGACTTGTATCAATCGCTTTATCTTGTGAAAAAGTTAATGCTCTGGTCAGTAAACTTATTTTTGTAATTAAAGACGATGGTATAGGCATTGATAAAGAGACATTAAAAAAGCTTTTTACGCCATTTACGCAAGCAGATAAGAGTACGACACGGCAATTTGGTGGCACAGGCCTTGGATTAGCAATTTGTGGTCGGCTCATTGAATTAATGGGTGGCGAGATCGTAGTTAATAGCGAAGTCAATATTGGCAGTGAATTTACAGTCAGCATTCCTATTTGGAATTTCAAGCCACGAGAGCTGCAAACACTTTATTCTTGCATTACCCTCTTCTCTAATATTAACGACACGCCTGAAATAGAAAACTTAAAGAACAAGTTATCTTTTTATTGTAATGAGATTATTGTCATACCCATTAACAGCTTAACCTCATATGATACTAGCAGTGAGAACCTTAATATTCTGATTGCCACAAGTATGGCTGATATACACGAACTTGATTCTTGCTCATTTACTCCCCATGACGTTTTACTTTTATACAAAAGAGACTTGTTTGAGCAGTTAACTGAGCGCTTTAAAAAAACCTTCAAATTAAATTTAGACACACTGACTTTTTTCACATTACAAAAGTATTGCTTACAGTTGAAAGAACGCTCAAAGCTGGAGTTTGAACCTTTACAAGAAGATGATTTTGCAATTAACTTAGATTTAACAACCGAACCTAATAACGACTCTCCTTACCAGCTCCCGCTGCTCGTAGTTGAAGATAACGAATTCAACCAAAAGCTGATGGTTAAACAGCTTTCAAGGCTTGGCTACAACTGTGAATTGGCATCTGATGGATTACAAGGATTAAAAATGTGGCAAAACAATGATTATGCTCTGATTTTAACTGATTGCCATATGCCAGGTATGGATGGATTTGAACTAACACGCCAAATAAGAAAATTTGAAGAAAAAAGCGCTGAAATTCCCATAATTGCAGTCACTGGCGCAGCAATGAAAGGCGACCAAGAGTATTGTTTATCCGTTGGGATGTCAGATTTTATTAGCAAACCAGTTACTTTGGCTAAATTCAAAAATACACTAGAGAAATGGTATGGAAATTAATACGCTAGATAGCTTGAAAACGTTAAATGAAGATGTAATGTTAGAACTGCTTGGTGATGATAGAGATGAAATTAATAGTTTTCGCCAACAATTTTTGGTACAAGCCAAAAATAGTCTGCAAAAAATTGCTGGTTACTATCGCCAAAACCAAATAAAGGCAATCAAAGATGAGGCACATTATTTAAAAACATCCGCTAAAGCGATTGGGGCTGAACGTTGCGCATACTACTTACAACAACTTGAAGACACCACTCAAACACATGCTACTGAAAATATAAGAAAGCAACAATGTAGGGCATATATAGAGTCACTTAGCAACGAAATAAAAAGTGTTTTTCATGCCTGCAATAACAAATAAATACATCTCTTAATTAATAATCACACACATTCCTCAGCCTTAAAACATCAAGGCTGATACGGTTTATCTGTGCAAAATTAACCGGTTACTTACTGCTAATTAAATGATTTTATCTATCAAAAGAGCATATATAAGCTTAATTACGTGGCACTATTACAAAAAGTTAGCAAACATTATCAATAGCACCTGCGATACATTATCCATGTTGTCGCTAAAGCGAATATATCAATCTACATAACCAAGCATCTTTTAAAAGTAGATTGTGTTAGCAAAATAATACCTTCTAGGAAAACGTAATGACGCTTAAAAATACGACGAAACATAGCTACAGGCAAAGATTGCTCACTGTTATAGATTATCTTTACGGGCACCTTGATATGGACTTAGATGTAAATACCCTCGCAGAGCGAGCTAACATGTCAGCCTATCATTTTCATCGCATCTATAGAGAATTTACTAATGAAACGGTTAACACCACGGTTAGAAGGATGCGTCTGTTCAAAGCGGCAACATTGTTACTACACAGCAACTTGAGTCAAATTGACATCGCGAAGCAAGTGAAATATGCCAGTGTTGAAGCTTTTAACCGAGCATTTACTAAGCATTATGGTGAAACACCCAACCAATACCGTAAGCACCGCAGTGCAACAAAGCTTGAATCATCTGTGTTTTATCCAACTGATCCGAAGGAGTATAACAAAATGTATGACGTAGAACATATTAACAATGAAGGCTTAACTTTAATCGCATTATCGCACCAAGGCGATTACATGCAAATTGGCCAAACATTTGACAAACTTGCCATGTTAACTGGCAGTGCAGGGTTAATTAATGATAATGCTCGTTCTTTTGGTATTTATTACGATGACCCAAAAACAGTTAATAAAGATCTATTAAGATCAATGGCATGCATTAGCATCGAAAACCCAAACTCTGAGCTACCTAACAAGCAATTACAAATTATTCAACTACCCGCAGGCAAAGCCATTAGTGTAATATTTAAAGGAGATTATACAGAATTAGATAAGCCATATGACTGGTTGTTTGGTCAATGGATACCTAATAATCAAGTAGAACTTGAAGATTTCCCGCCGTTTGAAGAATATCTAAATGATGTGAAAAGCACCCCGCCATCGCAATTACTAACTCGTATCAGCTGCCTGATAAAGTAATAACAGCAATAGCACTTAATAGCATTTGAATACACCTTTAGAATCTTCAGGATTACCTTAAGATTAGGGTAAGATTTAAGTAAGCTATTTAGTCCACTTTCTTCGTCTAGTTAACCACACATAGCCGACAGCAAAATAGTAGGAGCTTGAGCTTGGTAGGCTAGTTAAAAGCCTACCAATAAAGATTAAGCTCACTAAAGCTGTGGTTGCACGTCTAACCCATAGCCAAACATAACGGCCAAAACTAATACAACACTTGCTGTAAGCATTAACTTGGCCATAAGCGGTAAACAGAATTTAAACCAATGAGTATAAGGTACCCCAGCCATGCCAATTATTCCCATTAAAACAGCATTTGTAGGTACTATCATATTAGAAAATCCATCACCAAACTGATAAGCCAATACAGCAACTTGACGAGGTACACCAACTAAGTCACCAACAGGTACCATTAGTGGCATAGTTACATACGCTTGACCGGAGCCTGATGGAATAAACATATTCAACAACGTTTGGATAAATAGCATGCCAACAGCCGATACTTCAGCAGTAACATAAGACAAAGGCGTAGACAATCCATTAACGATAGTATGCAAGATTTGACCATCTTCTAAAATTAAAGCAATGCCTCGTGCTACCCCAATCAAAATAGCGGTTGTCACTAAATCGGACACCCCCTCAATAAATTTATTCGCTGCATCATCTGCTGAAAGCTTACCTATGATTGAAATGACTATGCCCCATGCGACAAACAACCCACCTAACTCATACAAATACCAATGCAACGTAGCAATTCCCCAAACCGCAATTACGAGCGTAACGATGAATGATAGCAAGACTGTTTGATGGCGTTTATTAAGCGCAGGGTAGTTTTGCTGTGCCTGGCCATTAAGCGGGCAAGGGCAGTCTTTTAACATAGATAATTCAGGGTTGGCCTGCACTCGTTTAGTGTAACTCCATACATGATGGAAACCGATGAGTACGAAAGGTAAAAATATTGCCAACCTTAACCAAATACCAGAATAAACAGGAATATCAGCAATTTG
Organism: Pseudoalteromonas holothuriae; assembly: GCF_945859825.1. GTDB lineage: Bacteria > Pseudomonadota > Gammaproteobacteria > Enterobacterales > Alteromonadaceae > Pseudoalteromonas > Pseudoalteromonas holothuriae. Next base: position 17,833 of record NZ_CAMAPC010000003.1, read on the forward strand.
TTGTGCAATCAATACCGTAAATGGATTAAAGGCAGAAACACCATAGCCTATACCATAGCCGGCGATAATCATGCCCACTGCAGTCATGGCATCTAACTTCATCGCTTTACAAAGTGCCACCAAAATCAACACAAATGGTATGTACTCTCCCGCGGTACCGATAGCACTAGATGCCAATGCAAAGCAAAAAACGACCATAAATATAAGCTTTTGAGGCTTATCACCATGCTTTTCTAATAGCCGGCCAATAAGCGCATCAACCGTGCCCGTTGCACGTGCAATAGATAAAACACCACCTACAATCAAAACAAAAAATATTACATCTTGTGCCGCAGCAAAGGCTCTAGGTATTGCTTTGAGTAAATCCCAAGGAGTAAGCAGCACCCTATCCTCAGTTAACTGATATGTACCAGCAAGTACCATTTGCCGTCCAGAATCGGTGGTTGCTGTATCAAAAAACCCCTGCGGGGTGATCCATGTGGCAACCAGCGCAACAACCATCATACCTAACAGTAACACTAAGGTATGAGGCACTTTCATATTTTGTCCCATTAAGGCACTACCTTAAAAAATTATAAGTTATTTGTGTCCACATATTACCTATATAAGGCTCAAACTTCATCACTTTTACGACCAAAACCAACTATCACAATCAAACGCCCTAAAGCTTATTGTCGGTCACAATGAAAACTAATTAACCTCAATTCTGGATAAGCGAATTAGCTATTTTCTCACTCTCGCGTTGCTTTCATTTGTAATAGTCCACTATTACTGCATAAAAGCGCCTTAGTATTGAACAAAGTATTATCATTAGATGGTACGTAATGTTTATTCACAACAATATTTTCTATTCCAAAACTCTTATCCAAATCTGAGGTTGATTAATAAGCAGTATTTTCAATCATATAAATGTCATAAATTTATGTATTACACCACCTAAAGCATTCACAGACCTTACTTATACACTAAAAATTAAAAAATTTGTAATATATTGATTTAAATCAATATAAATAAAAAACACCAATTGACAGCGCTGTCATTAATAACTATGATCGCCTTGCTTAGCAGTAAGGGCCCACTGCTTAACCTAGAAACATTGAATGACACAAAAGGAATAACTTGTATGAAAAAGTTCAGCGTAATATTTGCTCTTGCAACAATCACAGCGTCAACTAGCAGTTTTGCTTTACCTAATCAGGCTTTTGATACTGATGGCTTTGAACGTGTTACACAGTATGCCCATGGACCTATCGCGACCTCTATAATTACTAGCGAATTTGCACATAAACTTAACGTTTACCTTCACCCTCGTAATGTAGGTGATTTTTGTAGCTATGGTAACATTTATGCGCAGACTACTGGCGAACACATTGTGCATGCTGATATCTCCAGAGTGCCTGCACAAGTTGTGATCCAGCAAGCAACTGCTGATATTCCAGAACAGTATTTAACACAAAACAAGCAATTACGTGTATCTTGTACCACAGTCCAAGGTGAAGATTATGATGTACTGGTTAATATTCCGGGTGCACCAATTATAGAATGGGAAGTCGACGTAGAGCCTCGCGGTGAATTTGTGCATCGTCCGAATACCTATGGTTATCACAGTGCATACAAAGTTAATAGCCACTTACGAATTAATAATCAAAGCAACGATGGACGCTGCCAGACACTTTCTAACAGAGGCATTGAGTTAGGCCTTTTCCACAACAAAAATAGTAAAGGACCATTTCATTCAGACGTGTTCTCAACACTCAAGACTATAGATAATACACAGGCCGGCCAACCCGTTCTATATCAAATGATTGAATGTCAAAATGCTGCAGGAAAAACCTTAGCAATTAAAGTGTTTACACTGACAAACCCTACTGACATTTATATTGTTGAAGAAGACTTAATCGTTAAATAAATTAAGTAGAACGGATACTGCTTAACCAAACAGTATCCGTTATATGTAGTAATGTGATTACCAAGGGAGTCTGACGGTATGATTACCAAGGGAGTCTGACGGTATGATTACCGAGCGACTTTGACGTAGCAACACTAACAGCCTCAACCCAAGTTGACAACTTAGGCCGACTTGGAAGCAACTCTAATTTAGCAAGCCTCAGTGCAGCAGTATTCATATTTTCTCTTAGCCAGATGTAGCGTACACCCGCAGGACTTATTTCAACTGAGTAGTTTGTCTTTAGCTGACGAGATACCTGAGCTTGCCCCAAGTGTGGGTTTTGCAGACTGAACTCGATAACGAGCTTTTCTATTTCTTCCTCTGTTCGATTTAAGTGACGATGGTTGGGCATTTCTTGGCGTCTTAGCGCATCAATACCGGCTTCTTTGACTAATCGCCTGTGACGATAAATAGTATCTCTAGATACACCACTAAGCCGAGAAGCCTCACAGACGTTACCAAGCTTATCAGCTAAGGCTAATACATCTAATTTCTTCTGTATTTCAATGTCCTCCATTGACGTCTTGATTGGCTCAACCACCTCATTTATCTTTAAGTGACGGCCAGCGAAGTAAGCACTGAATTTGCCTTGTGATTGACTTCGTATTTCAATTTTTTGATTCGCTATTGAATGCTTAAGCGCAGACTCAATGAAGTAAAACTTATTCCCATAGCTAAAGGTATGGTCATTACGGATCTTACGGTATTGCTTAATCACACAGATATCATCGAGATTAACATGGGGTGGCAATAGCTTATATTCCAAGTTATTCAGCTTAGCTTCTACGGTTAGTTTTTTATGCCAGAACTGAGGAATAAACACATGCTGTAAATAACTGTTGGCGCTAACCATATCGTTGATATTGTTCAGCCTTAATTCTGGTATTAAACGGTCTTGTAACGTATCGAAGGCTCGCTCAATTCGTCCTTTACCTTGTGGCGAACTGGCAAAGATGATTTCAATACCCATCTCCTCACAAGCACGTTGCATTTGTGAGAAGTTACTACGTTTAGGCCCACCAAAAATGCCTGCACTATCCACATAAAGCGTTTTAAAAACACCACGTTTTTCGATGATACTGCACAAGACTTTTAAGCAACCGGCAGTGGTTTCTGACGGAAAAAAACTCAGCAAATAGCTCACTCGTAGCATCATCTATCGCAGCAATGAGACAAAACTTCTTATTACCAAACCAGCGGTGTGGACTACCGTCCATTTGCAACATTAACCCAGCAGCTTCGATGCGTTCTCTATGTTTATGAACTCGACTTCGTCTACGTTTAGCTCGCTTTACGTGATGGATATCATGCGCCCAGCACCTCAGGGTTTCTCGTTTAACAACAATATGCTCATTGGTCTCTAGCAACTCAGCAAGGTGAAGTAGATTAAGATCATAGTACTTTTCTCGAATCAGTTGTTGCACGCTCTGCTTTAATTTTTCGGGCGTTTTATTAACTGGCGCTTTACCAGAATTACCATGAATAATGAACTGAACACCAACCTGACGATATCGGTGCAGATAGCGTTTAATAGTTCGTCTAGATTTATTGAGAAGTTTAGTGGCATTACCAATGGTCAAACGACCTTCAGCTACCTTGGCAATCACATCAACAGCCAACTGAGCTTTGGAATTCATCATGATCATCCTTAGCACCTTTTAAATACTCAAATAGTTATTTAAAAAGCATGGTCAAAGATAACCGTCAATTTCCCTTGGTAATTAGCGATTACGACAAAATCGCTTGGTGTTAACACCGTTATATATAGTAACTCATATCTAATCTGACACCTTTCAGTTTTGGATTCGACCTAATCGTACAGTTGATTAGGTCAACTATGAGTCTAGAGCAGTCAAAATGGTGGTTAATACTCACCTAATAAATTTAAGTCGGCTAGGATATGAAACCGGACGTTAGCCTTGGCAAATCTAACGACTGCTGATCCGGTTATATAGTCATTAATTCCTGTGTTATTTGAAGGCACAAATTGAATAGTCGGTTTGTTTTAGTCAAGATATTCGTTGAAAAAGATACAATGGAGCCGTTTTTTTGTAATCAACCCCTTTTCTGGCTTCATGTAAAGATTCTTTATTAATAGATACATCTTTCTTGGGAAGAAAATATGCATCCAAATCTGAAATAGAAAGGCGGTATTTGTTGTATGATTTTTTTATCGCTGCAACTAATTTATAATCTTTATCAATAGCGGCTAATCCGGCATCCCCATGGCTATTATTTACTAGAAGATAACCATTAACTTTCAAGTAATTTTTACATGTATCTGAAATGAATCCTGCATATTGTGAAACTAACAGGTCGAATTGGTTTTCTAATTTTGGAATTGGGATTGTATAGTCTTGAGCATAGAAAGTAACATCAGGATCTGCAGAATATACTTTTCTATCAATAATGTACGAAATATATTTATAGTCTTTAAAAAATTTATTAGCCTGCTTGTCCGAATCTATAAAAACCACATGCGGGAATATAAAGGCAGGAGATATATGTACGTAGCTTCCCGGATATAAAACACTTTCAATTTCAAATTTGTCTTTAAGTAATTGAAAAAGATCAATTTGCTCATAATCTCTCTCTACATAATATTTTTTATAAATATCAATACTATTGGTGTTAGTTTTAATCGTCATTATTTTACCCTAAAGATTCAATAGGCTTTTTATATCCTGTTATCACAGATGCAATTGCATCTTGCTCACGGCATTCACTGTTTGAAATGTTTGAAAAGCCAGCATTGTTAAGTAATTTAACAATCCCACTTCTTGTTTTCAGTTCGTGTTGGCATGAGGAGTCGTCTTTATCGCCAACTTGTTCTTGGCTGTATTCCACCGACTCTTCCCAAAGATCATCAATAGCAACAAACCGGCCAGATGGCTTTAATATTCTAAGCACTTCTTTCAGTCCATCGTTAACATTAACCCAATGGTGCAGTGTATTTACAGCTAGCACTAAGTCACAGCTTTCATTTCCTATAGGAATTTTTTCTGCTCCTGCAAGTAAAAATGTTACTCGTTGAGAGCTTTGCTCTTTAACTGTGAGTTCGGTCGCAATTTCAAGCATTTTAGGTGTTGGATCTATACCTATTACGTGTCCTGTCCTGAGATTTTTTGCTATTGCTCTAACAGCGGCTCCGCTTCCACATCCGATATCCAAAACAGTTTCTGATGGTAACAGGTTACATAATTCAGGGATTTTTTTATGCAGAACAAGTTCTCCCCACTGTTCAACATAATTTTTGGTAAGCGTCTCATTCCATGCACTAGCATGTAATTCCTCTTTGTTATCTTCTATATGTATCATATTCACACCAATCATTGTTAGGTTGTCTAACTATTATTGACATTTAAGTTAGTTTGTCAAACTAAATTTAATGTCAAGTTGTTTTCTTAAACAATATATTGGGTGCTATGTACAAAAATTTGTTTTGAAGTCAGTCATGTAGTTCATTGTTAGTATTTATCCAAAAAAAATGTTATTTTGTTAGATAAGCTAACTAAATAATTTGATTTAACTATGAAATTTGAAGACTCTCTAATAAAGTTTCAGCGAATGATATCTAGAACTTGGGATATTCAAACATTTGATAGTAAAGGAAACAATTTGAGTTACAGTGAATTTGAATACTTGCTATGTGTTCATAATGCAGAGAATGCAGAAATTGATCCTGAAAGTGATAAGCATGATGATAGTACTCATTTATCGGCACTAGCTGCTGAAATGCAGGTGCAAAAATCATCTGCAAGTTTAATGGTTAATAAGCTTGAAAAACGAGAGTTGATATATCGCGCAACTTGTCAATATGATGCAAGAGCACAGCATATACTATTAACCGAAAAGGGTCGGAAGTTGCTCTTAAACATACAAAGTTCTGTTTATAATAATTTGGCAAAAACGTTTAAAGGTCTTTTGGAAGAAAAAGAATATAATAATTTTGAGCAAACTCTAGCAAAAATTTGTGCGACATATCCTACAGAAAAATGATCGTCATTCTCCCAAATAAATATTAAATCTATTGAGAGTATTGTCAACGACCGCTTCAGGCTTAGAATTGCCGTTAGCTGCTCAAAAGCTAATGTCGGCTTATGGCTAAATGAAGCCACAAGGCATTAATTGATGTTAATGGTTCCTTTGTCGGATAAGCAGCCCTTTTCATAACTAAATAATTACGTGTAAATTGTCAGCCTATATAAAGCCCTAGTTTTGGATTTATAAGATCGAATACTGACTGACCCACGTTATAAGCACCTCATAGTTTAATCACTTTTAGTGATTAAACTATGTCAACTTACTGACATACCGTCATTCTTTTCCACACCTCTTGCCATTCGCTGTTACTGCTAGTTATACTTGGATCATCATTGTAGCTCCACCAGTTAGCTCGATATATAGCCCCCCCATGCACGACTTCTGTCCCTTTTTTATAAGCTTTATTAACATGCCACTGAGTAAATTGCTGACAATCTGCACCTTGACTCAAGTTGGTTAACAGAGGTGCCCAGTCATTATGCTGACGTGCATTATCATGCTCATCGGCCGTGCCAATATATTTATTATTGAACTCTTTACGAGGCGTAGAGAAATAATTGATTCGTGGACATTCCTTTGGACCTTTGGCAGAACTAATACAGCTGTAGGACATGATTGTTCTGAATGTCCAGTCTTGCGCATCGTAATATCCATGAGCATATTGAGCTCTAAAAGGCACTTCAGCAGTTGCTTCCCAATTATGTTCAGCACCGAATAAATGCCCCATTTCATGCGATAGCGTATTTCTTTGTAAACAATGAATATTAGTAACTGCCATAGATTGTTCTCGAACTTCTGCACCTATTGTTCGAGCAATACCACAGTAACCTTCTAGTAAGTTAGTTATCAGCATATCCATATCTGAGCCATATTTTTTACTCTGCTTAAGCTCTTCATCCATTGAGTTATTGTCCCAAATGTAATCAGCATCAGGAAATAAAAACTTTAACTTGTTAAGGTTTTCTCCTTCACTCAACCAAAAATCGACTGCAGTTATAAAGGGATTATACTCGTTATAATCAACCGACGTTACATTTGCGATTTCAATACTGACATTCACATCACTGTTTTTATACGCTTGATTCGTCTCGTCGATATAAAATTCAAAGTACTGCTTCGGATCTGCACCTATTTCTGCTAGAAAATTAGCGACGTCATTAGTGTAATACAGAGATAACCTTAGTGTTTGTTGCTGCGAATGAGATACGGCGCCAAGCTCAGCAATTTTTGCAGGTAGTGCCAAAGCACCAGCCTGTTGCCTTGAATGCTTCAACAACTCTTGCTCAGCTTCCTCACTCAAACCCGATGGTAATTTTGATTCCATAATGATGAGTTCATTGCCTCTGCTAATTAAGTTAAAAGCACCTTCAGGCGTGGCAAGAAAGCCTTGTGTGAGTCCATTTCGAGAGACACTTATCGACCCTCGAACCTCTCCACGCTTATCTCTTAGAAATAGCGTACCTGTTACTTCACTCACTTCATTATGTTCAAACTGGAGTGTGTATTGAGTACCACTTGGAAGTAGAACTGGATATTCAATTGATTGTAAATTTAGCTCGGCAGAGGGGTTTTTTATTACTCTGTATTCAACTTGCTCTCCACCAGAGAGTAACGCGACCATGCTTTCTACAGAGTTATTAGCTACAGCTGGTAGAGCAAATATTGAGCTTAACGAGAGTAATGCGAGTGTTTTTCTTTTCATTTCATGTTCCTTATATAATAAATTTAAGTTTCTATTAAAGGAAAATACATTGATAAAAAGAAAATAAAAACTCAAAAAATGTATCAAGTTGTAGCTTTTAATGGTTGCTTTTTACATTTAAGACAAAAAAAACTTAAATTTACAACTCCACCCCTAGGGTGATAAAAACGTTTGATACTGAAAATTCCGATATAACGACACTCACGGCCGCTCACTTTAATTTTGCCTCTGGCAATTTCAGTGATCACAAATAGATAGTTCGATATTTTATGACATCAGCACCACTATCATAAGTACTGGCGCTCAAGTTTCTTCAACTGCTGATAGAACAGGGCTCCTCTCGGCGAAAGCTAATCATGGGAAAAACTGATAGTACGTTTATCTTAATATTCAAAAATAGCGACACATTTGCCAACCTATCCACATCTCATACTCTAGAGATAACGTTTTAACAAGCCATAAGTTAGCCAACAAAATGAGCAATACAGCATAATGTATTATGTCAGTCGCGAATGACAAAACAGTGGAAGCATTTGGTTTAGACCAAAAAGCAGCGCGGGTTGACAGTTTATTCGACATTGAGGCGAACTCACATAGAATGATGATGCGACTTCGCCTCTTCAGGACAGCCCTTGCCTTATCTAAACTGCCAACTCACTAGGGGAAAAACAACAAAGGTCGACAAACCCTAGTTGCAAAGCTGTAAAATGATCTAAAGTTAATCTGTATCCGTAAACTTAACCTAATATTGTAGCAACGCAGATAAAGGACTTTTCAATGAAAAAAATACTAATCCCAGTCACCAACCACCCCACACTGGGCACTACTGATAAAGAAAACGGTACTTTTTCTCCTGAACTAACACATGCTTTACACATATTTTTAGAGGCAGGATATGATTACGATATTGCCTCAATAAATGGAGGTAAAGCACCACTGTATGGTACAGATATAGAAGATGATACAGTGAATAATGAAATTTTGAGTAATGAAATCTTTCAAAGTAAAGTTGATAATACCATTGCAATAACAGAGCTTGATATTAATGGTTATGATGCAATTTATTACCCAGGTGGTTTCGGTTTGCTATCCGATTTAGCAAGCAATCAGAGCTTTGCTGCTCTGAGCGCTAAGCATTATGAGAGTGGTGGTATACTAGCAGCTGTGTGTCATGGCCCTGCGGGATTATTACCTATAACATTAAGTAATGGCGATAAGTTATTAGCCAATAAATCTGTAACAGGCTTTACGCGTGAAGAAGAAATTGATTATGGCACAATTGAAGATATCCCTTTTTTATTAGAAGAGTCGCTGACTCGAAACGCGGCACGCTTTAACAAAGTGCAACCTTGGGGTGTATTTGTAGTAGAGGATGGTAGATTAATTACTGGGCAAAACCCTGCAAGTGCCCAAGCTGTGGGCGAAGCTTTAGTTAGGCAACTAAGCGAGTAAAAGTTTATAGACAAATAGCGCACATTTTTTGTCTAAATAAATTATTTAGTTCCTCACTAAAGTCACCACGTAAAGAACTTATAGCTTAAGTTCTTTACGCTACAGCACTGCTTCTGCACCATCATAAGAGCCAATCTAAACTAGGCTATACCTTTTTGTGGCACAAAAATAATTAAGGCCCTTGAGTCACAAGCTGACTAAAGCGCTCTGTGAATGATGTGTCTTTCTGGTATAACTTAATTTGTTCTTTGAGTGCCTCTAGTCGTTGCAATTCAAAATATGGCGTATCTATTTGTTTAATATAGCTTGGGGCTTGGTCATACAGGCAGACTTGGCTGGGCACTGTCGTTCTAAAAGATACGTCATTCGGAAATATAATACAGCCTTGAACATGCCCCTCAATATCTAATAAGTCTTTTAAAAAAGCCACTTTCTTATCCAAATCCACAATAGGATTATCGAAATAATAACGTTCATCGTCAACACTTTGCGTCCATAGTTCTGAATGCGTATCTTGCCAAATAGACCCGCACTGAGTTTGATATTGCACAACAAAAACACCAAATTTTGAGAGAATCAATTGATCAATATGGTGCGTTTTGCCATCACTTACAAAGTGTATTTTCCCAGCTAAATAGTAATCAGTCTTTGGTAATGATTTAGATAAAAAAGTACTTAGGAATAGTCTACTTATTTGGTTATTAAGAATTCTTCGTGTATAGGGCCAAAGCGTAACAGTTACAACCACAATACTTGTGATAAGTAAAATAAGCCAAATATAGCGGCCGATAAACAACCAAGTAGAGGCTTGTTGAGGGCTTTGCTTATACTGGTCACGACTGTTAGTGGTATTTGGTTTAACATGACTGCTGTTAGTGTCTTGAGTACTGGGGTTTATTTTTTGCTCTACACTGTGATTAGTAACAACGTGCTTTTTCGGTTCAACTTTTTTCAGTGCAGCCACATCACGCTCTTTTGACTGCTCCAAACCTTCCCAGTGTAGGTCAAATAAACGTTTTTGCTTTGATATTTCCTCTGTACAATACACGTGTTCTTGTGTCGTCTTTCGCATTTTTGTACAACGCTCTGTGGCGCGATAAAACGCTAGCCATGCTTGCTGTTTTTTTGTGCTCTCGTATGGTTCTATACCTTGCTTTAAGTCAATAGCAGCCACTTGCAAGATAGGTTTATTATCACTCTTTGCTTTATTTTTACTCACATTTTTTGATAGTGCCTGATAGCTAATATCGGGACAAAATAACCTTAAACGCTCTTCTAGTCGTTGAAATCGCCCATACGATGGAGCCCCTTTTTCACTGCTACCTGCACGTTCAAGTTGCTGTGCCTCATATAAAAAGCCCTTGCACACTTCATTCGAGAGCGTCACATTTGCTGTCGCATTAGTAGCACAAAACACAGCCACCAAAAGCAGCTGAATTTTATTATGCTGTAAAAAATGAATTAAGCTATTCAAACGCATTATTAAACCTGTCATTTGATCATTATACTAATATAAAATAAGTGGTTAAAGCTGTGTCAAAATAGACATCAGCGGCCATACTTCAATCACGCCTTCGCTGCTAAGCGTTATTAACTCGTTGTTTATGATCACCATGTCTAGCAATGTTGTTCCCATGCTATGTGAGTCTATTTGCCAGCTTACCTGCTCTTTACCTAGTGAAGTTTCCCAAACATTGAGTTCTGATTTTGGGGTTGAAGTCACCAGGTAGTTAGAATTTGGTATAAATAGTGCCTGCCTAAACCATTTAAAGCGCGAGATGTAAGTTAGCTCACTTGCAACCTCACCATTTTCAGCTAGCAACACCTGCTGAGTCTTCAGTCCATCAGCTACAAAAAGCTGTTGCTTATCTGCTGATAATGCCAAACTGCTTAACCTTGAGGTGTACTGACGTTGATATTGCGTAGTACCTGTATGCGCATCCCATGCTTTAACAGAGCCATCATGCGAGCCCGTTATGATCTTGTTCTGGTAAAACTCAATAGCCATAATGTTACTAGAATGTGGCATAAATTGTTTCATCTTTTTATTTTCATAATCAAATAACGCCACAGAACCATCGGTGAAACCAACTGCTATTTCACTGCCGTCTTTTCTCGTTGTCAATGCAGATACTCTAGCCAGTTCATCCACTGCGTAAAGATCTATGGTGCCAAGTAATTTGCCACTAAGGCTATGCCACAACTGCACGCTGTTATCACCCGCGACAATTAATAACTTCGCGCGCTCGCTTAACGATATAGCACGCACTTTCGCTGGTAATTGCTCTTCATTTAACGTCATTACAATTTGCTTATCATGAGTGCGCCATACTGCTAAGTTAGGGCCCTCAATCAATAACATCACTTGCTTAGCATCTGCCGATATTTGCCCGTCAAGTACCAACGCATCACTAAACTGATGTTTTTCAGTTGATGTGAACATAGCTGGCTCACCACACGCGACTAAAAGGCAAGTAAATAGCCCAAGTAACATTACTCTAATCATATTGGTGCCTTTTATTTAAAGCGTTAGCGCATTTAAATCCCAACGTTGAAGCATTGCATCACTATTTAACGTATAAAGTTTGCCAGTTTGTGTTGCGTGCATAGATATAATGGTTGCCCCTGAACGTTGTGTGCTAATAGTCCAAGTGCCTAACTCATCTCCCGTTTGTGTATTCCATAAACTTAGATGTGATTTAGAAGATGAAGTTGCTAGTAACTGAGTTGAGGGAATAAACAGTGACTTCCTAAAGACTTTAAAACGCGCAGAATAGTTTAGTTTTGTTACTTCATCACCACGGGTTAATGTTTTTATATGTTGAGCGTTCAAGCCATCCGATACAAAAAGGCGTGAGAAACCATGATCAACGCTTAAACTTGTGACACGATGTGCAAACTCTTTTTCAAACAAAGGCTTTGGTGAGCCAAATTGCCATAACCCTACTTTTCCGTCTTGCGCACCGGATAAAAATAACTCACCTTGATTACCAAACAACAAAAAGTCGATAGGACGAGCGTGCGGTTTAAAGCGGTTATTAAGACGGGTATTTAAGTCAGCCATATTTAACGAACCATCCGTCATCGCAACTAAGACCCGACCATTGTTAGGCGATAACGCAATGTGACTGATTGCGGCCATTGAATCAACACCATTAAATTGTACTTTATGTATGAACGCCTTACCCGACACAGACCATACGCCTAACGTATCGTAGTTAGCAATCAGTAATAATGAATTATCATTCGACAGAAGCGCATGACGAACAGGCTTGAGTAACTCACTTTCAGGCACTTGGTACTCAACTTGCTTTGATGCCGCTCGCCAAATTTTAACTTGCTCTGAGGTGGTCACCGTTAATAACAACCGACCATCGTCAGAAATTTGGCCTGTAAGTAAAGGCTCCGCTTCAAATTGATGCACCACCTCTTCAGCTAACGGAATATCTTGACCGCATCCCGATAAAAGCAATAAAAAGAAGATAGTAAATACCACATGCTTGCGCATTTTACACCCCAAATAGACTTTTCATGCAACACCTACTTTGCATGACCAAAACAGCTAAACAGATAAAGCAAGCATAGTGCCAAGCCAATTTACCTCAATAGGCACAGAGTACCCGTTATTCAACCGTGTAATCCAGTGTAATTTACACAAACCACACATTGGTAGAGTTTCACACACCACAAACTTTCATAAGCACTTTAGCATAATCTAGGTATAACCCACTACGATCATGGAGGAAAATGCAATGACAACTTCAAGTCAAGCGCGAGTCAATTACCACCTGTATCGTATAAAGTCTCAGGCTGGAATAAGAATTTTGAAATAGTAGATGCTTTGGAACCGGTTTCAAATATCGCCAATAGCACAGGCATTAAGCAAATAAACTGGTTGCGCTAATATAGATCACCATCACAATCAACATGATTGGTTAAAATGTAACTGAAGCCAATTTTTAAAAGCCATTACTTTAGTCCAAGAAAAATGACTCATGGGGCCCACTAGATAATATTGATACTCACAGAGTAACTCAAAGCCCGGCCAGATTTGTAATTGTAGGTGTGCTAACTGACTCTCAATAAGTCTGCGCCTAAGCATGCCAACCCCTTGTCCAGACAAAACGCTTTGCACCACCAGCGCCGCATTATCAATTTCTAAAAAGTCTGGCTTTTGCTCCTCTGTTACGCCAAGCTCATCAAACATTAACTGCCATGCCCGGTCTGCATCGGGGCAAACGTCCATGATTAGCCTTTGCGCTAACAGCTGAGGTTTAAGTGGCTTTGTTTTATCTAACATGTCTGATTTATAAACTAATAGCATATGATCTCCACCGAGCAGCTCACTATGCACATCCATATAATTTCCTAAACCAAAGCGTATCCCTAAATCAGCCTCTCCTTGTTCAAAATCTATCAGTTTATCACTTGGGTCAATTCGTAATTTAATATCACTATGGTGCTGTTGAAAGTCATGAATTTTGGGAAGTAACCAACAGGCAGCAAAGGACGGCAATACTGATAAGTTAAGGGTATGTGGAGAAGGATCTTGGTGCAGCGCTTTTACACCCTCTTCAAACTGGCTAAATGCTGCCAATACATAAGGTAATAACTGCTCACCTTGTCGAGTTAACGTTACCTTTCTAGTTTGGCGAATAAACAATTCACAGCTTAAATGTGCCTCTAAAGCCCTTATTTGTTGGCTAATGGCAGCCTGTGTAACAAACAATTGCTGTGATGCTAGCTTAAAACTACCTAGCTGAGCTGCGTATTTAAAATACATCAGGCTTTTTAATGGAGGTAAACTCATGACACGAACATAGTTAAGAAAAACTTAATTATAGAGCAGTTTTTATCGTTTGTCAGTGATGTCAAATAAGCCAATAATTTCCTCAAGCCAACTAGCAATAGAGAGTACATAATGAAAACGTTAATAACACTATTATTGATTATATTCACCACTGCGACGTATGCAAAACACCAACATGTTGAGCATATCAATACCAATGAAGGTTACCCATATAAAAATGTGATCCGCAAGGCAGAGCGCGTAGAGCTGCGTTATAGTGAAGTTGAAAACAACATTGAGTGCAAAGTCATAGTACTAAATAACACTCACAAACATAGCAGTACTTTGCAAACGGTAAGTCGAAAAAAATTTAATAAGTCTCCTATGGCAGCGTGTTTAACCAGAAACACCGCAAAACAAATTCTTGCAACACTATAACTTCTCTCCCCCTGATATACGCCCCTTTATGTTTATAAAAACACAAAAGGGGCAATTTTATCTTAACTACCTTAAGTTCTAGCCAACCGATTAAGCAGCATATAAACTGCTTAATATCCGTACTCGCGTTATACCCGACCTGAGGTTTTATTGTTAATAAGATGAATTTACCAGTCATTAGCAGGCCTATAATTACCTGCAATTAAAATACCACTCACTGTAAAACAAACCATGGAAACAAGTTAATTTTCAGAGGAGTTAATCGCTCTTTTTATAGCTTGTCGCCAATCATAAAATGCTTGCTCAAAAGTAGGAAACGCATTTTGTAATACCTGATAAGTGTCGTCGCTATTGAGCACATCACAGGGATTAGCCCCCTCTTTTTTTAATAGTTTTTTTAATGTGTTTGCGCCTTGAGGTTCTCCCATCATAAAGCTCAGCCACGACCAACCACTGTAATACAAGAGGTTTGTATCTATGCTCTCCCACTGAGATTCAGAAGCTAATAATGCATAGATATCATATGGTTCAGTAAGTAAGCTTTTTCCTTCAGTCTCATAGTCTAACTGTCCATTTTTAAACTCAACAGCTGAAAATAACTGTGCCATGCCTTCGTTAAGCCATCTAGGTGTTAAGCCCACTAAACGTAAATTCATTGCATGTATTGCTTCATGTACCGCCGTTTTTACAACTTGCGGATCACTCTTATACTCAACAAATGCGGAGTTACTGCCATGAAAAAATACACCTTGGCTAGTTCGTGGGTCAAAGCCATATCGCGACGTGTAATCTTCATAATCAGCCCGGCTAGATAAAATAACTAAATTCACATTCACTACCTTATTATTACTACTAGCAATCAACTGTGCGTAAATACCATGCACCGTATGCAAACGTGTAATTAAAGCATCGAACACGGATGCTTTTAAGCTCGTATAATAAATAGATAGCATGATTGTTGGCGCACCCTGAGCGCTAAATTCATGTTGTATATTTTTAAACTCTGGTCCTAACATGCCTAGCTTTTGTTTAGAGCGCGCTTGCTGACGTTTAATAAAACCATCCATATTGCAATAGCGCTCCACCCGTTGAATCGGTAACGGTGCTTGAGATTGCAGGTTTTCATTCACCTTTAATTTATTAGCAGCTTCGCTGTCATCTAGCTGCACCACTTTATGGACACTACCTTGGGCGATATCATAAAACTCCAGCTCACCATTTGCCAAAACCCATGCAAATAACAAAGCTAATACAGCAATACAATAACCTAACGTTCGAGAATTTTTTAAAGCCAATCGTTCAAATCCATTACCAACTTAATTTAACTAACTTAGCACCACCGATGGACAAAACAAACCACTTGCTACCACCTTTAAACGCTCAAATAACAGACTTAACATCACCCCCTCCAACTGTGTACCCACAATAAAAACTACTATATAGTGACAGAATTACTGCAGATAATTATTCAGACAAATCACGTCACAAAACGCAATTTGAATCATGCTTATACGTTTATATTTCGTTACGCTGTTTGTCTGAAATATCAATCAAGGACATGAATGCAAGACTTAACAAAAGGCCCTATACAAAAACATATTATCAGTATGGCGCTGCCCATCGCCATTGGCATGTTAATACAAACACTCTATTTTATTATTGACTTATACTTTGTAGGCCATATTGGCAAAACTGCATTGGCTGGCGTTAGTACCGCGGGTAATTTATTCTTTTTTGTGATGGCACTAACACAAGTGTTTAATGTGGGCTGTGCCACTTTGATTGCCCATGCCATTGGTCGCAAAGACAAACAGCATGCCAACAAAATATATAGCCATACAATGTTTTATAGTGTGCTCGCCACTTTGTTAAGCTTGGTTGTTGGTTATGGTTTTTCAGGCAATTACTTTTTAGCGACAGCCGTAGATAACGCTACTTATCAAGCGTGTATTGATTACTTTTACTGGTTTTTACCTTCCATCTCTTTGCAGTTTGTATTAACAGCCATCATGGCTTCAATGCGAGGTGCAGGATTAGTAAAACCATTTATGATGATGCAAATGTTCGCTCTGATCATAAATGCAATACTATCGCCTATTTTGATTACTGGGGTTGGTGTATTTACTCCCATGGGGGTGAGCGGTGCCGGGTTGGCCAGTTCCATTGCCGCTATTATTGCTCTGTTGCTTAGCATGTTGTATTTAAAAAATAATAAAAAGACATTGCAATTACGCGTTGCTGACATACGCTCTGATTGGCCTACCCTTAAAAACTTGCTCAGAGTTGGTGTACCCGCTGGCAGCGAATTTATGCTTACCTTCTTGTATATGGCTGTGATTTATTGGGTATTAGCTGACTTTGGCGCACATGAGCAAGCAGGGTTTGGCTTAGGCAGCCGCATTATGCAATCATTGTTTTTACCCGTACTGGCTATCGCTTTTGCAGCGCCCGCTATTGCAGGCCAAAACTATGCAGCAGGTAAGTTAAAACGTGTGTATGTCACCTATAAATTTACCATGCTAATAACCGTCACATTAATGTTATTGATCTCTATTCCTTGTATTGTAGTACCACATATCTTTTTCACAGCTTTTAGTGATGACCCACAAGTGATAAGAGCTGCAACAACTTTTTTAAGTTTTATTGGCTTTAATTTTGTGCCCGCTGGAATTGTATTTTCTGCCTCTGCCATGTTTCAAGCATTTGGCAATACTTGGCCGTCTTTACTTGGTACAAGTATCCGAATCGGTAGTTTTTGTTGTTTACTATTTTTTTATCTCAGCCAACAAGCGCTGACAATATCAACGATGTGGACAATTTCAGTGGTAACGGTATGCATTCAAGCGATATTGGTTTTTATCATGCTACAGGTAACGTTAAAACGGCGAGTCTTTAGCAAAGCCTTAAAACGAAAGTCAGATGTTCGGCTAGTCACTAACACTACTGTGTCTTAATACTAAGGGGTCTATTGCTATCAGTAATTAAACCCCATAAATCATAAATGCAATTGGGTAAGAGATCCTGACCTTCGTCAGGAAGACAACAGATATATGATTAGTTACTGCCGTCTTCCTAATTAGTCTCATAGTTAAGGCTTCTTCGTCGTTTTGAACTTATTTGAGAATTTCATCATATTAAACGTGTGGCATTTCATCAATCACAGGCTTAGCTGTCTTTATTGACAACTTGCAGCGTCAAAGTTATCAACATGCTGTGTAATATGCTCAATATAGCCATCATCCAAAATAGCCGTCGTACCATAGTGACCAGCATCTTCACCAATCGTGAAGCTATGATCATGGCCAATGCCTGCTTCAATAAAAGCTTGAGCATCGGTTTTCGCATTACCATAAGCACGAACAATATTTAGCCCTTGTGCTCTAAAGCGGTTAATTTGATCAACTTTATACTCGGCTGTTTTGAACAAACTGGTTTCATTACTCAAAGAGGTTCTAAGTATACCCTCGGGTAAGCCCATCCAATCAAGCCAGCTGCGTGTGCCCTTTGCGTACCAATACACCCGAGCGGTTAAATAAAGTGGCTGATAGCCTAAATCTATATAGCGGCGAACTAAGCTATATGCGCCATCACGCGCATCAGCTCTATCAATGCCTGCATAATCACCGATTGCCTCTTCATCAGAAAGTGTTAATGTACCATCGATATCAAATAAAACTGCGGGTGTATTGGGGTCAATAACAGTTACAAAACCTTCTGTGCCACTGCCATCTGCTGGTACCCCTGCATATACTCTATATTGCCCCGCGGGTAATTCTGGAATAGTCACAAATGCTTTACCATCGCTATTAGTGACTTGCTCTGATAAAAACTGCCATTGGTTATCTTGTTGACCGCGAATATAAAAACGCACTGTTTCATACTCTAAGTCTTTGTGTGCAATTGCACCGTAATCAAACTTGGCAGTAAGCGTGGTGCTACTACCCTGAGCAACCACTACATCATGGATCATATGAAAACTAGGCAGCCATGTTATAAAGCGGTTAAGCCCATTTCTGTAACCATTATTAGGTAAATTCGGTTTTGTGTAATTAATTTCCATCCATGTTGAGTCTGCACACTGGGGTAATGCTTTGGCGCAACAAGCAGTTATTGCCACTAGCATGGCGAATGATTTTACTAAGCACGAGGTTTTCATTTTAATCTCTATGAATTTATTGGAGTAAATACACTATAGAATTAAAGTTAAACTTTTATTAATAAAAAATGAAAAACCAGCAATTCATACTAGTGTTATATACTCAATAACAAAAATGGTTGAGAGAACAGGAAGATTAGCGCACTAACATCTTATACCAATTGCCATAATTAAGTGCTCTACTGTGAGAAAATGAAACCTTGTCGATAGCACCGCTCTAGCGTCCTGCTACCGCCAAAGTACCTACATCCATATAGGCAAGACGGAAATTTTGCTATTTAGTTGTTCTAAATCAGAAATTTTCAACGCAACTAGCGGCAGGTTTAGTTCCTCAAAATGATTAAGTATTATGGCCCATCGGTATAATTTCTTTAAATAAAGTGGTACTGAACGCGATCCAGCACCACCAAGTTTTGGGAGAAAGCTATTGTTGCGAGATCTTTATCCACTTTAAGTAATTGTTATAAATATGGCTAACTTCCATGGTCGAGTCACCACTGCTAATACCATGGCACGCAAAACAATTCTCACGCTATATTTGCGGATTGGAGCCTGTTACGTCGCTAAAAGTTTGGGTTTAAGTTGCCATGGTCATATTTGCTACTGCCAAAGAGCCACGTAATGACTCATTGGCACTTTTACCGACAATGTTGCTAGATTCATCTTTGCCATTAACAAACGCGAAAGGACTATTTTTGCCTTCAGGTGGGTTGCGAACAGGTGAAGCAAACTAATTTGCTTGCAGGTTACTCACCTCATGTGAGTATGCATACACACTTAAAGATGTTGATAGTAATGCGCACTGTTTTACCCATATGGGTCGTTTGAACGGTAACGGCAACATAATATTATCCTTGTTACATTAAACACCATTTTACTATAGTGTGCTATTGACGATTTGCTCAATTACAGCACGTTACACCAGCCTTGTCCTTATGAGCAGCTGCACATATATTGAACATAATTCAGCCCACTCACTTTCGTTTAGCAAGGAAATCTCATGGCTACACAACATAATATTGAACACATTGTACTTCTAATGCTAGAAAACCGCTCATTGGATAATTTACTTGGCTGGTTGTACGAACACGATGTACCCAATGTTAACATTCCACCATTAAAATCAGGTGAACGCGCTTATGAAGGATTACAAGACATAGATTTGAGGCAACTCACTAATTATGCTGGCAAGTTAAGTCAAGCACCTATTCATGGCGCTTCAGGCTTAACGGTGCCCAGTAATTCTCCAGGAGAAGACTATGACAACGTACAAAAGCAGCTATTTTATATCAACAAGCCAGAAACTGAAGATAGCGAAACTGATAAAGATGGCGACCTTGCTAACTATGTAACTATGGGTGGCTACTTTGCTGCCTATATAAAGAAACTTAGTGGCGATGAAGAACACCC
Source organism: Pseudoalteromonas holothuriae (assembly GCF_945859825.1). Taxonomy (GTDB): domain Bacteria; phylum Pseudomonadota; class Gammaproteobacteria; order Enterobacterales; family Alteromonadaceae; genus Pseudoalteromonas; species Pseudoalteromonas holothuriae. Next base: position 37,772 of record NZ_CAMAPC010000003.1, read on the forward strand.
TTCCCCTTTAACAGAGCAAGATATCACGTTTTTTGCTCCGCATATCATGCAAACCTACAGTGCTCACCAGCTACCTGTACTCAACGGGTTAGCGCGCCATTACGCAGTGTGCGATCATTGGTTTTCATCAGTACCTTCACAAACCAACCCCAATCGTGCATTTTCTCTTACTGGCACCTCTCAAGGGTTAGTTGATAATGGTTATCTTGAAACTAATCCAAATGCGGAGGCGATTGAAAACCATCTTGGAATGGGAGTTGGAGACGACCGTTTTTTACATAAAACCATTTTCAATGCACTGGAAGAGAGTAACGAAAGCTGGATGGTATTTTGGGAAACCAGCATGCTCCCTGAAAAAATCTCAACAATCCTCAACGTGTTATCCTCTAATACAGTTGATTGGATTCAACAAGAAATTGATTCCATTATCAAAGGTGTTGAGTTTATCTCAACGAATTTTGATTTAACATTTGACAGCGAAACAACCAAACGATTAGAAGAAATTAAGGAATTATTGCCTAAGATTGTTCCCACTAAAGACTACTTAGGCGAGCTCTGCTCCGGTGAGCTTGACTCATGTTACACCTATCGGTTGTTTCCTGCACTACATGAGGGCATTGACAACCTTGACAGCCACTTTGACAAAATAGAAAAATTTCATTCTATGGCTCGTGATGGTAGCTTACCCAAGTTTAGTTACCTTGAGCCCTACTGGACTATTTCTACAAGTGCCGTAAATAGAGGTATGGAAGCACTATTTACCGAAATGGGCAATGACTACCACCCTCCTGGTAACGTAAACGTCGGTGAAAACTATGTACAATCCGTGTATGAAAGCCTAATCTCTAATCAACAAGCTTGGCAAAAAACATTATTAATTGTTACTTTTGACGAACCTGTTGGTGCTTATGATCATGTACCACCTGGCCCAGCAACACCACCTTGGGGTGATGGTCAGCCTGATTTTGAGCCAACAAAAGGGTTTGATGGCAAGCCAAAGGCATTGCTACAACATGGTTTTGAATTTAACCGTTTTGGTGGCCGGGTTCCAACCTTATTAATTTCACCGCAAATTGCCCCAGGTACGGTATTTCGCTCAAAAACTAACACTCCGTTTGACCACACCTCAGTGATTAAGACCGTACTGACGATGCTTGGCCAAGAAGATAAAATTAGTGAGTTTGGTGAGCGTGTCAAAAATGCCCCCACTTTTGAACACTTGCTTGACTCAACCAATCTGCGTACTGATGCTCACGCAGTGAGCTTTTTAAACCATACAAACTCAGTAGGTCAGCCACTCAAATATTACGACCGTTTCTATTTGAAAAATCAAAATGGAGATTACATTTGTCAAAGCTCTGAAGCGTTAAAACACAGCGCTTTAACGCTCCCAGGTTGGTTGAAGCATATTGGCGCAGATCTTGGTTTAACTGCATATTTCCCCACAGTGAACAGGCAAGATAAGCGGGTGGTGTTTTATGCACAAAAAAGTGATGATCGCCCTTGTCAAGGCTCAATTAAGCAGGGAGATGTGATCAAAATCATCTCTACTGAGACGCAGCAAAGCACTCATGTTGTACTAGGTGCATGGAGCGATTCTTTCGATTGCTATTACTTTAACGACTATTTACATGGCGACAACAACACCCGCCAAGAGTGGCGTGTAGAGAGTACGAATGAAAACGAGTCCATCAAGTTTGGTGGGCAAATTAAACTAGAAAATAAATGGTTTAGTGGAAAGTTCCTCGCTCATGATGACCGTTTATTGCAGGGCAAATGGTTAAGCACCGCCCACAACGGCGATACTTGGACTGTGGAGCAATTAGGGTGATATTTTAAAGATAACGATAGGTGTGATTAACACACCTTTTTAACTGATGTAAAAGTCGTTTAAAGCGCTCATCCGTGAGCATTTGGATTTGCAATAACTCTGCTAACAAACAATCTATTGCTAACACCCAAACTAAATGACAAATGTGGATAAAAAATGGACATGCAAAAAATAAAGCAAATTCAAAAGGTTGATCAACACATTAGGCGACTATTGTGATAAGAACAAGGCGTATAAGTTAAAAAATATTAAATAATGTGTTTACAATAAATAAACATACCTATATCATTGGTTACGCATTTAAAGCATTATCTCCTTAGCAAAGTTGATATAGCTATAACCAATAAGGATGTTGGTGGTGTTTTATCTTCCTTAAGCACACTGTTTAGGTGTTGTTATTATAGCAGGTCCAGTTTTGGGCCTGCTTTTTTTAGGTCCATGTTTTTTACATCTCACTAGTGATATCATCAAAGCAATACGAACCGACTCATAGTTAACATCTGCTCTATGCAATTAAGAAAACCTATTTCCGTGTTAGTAATTATCTATAATTATGCGCACCAATTTTTATTGATAAAACGTACTGACGATGCCAACTTTTGGCAATCAGTAACCGGTGGTGTAGAACAAAACGAATCATTACTAGAAACCGCTTATAGAGAGCTAAAAGAAGAAACAGGAATAGATGCACACGCTTTAGGTATTAAAATTAAAGATCATAAAAGTATCAATCAATATGAAATACGTCCATGCTGGCGTCATCGATATATAGAAGGTGCCAATATGAACACCGAACATGTCTTTAGTATTTGTGTGCCAAATGATATCAAGATCACTCTCAACCCTCATGAACACACTCACTATGAGTGGCTAACACAAAAAGCAGCAGTGCTTAGAGCTTGGTCTCCTAGTAACCAAAAAGAAATACGCTCAATAAAAAGTAATAGCCAATAAAGAATAAATGGTAGCCTTGGTGCTTTTTGCTTCACTAATTAATGCATTACCACTTTATCAGTATCAGTAAGCGTCCAGCGAACCAGGCTTTAGTTATCGTTTTAAAGCACAATGATGTCGTGATAGGATAACAATACACAGAGGAACACCATTGACTCAGTAAGCCAGATATTCTGGTATACACTTTAACGTCGAAGTGTTGATTTAATACTCATTTTTGTACTGGTTGTACTAAAAAGTAGTATTATTTACTCTATGACGGAATCTACCACAAATACTTGGGTCTCTTCTGCTCCTTTGTGAGAGTTAATGATACCACTGCTGTTATCTGATGACATTAGACGTATCCAAGCTCGACTCAACTTGTCTCCAAAACAGAAGGTTCCCCAGATAAAGTTAAATCGACCAATACCATTGTCACCGCTTTGTGCGATATATTCATTCGACTGATAGTATTGCTGAATAACCCACGCGTTGTCTGATTTTGTCTGTTGTAGGGCGCTTAACCACTCTTCTTTACTCACTTTGCAGCCAATGAATAAATCGCGCCCCTGCATGCCTTTTGCGTGCTTAAGCACAAACTGATCTTGAAGCTCCGTTGCCAACTCATACAAGTTCCATGTTTTACCCTCATACTCAACTTCTTTCAACGAAATTTCTCGTGTCCAAGGCAGGTGGGCATGAATGATGCTCCGCTCTCGCTCTGTGAATAAGTCATCATTGTCAGCGTGGGTAGACAATAACGCTAAACACCTTTTATCCCCGTAAATAAAGCTCAATAGGTTGTCTATAAAATAAACTTTGCATGACATATATGCTCTAAGTAGTTCCTTTGGTACTCTTTCATCTAACGGGTTGAGTATACCTATCACCCGAGTGTCACCGTACCAAACCTTTCTTTCTCGCATTGTCAGCGCTTCAAAGGAGTCCAAAATAAGCGACCCCTCTAATCCATGTTCCATCAGCACTCGCTGATATAAGCCTTGAAAATATTCTTTCATTCCATCACGACGATACTCCATGGTAGAACTGACAAAAATATTTAACTCACATTCTTGACTAAGCGTTTGTTGCTTTAACTTAGTGACAGCATGATTTAACCAGTCATAAACCACATTAACAACCTTCGCCTGATAGTTGTTTTCCATCAAAAAAGTTTTAACTTCATCACTTTCTAGGTAACTTTTAGTAATGATTTCTAACTGCCAACCACCAATGTTACTACTTACATTCTGCTCCAGACACATAAACCCCTGTGCGGTGTTGATAAAATCTCCTCGAGCTATCACGCTTTCATTACGCCATTTATGGCTCATCAACATATTAACTAGGAGCCTGTCCTGCACGCCAAAATAGTCGCACACGGCTTCACTGTTATTCGCAAAGAATAACTCGGGAACCCGAGTTAATAACTGCGGCAACACCGTTACTGCATCTTGAATCTTGGCCATATACTGTGAACTGATAAATAATGGCCAAGACTGAATCGCATGCTTGTAGTTTTGGATCATACCAGGTAGGTTGCTCTGTACTCGGTAGTCCTGCTTCTTATGTAACGACTCATTTTCTATTGCGTATCTTACAAATGCCTCCGACGCTTCTCCCAAAGGGCGGTAGGATTGTTCAATTATTTTTTTAAAATTAATTTCTTCCATAATTCCATCTCTTATAAAGCTTATTTTACCTATCAATTAAACATGTTCTAACACGGGCTTATCTTGTAACGCACCTGCTACCAACTTTCCTTCTCGTAGGGTATATATTTTGTCCGCGAAACTGAAATAATGCTCATCATGGCTCACAACAATCACAATTTTGTTTTGTTGCGCTAATCGAGGTAATAAGGTTCGATAAAAGAACCCTCTAAAATGGGGGTCCTGGTCCGCCGCCCATTCATCAAATAAAACGACTGGTTTACTTTCAAACAAAGTCGCTATCAATGCGAGTCTGCGTTTTTGTCCAGACGATAAGTTGGTGCTATTCCATTCATTGCCATGTATAGAAACCACATGCTCCAGTTGCAACTCCGCTAGAAAGTCGTGCACAAATTCTAGCTGCGCCTGTGACAACTTGCGTTCTTCCACTGGAAGGTCTTTAAATAGATAAAAATCAAACAATTGACACGAATATAAGGATCGTAACTGATCTTGTTCCGTTACTTCAGTGCCATCAATATATACTGCACCACTGTGGTAGGGATACAAGCCTGCTATCAGCTTACATAGTGTTGACTTACCACTACCATTGCCACCATTTAACATGGTCACTTCGCCTTTTTGGAAAACGATATTCAAAGGCCCAAGTTGAAATGTAGGCCTGTGCTGCTCATCTTCGTAAGAAAAATACAGCTCCTTATAACTGAGCTCATTAACCTCATTTAACGAACTGGGCCTCGCTGAAAAGGGCTCATCTGCGAACTGTGATAAAGCCGACAGGCGGTTAAATGCCACTTTGGCGTAGAGCAGTGTTGGTAGACTAGACATGATAGTTGCGACCGCACCTCGTAGGTAGAAAATAATAAGTACGGTGACGGATAAAACCTCCACTTCTACATGACCCGCCATAAGTAGCATACTCAAGATGATCATCAAGACCATCGAATCGCCAAAAGTTATTAATCCTGACCACTTTAGATCCAATGAGATTACTTTGGCTTTCAACTGCTTAATCAAAACGCTTAACTGGCTATTATGTAAGTAGTTAGTACGTGTGTAGCTTAGGCTAAGCTCTTTTTTGCCATAAATGATCGACTCGTAAAGTTGATACAGCTTGTCTTTCATGCCCCGCTCATTAAACGTTTCACGCTGCACACTACGTTGAATTAGCGAAGAAATAAGCGCCGCAGCTAAAGTAAGTGAAGACAACAAAACCAGCATATCAATAGACAAGTGACCAATGTAAATAAAACCAATAACTATCAGTAAAAAATTAAAAATCAAATGGGGCAAAGTTGCAAACAAAGAGCTGATCAAGCCAACATCCTCTGTAAGCAAGTTATAAAGCTTTGCAACACCTATCTTTTCAATATTCTGCAAAGTACTACCCAGTACCTTTTGCACGGCCTTTTCGCGAAGTGCCATTAACACGTCTTCTTTAAAGCGACTCATTAAAAAGCGTGACACGATCGTTAGCAACATCACAATCATTACCAATCCGGCATAATAGGCAGGCCCCATAGCCATCACCTTATCTGAACGACCAATTTGGCTGATGGCTTGTCCTATATCCGCCAGTAGTCGAATACTAATCACTGCTGGAAAAATACTGACTAATACCGAGAACAGCAGTGTTACCATAAACACCCGCTTGGAAATTGAACTAAATAATTTCATTGTGATTCCTTGTTTAAAACATCCAACAACACAGCACCGTTAGGCGTTTGAACATGCAACATGGTTGATTTGCGGTGTTTTGCTCAGATCTTTGAGTAGCTCAATAATAGGGGCCATATGATTACTGATAAAAAAGTGGTCTCCTTGATACTCTTTTACATGAACAGAACAGGAGGTGACCTCTTGCCAATTATGGAGCGCATCAATGTGGTAGTGACTATCTTCAGAGCCACCCAATACAGTTAGAGGAATTTGCAGCTTTACCTTTGGCTGCCATACATACTCACAATTGAGTTTAAGGTCAGCCCTAAGTACAGGCTCAATCAAATCCAGCATTTCTGGAATCGCCATTATCTCCTTTACCATACCCCCTTCTTTAACAATCGCTTGCCAAAACTCTTGTCTTGGCAATGTATGAACTAGACTGAGCGTGGGAGCACTACTGGGCGAACCGCGTCCTGATAACACAATGTGCTCAATCGAAAACGACTTGTTAAACGCCCGTTGGCCATGTTGATAAGCAACCTCATATGCCATTAGCGCCCCTAAGCTATGACCAAAAAAAGTACAGCGAGAGCTCTGTGGCAGGTGTTCACATAAATTTTCGACGATCTCTGTGGCACATTGTACTAATGAATCAGGTAAGGCTTCCCCACTTCTTTGTTCTCTTCCGGGTAGTTGCACTAAAATCACTGACGATTGGTCAAGCTCTTTTGCCCAGCGATAAAATACCGATGCGCCTGCACCAGCATATGCAAACATGACTATAATCGGATTATTGGGCTTGAGTCCGTTTATATTGATTAGCCAAGGTGACAAAGTGTCAATTTGATTCATTATAGTGCCTACTACCTAATTGTTATTATTTACGCAATTTTGCTTTGTAGATCCGCTTCATCCGATACAAATTGTCCATCCAGCATGCGAACTATGCGGCTCGCATACTTCGCATGTTCATCAGAGTGGGTAACCATCATAATGGTGCATCCTTGCTTGTTAAGCTCGACAAGTGTATTCATGACTTCTTCACCACTTGCTGAGTCTAAGTTACCCGTCGGTTCGTCCGCTAGGATCAGTGATGGTTCTGTGATCAAAGCTCTACATACCGCAACCCTCTGTTGTTGGCCTCCTGAGAGTTGTTTTGGGTAGTGGCTAGCACGGTGAGCAATGCCCATTTTTTCTAGTATTTGCGTTACTTTTAACTTTCTTTGGTCAGCAGCTTCACCTCTATACAACAAAGGCAGCTCTATATTTTCGTAAACCGTCAATTCGTCTATCAGGTTAAAGCTTTGAAAAATAAACCCTATATTTTGCTTTCTAATTTTACTCAATTGGCTTTGCTGCTTATTCGACATTTCTTCACTAAGAAATTCATAACTACCATCTGTCGGAATATCTAACAGACCTACAATATTCAACAATGTAGATTTACCACAGCCAGAAGGGCCCATTACAGCCACAAAATCACCCGCTTCGATGTTAAAATTTAGGCTTTTCAAAGGTGTAGTTTCAAGATCTTCAGTGAAATAACTCTTTGACAGGTTTTGCATTTTTATCATTTTGTGACCTCTCTATAATTTAAAGTTAATGCGTTCTCTATCCGACAGGTTCGTATATTTTGAAATAACGACTTGTTGGCCCGCATTTAAGCCGTTTAGTACCTCAATATACTGCGTATTGATGGCACCAACCTTTAGTTCTTGTTTTGTCGCATAAGTGCCTGACTCATCCACTACAAATGCCCAATTACCACCCGTGTCATCATAAAAACTGCCACGCTCAAGTAATAAAACATTTTGTTTGTGCTGAAACGTCAAATCTAAAGCAATACTTTGACCATTGCTAACGCTGCTGGGGGCATCACCAAGGAACGTTAAATCTACCGTAAACTTATTGTTTTTCACCTGCGTATAGATTTTGTCCACACCTAAGATATAACTTTGATTGTTAATCAAAGCTTCACCCTGTTGGCCTTTTTTGACTTTGGACAAGTAGAATTCATCTACTTCAGCCACTATCTTATAGTTACTACTTTGTTCTCCCAAAACATCAATTTGTCCTAAACGCTCTCCTGAGGTCTTTGACTCGCCAACGGTAATATCAAAGCCCGTTAAGAACCCACCGACGGGTGCTCTAACGACTAAGCTATCTCGTGCTTGTTGTAACTGATTCCTGTTTTGTTCTAACAGTTCAATAGAACTGTGTATTTGCTTTGCTTGAATTGCACTCAATTTATTGTGAAGGTCCAGCCTCTCTTGTTGCAAAACAAGCTTATTTTTGTTGTAAGCTAGCTCTTTTTCAGCATCTTCAAATTTTGACTTTGCGACCGCGCTACTATCGAGCAATGGCTCTATGCGTTTAATATCCTGCTTTAGTTGAGTTATTCTATAGCTGGTATTTAGAATTGCTTCTCTAAGTGACAGCGTTTCTTGATCCAAATTCAGCAACGTTGTGCGCAACTGGTTGCTTTGCTCTACAATGGCCGTATCTCGAGCCATAGTGTTCAAAATCAGGGGGGTATTGTTAAATGACAGTAATGCCTGCCCCTTCTCTACATAGGCACCATCGTGAACCAATACGGCTTTTACGTTTCCACCTTCTAATGCATCAAGAAATACCGTTTCCTTCGGCTTAACAACCCCTCTTAAAGGTACGAAGTCTTTAAACTCACCAACAAACACTTTACTCAGGGTAAGTTTACTTTTTTCAAGCTCCACCGCACCGGCTGAACTTTCTAGCATGTTGTAAAGCAAATACCCCACAACTGCCAAACCAGCTAAAATATAGATGGGCTTAGGGCTTTTCCTTTTCTGGATCTTCTTATCCACAATCCCCCCTGTCGCTTGATGAGTTAGCTAAATCTTGCTGTAAAGACACTGGTGATATATCAGTCCAAACATCTGCGATATAAGCAAGGCAGGTTTCCTTATCACCTTTGCAATCTGCTAGCGTCCAACCATTTGGTACTTCTTTTTCTTGTGGCCAAATACTATATTGACCTTCATGGTTATAAACCACGACAAACGATTTAAAATAATCCATATTTCACTCCAACTAGAATTTAAATGTCGCTGTATATAGCACCAGCAATATGAAAAACAATGAGCCACCACACTGCATCAATTAAGAAATGATGTACTGAAATAGCCATATTAAACAAATCTCTATCTGGCTCTGCAAAGTCGAATAGCGTTATCCCAAACAGCTCAACACTATCAGCACTATTTATCAACATAACCATACCTGACGCAGCCAGTGAGAACAGTGTTAAATAAAAAATCGTATGTACTAGTTTTACTAAACGACCATGATTAGCACTTTTATACTGTAATCTAGAGTAAGATTTTTGTCCTATTCCACTGTAGATTAACCGTATAATAAGCAATACCAACATGGATATTACCAATCTAAAATGCAGCTGAATTGCGTCAGGTCTAACCTTCTCTGGTTCATTTACATCGTAAAATATACCCCATGTACCCATCAGTATTATTAACATCAAGATTGAACTTCCCCAATGGAGCCCTCTGTCTACGATATATTTATTTTTATCATTCATTGCTACTCTCCGGCTACTCCATATTTGCTACTAATTTTCTGTTTTTTATTGATGATAATATTGCTGGCATACCATGTTTCATAATTAACCTAGCCAGACCCTTATCAAGCAATGCATCTTTCCATATTTTTCGTACCATAGGCTTATTAAAGTCAGCCAGCTTATAGATTGGAGAAGCCCAGCACTGCGCTAATGTGATCCCAAAATTTTTATTTACCGGCTCCACACCATGCCACCAGAAAGGCGGAATATATAGGCTATCCCCCTCCTCGACCGTAACTTCCCAAGGCTTAATTTCATCTTTATAGTTGTCAAAACATGTCGGGCCATCAAGGTACTTATATTGCATCAAATCTTTATACAATTGCTTAAACGCAATGCAACTTGGCGCTAATAATCCAACCTGCTTTGTTCCCTTTATTTGGCACATCAATGTTTCGTCAATTTGATGAAAGTGCCATGCTGTACCTGCGCCGCTATACATAAAAAACCTTTGCTCAGGATAATAAAGAGGCGCTGGTATATTAGACAAGAATGAAAAGTTACCTAAGTCATTCTTTAATGGTGAGAATGGTCCGCTAGCATTACAAAAAATTGAAGGCATGCTTACGATGCCATCCTCGTTATCTACGATTTTCTGCAAAGCATCTTTGAACCTTCCTTGTTGTTCACGGCGCGCCATATTTTTATGATCTAAGTAATTCGAGTGCTCATAAAACCTAACTTGTGGATTGCCTGTTACGTCAGCCAGATAATCAATATCATGCCACTTTTGCATTACAGGCCAATGACTAACGGCTCCTTTGATCAGGCAAGGCTTGTTAAGATTTACGTGATTCTCTACAAAATGTGCTTCTGATAGCTCACTAGCCTCATATGTAACAACCTCCATGGCGTCAACTCTGTTTGGAATATACTTTAAAATTTCCATACTAATTCATATCCACAGTAGTCAGTATCTGACGGTACTGGCGGTTTAAAACCTGAGCGACTTTTCTCCCTTTGGTACGAGCAAATTGACGATACCCTAGCCACTTTAAAGCTTTGCTGGTTGGACGCACGAAATCGACAATAATAATTGTACGTTCATTTTCTGATGTTTTTCGAACCCAATGAGGTTGGGTTACATCGGCTACAAAAGCTTTACCCTGCTGCCAAGAGCGCTTTTGACCTGATACACTGATAAAATTCTCGCCATCCTGTGGTGTCGTCAACCCTAAGTGGATCCTTAAAGTGCCATTTCTATCATCGCTGTGTTCAGGAATATCTTTGCGCTCACTCGGAATTGTTGAGAAAGTTACGGAGCAATATTCAGGTACTATGCGACTAACAAGTGCCAATGTTTTAGGAAAATGCTTTGCGATTGCTTCAATTTTATAACCATAAACCATCAGATGAAGGAGCTCCCAAGGCTGGGTACCAAAGCTACTCGTCATGCCGGGGAACAAGTCTTCTTTATCAATGTTACGCTTACTGGCATTTTTAAAGTCCGCCAGTTCATCAGATATAATGTGATGATTTTTTTCAAGCTCAATCAACCAATCAAGATCCTCTGCATCCCAAAATACCCGACCTGACAAGGGTGAGCTTGCCAACACTTTTTGATGAACAGCATTAAAGTAGGCATTACTTAATGATCCAATAAATCTTTGTACCGCCATATCCGTTCCCTCTTATCCTTTTGCATATGTTTATATTATTGTTTTTAATTTTTTATAACTTCAGGCTATGCACCTGCATAGTTGTATCACCTTCACTGAATTGCAGCCTTTCTCCACTAGGCAACTCTAGACCTTCGTTTTCAAGCCCCCAGTTTTTTAAAACCATGTAGGCATGTCCATCAGGTTGACCACTGTAGCTGAGTTCAATATGCTTCAAGCTATCTGTCAATTTATAAAAATGAACAACTTGGTTACCTTGGCCCGGTGTCACTTTGATATGCTCGCCTGCAATACTGATCACCTCAAGGTTTTGTTTTGGGACTATTAACATGAGACTGTCCGTTGTAGTGGTAGTGGGTATACTAACTAAATATTTTCCACTATCTTGTGCCACAATGTTGAACAGCTCTGGTAACTTACTTTCTGCAGTTGGCAATGGCAAGCCGTATGATAGATAACCCGGTGCCCAAGGGTAATACTCTCGCATAGGTGTCTGATACAAATCATGACTGCTATTTTGAGCAGTTCGTGTATTGCCAAATGCAATAAGAAAAGACTCCCCCTCTGCATTTTGCAAATTGATATAGTTGAGATGATCTGTTTTGGTATGCTGTGCATTTGTAACCGCCAGCACAGCTACGATAAACGCACCAGAGATACTGAGCCACTTTGCCTGCTCAGGAATAGCCAGCATGCTCAAACTTGAACTGAGCAAGGTGCCCGCTAATGTCCACAATACGAGTAATGCTATGGGATATTGATAGCCCATGGCCAAATATAAAAGTTCACTGATGGTCCAAAGAGAAACCATGGTTACCATCGCTACACCAATAAAAAGTATAAACATTAAGGTGGGATACTTATTTAGTTTAACTGCGGTAATTAGCACCACAAAAACCAAACCCAGCAGTGGTAGCACTGGCGCAACTAAGCTTGGGTTTGCCAGTAACAATATAAGTGACAGAAAAAACACGCCCAGCCACGGGACTAAAGCAATACTATATCTATCTCGCCCAAACGTACTAAACAACGGATACAGTAGACCCAGTAACATACTGACGATCATAAGATATGGTGTACTGTGCTCTGATAAATGAAAAAAACCTATGCCCCAGCCAAAGACAGCAGCCAATAATAAGACCCCAACCCACACCAACATTTGGAACATTAAGACATCTATTTCTAGCCTTTTAATTTTTTCCAAATGCCAAACCAGCACACAGAACACACCTATAAAAATAAACAAAATTAGCGGTGTCCATTCCAAAGGCCAACTGAACAGTTTAACTGTCAACAAATCTGAAAATGCTAGATTATCTTTATCATGGTTGCTTTTCTTGTTGCTAAGCATATGTGTGGCTAAGCGCAGCGCATTCTCGCCTTGATGCTGGACACTTTGTAAACTTAAGTTATGTAAATTGTCTGCATCAGTATGATAGTGTTCACTGCTGCCAATAAACGCAAAGTTTGCCCCTTGGTAACCCGCTTGCTTGTACAATGTAAAATCGGTATTGTTCGGCATCAACTCATAAACACCGGTAAAAAACGAGCTGGCTAGTGGCCGCACCAATGCCTGCGTCATTGCAGATACGGTTGAATAATTATCTTTTCCTGTTTCAAAAATGAGACTAGGCCCTGACGTACCTCTTGCCTCTAAATTGATAACGGATTTAACCTGTTTAGCCCAACTGTGATGTTCAATAAACGCTTTAGCACCGAGCAAGCCTATTTCCTCCCCGTCAGTGAACAATAGCATTAAGCCTTCATCCATTAACCGATGCTTTGCAAGCTCAAGTGCGATCATCATACCAGCACCAGGATCAGCGTCACCAGAGCTTGCTGGTACAGTATCGTGGTGAGTCGTGACCAGTACATAATTCTCACCCCGATAGCTTGAACTTCTCGCAACAACGTTCACTACTTCACTGCATTGCAAACTGGTGTGATTACATACTAATTGCTGTTGTAGCTCGACCTGAAGCCCAAGGTCTTTGAGATAACTGTATATATTGTTAACTGTGTTCAGGTTCGCCTCACTCCCCGTTGGGCGGGGAGTATTTGCTACAACGACTTGCTGATATTCTATCTTGGCTTGTTCAGAAGAAAATAAACTGTCCTGCTCCGATGGTACTAATGAAGATTGAAGTATGCTTTTGCTTGCAAACAAAGTGATGCCAGCCAAACATGCAAATGCAGTCAGCCAACTTAAATTTCTTATAAAAATATTCATACTACTACTCTTTAAGGCAGCCATCCTTGATGGCTGCCCGATTATTACTCATCTCTTAGAGAGTTCGCTGGAGGTATGCTTGCTACACGGATAGCCTGAGAGGCAATCGTGATGAAAGACAAAATCAATGTAACAACAATCACCGAAATCAAAGACAATATGGGAAAATCAATTCGGTAAGAGAATTCACTAAGCCAATTTGACATCATAAAGTAAGCTAATGGTGCTCCAATCAAGTTAGATAGTGCTACCAACTTCAAAAAGTCTTTGCTTAACATAGAGATAATATCAGGCATTTCGGCACCAAGTACCTGACGAATACTGATTTCTTTGACTTTGCGTTGCGCAGTGAACATCGATAGACCAAATAATCCAAGCAGTGCTATAGTCACAGCGATGATAGAAAAACAAGTAAATAACTTGAGCCGGTGCTCTTCATCCCTGTACAGACTGTCAAAACCAACATCTACAAAGCCATCAATCATTGATATATTCGGTAACTTCTGTTTCCACACATTTCTGATATGAGCTAGCGCTTCTTGCTGATCACCATTAATCCTTATGCTTATGTCCTTCATGTACGGTCTCATAACAAAATAAACCTGAGGGTGAATTGGGTCATGCACTGACGACACATGAATATTTTTACTAACACCAATAATAGTTGTCATTACATCACGTTCGCCATCAATTGACTTGATAATCATTTGTTGGCCTACCGCTGTGGCTGGCGTTTTCCACCCCAACACTTCAACAGCGCGCTCATTAATTATTACACCTGCTCCTGATTCAGAAGTAAATGCTTCACTTTTACGCTGCTCGCTAAACGCCTGACCAGCAACCATATTTATGCCATAGGTGGAAAAGTAATTAAAATCAATTGCATTAAACGCGATATAATCAAACTCAGGTTGATTTTTTGATGGAATTCGATACTGGACACGACCCATTAACGATACAGGCGGTGTAGACGAAGAAGCAGTAACATCTGTTATCTTTGGATGGCTCTGCCATTGTGATTTCATGACTTCGTAAGCGTCGCGTACCGCAGGGTTACCCGCACCATATAAAACCACCATATTTTCTTTCTCGTAACCTACGTCTATATTTTTCGCAAATTGCACTTGCTGATAGACGACTAACGTTGCAACCATAAGTACAACAGAAACGGCAAATTGTACTATGACTAGTAACTTACGCAGCTGAGTTCCACCAAAACGACCTGGTTGGAAATCACTGTTACGTAGTGCAACTATAGGGTTAAGAGCAGCTTGATAAAATGCCGAATAGCCACCTCCCAGCAGAACAACCACCGCCAGAATCACGAATAACCCAACCCAAAACTCTACATTTTGCCAATCAAACTGAATATCTAAAGAAAGGAAGCTATTAAAATAAGGTAAGAAAAATACAATACCAATCAAAGCAAGTATGGCAGAAATGACTGACGTTACTGCTGATTCAGTAATAAACTGCATCGCCAGCTGGCCTTTTTCAGCCCCCAATACCTTACGAACACCCACCTCTTTCGAACGCATGGTGGCCAGTGCTGTAGATAGGTTAATGTAATTAAAACAAGCCATAAGCAAGATTGCTAAGGCCACTATTGCCATAGTAATAACCGCTGAAATATCGCCGCCTTTTTTCATTTCAAATTTGCGTGATGAGTGCAAATGGATATCTTGAATCGATTGAATTTCCAAGCGAGAAACTTCCGGGTTTGGCAGTCGGTTGTTAATAAATTCTGGTAACCCCATCATGATAGGTGAAATTGACTGACCTTCATGTAGCTTTATATATGTATAACCGGCCGCTCGACCATTCCAATCTTCAAGAATATCTTCACCAAAAAATTGCTGTAGCATCGGCATGCTTAGTAATACATCAAATGACAAGTGAGTATTTTTTGGTAGATCATCCAACACCGCTGTGACTATGACATTGCGTGTGCTGTCAAGTAACATGCTCTTATTAATCGCGGCTTCAACTGAACCAAAGTATTTCAACGCTTTATTTTTTGTTAATACTACAGCTTCAGGTTGACTCAGCGCAGAGCTTAAATTACCAGCTAATACAGGTAATTCAAATATCTCAAAAAAGTTTTCATCCGCAAAATATACTCTTTCATTAAAGCTTTTATTTTCGTATTTCAGATCAAATCCGCCCATCATTAATCTGGTATAACTTGCAATGCCATCGAAATCACTTTTTAATAATACTCCGACAGGGGGGGATGTTAATGCAACGACTATCGGATCTTGGTTTTCTCCACGCTCAACTCTCGTAGTTACACGATAAATTTGCTCTGCTTGTTTGAAGTTCTGGTCATAGCCTGTTTCATTCTGAATGAATAGCCAGATGAGAATACAGCAAATGAAACCCACAGTGAGTCCAACAATGTTGATTGCTGAATACAGCCATTGTCTGAGTATATTCCTGTACAGAATTGTTAAATAATTGGAGAGCATGTTCAAACTTGTTCCTGTATATTGTTATTTTTTAGGAGCTTTTAGTGTATTTAGTACCCTAAAAGCTCGTACAACACTAAATAAACTTACAATCGAGCGTCATTTAGTGCTTTATCGTGAAGTTCGAAAATTTCTTTCACTGGTGCATTTTTGACTTGATAATTGAAAACAAATCTAGATAAAGCCCGAACCCATTTTGGAACTGGCCTAAAGGTATCAATTAAAACGACGAGCCTTTCTTCATCTGACTCTTTTGTAACGGAATGCAACGCCGATGCATCAAACGCAAAACACTTCCCTTCTTCCCAAGGCTGGCGCACACCATTTATCGTGATCGAACACTCCCCCTCTGGCACAACCAAAGGTAGATGACAGATTATGCATTGGTTATGCCCATCTCTGTGCGGTGTTATTTCTTTACGATTACCACCTAATAATGAAAAGCGAATGCTGAATAATTCAGGAACATGTGTTTCTAAAAGTTTGACTGTTTCAGGGAAATGAGTACTCAGAAGATCATTTTTTTGGTTATTAATACGCAGGTATAACATGCCCCAACGCCCGTCACCAAAATTGGCCTTATTGTTTGAAGTTCTTAAATCTTCCAAATCAGGAAGGCGGGATAATGACGCTCTGTAACGATTAAATTCGTTAAGAACCACCTTATGGTTTGCTTCTAACTCCTTCATCCATGGCATGTCTTCTGCGTGCCAAATATAGTCGGACTTCACTTTACTAAACTTTCTATTTAAAAATTCAGTGAATATGTACAGAGGATTAAAAATAAGAACGTTGAGAATTATATTTATCATTATTATATTTCCTTTCAATCATAAAATTCAGACAATGTAAATGTGATATCTATACAGAATTTTTTGACTTTTACACTGCTATGGCCGATGCTTAATAAAAGTGCTATCAGCATTCCATGCTTCTCAGCAAATCAGCCCAGCCTTTATATAACACAAGCCCAAAAAAGTCAATATACAGTAAATACATAGATAGTAAAACCTACACATCAATCACATTTACTACATTTAAAACCTTTTTATAACTTCAATGAAGATAAAAACACCTTTTTTGTCACATTAATATGACTCGGATTAAACAAACTTCTGTGTGGACCTTCAGTAAAAAATACTTCAACTTTACTATAAGTATACTCACACCAACCCAAATCTATAATATCGTTTCTATCATTATGGTAATTCTCATCATCTATTCGGATTAAAATCGTATTACCATTATATTTTTCGTTTGGTCGGTAATCATTTCGTGCATACATTTGAGAAATGTTGTGACGAAAATATTCCTGTGCCCAAAACTTCCAACTCGAATTAGCCTCCCCCTGCTGTTCAATACATGCACTTACTTTTTGCTCTATTGTGCTACCACTGGGCAACTCAAGCTTTATCGGTTCAAGGCCAAACTGCTCACATAAGGCCAAATAAAGAGTTTCAAACAATTCATCCTCGCTCATTTGCATGCAACTTTGATCGTGTTCATCTCTAAATGGAGGGAATGGGTCAAACAATACTAACTTTTCTACCTGCACTGCCCGTTGCTGTAACTGTAATGCTATCTCAAACGCAATAATGCCACCGAGGCTGTACCCTGCCAGATTATAAGGGCCTTCAGGAACGGCTAGCAGAAGATTATCAACATAACTTGCTGCTAGCTCCTGCATTGTCTCGAAAACAGGCTGTTGAGTATCAGCTTCTAAACCAGAACGATAACCATAACATTCATAATGACCTTCAAGCGCCGTTGCCAAATCTTTGTAACACAATACACTTCCTCCACCGCTGTGAATAAAGATCATTTTTTGCTGATGGCTTTGTGAATTCATGCGAAACACTGGCTGCCATAGAACCTCTGCACTTTCTTCATGACTGGCTTTTTTAACCAATTCCACTAACTGGACAATACTAAAGTCATTCACAATGAGATCTTGCATCGGAAGCGAGAAGTTAAACTCAGTTTGTAATGATTTGACCAATAACATGGCATACATCGAGTCACCACCCGATGTGAAAAAGCCAGTATGGTCACTATCAGGAACAACACCAAAAAGCTGACTCCAAATTCCGCGCATACGCTCTGTAACATCCCCCTGAGAGTCACCACCATTTAGTGTTCGTAAGCTATTTAATTTGACCCATTTTTCTATCCGCTGTTGCAACGGTGAGCAAGTAGCAACAACTTGAGCAGGTGAACTGGGATCTCCCAATGCTTGCTCTAACAATAGCAAGCCATCTTCATCGCTAAGTGCATGTGCTTTATCAGCATCATTGAGCTCTAAACCAGTTTGCCAACCATCCCAATTGATGCTTAACCATCGAGTAGTAAAGCTAGCAAGCTGATTATGTCTTTGAACAAAAGCATCCTGATAGCAATTTGCGGCGCTATATGCACTGTGTCCCAAACCACCCAATAATGCAGAGACACTAGACATTACAAGCACAAAATCTAATTCAAAAGGTCTCGTTGCTGCTTGAATCACTTCCAAACAATCAACTTTGGCTGCAAATTCATTTACCCATTGCTCTGTAGTGATCTCGCTCAGCAAGCCAAAACTTTTTACTCCTGTTGTGGCACAATGAAAAAGACCATTGATTTGTCCCCATTTAGCACTGACACGACTCAACAGCGCTTGCCAAGTATGTAAATCATCTAAGTTCATGCTTTCCAGCATAAATTGTTCGGTATTTTCAAACCCTGTGATATGCGAATTGGCAGACCCGACACGCGAGATCAATACCAACTTGGCCTGATATGTGTCACTCAAGTACCGACCCAGAAGGCGGCCTACTTTCCCCATCGCCCCTGTGATGATATACACGCCACCGTGTTTTATTGCTGAGGGCATATTGTGTTGTTTCATCGCTTCAACTTGCTGCAGCCAACGCATACCTGCACGCCACATAACGGCAAGCTCAGGTTCTCCATGCATAAGTTCACTGGCTAACAAATCAATTAATTTGGTTGTGGGTATCGCTTCATCGATTGCCATATCAACCAACTGAATATCTAAACTACTATATTCTTGTTTTACGCAACGCCAAAAACCAATATTCATAGCTGCAGACACAGAAATATTGTTTTCCAACCCCAGAGCCATGGCCTGATGACTAACCATCAAAGTTTTTAAGTTGTTTATAGAACGTTGCTGTGAAGCTTGTAAGTTCCTTAACAAAGACAGTTGCAACGGTACGTAATCACTCGGTTGTAGTTCACAAGGCTGTATAATGATAAATGTCGCTCGACCATGAGCGAATGAGGCAAAGTCATGGCTAGTATGCCAGCCTTCGTGTAGCCAATTCATCGTCAACTGACTATCTGTCGCTATGCCCGCTAAAACATTCGGACTAACAACTCGCGCACCATGTTGCAACACCAGCTCAGTAATAAAAGGCGTATTTCGCTCACAAAAAATCAGTAACGAATTTTTTGCTAAATCACCGTTCGGTAAATAACTCGGATGAAATACTTTGCGGTAACAGCCTATGGCTTGCTCAGCTGGCTGTAATGATATATTTTTGTTAACAGGAGTTGCTGGCAGGTAGTAGTCTTTGCCAGTAAATGGGTAATCTGGCAATCGAATTGGGTGGCCTTCCCCCACCTCAGACTTTTGCCAGTCTACTGGTACCCCAGCCTGCCATAATTTAGCTAACATATCTTCCAAGCCTATCAAACAACAGGCTTCGTCTTTACCCGATAATGACACACATTGATGTTGCTCTAGCTTTAGTAATGACGTTAATACCGAACCAGGCCCTAAATCTAACATGATGTCGCAATGCTCAGTGATCGACTGTAACCCCTTGGCAAATTGCACTGGCTTGAGAATATGTGCCAACCAATATTGTGCTGTTTGCACCTGTTCCGTAGTGATCAATTCCCCCGAAATATTAGATGCATAAGGGATGTTAGGGGAGAAAAAAACCGTCTTATTAAAGAGTTCTGTCAATACATCAACCGCACTTTCCATCATATCACTATGATATGCGTGGGATGTTTCCAGCTTTTTCCATCTGATGTTTGCTTCATCTAGCCGTTGTACTTGATACGCAATCAACTCATTAGGGCCAGATAATGTAAAATGTTGATGACCGTTCACCGCTGCAATTGAAATGCCGCTGTTTAACAGTTTGCGACATTCATCTAAGTTGGCGCTGACTGCTATCATCGCACCTGCAGGTTGCTCTTGCATTGCCGCAGCGCGCGCGCAGATTAAAGTTAACGCAGTCTCTTTAGACATCACACCGCTGATGCAGGCACAAATATATTCTCCAAGTGAATGCCCCAACATCACGTTAGGGTTAACACCGCTCGATATTAATACATTTGCTAGCGCGTACTGTACGATAAAAAGTGCAGGTTGGGCAAATCGGGTTTCTTTGAGCAGCGCTTCACCAACACTATCATTTTCACCACCTTGTTCTGGATAGATAAGCGTACGAATATCTAAACCCAGCAACGGATGTATAAATTCAGCACATTCATCAACCTGCTCTTTAAACAAGGCATTATCGCGGTATAAACTCTGGTACATATTGACCTGCTGGCTACCTTGTCCAGAAAATACAAAGGCAATACGTGACGACGGTTCAGTGATTGATACACTTATTGGTTGTGCGGATAAGTTTGACAGCAAAGACTGACGATCAGTAAATCCACAAGCCAGACGATATTTATGAGTGTCTCTTCTAGTGCGTAAAGTATAACTTAAGTCGTGCAAATTTAATGTCGCATCAGCGACAATAAATTCAACTAACTCATTACGCATTTTTTCTAGTGCAGCTGTTGAGTGTGCTGATAGCACACATACATTAGGATGCTTTGGAGCATTAAACTCATTCGATTTACTCGCAGGTTGAGGCTGTTCAACAATAATATGTGCATTGCTACCACCAATGCCAAAACTACTTATTCCAGCCAGCCTGTTCGCTGGCTCTTTTGGCCAAGGAGCATACTTGTCGGAAATATAAAAAGGTGTATTAGCTAGGTTTATTGCAAGATTAAGAGATTGATAATTGGCTGTTTTTGGCAAAACTCCCGCTGACACACAAGCACTCGCACGAATTAACCCCGCAATCCCTGCTGCAGCATTAAGGTGCCCCACATTTGCTTTTACGGAGCTAATCGCACACATGTGACCATTACCTTCACTGCCAAACGCTTCCGTTAAACCCTGAATTTCTACTGGGTCCCCCAGGTGCGTGCCTGTGCCATGAGCCTCGATATAACCAATATCTTCAGGATTAACTTCTGCAACCGCCATCGCGGATTCAATCACATTTCTTTGTCCAGTGACGCTGGGCGCAGTAAAACCAATCTTATCTGACCCATCATTGTTTATTGCACTCCCAGCTATAACAGCATGCACTAAATCACCGTCATCTATCGCATCAGCCAAACGCTTCAAAACGACCACGGCACCACCATTGCCAGGTACCGTTCCATTTGCTTTAGCATCAAATGGTCTGCAAGTACCATCGGGTGATTCTATCCCACCTTCAACAGTAAAATAGCCACGCTCTTGTTGTAGATTTACGTTCGAGCCACCGCTTAGTGCCATATCGCATTCATAGTTAAGTAGGGCCCCACATGCCTGATGAATAGCCACTAACGACGTAGAACAAGCGGTGTTAATATTAACACTAGGTCCACCAAGATTGAGTCGATAAGCAATATTGGTCGCGACAAAATCCTGGCCATTTCCGAGTAACATTCTAAGCGTATCAGGCGCAGTTCCTTGGCTTCCTGCTTGATAAATTGAGCTCAGCCAATGATGACTTACCCCTGTGCCAACGTAAATGCCACAATTACCTAAATCTGACTGTATTGGATATCCTGCATCACACAAACCCTGATAGCTCAGCTCAAGCAACATACGTTGCTGAGGGTCCATAATTCCCGCTTCTGCGGGTGACATTGCAAAAAAATCTGCATCAAATTTATATATGTCATCCAAATAGCCAAAACTCGTTACTAAGCTCTCACTTTGCTTTGCATCTAATTCAATACCACGCTCTCGTAACGTCTCGGTATCAAAGTGACATATCTGTACATCTCCATGTAAGGTGTTTTTAATAAACTCCTTAATATTGGCTGCCCCTGGAAAGCGCCCTGCCCAGCCAATAATGGCAATTTTATTATCGTTATTAGTCATTCACTTTCCTTTGCTTTTTACGCCTTGCAAGCTGTGCTTTTCTTTTTGATGCTCGCTCTGTTGTAGCTTCTTTTCGTTCAGTGCCTTGTTCTTGGTCACTTTCTAGATAATCTGCAAACTGTCTGATGGTTGGGTACTTGAAAAAATCAGCTAATGAAGCATTCGTTAAACCCTGTTTTATGAACAGTTCACGCAATTGTACTAGTCTGATAGAGCTTCCACCCACCGCAAAGTAACTATCGTCTAAGGTAAAATCTACATGTCCAAGGTTTTGCTCCCACAACTTGCACAACTGCTGTTGCATCACAGTCATATTGTCATGTGTAAGACGTTTATTTTTGCTCTTGCGCAGTAAATATGACACACCACTATCATCATCCAATTCACTGATACCATCGGCTTTATTTTGTGCAATGCTAAATTGTGCAACACCCGTGAGTGTGTGTTCTGCAACCACAGCAAGATGACTTGGGTCAACACCAATACACCATTCACTAGGTGAAGTCGACAAGCATAGCAGCATAGACAACAGCGCTTGATGCTGTTCCATTTGATAAAAACCATTCGCCTCACTTGCAGCTGTAGAATCCAACTGTAAGCTCATGCCGACCTTATCCCATATACTAAATAGCAAACAAAAAGAGCGAAGCCGTTGATGTAAATTGAGCTCTCTACTTAATGCCATTTGATAACTACTGGCAGTGGCATAGCCTGCCACGGCGGTCCCACCAAAATAGCCATTTACCGATGAAAGTTGGATAAACAAACCTTCTGAACCAGCTCTGTGTTCAAGCCACTTTGCCAGTACATTTGCATCTTCGATCTTACATTGAGTGAGGGTCTGCCACTGGGTTTTGTCTACATGAGCAATATCGGTGCCCGCAAAACTTCCCGCTGCATGGATAACCCCGTCTAGTGGCTGAAACTGACCACTGGTAAAGTTGTTCATGAGTTGGTCTAGTTTATTGTTACAAAGCGGCCCTTCGACTTGCACGTAATGAAGATTTGTATGTGTATTTAAAGTTGGCCATGCTGCAAATGCAGCCGCTGCACTGCGCCTACCAACTAAGATCACATTAGCATTAAAACGTTCTGCTAATATTTCAATTAGCGGACGAGCCACCGCACTCAAACCACCATAAACCAAATATGTACTGCCAAAAGTAAATGGCAGGCGCGGATATTCCGAAAGCGCTGGTTTGCCCGCCTTTAATCCAACGCGGTAGCGATCCCCTTGCTGATATGCCACTTGAGTGACGGTACTCAGATCAGACAATTCGTCCTGATAGTAACGTGCCCAAGTCATTGGGCAGTTTGTATCCGCATGTACCCAACGTAGCTTCCACAATGGCATTTCTTTGCTCACCGTTTTAACTAGCCCCTGCAACCCGTAACTGGCAGACAAGCTAAAAATGTACACTCTCAGTGCACTGTCGTGGTACGTTTTATACAAATCAGAGAGTAACTCTATAAGCTGCCAGTGAGTTTCATCTGTCACCCATATCGATAAATAGCGACTTTGCGTATTCAACAGTGATTCACTTAGTAAGTTGACCTGTGTGTTTGAAAGCATCGTCCAAGGCATGACCTTTTCATCCTCAGAGACTTCAAAAAAAGGTTTTCCTACATGTAAACAGGGCTTTTTCAATGAATAATCAAGTGCTAATGGCGCACGCTTCAATACGCATTGTGCAAACCACTGTGGTGGTGTTAGCTGAGTTTGAGAATCACTCACGAAACTTTGAGTCTGTGCGGTAAACTTACCCGCTTCAAAATCTCGTTGTAACTGGCTTCGTAAGATCTTTCCGATATTTGATTTGGGAATTTGCTGGGGCTGCAGAAACACCACATAATCCAGCCCTAAGCGCGTGTGCTCAAACACAGTTTCCCGAAGCAATTGCGCAAGTTCACGTAATGGCTTCTGCTCATTTACAGCAACTACGAATAAAGCAGCTCCCTCATAACCATCCGCCTTTTTGACCGGGCACGCCGCAGAATAACTGCTAGCTACCCACGCAGAGTGATCAATCGCAGCCTCAACTTCCTGACAAGAATAGTTAACCCCATTGAGAATAATTAACTCTTTGCTACGCCCTGTAATTGCAAGTCCGCGCTGTTCATCTATTAGCGCAAGGTCGCCGGTTTTAAACCAGTGATCTTGGGTGAAAGCTTGCTGGTTTTCAGTATCATTAAGATAATAACCACGTAATACATTTGGCCCTTTTACCTGTAGTTCACCCACTTGTCCCATTAAACGAGGCTCGCCATTTTCATCAACAATGCGAATCGAAAATTCAGGAACTGGGTGTCCGACATATACATATGGTTGGTCCACACTTTCGTGTGTTGCATCAAAATCTCTGTTGTATACCACTCCCGAACATGTTTCAGACATCCCCCATGTCGGCTTCATGGCATCTTGGGCCAGCCCGCATTTTTTCAACATACGCATGAATTGCACGGCTGCATTAGCGATGACAGCCTCACCCGCATTGAGAATAAAATGAAGACGACTCAGATCCCAATGATATTCGCCGCTCATGGCCTTTAACTTATCTATAACCAATTGATAAGCAAAATTGGGTGCCCAAGTAATGGTCACTTGATATTCAGCGATTGTATCTAACCAGCTCAGAGGCTGTTGTAAAATAAGATCTGTGTCTGCATGAATTTGTTCTGCAGCTAAGAACGTATCTCGGATGTGAAACATCACAATACCACCGACATGGTCCAATGGCATCCAATTAAAACTAATATCACTGTCGTTGAAGTGGTTGTGTTTGATAGTTGCTCTGGAACGAGTCAACACAGCTGCATGTGTTTGTGCAACCATTTTAGGTTTGCCGGTACTACCCGAGGTTAACAGAATCAACGCAGTGTCATGTTCACACATTTGTGGTAATTGCTGACAGGGTGTCTCCCCCTGTAATTGCGCATAACTGCACAAGTTCTGAAATGACTGACGCTGCGGCAACTGTTCATAAACCCCCTCATCGGCGATAATCAAACTTTCAGCCAATTGACAAGAAATATGCTGTAATTTTGCTAAAGCACCTTGCTGACGTTCTTGCCACTTTGGCCACTCGCAAAAAACCGGAACGATACCACCCAACTGACACGCCCAGAATAAGGTGATGAAATGCGCGTTGTTCTGTAATAAGAATATCAACTTATCGCCCGGAGCCACACCTTTACCCAGCAAGGCACTTAAAATACAACGAGCATTATATTCAATCTGCGTATAACTAACTCGCTGTTCATGCTGCGACAATAAACGGACACCTTTATCACTGTTTGCGGCATCCAGTAGTGCATCTCTTAATAAATTGATCTGTGGTTTTTGTATTGTTAGCCGTTCACCATTAAGCTGCGCTATTACATTAGCATTACCCTTTTCGGGCATTAACGCATCCAGATTAACTAGACGACAACTATCATTACTTTGTTTATTGGGCACCAAAGATAACTCAGTATGTCCTTGAGCACGCCAATCATTTAGTTGTTGTTCACATACCAAAGGCAATGCTTGCAATGCAACAAGATCGTACCCACCACTGACTAGCAATGGAAAAGCCGCCAAAAATACAACATGGTCTGGGTAGTAACAACTGGGCAGCAACTGTTTCACGCGCTGACTAATATACTCTCGGCGTTCATCACTACAACGTATATAAGCGACTGAAATTATACCCTTTTGGGTCTTTCTATGCATATATTTAATATCATCTAACGCCAAATGAAGGCTCAGATAGGCTGCGATTTCGGCCCCTGATATGCTGCTATCACCTTGTACAACTACACGGCTTTTACCTATATCGATCTTAAACTGACCAGAGGGCTGTAACTGACCATTTAGGCCCAATTCAATTCCACTGTTTAGTTTACTTTGCTTGTCTTGGCAGATGCTAATGCTATCTAGCGTTTTTGAGTGATTTGCAACAAATCGACCCATCGCATCGTTTGCAAGTAAATGTCCATTTTCATCAACCACATTTAACTTATAGGATGCACTCATGTTTAGACACATATCAGTGCTGTAAACACCAATTACGGGATGATAAAGAAAGCATTTTGCATTGCTCAAATAACCCATACTTTGTTCATAACAACGCACAGTATCGTTATTGATAGACCCAGAGTCAGTTAATACCTCTGGCGAGTTATCCTGCTGATAGAAAAGCACGTCAGCGCGATACGTATGATCGCTAAAACCCCGAGCTATCACTCTCGCACCACTGATAAGCGCAGCAAATATGAGGATGATTCGAGCACAATCGAGTTGCGCAAAATCAATACCTATCGTTCCTTGTGGCACAATAGCAAAACACTGTTTGATATGCGTTAGCTGCTGACTTATTTGCGCTTCAGTCAACCCGTACCATTGACCGTTATAACTGCTCCATAGCCGTCCTGGTGTTTCAGGCTCTTGCATCCGTTCAAAGTGTTCATTAAGCGGCGCGCGCATAAAAACGCTAAAATTGTCATTCCACTGCGCTGAACTTACCACCCACGAACCACCATGCCACCACGTTTTGAGCTGAGCTAAAAACTCGCCAACAGCACCTTGTAAAAGTGCATCGCTATCTGCCTGACTCAAAAAGTCGAAAAGCTGCTTATAAGTAAGCTGCTGGTTGGCAATAATGGCCAGTGACTCAGGACTGCTACTTGCTATGTGTGCCAGCTGCTGCTTAAAGTTTTGCGTTTTAGCTTTTTGCTTAAGTAGTGCTTTGAGGCGCGCTTTTTGCGCGTCTGAACCTCGAGTTTGAAGTATTTCCATTCTATTCTTCTAACCTTTCTAATAGCTGCTGCATCGCGTCTTCTGGCAATGTATCGATATAATCTTGTAGCTGCTCATCTGTCATAACTGAAACTTGTTCCCAATCAATAGTCTCATGTTGCTGGAAATCTTCACTATCCGAGTGCATGCTAAGTAGTTGCTCTAATGGTATTTGTGGCGACTCCAACAAATTCTCCAACAATGCACCGTATGCTGTTAACCATCGCTGCATTCGGGTTTGTGAAAATAAGTCAGACTTATATTCAAAGTGAATTTGCATCCCACTTGCGTCACTTTGCAACGACACTGTTAAGTCAAACTTGGATTGTCCGTAATCCCAAGGTACGGGTGATATTTCCAAACCCTCAACAGACTCATCATTAAACTGAACCTGCTGCGCGTTTTGCAGTACAAACATAACTTGGACAAGCGGCGACGCATATTCAGGGCGTTTCGGACACACATGCTCAACGACCTGCTCAAAAGGTACATCTTGATTTTTATAAGCATCGAGCAAAGTGGTTTTAGTATGCATTAATGCATGTAAAAAACTTTGCTGCCGATCAACTCTGTCTCTCACAACAAGCGTGTTAGTGAAAAATCCGACCACATTTTCTAGGTCGCTGTGAGGCCTATTTGCAACCACAGTGCCAAGCGCAATATCGTCGTTTCCACAATAGTGAGACAACACAGCCTGAAACGCACTGAGTAATACCATAAAAGTGGTGACGTCGTGATTGGCAGCCAACGTCTCAAGGCGCTTAACTTGCTCTTTGCTTAAACTCGTCATTAAGTTAGCACCTGTGTGTTGAGCATCAGCACGCTCGCCATCAAGTGGCATTGGCATGACAGCGTTCATATTTGCAAGTTTTTGCTGCCAATACTTCAATTGCTCAGTAAAGTCTTGTTTTTTACCTCGTTGCCACGCCGCAAAATCAATATACTGAATCGGCAGGTCAGGAAGCACCAACGTCTCTGTTGTCGCTCTAACGCGATATAGCGATATCAAATCTCTTTGTAAAATACCATTAGACCAGCCATCGGTAATAATATGATGTAATACCAACATTAATATGTGCTGCTGTGGATTTTGTTCGTAGATAGTCGCTCTAATCAATAAATCATCATTAAATGAAAACGCACGTCGGCATTCACTGTTCAGTGTGTCTTGTAACTGTTGTTCTGACCAATGGGCAACGTCAAAGTATGCGATCGGCAAATTCACATTTTCTAATATAGTTTGCGCTGGGTGACCCGCATTGTTTACAAACTTAGTTCTTAAAATAGTGTGCCTTACAACTAAATCCTTCAGCGCCAATTTCAGCGCATCCAGCATCAATGGGCCTCGAATCTCCATAGCCAAAGGTAAGTTGTAGCTTGCTTCCCCACCTTCAAGCTGAGATAAAAACCACAGTCGCTGCTGTGAATAAGACAAGGGTACTAAGCTGGCTCGGTTCACTGTTGGAATTAATTGTTCTTGGATATCAGCCATACATTCGATTTGTTTTGCAAGCTCTTCCAAAACCGGGTACTCAAAAACCAACTGCGCTGGAAGCTCAGCTTTGTATGCCTTTTTATACGCAAATACGAACTGTGTGGCCATCAGTGAGTGTCCACCCAACTCAAAGAAGTTAGCATGTTTACTACTGACTGGTCGGCCTAGTAGCTGGCTCCAAATCAGTGCAATTTCATTCTCTCGAGGTGTCAGTATGTCGCTGGCACTAGCCGCGTTTAATACATCTTCATCCAACTGTTTAAGTGACTGCGTATTCACTTTACCATTCATTGTTCGTGGCAAGGCATCCAATAAATGAATACGCCCCGGCAACATATAAGCAGGTAGCAATGCCCGAAGCTGGGAAACAAAATGGTCAGTTGCACGATTATGCGCATCCACCACAAACGCAATCAACGTACTGTTGTCATCTTGTCCTGCCACAATCACAGCAGCTTGTTCAACACCATCAATACTATGAAGAGCTTGTTCAACTTCGCCTAACTCAATGCGATAGCCACGTAGCTGAATTTGCTTATCAGCCCTACCGATATAAACCAACCGCCCTTGTTCATTAACATATCCGAGGTCGCCCGAACGATAGGCTGGCATACCTAATAAAGTTGTAAATTTCTGGGAGGTCAACGCTTCACGGTTTAAATACCCTTGACTGACACCTGCACCGAGCACCCATATTTCACCAGCACAGCCTCGAGGCACTGCATTGCCAGATTGATCTAGTACCAAAATAGTCAAGTCAGCCAAAGGTAAACCAATGCAACTGTCACCTAAGATGAGGTCTTGTGATGTTAATTTGTAATATGTTCCATGCACCGTAATCTCGGTAATACCATACATATTAACTAACGCAACTTGCTCCAGTGGATAACGTGCAGCCCAGCCACGCAAAAGTGCAGGCGATAGCTTTTCTCCACCGAATATAATGCTATGAAGCTTGTCTAGTTGCTGATCCCTATCAGTGGCCACTTGCGCTAGTTGATAAAATGCCGATGGCGTTTGGTTTAAAACTGTTATCTCGTTTTCATAGAGGTAATCGAACAGGCGCTCAAAGTCACGCTCAACGCCTGTTGGTGGTATATAAAGTTGCGCGCCATATAGCCATGCCCCCCAAATCTCCCACACTGAAAAATCAAAGGCAAAGGAATGTAAAAGTAGCCATTTATCTCTATCTGTAAATGTAAATCCATGTTCAGTAGCGCTGAAAAGCCTAATTACCTGCTGCTGCGTGATCATCACTCCCTTTGGTTTTCCTGTTGTGCCTGAGGTGTAGATGACATACGCGATATCTTCGCCGCTGACGGCAGGAAGAGTCGCAATTTTTTCCGCTGGTTCTAGCGTAAACGGCAAAAAACTCTTAGGGTCTGTCCACCAAGCAGGTTTTTTACTGGCCACTACACAAGCAACATTCGCATCTTTTGCAATATACTGGCTGCGTGCTGTTGGGCTATTTACATCGATTGGCACATAACACGCGCCAAGTTTCAACACCGCCAACATTGTAATCACTTGTTCATACCCTTCAGACAGGTATATAGCGACTTTGTCACCTCGATTAACACCAAGGTGAAGTAGGTGTTCTGCAAAATAGGTGCTATAGGTATGTAGTTGCCCATATGTAATACTTTGCTGTGGAGTGACCAACGCTACTTTTTGTGCAGCAACATTAGCCCAGTGCTCACAAGCTTGAGCCAAATGCGTGAATTGTTGTTCACTAGCTTGTAGCTCACTACTCAGACTTTGTTCATCACTAAGTCCAATTAAACTAAGCTGTTGCTGTTCACTGACAATGACTTGGGTCAATAGATGAATAAAATCACCAAAAAACTGCTCAATAAAATCCATTCCGAATTTATCACGACTACTGCTAATGCGAACTTGTGTTTCCTCGCCTGGCGCAACAATGAATGAAAATGGAAAACTGTTTGCTTCTTCGCTTGCCAGCGGAGTAAAATTAACAGCATTTTTTGTCGCGCCATTTTCGCTGACTTGATTCAACTCTGTTGTTTTAGGATAGTTTTCAAAAACATATAAGCAATTGAATAGCTCACCTGCCTTGTCGCTAGGCAACAACTTACTAATTTTCAGCAACGATACAAAGTCATGCTTATTTCTTATCCCTTGTTCAGTAAAACATTTCTGCAACCATTGCATAACCGTATCAGTATGCTGATATTGATAACGAACTGGCACCGTGTTAACACATGGGCCAACCATATTCTCAACGAAAGCAATATCAACATTACGCCCAGAAGTAACATTACCGTAAATGACATCGTCACGCGCGGTATACCTTGTTAGTAACAAACCAAAAACAGCGCTGTACAAAACATTCGTAGTGACCCCACAGCGCTGTGCAAACTGTTCGCTTTGTGCGGTTAGTTTGTGACTAAGATAAAAATCACGATGCTGCGCCTGTTTGCTTTTGTCAGACGAGATATCGCGCTGGTAACCATAATGTTTAAGCTCTGTGATACCTTCTAAACCTGATAAGTAGTGCTGCCAGTATTGTTCAGATTCAACGACATCTTGCTGAGCAAGCCAGTTAATCATGGCTTTAAAACTTACGGTCGGCGCAAAGCCTGGCACGTGTTTTTGTACTCTTGCTTGATAAGCCTGTAATACATCATTAATCACTATGGGCACAGACCAGCCGTCTGAAATCGCATGATGATGGCTCCAAACGAAACGATAATTCCCTGCTGACATTACAAATAACAACAACCGCATTAAACCTGGTCGTTCAATGTCAAATCCTAGGCTACGGTCTTCAGCAAGCCAATTTTCATAAGCGTGTTCAGGATTTGCATTGTCAGTCAAATCAAACTCAACCCAAGGAAGTGGGATCTCTTTACATACCACTTGCATTGGTTTAGCGCTGTCAAACCGGCTAAAACAAGTTCGGAGTGTATCGTGTCTTTTTATGACATCAAGCCAAGCATTTTGAAAGGCGTTTTTATCCAGCTCTCCTTTGATTTCATAGCCAACCTGAATATGGTACAGGCCCTCTCCGTGTGCTTGTAAACTCTTACTGACCA
Organism: Pseudoalteromonas holothuriae; assembly: GCF_945859825.1. Taxonomy (GTDB): domain Bacteria; phylum Pseudomonadota; class Gammaproteobacteria; order Enterobacterales; family Alteromonadaceae; genus Pseudoalteromonas; species Pseudoalteromonas holothuriae. Next base: position 69,310 of record NZ_CAMAPC010000003.1, read on the forward strand.
TTACATGTTGCATAGGAGAAAGCGGATAAAATGATTCAATATTCTGCTTTTCCAGCTTGAATGGTTTTATTTGTTTTTTCATATAATCACGACTTTATTATTGTTATTCTATTAATCACAAAGCTCATCTAAGAAATCATTAATTTCATTAAAGCTCATACCTGACTCAGGCACATCCGATGGAGTAAAGCAGCGCTCGTTTGACGCAGTGCACATTTCGATAATCTGTGTCAGCGCTTGTGCATATTGGTCAAGCCACTGTTGTATAAGTTGCTTACTGTGCATAGTTGGACAATACCGGCAATGTAGCTGTGCCTGACCACCAACCACCATGACAGTAACCTCAAGCTGCTGCGGTCTAACCAATCGCTCATCGATATCCGCCCCCAATGACTCTGGCGCAGCCTGAAAAACACTGTTGGTATCGATGACCTTATCCAACTGACCAAGGTAGTTAAACAACAACTGTGGTTCAGCTATTAAACGCAGGTTTCTTGCTTCAGGGTGTTCACTTAGGTAACGGATTTGACCATAACTACGGCTTTGTGACTGGCATTGACGCAATGTTTCTTTTATTTGAATCAAGGTATCACTGAGTTGCAGCGCATCAACATGCAGCGCAACTGGATATAGTTCTGTAAACCAACCAACTGTTCGGCTCAAATCCAGCTCAGTATGTTGACGGCCGTGACTCTCCATCAAAATACTATATTGAGGATGATGACTCATCTGATTAAGTGCCAATGCAAGTCCCGTTACGAACAAATCCTGTGTTTCTGTATTGAACTTAGTGTTGGCGTTACCGAGCAGTTGCGCTGTAAGCGACTCATTTAAAGAATAAGTTTCACTTTGACTGTGACCATAAGTATTGTCATCTGTATGGCGAGGCTGCAACGTAGGCAATAATGGATTATCAATGATTTGATTACGCCAGAACGATATTTGCTCGTCGACATTGATTTTATCGGTTGTTTTAATCACCCAGTCTGCCCACTGAGCAAAGTTGTGTTCGGGCAATGGCAGCACTCGGCCAGTTTGATTTTTGGCTGCGTCATAGGCAAATTCCAGATCGGACAGCAACACACGCCAAGAAACACCATCTACAATGAGATGATGACATACAAATACAAGACGATGCTGGCCACGACTTCCCTCTAAGTAGAGTATTTTTAACAGCGGTCCGCTGTTCAGATCAAAACTACGTTGTGCTGTTTGAGCGATAGATAGCACTTGCTCCGACATGCAAACTTCTTCCTTGAGCTGAAAATGCTGCAAAACATCATCAACTGTTACTGTTTTATTAATTTCAATAGTACCATCCGATAAATATGCAGACAATACATCATGAGTTTGTAACAGTTCGCAAACAGAGTTTTTAAGAGCCTGCCAATTCAATAGCTCACAAGTAAATGCAAATGCCTGATTGAAATGGTTAGCATTACGGCCAAAATAATATAAGAACCAATGTTGTATAGGTAACAATTGTGCTTCTGTAAATTGCTGTTTGCCTGAGGTTATTGTTGCATCTTCGATTACCGCCGCTAATTCACGAATTGAGTTGTATTGATACAGCTGTTGGATACTAAAAGACAACGATTCTCGTTTTGCTTGAGCAACCAGCTGAATCGCAACGATAGAATCCATTCCCAACATGAACAAATTATCTGTTACTGATAATTGATCTACTTTGAGTAACCTGATAAGTATTTCATGTAGTTTATGTTCTTTCTCATTGGCTGATTTTTCAACAGCAACATTCAGCGTTTGGTTCATAAACTCAGGCTCAGGCAGTGCCTTGCGGTCAACTTTGCCATTATCTGATAATGGCCAGCTTTGCAACGTTATGATTTGCTGTGGTTGCATATAATGTGGCAAACTTTCAGCAAGCGACTTGGACCATAATACAACATCAGGGCGTTTACTCCCATGAGGTACGACATATGCGACCAAATGCGCATTTCCTCTATTGTCTTTATGAACCAGCAACAAACTGCTCTTTACATCTTGCTGTTTATTCAGCTCCGTTTCGATTTCACCCAACTCAACCCGGTAGCCATTGATTTGCACCTGAAAGTCACTGCGCCCTAGAAATTCAATATTGGCATCATCTAAAAAACGGCCCCGATCGCCAGTGCGATAAAGCCTTTGCCCTGACTGTGGATGCTGGATGAATTGCAAACTGGTTCTTTGCTCATCTCGCCAATAACCCAACGCCAATCCAACTCCTCCGATATACAGGTCACCTTCAGTCCAAACGGGACAAAGCTGATAATCATCATTTAACACGTAAAATGACTGATTCGTCATAGCTTTACCATAGGGAATACTGCGCCAATGTGATTCAATATGCTGAATCGGATAGGTAATAGACCAGATTGCGGCTTCCGTAGCACCACCCAAGCTATGAATTTTGGCTTGTTGTGCAATATGCTTGGCGTCGGCAAACAAATTCACCGGTAACCAGTCTCCAGACAAAAATACCTGACGCAAACTGTTATGTTGACACGGTATCTGTGCAGAGCGCTCATAATCAACCCATAACTGAAAAATCGCTGGCACACTATTCCATACTGACACCTCATGCGCTCGAACCAACTCACCCCAATGTTCGGGGTTACGACGTAATTCGACACTGGGTAAAACTAAGGTCATACCATGCTGCACACTGGCAAACACATCAAATACAGACAGGTCAAATGAAATTGAAGAAAGCCCCAGTACCGTGTATTTGTCACTTAACTCAAACCGATGGACCATGTCATTCAACGTATTTTGCACAGCCTGATGGGTCAGCATCACCCCTTTTGGCTCACCTGTTGAACCGGATGTGAATATGACATAGGCTAGATCACTGGATGTAACCGATTTTTTAAGTGGCACTGCGATATTCTGCTGCCAAACATGCTCTGCCGATAAATTAATAATCTTAAGTTTGGCTGCATTATATTGCTCATGACTTGCTTCATCGCACAAGGCAACTTGCACTTCTCCAAGGGTCAATACTTTGTGCTTACGCGCTATAGGCCAATCAGGGTCAACCGGTAAATAAGCGGCGCCTGACAAGCTACAAGCAAGCATCGCTATCACTTGTAATATGCCGTTTTTACAATCTATTGAAACAAGTTGGTTGGGTTGCACATCCAGCTGCTGTAAGGTCAGTGCCAATGTAGTAGCTCGTTGCTTTAGCTGTGCATAAGTCAACTGCTGCTGATCATATATCACCGCAGCCTTTTGATCGTATGTGGCTGGTAGCGCAAACAGTTTCTCATGTAAACATTCGGTATAATGCCAATTTTGCACATCATGATGGGCTGAATGCAAAAATGACTGCTCTTGCGCCGACATTAAGCCCTCAGAATTTAGCTTTGCATGGCCACTACTGAGCATTAACCTGAGTGCTTTATCAAAATACCCAGTGTAGCTCTGTATTTGCTGCTCGCTGAATTCTTTGCCGTTATAACTCAGATTTATCGTTGCCAAAAGGTTCAAAGGGTCATATACGGCGTTACACAACAATGGATAGTTAACGGTGCCAAACGCGTTAAGCGCAGCTGTCGAATCAGCTTCAGCGCATATTCCTGGCATGCTAATGTAATTAAACAATATTTCGAACAGCTCTTGTTTGTCATTCAATTTAACTAACTCAGCAAGTGGAAAGCGGCAGTAAGGCAAAAGCTTTGCTTCTTCTGCAGCCACCTGCTGAATGCATTGCAACCAAGTTTGATCGCCACTTAATGCCAAGCGAACCGGAATAGAGTTCAAATATAAACCCAGCACATCAGCCGCTTCCTCATGTTCTAGTCGCCCATTGCTGACTAGCCCCGTTACCATCTCTTGTTGGGCGCTCACATATCTGATCACCGCTAGGTGAGCACATAACAATATTGATTTCATGGTAACACCCAACTCTTTTGCTAAGTCATTGAGCGGCTTAATCACGTCACTTTTCACATGCAACTGCACGGTATTATAAGGGGCTGCTTTATCTCTATTTAGCGTTCTAGGCAAACGTGTAAACGGAGCATCGATAAGGTAAGAATGCCAAAATTCTTTTTGTAATTGCCCATTAATCGCTGCTCTTTCTTTACTTACGTAATCCGCAAAGCGCAGATGAAAACGGTGATGGGTTAATGGCTGCTGATTCAGTTTAAGGCGATAATTGGCAACGACCTGCTGTAATAGTTTATACAGGCTCCAACCATCGAGCATAGCGTGGTGCCCACTGTAACCCAACGTACTGTCAGCTTCTGACAGTTTAAATATTACCAATTTAAACAATGGCGCCTGCTGCCATGGGATATGGCGTTGCCCCTCATCAATATTCCATTGAATCACGGCCTGCTCTTGATCAACCACGTTGGTCAAATCAATTAGTTCAATGTTCGCTGCAACGGTGTCATGTACTAACTGCAAAGGCTGATCAGATAAATCAAAATTAAATTCGGTACGTAAAACTTCATGTTCCGCTATCGCATCAGCAACGACCGCTTTCAGTGCATGCAAGTCAGCGTGAAGCCCCAACCTCAACGTGTAAACGTTGTGATAGGCTTCTTTACTGTCACTCAGCTGATTGTGAAACACCATGCCCAACTGCAACGCAGTCAGTGGATAAGCATCGACAACGGATTCTGGCAACTTGTTCACGACTGATTTAGGCAACATTGCAAATGGTGGCACATACTTTGTTTCGTCAGAAGCATTTTTTTGAGACGCCAGATCACGGCATAGCGCTTGCAATGTTGTGGCTTGATATAATGCTTGAGTTGTCAGTGCTAACCCTGCTTTTTGCGCCATGGAAATGACTCGAAGTGATAAAATCGAATCTCCTCCCAAAGCAAAGAAATTATCCAATACGCCCACTTTTTCAACAGCCAACAATTGCTGCCAAATATCACACATTATGATTTCGCTGTGACTACTGGGTGCCACGAAGGTTGCCAGTGCATCATTAATATCTGGCGCAGGGAGTGCGCGAATATCCACTTTACCATTGCTAGTCAGCGGTAGTTGTTCTAATTCAACCCAAGCCGCAGGCTGCATAAATTCCGGAAGTTCCTGTTTGACCAGCTGTTTAATCTGTTCTAATGCCAGCTTCTGCTGGCCCTTGGCAACTAGGTAAGCGACGAGGTGCTTGTCCCCATGGTGATTATCGCGTGCTGTCACAACGGCGCTTTTGACGTTTTCACACGCTCTGATGGCGTGTTCAATTTCACCTAGTTCTATCCGGAAACCCCTAATTTTAACCTGCTGATCAGCACGCCCAAGGTACACTAACTCACCGTCTAACTGTCTGCGAGCCAAATCTCCGGTGCGATAAAAGCGAGTATTAGCAAATTGCTCTAGATGTATAAATCGCTGCCCCGTCAACTGTGGCTGATTTAAATAGCCTCGACATACACCAGAGCCTGCAACATACATTTCTCCAACTAAGCCATCAGGCACAAGCTGCCCGGCATCATTGAGTAATACCACTGTTAAATCCGACAATGGTTCGCCGATAAAACTGGCTGTTTTATCTGTCATTACATCACGCTGATATATTCGACGATAGGTGACATGTACCGTGGTTTCTGTAATACCATACATGTTAACTAGCTCGGGAGCATCTTCAGCATATTTATCGACCCAAGGACGTAACTGCGCGAAGTTCAGAGCCTCTCCCCCGAAGATGACATATCTCAGCGGTAGTTTCTCTCTGCCCGATTTACTGTCTTCATCAATTAATCTATAAAAAGCGCTAGGCGTTTGATTTAAGACCGTTACTTGTTGCTGTTTGAGTAGTTGATAAAACTGATCTGGACTTCTTGATACCGTGTAAGGTACAACCACCAACGTACCACCAAATGCTAATGCCCCCCAATATTCCCACACTGAAAAGTCAAACGCATAAGAGTGGAACATCGTCCAAACATCGCGACTACTAAAGTCAAAGTGTTGTTGTGCAGTAGACATTAAACGCACGACATTATTATGCTGAACTTGCGCACCCTTGGGGTTGCCTGTCGAACCTGATGTGTATATCACATATGCTAGGTTCAGTGGTGTTAAACTAATTTCTTCAGGTTTTATATTCTGTGCAGATTGCACAGCCAGTACTTGCTTGATCTCTGGCGAGTCGAGGCATATCAAAGAGGCACTTTCGACCGTCAGAGTGTCCTGCACCGAAAGGCTAGTCAATATACATGACACTTTGCTATCTTCAAGCATGTAGCGAATACGACTGTGTGGATAGCTAGGGTCTAGCGGTACATACGCCCCCCCAGCTTTAAGTACTGCCAGTATTGCCACTGTCATGTCTATCGAACGGGGTAAACTAATACCCACCATTGTTTCTGCTTTCACCCCCTGCGCCATTAGATAATGTGCCAACTGGTTCGCCTGCACATTTAACTCGCTGTAAGTTAAAGATTGTTGCTCAAATACTACCGCAACTTGGTCAGGTTGTTTACTCACTTGCTGTTCAAACAACTGCTGTAAACATTGCGATTGAGGTGCTGCTTGTTTTAATGACTTACTCATCTGTGCTTGTTGATTTGCGTGAGCCAAAGGTAATTGCTCAAGAGCGCACTGTGGCTGAGCAGTCACCTTCTCCAGAATACGTACATACATTTGGCTTAAAAACTGTATGGTTTGTTCACTAAACAGTGCGCTGTCATACTGCCACTCACAAGCAAGATAACGGTAAACATCGTTCACTTTTAGACTGATATCAAACTGAGAGCCTGTTTCTTGTGCCGCAAAGTTACTGATTTTCACATCACCTAACTGTTGATCTAGTAGCTCTCCGCGCTGCAAGGTAAACGACAGCTGGAAAATTGGTGTATAACTTAAATCTCGTTGCAACGCCAACTTATCAACTAAGCGATCAAATGGCATGTCTTGGTGTTTTAAGCCCTGCAATACCACCTCTTTGTGTTGTGCGAGGATTTGTGCAAAACTGTCTTGAAGATCAACACTGTGGCGCAATACCAATGTATTGGTAAAAAAGCCTGGTATGTTATCTAAACCCGCTTGTGTTCTTCCAGAAACAGGACTACCTAATACGACTTCTTCACTATGCGCGTACATACTTATCAGCACAGACCATGCAGCCTGCATAAAAACGTAAGTTGTTACGTCCTGCTGCTGTGATAATTCCCGTATTTTGCTGGTCAACTTTGCACAAAGCTCTACACGTAAATGAGTCCCCTTTCCTTGCCGTACTGCTGGTCTGACAAAATCACACGGTATACTGTTTAGCGGAGCCACACCTTTAAGTTTCTCAAGCCAATACGCATCAAGTGACTCTAACGTTTTGGCAAACTCGTCACCGCGTTGCCAATGACAAAAATCAAGATAGTCAAGTTTTGTAGATACTTGATTTGGTGTTTGCCCGGTACTCAATGACAGATATAGCTCACTAAACTGTGCTACCAATAACTCCATTGACTGACCGTCAGTCACTATATGGTGAATCGTCAAAGTGAACACATGCTCATTATCACTCATTTTAATAAGTCGAACTCTAAATAACGGTTCATTACTCAAGTCAAATGGTTTATTTGGATCCAATGCCCGAAGGCGGTCTAACTCATGCTCAAGGTTATCACTTAAGCGACTGAGGTCATGTTGCTGTAAGGGTAATTGCGACAGCTCACTTACTTGCTGAAAAGGTGTTCCATCTCGGTCCACAATGTTTACCCGAAGTATCGGGTTATTGTGCACCAATTGCTGCCAAGCCTGTAAGAATGAATCACGGCAAAATGCGCCTGTCATTTTTACCGCCATGTGCAGATTGTACTCTGTACCTTGTGAGTTTAGGCGAGATAAAAACCATAGTCTCTGTTGCGCAAAACTTAAGGGAATATGCTCGTCGTTTTGACGCTTAGCAATTCCTTTTTTGGCATTCAACTGAATCCCCTTATTTTGCGCTAACTTTTGTAATAGCGCGCGACGCTTATCATTCAAATTACTAGTCTGATTATTCATAATTACAACGCCTGCTCCAACTCTTCTAACTCTTCTTCAGTCATTTGCGACAGCTGAAGGTATTGTTCGCAGATAAGGTCAATTTGTTCCTGCCCACCGACTAATTCACCCAAATGTTGTGATAATTCACGGACCGTTGCAAATTCAAAAATAGCGTGGAGTGATAATGTCAATCCCAAGTTTTCATTAATAATATTCACTAACTGCGTCGCCAGCAGCGAATGCCCACCGACACTAAAAAAGTCATCATCAACACCGATATTCGTGTTACCCAACAGTTCTATCCATAAATTCACCAACACTTGTTCTGATGCAGTTTCAGGGGGCGTCAAACCTTTATTGTCTGAGGATTCATCAGCAATGACCACTTCAGCCAAAGCGCTGTGATCGACCTTTCCATTAGGGTTCAGAGGAATTGATTCAACTGTAATTATTTGGCTGGGTATCATGTAGGCTGGCAGCTTATTACGCAGCGCTTCTTTCACTACATTGCTATCAAATGCAACACCTGTAATCGCGACATACGCCACCAATTGCTCACTGTTACCAATTGACTGTTTTACAACGTAAGCCTGTTTGACAGCATCACTTTGACACAAGCTGGCTTCGACTTCTGCAGGTTCAATACGATAACCGCGTAGTTTAATCATAAAGTCGGCACGCTCTACGTATTTAATCTCACCGTTTGCTAAGCGTTTGACCAAGTCTCCAGTGCGATACATTCTTGCGCCTGGTTGATTTGAATATGGATTTGGAATAAACTTTTCTGCCGTCTCAACAGCATTGTCTAAATAACCATTTGCTAAACAGGCACCAGTCACATACAGCTCACCCACAACCTCGTCGGCAACAGGTGAAAGCGCTTGGTCCAAAACCAGACAGTCGTTAAATACATTACTATGTCCCAATGATTGATTCTGTTCCCAATCACTATTTTCGCCATCATATGACTTAATTAAGCATACGTGCGTCTCTGATGGTCCATAGAAGTCATATAATTTACAATGAGGTAGCCTCTTGAGCAGCAACTGCAACGGCTTTGTAAATTGCAACGCTTCTGCCGTAGAAATAATATTTTTCAACGCTTTGAGCCAGTCATCCAACTGTTCAAAGTGCTCCACTTCATTACTAATTGCTCTTAATACGGCAGAAGGAAAAATCACGGTATCAATATCAAACGCCGAGATATATGACATCACTTCAATGACCACTTTTGTCAACTCACCTTCGATAAGGTAAAGATGTTTGCCCTGATACCAGGTCATAAAAATTTCTTGGCAATGCACGTCAAAGCTGGTGCTGGCGTATTGCAACATACGCTGCTCTATTGCGACTTGTTCTGAGCTCCAGACCACAAGTTGAACTAGGCTCTGATGCGACATTTCTACACCCTTTGGTGCGCCTGTAGAACCCGAAGTGAATACAATGTAGGCTGGCGTTTTGGCATTAATAGCAAGCGCTAAGTTTTGCTCACAGCAAGCTGTCGCTTGCGCCATAACCTCACTCATATCTAAGATCTGCACCGAATTGCCGAATGCTTCGCTGGCACTTTGCATATCATTCGTCAATACTAAGTTAGCGTTACATGCAAACAACATTTCTTTCAATCTTTGTTGAGGGTATGCTAGGTCTAGCGGCACATAAGTGGAGCCTGTTTTTAACACCGCTAATAATGCGATAGTCAAAGGCAAGTCTCTTGGTAAAGCGATAGCAACACGATCACCGTGCTTGACTCCTTTAGAAATCAATAAATTAGCAACTTGGTTGGCTTTACTGTTTAGTTCACTATAGGTTAAATCGTGATATCCCAACGAGACCGCTGCGGCATTAGGCTGCGCCTGTGCTTGTTGCTCAACAATCTGATGCAGCAAAGGCGCATTTTTGGGTATAAGCTCGACGTCACGATGTACCAAACTATTGTATTCAAACAACGGGGTATGATGATGGCTGCTACCCCATTGCAACATTTCATTAAAGTCTACCAATAGTGCTTGAATTTGTGCATTTGTGTAATAATGACTGTTAAACTCTAACTCGCAATTTAGTTGACTGTGTTGCTCACGAACGCTCAAAGAGAGTTCAAACATTGCCTGATCATTGCTCAATTCATAAGGTTCGATCTGTAGGTTAGGCAACGCCACTTTGCCTGTAAGTGCATTCATATATGAAAAATTAATTTGCGTAAGTGGCTGATGGCTGAGGCTTCGCTCTAAGTCCAAATTGTCAACCAGTTGCTCAAACGGCAGATCTTGGTTTGCATAGGCTGATAACGACTTACTTTGTACCTGGGTAATCAACTGAGTGAAGCTCATACCTGGGTCCACTTGATTTCTAAGCACCAGATAATTAAGAAATAATCCAATCAATGGGTTTAGCCGTTCTTCATGGCGCAATGACACAGCCGTACCAATCGCAATATCATGCTGTCCTGAATATCGATGCAGTAGCCATGAGAATGAAGCCAGCATTAAATTATTGACTGTGACTCCCTGACTTTTTGCTAACGCAGCTAATTTCTGTGTTAATTCCACTGAGATTGTTAAAGCCGCCTTATCACCTTCAAAGTTAACCGTTTTGGTATACCCCTGCCTTCTTGGCAACGGTAAGATAGGTGACAGGCCATCGAGCTCATTACGCCAAAACTCTAATTGTCGCTCAAGTGTACTTTGTGAAACGGCTCGTTTTTGCCAAGCAACAAAATCTCGATACTGTAACTCCAGCGGTTCATTCGTTGCTTGTTGATCATGCACCAGCGCTTCATAGTTTTTTGTAAACTCTCGATTTAAATTAGACATTGACCATGCATCAGCAACGATATGATGTAACGTAAACACTAAAATATGTTGCTCTGTCGACAGCTTTAATAGTTTCGCAGCGATTAGTGGTGGGCAGCTTAAATCAAATTGGTGATGGTAAGCCTGTCGTACTTCATCTTCTGCTAGCAGCTCTGGTTGTGATTGTTCGCTCAAATCAATCAGGTTTATTGTCAGATTAACTTCCGGCAATAACTCGGCGCGGGGTTTTCCTTGACTACTGAAAAACGCGGTACGCAATAATTCATGGCGGCCCATAATTTGATTTAATGCTCGTTGTGCTGCGGGAATATTTAGCTGTCCGCGTAACGTCATCGCACTCACTATATGATAAGCACTCAATGACTCTTCTAGTTGATCCATGAACCAAAAACGCGTTTGTCCAAAAGATAATTCAACTGGGTGAGAAGATGAAGCATATAACTCTTGTTTATCCGTTTTTTCAAATTGACTCAGCCACTGAAGCAGTTGTTCCTTATTATCCCTTATCATTGTTTGTCGCTCAGGAGTTAACACCCCTTTGGCAGCTGACACACTCAGCTTGCCATCTTTGCTTTCTATGCGAATACCCGCTTCTTGTAATTGCAAAACTAGTTGAGAGATATTGTTGCTCATTTAATTAAAACTCCATGACTTCAGTGTCTTCTGTATTATCGTTTAATTCTTGTTGTTGTATTTTTGCCGCTTTAATCAGTGTTGCTATGGCATCAACAGTCGGGTTAGCAAACAATGGCGCTATAGGTAGCTCGATATCGAATGATTTTTTAAGTAACACAAGTAGCTTCGTCACCATGATTGAATCAGCCCCTTGCATTATCAGATTGTCATCTTTGTGTAAATGATTCACCTCCAACAACTCACAGCAAATTCGCATTACTGTATTGAGCACTGCATCATTACTAAGTGCGGCCTCCTCATTACTTGTTGCTGCAAAGTCAATTGCTGGCAAGCGTTTTAAGTCAACCTTGCCATTAGCTCCCAGTGGTAGTTTGTCTAGAATACGCCAAAATGTAGGCACCATGTAATCAGGAAGCTTTTGCGCTACAGCCAAACGCAAATTATCGCAAGATATTTGCTGTTCAGCGCAAATATACGCAGCCAGATGCAGTCGTTGTTTGGCGTCATTCACAACCACAACTTTGGCGGACAGTATCTGAGGTTGTTGTAATAAGTGATGCTCAATTTCTTCAAGCTCGATGCGATAACCGCGAACTTTTACCTGATTATCCTCGCGCCCTAAAAATTGAATGTTGCCATCTGGCAGATATCGCCCTTTGTCACCGGTCTTGTAGAGCTTATGCTCAATTGCAGGCACTTGAAGGAAGTGTTGTTCAGTTTTTTTCTTATCATTCCAGTAACCTTTCGCTAATCCTTTTCCTGTGATGTATAGATCACCTTTGACCCAATCAGGGCAGTTTGCCATGTTTTCATTTAAAATCATATATCCTTGATTTAAAAGAGGCTTTCCATAGGGAATGCTACTCCACTGAGGGTTAACTTGTTCAATATCGTAAGCAATTGACCAAATTGAAGCTTCCGTTGCCCCTCCTAAACTGGTCAATGTTAAGTGCGGATGCAATTGTTTAATTTTTGCTGCCATCGCAACATTAATCCAGTCCCCACTTAGCATACACACTCGTAAGTTCTGTGGAAAGTGTTTTACCGCGCTATATTCAACCAGCATTTGCATCAAGGCAGGGACCGTATTCCAGATAGTGACATTGTACTTTTCGATATACGCTAACCACTTTCCCGGGTCTCGGTTTTCATCATCGGCAGGTAACACCAAACGTCCACCTGCTCCAAGTACCCCAAAAATATCGTAAACAGACAGATCAAAATTGAGGGCTGATAAGCCGAGCACTGTATCTTTGTCAGTAACGTTAAATCTCTGATTGATATCTTCAATGGTATTTCTCGCTGCACCATGGGTGATCATGACCCCCTTTGGCTTACCCGTCGAACCAGAAGTAAAGATAACGTACGCAAGGTCATCCTTATTCACTTGAGGGTCCTGCAATTGAATCAATTGTTGCTGATTGTCTGAATCGTCAACATGTTCTGGCAGCGTATATTGCTCAAAAGAGGGTAGGTCATCGATCATGTGCTCGACGATAATGCAACGAGCTTGCCCTTCCTCAAGAATTTGTTGTCGGCGCTGTTGAGGCAAATTCGCATCGACTGGTAAATATGCCCCTCCAACTAACTGTATTGCTAACACGGCTGGTACTTGTTTCCAGCTCTTAGCCATTACTACCCCAACCAACTCTCCTTGACTAAGATTATAGCTTTGTAGTTGTTTGGCCAGAGCAATAGCCTGCGCGAGTAATTGACCATAGCTTAACTGCACCTCTCGCTGAATCACAGCAATGCGCTCTGGTGCCGCAAGTGATTGTGCTAATAAAGGTTGATGAAGAAGTCCACTCGGCAGTTCTGCCTCAGTGTTGTTAATTACTGCACGCTTTGCTCGCTGCTCAGAGGCCATCATCGGGGCTAAGGTACTTAGCTCATCTTCATTTACCTGTGCAACTCGCTCGAGCAGGTCAAAGTAACAGTTGAACATTTCTTCCATCATATTGTCAGGGAACAACTTATCAACGCTGCTCCAAGTCAAAAATAGTTCACCATCCGCTTCTGCAACGGCATGATCCAGCCAAACCTGAGCTGTTCTAGCAACAGCAAAGTTCTCGGTTAAGTCATCCGAACCATTACCTTCCATACCCAATGTACTGGTGAATACCACTGGCATAATTGCGTCTTGAAAGCTTCCTTTTTTAGTTGCTAATGCTCTAACAACTTCAATACCGTTGTAATCCTTGTGATCTAGGTCTTGCCACAAACGCTTTTGTAGCCGCTGCACTGCCTCTATAAAGTTGTTTTGATGTGTATCTACGGCTAATAGGTTCACCGTGGTGAAATCGCCCACAATATCCATTACTTGGTTGTGTACGGGAGCACGATTGAATAGTGTCAGATTGATTACAAACTCAGCACATTCACTCCACAAACCTAGCACGTCGGCATAACATGTAAGCAGTAAGCTGGTAGGCGATACTTGTAATTTTGCTGCCTGTTCTTTTAATGCAGCCCAGTGTGCCTTGCCCAACTTTTTCCTACGGCTAACAAACTCAACATTGCTTAGCTGCTCAGGCTTTTGTATCAACGGCAACGCCGGGCGCTCAGGAAAAGTTTCCAAACGTTGCTGCCAATAATCGCGACTACGTTTGTAGGATTGCTGCTGTTTGAGCACATTCTGATGCAAAACATAGTCTCGAAAGGTCAATGTCAACTCGGGTAAATGGCTGTCGTTTTTTTCGTACATAGCCATAAACTCACGTGACAAAATCATTTCACTCCAAGCATCAACAATCAGAGAATTCATGATCACATGAACTCTAAAGTCCTGATCAGCTAACTGAGAGATCTTCACATCAAACAAAGGCCAAGTCGCTGAGTTCAGCTTTTGTGCCAGCATCTGTTCACGTCGTATCAACAATGCAGCTTCTCTTTGTGGCTCTGGTAGTAGTCTTAAATCCAACATGCCTAAATCAAACTCATTAACACTGTCGAGCACTTTTTGCTGATCAGTCCCAACGATCACAACACGTAACATATCGTGTCGCTTGATCAATGAGTTCAATGCTGTGGAAAATGCCTCCACATTCATATCGCGCCAATCTATCTCCCTATAGTTACTTGATAGCACCTCACCCATTTCCATATTATCTTCACTGCCGAAGCGGTAGGCATGTTGTATATCAGTTAAAGGAAAAGGCTCACCAGCTCGAGATTTATCTGTCATCAATTGTGCGGTTTGCTCTTGTTCTACATTGCGATGACGTAAAGTATACTGAGCCATTCCTGCAACCGTCGGAGATTCTAATAAAGCCACCAATGGCACATTCATATCAAATGCTTTACCTACTTTGATCACAACCTCTGTCGCAAGTAATGAATGGCCACCTAAGTTAAAAAAGTTATCTTCTGCTGTGACAACATCCAGTCCTAGTACGTGACACCAAATGGCAGCAATTTCAGCTTCTTCTGCGCTCATCGCGCGCGCGTTAGCGGCTTTTTCCGGTATCGTCTCAATGACCCTTTCTAGATCCAATTTACCGTTAACAGTACGTTTGAAACTCTCAACTTGTATTATCCGCTTAGGGATCATGTAATCAGGTAAACTTTGTGCCAACTGTGTTTCTACCGTATCGGTATTTAAACGACGAGTGGCTTTAACCAGAGCTACCAACATTGCATCGCTACTAGCTGACACAATGGTTGTGACTTCTGCTTGTTGAATATCTTCCAACTCTTCTAACGCATGTCGTACTTCACCTAACTCAATGCGAAACCCTCGGATCTGAACCTGGCTATCAGCACGAGAGCAATACACCCACTGCTGATCAGCCGTTTTGTAGCCTAAATCACCACTGCGATAGTAAATTTTACCCGCTCGAGAAACAAACTTAGCTTTACTAACATCCTCAAGACCCCAATACCCCTTCGCGATGCCGTTACCGCTTAGCCATAGCTCACCACGTAAAGCACCCGGTAATCGTCGGCCATGATGGTCACAATGGATTATCTCCATATCTGGTAAAGGCGAGCCAATAATACTTTGTACGTTTGCTGTTTCGCCACGTTGAAGCAGATGGTAAGTTGCATGCACGGTGACTTCAGTAATACCATACATATTGACCAACTGAACTTTGTCATTCCAGCTATCGAACCAAGGTATCAGGCGAGATGGCTGTAGCTTTTCTCCACCAAATATAACCATTCTCAATGCACTATGTGATGCTAGACTAAGATGTGCAATCAATGGATAAAATGCCGAAGGTGTTTGATTTAGAACTGTAATTTCTTGCTCTTCGATAACCTCAGACAACAACCGAAGATCAATAACCTGCTCGTTACTTGGCACATAGACGCGACCACCAAATAACAATGCCCCCCAAATTTCCCAGACCGAGAAGTCAAAAGCAAATGAATGCAACATCAACCAGCTATCACCTTCTTTTGGTGTTAATTGTACCGGTAAGGACGCGAACAAAGATGCCAGATTACGATGACTTATCTCCACGCCTTTTGGTTTACCTGTTGTCCCAGAGGTATAAATTATGTAAGCCAGCTCTTCACCTGTAAATGAGTCTAAAGCAGGTAAATGTGCCGCGAGCTGTTCAACAGTGTCATTAAGCAGCACAGCCGCAACAGATAACCCCGTTAGATGCTCTTGCGTCGCACACAAACAAAGCTGCATTTTACTGTCTTGCACTATGTGCTGATTTCGAGATGTCGGATTGGCAAGGTCTAAAGGAACATAGCATGCACCGCTTTTCAGCACTGCTAACATCGCAACTATCTGGTTGGCTCCTTTACTCAACATGATCCCAACTGGCATTTCTTTATTTACGCCCCGTGCGACAAGTAAACAAGCTAATAGATCTGAGCGGGCATCAAGCTCTTTATAACTCAGTGCTATCTCATCATCCGCTACAGCAACTTTGTTAGCATTAACACTTGCCTGCTCCTTAAACCAAAGCAGCAGGTTAGGGACTTCTGTAGCGCTGCTTTGCACGGCTTCACCTGAATGCGAAGTCAATGTAAGTTGCGAATATTCAGTCTTAGGTTGCTGAGCAAACTGTGACAGCACGCATTGTAATGACTCAATAACTGCGTTCATAACACGCTTGCTAATTACTTTCGGATTAGCATTAATCACTACTTCACCAGTTTGGCTAAATGTCAATACCAGATCATAACTTACTTGATATTCAGATAGTTGTGCTGCCAATGATAGCTCGGCTCTTTTTGCATCTGCAATAATAAAAGCGGTATTAACACAGCAATCTGTGACAAGTTGGCTAACATTATCTGCACTAACCTGAGAGGTCTTAAGGTGATCATCGCTGGCTAATATCGCTTCAATTTGTGATGCTGATAAATCTGCACTAATGATATTAGCGCCAATCCCTGCATACACTAGCCCTTTACCATGACTATCAGCTTGTTGGATAAATGACACCTGATCCTGACCATGAATTGAGGCTAAAACACAAGCAAATGCGGCACGCACAGGTTCAAACAACTCAAGATTATGCTGTTGACATAACTTGACTATTGAAGTCATCATCGGTTCAGCTAGTTGCACCTTGGCTTCAAGTTCATCACACTCAACACTGTCTAAGTCAGGGTGTTGCAAGTAACCACCGTTTAACAGTAAAGCCGAACTATCAGACTGTGCATAAGATGAAACTTTGCTGGTTAACAACCATTCAAATACAAACTGTTGCAACAACTGCTGTGCTTGCTCTTTATTTATTACTAATGCAGGTAGAAGCCATTGCAACTGCCAGCCAGAAGAGTGTTGCTTGACGACTCTAAGCAATGTTTGATGATCGGCCGACGCGGGGCTGTGTTGTAATAGCGTCACCGATAACCTAGGAGTGGTTAGTAGCAAATCAGACTCAATGCTCAAACCATGATTTGAGCAAAACGCTAGCGCGTATTCCGCTTTCATTGTTTCTTGATGCGCCAGTATCTGTTTACGCTGTTGAGTGAACTGCGCTGGTAAACCTGGTGCTGACAAATCACAGTGTATAGGCAAAAATCGTGTTAGCGGACCTACTATGTCGGCAAGAACCTCTTGCTGACGCCCGTCCGAATAGCAGTTTAGAGTCAGCTTATCGAGCGCCAAAATATTACCTAAATACTGAGCCCATCGTACCGCTATCCAATCCTCAACAGCCATTTTCTGCTGCTCAGATAAAGTCGCTAACTGAATTGCTTGACTTGCGCTCACATCGATTTGAATACAGTCTTCATATGCAGCAAGTTTGATCGCTCTAGCAGCACCTAAATTTACGCCTTGATTAGACCAAAAACTATCCTGTTGCTCAACTTCCTCAAGCAACCATTCACTCACATCAATATGTTGAAGGCTGCTTTGTGCGTCTGCACCAGCAGCTTTTACATCCAGTTTATTGAATATGGCGCTTAAACAGCCCAGATCGAGTAACAACTGACTTCCTGCAACACTGAGTTTAACCGTATTGCCTGCCTGGTAAGCATGAAGCTGTACAATAGGTCCATTTTCATAGTCTATTTGCCACTCTTTGAGTGCGGTTTTACAAGCTATGTATGCTTCTTCTGAGTCACTGAGCTGACAAACATAATTGCCCTGTTCGGTAATTTTTTGTATCACTTCATCTGTGTTATTCATTTCAAACCTGATGAAAAAAAGCTCCTGCTCATGACAAATTTGCTCAATTAAGTGGAGCAGCTCCTGTGCGCTCAAGGTTGTCACAATATCAAATTCAAAAAGCGTAGCCTGATCCCTGTCAAGTAACTGCTTGTTCACACAACGTTGTTGCTGAACTGGTGATAACGAAAATACTTGATTCATAATTATTATTATTCCAATAAAATCTATTGCTCTATGATTAATTAGCGTCTTTTTCGTGACTGCAATCGTTGCAGGCGGTCCTGTTGCTTACCTACCAAACGGGCGTCTTTGTGCTGATTGAATGCGTCTTTTACTTGCGATTTAAGAACACTAAGCGGTTCATGAGGGCGTTCAAGTAGCCGCTCTGCGAGCGCACAAAACTGCTCTTTAAGCATGTTTATTGTGGGCTTTTCAAATAGTGCCAACTTAAATGAAATGGTGCCTTGTAGTTGCTCTTCAAATTCAATTAAGGTAACTGACAGGTCGTACTTAGCAGCTGTCTCTGGTTCACTCAATTGAGCAACTTCCAAGCCTGCTAATTGCTCTGGAAGGCTACGTATACTTTCAAATGAGAAACCCACCTGATATATTGGCATGTAGCTGGCAGAACGCTCTGGACTTATCGCTTCGACTACTCTTGAGAAAGGAATATCCTGATGTTCGTAGGCATCTAATGTCGTTGCTTTCACATTCCCCATGAAGCCTTGCCAATCGAGTTCATTGTCTACTTGCGTACGTATCACAACCGTATTTACAAAATAACCAACCAGTTTTTCCAACTCTGACGTTGGTCTGTTTGACACTGGAGAACCTATCAGTATGTCACTGTTATCAGACCAGGCTGAAAGCAATAACTGCCAAGTAGCTAAACAAAACATATAAGGAGTGATGGCAAGTTCATTACAGATCTCACGCATTCGAGACACGCTGTGTTTATCAAATGATAGGTTAACAACAGTGCCTTCATCCGATACCGTTTCAGTTCTTAGCGTATCCCAAGGCAATGGCATTAAGGCTGGTGCACCACTGAGTATGTCACGCCAGTAGTTCAACTGTTGATTTAGTTTTTGAGCACCGAAGTGTTGTTGCATCCAATGCGCGTAATCAGCGTATTGGATAGGTAATACTTCTTGGTCCAATGGTAATCCCGACACACGCTTTTGATATCCTTCCATAAATTCAGCGATCAACATGCGGTTTGACCAGCCATCTGAGATCAAGTGGTGGATCACGTACATCAACACATGGTGATTATCATCCAACTTAATGATTTCTAAGCGAACCAATGGACCATTAGTGAGATCAAACGGGGCTACCTTAAAACGATTAAATTCTTGCCACATCGCCTGCTCTTTAGCAGATGAAATTGTTTGAGAAAGATCAACCACATGAAGTGGAATGTCGAGCTGTGTATTTAATTTAAGATTTAACACACCTTTTTCCAGCTCAAATGCACAGCGCAATATTTCGTGCTTATCGGTTAATGACGCTAAACAATCTCGCGCTATTTCAATATCAAATGGCCCCTTTAAGTCAAGTCCCATGGCCATATGGTACATGGTACTGTCTAAACCCCTATGCACATCAAACCACAAACCTCGTTGTAAATCAGACGCAGGTAAAGGTTTGTCACGATCAACCTTGACGATAGCACTTACCTGCCCTGTGCTATCCAGTTGTCCCATATATTTCGCAAGCTTCGCTACTGTTGGGTTTTCAAATAGCGCTTTAACAGTGAGTTCAAGTTGCCAGCGTTGCTTAATTCGGTTCAACATTTGCGCTGCAAGTAGCGATCGGCCACCCATTTCAAAGAAATTGTCGTTAATTCCGAGTACATCTAGATTCAGAATTTCGCACCATAACTCACTGAGATATGTTTCCAACTCGTTCGTCGGTGCCACATACTCTCTGTGCTGCTGAATCTGAGCTTCTGGCACAGGCAAACGTGCCAAATCTATTTTTCCATTTGCCGTATATGGCCAACGCTCAACGACAATGTAGGTATCCGGTTGCATAAACTCTGGTAAGTGTTGTTGTGCTGTTCGCTGCAATGCAGGAATAAGCGCCAAACTTTGCTCGCTTTGCAATGGGTTATTCGCATTTATGGTTTTACCAGCGGGTTTGTGTGTTAATTCACGTGGCGTCACGAGGTTCTCGCTGTGCTGAGACTTTATTTGCAAGCTAGCAAACTGCGGAGCTTGTTCATTATCCCAATGCATCGATACGCTGTAGCCTTGTTGCTTGGCAACCTCAATTAGCGCCTGAGTTTGGTTGTGATATAACGATTCGTTATGTAATGCCTGTTCATTCAAAGTGCTGTTGTCTTTGCCATTATTTATTTTGATATGAGCGGCGATATCTTGTTCAAGCAGTGGGTGAGGAACACCATCAAGTGTCATAATGTCAAACGCATGTTCATCAAGTAGCTGAGCGAATTGCTCAACGGTAAACACATCTTGCTGCCACTCAAATATGAGTGCTGTCTTTGCTTGTACAAATTCACTTGTATGTAGAACAACATCATAACGATATTTGCTCATTTCAGTGTGACCGAGGTCACACTTCACTAAAACTTCAACTCGTGTAATTGATGCAAGTCCCAATTGTTTGAAGAACTCTGGCGCGAGCAATAATTCTCGCTCATTAGCGATACGCTCACTGATCCGATGTTTAAGCTGAACCAGTCGCGTCTCAGGCTGTGCTTTGGCGATTTCTACAGATGAACAAAACAGTTCATGTAATTGCAGATGGCGCACATCACCAACAAATATTGTGCCGCCAGGTCGCAGTCGTTTTGTCGCTTCTTCAAGCACCTTATGCAAATACTCTGCGGATGGGAAATACTGTATAACAGAGTTCAAAACAATCGTGTCAAACTGGCCTTCAACATGATTGTGAAACTGATCTGCTGGGCATTGATGCAAAGAAATACATTGCGATTTCTGGCCTAAAAATACGCTATGTTTACGAATGAAATCCAAACCATTTTGCGCAAAGTCAACGCCTACATACTGACTTACATTTGGCGCAACTCTAAACAGTACCAGTCCTGTTCCCACACCAATTTCCAGTACTTTACTTTGCGCTTGATGAGGCACTCGCGAAACCGTATTGCCAATCCACTCTTTCATTAGTTTGACAGGATATGCTTGATCAGTATAACTACTCACCCAGCTAGCAAAGTTCTCATGTGGTGCAATGACAAGCTCATCATCTATAAATGTTTCGTTATACAGAGCCTGCCAACTATTGACTCGCTCCTCACCTAATTGGCCGTCTACCATGCTGTCTTTTATGGCCGTCACATAGCCAACTAAACGCTCATTTTGATTTTGATCCGAACGCACTGCCGCAACAGCTTGAGCAACTTGTGGATTGTTTAGCAATGCGGTTTCAATGTCACCCAACTCAATACGATAACCTCTGAGCTTGACTTGAAAATCGCGACGTCCACAAAAATCCAGCACACCGTCATGGCGCACTCGCATCAAATCACCAGTGCGATATAGCCTTTGTCCATTGGCGTTATCAAAAGGGTTTGGAATATATCGCTCAGCACTTAGGGCTGCTTGTTCAAAATAACCATGTGTTACCCCTTCACCCGCGATGTACAATTCACCAATCATCCCTTTAGGAACTATGTTTAACGCATCATCAAGCAAATAAAATTGCGTATTGGCCAATGGTAAGCCTATTTTACTCTCCCCTTTTATTTCACTAACCGAAGACCACACCGTTGTTTCTGTTGGACCATACATATTATACAAACGTCCATTGAACACAGGCTTGAGTGCATGTAACACCGATGGGGCAAGATATTCACCGCCAAGCATAAGACATTCAAGCTGTGAGAAGGCAGCTTTAGCACCTGCTTCGTTAAGCATTAAATGGGCTAACGAAGGCGTACTTTGTAACCATTGCACCTGCTCACGTGTAATCATTTGCGCTATACTTGGCTGTTCCTTGTTATCACGCTTTGTGCGTTTAGCCATCAACTTATGCAGTTGGTCAATTTGCAGAAGATGCTCAATCACGGTCTCTTCTTCTATACCAAAGTCTATTAAACAGGCAATTTCATCAACACCCGCGTTATAGAGATCCAGTGAAAGCTTGGCACAATGCTCTACAGTTCCGAATAAAGCGTTAGTTCTAAAATAACGCTCGCAACCGGCCTCCAGTAACACTTCTGGATCAACATCAGTTCCCCAACCTTGAGCATCCGCAAATGGTTTTAACAACCCTATAGAGCTGCGAAGGTATTCTTTAAAAGGCGCTTTGGCTATGCGTTTGGCGGTCGCCATATCGTCACAGACAAACGTGTGTACCATCACTGAAACACGGCCTGTGTCAGGGTCATAGCCTGCTTCTTTACGCGCGTTTTTATAGACTTGAATCTTCTCTGCTAGTTCTGCGGGGGACTGACCCAGAATATGTGTCAATAGGTTGGCTCCAGCCCTACCCGCACGCTTGAAGGTTTCTACATTACCAGCGGTTGTGATCCACACAGGGATCGTGCTTTGAATCGGTAACGGTCTAATTTTTACTTCATTTTGTTCACCGTTACCCGCAAGACGTGGATAGCCCTCACCTCGCCACAAATTTCGTACCACTTCGAGGCTTTCAAACATTACCTCATAGCGATTTTCATAATTCTCTGGCGCGAATACAAAATCATTAAAATGCCATCCGCATGTGATTGCTAGACCAGCTCGACCATGCGACAGGTTGTCTATCATTGACCAGTCTTCGGCAACGCGAATAGGGTCATGCAATGGCATCACCACACTGCCCGCGCGCAGACTAATATTATCTGTCACCAAAGACAGCGCGGATGCAGCAATAGACGGGTTTGGAAACTGCCCCCCAAACTCATGAAAATGACGTTCTGGCACCCAAACCGCTTCAAAACCACATTTATCAGCAAACAAGGCGCCTTCTTTCAACAGCCTATATTTGTTATCCCCTGAACGTTTTGGGTCATTGGCGAAATAGTAAAGACTGAAGTTCAGGCCCGCACCAGAGTGTCGATCCGGTAGTTCGCTGTGCGCAACATCTAACGGAAGCTTATTTTGTTTTGGAAGCAGGACCACTCGTTGGCCTCTCGCTAGGGTCCAAAATAATTCCAACACTGAAATGTCAAACGATACACTGGTAACCGCCAAGAGTGTTTTTTGCTCTGATGTAAGTGGTAATTGCACATCCAACGCACTAAACAGATTTATCATATTACGATGACTAACCACTACACCTTTGGGGTTACCCGTCGAGCCCGACGTATAAATCATATAAGCAGGACTATCTACAGGTACTGAGATTGAGGGCATATTGTTATCTGTAACTGCCTCCAGTAATTGACTTAGTGTTAGTATTTTACGCTGGCTTGAAAACGGTAGATTCTGCTGCTCTGAATCGACTATCACTGCCGACACCGACGCATTTTCAACAATATAATTGATTCTGGAGTCCGGGTAGTCTGGATCAAGTGGCACATACGCTGCACCGGCTGACATAATAGCCAGCATTGCTATCAGCATTTCTGGCTTTCTATCTACGTATACCCCAACGCGATCACCAGGAGATACACCATGCTGGTGTAATATCACACACATGTGTTGTACCTTTTCAGTAAGTTCTGAGTAGGTAAAACGCTGATGTTCAAAAACCAATGCTTCTGCAGTGGGTATTTGCAGAGCTTGCCCCATTATCTGTTCACAAACATTACGTTCTGACAGCGCTAATTCAGGGCCTCTAATAGCACTACATGTTGCAGCCGGTAACATAGCAAAACTGGCAACTGGTTTGTCGGGGTTTTCAATAAAGCTTATGAGTAAATGTTCATAGCTTTGTGCAAATGTCGCGATGCTTTGTTCATCAAATAAGTCGCTGTTAAATTCCCACCCGCACCAAATGCCATCTTCAATTTCTTTGATATACAAGCTCAAGTCAAACTTTGACGATTCATAGTGCCTTTCTAGCACCTTACTTTGCAGGCCCGTCAGCTCAATGTCAGAGCTGGCATTTTCAAACGCGATAAATATTTGAAATAATGGATTGTAGCTTAGTTCTCGGTCTGGGTTTAGCGCCTCAACTAACAGCTCAAATGGAATATGCTGTGCGCTATAGGTGCTAGAAATCGTCTTTGCGTGTTGTTTAAGTAGCATGCAAAACGACTGCTGAATATCTATCTTATGCGCCATGACTAAGGTGTTAGCA
The DNA here is from genome assembly GCF_945859825.1 of Pseudoalteromonas holothuriae. GTDB lineage: Bacteria > Pseudomonadota > Gammaproteobacteria > Enterobacterales > Alteromonadaceae > Pseudoalteromonas > Pseudoalteromonas holothuriae. Next base: position 93,529 of record NZ_CAMAPC010000003.1, read on the forward strand.
AAAAAACCTATAACCTCTTCGATGCTCCTTTCAGTTCGATTCGCAACAGGCATACCCAAAACAATTTCTTCACTGCGGCTAAAGCGGCTAAGCATAACTGAAAATGCGGTTTCCATTACCGTAAACAACGACACCCCCTGCTCATTAGCAACCTGTTGTAAACGAGCACTTAACTGCCCACTCAAGCGCTCACGATGAACACCACCGTTGTATTTTTGCTCTGTAGGGCGAGGCTTATCCAATGGCAAGCTATGTAATCTGGGTGCCGACTTTAAACTTTGCGTTAGTTCGTTCAGTGCACCTTTGGCTGTGGCAGTTTGCATTACCTTTTTCTGTTGAGCGGCATGATCAACATATTGATAATTTAGTGTGGGCAACTGAGCTGAACGCTGCTCTACTGCCGCATTATATAATTCACAAAACTCTCTTATTACAATGCTGAGCGACCAACCATCACTCGCAATATGGTGCATCGTTAACAACAAAATATGTTTCTGTTGGTGACATTTGAGCAACCGAGATCTAAGCATAAGATCTTGTTCCAAAACAAATACCTGTTCTGCTTCATCAGCTATTTGGTACTCAATATGCTGCTGTTGCAAGGTTTCTGAGAATGATGTCAAATCCACAATTTTCAGAGAAAAGTCTACGTGTTCCTGAATGAACTGACGAACCTGTCCGTCTTCCTCACGAAAGCAAGTTCTTATACTTTCGTGCCTTTGGACAATATTATTTAGCGCGGCTTGGCAAAATTCGGCATTTAGCTCACCATCTAACTGAATGACCAGCGGTATATTGTAAGCTGCGGTACCCTCAGCCAGCCGATCTAAAAACCATAACCTTTGTTGTGAGTAAGATAGTTCACAGCCACCATCTCGATTGACCCGCTCCAGATTGACCTTGTCGCTATTTTCTGTGGTACTGAAAAATTCAAGTAAGGCTCCTTTATGCTCTTTTATACATTCAGCCCACTCAGCAGTCATTGCTCCCGGTTGAGATTTAGCTTTCAATTTGCCTTCACTGACGAACAAATAAATTCCGTTCTCATTCAGTTCATTTACCAAAGTTTGCAGTTGCATCATATTCCTCACTACCACTCAAATTCTTCTAAATCGTTAGATTCCATTGCAGTCACTCTATTGCGGCTTACTAGATAACTTGGCTCTAATAATTGTGCAATGGTGCGAATGCTGGCACCCGACAACAATTGTTTGACATCTAACTTAATTCCATTCAACTGCTCTTCACACAACACACTCAAACGCGTGGCTAACAGAGAGTTTCCTCCCAGTTCAAAGAAACCACTCGTAACTGAGATAGTTTGCTGTTCAAAAATCGTCTGCCAAATAATCAACAGTTGTTCCTCAAGCTCCCTAGCAGGAGCCTCAAAATCTTTCACCTCATTGGTTATTTGTGGTAATGCTGCGCGGTTTACTTTGCCACTAGGGTGAACAGGTAAACTATTAATTCGCTGCCAAACAGTAGGATGCATATAATGGGGCAGGCTTTGCTTAACCTGTGACTGACAGCGCTTAAATGCTTCTTGATGATCGCTGACAACAAAAGCGACAAGCGAATGTTGAACACCATGCTTTGTTATCAAACAAGCAGCTGATTCTATGCCTTCAATGGCACTGATCGCATGTTCAATTTCCTGTAACTCAACACGAAAACCATTCAGTTTAACCTGCTGATCATTTCTACCCAGATACTGTAAACTATTGTTATCTATGATTTTAACTAAATCGCCAGTTCGATATGCCCGCATAGGATTGTCTAAACCTACGTCAAGGTTTACGAAACGTTCGGCTGTTTGTTTATCATTTTTCAAATACCCACAAGAAAGTGAACCACCTGTGATCCAAAGTTCACCTATACCACCGAGGGGGACTGGGTCACCCTGTTCACTCAAGACTAAGTGTGCACTTTGTGATAACGCTCCAGGCAAGCACAGTTCGCCTTGCAAATCTTGGTGCGTTACGGCGCCTATCATGCTAAAAACCGTTGCTTCTGTTGGTCCATAGCAGTTAAATACTGCTGCGCATTTGTTTAAGAGTTGTTGTGCTAGTACACGCGTTAAAGGTTCCCCTCCCGTCAAAGCGGTTAAATCGGCTTTACCTTTCCAACCACTGGCTAATAGTACTTGCCACCCTGTTGGCGTCATCTGCAACCAGTTAATATTGTACTCATCAACTAAATCCGCGAGTTGATTACCATCTTTGACCTGATCTACCGAGGCTATAACTACACTCCCGCCCATCGACAGAGGTAGTAACCACTCAAGCAATGAGAGATCAAATGTTGGCGTTGTTACTGCTAGATTGCGAGTATATTCGCTGCATGTGAATTGCTCTTGCGCCGCTGCCAAAAATCGACCCAAAGCATCGTAGTTAACGCATACCCCTTTAGGCTGACCCGTTGTACCTGAGGTGAACAAAATATATCCAGCCCCAGCAGCAACATGCAGCTCACTGATCACCGAGGCATCTGATAAACCCTTTAATGTCAGTATGTTATCACCATCTCCACATAAAGGTTTGGTGTACGCTGAACACACCACAACAACGGGCTGAGTCTGTTCAATAATATTATTGATTCTTTGTTGAGGTAACACACCATCTATAGGTACATATACTGCTCCAAGCTGCCAAAGCGCCAACATAGTCAAAATAACGTCACAGCTTCTAGGTAAGCACACTACAACCCGGTCATTGGCACTAACCCCTTGTGAACGTAAATAGTCACTGATCGCACCAATACGCTGTACCACCTGCGCATAACTCAGCTCGTCGCTTTGACACTGTATTGCGATGCTCTCAGGTGCTTTGTACGCATGCTCACTGAGCATTTGTAACACATCGAACTCAGGGTATGTGGTTTTGACATTTGCGAGGCTTTGCTCCCATGCCTTGTTGTCTTCGTCACTGCGACCCTGTAGTTCAATCACAGGAGATGCTAGCGGTAGTTCAAGCATTTCTAGTAAAATTCGTTTAAACAAAGCAAAAATATTGTCAGCTTGCGCCTTGTCTAATTTATCTGACTTATACTTCAATGTTAGTTTTAGCTGTTCGCCAAGTGAGACATATAAAGAAAGGTCAAAATGTGTATCACTATCGACGGTGATCTCTTCAATACATAGTCCTTCGCTATGTTGCATCATGCCTTCAAGCGGGTAGTTCTCGATCAATACGATACTTTCAAATAATGCTGAACTGGCTGCTATCTCAGTTTGCCGATGAATGTCAGCTAACGGCAACCAACTGTGCTGCTCTGATTCTAACTGTTGGCCAAACATCTCCCTGAGCGCTTGTGAAAAGCTCGTGTCTGCATCACTGCTAAAAGTCACAGGCAAGGTCACCACGAATAAGCCGAGCATCTGCTCAATTCCTTCGACTTGCAAAGGACGGCCGCTGCTTACCGCACCAAAGATAACCTGCTGATCTCCCGATAAGCGTTGTAAAGTTCTAGCCCAAGCCAAGTTTATCAAAACGCCCATGGTGACGTTTGCTGACTTAGACAACTGTTCAAGGCGCTTGCGAGTCATATTGTCTAAAATTGTTTTACAGCTTAGTATTTCCACAGGCTCATCGTTAACAGGCTCCCCGAGCAGCCGCGTTGGCTCAGTGAAGCCATTCAAAGTAGCTTGCCAATATGCTTGAGCATCACTAACTGATTGCTGTTCAAGCCAGCCAACAAAGCGTGAGAACTCAGCCGTATTTAGCTTCTCTACAAAGTCTGAGCGAGTGCTTAATGAGCGATAGCTCGCTAACAATTCAGCGAACAAAATGGGTAACGACCACCCGTCAAGTAGCGCATGATGGAAGGTTAAAATCAGCTCGACTTTCGAGTCTGGAAGATGGCATACATCAAACTTAATTAAAGACTTCAGAAAACAATCTTCGCCGAAGTGTTTAACACGACTTGCAAGCTGATTCAGCTGTGATTCTATGGATGTATCGACAAGCAGATGATGCTCAGTAATTTGTATATCAGCATGAGCATTAATCAACTGAACTAAGCCATGCTCTGCAAGTGCGCTGAAGTGTGTTCTTAAGATTTGATGCTGTTGTACCAATTGCAGCCATGCTTTCTTAAAAGAAGTTATCTCGAAACCCTTCGTGATAGTTAACCTGACTTGATTAACATAAGCAGTGGCATCAATTTGCGTATGCATAACCATGGCACGCTGCATTGGCGTCGCCATGATTGATTGTTCATATTTCTCTAGCTCAGAGTAGTTTGACAGGTCAATTTGCTTTGCCTGCTGTACTACTTTTTTATCGCCAATGCGTTTGGCATTTCCACAGATTGCATGAATATCTGATGAATTAAAAATATCCGCTAAAGTGAGCTCTATACCCTGCTTTCTAAGCTGTGTCGACAACCTAACAGCTTGGATCGAATCACCACCTAGTGCCGCAAAACTCGTCGTTAAGTCAACTGAAACTAGGTTAAGCTGACGGCTGATAGTATTTATGACTATGTTTTGGATTTCATCATCTACTATACTGAGCTGCAATTGGGGTTGCTGCACAACGAGACGTGATGTTGTTGGTATACGAGATAAGGCATCGCGGTCAACTTTGCCATTGGCTGTCAGTGGCAATTCATTTAATCCCGCATACTCCTGAGGAATCATGTAAGCCGGTAACGCGTCTTTGAGTACCCGTTCAGCTTTTTCAAGCAATATACTATCTGGCACACCATTTTGATGATGATTGGTCACCAGATAAGCCACTAAACGTTTGTGATCATTTTCGTGTCTTATATCCACAAGCGCCGTTTGAAGCTCTTTTAATTGTGATAATTTGGCTTCTATCTCACCTAACTCAACGCGATACCCATTCAATTTTACCTGATTATCTTCGCGCCCCAAAAACTCAATGACTCCATCACTGTTAAAACGGCCTTTGTCGCCGGTTTTGTAAAGCATTTGTTGTCGCTGTGGGCAGAATATAAAACTCTGTTTAGAGCGTTGTGTATCTTTCCAATAGCCGCTCGCGAGTCCCTTACCTGTGATGTAAAGATCTCCTTTGACGCCAACTGGACATTCTTCCATTAATTCATTCAGCACCAAGTAGCCCTGATTGGCTAGTGGATGACCATAAGGAACGCTTTTCCAATTCGAGTCTATGTGCGTAACGGGGTAATAAATTGACCAGATAGAGGCCTCTGTTGCTCCTCCTAAGCTGACCAGGCTGACATGTTTATGAGTCAATATTTGACGGGCTAGATTAAGACTTATCCAATCACCGCTAAGCATACATAACCGCAAGCTGTCAGAAACTTTACCCGCTGAAAAATCAACGAACATTTGCATCAGAGCAGGCACGCTATTCCAAACGGTAATTTGTTCTTTGGCCGCTAAATCATGCCAAGCCTGAGGGTCTCTGTTCTGCTGCGGTAAAGGCAGTACCAACTTTCCACCAGCAGCTAGGACCCCAAAAATATCATAAACAGAGAGGTCAAAACTCAACGATGACAGTCCCAATACCGAATCATCGGCAGTGACAACAAAGCGCGTATTAATGTCTTCAATAGTGTTACGCGCGGCCCTGTGACTGATCATAACGCCCTTAGGTGTTCCTGTAGAGCCTGACGTAAATAACACATAGGCCAGATCATCTTCGCTAACGCTAGACTGTTTGGGTTGATTTAGAATTGCAACTGGTTCTGGCAAGTGTGGTAGCAATATTTGTTGGCATGACAATAGCTCACTATCACGCTGAGACACAATAGCCAAACGCGCCTCACCTTGTCGAATAAGCTGTAGCCTTCGCTCAAGTGGCAGACTTGCATCAACAGGCAAGTAAGCGGCACCAGCCAAATGCACCGCTAACACAGCAACAACCTGCTGCCATGCTTTTGGCATATGAATGGCTACTAACTCATTATTTTTAACACCTTCTGTACGCAACTGTTCTGCTAACCGGTCTGCCATGGTGATTAACTGGCCATAGGTGATACGTGTTTGACCTTGTATCACGGCATCAAGGCTCGGCTGTTTCAGGGCCCGTTCGATAAGGGGCTGATGTAATAACCCTGAGGGTAAGCTCTGATAAGTATGGTTATAACCCGCCCTCAGCGGAGCTGAGATATTAAATTGCTGCCAGCTATGCCATGAGGTATTTTCATTCGCCAAATGCGTTAAATAACTCTCTATGGCATCAAGTAAATCTGGCACAAAATTTTGATAATAACCTGATTTTTCAATAACTTTAATTTCTAAGCTGGTATTGTGTTTGCGTGCAACAAACTCCAATCCAACATGCGCTGTATTCACTACCTCACGATAAGCGACTTGCTCACTGACACTATTTTGCTGTTCGGTCAATAAACTAGTGAAGCCAATAGGCATTGTCATATTGGTATTATGCAGACGATTATACTCGTGTAAGACCTCCAGTCCCTCAAAACTGCGATGCGCCATATTTTCTGAAAGCTGCTTTTGAGTTGCGATAAGTTTGGTGCTAAATGTTTGATATGGCTTAGGCTCATAGCTGAACAAGAGCAAAGAGTTAAAATTACCCACAATCTGAGCCGCATCATTAGGCGTTACTGGGCGATCGTTGACTAATAAACTCATCGTAAAGTTCGGTGTTTCACTCCAGACAGACAGCGCTTGGCACACCACTTCTAGTACTAAAGCTGACTCTGAGCATCCTTGTTGCGCGCATAAGGCCGCTATTCTTTGCGATACCTTTTCACACACTCGAAAATAGTGTGTTTTAACCGTTGCATCATGTGCTGTTAAGTCGTCCTTTGCCAACGGTAACTGTGGAGCACATGGCATAGTGGCGATTTTTTCCCGCCAAAACGCTTTGTCCTGTCGATATCGAGCCGCTGATTTATGGTTTGCTTTGGCCACCACCACATCACGATAGGTTAGTGATAATGGAGACAAAGGTTGATCGTCCCCACTATATAGTTGACTTAAATCTTTAGCTAAAATAACGCCGCTGCTGTAATCCATCAAAGTATGTGCTACACACAAAGATAACCGCTGCTCATCACCAAAGTCGATAACACTCACTTTAAAACTTGGCCAACTTTGGGTATCGACGCCACCGTTGATCAGCCGTTGTCGGTGATCATCTAGTTTTTGCAGTTGTTGCGCTGTATCTAAAGCGCTCAAATCAAGTATATCAAGCTCTAACCCGGGCACATTCTCAAGCACTTTTATGCGCTGATCTGCCAATTCAATAGCACGTAAAACATCATGCCTTGCAACTAATTCATTGCATGCATTTTGCAAGCGATTTAAACTAAAATTGTGAATTCGGATCTCAACTAAAGAAAATCCACCATTTTCACCTGAATCTTTCTGAATTTGACGAGAAACCTGCAAACCTCGCTGGCTAACACCAAGCTCAAACGGCTCAAAACGCATCTCAGGCTGATGGCAGATAACCATTTCATCAATGGCCTGTTGTTCATCTGTAGACGCCGTATATTTGGCCAATGATTGTACATCACCACACTTGATAAACTGCTCAAGCGGTATTTCTAAGCCCATTTCAGTACGCAGCTGAGAAACCACTTTAAGTGCGCCTAAAGAATGTCCGCCTTGAGCATAGAAATGTAACTTGCAACACACTTGTTTCTCTAAAACTTGCGAGAATATACTTGCTACTTGAGCTTCCCTGTCATTTTGCGGAGCAACATAAGTATACTGTGTTGTTTGCGTCAGCTGACGGAGCGCCTGAAAATCAACCTTTCCATGTGAGTTGCGTGGTATACTTGTAACGCAATTGACCTCTACAGGGCACATGTATAGCGGTATAAACTTCTGGCAATACGCTACTACATCATCAAATGTGTAATTCTGTGCTGTTTCAAGGTAGGCTGAAATGCCCTGTTTTGTTTTATCAAACTGCACCACTGCATGTTGCACATCGGCCATTTGTTCTAAAGTATTAACAATTTCCTGAGGCTCTACACGAAAACCTCGAATCTGTATTTGACTATCTTTTCGCCCTTGTAAAATGATATTTCCTTGTTCATCCCAATAGCCGAGATCACCACTGCGATACGCACGCTGACCCTGATAGACAAAAAACGGTTGATCCAATGATTCATCGACTAGATAGCCCTGACTCACAAACTGACTAACAAAAACAACCTCACCTATCTCACCAACACCGGCTTCATGGCCTGCGTTTAAAATCAGACATTGCCCGCCCGACAAACTACGTCCCACTGGGCAACTAGCTCCTCGTAGCTGAGCTTGCGTTGTCATCGAAAATGCACTGAGAAACTGCTGTGTTTCGGTCGCGCCATACAAATTGTGTAGTACCGTATCAGGCAACGACCCTAATAGTTCACTTGCCAAAGATGTACTTAGCGTTTCACCTATTAACCACAGGTGTGACAATGCTGGTAAGTCAACATATTCTCCCTGCAGTGACAACAATTTCGCCAGTGCTGGAGACATGCCAGCTACGTTAACCTTGTGGGTGTCTAAATAATGCAATAATTGCTCAGCATGCGTTATCATACCGGCTATCGCTAAGGTCGCGCCGTTACCCAACGAGGAAAATACGTCACGCAGCAAAGGGTCATGACCCACGTTTGATAACATGGAACAAACCGTTCCTGGTTGAATTGCAAAGTACTGAGATGACCAAAGGGTATAATTGGCAAGTGACTGCCAGCCACCCAAGACAATTTTTGCTTTACCTGTACTTCCTGAAGTAGCCGCATAATAAGCAACATCATTGCTAGAGGTTAGTGCAGTATCGCTTCGAGAAACAAGTTGATAGCTTGTTTCTTTTACCAGATCTATCACCCTCCCAATTTTAGCTTGTTCGAGCATAGCTTGTTGCTTTGCATGCGGATAATCCGGATTGATCAAGAAAAATGGTCGTTGTTTGGCCAAGCAAGCATAGATATGCACAACCAACTCATAGCTTCGCTGAGCGATAATCGCGATGGCTGACACTCCATCAGGAAGGCGCTCCGCTGTGGTTTGTATATCTGCGACAAGTTGAGCGTATGTATAACTCTGATTTACCTCAGTCAGCGCGATAGCATTAGGTTGTTTATGGCACCACTTTTTAAGCTGTGCCAATGGATGTACTAAATCAGCAACATTGAACTGCTGAGCATCTTCGTGTAACACAGGCTGGTGGCGCAGTGACACATCTGCACAATGCGCTGATACACCATCGCATATTCTGCTCAGTAAATGTGCATATTGGTGCAACCAAATTTCCACATAGCTGGCACTATAATGTGCTGCATTAAATTGCGCGGTGAGCTTGATACGTTCATGTTCTTCTACGTACAAAGTCAAATCGAATTTGCTTTCGATAAGTGGCGTTTCAAATTCTAATACATCACACCCAGAAAAATGCAACTCACTGCTTTGATTAGGTAGAAAGTTAAAAAAGCACTGAAAGATGGGGTGGTGCTCACCACGGGGCTGAGGTAAATTAGCAACTAGTTCATGAAAGGCAATCTCGCTGTGGCGAAAAGCTAATGTCATCTTATCACGACACTGTGTTATCAAGCTTTCAATCGAGTTTGAGTCCTGCCAACTTAAGCGGATAGGCAACACATCCAAGAACAACCCCACCGCATCTTGTAACGCCTGAAAAGGGCGGTGAATAGACGGAATGCCAACCACCACATCCTGCTGTCCAGATAATTTGCCTAAGAATAGATGAAATGCACTCAACATCAGCATATTCGTTGTACAACCCAACAGCTTGGCTTGAGCACGAATTTGATCACTAAGTTGCGCCGGTAAAGTCAAATGTTGTTGACTAGGCAGCGACATACCTGATGTGTTATTTAAACGAAAAGGTAGATTCGTGCGCTGCGGACTATCGTCTAATGCTGACAGCCAGTAACTAAGTTGTCCTTCGGTATTTCGCTTTGCTAGCCAATGAGCGTAATGTTCAAATCCCCATTGTGGCTCGCTTGGCTCGATGCTTTGTGACATCCTGCTATAACTGGAATAAAGCTCTGACAAACGCTGCTTAAGCACGTTGATTGACTGACCATCAGCAACAATATGATGCACAGCCAAAAACAAGATATGCTCTGTGCTACTGAGTCTGTGTAATTGGGCTCGAAATAAAGGTCCATTTGCCAAATCAAAAGGGCGTTGTGCAAATGTATCTAGCTGCTGAGCAATCTCAGGTTTGTTGAGTTCACTCACCGTGGCAGTGATAGCTGATAAGTTGTTGTTTCTGATCAACACAACCTGATCGCCCTGCTGTTGCACACGTGAGTTTAATACTGGATAGCAAACTGACAACGCAGCAAGGGCAGATAGCAACGCCTGATCATTAAGATGTCCCGTGATCATCATCGCCGCAGGCATATTATACGCAGAGCTGGCCGCTGGATTAAGATGACTCGCAAGCCATATACCATACTGTGTTTTCGTCAGCGGCGTGACATTTTTGTCAACCTCACGCAACCCCTCAGACTTAGATTTGAGTGCACTGACAAGCGCTTGTTTATGAGTTTTGAGTGCAACCTTAAGTATGTCTGTTAATGCACCTGCAGGCGCTTTAATTGACAGCTCTTCACCTCGCAACGATAGCGATATATTTGCATGTTTTAACGCTTTTATTAGCTCTTCTAAAATCATATTACAAACTCCTCAAAACCTTCGTTATCGTTATGTGACTGCTCAAGTTCACCTAGCATATCTTTTACTTGTCGTTTGCTACGTACTAACTGTGCCAATTGAGCAATGGTGCGAAGCTCCATCAGGTCTGCCACTTCAAGTTCAATATCAAATTGCGTATCTAACTGATATTTAACTTTTAGAACACTTAAAGAATGGGCACCTAGCATGAACAGATCATCATTGCGACCGATTGCCTCGCACTTCAATTCCTGCAGCCATAAGGTCGCCAAAGAGTGCTCTAGATCATCCTTTGGAGCCTCATATTGGCGCTGAACATTAATTTTAGGCAGCGATTTACGATCAACTTTGCCATTGGCAAGGTGCGGTAACTGCTGCACACAGACGAATACTGACGGTATTATGTATGAAGGGAGTACACAGCTCAGGCTATGCTTCCATGTATCTTGTTCCACTGAATGTGAACACACTACATAAGCAACGAGCTGTTGCTCTTGGACTATGACAACAGCTTCCGAGATGTCTGCTAATGTCAACAAATGAGATTCAATCTCTTCAAGTTCTATACGCTGCCCTCTTAATTTGACCTGTTGATCACGGCGCCCAACGTAGTCCAATCGCCCATCAGATAAACGACGCACTAAGTCTCCCGTTCGATACATTCGCTGTCCTGGGACTGCCGTAAAAGGGTCGGCAATAAAGCTTTGAGCAGTTAAACCTGGTTGCTGTGTATACCCCCAGGCTACCCCTTGACCAGCTAAGTACAACTCGCCAACGACACCATCAATGACGGGATTAAGCCATGGATCTAACACATAACCTTGAGTGTTTGAAATCGTTGACCCAATCAGAGGCTTACCGTCATAATCAACTTCTTCACACGTCGAGTACACAGTATCTTCAGAAGGCCCGTAAAGGTTCATGACTCGATATGCAGAGTATTCTCGCAGGCGACTGACCAATGTTCTAGGCAGAGCTTCTCCAGCCAGATTTATAACCGCGGCCTGTTTAGGAAGAATGTTCGCATCAAGAACCGCAGATACCGCTGATGGCACACTATTTATGAGTGTTATCGTGTCTCTTTCTGGCAACTTATCAAGCAGTAAGATTGAGTCAATAACACTTATTTTAGCCCCCAATGCCAACGCGATGAGTGTCTCAAAAACAGAAATATCAAAGCATAGTGACGTTGCTGCCAAAACATGCGAAAACTCTTGCTCGCTATATTGCTGTTGTGCCCAAAATAATAGCTGGTTAACTCCTTGGTAAGATACTTGAACACCTTTTGGTTTGCCGGTACTACCCGATGTAAAAATCGTATAGGCACGCCGATTGTCGGGGTAGACACGAGGGGTAAACACCGCCTTGTTATTAAGATCAAAGCTGTTGCCAACTTCTAACTGCATAATAGCTAAGTCTGAGCAATAATTATCAACTAACGCGAGCGCAGGCTGTGCGATTGATAAAATCTCCTCACAACGAGCTGTCGGATAGTGGGTATCTAATGGTAAATAACTAGCTCCAGCACGCAATATAGCCAATTGTGCAACGATTCTGTTGACACTTGCAGACATAAAGATAGCGACCAGACACTGAGGTGCAATCTTAAAACACTCAACGAGGTGAATTGCTATCAAACCACTTTGCTGCCAAAGTTCTGCGTAACTTAATTGTGCACCATGTAGGTCTTGAACAGCCACAGCGTTGGGCTGAGAGGCAACTTTAGCAGCAATGTTACCAATTAAATCTGTATGGTTAACCTGCGCATCCTGAATCAAATTCGGGTACTTTCGCACATTAAACATGCGCCATACCGGAACAAAACTAGCATTTACCAAACGGGGTAATGTATTTAAAAACTCATCTAAAAACTGCCTTGCAAACGAGCTGCTCCAAACTTGTGTATCAAATACCAGCTTGCCCTTGAGGCCTTGTCCCTGCACAAGATATAAGTCCAATTCACTGATCATTTCAGGCGTTGCGAGAGGTAAGCTCACAACTTGTCGACCGTTGACCAAAAACTCCTTGCTCAGGCCTCCTAATAAACAGTGCTCAGACACTCCGTCCGGTGCAACCAAATATGCAAATAAAGCTTGTCCATGCTGCTTGACACTTTTATCTGTATCATTGCCAGCGGCGTGTTGCAGACGATTAAAAAACTCAGATCGGCTCTGTTTTATCAACTCTTTGAATGAGCATGAAAAATTCGGTTGATAATTAACGGCCACTGGATTAACAAAATATCCAATACTCTGCACAAACTGGTTTCCGCGTGTAGTCGTTGGGTTGATCAAGCTGATTGTCGATGCTTCACTAAAGCGACTTAAAACCAAACTGTAGGCAACTTGCAAAAGATGATTAATGGTTGTCTTTTCTGCTACTGCAAATGTTTGTAGCTTTGCTTGTAAGTCATCATCGATTGAAAAAAACAATGGCTCACATCCATAGGCATCTGCACTAATAGGCTGCTTTGCCAACTGCAACTGTTGCTCGCTATCACAGATATCAGTGGCAAACTGTAACGGATCAGTGCTGATTTTTTGCGCGTGCATATAGTCCTGATACGAACTCATTGCAGCACTTGTTTTACCCAACAATTGCTCGAGCAGATACTGCATACTCAATGCATCAGCAATTGCGTGATGTGCCAATATTAAAATTGTAGTTTGACTATTATCATGCTCCCAACTGTGAACCTGATACAGTTGTGAACGTGACAGATCAAAAGGTGTGCTTATCAGCTGGTTAATTTGTTCCTGACAGCCTTCATTGGTATTCTGCCCATGAGATGTAAATGCAACTGTATCTTTTTGGTAGCGCACATCAATACGGCCTGCATTTAACTCAAAACGGGCACGAAGCAAGGGAGTCTGTCGCAGTTGCATGCTGACATTCTGGGCCAACGTGTGACTATCTATACTCTGTTGTACTGTCACCGCGGTCGATAGGTTATATTTACAACTTTGCGGTTCCATGAACTGCTCAAAACACAAGTATTGTAAGGCAAGGGGTAATTCCTCAGATACTTGTCTATGCTTGCTTTGCTCCAAGCAGGCACTACGCGTTATTAAATCGTCTAATGCCGCTATATCTTCACATTCAAGCAAATCTCCAAGGTCAAACTGCACTTGATATCTGTGCTCTAGAAAATGCAGTAGCTGGATCATTTGTACCGAGTTGGCAGCTACAGCAAACAACCCTGTATGGTGCTCAAACACTTGTGATGAATTTGAGAAAACGCCTAGGTGAGCTATCAATGTTGCTAAGCGCTCTGAATTTTTTGAGGCTGAGCTTATTGTTTTACTCGTAGCTGACTTCTTACCAATCACTTTTAACTCGTTAGCACGGTAAGCATCTTTTACCGCCAAACGACGTATTTTACCACTGGTTGTTTTCAAAATTGATGCGGGCTTAATCAGCACTACGTCCGCCACATCCAACTGGTGCTGCTGGGCAATATTTTTGCTAATAGCGGCAATCACCGCCTCTTGATCTAAAGTACGCAATGCGGTGCGCTTTACTTCTTGAACAATAACTAACTGCTCTTGTTCTGGCCCATCGACGGCAAAAGCACAGGTTGCATCCTGCTGACATGCTGAGCTGACTTGCCTGACTGTTTCTTCAATATCTTGTGGATAATAATTTCGGCCACAGACAATCAACATTTCCTTGCGCCGACCAGTTACGATTACTTCATTGTTTTGTTTAAAACCTAAATCACCGGTACGGAGCCAGTGACCATCATTGCCTGCTAATCGAGCACCAAAGTATTCTTGGGTTAATTCTGGTTTTTGCCAATACCCCTTGGCTACGCTCTCATGCTGCAACCAAATTTCACCAATTGCCCCCTCTTCCAGCGCAACGCATTCACTAGGTTCCACGATTTCAATACGCATTCCATCTTCTGGTACACCGCAACCAACCAGTGTAAGACCATCTTTGGCTGGAATATATGAATTGCTCATAAGCGCGACAGGGTCTGCGGTGTAATAATTTGGTTTGGCTTTGACACCAGAAACATACAATGTGGCCTCAGCCATACCATAACAGGGAAATAAGACGTCTTCGTTGAACCCTGTTGGTGCAAGCAATTCGCAAAATGACTTTAGTGTGCTGGCTTGAATTTTTTCGGAACCATTAAACGCTAATTTCCAATGACTTAGATCTAAACCTGCGACCTCTTCCGGTGCGATCTTATCGACACATAAGCGATAAGCAAAGTTTGGTCCACCACTGGTGTTCGCCTTGTATTTCGCGATGGCCTGCAACCAACGTAGGGGTTTTTGTATAAATGCTTGAGGTGGCATCAGAATCGCAGTAGCACCAACGAAAAATGGTTGTAGCAAGTTGCCAATCAAACCCATATCATGAAACAAAGGTAACCAGCCCACTACCGTACTATTAGACGAATGTGAGAAAGCTTGCTTTATTAGCCGCTCATTTTCTATCAGATTATGATGGGTCACCATGACCCCTTTCGGTTCGCCTGTAGAACCTGAGGTATATTGTAAAAATGCAATTGCATCACCCGAGACTTGGGGTAAAGGATTTTCAACATCTGTACAGAGCTGATCTACATATGCAATTTTACAATCAAACTCTTGTTGCAAAGGTTCAAAAATCGGACTTGAAAACTTATCTCGCAGTTCTGGACATGTAATTATTACCTTCGGCCTGCAGTCACGTAAAATAGCCCTAATGCGCTCAAATGAGTGCTTTGCACTGTGAGGTGGATACGCAGGGACAGCAATCACACCGCAAAAAGTACAAGCAAAAAAGCTCTTTATGTAATCTAAGCCTTGAGGCAAAAGTAGTAATACTCGGTCGCCAGGCTCACATTGCTCCATAATATTGCTTGCCATAGCATGCGCCTGCTCATATAGCGCTTTATAAGTTAATGATCCCCCCTCATTTTCACCGTCGTTTAGGTATATATATGCTTTCTTGTCAGGTATGTTTAAATAGTGTTGTCGAGAAACTTCAAATACGTTGTCCATACTAAAATACACTTTTAATTTTTATGTTCTAATTATTTTTCGCAAAGCAAAAGTTTCAGACGCTGGTCAAAACCCGCTCAAATTGACTTGGTGTATACATTCTTAGGCATTTACTGGGAGTAGATACCAAAAGTACAAACAAGCCTCCATGCTCAGTAATACATTACCATTTATTATATTTTTATATTTTTATATTTAACTCAAAAGGTTATGCAATTGATGCTCGGCCAACTTTAAACTTTTCGCCCTTATAGCAAGCTTCAATATTTTTCATCATACGATTACAAAAACTCCTGTATGCTGCCTCAGTCAATGTATCTTTAAACCACGTCCACCGATCTAAAAAAAGCACAGCCATTAGAGGTGGAGCGGGAAAACTTTGGCATGCAAGGAAGACAACTTTAACTTGATTGTTGGCTGTACGCTGAAACATCAGATAACCGTCATCACACGCTGCTGAACCATTTGGACTGTGAACGGTTTTCATCCATACTCGATGCTCATTCTGGCTGTACTCTACTTTTTCAAGCTTATACACATCCAGCTCACCTTTACCCATAAACGCAGCGTAGTTAGGTTGCGGCAAAGCAATGATACGAGCCCCTTGATATGTTGGACGACCATATTGGTCTTGCTGGACTACACGAGTAACCAAACCAACAGAATCTCTATAAAAATCACCAGCATGTGCAATATCTACCTTTTGAACAAAATCATCAAACGGAAGCTCAAAAACCCGTTCACCATAAAAATATACGGTATCCTTAAAGTGCACCCAATGCATACTATCGTTGCTTTTTGGAGCACTTAATACTTCAGCCTCAACTTGGCGTAAAACCTCTATGATCTGGTCATAATCACTTATTGAATATTTCGCCAAATCAACATCAAACGAATATTTTTTACGCCTGATTGTATTTTTCGCAAAGAAGACTTGTGGAGCCTTAGATATATTAGCTAACACTTGAGTCAACATATTTACCTCTATTACGCCTACCTATACGGGGAGTGAATTGTTTTCATTTGCGCTCTGCTGCTTTGGCAACGATGTGGTCCTTAACGTACTATGATGGAAACCCAAACGAGGATCCCCCCACCACTTCAACGTTTCATCGTACTCTTGCAAAGAAGGCATTTTTACCGTTAGGTTTACGGTGCTATCTGGATAATTGTATACAGTGATCGTATTAAGGCCTCTATTAGCAGTAAACAGATACTTTTGATCTGAAGAAAGTTGGCACGCATACACTGAATCCAACATGGTCCACCTCGAGGCCCTTAAAGCACGTAAATGGAAATGGCCATTTGTAAAAATAGAGCCTCTGGTGATGCTATCTACAAACGTTCTCATACGTTGTCTGGTCGCGCCAAGGCGGGTTAAAAAGTTAGGTCGCTCATCAATCATCCTAAAAGAACTAAAGTCATTCCTATCAATCATTACAATGGTGCCACTTGCGCCATTACAATAAATGAGTTCTTGTTCAGACAAACATACATCTGAATTGATATGTGCATGCAGATCCTGACCAGCACTCCAGTGTCTTAGCACTTTTCCAGATACCGCATCAATTTCAAATACATATTCTTTAAATAAGGAAATAGCCCATTCGTGCCAGTCGCCTCCTTGCGGTAAAACCCGAAATGAGAGCGCATAGAACTTATCTTCGGTTGGGTGGCAAGCAACGTGCCAGCAAGTGGCTGGTAGTTCAACCTTCCTAACCTCTTTAGTATGCATATCTAAAATGCCGACTTCTTTGGCTTCGCCCTCTTCTGGGTGATCCATTCCACCGTATACCAAATACTTGCCTGAGGCCGTTCTTTTCATCGCATGAGGTACTTTTAGGCCATGCTTAGCAATTACGTTTGCATTGCTGAGGTCATTAATGTTAATGCTCCATAGGCTTTCACCAATGGCAACGATTACTTCCTCATCACTGACCCACACCGCATGAGTGCTACCCTTGATAGATGAGTTCGTGCTTTCGTACCACAATGTTGAAACTCTTCCTATTTCCTCCAGTGTGTGGGTATCAAAAAACATCAAATGCTGACCAGTGCTTCCTAGAAAACCAACTTTGCCATTTGGACTAACACTAACAGCGTGGCCTCCAGCCATGCCATCATAGTATTTGATGCGATAGTCATATTTCTTTAGCTCAGGGTCATAGTTAAAAGCGCACATCCCTGCGCGTCCTTCTAGTCCATTAAGCCCATTGCCATCTAAAGCAATGTAAAAAGCATACGGAAACTCCATATTACTACCGTGCCTCGCTACAATTATCTCTGCTTGTTTTGTCCACAGTTCTTGGTTTACCAGTTGCGACACTCTCACCTGCATACATCTTAAGCACATTACCCGATGTATCATTCCAAAAACGGCGGTATGCCCCTCTGGTTAGCCATTCCCTGTACCATTTCCATTTACTCAAACCAAACAACACCATAATTCTTGGCAATGGGAACTCCTGTAAAGCTGCAAATTCCAGCTTCGTACCCTTGCCATCATCGCTAGGAGATAGTGCAAAATAGCTGTCGTCAATCACTGTTGATGCATTCGGACTACACACTGTTTTCATCCAATTGATCACTTTCTTATCATGATATTCTTGCAACTCTAGTTTATATACATCTAGTTCATCTTTGCCCAAGAACGCTGAATAGTTTGGTTGTGCCAACGCCGCAATTCTTTCAATCTGTAATGTAGGGCGACCTTGTTCATCACGTTTGAAAACTTCAGTGTTAATTCCTAATACATCCCTAAAGCAATCACCTACTCGGCTGATATCAACACGTTCAACCATTTTCTCGTATGGGATATTGACTATGCGTTCGCCATAAAATTGCACTCGCAGCTCGCGATTGAAATCAATGATCCACTTCATTCCTTTTTCTCTAAAAGGAACCTTTTTTAGATTATCAACAACTTCTTCAATCTGAGCTTTACTGTATTCAAAATCTTCTTTTTGAAAAGCACTACAATCCAAAGCTATAGGCAAAAGCTTTTGTTTAATAGTGCCTTTTGACAGCATAATTTGAATTGCTTTAAAAATAGCTTTTGGGGATATATCTGATAATAAATTACCCATTGGAACAGCTTCATCAGATGCATGCTTAGCGTATAAACTATCTCTTTGCTCTTTGGTTCTTGGATATTCCCAGATATCGGCTGCTTTTTTTGGGTGACCCATGTCATTCTCCTTCGATTCAAAAATGTTCAACCTATTCCTTGACAACTCAGTTGCTACAACATGCAGGCTTAGGCGCTTAATTCTACTTCTGCCCCTAAAGGCGCTTCATTAAATTGAACGTCTTTACTGAACAACCCAATCAATATTTGTTGCGTTACATCAGTTAGTACTCTGGCTGCAACGGGGTTTACAATGCTTTCTAGCGAAGGAACCCCGAAATCAAAATCAACAATCAATGCAACTTTCACATCACTGTCTTGTTGCTCAATATGCCAAGCCCCAGTAAACTCTTCAAAGTCTCCGTCTATCTGTTCAAATTCCAGTTTCAACTCTTCGCGTTTAAACCAGTCTCGCTCGGTCCATTTAAGTAACCCATTACGAAATTTTACAACCCAACTGCTTTCTGCTTCTTTCCCTGTTTCTCTATGCATTTCTACGCTAACGACTGTATCAACAAGCGCTGCGTAATGGCGAAAATCTGATAAGGTATCAAACACATGGTTTGCACTGGTACTCGGTATAACCGCATGGATTTCAACACGTCTCATAACTAAATAACTCCAACTGAATTTAAACTTGGGTATTTCTCTGCTAATGCAATACAAGCGTTTTCGAAAGCTTCCAATAAAAACACTACATCACTTTGACTCATTACCGCAGAGGGAGTAAAACGTAAAACAGCCCCAGCATTGAGCGAATAGTTAACAATTAAATGTCTTTCTATCAACTCCGCGATTAACGCTCCAGCAAGACCAGGAGAATAAAGCTCAACTCCTATGAGCAAAGCAACACCACGAATTTCCTTAACTAAGTGTGGGCAATACTGTGCGACAATATTTTCCAAACCTTCTTGAATTTGCTGACCTAGTACCTCAGCTTTGTAAATCAACTCATCATTTTCTATCGCTTCAATAGCTGCTTTGACCGCTGCCATTGCAATTGGCGCACCAGAGAATGTTGAGGTATGAATAAATGGGTCTCGATTGAATGCTTTGAATACTTCAGCCGTCGCAACCATCGCTGAAACTGGTACTATGCCACCAGACAACCCTTTTCCGCACAGCATGATATCTGGTGTAACCTGTTCAAAGTCGGCTCCCCACCATTTACCCAAGCGCCCCATACCAGTTTGAATTTCATCTAAAATGAGCAGCGCATCGTACTGTTCACATAAGCCCTTTACCGCTGTTAAATAGCCTTTGGGAGGAATACGAACACCACCTTCACCCTGTATCGGCTCCATAATCACTGCAGCTTTAGATCCACTTTTCAACGCTTCTTCCAACGCTTCAAGATCGCCAAAACCAACACAACTAACTTCATCCAGTAACGGGCGAAACGGGTTTTGATACACCTCATTCGCCGTCACACTCAAAGCCCCCATGGTCTTGCCGTGATAACCATTTTTAGTTGTGATTAGACGTGTTCGACCCAACGTTCGGCATAA
Organism: Pseudoalteromonas holothuriae; assembly: GCF_945859825.1. Taxonomy (GTDB): domain Bacteria; phylum Pseudomonadota; class Gammaproteobacteria; order Enterobacterales; family Alteromonadaceae; genus Pseudoalteromonas; species Pseudoalteromonas holothuriae. The sequence goes on from NZ_CAMAPC010000003.1 coordinate 113,764, forward strand.
TTTAATTGCCGCTTCTGTGGCTTCAGCACCAGACCCTGCAAAGTGCACATGCTGCAAGCCCTTTGGCGCAACATTAATTAGTGCTTGTGCAGCAATCGCTGCAGTTGGTTCTAACAAAATCCGTGATGAGATAGGGTTAGTTTGAATTTGCTTAATTACCGCTTGCTCTACATGCGGGTGGCGTGCACCGTGGATAAAAACACCGTACCCGCCTGCATTGAGGTATTTTGTACCATTGGAAGTATTAACCCATACACCTTGAGAACTAACTTCAAGATCAGTGCCAAATACATCAGATATTTTTGCTCTACCCTTAGATAAATGCTGTTTGCACAGTTGCAAAATATGTTCAAAGTCATCACCTGAGGTTGGTAAAGTATCAGTTCTGTTATCCATTGATGATCATTCCATTGTAAGTACGTTGCCTAAAAACCAGCTGTGTAAGCCTGAAATAGCACTCGCTCTAGAAGGTGGGTGAAAGCTAATAGCCTGAGCTGCTGAGCAAAGATATGAAATTTCAGGAGATTTTATAAAAGCAATACCACCAAGTAGCTCAACCGACTTAACAATGTTTCGTTGAATCGCACTGGTTACCTGATAACGAGCAATCAATGCATGCGCTAAACATTCATTACGATCTAGTCCCTCATCAAGTTCTTTCGCTACTGAATCCAATAGCATAGCCATACTTTTAAGCTCGGTAGCCAGTGCTACACGCGCACTTTCATCGCCTCTATTATTTTCAAAAACTCGCTCAACCAAAGACATAGCAACACCCAAATAGCTAGTTGTAAGCAGCAGCTCAAACCAAATAAAACCATAGGTTTGCAGGTCATCAAGTTTGCCTTTAAACTCCAAACCCAATTCAAAAACCAGATCAGGGTGGACTTCAACATTGTCTAATACCAATGCATTTGACTCCGTGCCCGCCAAAATTTTGTTTTGCCAAAATGGCTCTACTGATATACCGGCTGATTTTGCAGGAATAAGTGCAACCCCTGTCACACTTGGCTGACCTTCTTTTTCTAGTTTGACACTAGCAGTGATAAGATCCATAGATCGCGCCAAGCTGCACGGCTGCTTACGTCCACTAACTAACCAATTTTTACCATCCCAAACAGCCCGCATGGTTGGTTCTAAAATGCTCTGTCCAGCACGACCTTCTGCAAAAGCTGAACACATGAGTAGTTTATCTCTGGCAATACCATCGAGTAACATCCACTGTGGGCCATCACTGTTTTGTGACAGCTCTATTAAACTTGCGAGCGAGAATTGATGCATCGTGGTACACAGCGCTAACGATGGCGCTTTAGATGCAACAGCTCTTGTGAGCTTAATCATATTTTCAGCGCTCACACCGGCGCCACCAAAATCTGGAGAGATTAACAGCCCAGCACCGCCAGTTTCTTTGTACCAGTTAATACTCGGATTTTGTTCACCTTCAAGTACTTCTAATGGCGTTTCATCTAAGCGTTCGTATAAACCTGGTAGATAACGTTCAAGCAAGTCTCTCTCTTGTGCTAACAATTTCATTAAACATCCTTTTTAGAAGCAACATACTCAAATACAGACTGGCGTGGACGTATGCCATGACCAATACTAACGCCCTGTAAATGTGTCGTTCTTAACATTGGGTAATTAAGCTCGCCAAACGGTCCACCTGTAAGGCCTGTACCGCCATGAGTTCCTAAGTATGGAACAAATCCAATATGAGAGTCGTTGATTTTCAGCAAACCACCGTTATTTACTCGCTGTACGACTTCCTCAATCGTTTTCTCGTTACTAGTCCAAAAAGAGTTGCGTAATCCATATTCATTACTGTTTATAAATTCAATAACCCGACTTAGGCTGACATCATCAGGTTCTGACTCTAAAACAATAAGAGGCAGCAAAGGAAAAAAGGTTTCTTTTCTTACGCACTCAATATCACGTGCGTCTTTTAAACCTTGAATTTTAACTAACGTGGGAGCAAGGAAAGGTCCAGTTGGAGATTCAGTGCCATCAAGCTCAACTCTGACACCACCAGTTATCACCTCTGCACCAGCCTTCACGGCATCATCCAAAAACCTAAAAAATTCTTCTGTCCTGAGTACCGGAGACAACAAAACATCTTTTTCTTCTGGTAGGCCAGGCTGTATAAAGCTTACCAGCGTATGTAACTTATCAACTAAGCGCTCTACAATAGCTGGGTGGATCAGAGCACACTTCGGCACCATACATATTTGACCAGAACCGAAGAAGCATTCTGTCAACGCCTCTGCAGCACAGTCTAGATCAGCGTCATGCCAGACCACACAGACATCATTGCCAGCAAGTTCAAGCACTGGTTTTTTCCCTTTTTGCACTGCTTCCGTGCCAATTTTTATACCACGCTCACTGCTACCAAAGAAGAAAATATCATTCACCAGAGGACTATCCATCCAACGCGACATAATTTTGCTGGATGTACCACAAACTAAGTTCAAAGTGCCACGAGGTGCGCCAACCTCTTCTAAAATAGGCGCTATAATCTCTCGACAGACATACATGACACCATATGAGCAACTTCTTGGCGCTTTCACTACCAGCGCATTTCCAGCGATCAAACAGGCAAGTCCTCCCACAGAGTTTGACGCTGCAGCATTTTGAGGTGGACTAAGGGTAACAACGCCATCGGCTCTGCGGATCAATTTAAGATCACGAGACCCTATCTGGCATTCTTCGAGAAGTTGCTTACGCCACAAGTTAACAGCATCGCTATCCGTGCTTTGTAAAATGCCAGACACTTCCCATTCGGCAAGTTTTCGTGGGTGCCCTTCTTCAATTAAAACGTCGATAAACTCCTGTTTACGATCTAATACTTCTTGATGGAATCTGGTACCAACTTCCAGCCTTTTTTCTATAGGGAATGTAGACCACTGACTAAAAGCATTTTTTGCCGACTCAAGTGCAAGATCTAGTTGCTCATCAGATGTAATGTCACACCTGGCTACAACATCAGGATGAGACTCCCCATCATCACGCTTACCTTTTTCCAGGTTGCGTTTTAATTTCAAACTCTGAAGTGTGTCAGTTAAGACGGCAGAGGCTTTAATTGTGTATACCCATGAACCAGAAGAAACCTCCTCCCCATTGATATAAGAGTTATAAGATCGCATAAACAGTCCTTCCTTCGACGAAATGAATTTTTTAATAACGCGTATATCCTTATATATATTATAAACAAAATCAACATAATTATTACCAAAAATACAAACAAGAAACCAAGATCATAGACAACACGCAGGCCAGAACCAAAAAAGAAACAAAACAATAATTTAGTTTTACATCAAAACACCTTTTGGTTAACCTGTGTACCACTTACTGCATTTTTATTATGAATTTTAAGCTTATGCTTGCTGAGCAAGGATTTTGTGGAGCACATATGAGATGGATTTATTAAACAAGCCTGAACAAAAAAAACAGTCAAATGGACAATTTCGTCGATACGAAAGGATTAAGCAACTCGATTACAATTATTGTGAATTTATCAATGAATTTAACCATATACCATCACTCAGTAAGTTCCTTGGAACAATAAGCATACTGGGGAACGGTCGTTTTTGGTACACCCTGATAATATTGCAACCTATAATATCAGGGGTTGACGGACTGTTAACGTCAGCGCTGATGTTGTTAACGGGGTTAATAACATTAGTGCTATACCTCTGGATCAAGAAACAATTTCAGCGAGAACGCCCTTTCATTACAATTCCCGACCTCAAGATTACTGAATCGGCCATTGACTTGTACAGTTTTCCTTCTGGTCATACCATGCACTCTATTTGTTTCAGCATCATTCTTATGTCCAGTAACTTATGGTGGGGTCTCTTGGTTATTCCTTTTACAGTGCTAGTGAGTATATCTAGGGTTGTATTGGGTCTGCATTACCCATCTGACGTTATCGTCGGCGCTTTTATTGGTGCCAGCGTAGCGACGATTTCTCTTTATTTGATGCACTTGGGCATATTCACAGGAATGTAAAGCAATGCATAAACTCGTAATGAACTCAATCACACGCCCTTGGACAACAATTTTATTTACAGTCGTGCTGATCCTAACATCAACCATGGGGGCTTTTCAGGGGTTTACATGGAGCATCCCTTTTAAGAATGACTACAAAGTCTTTTTCCGTGATGATAATAGCTATTTAAATGACTTTTTGAATTTACAAAAGACGTACACAAAGAGTGACAACGTCGCCATTGTGATAGCCCCTAATTCTGGTACGGTTTTTTCCAAAGACGTGTTACAAGCTATTGGGGAACTTACAGAGCAATCATGGCAATTTGAACACAGCACTCGAGTTGACTCTATTACCAATTTTCAACATAGCTACGCAGAGCAGGATACGATAATTATAGAAGACCTCGTTCCTTTGGATATTTCATTAACCGAAGCGCGTATAAAACAAATTTCTCAAGTTGCACTCAAAGAGCCGCAACTGGTTAAAAGTATACTGGCAGAGGATGGTTCATCTACCGTTGTGAATATCACTTTTACTATTCCTGAAGCAGACATGACCGAAGCAGTGCCAAAAATTGCAAACGCAACTGAGTTGGTAGTCAATGAATTCGCCAGTCGTTATCCAAATATTGACTTTATGCTGTCGGGTATCGTTACCATGAATAACAGTTTTCAGGACATCGCCATTGCAGATACAGCGACGCGGATACCCGCAATGTTATTATTGGTATTAGTACTGCTGTCTATGCTTACACGCTCGGTCTCTGCCAGTGTAATCTCGTTGTTTATCATTATTGTCAGTGTTGTGACGACCATAGGTATCTGGGGCTGGCTAGGTGGCGAACTCAGTAGCCCAACGACCACTGCGCCGATTGCAATCCTGACATTGGCCGTGTCAGATTGCGTCCATGTAATTACCTCTTACATTAAACAGATACGCCAAGGCAACGCTAAATCAGCTGCTATTGAACACAGCATAAAGTCAAACATCAGACCAATTTTTCTAACCAGTGTAACAACTGCAATTGGCTTTTTGACAATGAACTTTTCGGACTCCCCCCCATTTGTTGATTTAGGAAATTTAGTTGCAATTGGAGTGATGTTGGCATTTTGGTTCACTATTACGTTGCTGCCAGCCTTGATGACCCTTTTCCCCTTAGAAGTGTCGAAGAAAAACCGTAATTACGAATTAATGGATCTCTTTGCAAGCTTTGTGATCCGCTACTATAAACGTATCTTTTTCATCACCTCGATTATCATGCTTTCAGCCATCATCCAGCTTCCTAAAAACCAGCTGGATGATGATTTTGTAGAATACTTTGATAAGTCCGTTCCATTTAGAGCTGCTGCGAACTTTATGGAAGCCAACATTGCAGGTATGACGACTCTAGAGCTGTCGTTTAATTCTGGTAAAGCGGAAGGCATTAATGATCCTAAGTTCTTAGCCTTTATTGACCAATTCCAAATTTGGCTCAGTAGTCTAGAGTACACTGATCACATTAACAGCATTACTCATACCGTAAAAAGACTGAACATGAACATGCATGGCGATGATCCTAGCTTTTATCGGTTACCTGAGTCTAAAGAGCAAGTTGCGCAATATATTCTGTTACTGGAAATGTCCTTACCAATTGGACTCGATACCAATAATCTGTTAAACGTTGACAAATCTGCGACCAGAGTAACAGTGACGTTTCAAGACCTCACCTCCAATGAAACCCTAGAGCTAGAAAACCTGATAAAAACGCGCTTTGAATCACTAAACAGCCCTTATCAACTGTTAATTGCAAGTCCTTCTTTAATGTTTTCGCATATTGGAGCAACAAATATCATGAGCATGCTGGAGGGCTCTACTACAGCACTGGTATTAATTTCGATGCTACTCATTCTAGCTCTTCGCTCAGTTAAAATTGGCCTTTTAAGTCTCATTCCTAACCTCACTCCGGCCGCCGTTGCTTTTGGGGTCTGGGCATTATATTCAGGTGAGGTAGGCTTGGGGCTGTCTGTAGTATTGGGCGTTACATTAGGAATTATTGTAGATGATACAGTTCATTTTTTGACTCGTTACCAACATGCGAGAAAGGAACTCCGGTACAATGCACAAGACGCCATTCGTTATGCGTTTAATGTGGTGGGCACGGCCTTGACAACAACAACTCTAATACTGATTGCAGGTTTTTTAGTGATGGCTACATCAAGTCTGCAAGTAAACTCAGAGATGGGACTCATGACAGCTATCACGATTAGCATCGCATTATTGATAGACTTCTTGTTTCTCCCTTCTTTGATATTGTTACTCAGCAAATCATCTAAAAGCGGAAATTTAGCGGTTAGCAATACAATAGCAGAACCAAATGGGAAAATTAGTAAGGAATAACATGCTTAAAAGTATCTTAATATGTAGTTTGGCTTTAGTCAGCCTTCCTAGTGCCTCTCAAAATGAGAAAGGACTACAAATTTCAATCGAACAAAAGGCAAGAAATTCAGGATGGAATAGCGTTTACTCTAAATTCAAAATGATTTTAGAAAACCCTAGTGGGGATAAAAGTGTCCGCGAAATGCGCCTTAAGACTTTAGAAGTAGACAATGATGGTGACAAGTCACTGATTATATTTGATCGTCCCAATGATGTAAAAGGTACTGTGTTTTTAAATCATTCTCATATCAATGATGCAGATGAACAGTGGCTCTATCTACCGGCACTTAAACGCACCAAAGCAATAGCATCACGAAATAAGTCAGGCCCTTTTGTTGGTAGTGAGTTTTCATTTGAGGATCTATCCTCTTTTGAAGTTGGTAAATACCAGTTTACCTATTTAGAAAGTGATAAAATTGATGGCATTGAGGTGTTTAAAGTTGAACAAGTGCCAGTCGACAAGTTTTCAGGGTATCAAAAAAGAGTAGCATGGATAGATGCGTCACGTTATATACCGCTCAAGATCGAGTTTTATGATAGAAAAGGAAGTCCTTTAAAAACATTGATTTTAAGTGAATATAAATTGCATCTGGATAAATTCTGGAGAGCACATACCATGCAGATGAATAATCATCAAACTGGGAAGTCGACAACACTTATCACTGAGAATTTTGAATTTAACCTTGATTTAAGTATTCAAGACTTTGCTAGTAGAAGGTTAAATAAGGTTCGCTAATGAAGTGCATAGTTAACTCAAGCTATCCTTTATTGGCCTTAATACTTATAGCCAGCCCTGTATGGACCTTTGAAATACAGGGTAATTTAAATTTAGAACAGCGTCACTATGTCAGCGCTAAAGAGCAGCAATCAGAGCAATATGAAGCAACGTTATCCTTTGCGCCAGAGTTATACTACAACCATAATGATATAGAAGTTAATATAAAGCCTAATGCTCGGATTAACTCTATGGACGACGAAAAGTCAGGCTTCTATTTTAAAGAGTTAAACCTTGCATACACATCAAATGCCCACGAATTTAAAGTTGGTATTAATCAAGTGTTTTGGGGCGTCACAGAATCTCAGCACATCATAGATATTATTAATCAAACCGATACATTAGCAAGTGTAGACTTTGAACAAAAAATGGGGCAACCCATGCTGCAATACACTTATTATAGCGAAGACAGTTCACTGCAAGTCTTCCTACTACCTCACTTTCAAAAGCCCAAATATGCATCAAAAAAAGGTAGGTTAAGGCCTATTCTCGTTGTGGACCCTTCCTTAGTGCAATTTGAATCCAGCAAAGGAAAAAACCGCCAAGACTTTGCATTGAAATACAGTAGCCGCCTAGCGGGCATTGACTATAGCTTACATTACTTTAACGGTATTCAAAGAACACCCATTTTGCAATATTCCGCAGCACATAATGCGCTTGCCCCTTTGCATCCTAACATGGAGCAAGTAGGGATCGAATCACAACTCGTATACGAAAATTGGCTTTTTAAATTAGAAGGATACCATCGCCACTCAACACACAACTACAGCGCTGTGACGGCAGGCTTTGAATATACTTTAATTGGCGTGTTTGATTCTTTTTGGGACATTAACTTAATTAGTGAATACCAATATGATTCGCGTCAAGATCCAAGCTTAGCACAAGGGCAAAATGACTTATTCCTCGGTGCAAGACTCACACTAAATGACCTAGACGGTACAACCGCGTTAGTAGGGTTAGTTCAGGACTTAGACGATAAAGACACTGTCAGTGGTAGGCTTGAAATATCTAGCAGAATCAATGATAGCTGGCGATGGAGAGTGGAAGGCTGGTTGTTTCAGGCTGACTCAGTGGATGAAATCACATTCTTTGCGCGCAAAGATGATTTTTTACAGTTTTCAATAGAATACTATTTCTAACTGAGGTTCAGGCGTTGCTGAGCACATTATTGTGTGCTTATCCGTGCTTCAACAAAAGATAGATTGCTTGAAGTTTGAACCTCATCATCTATGTGACTACATAACCATATGCTGATAAATGTAATCATCTCTACAGGTGTTAAATATACACCTTCTTAAGTAAAGTTTCGATGGTTAAAGTTACATTCCTCTAGCTGCTAACTCGGTACAATGCTAATCTCTTTGTTAGGATAATAATACACAGAGGAACACCATGGACCCCGTAAGCCAGATATTAGACATACTATTTAACATCGAAGTGTTATTGCTCATTTTTGTACTTGTTGTACTTAAAAGTAGTATTAAATTTGTTCCCCAAAATCGTGCGTGGTTGATTGAACGATTTGGCAAATACCAATCAACAAAAGAGGCTGGACTAAACTTCATTGTTCCGTTTGTTGATAGAATTGCCGCCGATAGAAGCCTAAAAGAACAAGCGGTTGATGTACCTTCTCAGTCAGCGATTACTAAAGATAATATTTCTTTAATAGTTGATGGTGTGCTGTATTTCCGTGTATTAGACCCGTATAAAGCGACATATGGCGTAGATGATTATATTTTTGCAGTAACGCAATTAGCGCAAACCACCATGCGTAGTGAACTGGGTAAAATGGAGCTAGACAAAACATTTGAAGAGCGCGATTTACTTAATACCAATATCGTCACTGCAATTAATAGTGCCTCAGAGCCTTGGGGTATACAGGTGTTACGCTACGAGATAAAAGATATTGTGCCACCTAATTCTGTTATGGAAGCTATGGAAGCTCAGATGAAAGCAGAGCGTGTAAAGCGTGCACAAATTTTAGAGTCTGAAGGTGACAGACAATCGGCAATTAATGTGGCCGAAGGTAAAAAGCAAGCACAAGTACTTGCTGCGGAAGGTGAAAAGGCTGAACAAATTCTCAGTGCCGAGGGTGAAGCTCAAGCCATTATTGCCGTTGCAGACGCACAAGCTGCAGCGCTGCGCAAAGTAGGTGAAGCTGCAGATACTGAACAAGGCCAAAAAGCCATTCAACTTGATTTGGCAACTAAAGCCATTGCCGCCAAAGAAGCGATTGCCAAAGAGTCATCGGTGGTTTTACTGCCCGACTCAGGCACTGATACCAGCGCTTTAGTCGCGCAAGGCATGTCTATTATTAGCGCCATTAATAAGCAACAAAAAGGATAATCATATGGATTTGATTTTAAATAACTTACCACAAACCCTTATTATTGTTGGTATTTTTGCTTTAATCATTGAAGTTGCAGTGCTTGGGTTTGCGACATTTTTTTTACTATTTTTAGGCCTATCATTAGTACTTAGCGGCACCATGATGTACGCTGGTTTATTAGCCAATGACTGGATGACAGCGCTTTGGGTAAACGCCATACTCACTTTTGTTTTAGCACTAGTCTTATGGAAACCACTAAAACGCTTGCAGCAATCAAGTAACGATGAAGAGATAAGTAACGATTTTGCTGATATTGATTTTATCTTAAGTGACGATTTAAACGACAACAATCAGGTGTTTCATGCCTACTCTGGTATTCAATGGCAACTCAAAAGCGATCAACCACTCAGTAAAGGCACTCGCGTAAAAGTAGTAAAAAAAGAGGTTGGGGTTATGTGGGTAAAAACTCTTTAACGCTTACCTTCGCGCAATTATAAATATTCGCGCATTCAGTTAATAAATGCGCTAATCAATACTGTATAAGTGATTGGTTAGCGCAATTTTAAAACTCTCTTACCACGTCAAATCATTGTGTTTATCAATACAAATAAACCACACCAAGGCTTGCCAAGCCCTAATATGCATAACATTTTATCATACAGCCCGTATTTATTATTGAAAAATATAAACTGAGAACTTATTTTTATTAAGTAATAAATCACCTAATTTATTTGTTCAGACTTTATGAAAAAAAGTAATATGGTGTTGCTAGGTATGCAACTTATCGCTCGTGGGTATTATGATTACCATGACCTTACCTTTTTCTATCAAGTTGGGGCCTGGACCTGTAACTTTATAGCAGTTGGTGCCCTGTGCACTTACCCTATCCGCTCCCTCAAGGAACACTTTAAACAAAGGCGCGCTGCCGCTGAGTAGTACTGTTTTCAAAACTAAAATTTCATTCATGCAAAATGGCGACTTTCAGTCGCCATTTTTATTGACCGTATATTTGAGCATGCCAATAAATTCATTTTGAGCTTTGGTTCACCAAGCACTTCACTCCTACTCATGTATTCAATAGCCGCTTAAAAGTAAAAACAATTTCAGTTGTTAAAAAAGTGTACTTTTTACATATTCACTCAACGCAAACCGTGACATTTTTATATAGAACACGTTAGGCTATCAGTACTTATCTATTTATTTACATTGAGCGCACACGATGAAAAAACTAAATAACAAGATAGCGTTAGCCTTATTTTGTATCTCTTCTTTCGCTAATGCAGCTTTAGAGCAAGCAATCCCACTTGCCCAGAGCGCTGATAAATACAGCCTTGAATTGTTAACTAAAGGCATACAAATTCCTTGGGGCATGGTCTGGCTCAACGATAATGAATTGCTAGTTACCGACAGAGCGGGCAAGTTGCGATTAATTAAAAATGGTAAGTTACTTGAGCAGCACATCGAAGGGTTGCCAAAATTACACGCAAAACGTCAAGGCGGTTTGTTAGATGTGGAGCTCGACCAAAATTTTGCAAGTAATGGCTGGATTTATTTTTCTTATTCGGGTTATGAAGGCGATGAAAGTGGCAATAACACATCAATAATGCGCGCTCGACTTAACAATATGAAACTAATAGATAAACAAGTGTTATTTGATGGCTTTCCAAATACCCAAAAGTCTCATCACTATGGCTCACGGATTGAGTTTGATAAACAAGGTTATCTGTATTTTTCAATCGGAGATCGCGGTAATCGAGATGAGTACCCACAACGTTTAGATAATGATGCGGGCAAAATTCATCGCATCAAGCCAGATGGTAGCATTCCTAATAGCAACCCATTTGCTAACCAACAAAATGCTCGAAAAAGCATTTATTCATTCGGGCACCGCAATCCTCAGGGAATGGCAATGCATCCAAAAACGGGGGATATTTGGACTCATGAACATGGACCTCGCGGCGGAGATGAAATTAACATCATCAAAGCAGGCGCAAATTATGGCTGGCCAATCATCACTTATGGTATCAATTACAACGGTTCAAAAATCACCGACGAAACCACACGAAAAGGCATGCAACAACCTCTCTGGACATGGACCCCTTCTATAGCGCCTTCTGGCATGGCGTTTGTTACCAGCGATACATACCCACAGTGGCAGGGTCATTTAGTTGTAGGCTCTATGAAGTTTGCCCATCTGGTATTAGTAAAGCTTGATGGTGACAAGGTGGTAGGTCACAGTAAATTGTTCGAGGGAGCTGGCAGAGTGCGTAGCATTGCAACCCACCCCAATGGCGATCTCTATTTAGGTATAGATGGCAGTGGAATTTACAAAATTGTACCAAAAGCGGCACAAAAAAACATCGCACAATAAAGATGTCAGCTGCATAAAAATAAAATTCGCTTTGCCAATTCAAACACTGATGTGGCCAATTAGTTGAGTGTGCATTCACTCTAATTATGCTTATTGATGTCGCAAAGCGATTGTTCTAATTAGTTATATCTAATTGTGTTCGCTGGGTTTAGCACTACACTTTACTACACTGTGCTCATTAGGGAGTTAATATAATGTTGGATTTTTTATCACAAATGACCGTTAAAAGTCGTTTAACTTTAGGCTTTGGTTTTATACTGGCCTTGCTAGTGTTACTGACGATTCAAGGGATCCAAAAAGTTAATTTTATTGACCGAACATTAAGTGAAATTACAGATGTTAACTCGGTAAAACAGCGCTATGCCATTAATTATCGTGGTAGTGTTCACGACAGAGCGATTGCCATTCGAGATATTGCTATAGCCAGTAATACTTCGCAAATTAGTGAATTTGTTGAGGAAATAAAAGAGTTAGAAGCATTTTACCGCCAGTCAGAAAACAAAATGGATCAGATGCTAAGTAATGGCACTCACTTCACAAGCCAAGAACGTAACATCCTTTCAAAAATAGATAAAATACAAAGCAGAACACTTCCACTGGTTAAGCAAATTATTACTGAAAAGCGTGCTGGTGAGGACGTGTCGCAACGCGTATTAAATGATGCTAGGCCCGCATTTATTGACTGGCTAAACACTATTAATGAATTTATCGACTTTCAAGAGAATCAAAACCAAACAGCCACCCCAGAAGCACGAGCCGTTGCTGGCGGTTTTCAAAACTGGATGTTAATTTTAAGTGCTATTGCATTGGCTGCTTCTATATTTGTAGGTGTATTAATTGAAAGAAGCTTGCGCGCAGCACTCGGTGGTGAACCATTTGAAGCGCAGACAGCGATAAATACTACCGCTAGTGGCAACTTAACACAGCCAATTAACTCTCGCTACCCAAACAGTATTATTGGTGCAATTGCTAACATGAATATAAAAATCACCAGTATTGTTAGCAACATAATCACCGCTTCCAATAGCGTTGCAACTCAGGTTGAACACGTATCTAAAGGGTCTAAATCAGTACTTAATGCGGCACAAAGTCAGGCGCAATTAACCTCTCAAACAGCCTTTAAGCTCAATGAAATGCGAGAAAGTATCGACCAAGTATCGCAAATTGCACACCATACTGAAGAGAACTCTGGACTCACTGCAAAATATGCAGAACAAGGTCGCACAGTAGTAGATGCAACCGCCACCGAAATGGAAAAAATATCGCAAACCGTGAATACCACGGTCGAGCAAATAAGAAAGCTTGAAGATAACACCAAACAAATTGGTGGCATTATTAATGTGATCAGTGGTATTTCTGAGCAAACCAATTTACTTGCTTTGAACGCAGCCATTGAAGCAGCAAGAGCAGGTGAAACTGGCAGAGGCTTTGCAGTAGTAGCAGATGAAGTTCGCCAATTAGCACAGCGCACCGGTGAGGCTACATCACAAATTGAGTCAATGATAAATGATGTGCAAGCGCAAACTATTGCCTCTGTAAATGCAATGGAAACCGTTCAGCCACAAGTTGAAAGTGGTAAAGAAAAAACAGAAAAAGCAACAGAGCTGCTCTTAAGTATCGAAAAACAAGCAAGTGATTCATTAAATAGAGTGAAAGAGGTTGCAAAAGCCTCTGCTGGTCAAGTCTCGGTGATCAGTGATATCAACACAACAATGGAACAAATTGCAGCAATGTCTGAAGATTTCATCGACTCAATGCATCAAAACGATTCATCGACCAACACATTGGCCGACCTTTCGAGCAAGTTAAAGCAAGATATTTCATTTTTTAAAATTTAGTCGGGCTGTAATGCGAGCCGCTACGCTGGAATTTATTAAACTAGTTGATAGCCTTAATGTGGCAGAAATCTCAATGGTATCTCTGCCACATTAAAGCAGCTTTTACATATTATCTGCTTATCAAAACACTTTGTTAGTTTTAATAAAGTTCACTAACTGAACAGCAATATCTTGATGCTCTTGCTCTGTTGGGTGCCAAGTACAACCACTTAACGCCGAATTAAAAGTGTGGCTGTAGAGCTCATTTTGGCCTTGAGCAGACAGCAACTCAATTGCTTTGTTTGTTGCGGGTATTATCAAGTCATATGGGTAGGCAGGGCGCGGCATAAAAACAATGGGTTGTGCCGGGTAGCGTGCACGTACTGTGGCTACAAACTCAACCATCCGTTTTACCCATGCGGTTTTTACTTGTTGGATATCTTGCCATGGCTCATGTGCTTGCGGGTCAGTACTAAAATCATTGGTGCCAACTTCTATTACAATTAAATTAGGGAAGCGGTCTTCAAATGTACGACTGTCTTGAAATAATGCACCCGCTTTATCAAAATAATAGGTGAGATCATGGTGCGCTTGATTACCACTCCAGTTGCGAATAAGGCCAAGTCCAGAGACTGATACTTGAGTATACGTTGCACCTAACATCTGTGAGCTGACATACGGAAACGCCAAGCGCGCATTGCTGGTTTGTAACACTTCTTGCCAAGTACATTCTCGTTTATTTGACTCACTACCAAAACCTGCACTAATCGAGTCACCAATAAACAAAATATGCTTTTGCGACTGCCAAATACCCTCTATGCTGCCGTCAACATCAAAGCGATGTATTTCACTAAAGTTATTCGTATCTTCTGAGCGTTTTACTACTTCAATTTCAACGCTAACCTCTTTTGACTGACTAAATAACTCAAACATTTTAGGCTCTGCACTATAATCTGTGATTATTTTTTTATGAAGCTTGCCATCAACTAATACGTCAAATTGATTACCAAAACCAACGAGCGTTACGTGTAAGCTTTTACCTGTTAATTTTGTTTTAAAGCTGCTTCCTGGCCAGTTAATACTCACTAGCCCTTGCTCGTATTGTTTAACAACCCGCCCTTCGTACACAATGGCATGATCAGTTGCAGGGACACTGCTTGCAAACGACGCTGTACTTATCAAAGCACAAAAAAATAAAACGAGTTTATACATGTTGTATGTTCCTTTATTGATTAAAAATACAACATAAAATTAACTTATGAACGAAGCAATGGAGTTTTCTTCATGTTAACTGTATGGTAATTTAAAAAAGGTACATATTAAAAAATTAATGCATGCAAACGTAGCAACACTTTTTGTTTCGCCTTCAAAAGATGCATTAAATATAAGAAAACCACCTCACCAGAAAGCTCAGCACTGAAATCAATAGTCACAAGAGTACCTCTTTAAAAAATACTCTCCTTTATCACTGTTAGAATTAACAATTATTGTTTTAAACTTAAATCAGGAAGCGGTAGCTCAATTGTGCTCTGATCTACCTTCTCATTTGCTAAAAAAGCTTTCATTCTAGCAAGCACCTCTTCAGATGACGTAAATAAGTTATGCCCCGCATACTTTACTTTTACTTGGATTAAGTTTGATAGCCCACGGACTGCCTCTAGCTGTTCTTGAGGATATGTTCTGCCATCGAGCGTTCCGGTCAAAAGTAATGTAGGTACGCTACTTTTCGGTGCTTGTCTAAATTCATCCCCAAGGTCTAGGCCTGATGAAAACTCATTGAGCATTGGCATTGGGTAATTCAACATATCTCCAAGCAACGAATCTTTAGCTTGTTGATTAAAAAGCTTAAGTTTACTACTGGTGATACCTGAAGCAACATCCATTACTAATGGCATTAATTTAAAACTTAACGTTTCATCTTTAAATATACCACGCTGTAAAATACCCATTAATAAGTCAGTGTTATCTTTTTCTATCTCAAGATACATATGAACTAACATCGATAAATACTGATTGGGATCGGCTATCATCATACTTGCAAGCATTCTCATATGATGTTTTTGAAAAAGTATGTTCGTTTTAGAGCCATCTCTACTCGGTATTGTTAGCATGATGGGTGATTTTTCCAACTTACTATGTACCCGCTTCATTAATGCTGTTAGGTCTGGTACAGTGCTTTTAAGTGCTTGTTGATCGATAACTTCTTGTACATTTTTAAAGTACTGATCGGTCATTGCAGGTAACTTAACGGTTTGATTCAAACCCTCAGCACTTGCAATGATCACCTTGTCTAACTTGTTTTCAAACAGTTTTATTGCTGCTAGAGCAAGGTGGCTACCATAAGAGATCCCCCATAGCGACACCTTATCGGCTTGTAAATGCACTCGTAAGCTATCAATATCATACGCATTTTGAATAGTATTATAAGCACTGGTATCAATACCTTGTGACTCCCATAGCCTCAAGCACTCATTGGCAGCTGAAGTGTATTTAGATTTAAAATCACGCTTGTTTAACCGTTCGTCAAGTGGAATTTTCACACTGGATGAACATGTTTGTGGTTGCTCAGATCTCCCTGTGCCTCTTTGTTCAAACGCGATTACATCACCATATTCTCTCAATGCCATAAACAAAGGAAAACGACGCCACTTAGCCGTTGCAATACCTGATCCTCCCGGACCACCAGACAAATAAACGATAGGTGATCTTTTACTTTTACCTGTAGCAGTAAATCGTACATAGTTTATTCTAATCATGCGGCTGTTTGGGCTATTGCGGTTTTCAGGCACCATAAGGTGACCTTCAATAGCATCTGTTTTTTCACCACTATTAGTGACAAACTCAATTTTCTGCTCATTTTTAAGTAATGGCGACTCAGCAAATACATTTGTTTGCATAGTAAATGTACTTAAACATCCAACCAGTGTTATTGTTTTTATTTTCATCTGTAACTCCTCAATTAACGTACTATGCAATTGAGCATTAAGTTCTTTTTCAGCACTAGCAATATTCTTTAAAAGGTTTAAAAGCACTGACTTACACATTAAACGGTAGTAATATTTCGCTAAACGGTATTTAGGAAACCCATCAAATGATTAAATTCACACCGATGTATTGGGCGCTTTTTATGGTGTTTTGTGGTTTTTCTTCCTTTTGCAAAGCACAAAACACGTTGATATTTTTACCCTATGATCATTTCGCTACCGTTTGCCAATTTAAAACGGTATATAACTCCCCTCCCACATTTGACTCACCTTATTGCAAACAACAAGCCTTACGAGAAATAAATCCTCAGCTAAAAAATATTTGGATTAAAATCGAGTTTGATTTACCAAACAGGGGGAAAGAACTCAAAGCTCTTAATGGGTTTTATATCTCAGGTAAAGCAGCTAGTGCAGTTTATTTAAACAAACATTTCCTTGGTTTAAATGGTTTTCCCGGCGTTGCGAATTCTCATACCCAAGTCTCCGATGCCCCGACCTTGCAAGAAAAAGCTGGAAAAATGGACAGTGTTTTCTTCATACCTTACCACTTGCTTAGACCCTCAAAAAATGAGCTAGTCATTCATTTATCGGGCCATCACAGTCTTATTACGCTTGATAATCCAATGCATATCTTTGCTTTAGGACAATATGGTTCGCCCAAACGTTTTATACAGCACTATAGTGAGTTTGGGCTTATTTTAATTGGTGCGTTTTTAGTTGGCGTTTTATATTTTTTAGCCTTAAGTTTAGGCAACCAAGCGGTAGGTACTTATCGCATTTTTGCTGCTCTATGTTTTTTGGCTACATTACAATTAGGTGCAGAACTATCTCGAAAACTCATAGATTACACCTATCAATGGCATGATATAAGGCTAATCGCAATTACCACTTTATCATTTATGTTTGGCATACTCATTTTGGTGTATAGCTCTAACAAACTAGCTGGCAAGCATGCGGTTCATTGGATTTATTCAGGGATTATCGTTACCTCAATAACTTTAATTTTTGCACCTGGCTTTGACAACAAAACGACTATGGGTATTTTCAATCCTTTACTATTTAGCTTATTACAGCTTTTTTATTACTGGATAAAGAACAAAGACCCCAATATTCTACGCTGGTTGGTTGTTCAATTATTCGTTGCCATAACCATTGTGATTGATGTCAGCAGTTTTCATGAGATAGCACACTTTGCGATCATTGGTATACTGGTTTGCTATTTGTTTATTCAACAAGCAAGCGAAGTTAAAAACAAACAACTGCAGTTGTATAAAGAGCAAACAAAGCTCGCAAAGCTTGAATATAAACTAGAACAAAATATTCAGGGTAAAACACCAAGTAAGCTAGAGATTTCCGTCGCAGGAAAAACAGACTATTTGAGCACTTCAAGCATTGCCTACTGTAAAGCAGCAAGAGACTATGTGGAATTACATTTAATAGATAAATCAGAAAAATTATACAGCGGTTCACTTAAGCAACTTGAAGAAACACTTCCTAAAACCTTTCTACGTGTTCACCGTTCATATTTAGTAAACCTTGATGAAGTTGTGTCGCTGTCATCCAATCAATTGCAAGAAGAAAACAACAATGAACTAACATTAAGCAATCATCAAAAAGTGCCGGTTAGCAGACGTTTATTACCAGCAGTTAAAAACACGCTTAAGCACTCGATATAACCGTAACACTCCAACGCTGGGCATGATCAAAGTCGATTTATTAGACTCTCTCACGTATCCGAAGCTGAAATTATTTATGAACTAAATCGTACTTATGTTGCCTACTATTATGATGCTACTAGATCCCTAGTTTATGAGACAAAATGCCAAGGCTTGCCTTGGCATTTTTACGTTTGCAATAAATCATAAAAAAGCCACCTCAATATTGAGGTGGCTTCGCATTGCTGGGTGTAGCCAGCTACCTAACAAGCTGGCATGCAATGATAAGGTTATGCTGCTTGCTCTTCATCTTGTTGTGCATGGCGAATAAGGTAATCAAATGCGCCCAAACTTGCCGTTGCACCAGAGCCCATGGCAATAATAATTTGTTTGAATGGCTCAGTCGTCGCATCACCAGCGGCGTAAACGCCAGGCAGTGAAGTTGCTCCTTTATTGTCTATATCAATTTCACCAAATTGGGTTAATGTAACGGCTGAGTCAGTTAAAAACTCTGTATTAGGCACCAAACCAATTTGCACAAATATGCCCGCAAGCGTTAATTCATTACTTTGCTGCGATACTCTATCGATATAGCGCAAACCAGTAACACGGCTGACATTTCCCAGCACTTCTGTGGTTTGCGCATTTTTAATAATTGTAATGTTATTTAAGCTATTGGCTTTTTTAATCAGTACATCATCGGCGCGCAAAGTATCGGCAAACTCTAACACGGTGACGTGTTCAACAATGTTCGCTAAGTCTATGGCAGCCTCAATGCCAGAGTTACCTCCACCAATGACAGCAACAGGCTTACCTTTAAACAATGGGCCATCGCAGTGTGGGCAATAGGCAACCCCTCGACCTTTATATTCTGCCTCTCCTGGCACGTTCATATTTCTCCAGCGCGCGCCTGTTGCCAAAATAACAGATCTGGCTTTAAGTGTTGCGCCACTTTCTAGCTCAACATTAATCAAATTATCTGTACTGAGCTTTGCAGCGCGCTGCCCAGCCATAACATCTACGTCATATTGCTTTACGTGTTCTTCTAATTGTGCAACTAACTTTGGGCCTTCAGTGGCTTTAACTGAAATAAAGTTCTCAATGCTCATGGTATCAGCCACTTGGCCGCCAAACCGCTCAGCGACAACGCCGGTATTTAGCCCTTTTCGCGCTGCATATACAGCCGCAGAGGCACCCGCGGGCCCACCTCCTACCACTAATACATCGAATATGTCTTTTTCATTAAGCTTTTGAGCTTGTTTTGCAAACGCATTAACATCTACTTTATTTAAAATATCAGTGAGTGTTAGCGCACCTTGAGAAAATAGCTCGCCATTTAAATAAACAGCGGGAACCGCTAATACATTTCTCTCATTTACTTCATCTTGAAACAAAGCACCATCTATCATAGTGGTTTTAATTTGTGGATTAAGCGCTGCCATTAAGTTCAAGGCTTGCACCACTTGCGGACAAGTTTGGCAACTCAAAGAAATATATATTTCAAAGCTTAAATCGCTACCCAGTGATTTTATTTGTACAATTTCATCTGCCGATGCTTTAGCTGAATGACCACCTGTTTGTAAAACAGCCAGCACCAAAGAAGTAAATTCGTGACCCATAGGTACACCAGCAAATTGAATATCAGTGCTGCGCTCAGGTGAATGTACTCTCATACTGGGTTTGCGCACGCTGATATCTGGATTGTTTGATACAGTAATTAGCTTACTTAATGATGCTAAATCATTCGCTAAGTTTTCCAGCTCCTTTGACTTATTGCTGTCATCAAGTGCAATGACCAGCTCTACAGGGTCTTTTAAGGCGCTGAAATGGCTTTTAAGTTGGTTTTTAATATTTTGGTCTAACATGATTGGTCATCCTCACAACAACAGTGATATAAAAAGGCAGCTGAGGGTGGCTTTTTGCCACCCCAAATGACGATTTAGATTTTGCCAACTAAATCTAATGAAGGTGCTAAAGTTTCTTCGCCCGGTTGCCAAGATGCAGGGCATACTTCACCGTCGTGGCTTGCAATGTACTGAGCGGCTTGCACTTTACGAAGTAGTTCTTTCGCACTGCGACCAATGCCTAAGTCATGTGTTTCTACTACTTTAATTTCACCTTCAGGATTGATAACAAATGTGCCGCGCAGTGCTAAGCCATCTTCTTCTATCATCACACCAAAGTTACGAGTAATACGTCCTGTTGGGTCTCCAATCATTGGAAATTGGATTTTCTTAATCGTCTCAGACGCATCGTGCCAAGCTTTGTGTGTGAAGTGTGTATCGGTTGATACTGAGTAAACCTCTACTCCCATCTCTTGTAGCTGTGCGTAGTGATCTGCTACGTCACCTAGCTCCGTTGGACACACAAAGGTAAAATCGGCTGGGTAGAAAAATACAATCGACCATTTGCCTAGTAAGTCATTTTCACTCACCTCAACAAAATCACCGTTATGGTAAGCTGTTGCATTAAAAGGTTGAATTTTTGTGTTTATCAATGAAGTAGTCATATCGTTTTCTCTCTTACTTAGTTTTATTGAATATTGAGTTTAAGCAGCGCCGTGCTGCTCGTTTTGCTTGACTACTAAGATAATGAGAATGAGATGAAAAATAAAATGGATTGTTTGGATTGGTTTAATCAATTTTTACGATTGAACTGTGATTTTTCACTTATGAGTGATCTTTTGTCGTTTGTTTTTCATAGATATTATTATGATTGTTGTAGGCTGAGTTATACTCGCATTTACTATTATAAAACAGGATTAAGAGCGCAATGCATCCATTTTTAAATCACATCCAATTAAGCTATTACGGCGTACTCCCTTTTTTGGCGTGTGTATTTTGGCCTTTGCTATTGGGGTCATCGGTTCAAGCTATCGAAGCATTCAGCTTATATAGCATGGGTATTTTAGCATTTATGGCAGGCACACTGTGGCGCGCTGGCGAGCAATCTTTCACACATGCAATTATGGCTGTTTTAGTGGTTATTCCCTTTCCTTTGTTAGTTTTTGCATCAGCAACAAGTACTCTTGTCTATTTAGCCATTAGCTTTCCAATTGTATTACTATTCGAACGTGGTATGCCACCATGGCAGCAATACCACAAGGATTACCATAAAATGCGCTATATTCTCACCTCTGTTGTATTTGTTTGCCATTTATTCATGATTGCACAAAGCATTGAGTTAGCAAGAATGTAAACAACTCTGCTATACCTAAGAGCTACAAACCTTAAAATAATGAGCCGGTTTATGAATCAAAGACTTATCATTGCTTTTACTTGGTTAACTGGCGGCTTGTTTTTATGTTGGGCATTTACTCACGGTAGCATTGAAGTAGATACTATAGAGGAAGTGCTTTGGCTTTGTTTATCCTCAACGGTAGTAACGTTGGCAGCGCCCCAGCTCAATAGCAAGTTATTAGGGGCTGTTGCTCTTTGAGGTATGAATTTTGTTCAAATCAAAGGCTTTCATTACGCGAAATGAGTAATGCAGCATAATAGTTTATGTCAGTTGCGAATGACAAAGTAGTGGAAGCCTTTGGTTGAACCCTTTGGGCAGCGCCATTCGGGCATTTTTTCTACGCTATCACCTGACTTACATAGTATAACTATGCGACGCAGATTCTGCCTTGCCAAAATACCCGAATGACTGCTGCAAAAACACACAACAAAGATCATAACAGCCCCTAGTTTATGGTTGGTCGTTTTATTGCCTTGGACTACTTTTAGATGTATTTGATGGCTACATCAACTTTAATTTGTTGCCTATTGTGCTACTCGAAACATCACTTAAGAGCCTTGGCTTTATTTTAGTTTGTTATGGCATGGCACTACTTCTTAATTCAAAAAAGCCACTATTGCAAAGTTAAATCAAGAAATTGCAGGGCGTAACCAACTAGAAGACAAGTTACGCTATGAAGCGAACCATGACCCGCTCACCAAAATTGGTAATCGTAAAGCTTGTTTTGATAAGCTCACAAAGTTGAGTGAACAATACCAATGGCTTTATTATTTCGATTTAGATAATTTTAAACAAGCAAACGATGAATATGGCCACCACATCGGCGATAAAGTGCTGAAACTTTTCGCTGATTCACTCACTGAACAATTTCAAAAAGATACCGTATTTCGCTTAGGGGGTGATGAGTTTGTTGCTTTTAGTAATGATAGCCCCGAAGCATTGCCGCAGTTACGCGCGCATATAACTAATAAAATTGAGCAATATCAAGTAAGTGCGAGTATAGGCAACTGTAAAACAAAAATCGAACAAGAGCCTGATGAAATTCTCAAACAAGCTGATGCAAAAATGTATCGCGATAAATCAAGAAGTAAATCGCATCGTTGACTATTTTTAGTCATCATATGATGATTTAGCAACTGCCTCTGTAACGTTATAAATGATATAATTTTTGTCGTTTTACTTTTTATGTATTTCTATGATTTTAGATAAGCAATGGCGAATATTAACCGTAGGCGATGGTGATTTAAGCTTTTCCTATGCGCTTCACAGCCTCATTACTAAAGGCCAAGTAACTGCTAGCACCTACGACAGCGAGCAGACGATTGAGGGTAAATATCAGCAGCATGCGCTTGAGCAAGTTAAAGCCGCAAACATCACTTACTTACCGAGTTTTGATGTAACAATGCCAGCTAGCTGGCAACGCTTAGCCGGTCAAAAGTTTGATTTAGTTGTTTTTCAGTTTCCTTTAATCCCTGCGTTTAGCGATCAACAAGCCTTTGATAAATCTACATTATCGATTAACACATTAAATAGAGCGTTACTGCGCCAATTTATCGATAATGCATGTCGTTTTGCGCTGGACCCAAACGGTCCTATGTTGTGCTACATAACATCTAAAGATGTAAAACCATATTGCGAATGGGATTTAGAAGGCTCATTAATGTTAAATTCTAAAATGCAATATATAGGTCAGCATCCATTTAATATTAACCAGTTCCCCGGCTATAAAATTCGCAATGTAGAGCGAGATAAGCACGTTAAAGATACCAGCGGTATAACTTATGCGTTCACAGCCAAATCAAACCCATCACTAGAAAAGCAACTGATCATACCAAGCTATTTGGAAGAGAATCATTGTAGCTTTTGTCGAGCGGGTCCATTTCATAGCCAAATTGACATGCAGGCCCACCTTGATTCAAAAAAACACCGAATGATGCAAAAGCACCAGCAGGCTTGGTATCAGTTTCTAGACGATTACCATCGTAAGAATTCATACAACTGCTAGGGACTTATATGGACTCCCTGCAAATGTCAAAAAGAAAGAGTTAAAATAAATTAAATGAATAAGTTCCTTTTTTAAGAGAATATTAACTGCATAGGTAGCGATAAAATCGCAATAAAGTTACTGTATGTAAATGGACCGAAATGACGAAGTGAAATCATAGGATAATGTATACAAAAACTTGCTGGTAAGGCTACTGACCTTTAAACTAGCCGCCTTTTGTATAACCAGCTTAAGTGAGAATAAATGGCATGAAGCTAGCTAATAGAGACTTTTTGTTTGCTGTACTGTGTTTGTTGATTGCAATGATTACCATTCAATCAGGTGCTTCTATCGCTAAACAACTATTTCCACATATTGGCCCTGAAGGTACTACTGCTTATCGACTTGGCTTTTCTGCGCTCATTTTGTGCTTAGTATTTCAGCCATGGCGACACATTCCTGCAAATAAAACACCTATTTTAATTTATGGCTTATGCCTAGGTGGCATGAATATCACCTTTTACTATGCTATTGAACGTATTCCACTGGGTATTGGTGTAGCGTTAGAATTTACGGGACCATTAGCGGTGGCATTGTTTGCTTCAAAACGAAAACGTGATTACATTTGGGTCTTATTTGCACTGCTTGGCATCATATTACTTTTGCCTGATATGAGTGCCAATGACGGACTAGACCCTATTGGGGTTGCATTAGCATTAATTGCAGGCGCATGCTGGGCTGGGTATATTTTATTTGGCAAGAAAACAGGCAATCAAGGTTCTGGAGGTGCAACGGTTGCACTGGGTATGAGTGTCGCAGCCATCGCAGTTGTGCCGCTGGGTGTTGCTTCTCAAGGCACTGCACTCCTAAACTGGGAGCTTATTCCGCTGGGTATAATGATTGGTGTTTTGTCCAGCGCATTGCCTTATAGTCTAGAAATGGTTGCGCTACGTAACATGCCCGCACAGGGCTTTAGCATTATGATGAGCCTAGAACCTGCAATTGCTGCTGTCGCAGGACTAATCATTTTAGGTGAACTGTTGAGCATATGGCAGTGGCTGGCTATCCTTATGGTGATCATTGCTTCTGTGGGTAGTTCTATATCAAGTGGGAAAGCAAGCCAATAACGTTAGCAAATTGCTGCGACACCAATATGCCACAGCAATGGATATAACTTGTTAATTAGCAAGTGCCCACGCCAGCGCTTGATCTTTTCCTATAACGATATCAGGCTTTACGCCTACTTGTTCCCAGTTTGTTTTAGTAACTGGGTTAACCGGACGCATCAAGGGTAATCGCAACACCAACCAATCGTTTACCTGACGTACGCCCGTTGCATGGGCTAGCCCTTGCGTTTTCACTCCAACTATCCGAGCACGATTTAAGTACTTTAATGTATAGGTAAAGAACTCTGCAGCACTTATCACCTTTTCACTCGTTAAAATTGTGATAGGTATGTCTTGCAACCGAGGTTCAGCTGTAACCATGTAACTATCTACACGATAAACCAGTTTATCTCTGTCATAAAGATCCCAAAGATGAGTCTTATCTTTAACGAAGTGACTAATTATATGCGCCACTAACTCCATTGAGCCGCCAGTGCACTCGCGCAGATCAATAATTAACCTAGAGGTGCTGCTCAAAAAATTAAGCGCATAGTTCGCTACTTGCTTCGCTTGTGCATCAGGGTGAAACTTATTAAATTTCAAATAACCGATATTCCCGGGTAATATTGTTGCCTGTTCAAAAGCAAAATTATTAATACGTTTCTCATCATGCTCTTGCAAAATGTGTGTAACCTTTTTGTCACTTCGCATTGGGGTTAAGCCCAAATGACCATCTTTACTTTTAATGCGCAAAAATTCACCGACTTTCTCAATAAACAGCTTTTTACTGTTTATATGGCTGAATTGGCCTTGCTTTTGCGCATCTAAAAGCGCGTATGTAACATGCTCGCCTACCTTAGGTAATACATAACCTTCAGCTATCAAATCAGCGATTTTTTCAATAGCAGCTGAGCGCTCTTCACTGACAAGTTTATCAGCTGAAAAAGCCGTCTCGGCATGGCCAAATGAAGCGATTATTAGACACACAATACACAGTATCATGCTTATAATTGATTGAGTTGTTCTCATTAGATTTCCTTTAATTTGTAATTAATTGAGTTAATTGAATTAAGATACAAATTAAAGTGATAATGAGTGAGCTGTTTGGCGGATGAGTATATTGGAGTCTCGCCATAAAGACACCTTAAGCTTACTCGGAGGGTGACAGAGACAATACCAAGGAAGCAGTTTAAAAAACAATAATGACTTATAAGGCAAGTACCTGATACACAACAGCGCAAATATAAAAACTAAAATAAACAAGGGTTTGCTTTGTAGTTCATGCAAAAATAACTGAGCATTACTGGCTAATCGTGGCTGAACCAGCTCTTTTTCATTATCAATCTGTGTATGCAAAACCTTTATTTGGACAACAACGTTACCATCTAATTGGCTTGTAGAGGTTAATAGCCAACCGCATAAAATTAGTGCTGAGGCAATTCCCAGCACTAAAACGAGTTTTGCGAATAACCTGCTCCACACCATGTTATTAATTCAGACCTGTGCTTGGCTGAACATTATTGAGTTCATCAGGACTTTGTTGCTGCTGTGGAGCTTGCTCAATTAATTTCTGAGCAAACAAATAGCGCTCTAGCCATTGTTCTTGCTCCCACAACACATGCAAAATACTTTCGCGCGCTTTATAACCGTGCTCTTCATTGGGTAGCATTACCAAACGAGCTTGCTTACCTAAGCCTTTTAAAGCTGCATACATGCGCTCAGACTGCATAGGGAAAGTACCCGAGTTTGGATCATTTTGACCATGTATCATCAGCATGGGTTCATTGATTTTATCAGCATGAAAAAATGGCGACATACTGGCATAAACAGATTGAGCTTGCCAAAAGTCTCGCTCTTCGCCTTGAAAGCCAAAGGGCGTTAGACTGCGATTGTAGGCACCACTTCGAGCAATGCCCGCAACAAACAAATCTGAGTGTGCCAATAAATTTGCCACCATAAACGCACCATACGAATGCCCGGCTATTGCAATTTTACTTTTATCTGCAACCCCTTTTTCAACCAGCACATCAACAGCGGCTTTGGCGCTTGCAACAAGTTGCTTTCTAAAACTATCATTGGGTAATGTACGCCCCTCACCCACAATCGGCATTTTAGGGTCGTCAAACACAGCAATACCTTTTGCCAAATAGGGCATGGGGCCCCAATATCCAAAATAAGAAAATTCATAAGGCGATTCTCGAACCTGAGAAGCAACGCTTTTATCTTTATATTCAAGTGGGTAAGCCCACATCAGCACAGGAATTGGGCCTTGTGTTACATCGTAACCAGCGGGTAAATATAAATTACCAGTTAGCTCAACGCCGTCATCTCGCATATATTTGAGCTGCTCTTTTTTAACGCCCTCAAATTCAGGATAAGGATGAGTAAAGCGGGTTAACTGAGTGACAGTATCAAAATTTAAATCACGAATAAAAAAGTTGGGTTGCTCAGTTTTCGATTCACGAATAGTGACAAAACGCATGCCTTCATCATCTAATAGCCCTTTTATTTGTTCATAATAAGGCGCTTGTGACTGCCAAATACGTGTTTGGCTATTTGTTTTAATATCGTAGCGGTCTAAAAACGGTCGACTTCCCTCACTTGATGCGCCTTTGCCATGCAAAAACAAATAACGATCACCCACTAATTTGAGCACTTTAGAGCCCAAATCACTACGTGTATAAACAAACCTACCCGGATTTTTGTAGGCATCGTTATAACTTCGCTGCGAAAATACCACACGATTGTTATCTGCGGCGCGCGGAGTGATCACCGAGGTACGGACGCTGCGGTCACTAAATCGCCACTCGCTGAGCAAAGCAACTTCATCATTTGCCCATGCGATTGATGTAAAACGATTTTCAACTTTAGCAAACAGCTCTGGGGCTCTCTTAAAAGGCGCACTAATTGAATACAAATAATCATGATGTGCCACCTCATTTTTCATATCTCCATTGTCTTGAGCATGCGCCCAAACAACCGTTGCGCCATCGTCCGCTCGCCATTGAAACTCTCGCGGCCCGGTTCGCACACTATCAAAGCCTTGTGGAATATTATCAGCAAGAGGCTGCCTTGCTAGCTCATATAAAGCAAACCCCGTCATGCCCCACACCTGCCAAACACTGGCAAATCGCTCATATGGCACCTGATAAGAAAATGGCTGTGCAATCATGCCAACAATCAAACTAGTCGAATCTGGCGATACGCTAAATGACTTAATTAAAGTAGGTTTACCAATTGCTTTTGCTGAGGTGTTGAGGGGTATTTTTGCCAACTGGCCTTGTGCAAAGAATTTAAATTCAGCTTCATCAAATGGGCTTTTCAATAAATTTTGATAGGTTCTGGCTGGCGCTTTTTCACCAGTACTTTGCTGGATGATAGGGAGCATAGATTGACCTTTAGGCTGCAAAAACGGCTGTGTGTGATTGACCGCAAAATTAACCACTATCGCTTTGCTATCTGGTAACCATTCATAAGGTACTTCTGTGACAACGCCATTAAGCGTTGATTGAGTTAGTTGCCTCGTTTTACGTGCTTTAATATCATACACCCAAAGCGTTGCACCATTATCTTGCTCTAAAATAAAACTTAAGAATTGACTGTTGGACGACCACTTTACAGCACGTAATACACCATTACTTGGAATGCCTTCTGGGCGCACAACAGACCCAGTATCAATATGTTTAAACTCTAACGATACATAAGTATATCGAGATTTACGCATAAATGTGTTTGGATTAAATTTGATACCTGCCAGTGCTTTTTCTGCGCGATTCAACTCATTTAAAGGCACTACTGTTTTACGCTCTAATAAAGCGAGCCATTTACCATCATGACTCAAAATACTTGTTGGAATAAGCTTAGCATCCACAAGCTTGGTCAGTGCCGGTGAGGGTATTTGATAACCAGCTGATTGCTCTGCATTACCAAGCATTGGCATTACCAAAAGGATAATGATTCCTAACAGCATAATGTGCTTCATTATTTTGTCGTCCTAACTGAATTTTAGCCGAATTAATTAACGCTACATAGTATACTTAAATATCAAAAAATTCAGCTTCTTTGACTTTTTTAGCGAAAGTAAACACTTTTTCAGCTCGCCAGTTTACGTTAGAATAGAGCTTTGAACCGCTGCCTTGATAAATAGCCCCTTCAAAGAAGCTAAAACAGATAAAGCAGGCTGCACTCTAGCAAATGCCCAGTTTATTCAATGAGAACTTTTATTTTCAACAGTCTTAAGTACACAGGTGGATGTGTCTTAGTAAATTAGAGAATCATCATCGTGTGTAAAAAAATTTTAGTGATTGGTTTCGTTTGGCCTGAACCTAACTCTTCTGCCGCAGGTAGTCATATGATGTCACTGTTGCGATTTTTCAAAGGCCAACAATGGAAAATAGAGTTTGCCAGCCCAGCTCAACCGACCGAGCATATGGTCAACTTATCAGAGCATGGTATTACCAGTCAAAGTATTCAATTAAATTGCTCAAGCTTTGATGATTACATACAAACCTTACAGCCTGATATTGTGATGTTCGACCGCTTTATGATGGAGGAGCAATTTGGTTGGCGCGTAGATAAATATGCACCTCATGCTTTGAAGATATTAGATACTGAAGACTTACAATGCTTGCGTAATGCACGTCATGAAGCCCATCGAGCTAAACGCGAACTAAGCCAAGCCGATTTGCACTCCGATCTTGCTAAGCGTGAAGTTGCCGCCATTTTGCGCTGTGATATCAGTCTTATTATTTCGAGCCATGAAATGGACTTGCTCACTAATACTTACAAAGTCGACCCTGCTCTGCTACATCATTTACCATTTATGGTTAACCTAGAGAAATTACCAAATCACGTCCCTTGTTTTGAAAAACGCCAACATTTTATGACGATTGGTAACTTTCGCCATGCCCCAAACTGGGATGCAGTCTTATATTTACAAGAAATTTGGCCTTTGATACGCAAACAACTGCCTCATGCTCAATTGCATATTTACGGCTCATACCCACCACCAAAAGCGACAGCATTATCAAACCCAAAAACCGGCTTTTATATAAAAGGTTGGACTGAAGATGCACTGGAAGTAATGAAAAATGCCAGAGTATGCCTTGCGCCGCTGCGATTTGGTGCTGGTATAAAAGGTAAACTGCTTGAGGCAATGATCACTAAAACGCCTAGTGTAACAACGGATATAGGTGCAGAAGGTATGCATTTAAATTTACCATGGCCTGGCCACATTGCTAATGACGCACAAAGCTTTGCTGATGCAGCAATAGAGCTTTACCGCAATCAGCAAACATATGCGCAAGCTCAATACGCAGCAGAAAAAGTCTTAAATACTGTTTACAATAAGCCCATTCTTGAACAACGACTACTACAAAGACTCGTAAATATAATCAATAACCTACACTCCCACAGACAAGATAATTTTATGGGTCAAATGCTCAAACACCACACTATGCGCAGCACACAATATATGGCGCAGTGGATTGCAGCAAAAAATGTCAATAAAAGTCATTAAATAGCCTAGACTTTGCAATGAAAGCGATTAGAATGCGCAACAATTCCGATCGCTACATTTATCACCTACTGTCGTTTTGGTTAGTAGGTATATGGCCATTATTTAATTTTAGGTTTCACGCAGTTGAACACAGCCACTTTCACCCAAAAGCGCAAGTTTCTTGTTAAGCTTGGTAAGATGTTACATAAATATGGTACGCCCGCCTACCGGCTAGAGGCGCACCTTATGGAAGTAGCAACGCACTTAGACTTAAAGTCGTCGTTCGTCATGTCGCCTACCTCAGTTACCTTTGTGATATGGACAGAAGGACATGAAGAAGAATATACCCATGTAGCGCGTGTCGACCCGGGCGATCACGATTTAGGCTCGTTAGCAGATACCGATGATGTAGTTAATAAAGTGCTATTAGGCGAACTAACCATTGAGCAAGCTGACGCTGACTTAGATGTTATTAGTGAGCAAAAAGCACCATACAGTAAACTCATGACAGGGTTTGCATTTGCCGTCTCCGGTGCTGCTTTTGCGATGCTAATGGGCACGAGCTGGAATGACGTATTGTGGTCTGGTTTACTGTCTATTTTGGTATTTATGTTTGTACTTTGGTCAGCACGCTCTAAACGAGTTACCCACATGCTAGAACCATTAGTAGCAATCGCTGCAGCCATTGGAGCATGTGCAGTCAGTAGCTATGTTGACCCAAGTATTAATATTCGCTTGGTTATTTTATCCGCCATTATTGTATTTATTCCTGGCCTTGCTTTGGCATTGGCATTTGCTGAGCTTTCATCTCGACATTTAGTATCTGGTACCGCTCGCGTGATGGATGCGCTAATGCTGTTGTTTAAGCTGTATTTTGGCGCTTTTTTAGGTATTAGCATTGGTTTTTCATTGTTTGGTATTACAGATTTCGTGCAACCTACGCCGCTACCAAAATGGACAGCTTGGTTGGCAATTTTGTTATTATGTAACAGTCTGATCATAATTTTTAGAACCAAGCTAAAACATGCCAGCTGGTCTATCGCTTCAGGGTTTATAGCTTATGCTGCAAGCATTAGTGCCGCCATGTACTTTGACTATTCAATTGGTGCATTTGTGGGCGCTTTTGCAGTGGGTGTATTTAGTAATTTGTTCAATCGAATTGTTAATGCTCCAGCGTCTATTGTCGCTATGCAAGGCTTAATCGTACTAGTACCAGGCTCTAAAACTTACATAGGTTTAAACTCACTGATTGAAGGACAAAGTTTTGTTCATGCCGACCATATTGGTCAGCAGACCTTTTTAATTTTTATGTCTTTATTAGCGGGTTTAATATTTGCTAACGTCGCTTTGCCACCTAAAAAAGCACTTTAATTTTAAGGGAAAGGTATAATGCCTTTTCCACTATTTGTGCTCGTGCTTATAGTTTAACTCTGTGTGGTTTGCGACTCAATTTGCAGATGAGTATCAACTAACGCGGGGCTGCCTCTTGACTAAACCACCAAATCACTATTTTGAATACAAACAACCAGATTAATGCTGGTTGTTTGATTTCCTTGGAGCAGTTTAACTTTGAGGTATGAAATTTGTTGAGCTCAGCGAGTTGACGATTTATTCAGCGTTATTGGCCAAACTCATAGAGTAACTATTCTATGAGACCGCTCCGCAGCGGAGTAGCCACTGCGGAGCAGCACCTACTTTACTTAAACCATCAACTCAGTGCTGTAAAACCGTACTCCCTAGGGGCTTATGGTAAACACCTAGACTCCATACTCATATTGAACTTTGCAGCGAAGCCTTGAAGGCTCGCCATTTTTTCTCGCTCAGACTCATTACTTACAACGTCGTTTGACGCTGATACTAACCAAGTTTGGCAACCTGATTTTAAAATCAAAGGACCTTTTGACATACCAATTTTAGGATAAAAGTGACCTCGTCTATTAAGTGCTATCAACCCAAAGGTTTGAGCTTTCTCATGTGCTGCTATTACTTGCTCCACCGAGTTATCTATAAACCACTGCAAAGGTTGATTAGCATTTACCAACTGTGTCGGCTTACCACTTTTATCATCTACCATCGTTTTACAGCTTGTTAAAGCAAGCACAAAAAACAGACTCATAAACAAACTATGCATGCGAAATACCTCTCCCAACTCGCCTAATCAGCAACAAAGATAGAGATAACATATATATCCAGAATCCAAACGAGCCACCGCTGGAACCACTGTCTAGATCACTCGCAGGAGGTTGAGGTGTTGGAGGGGTTACCACTACAGGCGGCGGTGGAGTTACTACCACAGGCTGAGCTTGAACATCAATTGTTACTGTTGCTTGTGCCATTTCACCACTAGCATCTGTCAGCGTATAAACAATCAATTCTTGACCACTAAAGCCATCGGCTGACTGATAACTGATCATATTACCCGAAATGGTTGCTGTCCCTGTGCCTTCATAAAGTAACTCACCCAAAGACAAGGTATCACCATCAATATCGGTGTCGTTACTCAATACATCAAAGATTGTTGTGGCCCCTGATATTGCACTAACTGCATCATTATTTGCAAGTGGCGCATCATTGACAGGTGTGACTGTTATTTGTGCTGTAAAACTCGCACTTGCACCCAGTTGATCTGTGATTGTGACAGGCACTTGTAGCAATCCGTTATAGTTGTTATCTGGTCGCACTACATTAGCTTCTAAGCTGTAATTTTCGCCAGCTTCAACGGCTAAAGTAAACGTACTACTATCTACATCCACCACCTCAAATTGCGCAACACCCAAAGTAATACTTTCATCTTCATTAACCATCAAAGTTTGCTGTGCAATAACTTCAGGTGCATCATTAACGGCCGACACATTAACTTTTGCAGGGTAATTTGCCGTCGTAGTACCATCCGATAGGCTAATATTCACGCTAAGCTCTCCAACAAAATTACTTGCTGGCGTAATAACATTACCAACAAACGTATAATTACTACCAGCACTTACACTAAGGGTTAATTGCGAGCCTGCTTGCTGATTTACCACAGAAAACAGTGATGGAAGTAAAGTTAAACTGCTATCTTCGGCAACTGTAATGGTTTGTTGAGCAGTCACAGATAAGGTAGTTGCTAGGTCAAACTCTGTTGAAAGTGCATAAAAAACACTCGACGCACACTTTACCATCACTCGTGCTTTATTGTTTGAACTGCCCAACAAAGAAACCTGTTGCTGACCATCATTAGGTGTATTGGCCAATAAAATTGATGTCTGTGAAGCATCGCTGTTAGTTTGCATAATATCAACATTACTACAAGAAACAGGCGCTTGATTGGTATTAGCAATATTCCACATTACTGTGATGGTATTGTTCTCACCTGCGGTAGTGCTTTCATCTGGCGAAGTTATAGCAAAAGGCCCGGCCGCTGCCACTGTTGTTACACTTGCGGTATCAAAACTTACACCACCTTTACCATCTCTAACAACAAGCCTAAAGGTCATCGTTCTATCTGTCGTTGGGTATCCATCACCTTTGGTAACCTGTCCAGAAACCACATCGGCTAATAGCGGAAAATACCGTGTTGAAGATGAACTTGGTAAGTACGGCCTATACATTGGACCTTCACCATTATCTTTTAGATCAGTACTATTTGTGGTAGCAGCCCCCAAATCTAGCTGCTCCCAAGAATAAGAAAGTGTGTCGGTGCTATTTTCGTCAGTTGCGGAGCCTGTGAGCATAAAAGGTGTATTAATCGGTATGGTATGATCTGCCTTTGCATCAGCCACTGGTGCTTTATTACCTTGATCTTCAACCGTACCGCAGGTAGCTCCAGAACTTTGGCTAAGATGGGTATGTATTTCATCAATACTACGCGAGTGAAACATTGCAATTGAGTTAGATGCTAGATTTTCATCACCGCAGATACCAGCATACGCCATGATAGTAATGCCACTGCCTGGTTCATAGGCTGACTCTGCCACTCGCGTAGTGCATGAGGCATCAGAGCCGTTGTATGTATGGTTTGCACCAAATTGATGCCCCAACTCATGTGCAACATAATCGACATCAAAAGCATCACCTTGTGGCGTTGCTATCCCTGTCATACCAAGTGCCTTTGCACTTTCAGCACATATTACACCTAACGCAGCAAGGCCAGCACCAGAGGTCGCCATCAAATGCCCAACATCATAGTTACTGGTACCGATCAAGGTATCAATTTGACTTTGCACTTGCGATAATGTGTCATCTAGGTTGCCATTATCATAGGGGTCATTCTCAGTAAAAATTAAAATATCGTTGTTGGCAACCAACTCAAGTTTGACGGCTATATCTGTTTGATATATTTGGTTTACTCGATTAATAGTCGTAACAATACCGTTCAGCGCTTGGGTTTTACCCCCATAAAAAGAGGTATATTCATCGCTGGTGGTTACTGCCAACCTATAGGTGACTACTTCAACAGCTCCCCCATCACCAATGAGCGGCCCTCTACGATGGCCATCCCCAAGAGGCATGTTACTTTGCGACACCGTCAGTACTTCATCGTGCCATGGTAAATCATTAGTCGTTTTTTGATAGAGCTTATAATACCCCTCGCTAGGGTCTAAATACAAAACACGGTTATGAACTTGATAAAAAGCAAAAAAACCATTCGGACCGATATCGAAGCGCCCAGTATTATACCGAGCATCTACTTGATAACCTGAGAAGCTGCGGATCATTGGATACTTCGCCTGTAACTGTGGCGCCATAATAGAGTCATGCCGTATCACATAATCAACAAACCCCCCTTGACCATCTGGCATGCTAATGCGCAAGTTTTGGCGCTCGCTAGCAAGGGTCATTAAATCTGCTGTTACCTGTTTAATGTCAAGCTTGTATAATTGCAAATAGTCAGCTTGCTTTTGGTTTTGCAATTTAGCAGCAGCTTCTTGCCACTGCCAATTGTTGACATTATTCGCATAAGAATGAGTAGGGATAAAAAAGAGACACAAAAATAACAGAAATCGATTCATAGTAAGCTCCAAAAAAAGACGCTAAAGCTGATTATAGACGGGCCTTTTAACTTTGCTCATTTTTAAAATAAACTAATCACACTATAAATGTGTGAACGAACAGCATAGCTGTAGAAGCTCATTTGTTTCAAAAAAAGCAGCAACTGCTATTCCTTACCATTCAGTTGAATGAGCTTAACCAAATAAAGTGTGAAGTCGACTCGTGACGCCATTAGTCCAGCCAAAGCCTTGCTGTACTTGATATTCCCCACCTCCTGCCGTTTTTCTTGGTTCGCACACGTTATACTTCTCTAATAAGCACCCGCGTATCGCAAAGTCTTGCTCTAGCATAGTTAACCATCGATGAGCTATTTCTCGTGCCAAATCTAACTGACCATAATCACGCAAGCCACTAATTGCAAACCATTGTAAAGGTGCCCAGCCGTTGGGAGAGTCCCACTGCTGAGTTGTTTTGCTTAAACAACTCACTAAACCACCTGCGCGTAAAAATTCCTCCCGAAGCTTTTTGCCAATCAATTTAGCTTGATGATCACTAACTATTCCACTAAATAAAGGCACACAACCTGCCAAACTTAGCACCGAAGAAAGTTGTCCCTTTGTTAAATCGAAATCGCAAAACCACTGCTGGTGTTCACTCCAGAGCCATTTAACAATGGCTGATTTACGCGCACTAGCACGGTTTGCAAATACTTGTGCCTGGCTAATTTCATCAACCATAGTTAAGCAGTCGCTTAGCGTTTGCTCAAGCTCATAAAGCAATGCATTTAAATCAACAGGAATGCGGTTGGTCGTATTAATACTTAACAAGCGGCTCTCATCGTCAAGCCATCGAGCACTAAAATCCCAACCAGATTCACATGCAGCACGAATATTTCTAAAAAAATCTTCTCGCAAATTGGCTGGTAATTGCTGAGCATCGGCGATATCTTCAGCATAAGATTCCGGTCTAGGCTCTGCTTTATCGTCCCAGTAGCGATTAAGTTGCATACCATTGGCAAGCCTAACTACACGCCCATGGGCAGGTACTTTTTCACTTAAAAACGCCTCACCTTGGTGCCAAAATGCATGCTCATGTTGCATTGCTCGCGTCATGCGTTTAAGCCACTCAATATCAGACTTTTTGTATGGCATCAACAAATTAACCATTAACGCGAGTACCGGAGGTTGAGAGCGGCTTGTGTAATAAGAACGATTGCCATTTGGTACACAGCCAAAACGATCGATTAAGCTCACAAAGTTATCAACCATGGCCTCTATTAAGGCTATATTGCCGTTATCCTCAAGACCTAAGGCTGTAAAGTAGCTATCCCAGTAATAAATTTCATTAAAACGCCCACCAGGCACCACATAATCACGCTCTAGCACCAATAGTGAGTTGTTAGTCGTTTTAAAGCCTGAGCGCTGTAACTTTGGCCACAATGCTTGAATATACTCTTGCACTGTTTTTACGTTGCTCATTGCTTGCAATTCAGGCTGAGGAGCAAACAAAAAATGTTGCTCAATAAATTGCCTTAATGATTCATTAGTCATCGGTGTTGTTATTTGCTCATATGCCTGCTGCGCATTGGCCCAACTCACTTTAGGTATGGCATCGGCAAAGGTTTTACTATCGTGATAAAGGCCACTTAGCTGCACATCCTTAAACAAGGTACAGTATTCAAATTTCATGTTAATCTCTTAGGCACTAACCACTGGTGCAGGTGCGCTGCGTTGCTTGAATAAAAACACCGTAATAACGAGTAAAAAAAGCGGCCCTAAAGCACTGTAAAATGCATGTTGGCCACTAAAATGTTGAAAAATATAACCCGTTAAAATAGACCCTGTCGTACCACCTAATGCGGAAAAAATAACAATCATCCCAGTCATTGACGCGTGTTGGTGCTTTGCCAAACTACTTAAAATAACCGAGTTCAATACAGGGTAAATTGGTGCCATAAACAGACCTATCAACGGCATTAAATAGGCAGCTAATGGCGCATCAAAAATGGTACTTGCGGCTTGTTGCGGCACATTTTGTGTTAACGGCAAGGTAAGCAAAATAAGTATACCCATCGTAAACAAGCAAATGTTCAATAACACATACCAATGGCAATACTTTAAAGCCTGCCCAGCTAATAATCGGCCAATAGCTAAACTTGCTGCAAAAATACTTGTTAGCTGCACACTTACATCAACGGGTAAATGCAGGATTTGGTTATTAAAAGTGGGCAACCATGTGCCAACGCCTTGCTCAATTAATACATATAAAAATGCAGATATAATAAAAACCAAAACCAGTGGCTGATAACTAAGTTTAAGCATGGCAGTAAATTCGCTTACAACACTGCTATTTGATGGAACATGCTGTTTTTTGATAGGAGCCCATACAATAATGAGCAAGCACACCAAACTAAGTAACGCCAGAATGTAATAAACATTAAGCCACTCAATAGAAGTCGCCTCGCTCGTTATAAAAAAGCTAAATATCCAATAACCACTGAGCACACCAACCATAAACACCCCTTCAATGGTGTTTAATAAAGCCGAGTGTGACGAAGGTGAGTCAGTTAGTTGCCCAACAAGGGCATATACACTGATTTTTACCACCGCAAATGCACAGCCCACAATCGCAAATAATAGTTTAAATGCGTAAAACTGCCCCAATTGCGGCGTAACTAAACATATACATAACACCGCGGCTAACGCACCTAACAATGCTAGTTTATAACCAATTCGTGGGATCATCGATGCGATTAAAAAAGACATAAAAGCAATAGAGAGGTCTTTAAACCCTTCCAAACTTGCAGCTTGTGTTTTAGTAACAGCAAAGCTGTTTATTGACTGTAAAATTACAGTTCCCACGCTATTGAGCAAAACTGCAAATAAGAAGTAACAGGCCATCATAGCCAAAATAATACGCGCTCTCGATGCATTAGTTAGTGTATTAGTTGCATCCGTCATAAGCTGAACTCGTTAACTTGGAATACCACTCAGTCTAGCCTCACAAAAGTTATTTTGCAATCGTTTGCAATGCAGTTTAATCAAATTTTAATTATTAAAATTTCACTATCAACTAGATTGGCGACAGCACAACTCAATCGCAATTTCTTGAGATTCAACTTCTTCTTTATTTAATTGGGCAAGCAGTTTATCAACCAACATTTTTGCAGCCAAGTGGGTGTTTTGTTTAATCGTAGTGAGTGAGGGATGGCTTACATCTGCCATCGCAATATCATCAAAACCAACGAGGCGAACATCATTGGGCACACTAACATAACGCTCTTTAAGCGCTTTTAAAGCTCCTAGTGCGACCATATCACTACATGCAAATATACCGTCAAAATTAAGTCCCTTATCACGTAGCAACTGATTAATCGCGTTGTAAGCTGCGTGACTAGTAATATCTATTTTTATCGTTTGTGGCTTAGTAACTAGTCTTGAGTGGCCTATCGCAGTATTAAAACCCCGATAACGCTCGCTGATCTCTGCATGACCTGTGTCTCCTAAAAACAATAGCTTAGTTGCACCTTTAGCAATTAAATGTTCGGTTGCTTGTAAACCCCCAAGGTAATTATCACTGCCAACAATCGGGTACTCGCTGGGAGTTTTAGGATCGCCCCACACAACCAATGGTGCACCCAGCTTAGCAGCCAAATCAATTTGGCTTTGCTGCTTACCTTGACCCACGACTATCAAGCCATCAGCGCGTCGACCATCAATAAAATAACCATGCCAATCATCACCTGCCATGTAAGAATTAGAGAGTAAAAGTTCATACCCTTTTCGGTTAACTGCCTGATTTATATCACTAACAACTTTCAATAAAAATGGGTCATCAATAGACTGCTCTGTATTAGCCTCTAAATTAATCACAACCGCAATGACTTTAGTTTTTTGTAACCTTAAGCGACTAGCTGCTGTATTAAGGCTAAAATTGTGCGTCTTGGCGAGCTGCTGTACATGCTCTCTGGTTGTTTGTTTTATGACCGGGTTGTTATTAAGCGCACGCGATGCCGTTGAGGTTGATACCCCCGCAAGTTTTGCTAAGTCAGCTAATTTTAATTTTTTTTGCACCACAGCGAACCCTTTATCTAATATATAAAATACAAAACCCTTGAGAAAATAGCACATTACAAAACCACTCACGCTACTTTATTGTCATTATACCCAAAAGTACCAAAACAGGGCATTGATAAAAAGTTGCACAAAAATTATTGCAAACGTTTGCAATAACCTCTATTTTATTTTCAGCGCCATCTGCAAACTCTCCGGTGTTGGGTTACAAACATTGCGTAACGAGCGATGTTCTGGGAGTGGCGCAACTCAATAATATTAACCATATGACAACAAAAAGGGCTTACCCATGCGCAAACTCAAGCAATACTCGTTGCTCGCTTCAGCCATTGCTGCAATTTTGAGTAATCAAACGATAGCAAAAGACCATCAAAGCAAAAAACAAAAAGTCGAAACTATCGTCGTATCAGGTACCGCAGGCGGTCGCGGGATAAGAAAGATTGATGCCGGCTTTGCTGTAACCAATATCGACGCAGTAAAAATCGATAAACTCGCACCAAAGAGCACTGCAGACTTATTAAAAGCAGTACCAGGAGTTTGGGTAGAAAGTTCAGGTGGTGAGTCTGGTGCAAACGTGTTTGTGCGTGGTTTTCCCGGTGGTGGAGATGCCCCCTTCTTGACCGTGAGCTTACAAGGCTCACCTGTTTACCCTGCCCCTACGCTGTCATTTTTAGAGAATTCGTCAATTTTTCGTTTAGACGAAACCATCAGCATGATGGAAGCATTGCGAGGTGGCCCCAACCCTGTAGTAGCAAATGGTCAACCCGGCTTAACGACCAACTTTCAGCTTAAACGTGGTACTGAAAACACAGAAGGTACGTTCAAATACACAACCAGTGATTATGGCCTACAACGTCTTGACTCTGTAGTCAGTGGCGCGCTAAACGACGATTTATATTACATGATTGGCGGCTACATCAAGCGCTCTTCAGGTATTCGCGATGCTGGCTTTACATCTGAACGTGGTCAACAATTTACCATCAACCTAACTAAAGAGTTAGACAATGGCGAAATAAATTTATATACCAGACAAACTGACGATACTGGTGCTTGGTATCTCCCCACCCCCCTTAATATTGACGGGGTTGACGCTGAATATACACAACTAGGTACACTTAACCGCCAAGCAACGATTTATGCCGGAGATAGTGGGGAGGCAATGCAAATTGACTTAGGACAAGGCAGAGGCTGGAAAGGCCATGTATCAGGTGGTAGCATCAAACTAGAGCTAAACAATGGTTGGCACTTTATAGACCGTTTTAATTTAACTCAAGGGGATGCAAATACCTATGGACTTGTGCCAGCGGGCTCAGCCATGTTGTTATCCGCCATTGCTGACGACAGCAACAATGCTAAAGGCGCGGTGACTGGCACAACGTATTCAGCCAACACACCAGTGCAAAGCATGGGTCGCTGGGTTGTATTAAAAGACATAGAGTCTTTTACAAATGATTTAGCGTTTAGCAAAGCATTTGGCCAGCTAGAAAGCGCATTTGGTATATTCAGCGCATCTACATCGGCCAAAGATTGGTGGAGCTTAGGCAACGCAGCCTATTACGTATTAGCACCAGGTGGTGAAATGCTTGATGGTATTGCATGTAACTCAAGCGTGGCAGGGTGCGCATGGAATTACGACATCAACAGTACGGGGGATGCAAAAACCCTTGCGTTTTATACGACTCAAAGTTACAAGGCAAGCAATACGTTAACGATAGATATAGGGCTGCGCTCTGAGCGCCACGAAGTAAATTATTCCGTTGATGAAGACTTAAATAGCACGATTGATAAAATCGTTGATTACAGCCAAAGAAAAACATCTTGGACTATCGGAGCAGATTACAAACTAGCTGATGACATGGGGGTGTTTGCCCGTATCAACAAAGGTTACAAAATGCCTTACTTTGATGACTTTAGAGATAACTATGAAACTTACCAATCTGGTGATCCACTACTGAAAGAAGTAACCCAAACAGAGCTTGGCTATAAGTACATGAGCGACAATACTGATTTTTTCGCCACCGTATTCAGTAATCAAGTAAAAGGCGATACCTTTGTTCGCCAACCCGGTGCGCCTGCAGAGATTTTAACCAATGAGGCCTTAGGTTTAGAGCTTGATTACAACTACAATCACGGTTCAGGCTTATCAGTAAACTTAAATGCCACTTTGCAAGAGGCTGAAATTACACAAAGCCCAACCAATATCGGTAATGACAGTCAACGACAGCCTAGCTGGCAACTGCGTATTTCACCAAGCTATGACTTTGAGCTTGCTGGTATGTTTGCGACCGTTTACGGTACGTTTTCAGCGGTAGATGAGCGTTACGGTAACAATGAAAATACCGTTGTACTTGAAGGTTATGAGAAACTGGATGTTGGCTTAATCATAGAGCCTGCTGAAGGGATAAAGCTGCAATTAGCAGCTGATAACTTAACCGATGAACAGGGCATTACAGAGGGCGACCCTCGTAATGTAAATGCACCAAACGGGCGTTATATTATGCCCCGTAGTATTAAATTTAGTGTTAGTTACAGTTTTTAATTAATTAGAGTCTGTTTATCTTTGAGGTATGAATTTTGTTCAAATCAAAGGCTTTCATTACGCGAAATGAGCAATGCAGCATAATAGTTTATGTCAGTTGCGAATGACAAAGTAGTGGAAGCCTTTGGTTGAACCCTTTGGGTAGCGCCATTCGGATATTTTTTCTACGTTATCACCTGGCTTACATAGAATAACTATGGATGCAGGTTCTGCCTTGCCAAAATACCCGAATGATTACTGCAAAAACACACAGCAAAGTTCAACAGACCCTAGCCCTTGAACATAAACCCAGTTATTTTACTGGGTTTTTTGATGTTAATTAACTGTCATCATTGAACTATTTCTATTAAACTTATAATTTACAATACTATATTTTCATGTTTATGGACTTAGCAACTTTATTCAGTATTGCTCCTCTGCGTTGGCCTGACATTGGCGCTGCGATTTTAGCTGGCTCAATTGTTGGATTAGAGCGCCAGCTGCGCGCAAAGCCTGTTGGTATAAGAACCTCGTCATTAATTGTATTAGGCACATACGCGTTTATTATACTCTCAATTGAAGTGACTAATGCCGTCGCAGACCCATCAAGAATTATCGGCCAAGTTGTTACCGGCATTGGATTTTTAGGTGCAGGCGTAATGCTATCTAAAGAAGGGGTCGTAGTTGGTGTTACTTCGGCCGCAACTATTTGGATGCTCGCCGCAATAGGTGTCTCTATTGGTGTTGCAGGTCCTTTGGTTGCTATCAAATTGGCTGTAATTGTAGTGATAATTTTATATGGGGTCGATATTTTAGAGTCAAGCTTTACCAGCCTTACACGAGGCGTTCATGGCAAATATACTGGATGGAAACAAAGAGTTAAAAAAGATGTCAACAAATAACACTCAGCGACTGCAAGATGCA
The DNA here is from genome assembly GCF_945859825.1 of Pseudoalteromonas holothuriae. Lineage (GTDB taxonomy): Bacteria > Pseudomonadota > Gammaproteobacteria > Enterobacterales > Alteromonadaceae > Pseudoalteromonas > Pseudoalteromonas holothuriae. Next base: position 156,408 of record NZ_CAMAPC010000003.1, read on the forward strand.
AACCTAACCCCCGGTTTTGTTGCCAAACGAAGTGATGTGAAAGTCTCCGCTTTACATTTTTATGAGCAAAAAGGGCTGATCCGTAGTTGGCGCAATAGTGGTAATCAACGTCGCTATAAACCGGATGTACTCAGACGCATTGCTGTCATAAAAGCGGCACAAAAGATGGGAGTAACTCTTGAAGAAATTAAACAAACACTGAGCACTTTGCCACAGAGTCGCACCCCTACAAAAGAAGACTGGGCCAAACTATCTCGTACATGGCAGCAGCAACTGGATATTAAAATTGCTTACATGCAAAAAATAAGAAACCAAGTTGATGGTTGCATAGGCTGTGGGTGCCTCTCTATGAAAAGCTGCCCTATGTATAACCCTGATGATGTACTGGGCAAATCAGGCAGTGGAGCACAGCTACTTGGCAAAGATTGGTAGCACTGTATAAACAAATACAATTACGAATATTCATTTACGAGTCAGGCAACGTGCGTATACTCCCCGCTCTTTTGTGTGTCTATTATTATTATATCTACTAACAAGCGAAGTAAATATCAACTATGAATACGCTGCTAGCATTTTTTAAAAGCCGCAATTGGATGTTGTGGGCCTTGATTTTAGGTATTGCAACGGGCCTTATTTTTGGTGAACGAGTGGCATTTTTACAACCAATTGGCACTGGTTTTGTCAAACTTATGCAAATCACCATATTTCCATACATCGTCGTGAGCTTAATTGTGGGATTAGGAAAGTTTAATCCAGATCAAGTGCGTAGTATTTTACTCAAGGCCGCAACCGTTATGATCTGTTTATGGGTTGTTGGGTTATTCGCCATTTGGTGTTTTACTTTTACCTTACCACAACATGATGCTGGGACGTTTTTCTCACCAACCTTAATTGCCCAGAACAGTGACATTAACTTTGCTCAGCAATATATTCCTGCAAACCCCTTTGCATCATTAGCTGAGGGTAATGTGCCAGCAATTGTCATTTTTTGTATCTCATTAGGCATGGCACTCATTGCTAACAAACGCAAAAATACCGTGTTAGAGTTTCTCGAAGTTATAGGTCAAGGTTTGACTGTTATATCAAAAAAAGTAATTGCTATCTTCCCTATTGGTATTTTTGCAATGACCGCCAGTACTGCTGGCACACTCAGTGTAGAACAATTGAATAACCTACAAGTATATTGGGTGCTGGTTTTGTGTTTAGGCCTATATCTGATGTTGGTTTTATTGCCTATGCTGGTGGCGGCATTGACGCCCATAAAGTACCGTGCGCTTATTATGGTAATGCGTAATGCTTGGATAACCGCATTTAGTACAGGTAATGTGTTTATTGTTTTACCAATCATAACAGAAGGTATCAAAGAGCACCTACGCAGCATAAAACAAAACAATGAACAAGCCGACCACATTGCTGAAGTATTAGTGCCTATCGCATATACATTCCCAAGTTTAGGTAAGCTCACAACCTTGATTTTTGTTATGTTTGCAGGATGGTTAACCGGTAACCCGGTGGGCCTATCTGACATTCCCAACGTCACGCTTTCCGCCATGCTCAGCTATTTTGCTAATGTACATTTAGCAATACCATTTATGCTAGATAGCTTGAAGATTCCTGCTGATAGCTACCAACTGTATTTATCAATGTCTGTTTTAACCGCTAAAGTGGTCTCACCCACAACGGTGGTTTATATCTTTGCATTTGTACTATTAAGTATTTTTTATTGTCGTGAGCAATTACACCTTAAACGCCTTCGTTCAGTGTATTATCTAACCTTACTTAGTGCATTGCTACCCGCTTTTATGCTAACCAGCTTTACCCTAAACAGCTATTTAGCCAAAAATACGCAAGCAGCCGATGAAATTATTGCCAATATGGTAATTGCCGAAAAAGTGCCTAATCATGTTTTAAGCTATGTACCAAAAGCTTATCAAAGTGGTGAACTATCTTTGACCAATATTGACGTTATTAAAAAACGTGACCTTTTGCGCATCGGTTACCTTGTTGATAACGTGCCTTTTAGTTACTTTAATCAAAATAATGAATTGGTTGGATTTGATGTTAGCTTAGCCCATCGCCTTGCTGCTGATCTCAATGTAAAGGTAGAGTTTATTCCTTTTAAAAAGCATCAATTAAGCGAGTACCTAAATAAAGGTTATTTTGATGTTGCGATGTCTGGATTAGAAATCAATGTATCTGACTTAACTAAAGTGCGCTTTAGCGACCAAGTATTGCTGCTTCAATTAGCTTTACTTGCACAAGATCACCAACTAGATAAGTTTACAACGCTAAACGACATAGAAAAGCAAAAGCTGACAATTGCACATGTTGAATATGCTCCTTTATTGACCAAAATTGCCAACAACAAGCCCAACATAATCTTCAAGCAACTTGCTAACCTGAAGGCTTATTTTGGTGAACCTGAAAAATATGATGCTTTGGTTATTAGTGCTGAAGCAGGGTTTGCTTGGAGTATGTTCTATCCGCAGTTTGGTGTTGTCGTCCCGCAAGGAGGCGTGAGTAAATATCCCACTGGTTTTGCAGTTGCAAAACGCAATTACGACTTACTTAATTATTTAAATGCGTGGTTAGATATCCAACATGCGAATGGGCAAATTGATGCAAACTACCGTTATTGGATCTTAGGCCAAGGAAGCCAAAAAGCAATTAAACGCTGGTCTGTTATTGATGAATATGCGCCTGAATTATTTAAACACTAACAAATAGCTAATAAAAACTAAAACCACCGTTTGTAAGGCGCTTAAAACACATAGCTTAGCGTTAAAGCGCCTTTTTTGATTCTTGTGGCGAAGCCATTTCTGCGTCACAAACATACTCATGTTAGCGCCCAACCATGAAACGCATAACAACGTAGTCTCGCTCACTCTACGTGCGCAGGCAATGGCTCTGTGCTTGTCTAGATAAAACAACCAAACAAAAATCACATTCATAGCAAATAAGTAACCAATACTCACCATGACAATCGCCATAAATACGGCAGCAAAGTAACAAGCAAGCCACATGATAAGCAACGTAATTAACAACCAATTACACCGAGATAGCGTATAGCTCAAAGCTAAAAAAATAACATTAACAGATACAGCCAAAACCGACCTAAAACACAATAAATATTAAGCTCATTTTATCGCAAAATGCATAGGGTAATAACCCCGAAAAATAATTGAAGCTAAAAAGTAGAGTTGGCTCGTAATCTAAACCTCTGTCCATTTATTCTTGATTTACCCGCCACGCCTAAAAAATAAAAATTTAACTTTCAACAATATAAGCCAACATTACTCCCATCATCACCACTCATCCCGATCTTCAATAATTTAAATCTAAGAACTATAATGTAGCTTCTTGTTTCCATGTGACTGCTAAATAGATAATGAATAGCCCAGTGCATATTTCAAAGAAGCTAAAGAACATATAATGAAGTGTACCGCCCATTGTAACGGTGTAAGCTTGAACTGTCGTGGTTATAAATCCTGCTATAATGTTTGAGTATCGGTTTAACTTAAACGTTAAAACTCGTGACAAAACAATCATAACCATAGGAATTTGCATCACAACAGCAAAAATGAATAAAAACTCTTCAGTGATCTTTATGCTACCAACTTGACCCGCCAAAAATGCTTCTAAATATTTAGATAAATGTAATGTAAATATGTCGCAATAAATATAATTCACAGTTAAGAAGATCCAAAGTACGGATAATAGATGTTTACGGTTGTCATCCCATTCAAAAATTTTCATGCCATTTCTCTTTAAAGTAGTAAATTTCGCCATCCAAAGTACCTTCAGGTGATTCTATTGTCGTTCGGATGGGCCTATCCGAACGTATTTTTTGTATTATTTTTAAATTAGGTGCTGTTTTAATCTTTTTTCACATAAATAGGCCTTTTTACCTCAGTATCAGCTCAACATAAAAATAAATCCCAGAACTGAGTTATAAAGAAAATAACAAGACAACCGTTATTTAATTCATCAAATAAAGTGAACATTTTATAGCTATTTCAACAAGGCACGATAAGCTGCAAAGCAATTATTCATCAATGGTTTCACTGGCATTCACCTAATATGGCTACCAATGAACTGTTGAGCATTATATGTATAAGGATCAACAACTCCTAGTAAAACCCCGCAGGTAAGTGATCATCATGTAATCAAAAAATGTGCTGTAATAAGTTAAAAAACAACCTGAAAATTTGACTCAGACGAAGTGACCATATGTGTCTGACTTATTACCAGTCCTTATCAAACGATTTAACATACCTACAGAAGTGATAAAATATGCACTTAGTTGCGAGTGACATTAAGCTTTGATCGGCGAAGTGATTATGGCTTTGACTTTAATCCTAACCCAAAAAAGTGGCACGAACACCCCGAGGGTGCCATCATGTCTATGCTAGTAAGTGAAATCTGAAATAAGAAATAAGAAATAAGAAATACTATGAAACAGAATATTGTCCATATTGCTCTCGTTGTAAAAGATTATGATGAAGCAATTGATTTTTACGTAAATAAACTCAAATTCGAGCTTATTGAAGACACTCTCCAACCTGAACAAGATAAGCGCTGGGTGACTGTAGCCCCACCAAACTCACAAGGTGTTACGCTGTTACTTGCTAAAGCTTCTAAACCGCAGCAGCATAGCTTTATTGGCAATCAAGCTGGTGGTCGAGTATTTCTTTTTTTAAACACGGATGATTTTTGGCGTGATTTTAAGCGAATGAAGTCAATAGGTATTAATTTTATTCGTGAGCCTGCGGAGCAAGATTATGGGACTGTCGCGGTGTTTGAAGACTTATATGGCAACTTATGGGATCTGCTTCAGTTAAACCCAAACCATCCAATAGCGAAAAGATAGCATATTAAATTGCTCCAAAAAGAGTGTGTACAAACGTAAATCTTGGGAATTTGGAAATGTTAAAAACATACAAAGGCGGATGTTTATGCGGCAATATTCGTTTTACAGCAATAGGTATGCCCAATAATCCACATACCTGCTCGTGTAGATACTGCCAGCGTCATAGTGGGTCACTGACTCAGGCATGGGTAGAATTTAACGCAGAAAGTATTACATGGGATGGACCAGGAGGAGAACCAAACCTTTGGAGGTCATCGGGTTATTCATCGAGGAGTTTTTGTGTTGTTTGTGGTAGTACACTCGGTGCTGTTGATGATGAGCCTGTTGTTGCATTGGTGCTTGGTACTTTCGACTCTCCTAATCGAAAAGAACTACGCCCAAAATCACACTCTTATATATCAAAAAAACCCAAATGGTGGTGTATACAAGTTGACACGGATACCTAACAATTAAAGTTTCGCTCCGTGGCATATTTTAGCTAACTGTAATCTCCCCTATAATTGCTTCATTGCCACTGTATGTATCTGATACAAAGCCATGGTAGGTTTTCAGTTTTGCATCAATACAGGTAAGGCCGCTCCAATCAAAAATTGTTAAATTTAAAATTGCATTCACTCCCAGTTGCACTTTTTAACGGCATCGAACCAGTGCGCTTCAAAACTTTGCCTTACAGGTGCACTGGGTAAGCTAACATCTATATCTAGCTTGCCCGCTAGATACCGATGTACTTGCGCTTTTAATTTATCGCTTTGCAAATCTTCATATGCCACTTTTAAAGCTAACTTTCGCTTTTCGTCTGGCTCATTGCCCTGTAGTTGTTCAAAGCGGGCGTTTAACCACAACAACATAGCTTGCTTTGATTTATTAGGAAAGATAGCAGTCAACTTTGAGGTTGGCTCAACCAAACGTTGGTAATTTACTAATTGCTCTTTAATCAAAAAAACAAATAGTAGGTTTATACCCGCTGAAATTTTGCCTGATCGTTTGTCTATCTCCTGATAGTCACTAAGTGCTTGGCGAAACAGTCGCTCAGCTTCATTAATGTTACCTTGATCTAACGCCATACTACCCAAGTTATTCTCAATCATTGCAAGTACAGGAAGTAGCTGCATTTGCTCTGCAAGAATTCTTGCACGCGCATAAAGATTACGAGCTTTTGAATGAGCGCCTTGCTCTCTTGCGACTAACGCCATACTGTTAGTTAATGTTAAGCGTTGTCGGTCATTTTCTGCATATTTATGTGAACAATCGAGACTAGTTTGTGCATCGTTATAGTAACGCTCTCTACGCAAAAAAATACCCAATGCGCTTAAAATAGTCGTTATATTGGCTTTAAAAAAAGGGCTTGATTGTTTTGTAAATGTTGCCTCAAGTGAGTCTAATAAACGTGTCATTTGATTGGTTGGCACGGACGCGCGCATCATAATCAAATGCCAACGTATAAACAAATTATCTGGGAGCTCTTCAGGAGCTTCAATGTTTTCTAGCAATACCATAGAGTTAGCTGGGTTTACAGTAAGGTAGTCTTCTGCTTCATTCAAGATGCCAACGGGGTTTAATCCACGAGCCAGTGCCATAAAACTAAGCCCAAGTGTTACCACGAGTAATAGTAGTCGCAATATGACCTTACCCCTTTACTTATCGATACGTATAACTGTAGCTGTAAAAAACCAAATACTCAAAACACCACACTGTTTACAAGCGCTTCTATGCTAATCATTTCTTCTTTGTTCATTTACCAAGAGCAAAATCTCCGCAGCCGCCATTGCATCATCCAAAGCTCTATGGTGCTGATTCAACTCAATGTTAAGCGTATTACATAAATTTCCAAGCGAATATGATGGATGGCCAGGCAGATATTTCCTTGCTAGTTGAACAGTACACAATTTGGGTTTACTAAATAACATACCTACTCTTTGAAACTCATGTTTTAAGAAGCCCATGTCAAAATTGACATTGTGCGCCACAAAAATTGTATTATCACAAAAGTCATTCACTTGAGACGCGATATCACTGAACACTGGCGCTTGAGCAACCATCTCATTATTAATACCAGTGAGCTGAGTAATATATTTAGGAATGCGCCGCTGAGGGTTCACTAAGCTTTGCCACTTTGCCACTATTTTACCCTGCTCAATTCTCACTATGCCAATTTCGGTGATACGGTCGAGCTCTTTTTTCCCTCCAGTCGTTTCTAAATCAACTACAGCATATGATTGATTAGGGTCAAATTGCCAACTCGTGCGCTGAATGTCAACATCAAAACCACATAGGCTAAGTTGATTAATAGATACGAGTTGATTTCTACGCAGCGAATCACCTGGTGCTTTTATTTCCTCAAACCGCAACGAATCTCGCTCCAACACCATTAAATCCGGAAAACCATCCTTTAAGTTTTTAAAATCTTTAGCCATTGCCTTTAATAACACAGTAAGTTTCTTTACGTTGGCATACTGGGCAAGTATTAACAGCTGTTCGAGCACTTTATCGTTCCAATTAAACAACGCATTTTGTTGACCATAATAAAATGTTGCCTGTTTTAACAACCAACTTTTAAAGTCATTGGTGCTATTAATGAGTAACAATTTTTCGTCAATTTTTGCGCCAAGAGTGTCGTAAAAGTGGTTAAGTTTTAGCATTTGAGGATAACGCTCAAACTCATTACAAGGCATACTATGTTCACTTTCATAAAGCTCTTGCCAAAAAACAATCGAAAATAACGCAAGCCATAGGTGATTTTCTGTATGCCATGCGCACACTCCATTTCGTTTGTAGTGCGCTATCATCCCTTGCTCTGTATTGCCTTTGTAAGCTTCATCTATCGCTATTATATGACTGTGCTCGCGCAATAAATCAGTTAAAATAGAAGTACGTTTTTGCGCAAACTTACGTAACAGAAAATCTTTGGCAAAAAGTAGCAAATGTTCATCATTAGGAGTATTCAAAATGGCTTCTAGAGAGGCTTTACAACATTCATGCTCACCTTGTGTATATAATAGCCTTACCCATTTTTCTTGTGCTTTTGCACTGGTACACTGTTCAAGCAACTGCATTGCCAAGTTGATGTGAGACTTTTCCAACAAACAAGCAAGCTTATAAAACACTTTTTCTTTTTGATAGTTTGCTTGAACACCAAGATCAGCGTCTATTGGCTCGCGTAAAAGCAGGTTAGCCAATGCAGCACTTTGCTCAATACCTGAATCTTGGAGTCGTTGATAATATTTAGCATAACGATAAGCACAAAGCGCAAACTGCCGATTCTCGAAATAACTACCGCCACTGGCCTTACTATGCGTTTTCATCACGCCTAAGTCACGCATCGAAAATTGTGACAAATTGCGTTCTAACCGATTAAAATATAAGAACAGAAAATACTCAAATTGTGGTGCAACACAAATATACAAGTAATGTTCTACTACTTCATGATGGACGACATCATCAAAGACAAGGTGCCGCTTTGCAAACTCAAACCAACATGATTTTTTTGCTGTTCTCGAGGGCAGTTTAACCGCCTCAATCACATTACATAAAGCCATTAATTCAGGCTTAGTTATTACGCTTAACCAATCTTCAAATTTTTCTAAATTTACATCTGTGATAAGTTCCTGCTGACGTAAAACCTTTAAAGCATTAGGTAAATTATTAATTTCTTTATATTTAAGTGTTGTGTGTGCTACAAAACTCGATGTCCGGTTTAACAACCGAACCATTAAGCAACGTTCATTCTCTGCTAAGTTATCAATACGCTCTAGCACCGAAAAGTGCTCGTCACATAACAAGTGCATATTATGGTGTCGAGTATGCGCTATAAATTCACTAAAATGATCGAGGTAGTATTTTTCTGGAAGTTGTTTTTTCACACGCACACCAAACTGTTTTTTTATACAGTATTACATGCTTGAGCTCTTCTAGCTAGGGGCTTTTAATTGTATGCGGCAACCAATCCATTAGCTTTTCTAATAATATTTCTTGTCCGATTGGTTTAGCAATATAATCATCCATGCCCGCTTCTAGACACTTATTTTTATCGCCGACCATGGCATTAGCAGTCATGGCAATAATATTTACGTTCTTGTAATATAATCCTGCCTCTCCATTGCGAATTGCTCGAGTTGCTTCATAGCCATCCAACTCAGGCATTTGACAATCCATAATTAGTAGATGGTACCTGTCATCTTCTTGCCTTTGTTCAAGCATGCTTAAAACTTCTTGTCCATCCGCCGCAACATCGACCATGTTAAGCCCTAATTTTTTCAGCATGCTCGTTGCTACGATTTGATTCACTTGATTATCTTCTGCAAGTAAAATACGAATAGATTCACTCCACTCAACTCGTTCAGGGTCAACCGCATTATTTTTCTTAAGTGCCTGAATATAACCTGATGTAACAAGTGGTTTTGCCTTAGCGAGCGCCTCGCCATTATCAGCAACAATTGAAAGTGCAGCAAATAAGTCAAAAGTAGTTGCTGGTTTAGGAAAATATGCGGCAAAACCAAGCTTCGCGAAATAATGTTCATCACCATGGCTTCCCATTGACGTCATCATGACCAGTTTCATGTCGTTTAGTTTAGGGTTTTGCCGAATTGCACTTCCTAACATAGCACCATCCATTGTTGGCATTTGCATATCTAAAAACGCGATGTCAAAACATGCACCATGCTCGTTCAAATAACGCTCACACGTTTGCAATGCCTGCTGGCCTGAACTCGCCTGCGAGACTTGCGCTCCCCAATGCTGAAGCTGTCCAATCAAAACTTCTCTATTGGTATGATTGTCATCCACAACTAAAATATGCAATTGTGACATTTCAACGCTTGGTAGCACCTGCGTAGAACCGATACTGTGTTTCATTAACACATCAAAACTAAAGCAACTTCCCTTGCCAATCTCACTCGATATAGAAACACTTCCTCCCATAAGCTCGCACAACTTTTTAACGATGGCTAGGCCAAGTCCCGTACCGCCATACTTTCTTGTTGTCGAAGCATCTACTTGAGAGAATGAGTCAAATAACTTATTTTGTTTCGATTTTGATATACCAATGCCCGTATCACGCACTTGGCATTCAAAGCGTAAACAATCGCTATCAGTTTTAACCAAACTAGCTGTAACAACAACTTCTCCGTGTTCGGTAAATTTAATTGCATTGCTGACTAAGTTTGTCAATATTTGCCTTAATCGGCTAGGGTCTCCTCTCACTTCTGACTCATCGACTTTGGTCATATCCAGTACTAATTCAAGTCCTTTATCTTGAGCTTGCATCGCCGCAGATTCAGCAAAATCGCCAAGCACGCCACGTAAATCATACTCTAATTCTTCGAGCTCCAACTTACCTGCATCGACTTTGGAAAAGTCTAAAATATCGTTAATTAAACCTAACAATGATGTTGCACTATTTAAGGCAACCCTCGCCCGATGGCTCTGCTCCTCATTCAACTGCCCATTGAGTAATAAATTAAGCATACCTAACACACCATTCATGGGAGTTCTTATTTCATGACTCATCGATGCCAAAAATTCGCTTTTCGCCAGGCTTGCTTGCTCCGCAGCAACTTTAGCTTCTTCTAATACCAATTCAGATTCAACTTCGCGGGTAATATCTTGCTGAATACCGACATAAGCTTTTAGTTTACCGGCACTATCAAAAACAGGTGACAGTTTTAAATTATTCCAAAATGGTTCGCCGCTTTTTTTGTAGTTGATAAGCTTAACAGCAAGCTTTTGATGCGACTCAATAGCCTTTCGCATCTGCATTTGGGTTTCTTTTGAGGTGTCTTTTCCTTGCAAAAAGCGACAATTTGTACCCAACACCCGCTTGTCATAACCACTCATCTCACAAAATGCCCGGTTAACAAAGGCTAAGGGAAGTTCAGGCTGTGTTGCATCTGCAATAGAGATACCTACAGTGCACGATTCAATTGCTTCAGCAAGCATATCGTTATGTTCTTTGGCCTCTTGCAGAGCACCTTGATACAAGCGCTGTTCTGTGATGTCTGTGAGCGAACCTGCCATTCTAACCGCTTTACCCTGTTCATTTTTAAGGGCAACACCTTTAGCACGAAAATAGCGATATTCATGGGAAAAGACTTGTATTCTCAACTCCAAGTTAAATGGGGTGTTATTTTTGAAATGGTTTTGCAATTCTCGCTTAACTAACGCTTTATCTTCGCTATGAATGCGAACCTCGATTGCACTAAGTTGATTTGGAAAAAGCTCAACGTCATCTCTATCAAAGCCGAGTAACTCTCTAAATCTGGGTGCAAAGTAAATATTATGCTTCTCTAAATCCCAATCCCACAATCCATCGTAGCTTCCTTCAATAGCAAGTTTATATCTATCTTCGTTCGCTTTTGCTCGCTGTTCCGAGTGTTCAATACGACGAAAAGGGTTTAATAACAATTGTCGGCCAAACACCAGCAGTAACCCAAATGACAAAGTTAAGCTTAACGTTACCGCCCAGCCTATACTTTTTTGAAATTGACTTACTTTTTCATTAAGGCGACTTGACTTGACAAAATACTCGTAAGTAATGCCTGTTGTTCCTATTACTTGTTTATTGATGCTAACGTAATCACTATTCGAGTCAAGATTACTATATTGAACCCACTTTCCGCTTAATGAGATAGCCGTTGTATAGTCCTGCTTGGCAGCAAGTAATACATCGTTTAAATCAATACTAAACCCTGCCAATAAAACGCCTTCAATAAAACCGTTGTAACTGATTGGCACGGCTATTTTAAACATTTGTGAGTCACCCTCTGGCGCAAGCACAATGGCTTTATCACTCTCACCACTGATTATTTTTTGCAGCCATAATGTATGGCTATCAATAAAGTTTTCAGAAAAAAGACTACTATAAACTGTTTCACCTAGCACATTAACTATTTGAATAGCTTCTTTTTGACCAAGTAAGGTCAGCTCATCGAAAAAGTCAGGCAGTGAAGCTGCAGAATGTCCACTTCCCATTACCCCTTGTACCAAAACTGGTTGATGCGCCAAATCCAATAAAAGCTGCTCTCGGGTTTCTAAAAATTGTTCTAGGTAGTTTTTGGTCAGTTTCGCTTCAACCTGACTGGTATTTATTTGCAGTTGTGTTACCGATTCGTTTGCTTTTTGTCCTACTAAAATAAGGCTTATACTCACCGATAAAAATAAACTCATTATCAAAAATGCATAAAATAGCTTATCTGATTTGAGCCTAAACATTTTACTTAATGACTGATTTATCATTTAACTTCCTGTTTAGCTGGGGCAGAAGCACCACGCCACCATCATCATCATATTTTGCCATGCAAAAATCGGCCAAACCAAGTGCTTCATGAGCATCATCATTATCCGCAGACCAAGTTGAAAAAGGTACTTCATATGTCTTAATAAGGCCCACAACAGGCAAGTTTATTTGCTCTAAAGCATCTCGCAATGCAGCTCTATTATGCTTTATATCATCGGTCAAAGTAGTATTGGATAAAGCACTTATTAACAGTCGGCCCAGATCATAGCTATGCACAAAGCCGGTAGGTGCGGGTAGTATTTCTATGTTTTTCATCGCAGCAGGAAATAATGCTTGAGCAGATGTCACAGTCGCTTTCGCTCGAGGATATCGCTTATAATTACGAAGTGAAAAGCAACTTTGAATAAAGTGTAATACTACGCCTTGCTGCAAAGCAGTACGGGCAGATGACCAAAAATTTCCTCCGGTGATACCCCAGTGACTTACAATGGGTATCTGTAACTCTTTAGGAAAACTCAACATCGCATTAACAAAATGACTTCCTTCTAATGCGTTGCCCACAAACACAATACAATCCGCATCACTTTGTAATATTTCTCGAATCATAATTTTGGCACTATTTAATTGCGTATTCCAATTAAACCAAGTAACCGCCGGAGCATTATTTACACCCGCAGCATCACGTATTGTTTTATCATTAGATTTACCCCAAGGTGTATTCTCTAAAAGTGTATGTATTGATTTGCACTTAAGTGCTCGCTTTGCGTGTTCAACCAAAGTGAAGCCTGCTTTGGTATCATCAATTGACAGTCGATACACCCAATTAACGCCATCAGGATAACGGGTTATTGGCCCGCCAGCTGCCCAAGGAATAAGCAGCAACACGCCATTTTCATTAATAAAGTTACGATATTTGATATAAGGTGGAGAATGTAACCCACCAAGTATGGCAAGCGCATCAGAGTCGTCTATAAATTGCCTGATATGCAAAAGGCTTCGATTACTGTTACCTCGATGATCTTTTTCAACCAATTGAAGTTGATAGCCTTGCACCTGATTATTAACTTCTGCTAAAGCCGTCAGCAGTCCCATTTTCATGGCGTTAGCCGATGCCCGATGGTTTGAATAATCAGAATCGTGATAAATTTTTAGTACTCGTGCTTTGTCTTCTGCATTGGCGTAAAAACTAATAAAATACAAAAATACAAACCAATAATGGAATCTCATAAACTAACTAGTTAACTCAATCATAGCATTAAAAGTAGCTCAACTTTTTAAAATTTGCAGTACTTACATAGCGATATATCCAAACTTTATGAACTATAATCCTCTAGCAATGGTAATACACTAAAACTCAGACTCATATAACAAATAGCAAAGCTACCTTTGTTATGATCATGCTTTGAGCATACTTAACTGAGCTGCGATAACTTGCCAAGTTTGTTCATCATTTATGATACGCCCATGCCCTAAACCTTGAGTTGTGATTAACGTTAAATGCGAGTGAATTTTTGCAACCTTTTCGCTAAGGTGATGAAAGGCAAATTTGTCTTCTAAATCATGTACAATCACAATGTTCTTATGTTTAGCTAAGTGGTGTTCAGGCAATAGATTTTCAAAAATCATATCGTGCTGGCTTTCTACTGATTTGATGACCGTATTGAATAAACGCTTGGATATACCCGTTGCTAGAATTCGTTGCTCAAAGCCGGTGTAAAAGTCAAATGGCGGCGCAATGAGAATGTGAACATTGGTGTTTACTCGATTAAGTGCCGCAATACTTCCCATTGAATGGCTGATTGTTGCAACTATGGGTAAGTCTATGTGCGCCTTTACCGCCTCTAAGCCTCGAACAAAGAGCGGTAAATTAGCTTCTTTACCCGCGCTATTTCCATGCGCGTAATGGTCAAACGCGATAACTTTAAATCCAAGTGCCGCAACTTTTTCCATAAGTGGATAGAACTGCCCTGTACTGCCGGACCAGCCATGGGTGAACAAAACAATGGGACCATCACCCAGCTCATAAATGTGTAATTGCTCAAACTGAGTATTTAGCTTGTATTCCTTCATTGTATTTGGCTTTATAACTTTGGACTGATGACGAACGGGAGTCAGCAATAATCGCTGTACGCACCTTTTACCCAAGCTTGGGGCAATACGCGCGACTATGCCCGATACCATTTTTACAGCATAATAGCTCAAAGATTTTCGGTTTTGTTGTTCGGAAAAGTAAATTTTACTGCTCATATTTCTATCCTTGATAGCGCTGAATTAAACGCGATAGTGCCAAGTTAAATCTGGTGTGTGTATCGTCTTCAAACCCAACCCACCTCATATGTTGCGAGCCCAAATATAAAGAATACAGTTCATAGGTAAACTGTTTTGCATCCGTTTGCTCACTTAGCTCTTTTACTTCGATAGCTTGGATGACTAATTTATTGAGATAACTGAGCCAACTTTGCAATAAAGACTTAACCAGATCTCGCACCGCACCAAGTTGATCGTCAAACTCAACTGCAGCAGAGATAAAAATGCAATTGCAAGCCTTGCCCTGATACCAACCTTGCCAAAGCTCACACGTTCTTAATAGCTGTGACAAAGGTAGCGACTGCTTATCGATTGGCGCAATGACAGTTTGCAAAAACAGTGCATGTGCATGTTCTAAAACAGCTAACTGTAAGTTTTCTTTTGAGTTGAAATGCGCAAACACCCCAGATTTAGACATGTTCATCGCTGCAGCTAAACCACCGATTGTAAGGTCATTTAGGCTTGTTTCAGTGGCGATATTAAGCGCAGTGGCCAATATTTGCTGCTTAGTATGCTTACCTTTATTCATTAACATCACAAAATAGAACGAACGTTCGTTTATATTATACGCAATATGAATCTTTGCAACACTAAATTTAATGGTCTACTTAAATTGCTCTAATAGAAATTGCCTTTGTCTACTTCTTAGGTTTATCTATACAAGATACGACAGCGAAAAAAAATAATAAGACATGTCAAAAGTTCTGACTTACAACTAGCCCACAACTGGTTATGTGACAGGTATCAGTTCTTTGTTTGCAGCACGTCAAATTAGAATGTAGCAAAACGAAGGCATTTATTATGCACGAACTAGATTATATTTTTTTACCACAACCAAATAGCTACATTAGTAGCATGCGATGGTTCAGTAGAGCATATTCTTCATATAACGCTTTCACCCACTTTTTTGAACTTTTGAGAAAAAAATATGACCTTAACTAACCAGTAAAAGAGCAACAGCACAAGTATCAATACTGGTATCCAGAGCACACCAGACGCTGTAACGGCTTCAGAAAAAACGTCCTGTGATAAAAATGACATCATTGCAAAAATAAATGCCAAGCACATACGCCACAAATGTCGTGCAATTCTATGTACACCTGCTATTCCTCCATTTACCAGCATTTTGGTATCAAGGGTCGCTGCGAATAATGCCAAGGTGCCAGTAACAAAGTAAATGGGGGTCATTTCTGGTGGAATACCATACATTTGTTCTCCATGAGTTACTTGCCAACCCAGATAATACAGGGTAAAGGATGTTAGATAAGCCATCACACAAGCAAAGATTTCAAACTTCCCTATTTGTTCAGGCGGTCGTCTAACGGTAAGCCAAGAGGTCGTTATTAGATAAAGTGTCAGTAAGCTAAAAGATGGCATTTGAGAAAGCATAATATCAAGTGCAAGTGCGCTTAATGAGACAAAAATCATAGAGAAAAAGAAGACATTGCCTATCTTTTTATGCAAGCCGCTACCTTTTGTAGTAATAAGTACCAGTAGGCCTGATACCAATGCCAGAGTTCCTGCTAGAATATGCACCGCATACATAGTTACTTTCCTTAAAAATTTTCAGTGATTGCTAATTATTCTCAGCGCTGGATAAGCGTATTTACCCAATAAAGCTATTTTGCACACACTCGTCGTTGCTTTCATTGGTAACAGCCAGTCATTACTGAATAAAAGCACCTTAATTTTGAACAAAATACAACCATTGGATTACAAGTTATATTAGTTAACAAACTACTCCCTATTTCAAAACCGTTATCCAAACCTTAAATTAACTAAGCAATCTCCATACCATCGTCTAGACGGCGATTTTAGGCGTATTAAGTAACTAAATGATAATTTTTTAGTGTTACTGACTAAATATTGGCTTAAATATTCGTAAAACTGCTAATGTTTTGTCTGA
Organism: Pseudoalteromonas holothuriae; assembly: GCF_945859825.1. GTDB lineage: Bacteria > Pseudomonadota > Gammaproteobacteria > Enterobacterales > Alteromonadaceae > Pseudoalteromonas > Pseudoalteromonas holothuriae. The sequence goes on from NZ_CAMAPC010000003.1 coordinate 172,722, forward strand.
GTAACCATCATAAATTTGCTAAGCATTATTTAGTGAATTTCAGGCATATCGTGCATACAATAACTGTATTGATATACAGAGATAACTACTATAAATTCAAAAATCAGAATAAAACTTCGTTTATAAAGCGAGCTAATTTTAACGCTTTCTTTGACTTTTCTTGCATTATGAAATGATTTAACCGATCAAGTTGAGACGCTATTCCTACAGTTTCACCGCTAATAAATAGTATTACTTTTGGTTAATTGCTAACAATATTATATTTGTATCAAACATAACGTGACAGCCAATAAAAAAGCAGCTTAACGCTGCTTTTAGTTCACATTGTTTATACAAAAACCTATTAAGGCGCTGCACCACTGCCCATCTGGCTTTGAATGTAGTTTTGTAAACCAATTAGCTTAATTAGCCCTAAATGCTGTTCGAGCCAGTAGATATGATCTGTTTCAGTATCATCTAACAGCTGCTCAAGCATTTGACGAGTTACATAGTCATTTTCTTTTTCACACTGCGCAATAATCTTTTTTAAGCTTGCTGCCACCGTCATTTCTGCAGCTAAGTCATTTTCCAACATTTGTTGTACATTATCACCTACATGGATTGGGGCACGCGAGGCCGTATCAGGTGTGCCTTCCAAAAATAAAATACGCTCAATAATGCTTTTAGAGTGGTCAAGTTCTTCATCATATTCATGAGCAAGCTTGTCACCTAATTTGCCTAGGCCCCAATCTTCATAAATTTTTGAGTGTGCTAAGTATTGATCCATTGATGTTAGCTCTAGCGTTAACTGCTGATTAAGTAAATCAATAATTGTTTGACTGCCTTGCATAGGTTACTCCTCAATCTGCGATTGCAGATAGTTTTCAATGCCAGTGTGTTTAATTAAGTGTTGTTGTGCTTCTATCCAATCAACATACTCTTCTTCATACTCTAAAATCTCTTCAATTAATTCACGGCTGACAAAGTCATGTTCTTGTTCACACAATGCAATGGCAGATTTAAGCTCTGGAATTTGTTCCATTTCAAACGCTAAATCACAACTGAGCATTTCTTCTGTTTGCTCGCCAATACGCAACTTTTCTAAATGCTGCAAATTGGGTAGCCCTTCTAAAAACAAAATCCGTTCGATTAAATCATCGGCTTGCTTCATATCTTTAATCGACTTTTTGTAGGCTTTTTCATTAAGCTCTTCCAAACCCCAATTTTTATACATACGTGCATGCAAAAAATATTGGTTTATCGACGTGAGCTCTAAAGTCAGTATTCTGTTTAGTACATTTAAAATTTGCTTATTACCCTGCATGGGGCCCCCTAAAAAAACAAACACTCGCTCATTAACACTAGTTCAAAACATGGAGGGTGCAAGATTGATTAGCACTAAATAAAAATTTAATATATCCTTTTAAAATAAATGACTTATAACATTATTGAGAGTGATTAACATTGCTAATTACAGTTGTAGTTGCAATACGTTTCCTACCGTTACTTATAGCAAGTTAACGGGTCACTTTAACACGATAAAAATGACTTAAAGAAGAGATAAACTCTACTATAAATATTTTTTAATTTGCACATTTAGCCGCTTCGCTAAACGCACTAAATTCGCTCTATCAATTTGTAATGCACGCGCTGTAGCCGACCAGTTTAAATTATGCTCTTCAAGTGCTTGAATTATTTTGCCGCGTTGAAAGTCATCTACCGCCACTTTAAGAGCCTGTGTTGCGTTTGCGGTTGAAGGAACACTGACTTTAGTTTCTGTGATTATGTTACTGGTGTGCAACTCACAATATTTCGGTTCAATACAGATAATGTCTGCTGGCCACTGGGCTTGTTTTGCTCTGAGTGCACTTCGGCTAATCACATGCTCTAACTCTCGAATGTTACCCGGCCAATCATACTGCTTTAAAATTGTTTCAAGCTTTGAATTTAGCGTTACCTGCTTTATGCCCAGCTTCTTGCGTACTTGTTCTATAAAAAAACCTGCCAGTAGGGGAATATCATCACGGCGAGCCCGCAGCGGTGGTACATTAATAGGGTAAACGCTGAGGCGATGGTATAAGTCAGCTCGAAAACGCCCTTGTGCAACTTCATTCTCAAGGTTACGGTTAGTTGCTGCTATAACACGTACATTCACCTGTTCAGTTTTATCAGCTCCTACAGGCTGAATTTCACCACTTTGAAGTACACGCAATAATTTACTTTGAATACTCAGTGGCAGCTCACCTATTTCATCTAAAAAAATAGTACCACCATCAGCTAGCATAAACTTACCTTCACGGCTTTTATCCGCACCAGTAAATGCCCCCTTGCGGTGACCAAAAAATTCACTCTCAGCCAAAGTTTCAGGTAATGAAGCGCAATTAACTTGAACAAAAGCTTGCTCAGCTCGCGGCGAATATTTATGAATGTTGCGCGCCACCAGCTCTTTACCAGTACCCGTTTCGCCGTGAACTAATACACTAAAGTCAGAACTAGCAACCAGCTGTATGTCGCTGCAAAGTGAATGCATAGCAGCGCTTTGCCCAACCATGTCGTGAGTCGCTTGATTCAGCGCTAAGACAAGCGCATTACCATGCTGTGCTTTGCGCAACAGTTGCTCGTTATACATAGCGCATTTAACCTGTTCAGTAACAATGTCATTTACATGCTGTAAGAACGATTCACTATAATGGCTAAAGCTTCCAGGAGTTAGACTATCTAATGTTAAAATGCCTAATAACCGCTGCTCATCAAACAAGGCTAACCCCATACACGAATGCACAGGCATATCACCATCTGTCGCTAATAACAGCCCATCGTAGGGATCTGGTAAATCACAGTGCTCATCAAAACGAAGTGGCCCACGAGCTTGACCGATAGCCGCTAAACGTGGATGCGCGTTAATATCAAAGCGCCGCCCAAAAGAGTCTCTGGTTAACCCATCTAGTGCCACTGGCGTGAGCATACCGTTTTGGTTAAGCAATAGTGCCACTGCATCAGCATTAATACAGGCTTTAATAGCCTGTATTAATGCACTATAAAAACCATTAACCGAATCAGTTAGTTGTGAAGGTTGAGCTCGAGTCAGAGCAATACTCAGCGTAAGTAGTTGTGATAGCGCTTGCGGCTTCATGTCAAAATGACTCATATTGTTAATTATGAACATAAAATAATATGTCAAAATGACTTCATTTTCAAACTTAAAATCATAAGGCTTTGATTTATAAAAGCATTAAAATTGGCACGTTGAATGCTATAACTAAACACAATTAATCAGTTCAAGGTGTTTAGTATGCAAAATACCACCCTTATTTTAAAAGCTGCTAATACTGCGTTAGTGCTGCTCGCCCTTAGCTTTAGTGCCAGTGTAATCGCAAGCTACCCTTTAGCTGACTATTTTAGTCTACCTTGGCAAATTTCATTACACATCTCAACGATTGTCATTGCAGGATTATTTAAGCTCAGCTATGTGGCGCGCTGTGTGTGCCAATACCAACTTGGTATGGAGGTAAAATAATGCGCCCAATCAATTTATCAGAACCTATTAGCGCGCATGCTAAATGGTATCAAATTGAACAGTGGCCATTATTTATGCTGGCATTTAGACCGCTGTTTTTATCAGCTGCCATATGGGCGGTGATCAGTATTGGACTCTGGGCAGGGTTATTAATTGGCCAGCTAACGTGGCATGCCCCCATTACTGCCACACTTTGGCATGCACACGAAATGACTTTTGCTTTTGCAGGGGCTGTTGCCGTTGGCTTTTTGCTAACAGCCGCACAGACTTGGACCAATGTACCTAGTATTAGCGGTTATAAGCTGGCTTTGCTTTTAGCTATTTGGGTCCTTACCCGCGTCATATTTTTTACTCAACCACAAGCCTTGTTAGTGGTGTTAATGGGTCAACTCGCATTTTGGCTTATCGCCATTACTGTACTGAGCAATATGCTCATTCGCGGCAAATCAAAGAATAATTATATATTTATTGTGCTGTTAACTGGGTTGTGCATATTCAATACACTATTTTTTATATTACTGATGCAACAAGATTTTGCTTTAGCACGCATATTTACTCAGATTGCCGTATTGATGTTTATGTTACTCATTGGCATAGTCGGTGGCCGTGTGATCCCTTTTTTCACGGCCAGAGGACTGAAACTGACGCAGCAAGTACGCACACCCAAACTAGACCAGTTGTTACTTTGGGTAAGCGTTTTGGGTATTACGGGTTTTGTATTGAGCCAAATATTTAAGTTACCACTGAACCCTGGTTACCTATTGGTTTTAAGCGCCTTGTTGCACGTTATCCGCACTATATTGTGGTTTAACGCAAAAACCTTGTCTGTGCCTTTACTTTGGTCACTGCACCTAGGTTACATCCTTGGTGCAATTGGATTATTACAGCTGGGAATCAGCTTCTTCACCCCACTTATAGCCTTTACTGATGCTTTGCATTTGATCACGCTTGGTAGTATTGGCTTGATGATCATCGCCGTCATGGCTCGAGTATCTTTGGGCCATACAGGTAGGCCCTTGCAAGTTCCCCACACTGTTAGCTTAGCGTTTATGGCCGTTGCAATAGGTGCTATATGTCGTGCCTTTTTACCCTATTTTATTTCCCCACACCTAGCTTGGCTATACAGCGCAATACTTTGGTGTGTTGGCTTTAGCTTATTTGTTTATCACTACTTTAACGTGTTAACGCAACAGCGCGTTGACGGTCGTCGTGGTTAATTTTTTACCTTTGGAGTTACTATGTTATCTCAGCGCACTATTTCTTTAGTTAAAAGCACCATTCCTCTTTTAAGCGACGCGGGTACTGCGGTCACCGCGCATTTTTATCAGCGAATGTTTACCCATAACCCTGAACTTAAAAACATTTTTAATATGACTAACCAACAAACGGGCAAGCAACAATTCGCGCTATTTAGCGCCATTGCGGCCTATGCTACTCATATTGATAATCCATCAGTACTACAACAGGCCATTACTCGTATTAATCACAAACATGTTAGTTTAAACATCCAAGCAGAGCATTACGATATTGTTGGCTACCATTTAATTGAAACACTCAAAGAGCTAGCGCCAGAGCAATTCACACCAGATATAGAGCAAGCATGGCGCGAAGCCTACGCCCTATTGGCCGATTTATTTATTAGTCAAGAAGAAGGCCTATATCAAAAAACTCAAAATCAAGTCGGTGGCTGGCGTAATGAGCGTGAATTTACCATTGATACCATTGTAAAAGAGTCAGAAAACGTAAAAAGCTTTTACCTTACCCCCAATGATAAACGCCCTATTACCCACTACCAAGCGGGTCAGTTTATTAGTGTAAGTGTACAACCTGAACAAAGTGCCAATACGCAAATTCGCCAATATTCCCTGTCGCAGTCGCCTAAGGCAAACCATTATCGCATTAGTGTGAAAAGACAAGGGCTGGTGTCAACGCACTTGCACCAATTAAATACAGGCGACACACTCACGCTTTACCCACCAGCAGGGGACTTTGTGCTACAAAATACCCCAAATGAAAAGGTATTTATCAGCGCTGGCGTGGGCATTACTCCCATGATGGCAATGCTAGAGCAAGCAATAAATACCGCAACAACTGGCAAAATGGCGTTTATTCATGCCTGTGTCGACGAAACTGAACATAGTTTTAGGCCATTCATCGAACAGCCACACGCAAACTTGAGCAAAGAAATTTGGTATGAAAATAGCGATGCTGGCGATCAAACTGGGCGTATTCAACTGAGTCAAAGCAAACTTGACTTACCATTAACACATGGTGAATTTTACCTCTGCGGCCCCACTGCATTTATGGAAGCAATTAAACAGCAGTTACTTGATTTGGGTGTGGAGTCGCAGCGTATTTTGTATGAAGTATTTGGGCCACATGAGGCACTGTGAAAATACCCTATTAGTGAAAACAGCCTAGGCACTCAATCAAAGGCCCCACACAAGTTAGGTGATAGTTAGTTCCGAGCGGCCAATAACAAACGCAAGGTGGCAGCTGGTAAGTTCAATATAACAGCCCTGATTGCCACCTTAAATCCGTTGTTCTAACGAAGGTCAGGGTGTTATTAAGCTTTTGACTTCAATAACAGAGGGCCCTGAAACAAGCTCAGGATGACTAGGGGACTATATAGACTCTCTGCAAATGTCAAAAAGAAGGAGTTAAAATAAATTAGATAAGAGTGACGATTATTTTCACTCACACATCCGTAACAAAGCTTTACACAAAGATTGAGCAATAATATTGTAGCCTATCATTATCGAAACCTAATCATAATCGGTGAAGTATCATTTGCATAAGTATCCAATTTTAATAGCGGGCCATGTGTTATTTTGGCTAAGTTATTTAACTGCTGAACATATAAGTCACTTACTTTATGGTGAAAACCATTGGCAAGGGAGCGTGTTTTCGTCAGTATTTATAATGGTCGCGAGCGCATTACTTGCCATGCTTTTTATAAAGCTCGAAAAAAAATCCGTCAGTGTAAGATATACATTGGTACTATTTTTAGGCTTACTAACTCTAGTTTTTTGGAATAACTTAACCAGTATTTTGCACGGCCACACCAGCTTAACCGCTTTAATACAAGCACCTATATTAGAGTCACTTACTGGCAGCGCGTATCGTGTCTTGTTGATTATTGCTTGGGCAGGATTACTTGCTTCGGGCTATAACTACCTACAAAAAAAAGCACATGCTAAAGAAATAGAACAAGCTCAGCACACCGCTAAAGAAGCCCAGTTGCAACTGTTAATGACCCAGCTTAATCCACATTTTTTATTTAACGTACTCAACTCCTTAGATGTGGCTATATTAGACAAAGATACTAAAACTGCACATCAAATGCTGATAAAACTCAGTCAATTTCTACGCATTACGCTGGAGCACAAATTCGATAAAAAAATACCACTTCACCAAGAGCTTTCCTTGCTCAGTTACTTTGTAGAAATTGAGCAGCAACGCAGCAAACAACATATTGAGTTTAATTATCAGATACAAAGCGATGCCGAACAAGCCTATTTACCGCCACTGATTTTGCAGCCATTAATGGAAAATGCCATCAAATTCAGCAGACAGATATTGACTGATTGCGAGATAATACTGGTCGCTACCATAAGCAATAAGTTGCTACATATAAATATCAGCAACCCATACATAGAAACGGCATATTCAAATACTAACGGCACGAATACAGGGCTTAATAACGTGAAAAATCGAATAGAATTACTATATGGCAGCAGCGGGCAATTTTGCATACAAATTGGAAACAATCGATTTAGTGTCAATTTGATCATTCCTTTAGAAGTTGCAGCATGACAATAAATTGCTGGGTAATTGACGACGAACCTGCAGCACACAAAGGATTAGAACTTGCGCTGCAAAACCATAGCGATTTTAGCGTTGTTTATCATGGTTATAATGTGGACGAGCCCGCTGCGCTAAGTTTGCCTAAACCGGATGTGGTATTTCTAGATATTGAAATGCCAAGGCAAAATGGCTTTGCACTATTAAAATTGTGGAACGAGCCACTACCTCATATTGTGTTTATTACTGCCTATGGGCAATACGCCGTGGCTGCATTTGATAATAATGCGCTTGATTACTTACTCAAACCAATTGAGCAAGAGCGGTTTAATATCATGATAAATAAAGTCAGGCAGCATATTAAACAGCAAACGCTGGTATTAAAACGAGCTAGGGTAGAAGCATTTTACGAACAACTAAAACTGCAAACCTCACAACTTGGGTTGAGTGTAAAAACCAGCGAGGGGCTTTTTTACATAAAGCAAAAAGACATCCTTTATATTGAAGCAGTTGCCGATCACCTCGCATTACATTTTGCAGACAAGGCAATGTTATCAAGGGACTCCTTTAAGCGTCTCAGCTTAGAATTAGACGATAAATTCTTTGCTCGCTCACATAAGTCATACATGATCAATTTGGCACATGTCCGTAAAGTAGAAAAGGGTCGATTTGGTGATGCGCTACTGCTAATGAGTAATGGCGAGTCAGTTAAGATGAGCCGCCGTTATAAAGCGCTGCTAGTGCAGCTAAATAAAGTGAACAACAATGCAGCCACATAGCGTAAATTTATAGCCGCTTACTGACTTTTAATCGTTTACCAGTTTGAGCTATGCCAATGTAATCTCAAAATCACCTAGAGGTTACCTTCTGTATGCACAATCCAAAAAGTTACCAAAATATAAAAAAGCGGCTTCGCAAATCCAGTTTCATTCCTTTTATAAAACAAAAGCTTGCTACTATTAGTTGTGTTGTATTGTTGATACCTGCTTCAACATACGCGCATGATAAAGCTACTGCCGTAAGTCAAGAATCTGAAATCATCAGTAAAGTAATTAACGCCTATGGCGGTGAAGCGTTAATTAACGCAAAAAGTATCAAGGTGTTAGATTACAATAAAGGCCCGTGGCCCGGAGAAAGTGAAATACCTGGTGAGCCTGAAATATGGCGTATCAATGAAGAGCTTATTATCGACTTTGAAAACAAAAAAAAGGGTCTGCTATCTTATCGTGCGCCTCGTACCACCCTTGATTTAGAAAAATGGATTCATGATGGTAAAAAAACCGTTATGTACGACATTTTGCATAACAAATACTCTGTCGAAGAGTGGGCCAGTTACGAGTGGTTAGGCAGCTCACTGATACGCAGTAGCGATACGTTACAAGCTAGGCGATTGCACACTGATTTAAAGTCAGCGCAGTACATAGGTAATGAATACTATCGAGGCAAGGTGCATCAAAAATTAGCCATCACCTTAAGTTCAGGCACACAATTTACTTATTTTATTGATATAACATCTGGGTTGATCCGTAAAATACAACGGTCCCATCCACGCATTGGCAATATGCTTTATGTGTTCTCCAACCATCAGACAGTTAATAAGGTGGTATTTGCACAAGATCTCAACTTTTTCATCAATGGCACATTACGCATTACTTCTGTCGAGCGCAATATAGAGTTAAACCCAAATATCACTCGCGCTTTTAAAGGTTTTGATAACTTTACTCAGTGGGGAGATACTTTTAACTACTCTGATTTACATATTGAAAAACGTGCTGACGGTGTTTACCAAGTAGGAAAAGGCCGTGCTTTATCGGTTTTTATTGAACATTCTGACTATTATATTGCGCTTGGGGCAGCAAATGCGATAGAAAACAATTTTGCCGAAATCAAAAAGCGCACTCACACTGACAAACCAATTCAATACTTTATTGTAACCCACCATCATAACGCAAATTTACAAGGGCTTGATAAAGTACTCGCGCTAGGCGCAAAGCTTGTCTTCTCTGACGCACATAAAAGCGTCATTACTGAGTCATTATCGTCAAAACATTCAGCCGATGACTTTGTTGTGGTGCCCGACAGAACTCCCTTTAACATAGGTAATCTCACACTCAGTGACATTGCCACAGCACACGCTCAGCATTACCTTTTAGTCTATTTTCCTAAACATAAAATGGTCTTTGCAGAGGACCATTATGTCACTAACTTAAAAACGGCTAAGCCGCGTATTTATCACGATATGGTGCGCTTTGCTCAAGCACTTGACGAACTTAATATCGACGTGGAAAAACTGATTGATATTAGAGGGTGGCGGCAACTTAACATCGCAGATTTTAAACGTTGGACCCGCGACTTTACAGCCAAAACATGTCCAAAAGACTATGCTATTTGCACTAAAGGGTAAGTAATAAGTAAAAGGCAGAGCATAGAGTAATGCTAGGCTCTGCTAAACAGGTGGACATAAGATCAGTAATTACAACCCGCCGAGTACTTTTGCTCGGATCACAGTTCTAAATTCCTCGACCATTTTGTGTTTTTCTGGCTCACGTTGGCGGTCAAACACATGGTTGTAAAATAGGCTAATACTTACATCTTCATCAGGATAGTAATAACTACGAGTGATATATCCATTGTTATAACCACCATGAACATAGGCCATTTTACCATTTAGGTGAGTATTTTTACTGTTTTCAGTAAGAACGATAACACCACCGCCATACTGCCTGCGTTCATCTAGTTTATTTAATAAGCTCAACATCTGCTGTTTTATTTGCTCATTAAACGGCGTTAACGCTTTACCAAACGCCCGGTAGAATTTTGCTAAGTCTTTTGTGGTGCTAACCATACCGCCATCGGCTGCGCGGTAGCCTAAATTAACATGGCGGTAGCTTTTAAGCTTACCTGCTTGCAGCTCATACCCATCTACCAATACACCATCAATATCTTCTCTTTGATAGTAAAAAGTATTTGCTAAACCCAATGGCTCTAGAAGACGTTGTCGTATTTCAATTGCTAAGTCATATCCCAAAATATGGTCGATTATCATTCCTAGCAATAAATAATTAGTATTGGAATAGTCAAAGCCATGGCCTGGCTTAAATATGGGGGGTTGCCCAAATGCGTAACCCAGCATTTCCAACTCACTCCAATCATGGTTTGGTATCTGTTCAACCTTGTGCCAAAAACCCGGTGTCGATAAATAATCGTATAAACCACTGGTATGCGTTAACAAATGTCGTATCGTGATTTTATCCATATTAGGCAGCTGACTTATAATGTTTTTACTTAGGTAATGGTCGATTGGTTTATCTAAATCAATTTGCCCTTCTTGCGCCATCAAAAAAGTGATTGTTGCAACAAAGCTTTTCGTATTACTGGCAATTCTGAACAAATGCTCTGGCAAAAGTGGGGTGCTATTTTTAATATTTGACAGACCACTCGTATAAGCGCGCTCAAAATTTGGGGTTTCTATGTAGACCGAGACACCCGTTAGTCCACTACGCACGACTTTATCTAGAAGTGCTTGATAATCTTCATTTACATCAAACGATATAACGTCTGTCGAAGGTTCTTTAGCAATCGGCGTATCTATATTCTGCGATTTTTTACCACCACATGCGACTATTAAAAGCATTCCTAAACACAAAAGTAGAGTGTGCGACTTCATGATATTTTCCTATGTTGACTGTACGACTCCTTTATAACAGGCACTGGTTCATATGCTGTCCCAAGTGATAATACAAGACAAATTTTTTAACTTGAAAACGTAGAAAAACATAGGGGATTATTTTAATAATATGAAAATAAAGCTTATTTTTTTATTAAATCACTTATAACTAAGCAGCTTTTTAAGCTCCCAACAAAGGTAAATGCTTCACCTTGTGATAGGTTAAGGCAAGCTCAATACAGTGTTTAATTGCATGTATAGGAAGTGGATGATTTAACTTCAACACAATGGCCCTATTACCTTCAAACTGAAGTAAGCCGCTGTAAATTTGCCGAAAAGTATCAACCAATTTGGTATTGCAGTTAAAAAATAAGTAATAGTTGTCGGGAGATTTTAGCTTCCAGTCTATTCTTATTGGACTACCTGATTTAACCCGATAATTTGGCTCGCCCCATTTTAAAGATTCTTCGACTGCTCCCGCACCTATATCTTTGGCAACATCTAATATTATCGCTCTTAGCTCATCAAGTGCAGGGCGAACTGAAGCAGGGTAGTTTTCAAATTTTACTTCAACTGCCTCATTCGTAATAACACCCATTATATTGCCCGTGATAACCAATACATTACATTAAGCAAAAACCGTTCATTTTGCTCTGCACTTTTTGATACGAGCCCAAGCTTTTTACCTGTAGGTACATATACTTGAGATGTAAACATACTGGCTTCTGCAAACACCGCAACCCGCCCTTTTCCTATCTCTAATACAGCCCCTTGAGACCAACCAGCTATAGAGACTCTAGGTGTTTGCTGGTTAACCTTAAATGGCTTATCTGGCAGTGCTGCCACAGCGTCTTTAGGCAGTTGCAAAATATTTTTTGCATTGCTTGGTACTTTAAACGCATCTCCACCTAAACTTCGCACCTTCGTAACTTGTCCAGTTCGCTCTGTACTATTTAAGATCGGGTGCTGTTTTAAAGTCTTATTGTCTTTGCTGAAAGTAAATTTGCTAACATGCCCATTAGCAAATTCAAAGCCAAATGCAGCAGCAAGTTTTTCAGCGGCTTTAGGAAATGGAATATGGTCTGCAACCAAAAATAATGCACCTCCTTGTATTACCCATGCTTTAACTGCACTGATTTCTTCATCAGTAAAAGCGTTATAAAAAGGGCCGTCCCAGTTTCTACTATTCTCCTTGTGTAGTGCATTAGCCAATACTAAAATATCAGCTTGTTCTAAGCTTTTTTTAGTAAGTACTTCTTTATTTGCTTTTACAACGTAGCCATCACTGCGCAATACCTGTGCAAACGGTTTATAACGGCCATTAAGGGTATGAAAATTATAATGAGCTTCGTCAATCAGTACTAATGGTGCTTGCTCTTTATTAAAGCGTTTAAACGTATTTTTAGGTTTAAAGTCAGGATCGGGTTGTTGAGGTGAACCATCTCCATTGCAAGCCACAACCCCAAGTGCCAGCAAAGTATAAAGTACAAATCTAAGCAACATAAAACTAATATCCCTTTACTTTCTATGAAGTAGTCCTTGGTATCAAGCTTTGAGATACCATCCACATATTGTGATTTTAATAACGGGCCATTCAATACGGTCAAAATAAATGTACCTTAAACGATATACCTCGTGCAATAGTTCGTCTAGTTACTTTCTAGACAAGTTTTTATACAATGTTTTTGCTATCTGAGCCAAATTTACGGGAATAATCACAAACAAAGCAATGCCTTTATCAAAACCTGGGTTAACTTGGCAATAATATTGAACTTCTAACTTTGCGCTGGTTTTAAAAGCGATTAAGTCCTGTTGTGAATACTTACTTGCTCTATTAACCTCCACCAAACAACGTAACGAGTTAAACTGACTTAGTAAACCACCTGAATTGAAACGCTCAAATAATTGGGAGGGTGCTTGGTGAGTTAAGTGAGGCCAAATCACACCTGTTTTTTTAGCTATAGCACGATACATTGCAGGGCTGAGCATTGTATCGGCGTAATAATGCTTGCGCCAAGGCCGTGTTAGCCATGCTTTAATGCTTTGGCTTAGTGAGAACGCAAAGGTATTACCGCCTTGTCTAAACTTTGGCAAAAATGCAGCTGATGCTCTTATAACTGTGATATTTATTTCGTCACTAAAGGTCAGTAAACAATACCCCACCAGCTTGTCATTATCATAATACAGCCGCAATTTTCTTTGATGCGGCTTTGCACATTCAAAGTACTTGGCTAAATAGTCTTTTACATTAACATTAGCAAAGCTCGCTTGAATAACGCCACCCACTTGCTGCTTTTGCGCATCATTCAGCCACTGCTTGGTTTGCGTTAAATCTGTTGTTTTGAGGTGCATAAACTATTTCCTGTTATTTTTAGCACACTCTTGTGCAGCCATTACATTAGCCTTATCACTTTCCATTATAAATCCCACCAAAAGCACAGCATAAAAACCTTATATCTATACTATTTGAATGTGTTAACTTACCAAAAAACAAACTTAATTGGTAAAATTGATGACTAACACCCTACTAAACAATGATATAAAAAAAATACTAATAGTCTGTATGGGTAATATCTGCCGCTCACCTACAGCCGAAGCCGTGTTAAAGAAAAAGCTATTAGATGCTAGGGTTGATATTGAAGTCGATTCAGCTGGCACCATCGCTTATCATCAAGGAACCCCCCCTGATAAGCGTAGCATGGCTGCAGGTATTAAACGTGGTTATAATTTTAATGCCATGCAAGCTCGACAAGTCAAACCATTAGACTTTGAATATTTTGATTTGATTTTAGCAGCCGACAAAGCAAACTTAGCCGATTTAATGGCACTTTGCCCTGAGCAATATCAGCATAAAATACAACTTTTTTTAGCGTTCGGAAGTAGCGAATATACAGAGATCCCAGACCCATACTATGGTGAAGGAGATGGTTTTGAATTGGTACTTGACCTTATTGAAGAGGCATCGCAGGGGTTGGTTATTAGCTTAGACAAAAAAGCCCGTTAAGCTGCCTTTTAGGCAGTGCCATTCGGGCATTTTTTCTACGTTATCACCTGACTTACATAGAATATGTATACAGCGCAGACTCTACACCCGAACGACTGCTGTAAAAACACACAACAAAGATCAACACGCCTTAAAACGCCAGCGCAAACCGGATGATAAAGGCATTGGTTACATCAACAAAAAATGCCGACACCAAAGGTAGAATAATAAATGCAGTCGGTGCCGGACCATGTGCTTTTGTGACCGCAGTCATATTAGCAATTGCCGTGGGCGTGGCACCCAAAGCAAACCCACCGAAGCCAGCTCCCAATACGGCCGCCTGATAACTGCGACCCATTAGTGGAAACAGTACCAATAAAATAAAAACCACAGCGCCTATAGTCTGTAGTGTTAATAACACGAGCAAAGGACCCGCGAGGCTGGCAATAGTCCAAAGCTGCATACTCATCAGCGACATAGTTAAAAATAAACTAAGAGAAAAGTCAGAGATAATCGCTAATGAACGCGTTCGAGCAGGCCAAGGCATGTTCGGAAATATATGCGGCAACGTATTTGAAAGTATGATCCCCACTAACAAACAGGTTACAAAAAGAGGCAATTTAAAACCAACTTCGGTGATTATTTCGTTTGCTATCCAACCTAAAATAATACAAATATGCAGCACCAAAATGGCAGCCATAAAATTTAAGTGACTAAACCTCTGCAAGTCCACTTTTTCGTACTCCACACCCACCATCGGTGCTTCTACAGACTCTGCAGTTAACTTATGTTTGGAAATTAAAAATTTGGCGATAGGACCACCAATCAGACTCGCAATCACGAGTCCAAGTGTAGCTGCTGCAACACCAATTTCTAATGCTCCCTCAATACCCATAGCTTGAATATCTGGTGCCCAAGCAATTGCAGTACCATGACCACCTATCAGTGCCGCTGAGCCGGTTAAAACACCAACTTGTGATGGTAATCCAAGTGCCAGTGCGCCCGTAATACCAATCACATCCTGAATAACAATATAGGACAAGGTCAGCACTAACAGGATAATCAGGGGCTTCCCCCCTTTTTTGAGGTCACTAAATTTGGCATTAAGGCCAATCGCGGTGAAAAAGTAAACAAGTAAACGGTCGCGAGTAGATAAATCAAAATTCACCTCAATCTGCACAGTCATATAAACAAAATAGAACACCAGCGCTGCGAGCAACCCACCTGTTACTGGCTCTGGGATATTAAATTCTTGCAACAGTTTAAATTTTTTGGTTAATAAAAAGCCTACAAAAAAAACCAAAATACCTAGAGTGTATGAGGTAAAGCTATCTAACATGAAAGAGTGCATTTAAAGTGCTCCATTAAGACTAAAATCACATATTAATCAACATAATATATTGAATAAGTTAGCCATACGCCCGACGCTGAGAGTATCCAACAGTCATCAAAGCTAAATTCCTTTGGCTGCTCAAAAGAGTACTATATCTTTCACACTTTTTGTGTACTTCGTTTACTGTTATTTTGATCTGTTCGTTATTAGGTTGTGTTAATCTTTGAAATATGAATTTTGTTCAAATCAAAGTATCTAACCAAAAATTAGCTGACTACCCAAAGCCTCCCTCTTGATTCGCTGTTTGAAAGAGAATTAAGCTCGTTTACGCACGCTCATATCAATTTTATTAAAACAATGATCATTCTAGCGAGCTAAAGTTAACTATGTTTTGTACTTGAACATAATCCATGAACTTGACCACATTTTTGACCTTCAGACTTTTTACAAGATCAATATCACTGTTAATAACCATGCACTCCTTTTAAAGGTTCCTTTAATGTGTAATAGCGCGATAAAAATAAATTGCCTATTTATGATTGTTTTTCTCGCTCACAGGAAAGACCTGTGGTATCTATAGCGCCCCTTCTTTAAGAGTGACCCTATTGGCAACTCAAAGTAATTTATTCGAGCAAATCGCCCTTGACCTTCAAGTACATGGTTTAAGTATACAAAGTTTAGATTTAAACGAACCAGCACTATTAGCCCTCACTGAACGACTCACTATTTTATCGCCGCAAGACTTTCGTAAAGCCGGCATAGGCCGCCAAGAGGAACATAATAAAAATGAGTATATTCGACGTGATAAAATTCACTGGTTAGATAACAAAAACCCTCAAGAAGCATTGTTTTTGAGTTATATGCAAGACTTACAAAGCTACCTTAATCGCAAGCTATTTTTGGGGCTATTCAGTTACGAGTGTCACTTTGCACGCTATGAACCGGGCGCTTTTTACAAAAAACACTTAGATGCATTCAAAGGCGAAACTAATCGTGTTCTGTCAACGGTGTTATACCTCAACCCATTTTGGCAAAGCCAAGATGGCGGAGAGTTAGCAGTATATGACCCACATAACCCAGATAATATTTTACACATAGTAGCCCCCAGTTATGGTACGTTGGTGACATTTTTAAGTGATGAATTTCCTCACGAAGTACTGCGCGCTAAAAAAACACGACATTCAATTGCTGGCTGGTTTAGGGTTAATACCAGTGTGGGCGGCAATATTGACCCACCGCAATAACGCTTACACACTTAGGCTTTACACTTTTTTACTTTAACATACTGATAATAAAGTTATCCTATGCTTTCTAGCAATCAAAAAGGAACATGGATTGAAAACGCTTTTACTATGCAGCACTGTTGTTGCATTCTTATCAGGCTGTATTTTTGTGCCCAAAGAAGTCACATATTTTGATGAACAATGTCAAACCTTCTCCAAAAAAGCGGTATTAGACACACAAAACGCAATGCAACTACAAGAGTGTGATAGCCGCACTTGTGGTTTTATGCTCGCATCAGCAGGGCTAGTCAGTGCAGCCAGTGTTGTTGTATCGGGCAGTGTGGTCGTCATGAAAAATGTGGTTTACTGGCACGAAAACCAACGTGACTGTTACATTACTAAACCAGATGACGAGCCAGTTCAGGTTAAAGCAACTGCTAGTGATATAAGTGACATTGAGCGTCACTAATTTTAAGCAAAGTTGCTATCTATATAATAAATTTAGCTAATGTTTACCTGCTGCCAAGAAGCAAACATTATATCTAACTCGTTAGAGTACAATGCAAGGAGCACCTTATGAAAACAGCACTACTTTTTACACTTACTCTAGTATTAACATCTGGGTGTGTATTTGTACCAAAAGATGTCACTTATTTTGATGAAGAGTGCCAAATATATGCGCAAAAAACAGTGCTCGATATAGAAGCATTCAAAACAGCTAACAAATATAGCCGAAGCTGTCTTGACACATGCCCCGTATATAACGATTCAGACGCTTATTTTGGGTTTGCTAGTTTGTTTGTTGCAACAGCTGCGGTAGCCGCCAAAAATACACAGCATTGGAAAGAAAGAAATCAAAATTGCCAAAAATTAGTGCCAAAGAATACTCAACCCACCATGGAAGAAGGGCCAAAAAGTGATATTAGTGAGATAGAGCGTGTACACTAACACACTCCCTGATTTTGAGACATTGTATGATAACAGAAATAACCCGCGAAGATTTTGTATCCTTTTGGCCTACTTTTAAGGCTATTATAGTTTCACAAACAACCTATGCGTTTGATGCTAATATGTCGCTTGATGAAGCTTACCAACTGTGGTGTACAGCTCCTCTCAAAGCATTTGCTTATAAGTTAAATGGTCAAACGCTTGGCACCTATTATATAAAAGCAAATGCAATGGGACCGAGCAATCACATTTGTAATTGTGGCTACATGGTAAGTGAAGCCACAAGAGGCCAAGGCATTGCACAACAACTTTGCGAACACTCACAACAAGTTGCTAAATCACTTGGTTTTACAGCGATGCAGTTTAACAGTGTGGTCAGTACCAACGAAGGGGCTATTCGCCTGTGGCAACGACTTGGCTATAAGATAATAGGTACTATTCCTAATGCATACAAACATTCTAAGTTGGGGTATGTTGATAGTCACATTATGCATAAGCAGCTCATCGAGCCGTCTAGTTAATATACTCAATAACGTATTAACTAGCACTTGAAATGTTATTTGGTATGAACACTTTAACCAATAGTCCTGTTTTTGCCTGCTCTATATTGTGTAAGCTCAAGTAACCATGATGTGCTTCTACTATTTCTCTACACAAAGCTAACCCTAAACCACTACCTGACGACTTGGTTGAATAAAATGGTACTAGCGCATTAGCCATCACTTGCTCATTCATTCCTTGGCCTTCATCAGTAACACTTATCATCACACCTTGATCATGCGCTTCAATACGCAAACTAACCTTATCAGCGTCGCTTCCCGATTCATGGGCATTTTTCAGTAAATTTATAAGAAGTTGTTGGAGCTGCGTATTATCAGCAAAACATGGCTGGGCACACAATGTGATATCACTTTCAAACTGCCATTGCTGTGCCAATTCATCCACCAATTGATGCCAATCAATAATAGCTAATTTGGGCTGGGGCAACTTAGCGAACTTTCCGTAACCTTGCACAAACTCTGTTAAATGTTTAATGCGTTCTTCAATCGTTGAAAATACCCTAAGCAGTCTTGGCTCATCTAAGCCTTTCGTTAATATTTTGCCACTGTGTAACATCGATGACATAGGCCCCAGCGAGTTATTCAATTCATGGCTAATAATGCGAATCACTTTTTTCCAAACAATCACCTCTTGGCGATTTAATTCACGCGTAAGTTGCTTAAATATATATAGTTTATGACGTTGGTTATTCAGCAAAAACTGACCTGTCGCCAAGTGCCAAGTTTGCACTTCTTCTTGCTCATTAAGCATGTTAAACAAACCATCTTGTCCAGTGCTTATGGCTTGTTTAAGTTCTGCTGATGCTGGCTCTATTGCTTGCGCCAAATTCAGCCCTTCAAGGCGACTGGCTGATAACAATAAACTACGCGCACTTAAATTACTAAACACAACAACCTCACTGCTGTTAACAAGCAGTAACGCCTGAGGGGCACTCTCTAGCACCTTATCTAGCATTAATTCTCGCTGGTAAATCCATTGCTTTTCTTTACGCAGTTGTTCAGCTGTTTGATTATATAAAGCACATAGTTGACCAAGCTGATCATCGCTTTGATATGCAAGCTGATTAGAAAATTCTCTATCTTTAAAGTTTTGTAGGCCCAATTCTAATGCGTCTAATCCTTGCTTTACTGGCGCACAGACAAACGCCGCCAGCAACATCGTCAGTACCATGCTAAGTATCAAAATTATTATGGCTTGAGTCCAAGGTAGCTGGATATAAATGAGTACCGGTACGATACAAAGCATCACAACCAAGAGCATACTTAGCTGGATTTTATGAACTAAAGATAGGCTAAGCCTATTGTTATGTATCATTAATAATCTATCTCAAACTTTTGTAAACGTCGATAGAGCGCTTGACGAGTCATACCAAAATGTCGCGCAACTTTGGCTATAACACCTTGGTTATCATGCATTGCTTGCTGTAACTCTTGCTTACTTGGCTCACGTTTGCTTTGTACACTTTTTGTAGTCGTTATTACTGCATCATAATTTAATGCAAAATCATGCTCATCTAACGCCCCATCAGGTGTGAGCACAGCCGCCCTCTTACAGGCGTTTTCTAGCTCTCGCACATTACCAGGCCAGCTGTAGCCACTCAGTGCTTGCTCAGCGCGATGAGTTAACGGTCGGTTTGGTAAAAAATGCTTTATTAATGGCAGTATATCATCTGGTCGCTCACACAGTGGTGGTAACTGCAATTCAATCACGTTCAGCCGATAGTATAAATCTTCTCTAAATTGGCCACTGCGTATATCTTGAAGTAGGTTGGCATTGGTGGCCGAAATCACCCTTACAGTCACTTTGCGCGTTTGCACCGAACCTAAGCGTTCAAATTCACCTGTTTGCAACACTCTAAGTAGTTTCATTTGTCCCGACAAAGGTAAGTTACCAATTTCATCTAAAAACAAAGTACCACCGTCTGCGGCTTCAAAACGTCCTATGCGCTGTTTATTTGCGCCAGTATACGCACCTGCTTCTGCACCAAACAACTCAGCCTCAATCAGCTCTTGTGGTAAGGCACCTGCATTCACTTTAATAAAAGGCTTGTCTTTTAAAAAAGAGTTCGCTTGAATAATTTCCGCAATACGCTCTTTACCACTGCCATTTGGGCCGGTAATGAGTACCGATACGTCAGACTTAGCCAACTGTAAAGCCATATCAACAATGCGCTCCATTGCCGTGCTGCCGTACACTAACCCTGCCAAATTAGCCTGTGCTTTAGGCGCTGCACGCTCATGTTGTTGGCGCTCAAATAGCGCATTACTTGCTTTGGATTTACCTAACTCAACTAAATTGCCAATACTCGTTAACAGTTTTTGGTCATCCCAAGGTTTACCAATGTAATCAACCGCTCCGGCCTTAACAAGCTCTATCGCGGTTTCAAGTTCTGTCCAAGCGGTAATTAAAATAACCGGAAGATGGGGGTTAATTTCTCGAAGTTTATAAAACAGCGCCTTACCCTCATCTCCAGAGGTCGTGTCACTTGAAAAGTTCATATCTTGGAGCACTAAAGCGATACGCTGATATTGCACGATTTGCTGTGCTTCAAATGCATTTTGAGCCGTGACCACACTATAATCGTGTATCTCAAGCAGTAAAGACAACGCCTCTAAAATTGAGGGGTTATCATCAACTATCAGTATTTTTTCCATATTATTCTTATACTTCAATGTGCTACACTGCGCCAGTGTAGCACACCTATTTACCTATCGTTTAGATGGTTCTCGTAGCAATGCTAGGTGAAATATTTGCCGCACGTTTTGCAGGGCCAATCACAGCCAATAAACTAATCACGAGTACCGATACTGCCGTTGTAATTATAAAAGGCAGAGGTAATTGAGCCAGCGAATAATGCTTCATTAACTGTTGCGCCATTAACACTGCCAATACCGAACCTGTCACTAGCCCAAAGGTCGAAATGACACTATTTTCGATTAAAAAATATCGAACAATATCCGATTTACGTGCGCCCAAAGCTCTGCGTGTACCAATCTGCTTTGTTCGCTTGTTAATATTAAACAACGTCAAACCAAATATAC
Source organism: Pseudoalteromonas holothuriae (assembly GCF_945859825.1). Lineage (GTDB taxonomy): Bacteria > Pseudomonadota > Gammaproteobacteria > Enterobacterales > Alteromonadaceae > Pseudoalteromonas > Pseudoalteromonas holothuriae. The sequence continues at coordinate 193,778 of NZ_CAMAPC010000003.1, forward strand.
CCAGCGCTGTTATCAATACTAATACCACTATCATTACCATCAACATTCGCATAGTGAGTTTGTCGGGTGATACATATTCAGCTTTTAAATCCTCAAAACCGCGAATGTTTTCGACCACCCGCTGCCTGTTTGAAGACAACATATGTTGTTCAACTTGCTGCATCACTTGTGCTCTTTCTCCTGGCTGAGTGCGAACAATAAACTGCGTCAGTTTGTCAGCCATTACAAAAGGAACGATGACTGACCAATCTCGTCTATCTAACTTTAGCCACGGTCCTTTCATTACGTCCGTAATACCGATAATTTTTACCGGGTTATCTCCACGATAAATCGTATTACCTAATGCATCACCATCAGGAAATAACTCTTCAGACAAGGCTTGTGTGATAATTCCAACAGTAGGGTATTGCGCATAATCATTCGACACCACCACTTCTGAGTCTGTAAAGTTACGCCCCTCAACAAGTTGCACACCAACTGAGTTTAAAAAATGAGAGTCGGCTTCAAAAATACTGGCATTAAGACCCTTACTTTTTTGTCCTGTTGGCTGCAAACGATATGTGCTAGACGACCCACCGCCACTTAAAGGAACTGCGTTAACAATCACCGCATCAATCACACCAGGGATCTCACGTAATGTGGACTCATCTAGCTCAGCTTGGCGCATGTAATTCACATCATTCCCAAAGTGCATCATTTGAAACGTAAAAATGTCTTTTTCAACAAAGCCTGTTGCTTGGTTTAAATAAGTCATTTTTTCACTAATGATAAACGCCGAATTACTCACAACGGCTGTAGTAATTGCAATTTGCAACAATAATAAAATGGCGCCCACTTTAGAGCGACGCAATGCATTTAAAATTGGTTTTAGCTCAGACATAATTACTATCCTTATTGGCTTTTTAAATAAATTGCGGGAGCGGTTTTACAAACAATCCAAGCCGGATATAGCCCCGCAATAATACACGCGACCATTGCGATAGCTGGGGCTGCAAACAACATTGTAACGTCCATACTTGCTAAAGCGTCATAGGCACCATGGCTGGCTCTTACACCCCATAACCCTAGTTGTGCTAATATAATACCCAATACGCCGCCTAGTAACCCCAACAGAGTTACCTCAACCAAATGCTGATAAAACACCTGTCGTTTAGATGCACCTAATGCCCTACGTACTCCCACCTCTGGCGCTCGACGTAAAAACTTCGCCAACAGTATGCTTAAAATATTTGCAATACACACAGCCAAAAACATAAAGCTCAGCGCCACCATAATCTGATTGTCATGCTTTACTACGCCCCGGTAATCCATAAGCTCCATCACATTAAACAAGTTGTAAGTAAGCTGCTCCCGATTAAAGCGCCCTAACGTTTGCTGTTGCTGCATATAGCTCATTAAATACTGACCAAACTCTTCCTTCTCTTGTGCATTTTCGAGCTGCACCCAAAACTGCCACCAAAGGTTTTCTGATGCCAATAGCTCTTTAAAGGTATTATCTGGTTCATGTTTCCAACCGTTAGTATTGCCCGCGGTTGTTATTTCATATGCAGCACCCATGGTAAATGGCATAAAAATATTTTCAGGGTCATTAAAGGAGCCATTATTGGGGTCGTAATACTTCACAGGCGTATGCCAATCTTCTATCACACCAACAACTTGTACATAAATATCATCTAGATAAAAGCTCTGCCCAACCGAGTTTACGCCTTTAAATAACCTCTCGTTGATACTCTTAGAGATCACCACCACTGGCGCAATATCATCTTGCTGTTGCTGCGTCCATGTACCGCCATAGATAAACTGCAGGTCAAACATTTGAAATATATCTTTAGAAGATAAACGCACCTCTTGAACAAATGGCTTGAACTGCGCAGAGTTTAAATGTACTGAAAACCCCGCTTTATACATCGCTGAACGCAAATAAGGAAAATTACCGTTTTGTAAGTTAATGGCATCTTGGTATGTCACCTGAAATGGCACGTCATCCTTTGACCAATAACCTTCTCCATCATCCATAGTTTGCAACTGCACATGGTGCAGGCGTTCGCTTTTATTAGGGATAGGGTCTTTTGTCATCATATGATAGATAGACAAACTGGTCATGGTGACCCCTATTCCAATGGCAATCGCAAACACCATTAATGCACTCACCATGGGAGTGCGTTTAAAGCTTCGCCAACTCAAATCCACATAATGTAAAAACATAATTACGCTCCCACTGCAACTGCTGGGTTGCCTTGGTACAAGGTAAAGTCAGCCAATTGACCATCCACCACTTGAATGTTTCTTGGTGCTCTACGAGCAAGCTCTGGATCATGCGTTACCATCACAATAGTTGCGCCATCGCGGTTTATTTGTTCAAGCAACTCCATCACCTGACGCGCCATTAAACTGTCTAAATTGCCTGTAGGTTCATCGGCAAGCAAAAACCTTGGTTCACCAGCCAATGCCCTTGCTATTGCAACCCGTTGTTGCTGGCCACCTGAGAGTTGTTGCGGTAAGTGTTTAGCACGGCTAGCCAAACCAACTTGCTCTAAACGCTCCATCACTCTGCGTTTACGCTCAGTCGCTTTAATACCACGATAGCGCAGCGGTACTTCAATGTTTTCAAAAAGATTAAGGTCAGGAATAAGATTAAACCCCTGAAAAATAAAGCCTATTTTTTGATTCCTTAAATCAGCACGTTGATTATCATTGAGGCTTCCTACATCTACGCCGTCTAGCAAGTATTGTCCGTTAGTAAATGTCTCTAGCATGCCCGCTATATTTAAAAACGTGGTTTTTCCAGAGCCGGAAGGGCCTGTCACTGCAATAAACTCACCTTCTTCCACTTGTAAATTAAAGTCACGTAAAGCGTGCGTTTGCACCATATCGGTTTGATAAACTTTATTGATATTGTTCATTGTTAACATGATAATTTTCCTGCTATTAATTCTGTTCGATATATGTTGCGCTTAGCGTAAAGTAACTTGCTCAGCTTGTTTAAATGCTTGATAATTTGAAATAATTATTTGGTCACCGGCTTGCAAGCCAGCTAAAATCTCTACCCCATTAATACTGATAGCCCCTGTTGAGATATTAATTTTGCTTGCATTTTCGCCATCAACTTTATAGGCAAAATTGCCGCCAGATTGCATAAATGTACCTCGCTTGACCATCAACACATTTTGCTTGTTTTCCAATAAAACACGTGCTGACAAACGCTGATTTTGACGTATACCTGTCAGCCCACTTTGGTCAAATCTAACCCGTGTTGTCACTTCTCTTTGATTTACTTCAGGTGAGATAGAAGAAAGCTCCCCCATCACTTCTTGGTTGCCAATTTTTAATGCTACCTGCATACCTAATCCAAGCTCGTTGGCATAACTTTCAGGGACCTGTATTTGCGCTTCATACGCGCTTAAGTCGACCAAAGTCATCAATGCTTGATTTTGTGACACGAGTGCTTGAGGCTGCACCAATAAATTGCCAACGATGCCTGACACACTTGCCTTGATATGTAAGTTATTGACTTTACGATTGAGTTCATCCACGACTAACTGTTGACGTGCAACTGTGCTCTGCACTGACTTCAGTTCAAATGCCAAAGTATCTTTGGCAAGTTCAACCTCTTGTTGTGCATGCTTATATTCTAATTTTGCTTTGGCTAGATCATCAACCGCTTTTTCTAGGTCAATCTGGCTGATTAGGCTCTTTTGAATTGATAACTGCGCACGACGATTTTCTCTTTCAGCGGCGCTTAATTCAACTTGTGCCATATCCAATGACTTATTTAAGCTCAAAGTTTGACGACGAGCTTCTAACTTCCTTCGTTCTAACTCACCCAATAACCTTTGTAACTCAGAGTTCTGCTGCTTTAGCTCATTTTGCAATTCAGGACTCGTTACTTGTGCAACATTTTGCCCTTGAGCTACTTTATCACCCGCTTTAACCAACAAATTAATTACGCCTTGCTCAGGGCTATATACCTGCGGCGCATTAGCCGCAACAATGCGACCCGTCGCAGAAATATCTCGTACGAGATCGCCATTAACAACCGTCGCAAATTTAAGGTCTTCTTTTGCTACTGATAAGCTCGATTTTGATGCAGATATAAACGCATTCGCTGACATCATGCCACCAGCTACAACCGCAGCAAAAATAATGAGTGGTTTAATCGTTGAACGTTTCGCCACAACTGCTTTATCTTGACCACTTGTATCTTTAATCATAAATGTCCCTTATTAGAATGTTGTTTGCTCAATCACAGTAATGGCACTTGCTATAAGCAGCATAATTACAGGCGATATTAAAAAAAGTGAACAAAGCAACATATCAAGTACTCAATAAATATAGATACTGTGATGTATTCCAATTACATGCCAAAATTAAATACCATAAAAAACAATAGCTTGATTTTTTTCAGCTCAGTAAAATCCGTCCGCGGACAGAAAAAGTGTCCGCACCGGACACATTGAGAAGGTATGAAATACCACATACACCTGAGCGTGATTTAGGAACATTGCCAGAGCACACGGTAGCTGATAAAGTGACTGTTAACTATAAGGTAGCCTCAGCTCTGGATAAGCGAATTTGCCCAATAAAGCTATTTTTCTCACTCTCGGCGTTGATATTGAGCAAAATATCATCATTGGATTGTACGTAATGTTTGTTGAAAAAATATCCTCTATTACAAAACCCTTATTCAAACCTGAGGTTAAATACAAAAATAAGAACATGAAAATTAAATATTTTTTATTCCCTTTCCTGCTTTTAAGTCAGGCTGCACTGGCATTACCTGAGCATATTATTTTGTTCCGCCATGCTGAGAAAGCAACTGGCCCTGATCCACAACTATTAGATATGGGTAAGCGCCGCGCCGACCATTTAGTCACGATGCTCAGTAAACAGCCCATCAAGCAATTATTCAGCACCGATTACAAACGCACCCAACAAACTATTGCGCCACTGGCCAAACATCTTAATTTAGTAGTACACAGTTATGATCCCCGTGATTTAAAAGCATTTGCTCAGCAACTTAAGCAGCTGGAAGGTAGTATAGTTGTGGCAGGGCATAGCAATACCACCCCTGAATTAGTGCAGTTACTGAGTAACCACACAGTCAGTATCAACGAAGATGAGTTTAATAAAGTGTTTGTAGTGAGTTTTAGCACGCCAACTAACGCGCAGGTATTAACCCTTAGCTCAGATATTGCGGATAAATAATCTTCATTAACTCGGTGAGCCCAGCTTGCATTTGCTGGGTGTTTTGCCCAGCAAAACCTAGCCTAATATGACGCATATCTGTAATACTTGGTTTAAGAGAATGAGCGCTTTGAGCAAAGTAAAATTCATCCTCAGTTTGTAAGTAAATTCCTTTTTTGTGCGCCGCTTGCTTTACATGTTGCACATTAACTTGGCAATCAACCCACATCGCCATGCCACCGTCTGGCTTTATAAATTGCAAAGGCAACCCTTGCTGCTGATACTGCACTAACACGTCGGCCATGGCATGATACCGTGTTTTGTATAGTTTGGTTGCTCGCTTTAAGTGACGCTCAAATTGCCCTGTTGCCATCCAGTGGGCTACACCAAGCTGAGTTAATACATCATTTTTGTGATTCATTAATTGCTTACGAGCACGCATCTGTACAAGTATTTCATCAGCGGCGCTCACATAGCCTACGCGCGCGCCTGCAAACATGAGTTTTGAGAAGGTTGAAATATAAATCACAATGCCCGCAGGGTCATCGGCTGCCATAGGCTGCAGTGGCTGACACCGATAATGAAACTCATGATCATAATCATCTTCAATTATTACTACACCATATTGATAGCACAGCTTATATATTTGCAATCTTCGCGTAGGTGACAGCGTAACGGTGGTGGGGTATTGATGTAACGGAGTAAGATACAGCATCTTGATATTATGCTGTTTTAATTGCAGTTCAAAATCTGCAACGCAAAGGCCTTCTTGATCTTGCGCAATATCAATTAAACGCGCCCCACAAGCAGAAAAAGCTCTGCGTGCAGGTGGATAGCCTAGAGTTTCGCATGCTACATAATCACCCGAGGTAATAAACACACTTGCTGCTAAAAACAATGCTTCTTGTGAACCATTGCACACCAATAGGTCGTCTACTTTTAAACTTCTCGCGCGATACAGATAGGATTGAATTTGTATTTTAAGCTCATCAACCCCGCCAATATCACCATAGTGCAGCTTCGTACTATCAACGCGTTGACAAACCTTGCTTAACGCACTTTTAAACTCATTAAATGGAAAACTGGCAATATCTGGCAAACCACCAGCAAATTGATACTGATATTGGCCAAGATCATGGGTAACAGGCTCCGACATAGTCGTGGCAAACGTTAAATGCTTTTTTTGATATTGTGGCTGCTTTTGTTGTTGGCAACTTGAATCTATAGGCAAAGAACGGGTAACAAAATAACCTGACTTTTCTTTAGACTCTAACCACCCTTCGGCTACTAATAGCTGCAATGCATTCATTACGGTATGGCGATTAATCTGATACACATCGGCCATGGTACGCGCCGAGCTTAGCTTAGTGCCCTTTATCAGCTCACCCGCTTTTATGGCCTGACGTAAGGTATGTGCCAATTGCACATAAATCGCCTCCTTACTTACGCTGGTTTTAAATTCTAGTGGGTGCACAGGCATCAACTTTTGGTTGGCTTACTTATAAACTAACTTACTAAATCAGTCTGGTCTAGACAAAAACAAATTTCTGGTTGTTTAGTTTAAACCAAAATTTATTAAAGTTAACCCATGAGTAATCACTTATGAGTACAAAACAATGTTAGAAAAACACAGTTTAAGCACAGATCAAGTTATCCTTAAGCCTCTTTCCCAACAGCATCTAGACAAACTATTTGCAGCAGGGCAAGACCCAAAACTTTGGCGTTGGATTTTAGGCAATTATTGTAAAACCCCACAAATACTGAGTGAGTGGTTTTATAATACTGCCCAGTTCGACCCAGAACAGCAATTGGTAATGGGTATTTACAGTAAAGCAGATAAAAAAATTGTGGGCACCACACGCTTATTTAGGCTCGATAAACAAAACCTCAGTGCAGAAATTGGTCATACCTTTGTTGGCGTACCTTGGCAGCGCAGCTGCATCAACACGCACAGTAAATATTTATTATTAAATTACGCTTTTGAAACACTTAAGTTGGTTCGCGTTACTTTTGGTACACACGAACAAAACCAACTCTCTAGAAATGCCATTGCACGCTTAGGCGCTCGCTTTGAAGGTATTTTTTATAAAGATAAACGATTGGTTGATGGCAGTTTTAGAAATACCGCACGCTTTAGCATTATTGATCAACAGTGGCCACAAATTAAAGCGCAATTGCAGGAGAAGTTATAATGTATCCACCGACGCATTTTCAAGATAATACACTTGAGCGAATATTATCATTGGCTCAACAAGCGCCCTTAGCCACTATTTTATTTCAAGCTGATGATGGTAGCCTCAATCATGCTATTTATGCTCCCCTAGTGTTTGATGCAACACAGCAAATATTTATTGGCCATGTCGCCGCCAATAACCCGCTTATAGCTGCAAAAAACAGCCAAGTTAAAATACTATTTCATGGCCCAAACGGTTATTTGTCACCTAATCACAGCGAACACTTGGTCGTGCCCACTTGGCTTTACGCCAACGCACAACTGACGGGGCTAATTGAGGTAGTGCGTGACACTCACACTAAACTAAGCATGATAAACCAGATCACAAACCACTTTGAGCAAGCCTTTGAGCACCCATGGCCTGTTAACGCGTTATGCGATGCCAAACGCGACACGATGCTTAAACACATTGAATTTTTCACCATTTCAATACAGCACTGGCAAGGTGATTTTAAACTCAGTCAAAACAAGCCACAACATGTTAAAACGCAAATAAAACAAAACCTTGCTAAACAAGGTGATATGGCGCTTGCTAAAATGGTGGATTAGCGGTTTTACAGGAGTGGCCCACTAAGGCTCGTATTTTTTGGCTGATCTTGTTTACTGTGACCTTATGCGCTCTTTTTGAGCACTTACCATGTTTATTAAAGCCTTCACCAGAAGTGACAGGAGGAGAAGACATATATGTCCACGTTATTTAAAGTGTAGGATAAACTTTATATGAGCCCGAATTCAGGTAGTAAGTGCACCACTTCGCTAAAAAGTGATGCTTTATTCAAACAATGCAACAGCCACTCCATTACCCAGTGAATGCTCAGCATATGATCTCCACTCTAACTTTAGAAAGTACGAAATACTGTTATAGCATTGGCCTGAGTTTGGTGATTATTTCTGCATCTACCCAGTAAATATCACCTTTTGGCTCACTGCCATCACTTGCTTGTAATGGAACACGGTTGAAAAAAAGATATTTACCATCAGGTGACACGTAAGCCCCAGCCTCTACCTGCTTGGTATTGATCGTTTCACCTAGATTAAATGCCTTACTCCAATCTCCATTAGTTTGACGAAAACTGATATACAGATCTTTGTCTCCATATCCGCTCACCTTCTCGCTATCCCAAATGATATAAGAGCCATCTTGAGCAATAAATGGGTGGGCAGTCCATTTACCTGAGTTAATGTGTGGTCCTAATAGCTTTGGGCTCTGGCGTTGTCCGTTTTCTATAGTAGAAATACGTAATACATCATTACTCTTATAATCATCAAATATATATGTGCCATCAGCCGATGAAGATAAACGCATTATTCCCCAATTATCTTGCTCAAACATGCTCCCTAAGCTTTTGACCTCAGACCAGCCCTGAACAGTCCGCGTCATATATTTATTGCCCAAATGCATGGTATTTCCATCAGGTGAAAGAATAGGCCTACCAACTCTAGGACCTATAATCGATTCTTTCCATTGTTTATTTTCTAGTTTGAAGCGTATCAGCTTCCATTTTCCTGTATCACTATTATAACGTGATAAGTAGAGCTCTTTCAGGTTCGCAGTGAAGGAAATACTTGTGTCATGGTGTACCGTTGAAACATACCCTTTAGCAAATACTTCAGGGGTTGAATCAGGGGGAGTTTGCCCAAGGTAAAGACCTCTTAAAGTGGAAAGTTCACCTTGAGCGTAACTTTGGACATTTAAGAAAAGTAATGCTAAAAAAGTGATAAAGCAAAACGAAAATTTCATTATTATTTACTCTCTTCAATAGTTTATGGTTATTTCTAAGAAATTTAGTAACCAAAAACTTGATTCATTAGGTAGGCAATTATCCTAACTTATTGAGCAATAAAAGAGCTGACGTAATGATGACTTATGGCTGATTTTATAATCATAAATATACTGGATAACTGATGTGCCTTATACGGTTGTTCTTTGCTCAGCGCCAATCCAAAATAAAATTAATTCGCGTGACTATTTGAAATAGCCACTCCTACCAGCATCAAAATGTAGCAACCTTGGCAAATAGAGAACAGTTTACACTGGGTACTTGATGTGAGTATGAAAGAAGATAAGTACCATATTTATCAAGGTTATATGCCGAAAACATGGCTATTTCAAGGCCGTTGGGATGGAATATGTTGAGGCTGAAACCTTTTAAACACAGTATGCCCAACACTGTAAAAGGCATGGATGATATGGAAGAGGTATTAACTGCAGGCTTTAAAAATGACTAAAAACATTCATTCGGTTGTGCTGTAAAACCCAAACAAAAGCATAGGCTCAAATAGCATATCAGTATTTTAAAATTAGTATGCCGGACCTGTCCTATGATAACGCTGTACACATATATTCGCCCTAAAACCATAAGCAATTGAATAAAAAGCTTTTATTTTTTATCACTTGGAATTCAGTAAAACGTCAGTAGAACTTCACGTATTTTCAACTCTATTCCTTTAACTTCTAGCTCGACGTATATTATCCATAATGGATTAGTGAAGTGAAAAATATAAAACAAAAATTCGTGTTCGTACTCTTAGCTTTTTTATCATTGTCGAAGCTTGAAGCCAGTGAGCAACCATCATTGGAGTCTACTAAATTCGTAATACCTGACTCACAAATAATACCGATTAAAGATACTCAATCCAATAAACAGTATGCGCTGTATATTAAGTTACCTGCCACATATAAAGACAATAAAGACCGTCACTACCCGGTAATTTACTTTACTGATGCCTTATGGCATATAGAGCTACTTTCTGCTGCTACCTACTTTATGATGGAAGATGTTATTTTGGTGGGTATCTCTTGGCAAACAGATATTAAAGATGATGTGAAGCAACAATATGGCGCACATTTTAGTCGCTTTGGTGATTATTCATTTCAAAAAACGATCAACCCGAAGCATCCAAAAATACAATACGGACAAGCCAAAAATCACCTCTCTTTTATTCGTAAAGACGTTTTTAGCTTCGTAGAAGCTCATTACCGCACACAAACTGATAATCGCAGTTATTTAGGGTTTTCATCTGGCGGCCTATTTGGTTTATATGCATTAATGACTCATCCGGAAACATTTAAGAATTATATACTTGGTAGCCCCAGTATATGGCGCCATGGCACCGCATTATTTGATCTTGAGCACGAAACACTGCGAGGTAAAAAACCTAAAATCAATCTCTTTGTCACCTATGGCGACTTAGAGAAAGAACTCGCCCCTACTATTGAGCACTTTGTTAATACTTTTAAAAATAAACAATATTCGCTCGTATCATCAATTAGCCTTACAACGATTGAATCTGCGGGTCATAGCGACTCTTTCCCTGAAATGGGTGTACGCGGTGTGAAGTGGCTGTCTAGCCTACCAATAAAAGAAACCAAAAAGTGAGAGTAATTATGAAACATAAGTTAAAACTTAATTTGAAGTTAAAAGGCATAATAACTATTTTACTCGTCAGTGGGCTAAGTAGTACCGTAAAAGCTAACAACGATAGTGCGCACTTGCCACCAGAAGTTTCCGCTGCTGAAGCAAAGGTTAGTTTTTGGGATATGCCTTACCTAAAAAAGGCTTTTATTGATAGCACACCAAGTCAAAGAAATGACAATATTGAGGTTGGTCAGTTAGGCACTGATGGAGGTAAGAAACAGCAAATTTTAAAATTAGCAAAAGATATTGCTAATAAAAAATACGGCCTTATCGACAGCTTACTGATTGCTCAAAACAACAAATTACTATTTGAGTCATACTATTTACGAGGCCGTGTCGATTTGCCGCATATGCAAGCATCATCAACAAAGTCCTACGTTAGTTTAGCTATTGGGCGAGCCATTCAGTTGGGATATTTAACCATGAATGATTTAAACAAGCCTGTTGTTAGCTTTTTAAAAGACTTGGATCGTAGCAAGTTAGTTGAAGGTGCACAAAAAATTACACTGCACAAAGCCCTCTCCATGCAATCGGGTATGCAGATCACCAGAGAACAATTGAAAACGTTTAAAAACAACCCATCTAAACTAAAAGGCCAAGGGCAAATTCAGACATTCCTTGAAAATAGCCCTCCCATCTCGGCGCAAACGCAACAATTTAAATATACCAACACCGATCCAATTTTGGTTATGCAAGTGCTTGATGCAGTAGTGCCAGGGTCTGCCAAAGACTTTATCAAAACAGAATTGCTCGACAAAATGGGCATTAGCAATTATGAATGGAAAGATGACGTAAGCGGCCTGCCAATGGGGCCTTACAGTTCCAGCATGACATCACGTAATATGATCAAATGGGGTACATTGGTTCAAAATAATGGTAAGTGGAACGGCCAGCAATTGATATCTGCCGATTACATAACGAAAGCCACCAACAGCATCGTTTATCCAAAAGCAAAAGAGACTTTCTTCATTAGTGATACTGTTACCACCCCTGGATATGGTTATTATTTTTGGCAAGCGAATATGAAAATTGGTAATAAAAACTACTCCACACGCTCAGCACAAGGTGGCGGCGGACAATATATTATTTTAATTGACGAGCTTGATTTAGTTATTGTACTAACTGCTCATGAAAGAGATGATAAATCCATGCAAATTGCCGCACAAAGAGTGTTACCCGCTTTCATTTAATATCATTATTTTTTTTATTGCAAAACATCCACCTTAATGCCACTCGTTTAAGGTGATTAGATTCTGAAACAAGTCCAGAATGATAGAATAGGCCCAATAATGAGACTAATTAGTAAGACGACAGTGCCCAGATAAACGTCTGTCGTCTTACTGACGAAGGTCAGGATCTTACTTTCTACCTACAGTGATACTAGGCCGTGTTTATCTTAGAGGTATGAACTTTGTTTACGCGCAATTTTAAGTAAATTAAACAATTATTTGGAGCAACAATGAAGCATATTTATCTGTCGATCACTGTACTACTTTTGAATGTAGCGTTGAGTTTTATAAGCTATAGTAAAGAGTCATTTCCAGTTTTAACACAACGCTATTTGGGGCAATCCCCACCAGGCTTAACACCTGAGTTATTTGCGTCTGATATTGTTGCGACAACAGCGCACCTTGAAAGTGAAGTTCTGTTTTTACCTGACATGACAGAACTCTCTTTCACCCGCTCTGGTGGAAAGTACAAAGCGCCTGAGTGGATTGTTATGCAATACAGAAATAATCAATGGAGCAAAAAGCCTATTCCTGTAACTGATATTGATGATTATAAAGCACTATTTAGTCCAAGCTTGTCTGTGATTAAAAATATCGAACCTTTCAAAAATATTCCCATCGTTGGTTTCGATATATCATCTCAAGGTACATATTATTTTTATGTTCTTGATTTCAAAGATGGCAGTGGGCATATGAGCTATTCACGTCTGATCGATGGTCAATATGAAGTACCTAAAAAAATGAGCACAGCAGTCAACAAAGGTAAATATATTGCCCATCCATTTATAGCGCCAGATGAATCTTACTTAATGTGGGATGCAGAAAGAGAAGGTGAAAATACCCCTGATATCTACATTAGTTTTCGCAAAAAAGATGGCTCATGGGGTGAGGCCATTAACATGGGAGAAAAAATAAATACTCCACGTTACGAACAACGGCCAAAAGTTACACCTGATGGCAAATATTTATTCTTTTGGAAGGGAGATGTAAAGATCAGGGAAGATGGCAGTAGATATGTGGTAGGCAGTCCCCACTGGGTAGATGCGGCAATTATTGAAACACTTAGGCCAAAACATTAAGCTTATCATAAATCTAGTAAGAAATTGCCTGCTATCGGCAGGGTGTTATAGATATGTTGATTTGAAAAATCATAAACTTTTATGTGTTACGTTTGGTGGGCTAAATGAATAGCTTTAGTTATTTAGCCACCAAGTTAACTAAAAATTTGTACCTTTGCGATAGCAATTAAAGGAGTAATGATGAGAATTCTGACCAATATTTGTTCTGATGATTTACAAAGTAGTAAACGCTTTTATGTCGATCTTTTAGGGTTCGACGTTAAATATGAAAGTGATTGGTATATTCAACTATGTTCACCTGATAATGCCGAAATTGAGTATGGTATTATCAAAAGACAACATGAGTTGGTACCTAACCTTTATCAACATAAGCCGACGGGGATGTATGTCACATTTGTAGTGTCTGATGTAGACAATACTTATAAAAAAGCAGTAGCAATGGGTTTACAAATACTCCAAGAGCCGCGCAATGAATTTTACGGACAACGCCGCTTTCTAACACAGGACCCTAACGGTTGTTTGATTGATATCTGCTCTCCTTGCGAGATGCAGTAAAAGTACAAAGAGCAACCTATACCTGTGCTGGAGCTACGAGTTTCAATGGCTGCAAAAGCTAGTTCGTCAAAGCAATTCGTTACGAATGGTTTTGGCTGCTTGCGGCAAATTACTTAAACGCCTATTTGCTTCAGCCAACTCAATACCCTGAATTGCTTCATAGTCATCTAAAAAGAAAGCTTTATCGTAGTTTTTAGTCTGTGGATTTTTTACATAAACCAATACGTAGCAACGCATCTCAACTTTATCAAGCGCCCTAAAAAAGTTGATATCTTCTGACGTGATTTTAGGTTTAACAGCACGACTTAAATGCTCTGAGAATACGTGCTTAACATATACTGACTTATCATTTCGACGATATTTTACAACATCTGTCAAACCAAATTCTGCAGCATCTTGAGTATGGATATCTTGCTCAAGTTGAACCGTCGTTTTTTTACCAAACAATCGTAGTTTAATGCGACTCAAAAAAGACGTGTTCTTACTTTTCATATTATGCGCAAACAACATCCTTTGTTTAGGTAACTTATAATCTGCTGTCATGCTCATGTTTACCTCCTTGTTACTTATTATAACCACCAATTAAAACCACGAAACTGCATAAAAAGTTACTTAATTGTTTCCAATAGGTAACTTCCTTATGTCTGTTAATTTCGCATAACTAAATATTAATATGTTAATAGTAAGGGTGGAAAGTAAATAAAATAACAAGGACTGAAAAGTGTATAAAATTTTACTTAGCCCAATTAACTGTAACTTTATGCTGCTATAGAGGCTTTTCTTTATCAAAAAAGGACAAAGAGAAACCATAACCCAATGAATATTAATAAATTAAATAAAATGTAGGTCTAACAAACATACTTACCAGCCAAAAGATAACGCCAGCGCCAACTATAGGCGCTGTTTAATTGACATAATACCTCTAGACTCTTAGCTTGTTGTCAATAATCTTACACATCTTAATTAAGCTCATCATCCACCCAAAACTTAGTCCCTTTTAGTACAGCTTGCAGTGCTAGGCCCGTTTCTGTCAGTGAGTAAACGGTAACATCATCAACAACCGCTTCCGCCGCGACTGCGCCACCTTGATGCTTGTGTTTAGCGGCTGCATCAGCATTACCACCAAATGCCCAACCATGCTCAATGAACCTTGCAAGTGCTTTTTGAGTATGAAAAACCATAACAACACTAAAATCTTTTGCACCAATACCAAGGCCAATACCCGCCTCAGCCATATTCATGTATGTTCGAGCACCCGTTTTGCTATTAACTGCTACACCATATCCACCACCAAAACTGGCAATGATCACATTTACATTGGCATTATCAAATACAGCGTACCCAGCTGAGCTTGCAATTTGTTGCTGTACATCGGGCTTTTTTGAATAGAGGGACCTCAATACATCACCACGCATATCCTCCACTGCTGCGCGTTTTTGAGCCACAGTGTTTCCTGCCGATGATACACAACCACTTAAAAATAGAACGAATGATATGATAGCCATCATAGAATTACTTTTCATACTTAACTCCCCTAACAGAAATGAACTCATGAATTACATTTAACTGGGTATTTTAGTAAAAGAAGCTGGCCACTACCTGAATCTACAAATATTTTTTTTAAGCATTCTTTGTAGAGATAAAAAAAGGCCGCTTAACGCGGCCAATATCATGGGTAATCATGAAGGGATAAGTGTGAAATCAAAATTAGTTTACATATACACTTAGTAAAATAAAACCACATTATAACGCATTTAAACATCGAAAAAAGCGAACTATACATTCAGTTAAAAAACTATTCACTTTTATGATGGTTCTGTTTAAACCTTTTCAAACAAATCTACGACTAATCATTTAAACCTCATCTACTAACAGAAGAACATCATGCTTAAATATTTAGTCGCCCTTACTATTACTGTTACCGTTATGTCAGTCTCTTTCGCTAAGAACACAACAAAAGACTTTCAAAAACAAAAAATTAGTAATGAAGAATATCGAATGATTGTATTTCAAGATTGCCAGCAAGTACTTGTTGAACCGCTAAATGATCAGCAACTAAGCAGTTACCTGGCTTTAACAACACTCTCTAAAAAGATGAAGCAGTTAGAAAAGCCTGTCGATAAAGTCAGCGCCCAAATGAGCAGGCTTGGTAAGCAAATTGAAGCCTTATCAAGTAAAGCGTTTGTAGAACATGACGGTAAATTAACAATAGATAAAACTTTACTAGCCAAGCAAAAGAAAATATCAAACCAACTCAGTACACTGGCATCCAATCATGAAGATGATTTTAAAGCACTGGAAAAACAAGGAAAAAAAATAGAATTAGCCGCTAACAACTTTGAGTCCTTAATAGCACCACTTATTGGTGACATTAAAAACTCCCATATACAAATTTTAAAATCAGGCGAGCCAGTAAAGCCTTGTAACCTATTGTCAACTTACTCTTAAGCATCTTGAGCATTGTTCTTGGGCAGGCCATTAATGCACTTTAATGGCCTGCCTTAGAGCTATTAGATACAATGACATGATTAGGGCGTTTATAAATTAGCTCCTAGGAAACCAACTCACTCTGTTAGATGAAAGTACGGAGTACAATACCTAAACATTATTTTTAACCGCAAAGAAATTATACATACCGAAGAAAAAGTCTGGATGCATTTTTTCGAACTGTTCCCAACGAGTTAAGGTTTCACCAAGCTCCAATGGCTGAAATTCATCTAAAGCCTGTTTATATTGAACCATCTGTACGTTAGAAATCGCCATTGATTTAAATTCGATACCAGAGTTATTTAACAATTGATCAATCGCTTCAAGGCTATAGTTAATCTCTTGCGGGTGAAAAACGGCATCCATTAAACCGTTACTATTAAAAAAATCATTACTGTTAAACCATTGCCTACTTTTTTGCTGTTTGGTCCACTCATTACGCCATTGTGGTAGTTGCTTCTTGGTGATTTCATCAGTACCAAAGTAGTCAATAGCCTCTGCTCTTATGTTTGCTAACTCGCGTCGACCTAAACTGCTGTAAAAGCCTAAGATCATCAAACCATTAGATTTTAAGCACTGACTTAATCTACTAAGTCCAAGCTGTGGAGAAGCCATATGATGCAGTACACCAGTACAAAGAATAAAGTCAAACTGTTTACTTAATTTGCTAATTTCTAGTATATCTAGAAGTTCAAAGCGCACATTTTGTAATTTATAGCGTTTCACCATTTGTTGAGCATACTGCATACTAACAGGGCTAATATCTATTGCCGTAACTTGGGCATAAGGATTGGCAAAAGCGGTCTCTACGACCTGTAAACCTGTGCCACAACCTGCTATCAATATATTAGGAGTTTGAATGCTATCTAACCCCAATCTTGTCATACATTGCTCAAAACTAAGCGAGCTTAAATTGACCACTTTATATTTGGGGTATGGATTTGCTTTATAAAATGTTTGTACTTGCTTAGAAGTTTCATTAGTAAGCTCGCTATTAGACTCCGTTTCTCCTTGAAGAACTGAAAGGTAGAACTTTAAGTCCTCAGCAATTGGTAACATTTTGTAGTGTGAAAAGCCATCTCCTCCTTGTTGCCAAAGCTCTAATGCCTCGTCAAAACTGGCATAACATAGCTTGAGTGCCATCACTTCAGAGGTAAATAAAGGGTCACTCAAATCTAATTGATTAAGTAATGTAAGTTCTTCTTTACTTGTGAAGTAAATACCATCATTGAGTAAATTTTGACAAGCAATAGCGACCATAGTCGATAAATACTTTCGCGCATCCAAATTATTTGCAATGCACCTTAATAATTCTTTCCTACCCAATAAAATAACTTTTTCTAATTGGTGATTAGGTGTTATGGCACGCTCGATAACAGCACAAAATGTGGGATCAGCTAACATGCTTTCAAGAGGCTCATCAAGAGTGGTAATTTCTTCTGCTAAAGCTTTCTCATACTTAGCAAATAACTGCACTCTCAGATACTCTACAGCGTGACCTTCTAGGTATTGATACTTAATCGCCTCATGCAGCGCCTTCTCAAGTGGTTTTAGGTACGACGTAAAATTTATTACTTTCAATATATTAAGTAAAGAAATCAACTCACTCTGCTGGTAACCTCCAAACTGAACAGCATCTATTGCACAACCTAGCGATTCAAAAAAACGCCCCATTTTGAGGTAGCACTGTGCAAGGCCAGAAAACGCTGCAACATTCCTATAATCTTCATCCAAAAGCTGTACAAAAAGCTCTGCTGCTTGAGTATATTGCTTTGACCGCATCAAGTTTTGTGCATGCTTTAATCTATTTTTTGACATGGGCTCAAGTACTTATTGTTAGGAAATGACACTGCTTAGCTTCGTATTAAAATTTTTAAAAATCAAGGGTTAATTTTCTAAGTCGCGATCTGCTTAATGCACATTAAAATTCTACTGCATTCATTGCTAGTCGCTCTTTCTCCAACATACTTTGGATATTGATAACTGTATCTTGAAGCCAAGCAAATTCACTACCTTGCATTTTAACTTGTGACACTTTTTTAAGTAATAAAGGGTTTATAGGTTTACCGTTTTTATGTACCTCGTAGTGAAGGTGCCTCGCTTGTGAAAGCCCCGTATTACCTAAATAACCTATCGTTTGACCTTGCTTTACTTTCACGCCTGGCTTGATCCCCGGCGCAAACCCTTTTAAGTGCGCATATAATGTTTTATATCCATGCGCATGGCGCAATAATACTCGATTACCAAAGCTACCACCCCAATTGGCTTTTTCAACTGTACCGTTACCTGCGGCAAAAATTGGTGTACCCATTGGAGCGCCAAAATCTAGTCCCGCATGCAAACGCGTATAACCTAGAATAGGGTGTTTTCGACGACCAAATTGAGAAGATAAGCGCGCACCATTTAGAGGCGTTTTTAATAATAAGCTTCTAGCGGGCCTACCATCAGCAAAGTAAAACCCATCAATTAATTTATCACCTTGGTGATGAAAAATTTCAAACGACTCATTACCTGCGACTAAGTGACCATACAAGAGTTGAGTCGGGTTGTCTTTTCGGTCATACAATGCATCAGCAACTAATACTTGTTGCTCATTAAACATTAAAGTGAGTTGGTCGCCACTTTGTATTTGCCTTTGAAAATCAATAAAATGAGAAAACGCCATAATCATTTGATTAATAACATCAAGTGGCACACCCTCTTGTTGTGCAGCTTCGTATAAACTGTTTGATACAGTTGTAGAACGCAATACCTGTTTTGACTTGGTTAACATAGAATAAAGCGCTTTATGCCAACCAGTCTCATTACGTATTACACGCAAACGCTGGGCAAAATCAATCGCAAATATTAGTGCTACAAGCCCCTGCTCATTATACTCAACTTGAAATTTCTGACCTATATTCAGACGGTTTAGGTCCATGTCTGGCTTTACTAACTCAGTGACTTGCCAAGCATGCTGTTCAGTAAAACCAAATGGCTTGAGTAAACCTATTAATGACTGCCCCGCCTTGACACTCAAAACCAATGTTTTTGTTGTCTTATTATGATTCGTTTTTGACTGCTGCTCATTCATTTGAGCAACTTTTGGCAATTGAGTCGAATGACTAACAGTCGCTTGCGACACATTATTTTGCACTTCAGTTTTTGGGTCTGAGACGTTTTCTACGCAGCCGAAAAGAGCCGTACTCAATACGGTAAAAAGTATTTTTTTCATAAGATTAGTTTACTTTTATGACATCTAATGGGTTAATTTTTTTGCCTTTATGCAAAACCTCTAAGTGTAAATGTGGGCCTGTCACTTTACCAGTCTCTCCTACTGTGCCAATGTGGCCACCAACAGTGACCCAGTCACCTTTGTTTACAAATGTTTGATCTAAATGGGCATAGAGACTTTGATAGCCATTACTGTGTTGAACCAGTACTACTTTACCGTAATTACTAGGAAGTGTTTGCGAGTCGGCTACCAAAACTTTTCCTGTTGCAACTGATGACACGAATGTGCCTTTAGGTGCCACTAAATCACTGCCAGCGTGAGCTTTGTTATTTCTAAATTGACTGATATGGCCAAAGTGAGAGCTTATAAAGTAAGTCTCTAAAGGAGGTGCCCAATTCGGTTCGCTAGGAGTAAACATTGGTCGTAATTGACTACTCACAACAAAAAGCAGTAATGCATTTAATATCAACCCTAAACATATTCGACCCGTTTTAGCTTTGACTGGTAACATTACATTCGTTAATCGCTGCTTATAATCTTCTAACGACAAAGCTGTTGATGCAAATGCCACACCCGTTTGCTGTTTATTGCCGCAGTCACAGTATTTGAGCACCCAAAGCATAGCTTGTGCGTAAGTTTTTTTATTTAAAGCAAACCGTGTAATGGTTTTTTGATCGCATCTGCTTTCTATCGCTTTAACTAAAGCAGCTTGCATTTTATATAACGCAGGATTAAACCAACAAAAGCATGATAACACTTGCCACACAAATAATGTGTGATGATCTCGATATAGAGAGTGGGTCATCTCATGATATAGCAAGGTATTTTTATGCGTTTGCGGTAACGACACAAAACACTTAGGTAACGCTATTTTACTACGCCAAAGCCCACTGACAAAGGGGCTACAATTTACCGGCAAAACAACGGTTTGAATATTTGTTTGCGTAAACGTCGTCGGCTCACCCATAGCCAGTAAATCGTTAATAACATTGTGAGCATGCCAAAAACGCATTAATTTCTTTGCCGTCACTGCGATATAAATAACCATTAAAATGGCCAAAACCACACTAAAGTCCCAACTAAAGCTACTCCTAGCCACTAATTCAGTTTGCAATTTAACTTGCTCAGCATGCTCTGAAACTGCAAATAAAGCGACGGGTAATGCCTGATAGTGCTGCTGCATATTAAAAGGCAAAAAAGGCACAAAGCTTATCGCTAACAACCCCCACCAAAGCTGTGGCATTGCGGGGTTAAATCGTGTTAGGTACTTTCCCAACCCTAATAAGGCGAAACTCAGCAGCACCCAAAGAATTAAACAGGCCAATAGGTTGGTTAGCGCCATAAAACTCATACTTAGCCCTCCCGCTTATCTTGCTCTGATAGCGTTTCGAGTAAATGCTCAAGCTCACTGAGTTCTTCAGCTTCAATCAGTCGACTGTCTGCAAACATATTCACAGGCAGTGGTCCATCTAACTCAAACACATTCTTCGCAAACTCTTGGGCATAAGCAGCAAGTGTTGCTACTTTATCAACTTGAGCACTATAAGATTTTTTATTACCTTGCTCACCAATAATCAGTAACCCTTTTTCACCCATGCGCTCAAGTGTTTTACGCGTTGAAGAGTAAGACCAATTAAACTTAACGTGAATCGCATCATGAATTTCCTTTGCGGTTCTTGGCTGATGACGCCAAAGTAATTTAAGTATTTCCAGCTCTGTTGTATTTGGTTTCATTTTTAACATGCTCTTTATGTGACATATGTCGCACCTTAACAAACAAAAAAGTGCGACACAAGTCACACTTTTAAAATTATTACCAGAAGATAAAGTGATTAGTTCAAAATTGGCGATAAATATTGAGGGTTAGTCACCAAATTTCTCACATCATGTGCCGCATGTTCATTAAAGGTATTTTGCTCACACCATTTCCCAACGCTCTTTATGTCTGTTTTTAAAACTTTAGGGCGCACACTCCACGTTACCTTAAAAGGAGACCCTTTATCGTTATAACTAGGCCCAGTGGTAGAACCTGTATATTCGACTGGCTTGCCTGTTGTATCGGAAAGGTTGACTGCTTGATAGTAACCATTTACTTTTTCAAATTCGGCAAGAGTATTAAAGTTTTGTCCATTACCATCATTAGTTAGCACCATCACTTGAGCTTCAACACGCAGTTGTGGATTGTTAATATGTTCAGTTAAACACGCACCTAGTGTCTCACCAGGTTTAACAGGTGCAGTGCTATACACATAATGTAATTCAATAGTGTCACCAGATTTCAACCCTGAGCCTTTAGCTTTACATACCGGCAGTTCATAAGGCATCAGTTCACTCTTATTCAACTGCCCTGTATATAAAAAACCAGCTTCATTCACACTTGAATTTACCGGCTTGGTAAATTCACCACCACGATGCTCTGCATTTTTATGAAAGTGAATATTACACAAGTTCAACACTGAACTCGGTGGCGCTTTAGAAAAAATAACTGGGTTTTTACCATTGTCAACATCTATATCTCGCGGAGATTGAGGCCCAAATTGTGTTTCATAAGCTTTATCTGATATTTCTTTATGGTCATTCGCTTGCACATTCGGTGCAGCAATAGCCAAATTAGGTATCATTGCCGTTAGTACCAAGGCTAAAGCTGTTTTCTTTCTCATGACATGTTTCCTTATAGTTAAATATATAAATCATAACGTATAAAACGCAAAAAAGATCAAAATAAGGATTTAACATGTTGAAATAAAACATATAAAATTGCTTTTATCCGAATAATAAAAAACTCAGGGCCTGAGTTCTCAGCAGACCTTGTAATACGCAAGTTGAGCGTAAATGAGATTATTAACTTTGATTTTTAAATACGCCCATACTACTGACACTCCTTGACACTTCTTCGTGGTTTACTGTTTAACGACTTAAATAACCTAACCAGTAAGGAAATAAACATGTCTCAGAATGTATTTGAAATTGTTGAATTTAAATTAGTACAAGGTGTAAGTGAATCGGATTTAATGCCACTGAGTGACGCATTTCAAGCCTTTCTACAGGAACAGCCTGGCTTTTTGTATCGTTCTTTAGCAACTCATCAAAACGGTAATGGTTATGTTGATGTAAGCTACTGGCAATCTATTGAAGACTTAAATATGGTCGAAAAAGCATTTAAGGAGTCTGAAGCTTGCATCGCGTTTTTAAAAGTAATTGATGAACAGTCAGTCACTATGACTCAGCACAATATTATTGCACAAACCCAATGTAG
Source organism: Pseudoalteromonas holothuriae (assembly GCF_945859825.1). Taxonomy (GTDB): domain Bacteria; phylum Pseudomonadota; class Gammaproteobacteria; order Enterobacterales; family Alteromonadaceae; genus Pseudoalteromonas; species Pseudoalteromonas holothuriae. The sequence continues at coordinate 216,434 of NZ_CAMAPC010000003.1, forward strand.
TAGCTAAGCTGCGCCAACTCATTCAGTAAAATACAAAGTACGTTCCTATGCATAAATCAGAGCGGCTATTTCAACTCGTTAATTTGCTCAAAGGTAGGCGACTTGCTGTTACAGCAAAGCAACTTGCTGAGCGCTTTGAAGTCTCTGAACGTACTATTTATCGTGATATTGAAACACTACAAAGTTCCGGTATACCCGTGCAAGGAGAAGCGGGTATCGGCTACCTCATCAGTGACCACCCGCTGCCTCCTATGATGTTTAGCTTAGATGAGCTCACAGCTCTATTATTGGGTAGTAAAATGGTCAGCGCGTGGACTGACCCAACTCTTAGTAATCATGCTAAATCTGCTATTGAAAAAATCGAAGCGGTACTTCCGGCGCAACTTAAACATCACAGTGAGCACTCCCCTTATTTGGTCTCGAGCTTTAAACATGATGCGCAACAGCAGACTTTTAGCGAAACACTGCGCACAGCCATTGAATCTTACCAGTGCGTTAAGTTGCAATATCAAGATGTGAATGACAATCACAGCGAAAGAACCTTAGAACCTTTAGGGCTCGTATATTGGGGGGGAAAATGGACCTTAATTGCATTTTGTCAGCTGCGACAAGACTATCGCGAATTTCGCTTAGATAGGATGCAAAGCCTAACTATTTTAAGCATACCTTTCTCAACTAATAATACTAAAAATTTAACGCATTACTTAGCGTTAATTAGAGCTAAATATGCTAATGAAAGTGACGAAAATCCTGTCTCTTGTTAGTTTTACAGCAACGTAAATTATATCCCTATTTCTAAATGTAACGTCACGTAATTGGCGAACTTTAAAATCACGCATACACTTACCCTTCGAGCGCAATGCTCACACTATGCCTGTACTTGTTAACTGGTTTTTACCGCAACATTTTCAATGACAGGCACGACCAAATTTAAGTGAAGGAATATTTCAATGACAGACACAACTATTGTAAGCGCTGCTATCTACCCACCAATAGGCGTGATGCGAGTTGGTAATAGCGAGCAAGCGTATTTTATTGGTCCTGAGGTAAACGAGCCACCAGTGCAAAGTGAAGAATTTTACCGCGATAAAACTGGCGCTCTCAAGCGCCAAGCTGCACGGTTTCGTATTTATGGCCTAAATGCTGCTGGTGAAGTAGTACAAGAACTGACAGCAACCAATGCCAACATCACTTGGCACGCCCAACTAGCCAATCAAAAGTCCTCTTGGTACGAATTTCAATTAGCTTTGGACATTCCCGAAGCTGTCACAGCACCGCCCTCATATCTTCGTAACAAGGCCACCCAAGATAGAAGCACTTTATTGATCGACGGTGGTTCAAATCAATTATCTGGCACAGAACAAAATGGTAATAACACCAAGTTTGTCGGTAAGTTTGAAGATAAAGATGTTTATTTGGGTGAGATGCGTACCGATGAGCAAGGCCGCCTTATTATGCTCGGTGGCCATGGAAAGTCTGAAAATCTAAAAGGTGAACCTGCCATTACCTTTGGTAACAATGACGGTTGGTATGATGATACCTCCGATGGCCCAATTAACGCCAAAGTTATTTTTAATGAGCAAGCACTGCCTGTAAAACCTGCATGGGTGATATGCGCGCCACCAGATTATGCGCCACTACAAAAATCAGTGCGGACCATGTGGGATCTCATGCGTGATGTAGCGGTCACCGCAGATATGTTACCAAAACCTAAACAACCCTCTTTTACCCACGATATACTGCCTGTTTTCCAACGAATGACCAATTTACAGTGGGTAAATGCGGGATTTGCAGCGGGCTTTGGCTGGAATAGCCCATTTGATTTTACGTCTGAGCAATGGTTAAAAAAACTTGCAGACCCTTCACCTATCTGGCAAGAAAGCCGTCGCACTTTATATCACAATTTTAGGCGATTAGACTGCGAATTTGTAACCGGCGAAAACCCTTATAAAGTGTCGGTATGGGACCCCAAACCCAGCGCCTTATCAGCACAACAATGGCCATGGATATATGGCGATGCAATGGGGACTAATGCAAACAACTCACCAAGGCAATTTAGCTCACTGACACGGCTACAACTTAACGCCTTAGCACAATGGGTAGATGGCGACTTTATTGCTGATTACGACCCTAGCTACCAAAGCGCCAAATACATTGATGACCTACCTGTTGCGGAGCAACCTGATATGCTAACGCGCGCTGCTATGGAGTTTTGTTTAGCTGATGCCTTTCATCCTGGATGCGAAATGACTTGGCCTATGCGCACTGCTGGTATGTACAGTGAAGCGTATCGTTTACACCATGCAACAAACACAGCCCCCACTCATGGCATTAATTACGGACCTGTTATGACACCAGAAATTACCCGCCAACCTGATGGCCCGCTGCTAAGTGGTCAAGTTGCAGGGGGCATAACTCGATGGATGGCAATCCCTTGGCAAACTGACACGGCAAGTTGCAGAGATGGTTACAACTCAGCTTACGACCCCTATTTGCCCACTTTTTGGCCTGCACGCGTGCCTAACAACATGCTTAATGAACAAAACTACCACATCGTTATTGATGAAAGTAAGCCTATTGAGCAACGTCAAGCCGCATTTAATGAACGTGAGTTTTGGTTAGATGATCTACCCATAGGCCCATCAGATGACTATGAAGCACAAATTAACTCTATGGTAACGGGCTTTGGACAGCTGGCAGTTGTATTGGAACAAACTAAATTGGGTGTAACTGACTTTCCCTCCTCCATGCAAGTTGGACTCACGCCCAACAACGATGAACCATGTGTGGTATTTAAAGCCAGTAAACGCGCCGAGTTTAAACATGCTGACAAAACGCGGCATCGTCCTGACTTGAGTGCAACTGACAAAGCTAATCGCTATCAAGGAGATAAATAAACTATGTGCGCCGAGACCACTAAACGCACCCAAATTGCTATTATTGGAGCAGGTATTGCAGGTTGTACAGCCGCTTTAGCATTGGCAAAACACTTCGATGTAACGCTACTAGATAAGCACATTCAGGTGTCTAACAAAGTGGGGGAATGCCTGCCACCAGCGGCTCGGCGCATTTTAAAACAGCTACATATAGAACACTTAATTGATAATGGACCACACCTTATTAGTCAGGGTATGGTCTCGTATTGGGGCAGCACGCAACCAACGATAGTTGATAACTTACGTAACCCCGACGGTCTCGGCTGGCACCTAGACCGTCGGCACTTTGAAAGCCAGTTACGAGCACAAGCAAAGCAAACGGGTGTTCACTGTATTTACCCCGTTCAGCTAGTCACAAGTAACTACATAAATCAGCAGTGGCAAATTGAATATCAACAGTACCAAAAAAAACATACTTTATATGCAGATATTGTGATTGATGCCAGTGGTAGGCACTGTGTATTTGCGCGTCAACAAGGTGTAGTTAGAAAGCAACTAGACAAGTTAATGTCAATTTGGCTTACCGCTCAATTTAACATATCAAAAAGCATGGCTTTAATCGCCAGTAGTGATAAGGGATGGTGGTACAGCGCACCATTGCCATCTCAAATGCCGCAGAGTGTAAATGCAATAGGCCTGCCTCGCGTGGTCTCTTGGCAATTAAATGCACAGCAACTGCAAAAAAATGACTATAAAAATACTGACGCCTTTTTACAAAAGGCCCATCAAACGAACGGATTTAGAACACTGATAGAACAAATAATTCCAGGTTCTGAGGTACTACATGGTGTCGTCGCTGCGAATACATCTAAGCTGGAACAAGTCGCTGATAAACAATGGTTTGCCATTGGTGATGCGGCCATGAGTTTTGACCCGCTTTCATCTCAAGGCATGTTCAACGCCATGGCAAGTGCTATACAGCTCACTGATTTAATCAAAAATAACGGGCTGTTGCATAATGATACGCCAAGCCAGTTTCAACTGCAGATGGATGCTATTTGGCAACAGTATTTAAACCACAGAAATTTATATTATGCACAGGCCGATATGGCATGTTAAATAACAAAGTAAAATAAAATACAACCAAAAACATGTATAATGTATACAATTTAGTGTATAACGGTAATTAGTAGATACTCTGCATACTTGTTTACCGCGCGGGGACAGCTATGCCAGTGTTTACAATTAAACATAACCTACATGTTGTTTAACTCTTAGCCCCCGCTTTGGGGGCTTATTTCCCAGCTATAAACATCAATATCATTAACAATGCTTGTCACTGGCAAATATCATAAAGCTGCTTGTTCAGCTCGATCAGTTTTGGTTGTGAGCTTTTTATTAGATCATTAGCATGCTGCAATGCTCGCTCAACATTTAAGGTACTGGCAGCACCTTGAAGCAAAGGGAAAAATTGCCATGCATTGCACATCGCAGGGCTTTTTATACACCCTAAAATCAAAGCTTGCTCAGCCTTACCAACATCTCCATAAAGTGTAAAGTAACTTGCCATTACAAATTCTGGTAAAGCAATTTCATCTCCTTTTAAAGCGAGCGCCGAATCTTCATATTGTGACAATAAGCTAACCCGTTCATCAGGGTTAGCCGGTGCTAATCGCACATTGACAATGGCCTTTGCAACGTCAATGACTGGATCTTGACTAAAACTTCCTGAGGCACTTGTCATAAAAGCAAGGCTTTGCATAGCTTGCTGTTTATCCTCTAATGCAAGTTGAGTCATGGCATTGAGAAACACAGGCTCAAATAAACTGTGACTTGCCAGTACATTGGAGACATAGTCGTTATACCAATTTGAATATGAAGCCAGCTTACCTTGCATCACATAATTTGAAAATATTAACCAAGGAATGCCCCAGTCACGGGCGTTAAGACCATCTAGTTTTTGCAACCAGCGCTCGCTCCACTGCGTATTTCTTAACGCCGAATTAAGCATTGCTAACGACCTTGTCATATCATCACTACACTGTAATCGTTCTTTCATGCTTAACAGCAAAGACATGGCCTGTTCAAATTGCCCATGTTTTAAGTACCAATTAAAAAATACATAATGAATACCATTTGAGGCATAGTTGCTCCGTTCTAAATCACTACGATAAGCATCTAACTGCGATTCACGTTCACTATAAAATAGCTCGTAAAAATAAAAATAAGCATTATCTTCAAAGCTCTGCTCATGTTTATAAACTTTTTCAAAATGCTTCAAGGCACGCGGATCTTCATTTAGTTCCAGATGTATGAGTCCCTGAATAAAGGTAACAAAGTGATCTTGCTCTAACCTTTCTAACAATTGAAATGCAAAGTGTGCATTACCTTGGTTAGCCAAATAAAGCGCCGCCGATATAATGGCGTAGTTACTTTGATGATATCGCGCCAATAAATAATTAACACCAGATAACAATCTTTCATTATCAAAGTGTTCAATTTTATAAAACGCTAATAGCATATCTACGAATGCACGTTTAGCAACTTTTTGCTGCTCATTGAAACTGTTTAGTTCGATGTCATTGTGCAATGATTGTATGGCTGTTTTTAACTGCTCGCTGTTTGATAAAGCAACCAGAGCTTTTAACTCTTTGCTCGCATTCACAAGCTCTGCTATCCCAGAGTTCCCCTGCTTTAGCATTGGCGTTTTAACACGGCTTACAATATTGGAGATCAATTCGCGATCATTTTTGCCAAGCGCTTGCATTTCAATATGAATTAATCTTGATGGCAAGCCCATAAATACCATAGCTAACAGTGCATTCTTATCTGGTATATGCTCTATGACGATTTTTGTTCCACTCCCTAGCGCATTGATAGCTTCTCGCATACTAGCGTGCTCAGCGCGTTGAACTGACTCAATATGTAACGCAGAAGATAATTGACTCACTAGTTGATTAAATGAGTCGCTTTTTGTCTGATAAAATCCATTAATAACAACTAAATCTGGTATATGAACTGAATCTGTTGATTGAGGCTTAATAAAATAAATAAATATAATACTGGCCAATACAACGGCCATCGTGACACCAATAAAAACAGTTAACAATAGCTTTGAGTACTTGTTTGAAATGCCCTCGATTGGTTCAGCTACCGCTTGAACCAACTCGTCATTTTGTTTAACTATTGGCGCAATTAATTGATAACCAGATCTTGGAATTGTTTTTATATATGTTTGCTCTGTACCATCTTCCAAAGCTAAACGCAGATTGCGAATAGTCTGATAAACAAGGTTATCTGTGGTAAATTCTGTATGCCAAACTTGCTCTTTTATTGTTGACATGGAAATAACTTTATCGCCATGCGACACAAATAATTGCAAAAGCCTAAATGCAGTTGGGCTCAACTCTACTTGTTTATCTTCACAAACAATACAGAATGCCCTCTCCTCTAATATCCATTTTCCGACTTTAACTTGCAAACTAAGCACCTTTAGTTGTTATTCAATTGCCTAAGCCAAAACGGTAAAATACACTGTATGCCATAAATACGCTTTATTACCGCTAAAATTATTAGGTTCGTTTTTATTTTAGTTGGGCTTTATAGCACAACTTTTTTTGCCTATACATCATTGCGCGATGACCAAACAGCACCTCAGACCAGCTTGTCAAAAACCAAAACAAAATAACTAACAAAAAGATAATGCAAAGTATAGAAATGTTAACATTTCTATACTTTGCATAAGTAAGTCCGGCTTAAAACGCATTGGCGTAAAGAGCGTTAACACATTTCTTTTCTTTTTTGTCACCATTAACACCAAACAAAAAAGTAAACCTTACAATCAACAACTTAAAAACTAAATTCAAACCGTTAAGAGTGTGAAATAACTATTAAGAACTATTAAGGCTTAATTTTAGCAGGTCAGTGATACCCTGCGTAGAAATCACAGTACAACATACCTTTAAATTACCCATTTCTTATGTCGTATAACGGCATTTTTAATTAGGAGGATACATTCAATGATTCGTTCTCGCATCTTAGCTACAGGCTTACTCAGTCTGTTTACCGTTGCCTGTTCAGGTGAGTCTGAAACAGTACTTTCACAAATCGATAATGTGCAAAAACCAACATCGACTAAATCTGATATTAGCGTTGAGTTTGACGATAAAATGCTATCAATCTCACCTGAGCTATTAAACTTAGCACAAGGTGAAAAAGGCGAATTTACAATAGTAACTCAACCTAACTTTCTAATAGACCAAGTTCAAGGGTGTGGTGCACTCCTTAACAAAAGTAAAAATAAAGTGCAGGTAATGGGTAATGGCAAAGTATGTACTATTAAAGTCACTAGCCGAGTAAGCAGCCCCCCCATTGCCGTAACAAGCTCAACATCAGGGTATGGCGAGTTTGTTGCACTCGCTCAAACCGTAGAACAAGGTAGTCATTTTGAGATTCAAGTAAAGCCACAACAAGATTACGAGTTAGAAAGCATCGAAGGGTGCGGCTCAGAGTACGATGCTGGTACTTGGGTTGTAAAAAATGCACAATCCCCATGTCACTTATTAGCAAAGTTTAAATCGTCATTTGATACCCCTGAAGCATTTACTCATACTATTCGCCTACCCGTGGTTGTGCATGTATTAGAAAACGACAACGTCCAAATAGAAGATTCTAAAATACAAAGACAGATTGAATTACTCAACTTACACTTTAGACAATCAAAATTGCTAGAAGATCTGGAAAACTTTTCAGGGCGTTCAAAAATTCCAGCCGCGCAAATACCTTTTATAGCTGATGTAGGCATTCAATTTTATTTAGCAACACATACCCCCAGCGATAGACCATTTAATGGGATTAATCGTGTTGCTGATCAGGGGTTTATTAGCGCTGCCAGTATCCTAGGCTCAATGTATGACAGTAATAAGTACATTAATATTTGGGTGGGCGAAAAATCACCTGAACAAGTTGATGATGCCGTCGCATATTTAGCGGGTACGTCTGAAGTTGCATCTGGGATTAGTATTGACTACCGCGCATTAGCGAACTACAACAGAACATTTGATCCAAATTTGAAAAAAACACTGACTCACCAATTTGGGCACTTTTTGGGGTTAATTGGGCATATTACTGAGGGCCCTGAGTCTGGTCATCGATTTTTGCCTTGCGGTGGGGATACACAACAAAGTCTAAACTGCCGCAACCAAGACTTACTGTTCAACTATATGCGAAATAATAGTGTCGATGATAACGATAAAAGGATGTTCTCAATAAGCCAAGCAGAAATAATGCGCAACTGGGTGACTTCTGGACCATTGAAGCAGTTATACCATAACAATATCGACAAACAATAAACTTCTCTTAGCGGATATAATTCAACTTACTGATATGCATACAATCATTAGGGTGAGTAAACTGGTTTATAGGAAATACCATTAAACCACTACTCAGCCTGATGGATGTATTACAGGACCAATAATAGACACTTTAGTATCGACCTTGTAAAAAATTCTATGGAACTGCCATTTCGCTAATATATCTGTCGAGATACTCTTCAAACTCGATAATAAAACGACTCATCACCTGATGCGAGCTTTGAATAAATACTCCCACTTTTCTGGCACCTTTAATGAAAAAATAAACCATATTCTTTGCTGAACCATTAAAGGGCAAGATCTCCCATTCCTTGATTGCCCTTCTTGATAACACGAATGTGCAACTCAATAGCAGAATAAGCGAATTTGCTCTCTATCTGCGTTGCTTTCACTTGCCATAGCCAGCTATTACAAGAAAGCGCCTTAGTATTGAATAAAACATCATCTTCTGTCGTCAAGTGTTTTATTACACACTGTAAATCAGTAGTAACTGTTTTTCAGCCTTTCCAATACATCATTTCTATGGATCTCGCAACATATGTACAGTATAAAGCTAAAATCGGCTCTGGTAGGGGCAATATTAATCACTTGAAGACCATCAGATAGGTTATACACAACAACGAGAAATGACACATTAATGATGTTCAGTATACTTTCAAAAACGCTGGCACGTCTATTTTTAAACAGCTTTATTGTTTTTTATCAATTTGTTATGCATTCATATTGCAACATACGACATTAGGGCGTGTTGAACTTTTAGGTATGAATTTTGTTAAAATCTAAGGCTTTCAATACTAGAAATGGACCACGCAGCATAAAAATCTATGTTAATGCTCATAACAACGCAGTGTAAGTCTTTGGTTGATCCCTTGAGGCAGTGCTATTCAAATGGTTTAATCGTGACGCAAAACTTATTACTTAAAGGGCTTGATAGAAGTTGAGCAACAAAAAATTTATTACTCCAAAAAAAGCGCATGTTTGGCCTTTATGCGCCATTATCGCCCATTTATGGGGAACAACCACATAATACAGACTTAATCTTGCTTAAAAACCAAACATGTCGTCATAATATTTACCTCGAAAAATAAACCCCTTTCGGTAATCGGGCTGTTGCTCTTTGAGGTATGAGTTTGATTCAAATCAAAGACTTTCATTACACGAAATGAGCAATGCAGCATAATAGCTTATGACAGTTGCGAATGACTGCTGTAAAAACACACAGCAAAGATCAACAGCCCCTAATATTCATTGTTAGAAGTCATCAGTCACAATATTGATTCCCGTGCGAGACAAAATACCATAGCAATTTGGGCAAGCACCAAAATCAATGCCACTGAGGTTCTCCAACGCATTTACCCTCGCTGTTGCCAAAGTAATACTATTAAGCTCTCCTTCAGATAACACAACCCCTGCATCTTCAGACAAGTTTAAAATACGATTAAATGCTTGTACTTCTGCATGCATACCGGGTAGCCCCTTAGGCTCTGACAGCAAGCGACCACCATCAGTCCAAAGCGTTTCACCGTCGTTTTCAAACAATAAATACTCTTGAATATATTTTCTAGTCAATGGATTTACTCGCTCGCCTAGCTTTGCATATTCAACTTCAACTCGATCCATGTATTTATCTATATCGTTGATTCTATATAGGCTTTCTCCATCCCCACTTTCAACTGTCGTGATCCAGCTTTCATTTTTTACATTACTATATCGAACAGGAATATTAATGTGTCCTTCTGTTTGCATCAGCTGATCGCCAATTTTAGTTTCTGCTTTTGCATAGGCTGCTGCTGAACGAAGGCGACTTTTACTTAGCTTAAACACATTGCTATTTGACTTTGAGAGCGACCAATACCGCGCTTCTTGTGATACCTCTTGCCTAAGTCTTTGTTCCGCCGATAAGTTTGCACCACCTCGAAAGTCTTCAGTAACAATTTCTTCGCCTGCACTTGGTAATGCACATGCCCCCTCTCCAGCGGCAAGTATATGTGTTGACGGCATACCTAAGAGTAAAGCCAGTAAGAGTGATTTTTTCATGATCAAACCTTTAAATAAATTTATGTAACTAAATCAATAATTAAATTGAGCAATATGAGCTAAAGCGGGTATTTGTGAGGCCTTCTCCAAGCTCTGTTGTAGCGCCGGCTTCACCAGCAACCTCCCCAGCTTCCCCTTCGGCTACTTCCTCACTGCCTACAGTTTCCAGTTCAATTTCACTTGCATCCGTGGTTGCCAAGTCCTCTAAAAGTGCCTCAAATTCTTCCCCAAATAATGACCCTGTAAACAGATAATCAACCAAAGGACCGGTTATTAATGGAAACAGGATTTCAGCCCAACCACCGTCAACATGGGTTTTCTCAACGCGCATAAAGCGTGCTATTTCATGTTGTTTTATTGCTGCAATTTCTTGCTCTTCTAAATGTAATTCCACCAACCCGCAATCAGCCAATTTTGCCTCTGTGAGTGTTTGCTTACTTTGCTCATTACTTAAGCCACAAAATGACTGCAATACTTCACTAGGTTCATCATAAGCAAGCTGTGCATATTCATAAGCTGCGTGGTATATAATTGACTCTCTTCTAAGTGGACGGTCTGTGGCTGGGATCCATTTTTTACCGTATTGATTCAAAACTAATGCAGACGCTTTATAAAGCTTGTGGTAGTTTTGGCCATTTTTGGCATAGAATGCATGTGCAGCATCTGCGCCTTGCATCTTTTCAATGGTTTGCAGTGCACCAACCATAGTGCCAAAAATAATCAATGGCGCATCATATTGTGGCAAAAGTGAATAAGGCGATGCGGTATACTTTGCATGATTAGGCATGTCGCTAAACTTGGTAAATGCAAACGTATCTAGATAAGGGGTTTGTATGCCCTCTGAGAGAATTTCATGGCGGGAGTTTATCTCTTTGGCCCAATCAGTACCGGTTGCATAGTGCCTTTTGTACACTTGGTGTACATCAGGAAAGCTTCTAGCTGCTGGGCGCATAACACTTAATGCATTTGTACTGAGAGTATTGGTTAAATAAGTCCTCAGTTTTGCCTTATCTTCACTGGTTAAACCAACGGTTGCCAAATAACCAAGGTAACCCAGCGCATCCAGATCCGTCTTTTTTTGCAAAAATTGCTCTGAAAGCACATAATTTAACGCTTCTTTATACACGCCAGATGCTGCCGATATCATTTTTTGATGACTAAATGTTTCCTCTTTGTTTACGCTAATTTTAGAAGCGAGTTTTATGGCAATAAAGCGTGGTGTTTCAGTGTTACTTTTTAAATCACTATAATTGTTCTCATAACGAGTACAGCTGTTTGATGCCTTAATATACGCTACTTTATCACTTGAATTACAGTTAGTGTCCGCAACAAAAGTAAGCTGATCCTTTTCAATATAAGTCGGTAAGACCATAGCACTTAAATCAGCAACACTACCTGGCTCTCGACTAGCCGCAGCAGCGGTTGCATCACTTTTTAATTGGGTCCAATCACCACTACTCATATGGTATTGATCATAGATTTGATATTGATTGCCGTCTTGATCTGCAACCGTAACCACGGCTTTCATTGGATAGACATAATCAGCCCCAATCACCTTACTTTGATGCTTGATACTAGAAAAAATATCATAAACAGCATCATAGTCAGCTTCTAAAAATACGCTGGATAATGGCGAAAAGTAATTTTTTGTATCGCTAATATCAGGTACTTCATTGATTCTAAAAATCAGGTTTTCAGGGTAGTCCTTTTCTTTTAAAGGCGCATGGAACGACTCGAAATCCAAAATTTCTGCTTCTTGCGCTAATAGTAAACTGTCTGGGTCTTTGCCATGAACATTCGGTACGTTGCCAATACCGCTAAGATGTTCCAATGTAGATAGCTTAAATGTTGCACGGCCAAATGTTCTATACTCTGGATAGTAAAGTGATAGGGAACGATTGCGGTCGCTTTGTACTAAGTACTTTTCATTATCTGCAATAAGTGCAACGCCAGCGTTTATGTTTCTTGATGCTGCTTGTTCATCGCTAAAATACTCCAGTCTAAATATCCCTCGTTCTGGCGCAAAGTCCAGCGCAGATGTAACCGATAGCTTATTATCAGTTCGTGTTAAATATTTATCTGATAAGTTACCAATATTATGTCTTAATTTTAGCCGAATCTTATTGCTTAAAGTGTCAACGATTTCAATTTCAAACTGTGCCAATACATCAGTCTGTGGATTTTTGTTTCCTAAATAAAGATACCGCGTCCCATCAGGATAAATAGTAGCAACTTCTCTTGCATTACTCGCGTTACTCAACACTACAGTATCTTTACTTGTGTAAGCATACCCTCCGATTCTAATATGCTTTTGTCCCGCAAGTTTTTTGGCTGCCTCACTATAAACAACCGGTGAGGCTCCAATCCCACCACAATTTTCTTCCCCTGAAGACAAAAAGGCATATGGCACACCAGCTAAGTGCTTAAGACTTACCACATAGTTACAATTTATATCTGGTTTCTGTATTACTACCGAACTCACCCCATTAATCGAAATCGAAAAGCTATTACCGTTATTCGTATAAGGTAAATATCGGCCCTCAACCCAGTTCCCCACACTACTTTTTAAACTATTTTGGGTAATGCCAAAACGCTGGATCACCGCTTCATCAATGGTAATACTGGCACAGTATGCCACGCTTGAAAAAGCCGATGCTACTGCAATTACGCAGCACCGCTTACTCAACAACTTGTTGTTCATACTAACGATTCCTGTTGTTGGCTTGTATTATATTTTGTTGTATTTACAAACCTAAATGATAAAACGTTTTTGTCAGCCCACTTTAATATGTGCCCCAAACGGCCTGTAATGCTTAATCAGCTGGGCATATACAATGAGCGTGACAAACTCGAATGTGTTTTTGCAAAGGTTGCACACTAAAATGCAACTTTGTGCGCAAAACGTTAACAGGCTAGCACTTATGCAAACAGAGTCGTTGTGAATAACCCTTAGTAAATCTTAATGCAACTTAAATTAAAAAATATCCAAAATAATCAGTGCTTTATATTTTTATAAAAATTTACTTTATAATTTTTTTGTTCATAAACTTGACGTCTATACAACACAAACGCATAAAGAACTAATCGAATTTGATTTTTTTCGCCCAGAAAAATTAGTCAGTTGAATTGTTTAGTACATCAATAAAAGGTAAACCAATAAGTAAAGTATAATCTGCCATATCTGCAGATATGGTGAGCTAGTCACCTTCAACCTGTATCCGGTGTTTAATTACGGAGGAGGAGCCAGATAGTAAACAAACTCAACTCTGAATAAGCGAATTTGCCCAATAAAGCTATTTAGTCCTTTACCTGCGCTACCATTACTACATAAAAGCGACTTGAAATTGAACGAAGCATCATCATTAGGTAATTAGTAATGTGAGTTGTTACATATTTACTATTTCAAAACCCCGTATACAAACCTGATGTTAAATGGAGAATTTGAATAAACATATATTAGGTGCGTATCAATACCTGAATTGCACTTGCCCAAAACCCCTCACTTAATACGTATCAATCAAACAATAAACACCTAGCCCTTCATAAGTGGCATAAAAGGGCCCAAAAATCACCGTAAAAAGCAAGTAAGAGATCATACCAGATAGCCATAAACCAATAATAAACAACTACCAAATGTTAACCATGTAAATAATTAACGTAAAAAGTTATAGGTGATTTTTTAATCTTTTCCGTTATCAAATTTATCAACTTTTATTCAGCAATAACTACATCCACGAAAAATTAAAAATATATTATTAATATTCAACAAATTAAATACATCTTCGCATTGTAAAAATATATTCAAACAATTATTAAGAACAAAAAAGAATACATTATTGCATTAAGTGATAAGTTGACCGCAACCCTAGTTTAGCTCAAAAAGCGAACGGCAAGTTCACTTTGCTAAAAACGCTCGAGTATAAACATATATACGCAAACATATTTAATGGAAAGAGAAACAAACATGACTAAATTACATATTTCGTTGGTTAGTGTATTAATAACTGGCTTACTTGGTGGCTGCTCTGGTAGCGGCGAAAATAAAGTCGAAAGCAAACCAAAGCTAGCAAATAGTATAAAACCGGCTCCGGTATCAGCCGTCACTTTACAGTTTAATAAGGAAGCGGTTAGCGTGACCCCCACAAGTCTATCGCTTACTAAAGACCAGTCTGGTGTTTTTACTATCAAGACAATGCCTGGCTACAAAATTGAACAGATTTCTGGTTGTAGTGCAAAGTTAAGTGAACAACACAATACAATTACACTCAACGGTGCAACTCAAGATTGTACCATCACTATTATAGACAAAATGCACATTGCCAATGTTGCAATTACAAGTACGGTATCGGGGCTAGGTGAACTACTTAATTTACCTCAATCAGTGCAAGAAGGGAGTCCGTTTTCATTTGACTCAAAAGCACGTTCAGGCCATAAAATAAAAAGTATTTCAGGGTGTGGCGTGACCAAGAAGTCACAAAATAACTGGCATGTAAGCAATGCTAAAGCACCATGTCATATTACAGCAACGTTTGAATCTAAGTTTCAAATGCCTGAAGCTTCAAAAGAGCTCATAAAATTACCCATTGTTGTACACACATTTGACAATGCCACAACCGTAATTAGCGATGCGCAAATACATGCCCAACTTTCACAACTAAACAGGCATTTTCGGGCTGAAAGTTTAGGCAATGAAACAGCTACAGTCAGTACAACATCAGCAATTGCGACACAAGATACCGGCATACAATTTTATTTAGCTTCAATAACGCCATCAGGTGAAGCAACTTCTGGTATTAACCGCATAGCCCACAGCGACATCGTTGAGCCTTTAAGCACAAATAAACCTGAATGGGACACATCACGCTACATTAATGTATGGGTTGGAGACTTTACAACAATTACAGGACTTAAGTTAGGTAAAACAACCCACATGCCAACAGACTCAAATAACCCAATAGGCATTGTTATCGACAGCAGTGTGTTTAACACAGATGAGAGTAACGTTTTAGCAAAACCTGCAAAACAAAATGCATCAATCGAGCAAATAAAGCCTGTACGAGATGGATTAAACACTGTGCTTACCCATCAAGTTGGGCACTTTCTTGGGTTACCAGGCTACGTCGTCGACAGTCCAAAAGCCCTACCTTGTGATGTAATAACAACTCAAAATGACCTCTGTGCGAATCAGCTAATACACTTGAATTTCATGCGTGAAACAGCCTTGGGTGGTAACAGACAACTATTCACCAAAAGCCAAGTTAAGCAAATGAGAACAACGCTTACCAGCGGTGCTCTTAAACCCTTATACGATAATTCGCAAGCTCGCTAAGCGCGAGCTGCTAGTTCCCATATACCTCAAAATTTTAGGTGTTGAAATGAAACGCAATAATCAGTTGCTACGCATTGCTTTGCTTCTTCTTATGTTTGGCTCATGTATATATGTGCTGTACAGCATGCCAAATGATATTCAGCGGTATGCCTGTTCACACCAACAAGCTTACGATGCCGTCAAGACACAGAAAAATGCCTGTTTTCTTCACAAGAAAAAAGAGGTAAGTATAAATAAATCAACATATTAGATGAGCTTGTCAGCTAGAGCATTTTGCATAATGCGCTAGCTGACAACACGGTGTACGACTTTTATACCAATCGTCTGCATTTGACAAAAAACAAACACATCCACGTTGCTTTTTCCACGAATTATGAGGTTAAAATGAAGCATAAACAAAAGTGCCAGCTTTTGCTGACTGCACAGAGCTTATTATTGCTCAGCATTGGTGTACATAGCCAATACACGCGAGCCGACGAAATTGTTATATCATCGGCATTATCATTACAAACTGGTGATACTATTGTACTTAAACCCAAAAATGCGCAGCCCAGTGACTTTGTTTGTTTGGGGAACGACAGAGACAGTAATTTAGCAACGCTTGCAGTGCCTGATCACCGTGGCGTGCCAGTATCATCAAGAGGTTTTTATAACCCTTGGTGCAAGTTTAACGTTGAAGTTGTCGATGCTCAGCGCGGTATTCTCAATCTAAGCATCCATCAAGATGCAACATATGACTATGCAGGACGTTACTTAAAACGATATTACCAAGACAAACAGTACGTTTCTATTACACCTGGTTGGACACCTCATGGAACTTCTGCCTTTAAAGTAATCTCGCAAGGGAGTGATTTAGTTGAGTTACAAGCGGACAATGGAAATTATGTTACAGCGTTTGGACGTACCATTAGTGTCAGTAATACTGGCGAGCGCCAATTTCATTTATATACATCAGCGGAAGATATCACTGACGGTAGCCCTGATGAGAAGGCGCCCGAAGAGGAAAGTGTAAACACTGATACCCCACTATCACAATCGCGAGCTTACATGGCCAGTACGCTCGATGGCTACCCTGCATATAGTAACAAAGATGGTTACGGTGAATATCAGCTCATTAATGAGACAAACCAAGATGCATTAACAATTTTATCATTTGAGCGCCAGCTAGCCCCTAACCAAAACGGCGCAACACTGGCTTTTGAATACAAAAGTTGTAATGCCGATGGCAAACCTAACACTCAATCTATGCAAGTATCCTCTTTTGGTATTCGTCTGGGTACACCAGCACCCACAAGCCTTGAAATTAAACCTAACTCAACTATTGGCCCGTTACTTAATGAAGAAGCCAATGGTATCGAGGTATTTTTTAGAGATACTTTTGGTCGTATGATAGGCGTATGGGGGCATAATCCAAGCGTCGACATTCGCAACTATATCTGGACTGATTATCAATATACAAATTGCCAATTTAAAGACGTTACTTTACATATTAATACCGACAACCAGCTTTCGCTTAATATTAACAAACACACCATTTTAGACAAAACACAGTTAACTGACGAGCAAGTGGCCAACATATACTCTAATCCAGTCACTTTTTTTGCAGGTAGTAATAGCACTGGTTTATCCCAACAAAGCAATAGTTATGCGATTCGTAATATTCGCTATGAAGGCATTGATGCCACTTTTAGTGCTGATCCCATAGCAAAGATCCCCTCTCTTACTCGTGATAACACACAAAACCCTAGTGAGTTTTCGTTACTAAACACAACAACCAATGCACCAAGCACTCGCAGCGTATTTTTACCGCCTTTAGAGCATGCAGAGTTTGGCTTTGAATTTGATTATCGCGTTTGCCCTACACGCAATACCACTCAAACAGATATTGGCCTAGCAATTAGCTTTAATCAAAGGGATGTTATTTCAAGCTATGAAAAAGCCAACTTAAATCGCTTAACACCTGAATTATACGGCCTACTAGAACCCGAAAAAACGCAAGGCGTTGCTTTGCATGTTGGCGTAAATAGCAACGCAAAACTACTTGATACATTTGATCATAACATTATGAACCGTGGAGCTGGTCAATCACTCATCGCTGATTGTACTTGGCATTCTGCCGTCCTTGGTACCAAAAGGGTAACAGACGATGTATCAGACTCCTTTGCTTTTGGCTTATATCTATCTCCGAACGATGCAGATAGCAAATACGGTCAAGCCAACCCTGATTATGCATTATCTGTTATGCACAATTTAAGTGCTGATATTGTATATGAATTTTTATCTCAACCTATTGGTTTACATGCTGCCAGCAAAGATTTTGAAGGTAGCTTTGATATTCGTAACTTAAACTATTCGCAAAACTTACGCATTGATGAGCCGCACGAAAACTTAACAACAACGCAAACCATATTGAATGTTGCTGAAGTATCGTTTGAAGAGGACACCGATGCTGACAAAGTAGCTAATTGGTATGAAGATTCTCGTTTTAACATTAATACTGAACCTACCTTACAAGGAACTAATATTTATAGCTTTAAAGGCAACTTGCAAGCATCAGCCAAAGACATATTTACTTATTTCAAGGAATATTTAACGCCAGACCAAAAAACGATGTACCTTTACTATCCTGAATTTGTGAAAATGTTCCACGCTTTACAGTTTAATACTCAGCAAGCTACACAGCAGCTTGGCGGGCACCCAAAAAGCCGAGGCAACGTCTGGATAAACGCTGTTGGTGCTTATTTGCAAAAACTACAAGCGCATAGGGTTAATAACGAAAGCATGGAAAACTTATCCAAACAAGAAAGTTTGGGTAAAACCATTTACTTAAAATCGATAACTCCATACATAAATAAACCCATAGAGACACAAAAAGCGGGCGTTACACTAACCAACACCCTCACTCGCGATATCATAGATGGATACTTTAGCGGTACATTTTTGGCTCATTCAGGGTTTGCTAAGGTGTCCGAGAGTGCGAAATACATCGTACAGTTTACCCGCTTTGACAATATTGCTGACCGACAATATGGTGCTGGCAACTACCCTATTCCTACCGTTAAAAATCCAGATCCAGACTGGCAAGAAGTAGAAAATTGGCGCTTGTTTCATCGCGCAGAAGTACCCGCTTTGTGGGCGTATGCAACGCTAGGATTAGATGTTTACGGTTATGGAAGCCGTGCAGCTGGCACAACATTGCGTGAATCCGAAGAAGCAAAAGATGCAGCAAGCCGACAAACTCGCGAATTTTACAAGCTCAATGGTCATAACGGCGATAAATTGTATGCTGCAGCGCAACGTGCAGTTGCGCAATATCAACAAGCCTATTTACCCGGTGCATTTGGTTCTGCAGGTTACGATCCAATGATTAGAGCTGCGCACTATGTCCGCAGAGCATACGCAAAAAACCTTCTTCAACATGTTGATGGGCAATTAGCTTCAGCCTGTACAACAAGTCAATTTGATTATGAGTTAATAAAAAACTGCTTCTACCCGCAACTGCAAGCTGACTTAAACAAAGTAGCTCGTATTCGCCAAGAAGCAATAAGCGACTTCATAACCCAAAAAGGCAGTAAAGGTTTTTTTGGCGGGTTTGTTGACTGGCTAATAATTTTACTACCCGTGGTAGAAGAAATTAGAGCCATGGACTTAGTCAGCACATTTAGCGCTGCGCTTGAAGAAGAAGGTATGTCAATGAGCAGTTTTGCAGAAGAAGGTATTACTTCATTAGAAGAAGAAGGTGCAAGCTTAGAGAGCGCTATTTTAGGACCTGAAACAGTAGAGGAAATCGACTTTGCTGCATTTTGCCCAATTTAAATCGGAGAATAACAATGATTAAAAGTATACTGATAACATCACTGTTAATATTATGCACAGTTAATGCTTATGCAATTGGAACGCAAACAAAAATAATAGATGAAAAGCCTTTTACTTATGCGTCAGATTTAAGTGAAGAGGCTAAAACTGAACTTTTCGAACGCTTTACCAATACAACCGCGGTGGTGGACAAAAGCGCAGCCGATTTTGCATATATAAATGATGTACTTGCCTACGAAGAGTCTGGTGTTGCCGCTGCGACATTAGCTGAATACCAAAATTCATTCCCTGAGGCTAGTAGACTTTTTGGTCGGCTGATTAACCAATCTAAATCAGCTATAGCTCGTTATACAAGAGATTTTACAGCAATTAATAACTATGCCCGCACAGGTATTGCTACAGGTGCAGATGACTTCGTTGCGGACCTTGCTGATACTCAGATGTATATGAATAACCTAGATACTGGGTTAAAGCATTTACCTAGATATACAGGCACAAGTTATCGCTACACTCGGGACTTTGGCATAGGTCGCAAGCTTACTAGCGGAGAAATAAAAGTGGGCGATGTGGTTGCTGATAAAGCTTATCAGTCAACTTCTAGCAACCTAAACTTTATGAACTCCACTAAAGCAGAGCAGTTTTATGGTAGTGCTGATGACCTGGTTTTTTACGAAATAGAAGGGGTGAATGGTCGCTTTTTACCTACGAACTTCACCGCGTATGGTCCTGCAAAAAACCAATTTGAAGTGCTTTTTCCAAGAAATACCGCATTTAAAATTGATGGTTATTCGCAATTTAAAAAAGTCATGACATCAGGAGGTGTAGCTAGGGAGCGCGTTGTAACATACATCAAGGTATCTGAAGTTGAGTCTGATCCCGAGGTAATGGAAAGTGCCTTAACCAGTCACAGTGGTGAGCTTATCAACGCTGTGAGCTGTATAGAGTAAATAAAAAGTTAAAAAAAATTCTACTAGGCTAGCAGTCGGGTTACTTTTCACTCGGCTGCTATTTCAAAAAAAGTAAGTAAATTATTCAAGCATATATAGTAACAATTCTGACTTATAAACACTCCCCCCATTTTACAACCCGTAATAATAAAAGCCAAAAATCCATTCAACACATAAAAAATAAAATAAAGTATATTGTATATCTTTTTAATAAAATGCTATAAACATATGGCTTTGTTTAAATTACGTACAGATAAGTGCAGTAATCAAAACAAGGCATCACCCATACACTAGTAAGGAAAACCTAATGGATACATACAATACAACATGTAATCTGTGCTGCGCGACGTTGCTTATGACCGGGTCATTTGCTGCATATGCACAGCAACCAGACATAGCGCATATCGAAGGGGTTAATACACCCACTATCAACGATATGTCCTCGAATCTAGCACAACAACTTGAGGATAGCTGTCAAACTGAATCTCCCTATGGAGGAAGAAACTTAACAAATGGAGATACTGTCTGCCTCTTCGATCAAAGCACTCGCTATTTGAGTATTGCGAACTCAAACCAACACGATAGTATTGCAATCAGCACCGGTTATGGTAACGGTAATTTGGATTTATACGCTAGAAATGGTGGCTGGCCAAATACCAATGGTGGTGATCCATCGTCAAAAAACCCTGATAATAACGAATGTATTATCATCAGCAACCCGAACCAATACTGGACATATATCACAGTATCTGGTCAAGCCTCAGGTGCATCTTTGGTGGTTGATTTAGGAGCAAATAGTTGTAAAACGACTGGAACTACACCACCGCCGCCGCCAGATGGAGGAGGTTATCAATATGATTATGCCAATATCAAAGTATATCGCTTTGAATTCTCTGATACACCATTAGAATGGCCCACCATGCAGCAGGAGTTAGATAAGGCGGCACAATACTACAGTGAGCAATCGTATGGTAAGTTTAATATGACCTACGATATTACAACGCCTGTCATAAAAATAAATGCCCCTAAAAGTCAGTATGATAATGACTTTCATGGTTGGACTGCATTGTGGAAATCTAAAGTAAGTGAGCTTGGTGTTAATCCTGATGATCCCGGTGCGGGCAATGTCGTCATGATGGT
Source organism: Pseudoalteromonas holothuriae (assembly GCF_945859825.1). Lineage (GTDB taxonomy): Bacteria > Pseudomonadota > Gammaproteobacteria > Enterobacterales > Alteromonadaceae > Pseudoalteromonas > Pseudoalteromonas holothuriae. Next base: position 237,951 of record NZ_CAMAPC010000003.1, read on the forward strand.
TGCACCTCAAGTTGGAAACTATAATTCAAGCGCAGCACCACCAAACATTACTTTATACCACCATACAGCTGGTGTTATTGCGCATGAGTTAGGCCATGCTTTGGGACTGCGTCATGCAAAAGCGCTAGAAGCAGGTCCTGGTAAAGTAATTGGTGTTGGCAATTATGACTCTGAAAGCCTTAATTACGGTAATATATACAGCATGATGGGTATGGGTGCTCACTCACTACAAGAGTACAACTTACTGTACAAAGAGTATTTTGGTTGGTTAAGTGCTTCGGATGTTCCACTAATCAATGCATCTGGTATCTATCGTATTTATGCCTTTGATCACGGCAGTAATAGCAATGGCAATATTGGATTAAAACTAAAATCAGGCAATGGTAGCTATACTTACTGGCTAGAATACCGTACAACGCACAGCCGTTATACAAATACTAAAAATGGCGTACTCATCAACCTACAAGGCTATTTTGAAAATGAACAAGATGCGCGTTTTTGGAAAACAACGTCTTATTTGTTAGATATGACCCCAGGTTCAAAAACACCCGGTTGGTGGGGTGATGACCAAACTGATTCAGAATTAGTGATTGGCAAAAGTTATACCGATCATTGGGGTGGTTTTAAAATAACGCCTATTCGTAAAGGCGGTACTGAAGGCACTGCACAAGCATGGATTGAAATTGAAGTCGAAATGCTTTAATTCGCTGATTCGCTTTAGTGGTAAGGTTTTCAACCTTGCCACTGTTAAACCCTCTGATAAGAAACATAAAATCAACACTGCATACATCATTATTTAATCTTTCTCTGTCAGTATTGCGCACTTTTACAATCAAGGAAACAACGATGAGGTACGCACTATTTGCAGCTGGCGTAATAAGCGCAGCATTATTCACGCAGCCATCAACCATGGCTCATTCATTTCATGTCACCCCCTACTTACAAACCGCAACCCCTTCAAGTATTTGGATCAGCTGGGAAACAAGTGGTGGCGAAGAGTCCATCGTACACTGGGGCACCACTAGGAATTTAGGGCAACAAAGTACAGGGCAAAGTAAAACAGGCCATATACTCAGTCGCATCCATGAAGTGCAATTAATCAATTTAACACCCGATACGGTTTATTTTTATCGCGTTAAAACACATGATGTAATGAGCGACATTCATAGTTTTAAAACGCCACCACTTGCGTCACAAGAGAAAAGTGCGCGTATTTTAGCAATGAGCGATATGCAACAAGACTCATCAAACCCAAATAAATTTAGAGATGTGATAAATACCGGCGTGATCCCGTACGTTGAAAATACGCTTGGCGTCAGTTTACATGAAGGGCTGAACATGACGTTGATCCCTGGTGACTTGGTCGATAACGGCAATCATTACAATAGTTGGAAAAATACTTTTTTTAACCCTATCGCACCGCTTGCCCGCCATGTACCCACCTACCCAGCACCAGGAAACCATGAAAACGATTCGCGTTATTTTTTTAATTACTTCAACTTACCCACAAATGGTTCCCCTAACTACCTTGAACATTGGTGGTTTAAAGATCATTCAAACATTCGTGTGATCTCTTTAGATACCAACTCTAACTACCGCATTGATGAGCAGCTGCAATGGCTAGATAATGTACTCACCCAAACCTGTAGCAACACCGATATTGATTTTGTATTTGCGCAAATGCACCACCCTCATAAATCAGAAATGTGGTTAGCAGGCGAAACCGATTATAGTGGTAAAATTGTTGCTAAAATTGAGCAGTTCTCAAGCTCGTGTAACAAACCAAGTATTCACTTTTTTGGCCATACGCATGCCTATTCGCGAGGCACCAGCCGAGATCATAAACATGCCATGGTTAATGTGGCGTCCGCTGGCGGCAATCTAGATTATTTCGACGAATATGCTCAAACCGACTACACCGAATTTGCCGTCAGCCAAGATGAATATGGCTTTGTTGTCGTAGATGTAGAAGCCGGTGACGATCCAGCATTTGAAATTAAACGCATCTCATTGGGTGATGAAAATACGCCACTAAATAATGTGATACGCGACACTTTAAAAGTGAAATTAAATAATACCGCCCCCTACACACCTGAGGTTTTATGGCCTCAAGCAGGGGCAATCAATGCCAGTTGCAACACAGCTACAGCTACCTTGTTTGCCGATGCTGACTTAGATTTATTTGGTGCAGCACACTGGCAAGTAAGTGGGCAGTGTGATGATTTTTCAACGCCCTTATTTGATCACTGGTATCAGCATAAAAACATTTGGAATGAACAGGACACCCAAGCAGGTAAAGCACCTAACAAAGTGGCTTTACAAGGTTTAGTAAAAAACCAGCAATATTGTGTAAGAGTACGTATGCGTGATCGAGCTTTAGCGTGGAGTCAGTGGTCATCTCCCATTGCCTTTACCACTTCAAGCTCAACACAACTCAGTGATAATTTGCTTCTCAACCCAGGAGCAGAACAAGCGGTTACCCACTGGCAAGGCACTGGCCCCATAGAGAGTCTTACTGATGGCCAATGTGATTCTGTCTCACCACACGATGGACGACATCTATTTGCTGTGGGCGGTATTTGCAACAATGAGCAAGACTTTGGTCAAGCATTTCAGCGCATTGATGTGCATAACTACGCAACCCTTATCGACCAAGGTGGAATAAAAGCGCATTACTCAGCTTTCATGCGTAACTTTAACGGCAGCGATACACCAGCTATCAAACTTGAATTTAAAGATGTGCAATTACAAACACTCACAACCAGCGCACCACTCAATGGTGCCAACTCCAGCTGGCAAGCATTTACCGGTAATGCATTAATACCCCCTCAAACTCGTTATATTGATTTTGTGCTCACTGGCACACGCAGAAATGGCACCGACAACGATAGCTATTTCGACTCACTCAACCTTCAAATACAAACTGAAACATCAAACTGCCCTACTATCAATAATCGGGGACCAAGCAACGCACCTATTGAGCATATTACTCAGCAAGTCGTGCCATCAGGTAATTTGCTGCAAAACCCAAGTGCAGAGACAGGGATAGATGGTTGGAGTGGTGCAGGCCCCATTGAATCTCTAAAAGCAGACCAATGTGATTCAGTTGTGCCCTTTCAAGGTGAACAGTTTTTTGCCATAGGCGGAGTATGCCAAGGTGAAACGGCACAAGGAAGCGTTTATCAACGTGTTGATTTACAAAGCTACAGTTCGCAAATAACACACGGTGCAATACAGCTTAATTTTGGCGGCATGTTACGCAACTACAGTGGAAAAGATACCCCATCTATCCAGCTCTCACTATTTAACCACGCTGGCGAGCTAATAGAACATAGCCCTGCGCTCACAACACAAAGTGCGCAATGGCAAAGTGCTACAGGTCAAATAACATTGCCTATTGATACCGCCTTTGTAGATTTTGTATTAACGGGTAAACGCAATCACGGCTCAGACAATGATAGCTATTTTGATGCACTTTATTTAACCATACAGCAGTAACGTTTAAACTGTGGCAGCGCACTGCTGCCACAAAACTAGATAACAACTAAAGAACATGCCTATACTGACAACATAATTAATAAAATAACTAACCCTATGACAAAAGAAGAGATAGATTTACTTGCCTATGAACTCGCTAATCTTCGTCTAAAAGCAGACCTAACATTAGCACCTCAGTACCCTGCTTTTTCAGATAAACCTTACCCGCTTGGCCGGTGTCTTGAAATACGCGATGAGATGTATAAATTGATCCATGCGCAACTGGCGCATAACAGCGAATCTCTCGCACCTCTTGCACATTACATGCAAAGCGCTCAAAAAGAACTCCAAAAAGTATGGGGATCGCTCAGAGACGAATATTTTCAAAATGCCATTGTTGTAGGGCACTGGTATATTGACTGTGCCAATGACACAGTCAATGCCAACAAACCTAGGGTTGAGATAAAAAAGCTTGAACAATCTGGTTTTTCAGCCATTAAGGACTTTGAGCAATTTGTAAAAATTGCCCAGTCATACTGGCAAGTGACTGTTTATCAAAATACGGCTTTTCCAGCTTTAGCACCTTATTTTCCGCTAATTTGTGAAAATGAAAAAGGTGCCAGTTGGCTTGCAGCAGCAAACGATGACATGCTAAAAGTTGCCATGAACAGTGAATTTGCTTTATCACAAAGAATCTTAGCTAACCTGCCACCGCCCCCTAAAGCAATGCAAGTACGTTGGCGTCAAATAATAAGCAAAATGCCCAATCCAGATGAGCTTTTAACACACCAAGGAGACCCACTCTCATTTTGTAAAAGTTACAGTGAATCAAATTTAGCGACTGATTTAACATTTAGAGATAAAGCGGTACGTGCTTTTATGAGTTTACCTAAAGGCGCATAAAAATTGACTCTGACTCACACATTTCATAAAATTTTAATAACTATAGTGGATGATTTTATTGCGTGTTTTACAATTAATAAACGATACCGAAGTATTAAGTACTTGAGGAATTAAATGATTAACGCTGAACAGATGTCCGCAGTACTGGCGGCGTTACCAGATCCTGCTTTTTTGCTATCACGCAGTGGCAAGTACGTTGCTATTTTTGGTGGTAAAGATGAACGTTATTATCATGATGGTAGCAACTTAATAGGCAAATCTATTAATGATTTAATAGTACCAGAAAAAGCTAGCTGGTTTATTGACACCATTGCGCGTGCATTAGACTCGCAAGCGTTGCTAATTGAAGAATATGAACTAAGTAATCAAGATGTTAAAGGCCTACCCAAACAAGACACCACCGAAAAAATGTGGTTTGAAGCCCGCATAACCCCCCTCGATTTTAAAGTAAATGACGAAGATATGGTGTTATGGGTTGCCAGTAATATTTCTCAGCGACGCCGACTTGAAACACAACTTAGAGAACAAAGTGACACAGACTTACTCACGGGGCTATTCAATCGCCGACGTCTTGAACGTGAATTAAGCTATCACTTTAATGCGTTTAAAAGACACGATTATTGTGTATCAATCCTCATGTTTGACCTTGATCATCTCAAAGCCTTAAACGACAGTGCAGGCCACCACGCTGGCGATAAAGCAATTTGCAAAGTTGCCAGTACATGTCAAAAAACATTACGCCAAACAGACATCCTTTGCCGTTTTGGAGGCGATGAATTTGTGGTTATTTTACCCCACATACAAAAAGATAAAGCCATTCAAACAGCGCAACGACTGCGCCAAAATGTTAAGCTAGCATTTAAGGGAAGCCAAGATTTTGGGCTAAACACCATTACTATTAGCGTTGGTGTTACTGAAATTTTAGCGTCTGATCCATCATACACACAAGCACTTAAGCGCGCAGATGCAGCAATGTACAAAGCCAAGAATCAAGGACGAGACAGGGTGTGTGCACAGTAACCCTTCTCTTTCAGGTATTGTCTTAAAGTCTTGACGAATTTGTTGCACAAGCACCAAAAAGCACCTAACTCGTAGCGCAGCTTAAGACTAAATTTAGCACCACTTCATTGGCTTATCTACAATTCACAAAGTGATAACAACGACTCATTTTTTGCTGCCCTAAACTTAGTATATAAGCCAAACGCAGTAGGTGGCGCTATGAAAAAATACGTTAAGTACATTGCATCCATTATATTAATTGCAACGACTATAGTTTGTATACTTTTGTATGGGCCTATGCTGAGAAAAGATGAATATAGTCATAGACAAGTGCAGGCAATAGCCCCAAGTGAAAGCAATTTATTGCTTGATTTTTATCCGCACATTTCCCAAGTACCCCGCCCAAAGGACCCCTATCCATTTCCCATCAACCTTGGGCAAATAGGGCCATCAACAAACTTATATTCCGGTCCAAATCAATACCCATTTTTCTGCATGACGGTTGACTCGGGGCTCGGGCAACCTGAAGTAGATAACCAACAAGGGTATGGTGTTGCTGTGTTTGATCAACATAATAAGATGATCGGGTACAGCAAAGATTGCGCTTTAAAAACTAAGCTTGAGTATTACACTTTGGATAAAAGCTTAACTCCAAAACAGCTCGGTGCAACCCAAGCTAAACACCATCAAGGACCGCTATTTAGAGTTGAAAGAGGCACAATAAATCGTTTCATTTACACCCTTATTATGCCAATTTCAAACCAAGAAGTAGGTGACAGACTAACGCAATCTCAATGGAACAAGCGGTTAATTTATCAATTTAATGGCGGCTCTGGTATTGGTTACCGCCAAGGTCGACAGCATGCTTGGAAAGTAATGCAGCGCCAAGCACAGCAATTACTTGATGGTTATGCCGTAATAAGCTCTAGCGGCAACAAAACCAGTTACACCTACAATATGCTATTGGCAGAAGACACCGCACGGCGCGTTAAAAAACAATTTACTAGCTTGTATGGTGAGCCGCTTTATACCGTCGGTGTTGGCGGTTCTGGTGGCGGACTTGCACAATACCTGATTGCGCAAAATAGCAGCGGGATTTTAGATGGACTCATTCCACTTTATAGCTACCCAGATATGATAACCCAAACCACCTATGCGCTAGATTGTGACTTACTCAACAACTACTTTACGTTTAGAGCAGACAATAGGAAGTCGTGGTTAGATTGGGAGCGCAGACGGCTAATTGAAGGCATGAATGCCATTAATGACTTTCCTCAACGCGCGGGTTTTTTACAACCATTAAACCAATTAATGGCAGGGTTTGTGCCCTCTTTCCCTGATGGCAATAGCGAATGTATTAACGGTTACTTTGGACTATCTGCATTTATAAATAACCCCAAACAAGGTTTTTTAAGGCAATTTTTTGCAAAACCTGTGATAGCACACACTAACTGGAGTTATTGGCAAGATATGCAGCATATTCTTGGCACTAATAAACAAGGTTTTGGCCTGAGCACTTGGGACAACGTTGGCGTGCAATATGGTATAAATGCCTTACTTAAACAGCAGATTTCAATGGATGAATTTTTAGATATTAATCGCCAAATAGGCGCATGGAAAGCTCAAGAACACATGCATAAAGAACATATCATTACACCATTGGGCACCAAGGTTCCGCTTTGGTTATCACTGTGGGGTAGCGATAACATTACACAACCTCAAGATGGGGTTGCGCCTCGTCATCATGGCTCTGTCAAAGCAATGCAAGCAGCTTATCGTTCTGGACAAGTATTTTTAGGTAAAGTACACCTGCCTATAATAGACGCCCGACATTACTTAGAGAATGAACTCGATATGCATCACATGTCTGCCTCATTTTATAGCCGCTTACGCATAGAGAAAATGCAAGGTCACAGCAAAAATCATATTATTTGGGTAGCGCACAAGGAATATGACCCAACCGTTAAGGCCTTTGCAATGATGGATGAATGGCTATTAAGTATCAAGCATGGTACGCCCGAAGAGGTTGTTAAAGCAAAACCTAAAGCACTAAAAGACAGTTGCTTTAACGAAGACGGCAGTGTTTATTCAGCAGGGCCAAAGGTCTTTGATGGGCAATGGAATAACCGTATTGAGGGCCAGTGTCAATCGCGTTTTCCTATGTACAGCACAAGTCGGATTGAAGCAGGTGCGCCATGGGCAGGAGACATGTTTAAATGTGCTTTAATAAATGTTGAGTTAGCAATCACTCGCGGTATTTACGGTACTAACTTGTCCGAGCAAGACGTGAGTGCTCTAAAAACAATTTTTGCACAAGGCGTGTGTGATTATAGCCAAGGCGATATCGGCAGACCAAAGGACATTTAATTTAAAAGGTTTTTTGTTATAGTTATGCCTTACTCATTACTAAGGTACAACATGGAACAGCTCTTTTCGTATGGTACGCTGCAGCAAATTCAAGTGCAATTAGACTCTTTTGGTAGAAAACTCGAAGGTCATAAAGACACATTAATGGGCTACTTAGTAAATGAAATAACCATAACCGACCCAGCCGTTATAGCCAGTAGCGGTAAAAATGTTCATCCAATTTTAGTGTATACTGGTAAAACCTATAACCTAGTTGAAGGCACTGTATATTCGCTGACTGATGATGAGCTAACCAAAGCCGATGACTATGAAGTAGATGACTATGTGCGCGTAGAGGCCAAGCTTAAATCAGGTAAACGTTGTTGGATTTACGCGGCATCTAAACCACTATGACAAAAACTGAAAAACGCTTAGAAAAGCAATTAACCTCACTGCTCACAAATGCGTGTAATACCTTAAAAAACGAGCTTCCTCAGTTTTGTTACTTAAGCCATACAGCCTCTTTAAAAAAGTTAAACACAACACTGTTGGTGCAACTGTTTTGTTCGCAGAGCTTAAGTGCAACTCAATTGCAAACTGCCACTCAAGTATTAAATACACATTTATCAGCACTTAACTGCACACTTAAAGCAACTCAACTTAAAATCACATTGCTTGACTAAACAGCGCGGTTAGAATTTGTGCGAAATTGTTATTAATTGTATTTACATATTCAAACCTTTTTGTTTCTAAAGTACGATCTGCAAAATTTCTTAAAAATATCTATAAGGATATATTATGTCTCATTTCAAATTAGGCACTATTGCGCTTTGCAGCCTACTCGTCAGCGCATGCTCTTCAGATACTAATTCAAACTTAGTTAAAACCGAGGCTATTTGGTCTGATATTTTGGTTAAGTCTGATGGTGATATCAGCAAAGTTGTTGCAGAACTCAACGTAAGTAGCAGAAACGGCAACAATATAAATTTAGTGCAAGGAGATAAACTCTCGGTCACAGCAACAAACAATGCTATTTCAGCAAACATGACTAAAAATATGGACAAAGATAACAAGATTTTTGATATTGATTATCGAGCAAACTTTCCATATTACCAAGCTGATACTCAGTATGAAATTAGGCTTTATAGAGCCAAAGATAAAGTTACGCTTAGTAGCAAAGTAACACTTCCAGAACCTATTTTGATACTTGCGCCACAGGCTTACCAAACATTTTCTGCAGATAGCGCTTTGGAGCTGCGATGGGCTAAAGCAACGAAAATTATAGGCGATCAATCACTTAAAATAAACGTTGATAGTACTTGCAAGCATGGTGAGAAAGAAATCACCAAATCTTATAATTATAATGATATAAAAGATGATGGAATACAGGTTGTTGATTTTGAAACCATTGGCCTTTTTAAGAATGAAGAACTAAACAGTAACTTTACCTGTACGGTTAAATTTAGTTTTGAACGCAGGCGTTATGGCTCGGTTGATGGCCGCTACGCATCAAGTAGCAGAACGTACGCCACACAAACCAAAATATTAGAAAACATCAACATAACTATCAAATAACCCGCTTTTTAAGCAAGTGTCACTCGCAGACACTTGCTTCTATCAAAGATTTCCAAAAATAATTAACAAATATGTAATTTAAGTTCCCTAAAGTTCTACCGATAAGGTAGGCTATACTCAACGACGTATGGCAAGTGCATGGAAGGGATAAGTTTTCTTGCCAATAAAAATTAAAATTGAATTGTAACTAGGAAGTTTATCAAAGGATCTGGTTGCAAGTTCTTTATTGGAATACTTAAGTTATGTCGCTCACACAATTTTCAGACGAATTTATCACCTCGAGCTTCAATTCTGAGCATTATGAACTGCTCCATAAGATTGGTGAAGGTGGCTTTGGTAAAGTGTTTAAAGCCAAACACAAAAACACCAACCAGTTAGTCGCTATCAAGTTTTTAGCTTTAGAGCCCCATTGTGAAGAACAAAAAAAACAACGTTATATTGAGCGATTCAAACGCGAAACTGAACTAAGTAGCCAATTGCAACACCCTCATATTGTGCGTTTGTTAGATAGAGGCCAAGTGAACGAGGACATTTTATATGGGGTGTTTGAATATGTTGAAGGCGTATCGCTGCGTGAACATTTAACCACCGAGCACGCACTAGACTCTGTGACCGCCACTGATGTGATGCTTCAAGTGCTCGATGCACTTATTCATGCTCATCAAAAAGGGATTATTCATCGCGACATAAAGCCTGCCAACATCATGTTGACCAACTCAGGTGCCAAAATTCACGCTAAGATTTTAGACTTCGGCATTGGTACGCTGGTAACTGAGAGTCGCCAACCAGACTTTAATACCTTAACACTTACGCAAGAAACACTCGGCACGCCTTCTTATAGCGCACCTGAGCAACTGCGTGGAGAACCTGCGTCTGCAAAATCTGACTTGTACGTGTGGGGTCTAGTATTTTTAGAATGCTTAACAGGGTTACCCGCCGTCACAGGTAACAGTATTGCATCAATTTATCATAAGCAATTAAGCGATGTACATATTCCTATTCCCAGCGCATTGCTAGGCCACCCATTGGCTGAATTACTGCGCCGTGTATTACATAAAAATGCCACTGAGCGCGTGATAACAGGCAACGAAATATATTCAGATTTATCCTCTATTAACGTCTCAAACCTAGTTGGCGTACTTGCAGATGCTAATGCGCAACATGGCTTTGACGACACCACCGTACTGATTCGTGATGATGACCCAAACCACAGAGCGCTGCAAGAATACACTGCATTGACTGAGCGAAAACAACTAACAGTGCTTGCGGTACGGTTAAGTGTAAAAGCACTGAATAACAGCGATAAAGACTACGATGTAATAGATACTGTTTACAAATCTCAGCGCAATAACCTGATTGATATAGCCACACGCTATGGCGCTTACCATGTGGGAAACTTATCAGATACCTGCTTGTTTTATTACGGCTACCCAGTGACCAGTGATAACGACACTCGATTATGCGCTCGTACCGCACTTGAAATGGTCAGTGAACTCAGTAAACGTAATGCTTTAATGCATGAAGCACATAATGTGGCTATCAACGTGCACCTTGGCATGCATACTGGGGTATTTATCACTTACGCCAACGCGGTGCCTGAAGGCTATAATGCCAACATTGCAGTCGCACTGTCCCGAGAAGCCGGCGAAAAGCAAATTCTCTGTACCGCAGAATCGAGGGCTATTCTCGACTCATACTCTGAATTTACCAGCTACGGACAAGCCCAAATGGGGCCAATTTTTGACCCTATTGATGTGTATAATTTAGTGGGTGAACGCCGAGTAGAAGCCTTTGGATTTATGCGTGGTACACGTAATAATCATGAGCTAATTGGCCGCCACCAAGAGCTTGAACAAACACTCTCGTTAATAAAAGCCGATAACAATAACACCCGCATTGCCCATATTCATGGTGAAGCAGGCATTGGTAAATCGCGACTATTGCAAGAAATACGTGCTAATTCTGCGCAATTTCAACACCTTGTTGCACAATGCCTACCTGAGCATCAAAACAATGCACTCTACCCAATATTGACTCTACTTCGTTACCTATTTAACACCACAAACCTTGATACAAAAAACGCATGTGCGTTATTTAGCAAGCACCTTAAGGAGCAAGACAGCACCCTTAACATTGATCAAACTTTACCAATTTTACTGGTATGGTTAAATATTGAGTTAGGAGAAGAGTTACAACCCTCAGCACTGGCACCTGATGCTCAAAAAGAGCTACTTTACAATGGTTTAAGTGCATTGTTATTAGCCAACCAACACTCGCTTAACGAGCTCAAGCTCTATATTGTTGAAGACATTCATTGGGCTGACAGCGCCACGCTTGAGTTTTTGCATCACTTTGCGCAAAAGCTTACCTCAGGGCACGTATTACTTAGCACCTCAAGACAAGATATTCCAAGCCAGCTACAAGATTTAACTTTAATGGACGTGAATCTTAAAAAGCTCACAGAACAAGCCACCGAAGACTTTATTGCTAAACTATTCGACGGCCATAGTGTTGCCCGCAATGTGTTAGATGTATTGGTCAGTAGAACCGACGGCATTCCACTGTTTATTGAAGAATTAGTCGGTATGCTAAAACAAAAAGGACTGGTTGCTGATAGCAATGGCACCATTGATTTTGTAAGCCCTGATAAATTAGACCAAGTACCAACAAGCTTACGAGAGTCATTACAACAAAAACTCGACAGCTTACTCTACGCCAAAGAAACCGCACAACTGGCCGCCACCATTGGCCGAGAGTTTGAATACGACCTACTCGTTGCCGCCTCGCCCCTAAGCGAAAACCAAGTTCAAAACGACTTAAATGAACTCATAGAAAACGACTTAATCATCCACCAGCGAAGAGTAGATAACGATAGTTATATTTTTAAACATGCGCTGGTCAGAGATGCGGCTTATGAGAGTAGTAATACACAATCTAGAGTTAATTTTCATCAGAAAGTTGCTCACTCGATGACTAATATGTCTAATGAAATGATGATTGAGCCTTTAATCATATCCGCTCACTTTCACAAAGCAAATCAGTTCGATGAAGCCGTAGAATACCGTTTAAAAGCTATTGATAAACAAGTAAAAAGCTCAGCTCATATGTCTGCCATTGAAATTAGTGATGAAGCATTGTGCTGGGATGAATTTCAAGGTACTACTAATAAAAATAGCTTACTTAAAGAATTAGATATTTATAAGTCTATGCTTCCTTCTATTATGACCCTATTCGGCTATGGCGCAGAGCGAGTTCTTGAGTGGGGAGAACACGTAGGAAGAATCACAACAAATGAATTATTCTCATCTAATGAAAAGCAGCAACTATTTGATATGTACAAAAAAAGCAAGTGGACACTATTTATGTCGGCACACTATGCTTCTCATCGAGTTAAAGCCAGAAAACTTGGTGAAGATTTACTAACAGATGTAACAAAATACGGTACTCGGCAAGATAAGGTCGTTGTCTTAGTACACCTAGCGCAAGCATACAACATTGATGGTGATTTATTAAAAGCAAAGCAGTTATATGAGCAAGCACTTTCTCTTTATGAAGATGATCAAGATGATGTTCTGGCTTTAGAGTATGGTATGAATATCAAAGTACAAATTCTAGCGCTAGCATCATATAACTATTTACATTTAGGTGAGTTATCAAAAGCTAAAGAATTTGCTTATGCAGCTGAAAAAATAGGTGAGCAGTTGGATTCAATAGGTGAAATTGTTTTTGCAAACATCTTCATTGCCTTGTATCACATATTTTTGAAACAACATGAATATGTAGTAAGTAACTGGGAGAGATTTAATGATAAATACTCCAAACAAGCAACTGGAAATGTCTTCCACCTTCATTATTTAGAGTGTTATAGCTATTCATCAGCTAGAGAAACCATACTATCTCAACTCGCTCTAAACAAACAAATAGAAACAGGACAAACTTTTGCTACTGGCTACTATGTAACTCATTTAGCAGAAGCTTATATAGAAGAAGGTAAATTAGAAGAGGCAATCAACCTGATTCAGACATCATTAGAACGGTGTATAAAACAAGGTGAGCACTCAGTACTTCCGTTTGTAAAAAAAACTTATGCACAGTGCCTGTATCTAAAATATAGCCAAGCTACTGATGGAATCATTAAGTTATTAAGCGAATCGATTTCTGATGCTCAATCTCAAGATGCTAAATTCTTTGAGTTAGAAAGTCGTTACCTACTTTATAAATTAGCCAATACGACAGAGAACCTAACAGAGTTAAAAAAATTGTACACATGGTTTTCTAACCATAAAGAAACTTTAAATAGTCCACTTTTTAATGAATTAAAAGTGCTTTTTACAAAGGAGAATTAAAAAATGTCTGAGCAAAAAACACATAAATTAGGTACTAGATATGGGTTCAATAGCACTGCTGATTGCGACACCCCTACACCTGTTGATAATGTTTTAGCTATTAGTGCCTGGCACTCTGCACTTGGAAGAATGATCGCATATACTTGGAAAAACTGGGATAACGACAAGGAGTTAAGCTACATAGTTAAGTTCCCTGAGTATTACTTGGCGAAATTCGGCTTTTTTCCACAGATCCCTGCTTATCAAACGAAAGTCCGCTTTGTAATTAAGAAAGGTGACTCAGTCACTTTCTCTCATGGTAGCGCAGATGAGGGCGGCACTATTAGCGCTATATCGCAAAGCCAAGAAGCTGAAAAAATTGTTGAATCCCTTAAACCCTGCCCTCAATATATTGTCAACAACACTGAATTCCCAACTACTTGTGATATTGAGTCTGTAACAAGTGTCGTTGAAGGTGTTGACCAACCAACTGACGCAGAAATTCGTAAGCACCTTTCCGAACAGCTTGGACTAAACAATATAGAGTCTGAAAATGAACTATCATCACTTCATAACGGGTGGCAGTTTGAAAACATGAGTGAGCTAACAGGTTGCTTTATTGTAACTATCCCACCAAAGCCAAGCTTGCCCGAATCATTAAACCAAGATCAAAAATCAATGATCGAATCACAAGCAATAAGTGACTTCATGGATATTTGTCGTAGCCAACCTTTCACTTCTTGTTAATGATTTAAATTACAGCGTACCTAGTGCGCTGTATCCCTCTATATTTCTAGGCAGTTTTATGAGAATTTTCGATTGTGATCGGCATGTTATGGAGCCGCTCTTTATATGGGAAAAGTACTTAGACAATCAAGTGTATCAACAATACCCTGTTCACTTTAAACATCATTTTGAAGCTCAGGTGGATTTACCTCCAACCTACTACATTGGTGAGATTCCTATTTTAAAACACTGGAATCGTGATATCCAACTAGAAACAGCTTTACGTCCACAAAATTCTACTGCTCGTAAACTGGCCATGAGTGGATTAGGTCAATTACAAAGTATGGACCAAGACTGTGTAGAGAAAGCGCTTATCTTTCCTACCTTTACTGGCTATATCGTTAACCACAAACAAGTGCCAGAGCAAGTATCACTTGCCTATGCTCAAGCATACAATCGTTGGATATTAGACTATTGTATGGTAGACAAAAATCGCCTCATACCTGCTGCAATGGTTAGCCGTCACAATACCAGCACACTCGCCAAGCAAGTAGAGTTAATTGCTAAACAAGGCTTTAAAGTCATTACTATTCGTCCAGAGCCAATAAACGGATATCACTTAGGAGAATCGGTCTATTTTGAGTTTTGGGCAGCTTGTCAAAAATTCAATATTAATATCGCTTTTCATGGTGGCACACACTTGCATGGAGACACAATTGGAGCTGATAGGTTTGACACACGATTTAGCTTACATGCTTGCTCACATGTGCTGGAAGCACAAGTGGTATTTTTGAGCCTATTGGAAGGGAATGTTTTTGAGCTATATCCGCAACTGAAGTTTATTTTCTTAGAAGCTGGCGCTGCATGGTTACCCTATTGGCTGTGGAGATTAGACAATATCTGTTACCCAGAATTTCCGGCTCTTGTAAAAGATAAATTACCAAAGAAGCCTTCTGCTTATTTTAAAAATAGCTGCTACGTTAGCTTTGAAGTTGGTGAACCTTGTCTGGATGAAGTCGTTAATTGGATTGGTAATGACAAGTTATTATTTGGTTCGGACTTTCCACACCCTGATCACCAAGGCTTTAATACTAATGCCCTAACACAAGAGCAAAGTTTATCAAGCCAAGACGTCGAACGTACACTCTTGCAAAACCCACTTGAATGTTTTGGGTGGCCACATGAATAACCACTATCAAGATAAAGGGTTCCATCTCTTCGATGATAAAAGTATTGCACACAAATTGATTGATGCTGCATTCAAATCAATTCCTGACCTCTTTTGCAATAAGAGCGATACAGGATTAAATCACTGGGGTATTGTCAATGGACATGAAAATGGTGCACTGATCCGTGTTGCTCAGCCTCACCTTTGTAGCAGTGCATTTAATAATTTGCTTATCCATAGCCATATCGGTCAAATAATTGCACATATTCTTAAGTGCAATAAAGTACGCGTTTGGGGGAGCCAATTATATTATAAGCCTCATGGTGTAGGCAGTAGACTTAATGTTGGTTGGCATAGAGATTCACAACATATGCCTTTTTTTAAAAGCGGAGTTGCGACATTATGGATCCCTCTAGTTGATGTAGCACCTGATACAGGCTCACTATGCTATGTATCACAATCTCATCATTTACATCAATTTGAAACGCCTGTTGGTGCACAAGCACTTGAGTTAGAAAAAGAAGCCATGCGCATTTCAAACACTTCCCAAGGCCAGTGGAGTGAACATGCACTGACTCTCAACAAAGGAGCTTTTGCTATGCATCACTGGGACCTAATCCATGGTAGTAAGAGTAACCACAGTCTAACACCAAGAGCTGCATTATCTGTTGGCGTGTGCACAGAACACTTACAAGTAAAAGAAACGGAAAATGACTATGGTTATAAACAAATTTTAAACAACGACTTTTACTGTCCTGTATTATTTGAGAAATAATTAATTATGAATGCACGCTATCTACTTTGGCACCCCAAATTTACTTTCGCAAGCCACACTAACACAAAAATTTTTTTATCTAGCAGTACGGTTAATTATATTTTAGACAGCGCCCAGTTACCGTTTATTCAATTTATCGATGGAACAAAAACGGCCTCCCAAATTGAGAAACTTCTGATAAATACTTATGATAAGTCATCTTTTCACTACTACTTAGACTACATGCTTTCAACTGGGCTAATCCACGAGGCGGTATCACCTATAAGCTCTGAACTAATCCCTAGTGTTAAAGTTATAAAACAAGAGCAATGCCCACATTTTGCAGAAATCTTTAACACACTTGATATACACAATATCATCATCACTAAAGATATTTCACAAATCAATAGTGAATTTACCAAAGCATTATCACCTTTCATTATTATTGAAGACTTCTACGACAACTTCGTAATTAGCCCAGTACTTTTTGAATCAACACAGCACCTTTTGGAAGCATACTTAGACGCTAGACTGCAAAACCTCCCACTAATAAACTTTATAAGTCACACTCAAGCGCGCATTTCAAAAACATATAGCCCCTACAATGATGGAGCATTGGAGGTATCGAAACATCTACTAAATAACTTGATTCGCCATCAAGAATGCACAGTTATCACTAGTACCCGCGAAATTGAAAGTTATTATATTCCGCAACCTGAGGAACAACCGATTTGTTCACATGAAATATATTTAAAGGATTGCCTGATTAACTATGATGACGATGGCGGCTCTCGCACAGTATCAGCTAAGCAGACGGTGAGTAAAATTTTACCCTATGTCAATCGCTATACAGGGCTAATTAATCAACTTTCTATCTTAGTTGACAATGCTCAACCGATAAAAATCTATAAAACTGCTTTTTATAAACAAAATCACCAAAACGTTTCCAACGCGACTATCGATAATTTCAATCAAACATGTTTAGGGAAAGGTGTAGAGATAACTCAATCTAAAGCAAGTGCACTTTGTGAAGCACTTGAACGGAAAAATGCACAGTACAGAGATACTGATGTGGGTATTTTAACCACGCCCCAATACCTCAATGCAAGACATTATTTATTTCAAAGCCTCACCCCATATAGTAATACGCAGTATGGATTTTTCAAAGACATTACAAATTCAGAGTCAAAACGAAAACAAGCCGCACATGAATATAATAACACTGCAATTCATTGGCAACCATGCTGGTCATTAACACATAATGAAAGCGTTTATATACCCAATGTATTATGCTTTGCTAATATGCCCTTGCATGAAGAACAATTCGGGTGCTGGAATTCAAATGGCTGCGCAACAGGAAACAATTTAGAAGAAGCTATCTTACAGGCGTTATTTGAACTGATAGAGCGAGATGCAACCGCTATTTGGTGGTATAACAAAATAAAAAGGCCAAACTTTGACTTAACCCAGTTAGACACTACTTACTTTACACCACTTCATGCCACCCTTGACACCACTCATCATTATTGGGTGTTGGATATCACTAATGATATAGGTATACCTGTGATGGCTGCTATTGGCAAAGATAAAAAGACTCAGGGCTGGACATTTGGCTTCGGCTGCCACTTAAAACCAGAGTTAGCGGCTCAAAGAGCACTCACCGAATTATGTCAGTTAATACCTATTCGCGATCAAAACTCAGCCCCATTCAACTTTGACGCAATAATAGATGATTACTTCTTAACCGCACATAATACTACAGTGCAGCATTATGCAATTGATTCTGCAAATAATCTTAAGCTAGACATTATAAATATTGTGAAACGTCTTCATGATTTAAACCTTGAAAGCGTAGCATTTGATTATAAACGCACTGAATCACCACTGCACACAGCTAAAGTGTTTGTCCCCGGCCTTTGCCATATTTGGCCTCAACTCGGTAATCCGCGTCTTTACAACACCCCCGTCAAGTTAGGCTGGCTGACAGAGCCTTTAACAGAAGAAACTATCAACCAACAAGGTTTATATATCTGATATTTAATGTAGAATTGCCGTCATTAATGCCAATGCGTTTAATTAAGTGAGCTATTTTGTGGCAATGCAACCTTGTCGATAGCCAAGCAGAAATTTTACTATGTAAAATAACTACATACCGAAATTTCTCCTTGTTACTAAGCCATTTATCTATCGCAATGTCTGGTCATTTACTTAGTGCAATTGGTATAAAACATAACTATTTTACATCGGCCTCAACGAAGGCCGACTTAAAGGGAGGTTCTTATGAACAAATTAATAACGGCTGCTTTGGCCAGCGCGGCGTTTATTTCAGCACCTAGTTTTGCTGATATTGGTATTACCGCATATGCTGGGCAAACTTATAGTCAAAAGCTGACCACTAGTAAAGGTCAAAAACATGAACTAGCTGACGATGCGCACTTTGCAGTCAGTATCGACAGGCATATCGATGGTGCTAAGTATGGTATTTTTTATAGTAACTTTGAAAGTGAGTTAGAAAATAGCTCACAACACCAAGTAGACTCTGAGCTTTTACTATTTCAAAGTGCCGTGTATCGTCCAATCACAAATAACTTACACACTTACTTTGGTGCACAATTGGGTGTTAATCGCATCACAACTAACTTTGTTGATGATGATAATTTCTTTGCAACAGGGCTGTTTGCAGGGCTTGATTACAAGTTGGGTGCAGGCTTTAGTGTTGGCACAGAAATTAGATGGATTGCTACGATTGTAAAAAACACATCAGTTATCTACTGCGATGACGACCCAGAAACAACCGACACGTGTAGCTGGCACTTTGATAGCGACTCACTGAGTCAATTTCAGGCAAGTGCCAATATTACCTATCGCTTTTAACAGAGCTTTAAAAAGCCTAGGGGTTGTTGACCCTTGAGGTATAAATTTATTTAAAATCAAAGGCTTGTATAACAAAGAATGAGCAATGCAGCATAGTGGTTTATGTTAGTTGCGAATGACAAAGTAGTGGAAGCCTTTGCTTGAACCCTTTGGGTAGCGCCATTCGGGCATTTTTTTTCTACGTTATCATCTGGCTAACATAGAATACCTATGGATGCAGGTTCCGCCTTGTAAAAATACCCGAGTGACTGCAGCAACAACACACAGCAAAGATCTACACGCCCCTAACAATTGGCTTCAAATTATGTTATTAGAATAGGTTCAAAGATCGAAGTTTTTACTTATCTCACCACTTTAATTTGGGCAAAACAACCAGAGAACAACATGCAACATCAGGTAATCATTAGAGAAGCACACACGGGAGATCACCCTTTTATCTTTTCACTATCTCCTCACTTGGCCGAAGTTGCGCAACTGCCGTGGCACACTGATCAAGCCATTAAAAAAATGCAAGACGAATACATTGCACAGATGCTCACACCCACAGATAAGCCAACCCTCACTTTAATCGCTGAGGTAGACAGCACAACATTGGGCTTCATACATGTACGTACTCACACAGATGGTATTTCAGGTGAATTGTGTGCCACCGTGCCCCTACTGGCAGTATCCCCAAAATCACAAGGCCTAGGGCTTGGCAAACAACTTATGACATCAGCAGAGCAATGGGCTAAAAAGTTAGGTTGTCGTTTGTTGCATTTAGAAGTGTTCGCAAATAACACCGCTGCACGCGGCTTTTATCAACAACAAGGCTTTGAGCCAGAAATGATTCAGATGGTCAAAGTAATATAAAATAGTGATAAAATAAAGCCACCTCAACACCAGAAATTTTTATTTAAAATCAAAAAAATACAGGTTTTTTTGAGAAACAAAAACAAACTATTAACAATAAAAACACCTTTTGCTATCATTCCTACTGTATTGAAGTATAGTAATTCACGCAGTACTCAATTTAACAAACTGAATAAGGATATAGCACATGAAAAAGTTTTTATTAGGATTAGCTGCGTTCAGCACATTTTCAACCATTGCAAGTCAATTACCTTCATTAGAAAGCGTTGTTCAAGAGTCTGGATTCCTCGCGTATCAACAAACTCTAAAAAAAGAAGTACTCAACACACATGAAAATTATCAACTATACATCGACTCTCTAAAGAGTAAGGGTGAAATTGTGCCTATGGCACCTGCACCTGAACTGACTTACTTAGAGATCCGTGGTGTTTTATCAGCACAATCTCCATCATGGGACTATGTTGCTGTTGGTGATTTTTCAACCAATGAAGACCATGGTGGCGAGTTTTATGCCGTCACAGTCGAATATGGTTATGCTACGCCATCTTCAAGAAGGTTCCAGCTTAATGGCTCAAACCTATCATTAGCGCAATCTGAGCCTATCAAAGATTCAGGTAATACGGTTATCGGTTGGATTAATTACTGGCATAATACACAAACCAACTTCACAAGTGGCACATCTACCTATCAAGCAGTATCAATCAACTTCCCATACAATAGAGAAGATGATCGACTTTATATTCGATAATAGAGCATGAAATACAAGCGCTTACTTAAGCGCTTGTATTTAAACCAAATTGATATGCCTCTAATTTACTAATCAATGCCTTATAATTGCTGACAACATCTGAAGTTGCTTGTCCTTGCCCTTGTACTGTTGCAAGGTTTTCTTTCATATTTGCTATAACGTCAAAGCGCTCACTGTTTGCTTGTTTTAAAGTGGTGCCACCTAGTTGCCCGTCATGCTCAATAAGCCCATAACGTCCTGTCATAAAAGCCATTTCCCCCATGGATAATACGCCTTTATCGTATAGCGTTTTCGCCGCATTAGACTGCTCAGCCAATGTCATATTTGTAAAGTCAAATTCTCTTTCTGGATAGCGGTGCTGTACGCTGGCAATTTCTTGCCTCGGTGGTTGTTCTACATGCTTTGTTGCACTCGCGTTACTTAGTTTAACACTTTGATTATATTGAGAAGTCTGAAAGTTGCTATTAATTCCGAAAGTGGCCATGATTATTCCTTATACTAATTGCTTTGTCATACCCCCTAAATAAAGCAAATTATATTCCAATATGAGTACCTATTTACATATTAGCGTGCCAAGTATTCTAGATATTAAACTATACAGGTCAGCATCACTTAACGAGTGTATTGATCTTTACTTCAAGTAAACCCCTGATATACAAATATAAGGTAATGTGTCATTCGCTAACAATTAGCATTGAGTTATGTTATTAGGGAGAGCTAAGTACGACAGCTAACAAGCTCTCTTACACACAAATTAAATGCAGACTTACCACTTAGAGGTTACATTTGGAATGTATCCGCAAATAACACCGCTACACGCGGCTTTTATCAACAACAAGGCTTTGAGCCAGAAATGATTCAAATGGTCAAAGTAATGTAATTAACTGTAGTAGCTCATATCTGATTTTGCGGTGTTGACGAGATATGAGCGAACAACGGTCGCTCAATAGCTTTACAAGTTTTGTCTATAGCTCTTCAAAGCAGACGTTCAACTAACTCGTTTATGCCCCAAAACGTGTTTGAAACGATAGTCAATGTCGTTTTACCTATCCTTAGTTTGACCGATAATATCTAATCCATATAGACTGAAAAAAATCTGTTAGGTTAGTTGCTGAAATGAATAAATACACGCATCATCATATTGAACGGTTCTATGACAAATTCATTAATAGATCTTTTGATCAAGATGATACTGCTATGTTTATCGTATTAGCTAGAGATTACACACCTAAAGGAAGTATCTTTCGTGAACTTGGTGATTTTTTAGCACATCCGGATGAAAAAGACCGAGGTCTAGTGATTAGTTCATTCCAAGATATCATTGATTATTTTGATGAAAATACTCTAAAAACTTTTGATGGAGCAGAATTGCCGAAACAACGAAATAGCGGGATTAGCGCTCTTGATGAAGTAAAGGATAGTTTATGCGCTATCTTTGCGCTAATTGGGATTGACCATGAGATAGAGTCTAGAAACGAACTACGCTTCCGTGACTTTGTTTTCTGTTTGATATTTTTACTGGGAAACTTTCGTTTGAAGATGAATGATCAACTAGTACAAATTCAGGTCGAGTACGGGAACGGTCTCTCTCTTTCCATTTCATATGAAAGTGCAAATTATGGCAGACACTACTTATCGTTTAACTTAATGCTATTATGTGGTGTATGGCCTAAGTGCATACCTACCGATTATAAGAAAGACCTTAGTGGTTATATTGTTAGGAGATTTTCCAATGGATATTTGGGCGCAATTCCATACGAGCTAGATGGGCTGACTTTAAATACGGACATGCAATCATTTGAGAGAGATGTAGTTTGGCCTTTAAATGATTACAGATTTTAGAACAATAACATTGAGAGCTTAGTTGATTTATATTTTTCTAATACATAACTCCTCTGAGCGGCATTTTATTTAAAGTATGCCTTCACGAGCATCGCTAACGTATTCCTGTCCAGAAATGAGTTGGTTTAACATCTGTTATCGCGGTGACGAAAAATTAATATTGGATTAGCTGAGCGGCTCAAAGTGGCACATATGCGATTGTCATATTTGATCAAATCTGACAGATTCAGTTAAAACTCATTCAAGTAACGCAAAAAAGCCCAGATCACTCTGGGCTTTAGGACGAGAAATGATTCTCTAGGGATTACTTGTTAAATTCTTGTTCAGACAGCTCACCGTCTTTATTCGCATCCAATTCATTAAATTGTTTCATTAAACTTTCAGATGCGGAGGCTTCACTTTTACTGATCACACCATCTTTATTGGTATCAAAATCTGCAAACGATGCCGCCATTGCAGTTGTGCTTGCCATTGTAACCATCGCGATAATAAGGGTATTAAGTGTTTTCATGTTTTCTCTCCTATTTTTTAAAGTGAGCAAATTCTACAGGGCTAAGTTCGTTGTCTTTGTTGCTATCAAGCTTGCGGTACTGTTTAGCTAGCTCAGTTGATACTTGTGCTTCAGTTGGGCTTATCACACCATCATTATTACTATCTAATGATTGAAATGTGACCTCTTCAGCAAGCGCTACCGTGCTTATCAATGACGCGATTGTTAACGTAAAAACGTGGCTTAATTTCATGTTGTACTCCAAATATTAATTTTTAGCTGTGGCTGGTAGCCTGATAAAAAAAGGCGTTATTCACTTTTAAAGCTTGCGAACTCTTGTGCGCTCAGCTCGCCATTACCATCGGTGTCTAACTCTTTAAACTTTGCCATCAACGCGGGTAGTACTTTTGACTCAGCTAAGCTGATTGACCCGTTATTATCAGTATCAAGTGTTGAAAATGTGTCGCCAGCCTGTGCTGCTGCGCTTACTGATACGGCTAAAAATGCAATTGTAATTAAACTGTTTTTCATCATTTGATTCCTTATGTTCTGCTCACAGTCAAACTAGTGCCTACTCACTAGTGACTTTTACGGCATAAAACGATTTGCCCGTCGTAGAGCGATTGTTTGTGTCGCCCTAACTATTCCAACTTTAATGCCAGAAATTAAAAAACAATATAAAACATAAGGTTATGAAATATCAGCCTGCGCAATTCAGTGACGATTAAGACAGTTTGTTGCTTAATAGCAACAGCAGACTATTAGAAAACAAATAACATACTTTAAATCAATGAGTTAAGGTGTTGCTTTTTAGCAACTTGCGGTTTAAATAAGGAGTGATTAGTGGGTACAAATCGGTTAAAGTGGCCAAGTACTTTAAACTTAGTAGGCATTAAAAACTCACCAGCGAAGTTTTTTTCTCAGTCCTTAAGCCAGCAAGCAAAGCGTGCAATGTTATTAGCGCTTGTTCCCATAGTAATACTAACCTTGTGGTATGCACAGCAAGTCGCACAGCACCAACAAGAAACAAACCATATTTACCATAAAAATCAGTCGCTTGTTTTATCTTTTAACACACTAAAAGGTGATATATCAGCGCTTGAAAAAGCCCACTTAAACAATCAACTGTTAAACAATGCACAACTGCAAAAAAGTATTGAAGAAAAATGGCAAGTCACCAACAAACGTATTGAATTTTTAAAAAAATCACATGTGTCCGAGCAAATAGTTGCTAAATGGCAACAGTTGCAAAACCTGGCCCCAAAAACACATGTTTTAAATGTAGATTACGCTAAACTTCAGCAGCAATTATTAAAGCTAGAGCAGCCTTTACACAAAGCAATAGAAGATAGTTTAAGCCAACAGGCTATCGCGTTTTCAACGCTTAACCAGTATTTTTTAGCGGGATTGTTTTTATTCATCCCCTTACTGATTGTGATCTCTTTAATTGTGATCCGCAAAGTGACCAATCAGCTCAATGCACTTGAGCGGGTGATATTGCAACTCGGTGAAGGTAATTTTGCCAAGCCCATCACTTTGCACGGCAGCGAAGAATTTGTGGCATTAGGCAAAGAGCTTGACTGGCTAAGAGAGGAGTTGCACCTAAGCCATAAACAAAAAGACACTTTTTTGCGTCACGTAAGTCACGAGCTAAAAACGCCTCTGGCCTCATTAACTGAAGGAAATAGTTTGCTGCAAAGTGATAGCTTTGGCACTGTAACCAAAGCTCAACAACGTATCATTAATATTATGGATGGCGCATTGTCTCGTTTGGCCACATTAATTGATGACTTACTAAATTACAGCGCAGCAAATCATCCTCTGTCACAACAACTGTATTCTTTTGATCAGATTAAACTCGAATTAATCAAACATTTTGAGCAGCAAATCAATGACTCTCGCCTGCGCATACATTGGAACCATGAAGACTCAGCGCCTTTACTACCTTACTTACCAATTAAATTGATCTTAACGCAGCTCTTAGGTAATGCATTGCAATATGCACATTCACATATCGAAATACATTCTCAAATAGAACAAGAGCAAGTTCAATTAAGCGTTATAGACGATGGTCCAGGTATTGATTTATCTGAGCAACACAAACTCATGCAACCGTTTTATCGTGGCAAACACAGCGAACAACATAACGGCAGTGGCTTGGGCTTGGCGATTGTTGCGGAATGCGTTAAACAACTACACGGTACTGTAAAGTGGCAACATGCCCAGACAGGCAGCCATATATGTATTCAATTTCCAATTCAAAGAGAGCTTTCAAATGCGTAACCTACTATTGATCTTGATGACATACTCGTTAGTTGCATGCCAATCAATCAGTTCATCAGATAAACAGCTTCCTTTTGTTGGTCCAACCAATGCTAAGTACGCACAATTTGCACCACTTGATGCATTGCTTCACGCCCATCAAAGTGCATGTGATGGCAATTTTTACAGCCCCTTGGCAGGTTATCGTTCTGCTAAAAAACTCAATCTCTTTTTCAGCGCTTTTTGCTCAGAAGAATCAACCACAACACAGTTGCGACTTATTGCCCAATTGCATCAACAAGATGATTGGCCGCAAGCCTACCTAAGCTACTTTGCAATGTTGCATCAGCAAACGTCTGTATTAAGGCAACATAAACTCAATAATATTGAATTAAAAAAGCAATTAATTGAGCACCAAAGTGCCCTACATAATACGCAACTTGCATTGAAAAATTTAAAGCAAAAACTCGCCCAAATCGAGCAACAACGCTTAGCATCCCCCTCAGACATTGAAAATAGCCAGTTAGGAATACAACCATGAGCCGTAATACCTTATTACTTGTAGACGATGATACATCACTTATCGAGTTACTCGCGATGCGCTTAGAAGCCAACAATTATGATGTACTAACAGCGCATAGAGGTACACAAGCGCTACAGTTACTGCAACACAATGCGATTGATTTAGTGATCACTGATTTACGAATGGCTCACATGGATGGCTTTGAATTATTTGAGAACATCAAAAAAAAC
This sequence comes from Pseudoalteromonas holothuriae, assembly GCF_945859825.1. Classification (GTDB taxonomy): domain Bacteria; phylum Pseudomonadota; class Gammaproteobacteria; order Enterobacterales; family Alteromonadaceae; genus Pseudoalteromonas; species Pseudoalteromonas holothuriae. The sequence continues at coordinate 264,045 of NZ_CAMAPC010000003.1, forward strand.
CACGTTGGGCTACCTGTCATTATGATGACCGCGCATGGCTCAATCCCTGATGCAGTCGATGCCATGCAACAAGGGTTTGTGAGCTTTTTAAGTAAGCCGATACAAAGCAAAGCATTACTTGAAGCCATAGACAATACCCTCAAAAATAGTAAAAAACGCGACAGCACAGTTAACAAGCAACACTTTCACGGACTCATTTATCAAAGCAATGCTATGCACCAAGTGGTACAGCACATTCAAGCACTTGCCCCAAGCCAAGCTAATATTTTAATTCAAGGGGCCAGCGGTACCGGTAAAGAAGTAACAGCCAATGCAATTCATAAAGCAAGTAACTACAGTAGCGGACCTTTTGTTGCCATAAATTGCGGCGCAGTGCCTGCTCACTTACTTGAGTCAGAACTATTTGGTCACAAAAAAGGCGCATTTACCGGTGCAATGCAAGATAAGGTTGGTTTGGTACAAAGTGCCTATGGTGGCACTTTGTTTTTAGATGAAATTGGCGACATGCCTATGGACTTGCAAGTTAAACTACTTCGTGTGCTGCAAGAGCGAAGCGTACGCCCAGTTGGCGGACATTGTGAGCAGCAAATCGATATTCGTTTTGTTTCAGCAAGCCATAAAAATTTACAACAAGCCGTTGCTGATAAAGAATTTAGAGAAGACCTTTATTATCGACTCAATGTGGTATCTATTCATCTACCCAGCCTACATGAGCGCCCTGAAGATATTCCTCTTTTAGCCAATCGATTTGTGTCGCGCATCAGTGAAGGCCAAAAAATAATTAGTCCGCAAGCCATGACCTGCTTATTAAACTACCAGTGGCCTGGCAATGTTCGGCAATTGCAAAATATCATAGAGCATGCTGTTGCGTTTAGTTCATCCAAGCTGATAACCGCAGATACAATACAGGGAGCCATTCCAGATCTCGGCCAAGTGAGCTTTCAAGGGCTCAACGATGCAAAAAAACAGTTTGAATACGATTATATTAAAAAAGTACTGTCATTATGCCAAGGCAATGTGGCCGAAGCCGCCAAACTTGCACAGCGTAATCGCTCTGATTTTTATAAGCTGATTAAAAAACATCAAATAAGTTGCTAGAAAATATAGCGAAACGGTGCGTTACTCGTTATTGTATCTATACTGTAATAAACGTTAAAAAGCCCTTTTGACGTTTATTAACGTTTAGTTATCGTGCAAAGTAGCTAAATATATCTGAGCGTAAAAGCACACTCAGTCAAACAGTGCGTAACACAATGACAACCCCTTTGCAGGTGATAACTAATCAACAACAACACTAGCACACCTGCAAACAGACCAATTACAGGAGCACCTTATGAGAATGCGCCAAAAACTAATCGTCAGTTTTTTGCTCACTGTTATCGTGCCTATTTTAGCTATTTCTGCAGTAAGCATATCAAAAACCAAACAAGAGTCTCTCAATAGCTTTTTAGACTTTTCTAGCAGTGAAATGCGGCAAATTGAAAATACCTTTGTGTTGTTTTTCGATCAAATGAAGAACAACGCACGCTTTTTGGCCCAGCACAAAGCCGTTAGCACAGTGCCAGATAACATCACGCAATACTTTGATGCTGAGAAGCCCATGACCCCACTGCAAAATTCTCCGCAAGAGGGGGAAATTTTTGAGTTTTACACGGCATTTGGGCAAACTCACCCCGAACTATTATTTGTTTATATGGGCTCTGAAACAGGCGGATTTATTCAATACCCAGCAGAGCCTCTAGGCAATTATGACCCGCGTAAACGTCCATGGTACAAAAACGCCAAAATCAACCCCAAAGAGGTAATTATCACAGAGCCTTATCAAGGCGTCACCGGGCAAGCAATGGTTTCGGTTGCCACGGGTATTTTTAATGGCGGAAAATTCTCTGGCGTCCAATCTTTAGATGTTACTTTATCAACATTAACCGACATAGTAAGCAACATAAAGTTAGGCGAAACTGGCTACCTCATTTTGTTAGACGGTCAAGGCACCATTTTAGCCGACCCTAAGCGACCAGAAAACAATTTTAAAAATATTAGCGACTTAGACATTCCACTTTATAGCCAGATAGCATCGTCGGCTGACCAACCCTACATTAGCGTGGAGATGGATGATAAAACGGTCGACGCTAAGATATACGACTCTAAAAAGCTAAATTGGCGCTTTGTGGCCGTGATTGATGAAGATGAAATTTTATCGTCAGCTTACAGCATGTCATGGAGCATCATGCTCATCGCGTTAGTTATGCTGGTTATATTTGGTATCATCGCGGTCACGCTCGCGAATAAAATTGTCTACCCGATTGAACGTGTTTCAGAAGGGCTCAGAGACATAGCGCAAGGCGAAGGTAACTTGTCTAAGCGCTTACAAGTTATTGGTAACGATGAAATTAGTGAACTTGCAACGTGGTTTAATCAATTTTTAAGCTCGATTAACTCTTTGGTTAAAGACATCCAACAAAATGCACATACACTCAATAACGCAGCTCAACACTTTGAAAATCAAATTAACGATATACAAAGCCAGTGTCGAAGCCAACAAGGCACGGCTAATCAAGCGGCAAACAACACTGAATCGGTACATCATATGGCGCAGAATGTCAGTCACAACTGCCAAGGCTCATTAGATGAAATTGCACAAACCGACCAATTTGCTCACTCTGGCAATACCTTAATTAGCAACACCGTTAATCAAGTGGCGCAGCTAAATAACTCTTTGGACGCCTCTGCCACTGAGATTTCTCACCTTGAAAGTGAAAGTAATAACATTACTAATATTTTAGGTGTGATCCGGGGTATTGCTGAGCAAACAAACTTACTGGCATTAAACGCCGCTATTGAGGCAGCTAGAGCAGGCGAGCAAGGCCGAGGTTTTGCGGTAGTTGCAGATGAAGTAAGAACACTGGCGCAACGCTCTCATGATGCCACACAAGAAATTGAACAAGTACTTACCAAACTCATTGAGCAAACTCGTTCAGTCTCAGCCAAAATGACTGAAAGTGTAAGTGCTTCCAATGAAGCAATTGCACAATCAGAAGAAGCCCATCAAGCATTTGAAAACATTGCCAGTAGTGTGACCAAAGTGAAAGATTTAATTTCGACTATCGCGCAGGATGCCCAACAGCAAGGTTCATCTGCAAGCCAAACGCATGACCAAATAGCTGGGCTGACACAATCTGTTACTCAAGTCAGTCAAGCCTCAGATAGCTTGTCTGATGGTGCCAAATCTCTAGTAGACTTAGCAAAAAGTCTCGATCAACTCGTTGGTCGTTTTCATATCGATTAATATTTTGAAAGTGACTAAACGCCCTCTCATTTAGTCACTTTATGTTAATTATTAAAGGAATAACATGTGTTTATAGCTGTAAATTTTAAGGATGAAACCATTGCAAAAAGTTATACCTGAACAAACAAAGCAACAGCGCAGCTGGCTATTACTTTGTGCATTACTGCAAGCTTTAGGGTTGCTACTGCTACATCAAGCATTTAGCTTTGACTGGCCAGTTACGCACTCTCCCTCATTGGTGCTTGCAAGCTACGCGGCCCTTTTAACAGGCCCAACATTATTGATTTATGGCGTTACGGCCTCAACTAAACGACACTTTTACGTTATTGCTCTGTGCTTAAGTATGCTTACAGCTATATTGGGCGCTTATACAGGCATGCAAATTCTCTACCCACACTATCCAGATTTAGCAGTTCATGGTTTTAGCTTTGCCGTTGTGATGTTTATTTTAACTTTCAAAGCGATAATTTTTGCCGCATCAGTTGAACATCATAATAACCATTGGAAAGTTTGCTACTCGCAACTTATCAGTCATACCTGTCGTTTAACGATTACCATACTCCTTGCCAGCTTTTTTACTTTAATTGTGTGGCTCATTGTTGTGTTATGGGCTGAATTATTTAGCGCAATTGATATTAATATTTTTAAAGATATTTTTTATGAGCCATGGTTTGTATACCCAACGCTAGGCTTAGCACATGCAATTGGTGTATTAAAAGTGCGTAGCAGCAGTAAAATAGTTAATACCGCCAGCCACCTAATTCAAACACTGTCTTTTGCTTTACTACCACTTTTGTTACTACTGAGTAGCGTATTTTTAATCGCTATTAGTTTTCAAGGACTAGATGCACTGTGGGATAATGGCGGCAGCAACTTAGTGTTTATACTCACATTGCTAATTTTGTTAACGTTAAATTTAGCGTTTCAAGATACAAAAAGCCCCCCTAACATGCCTCATTATGCCTATTTAGCACTGTTAACTGGCATCGCTATTTTACCAATTTACTTGGGCATTAGTGGCTATGGTATATGGTTAAGAGTAGAGCAATATGGTCTCAGTATCAGTCGCTTATGGGCTATTTTAGCTTGGGCATTTTTGACTTTTTATCTTGTGTGCTACAGCTTTTGTATCATCAAAGATAGACTTAATTGGTTACAGTCACTTGGCACAATCAACATTCGGTTAGGGCTATTATTTATTGCTGCTTTGTTGCTCACGCAATCTCCTATTTTAAATTTCAAACACCTCAGCGCCCAAAATCAACTCGCAAGAATACATGCTGGCATAACCAATGTAGATGACATTGACGTGTACTATTTTGCCCATGAATTAGGAGTAGCAGGTGCCGATGCGCTCACTGAAATTGATGCACATTTTGCGCAGCAATATCCGCAACTTGGGCTAAGAATAAAAGCAGCGCTAAATAACGATAGCGCAAATAACACATTGCATACCAACAATGTAGACATTGCCAATACACTAGAAGTTATTGGCCAACATTCAAAAGTAACACCGCCACCTGAACTAATAAAAACACTGCAAGAATTTGCCAATGAGAACACCACATTTATTGCCAACAGTACCAAGCTAATGCTGCTACCTATTGAACTCAATGGCGACTTACAACACGAATATGTATTGATCTCAAAACAGGACAAATATGTTGATTTGTCGCTCTTTTATTTTGAGCAAGCACAGTGGCTACGCAAATCTTTGCACTTTAATCACTCCGATGAACTCTCTCAAGAAACACTGGTCGAGATGTTGATCAACGAAGAGTATTTAGTTGAGCCTGCTAAATTTAAAAATATAAATATTAATGGGGTAAAACTGCAGGTTTTTGATTATTAAGGCTTACCTGTTGGTGAGCCCTCAACACCTCCTGACACTCTGCAAGTGCTCAGTTAATTTCTTTTAGCCGCAATAATAGTTTGGTGTATGCTCACTTCTCTTCTAATATTAAAGACTTACAGTATTAAAATTTGGCTCATTTAGTTGCCTTTATGAAATCATTTCCTTCTCTTTATTTTACAAACTTTTTTTTAGTTGGCGGTACAGGCTTACTCACTACCTACCTTGCCCTTTACCTTGGCCAACATGATATATCCACATTTTGGATTGGCTTGCTTACATCTTGCTATTACTTGGGGTTATTACTTGGCTCAAAACTCGGTTACCACCTCATTAAATCTGCCGGACATATTAGAGCATTTTCCGCCAGTACAGCCGTTGTTACCGCTTGTGTTGCAAGCCACGGTGTAAGTGACAACATTTACTTTTGGCTCGTACTGCGCTTTGTAGTTGGCTTGGGTATGATGTGTAATTATATGGTATTAGAAAGCTGGTTAAATGAACAAGCAGCACCAGAGCAGCGCGGTCGCGTATTCTCATTTTACATGCTTACCTCCTACTTAGGTATGGTAGCTGGGCAATTTGCGCTCTCTAACTTTCCTGAGCTGGGTTATGCGCCCTTATTTTTAATATGTATTGCGCTCTCATTTGGCATTGTGCCCATTTCTATCACTCGCAGAATACATCCAAAGCCATTAAAGCCAATACAGGTCAGCCTATTAGGTTTTTTTAAAACCATTCCGCAGTCCCTTACTGCAGTGTGCTTTGCTGGTGTCATTAATGGTAGTTTTTATGGTTTGGCGCCCACCTTTGCAAGCCAAGCAGGTTTAAGTGCACAAGAAATTGCCATGTATATGTCGATTACCATTTTTGCAGGGTTATTAGCGCAGTGGCCTATGGGTATTATTTCCGATAAAATTCGCCGTAGTATTTTATTACGCACAAATGCGTTAATGATCGGGCTGATTTCTTTAGCTTTATTTTTACTACCAACGCAAACACCTTTGAGCTACTGGCTTACTTTTTCGTTTGGCTTATTTGCATTTACACTATATCCGCTGTCGTCTGCACTGGCTAATTCACGCGTTGATGATGAACACCGAGTGGGCGTTTCTTCTGCTCTTTTAGTTGCCTTTGGTGCCGGAGCCTGCGTTGGTTCAACAGGTCTTGCACAAATCATGTCGTACTTTGGCCCACACGCTTTGTATGCCTCATTCACGCTATTGACCGCCTGCATGTACTGCGCACTCACTTATATTAATGCCCGCCAAAAAGCAGAGAAACCCGCTGCATCTGACTACGTTGCTGCCACATCGGATATCACCAGCTCACCTCTTGCGGCAACACTTGACCCAAGGATTGAAGAAAAAACAGCGCAAGAGCAAATGCTTGTTGTGGATGAACATATTATCAATACAGGTATTTTCTCGGATGAACCCGAGGCAACTCTAGAGGGTGAAGCAAAAGACAAGGAGTAGATAAATAACCCTGCTCACTGCAGCACTCTCATCTTGCGCAGTTTTCTTAATAGATGAAAAATGACTAACTGCGCCCCCTAAATTTATGATGCTTAGCATATCAATACTACGCTGGCGTAAATATTATTCCGTACAAATTTAATTTTTCATTGAACCATAATTACTTACAAATAAAGAGCTACTGTACGGTTACTTGGCCGGTCATTCGCTCCAAAAAAAGGTCGTACCACTGTAAAAATAAAGGTACAATTAGCCTCTTTTTTGAAATAATCATATAAGGTATTTATGAAACCTGTACTCCCAACTAAAGGACTAGCATTGTCATTACTTACACTTGCATTAACAGCATGTGGAGGAAGTGGCGGTAACGATACTACGAAGACGCCAGACAATAATGAAGTAACTACGCCAGTTACACCAGAGCCAGTTACACCAGAGCCAGTTACACCAGAGCCAGTTACACCAGAGCCAATTACACCAGAGCCAATTACACCAGAGCCAATTAATCAGGCTCCTATAATTGAAGCAGCTGAAGGTTTGCAAAGCCAAGAACGTGATACATTTGCGTACACAGCTCAAGCAAGTGATGCTGATGGTGCAATTGCTAGCTATTCATGGGAACAAACCGCAGGTACTGACGTTGTATTATCTGGCATAGATACAAGTACAGTTGAATTTATAGCACCAGATATTATTGAAAATGAAAACATTACCCTCAAACTTACCGTAGTTGATGACAAAGATGCTGTCACCAGTCAAGAGTTTACGGTTGCACTCAATGCCTATGCACAACCTAATGCTGAATTAATAACTGATAGCGCGTTACTTTCATGCATTCAAAGTGCTGAACTTGACCTTGGGGCAACCAACATCGAGTGCAAAGATATACCGATTACTCAAATCACTGATTTAGCTAAATTTACTCAATTAAAATCATTATTGATTGAGAATAGCAAACTAGAGAGTATTGAAAATTTAAGTTCATTAACTCAGCTTGAGAGCGTAACTTTAAACAACAACTCAATTACCGACTACTCCCCAGTAAATGCATTAAATAATCTTACTGAGTTATCATTTTCAATAAATTCACAAACTGAATTTGAAACAATCGACTTATCCAACTTCAATAAATTGGTTAAGCTTGCGATAAAAAGCAATGACAACTACGTTCAGTTTGACTTATCGGTGCTACCTACAACACTTACACAATTATCGTTGCACAACGTATACAATGTATCAGCCTCAGACTTAACGCCTTTTACACAAATTGAGAAACTCAGCTTGACTAATATTGATGGTATTAAGTCACTGTCATTTTTAACTAAAATGCCTAATATTCAAGAGTTTAAGATTCAATATCTGAATGCGTATGATAGCGTAAATGACCCTAGCGCATTTGCAGTAACACCTAATTTAACAAAACTTGCTTTAATCAATATAGATATTACTGACTATGATTTTTTAAGTAACCTCCCTCTTATTGAAGACTTAGAGATCACAAAAAACTATTTATCATCGGGTGATACACTAGGTATTGAAAAAATTAGCGAACTGAAAAACCTAACCAATTTAAAGCTAAACAAGATTCAACTGGAAAATCATGATAAACTTAGCCAGTTCAGTAACTTAAAAGAGCTCCAACTTGATAATAATCATATTGCTACAGTTAGCTTTTTAGAAAGCCTTAATGCGTTGGAGAAGCTAGTAATAAAAAATAACGAGATAGTAGATATTGCTTGGCTTAAATATGCACCAAAAATTGAACATTTAACAATCGAAGATCTGAGCAATGACATAAACTTTAGTGTGCTAGAGTCATTAACGTCACTCAAGTACCTTGAGCTTATTGATGACGACTATTATGGTAGAACATTCGATGCTCAAAAAATAGCTCAATTGGAGAGGTTAGAGAATGTTAGACTAAAATTCAGTCAAATATCTAATCTCGATCAGCTAACATCATTCACAAAACTTAATTCACTTTATTTAAAACAACAGAGCTTTAGCACGTTACCGAGTATAACGAACCTACCCGCACTAAAGTCTTTGACTCTAGAGAGTCGCTCTTCAAATCAAGACAACAAGGTAGTGGACTTAGCCAATCTAGGTACTTCTCAATCTCTTGAAACATTAAAACTAGCTGGCTTTAATAACGTTGCCGATTTATCTCATTTGAGCGAGTTTACTGCACTTAAAAAACTAAACCTACATGACTTTGCTACATCAGATATTAGTCCTATATCAACACTCTCTCAATTAGAGACATTAACTCTCTCATCTTTCAATAGTCTTATTTTTGTAGAGTCGCTCACCCAACTTACCAACCTAGACTACCTAGATATAGATAACAACTACTATTTTTATTGTACTGATGTTGATGCACTAAAGAGTAAATTTGCCGATATTGCAGACAGTGAATTTCCACATAATTGCGTACAGCAGCCCGTTGATTACAGCTTAATGACTGATGAAAATTTAAAAACCTATATGTTGGGAAGAAATATGAAAGATATTGCTAGCATAACCGAGTTGCACATCAATACAAATGAAATAAGCTCTATTGCGGGTATTGAGCAATTAGAAAATTTAAAAGAGCTAGGTTTTAATTATAGCAATGATTTCACTGTACTAGACCCATCAATCATTAACCAGTTACCACAATTGCAAAAACTTTCTTTTAATCAAAGCAATTTTAGTGATCTTAACGGCTTGCAATTACCTAACACTGTGACTAATTTTACAATCTATAATCACAACACTACGCTGAACATTGATGGCTTTAGTGCTCCACAATTAACAAGCTTGAATTTCAGTAGGGCTAACCTAAGTAGCACATCTGCGCTATCAAGCTTTATCAATCTAACTAATTTAAACCTTTATAGCTCTGAAATAAAAGATTTGTCACCTTTATTTTCACTAACAAAACTACAACGTTTAGACTTACGAAATAATAGCCAAATAGATTGCAACCAGTTTATTCAGCTAAAAGAGAAGCTTGGAAATACGAATATCTCCTCACCTTATCAGTGTAACTAACACTGAGTGTATAGGCCCATATTTTGGGCCTATACACTACATTTAATTCATATAAGATTCTATTGTAATATTTTGCCAAATCAATGTGATAGTCCAAATTTGACGTACGCCTTCATTTCAAAATCATGATCACAAAAAAGCTCACCGTTTTCATCGATTTTTTATAATTTTTATTTAAGCGCAGTTATACTACCCTCAACTTGCGACAAAAATTACAGTAATAAGCTATGTACACACAAATTATTAGCTCAGCTACTAGCCCTACAAGAAAGTTACTTTTTGCAATATCTTTAATGCTTTTAACCGCTTGCCAGCAGGTAAATAACCGAGAAACAATGCAAGGCAGTCATGCCTTTATTAACGTTAAGGTTGCAAGCTTTAATGTGAGTATGGAGGCAAACAACTATATTGAAGAAGGTGATGCAACTCAAAGCATCAACTTAGCATTACCGCGTGCTCTAGCAAGCGCAGAACATCAACAAATTAAAAATATCGCTGAAATTATTCAAAGGGTGCAACCTGATATTTTACTGCTCAATGAGTTTGATTATTTAGAGAATACGAAGATAGGCATTAACGCTTTTCAAAATAAATACCTGTCAGTATCACAACAAGGTCACGCACCGATTTATTACCCATACATTTATCTAGCGCCAGTCAATACTGGTGTAAAGACCCCATTTCAAAGCGCAAATAGTCGTTTAACCCACTATGGTTTTGGCAAATACCCTGGCCAATATGGCATGGTGGTGTTGTCTAAATACCCGATAGAAAATCAGCAAACCCGCACCTTTCAACAATTTTTATGGCAAGATATGCCTGATAATTTAATGCCTGTCGATTCAGTTGGTAATTCTTGGTACAGCAAAGCTGAAAAAAAACACATGCGTTTATCTTCAAAATCACATTGGGACATTCCTGTGAATATTTGTAATAAGCAATTAAATATATTAGCAAGTCACCCAACACCGCCTGTATTTGATGGCGATGAAGACCGAAATGGACGCAGAAATCACGACGAAATACGCTTTTGGAAAGACTATATTACCGCTAATAGCGAAAGTTACCACTATGATGACCAAGGTAAAAAAGGCGGTATTGTTGAAAGTACCTCATTTGTTATTGTTGGCGACCTAAATGCTAGTGCAGTTGAAGGCAGTGCACACCCTAATGCCATGCGCCAGCTATTAACTCATTCACGTATAAATGATTACCCAGCACCTACATCAGAAGGTGGTGCGCTTAATAAACCAGATAACCCAAATGCAGCATCACATACTGCCAGTTGGGGTATGCGTGCAGACTATGTTATTCCGTCATCAGAGTTAAAAGTTATCGATAGCGGGGTTTTTTGGCCTAAGGCAGATAATGAAGCTTCACGGCTAGTTTCATCTCGCTCAGCATCCTCTGATCACCGCTTAGTTTGGGCAACGCTTGCACTTAAATTAAAAGATAAAGAGTGTAATAACGATTCGCTTAATTAAGTGAGCCTTTTAATCGTTTCCCATCTAAGGCAATTACTTCGCCATGAGTAAGCTTACAACATGTTTTCATCCAAGATGAAAATGAACCTTGAAATTGTGTTATGTCTATACGGCTAATGACTCTAGCAATCGTATCGTGACGAGGAATGCCATTTTTAAACGGTACAAACTTTCTAAGCCAATCGAGTCGATCATGTCCAAAGTCTTCTATATCTTCCTAACCTTGGCATCCTGAAATAACAGCACTCACAGTTAAGAATATGATATCAAAGAGCTTGTGAACGACTTTACCTTGTTGGCGAGGGTCATCAATTGATTCAAAATATTCTAGAAAAAGAGGAGCAGACATAAAAGTAACAACCTAAAAAGACATATAAGATCATACTTTTAAGTCAAGGTAAAGTTCGTGATCTTGCCCTGTTAGTTTATCTGGTTTATTAGTTTATCTGGTTTATTATGTTTGTTGTTTATTTGGATGGTAAAATAAAATTCAGCACGATCTGTTGTATAACTGTGCTTATTGCCATTTAGCCATAGTTCATAATGGCTGGCATTGATATCTGCCGACCATTGCAGCGTTATTGTTTTATGTGTTGTAGGATTGCTAGGTTAGTTGGTCCACACGGGGTTGACTTCTAGCTGCTTTGGCTCAAAGGTATTCATGATGTATTGGCTATGTACTGGCAGCCAAGCAGAGCCATGACTTGATGTTGCGCATAGTAAACAGAGTGTAGTGACTAGCATAGTGCACATATTGATATATTTTTTCACTGGCTAGTCCTTTACACTCACTTTACCAACTCGCTCATAACGATCGTTACTTATGCACATACCTGTGCCTTCTATCATTATTGGTTTCGACATAGCGACAGCGGTTAAAACAAGCCCATACAGTGCATAGTCTTGCTCTTGGGTAATATCTAACCCCCAATGTGACGAAGTACAGGGTGAGTTATCGCGACTCGACTGGGTTACTATCACAACCACATTTTGGGTCAACTCAATATCTTTTATGGTAAATGTTGCTAATGCGTTTGATGAAAACAACAAAGATAAAGCCAACAAATATCGATACATTATTTACCCTTTAATCTTCACGTATTTTGCAAAAGCCGGCACCACATACAGGGTGCTCAACCTTAATTAAAGGGTATACTTTTATCTTACTGGCACGCGCATCATGTTTATCGCATGAGTTTGAATTTGCGGTTTTGTAAGATGCTGCTTCAACAATAACAGAGCTGTCGCCTTTAACAAAAGTACGATGATTGTATGAGTAGTAAATGTTTGATTCACCGAGTAGCTCTTCGCCTGTGCAACCTAACCCAGTAAAATAAATAGTTTTTGAACCATGAAATGAAATGTTAACTTGTTTAAAGTCATCGCTTGCACTTTTATCTATATATTCCCACATTTTACCGTAGGAGCTACTTCCATGCTTTACATAAGTACCTAAACGAGTTACTCCATCATTTTTATATACCCCTATACCGCCGCTGGCATCTGCTTTCTTACTAACATCGGCAACCAAACGCAGGGTTTGTACTCGCTCTACTCCTAGCGTATCTGCACAGTCTTGAGCTGACACAGTCTCTATTGCATAGTTTTTAGACAAAGCTGTGACAATAAGTGAATACATCGCCCTACCATCATGGGTATTAAGTGAAAAAGCGCGCAGTTTTTTATTATCTACTAAGGTACAGGGCAAGTTGCTATCTGCTATTGAAGTGGTTGAAAACAACACTGTATTGTTCCTTACTTCAACTTGATTGATCACACCCGCGTGAATTGGAGCACTTACCATCCCTGCTAATAACATTAATTTGCGCACTTGCTTGGCCCTATTCTTACAAAATAACACGCATTGTATAAAAATAAGGAACACCATTCAAGCTAAAACAAAATTATTATTGCAACTGAACTTTACTTTAAATAACTAAAAAATGATGACAGGTACACATAAGTTTTAAATATTTAAAGGTGCGTTTAAGCTCTATATTTTGATTGAATAGATCACTTTGCAATCTCAAAAATCAATCTTGTTTAATTGTGTAAAGACCAGTTCCACACACAGGATGTTCAGAACAATGAACCCCATGGTATTAAACACGTACAATTACCTCTATAATCACCAAAAATGCTTATATTATAAAACTCAGTATGCATGACTTAGAACAAGACACGCACCAGCAATATTTGATAGATACAATACATACATCAGGCACTTCACTTTTTGTGTATGAAAACGCTCAGTATCGATGGCTAACTTTTTCAGACAACCTCATTCAAGGGGTAATGTATTTACCGCAACCTGAACAGCTCGTTACACCAATCTGCCAAGCATTAATATTGTTTTTACTCACCGAACAGCCTTCATATACTGTATTAAATTTAGGCTTAGGCACTGCAGCCATAGAACGCAGCCTGCACTATATACATAAACAACAATTTGCAAATATAACTGACTGTGTTAGCGTCGAACTAAGTAAAAATGTAAGTAATTGCGCTAAAAAACACTTTAATTTTAAGCCCATGACGCTAATTCATGAGGATGCCCACGTATATATCGATACTACACACACCAAATTTAACGTAATCACCATAGATATTCTATCTACATATCATGACAATGACTTTTTACTACCACCGCAATTTTGGCAAAAAATTACACACACATTATTACCCAATGGGCAAATACTATTTAATTTCAATCCTTACTCCGAAGATGCCTTGATCCAACTGCTAAAGCGTATTCGCCCTCTCTTTAGCGCCATTGAAATTATAGAGTTTCATAATTATAAAAATATCGTAATACGCGCGCAAAAATCATCGCATGTGATGTTGTGCCAGCATAAAATAAAAAATAATAAACTCTTTGCTAAAATAGCGCCAAAATTCTTACAAAGTGTAAAAAACATATTCACAGTGCAGTAAATCGACCCGTATCTACCGAGGCTTTATAACTACTCATAAATTACAGTGCGGCAAAATAAAGCTCAACGCAAACATGTTCAAAAAGCAATACTGGAGTATTTTTCTTTTTTAGTTTGGCTTAATTAATACAATCATTTATCAATTCAATTTGCTTTTTATTTAAGCTAATTCACCATTTACTGCGCCATGCAATTTATTTTTATCAGCTCACTTGGTTCTGTAAAACGTAATTCTGGAAATTGCTCTATTAATTGATGATATAGCTGCACGTTTTTTTGCTTTATTTTATATAGGGCATCAATATGCGTGTCGTTTAATTTTGTATGCTCAATAAGGCTTGCCAATACATTAACAGGTAATTCGGCTGTTGGGTCTTCGTAATTGTTAAGTGAATATAGCTTAAACCATAACGGGTCTAAGTCTTGTTCGCTACTGGTTAACGGCACACCTTGTGAAATCAAAAAAGGCACAAGCTTATCAGCATCTGCACTCCCTTGTCTTAAGCTCTTTTCTAACACCTGAGTTATCAACGAAAAGCCAAGAGAGCTGGTATTTTGTATGTTGTATTGCTGTTCAACAAGCAACGCCTTTTGCTCATCTATTGGCAGGCGATATAGCATGGCGTAAAAATTACTACTTTGAGGCACTAGTTTATGCTCTATTAGAGTTCTAATTTGCTGATTATTATAGGATGTGCGTGTATACATAATGTCAAATAACACCGCAGCTTCATACTGTTCAAAGTGAGGCAGCGCAGCTTGAAGCTTAGTATGATTAGACATTATTGCTGCAAAGTTATTTAGTGCATTAACGTCAACACCGTATTTATTGAGCTTTGCTGACACGGCTGTATAACCATAAAAAATGTTTTTTTCTGGGCACATATAATCTACTATCGCTTGCCAGTGCTTAGAGAGCTTATTATTTATATTGTTTGAACTTATTTGTTTAGATGAGATGCTTAAGTTGGGTGTTTGAGGCTCACAATAGTCTTGAGCCTTAAGCTCAATATTTAAGTCAGTATAGCGCTTAGCCAATGCGTTAATACGCTGATTTACTTCAGGGTCTATCTCAAACAATTTTGCAGAGGTGGTTCTCAATCGCCAAGTCGACTCACTATTATCAAGTGCCATTAAAGATTGTTTTACGCTGTTAGCACTACTCCCATGCTGCGGCTCTAAATAAACAGGCGCTAGTTCAAACATTGCTGTAAGTAATGGCTTTACTTGTGGCTGAGAAAAAGTACTAAGTAAAAATATATTGGCACTATCTCTTAATGGGTGCTCAAAAAATAAATCGTTTTTATGTAACGAATTAAGTTGGCTAATAGCATAAAGCGATTGCTGTAAATCAGTATTTTCTAGTGCCTTAGTGAGTGCTGCTAACCAAAGTTTAAGCGCAATATCAGGATAAAGATTAAGCGCCTTATTTACATCAAAGTGATCTTTATATGTAGGTACTTTATAAGCATCTAAACGCTGTAAATATATTCTATTTGAACCTGATAATGCACTGTATTCAAGCCCGTGAATATCTTGAATCAATGTTTGACTTTTTTCATAATAATGAGACAAAGCGTTTACCTGCTCAATCCAAATCATTGCATTTTGATAGCCATACATTTTTGCTAAAGTGTGCGCTATTTTATATTTATCGATACCTTCAAAATACCAACCAATCGCCTTTGCACCTATCAAGTTAAAATGTATCAAACGCGCTTTGTCTAATGCATTTTCATAAGCATCGCAACTGAGCGAGTGGTTACTTTCTACTACATTTAACTCAGTGCTTGCTTCGTTAAATGCAGTGGGGGGTTGTGATGTAGTATCAGTATTCTTTGTTTGATTATTCAGCTCGACTGAATTGCTCGGCTCAGCTTGTAAGGTAACGAAGTAAAAAACAGTACTAATAAAAGCAACAAACAGAAGTATAATGATAATTTTTGTTTTTGACACTACTTAGCTTTCCTTGCTCAAAGATTATTTATTAAATTTTGAGTATTACATGTTTGTCCCTGTTTTTACTAGCGCAAAAAATAGTGCCTTTGCCAAATATAGCAAAGGCACTCAATGGTGAAATTACAGCCCTAGTTCTTTAATCTGTTGCGCAACTCGCACACCACTTCTGACTGCGCCTTCCATGTAGCCTAAATATAAAGTATCTGTATGTTCCCCAGCAAAGTAAATACGCCCTACTGGGACTTCAAATAGCTTCCAGTATTCATTCACTTGGCCTGGGCCATAAGCCAAATAGCCGCCTTTAGTCCATGCTTCGTTAATCCAGTTTTGCGCTTTCGCAGCTATAAAATAATCGGATGAGCCTGGATACATAAGTTCAATTTCAGCGAGCCTCGTGTCAATGACCTGTTGATCTGTCCATTCTTTTTGCATTTTACTGAAATCTCCAGATGTGTAGGCTATTAAAATCCCCCCCTCACCACCTTGGCGCTCTGTTGTTTCCCACGTCCAACCAGTGGGTAAGCTTGCAACGACCGTATCTCCGCCCAATTTCTGTTCCAACCAAAAACGTTTGCTATATTGCAATAATACTTTTGAATGAGTGCCATAGTTAATATTATCTGCCGCTTGCGTCATTGCATCAGGCAATGTGGGTGAAAACGTAATTTTATTGAGTACGGTCAATGGTACCGTTACCACAATCACATCTGACGTGTAGGTTGATTGTGTTGACGTTGTAACAGTTATTTTATTATCAACTTGCTCTATCTTTGCTACGGGCTGACTAAGCACAATGTCACCTTGGATATTATCAACATAAGCTTGTGTCATAGCTACCCCGCCTTTTAAAAAGCGAGTAGACTCAACATCATCATCAGAAACGTTTTCATATACCTTTGAATACTGTGCAACATGTAAAAGAGATAAATTACTTGGCTCATCAAACTCGCCGCGAATAAACTGCTCTGCCATTTGTTTTGCAATGGGATTTAATTGCAAACCATCTAACCAAGTTTGCACATTCACTAAATCGTACTCTTTAGCCAAGGGGAGTTCAGCTGGGTTTTCTGGATCTGGGACTGCATCTGCAAGCAGCTTTAGTTGGTCTTTAAAGCGATAATAATCAGTCACCACAGCGTGATTATAGCCATTATCAAAATCAGTATAACTCACCAACTGGCCATCAATATAATAAGCACCTTCTTCTATATCGCCGTCGTACCCTACATCAGCGAGCGCCACGTTGAATAAACTGGCATAGTGGTGAATTTGTTTATGTACCGTTTCGCCATCAATCAGCTCACCGCCTATCTCACCTGTTTGAGACCCCATTTCAATGGTAGCGACTCGACCACCCACTCTATCTCTCGCTTCAATGACCGTCACTTTGAAGCCTTGTTGCTCAAGCTCATACGCGGCGGTTAATCCAGACAATCCAGCACCTACAACAATCGCATCTTTGGATGCAATGACAGGCTTTTCTGGTATGTTTTTTTGATTATCATGCTTATTATCACTACCACATGCTGTGAGTATTGTTGAAAATACCAACATCAGCAAAATATGACGGAAAATATCCTTTTCCCAAACTTTCATTATATAAACCTCTTTTAATTAAAATATTAAATTATTTCCTTCTATTCAATAATAGAAGGGATTTTAAGCATAGATAACTACACCACCTTTTGAATAAAACCTAAAAACCACCGATAATATACAACAGATAATAAACCAAATTAAAAAACAACAAAAACATTTTTAAAATAAAATTAACAAATAAAAATTAAAATATACTTGTTCTAACTTCAGTAAAGTTAATAAAACAACTCCACCTGCTTATAAACAAAAAGCAATAATTGGTTTGTCTGACGGCGCAGCTCATTAACTCACTTAACCAAGCCAACACTAAAGGAACAAGCTCCACTGCTTTAAAATACGAACATGAACTGCGTGAGCAGCTGAATAATACCGCTGAGATGGTAAGTCATAAAACGTCAGTTAGATCATGGTATTGGTTGATGGAGGTGGTAATCTCTTCACAAATTCAAGATAAATAATGACTTAATTTACAAACAGGTAGTGGTAACGTGAACGCTATTAGATAAAAAAAGGCTCTGCATTAAAGCTTTTTACAAAGAGCGATCCCGTCGTGATGATAAGCTTCACGGGCCTTCCCGTATTGCTGAAGATAAGATTATTCACTTTTGGAATTAAAAAACTAAGGCTGCCATAGTTAAACTATTACTGGCTATTCAACAACTTTTGCACTTTGCTGCTCAACATTTAATAAGGTGGTTGTAATATGCTGCGCTGTACCACCAATAACTGGGCAAAGGCTGTCATTGGTCTTGCTTAAGTGTGCTTTGATTAGTGAGGGCCTCCCCATCTCAAGCCCTTGTAAAAACACCACATGCTGATGAGCGAGTAGCTGCTCATAGCGGTTTAAATATGCGATTAATGCGCCACTTGCGCTACCTGTCGCACATTCTTCTGGAATGCCCCAATGCGGGGAAAAATTTCGAGTATTGGCATAATATGGGCTGTCATGAGTATTTAATTCAAAGACATGAATACTGGCCAATGAGTGTGTGTCACAAAATACCGCCATGGCTACTTCGTTGGCTTTTAAATGTGACAACATGCCAGATTTAATTGGCACGAGTAAATCTGGTAATCCCGTATCCACCACTTGAATTACACCACTAGTAACAAAAGAACCTTCACCTGTATTTTCAAACAATGTTGCTATGGTATCTGCAGTGTATGTTTGCGCAAATTTTGCCGACCTCTGTTTCATCATCACTTCAGCATTTTTAACTATGCTAACTGCGAAATTACCCGCTTTAGTTAATTGCGTGTAATTACCAGATGAAACTCGACCTGACGAAACAAGGTAATGTCCAACAGCTAAGGTTGCATGACCACAAAAGTCAACTTCTTGTGTGGGCGTAAAAAACCTAACCCGATATTGCTTTGCTTTTATATCGCACACAAAAGCGGTTTCAGATAAGCCCAAATATAGTGCAATGGCTTGCATATGCGCTTGGGTTAATAAGCCATTATGCTCAATAACGGCTGCAGGATTGCCTCCCTTACCTTGATGAACAAAGGCATTTATAATATGTGCAGAAATGGGAATAACCAATTACTAGGCTCCAATGAAAGATTAACATATGTCAGCAAATGGTGTTTTTTGCCTAGCTACTTTCTTCTATTATAAAAATCTGAATTTAAAATACTTATAAATTTTATCCGTTCTCGTTCATAATTATACCTTTAAGGTTGCCTCTAAGTATTTAATAAAACCAGGAGATTCGATGTAATACCTATCACCGTATTGTGATATTACTTGCATTGTTTTAAGTTTTTTAACACTAGTTTGAATTGCTGAAGAAGTCACTTCATTGGCTACTTTATTAGATAAATAGTCTACGATACTCGCGCTATATAGAGCAGTTTCTTCTTGGCGTATCAAGTGTAAAACCTCCACATCAAGGGCTCTTAAACGCTTTTTCAAACCTTCAAAATCACCATCTTGAACCATCAGCGCCTTAATATACTCAGTTCCCTCTTTTAACGATGCTTTATGCGCCATCAAATATGTCATCAACTTCATCATCCAAAAGGGCGATTTATCTATCTCTTCATAAAAGTCATTAATAGCTAATACGTCATACTCTAAGTTAAAATGAACCTTGAGTGTTTTACAGCAATGCTGTACAAACTCTTCGCCAAGCCTTGGAAAATCAATCATAAATGCAGAATCATAAAATGGTTTGTCTTTATCTGAAAACATCGCATTAACACCTGAGCGACTAGAGCCTGCAAATACTACACAAATATCGCTATAAGTGTCTAATGCTGTGCGCAGTGCATGCTGTACAGGCAAAAATTTATCTGATGAGGCTAGGTGCTGAATTTCATCAATAATAATTATTGCTTTATCACCACACTTATTAAAAAGTGCCTCAACCAATTGCCCTATTTTAAATAGCTCAGATTCACTGGGCTTATGAGCATGTTTGTCGCTAAATTCAATGATAGCTTTACCAAATACATTATTTCCCACTTCCAGCTTTTTTACTTCGCTATTAGCAAGTTCAGACAACTTACTTTTTAGCGTTTCATCTAATATTGATAAGGTATTATTCAACGCTTGTGTTATTGCAACTGTTGGACTTTCAGGTTCACCCCATAAGTTAATATAAACAGGAATAAAGCCATTTTCGATGGCAATCGGATACAGGTCTTTCAGCAAAAAGGTGGTTTTTCCCGTACGCCTTACATCCAGTAACGCAATGCGACTCATTGCCCCTTGATAAACAGTTTGCAAGTAAGACTCAGCCAAATCTTTACGCTGAAAATGCCAGTTGACTTTTTTCATGATCAGGTGCTCTGCTTAGTTATGCTAGCTTATGGTTAATTATGTATAGTATACATAATTAACCATAAAATCACATAATCAAACTTTATGCTGGCTGAACCTAAGTTGAGACGGCTTAGAGTATAAACTCCATACCGTTCCTTTATTATTTACATCTCAGTATAAGTTTGCTACATCTTTGCCTATTATTGCGCTCAAAGTCATAAAAGTGTCATTTTATTGCGCCATAATGCGAGCCACTTAAAATTAACTGCTACTTTTGACAATGACACAACCACCTGTACTGTTGAGTTTTTCTGCTCGAGCCTTAGATGAACATGCTGAAGACCAAGCGTGTTTACATGCGTTGCAGTACGACACCTTAAAGCTTGAATATCACACAGTGGGCTTAGCGTTTTTATGTGAGCTGCCTTATGATGCGCAACTGGGCGATATGATTGCACTGTATGCAACGCCTATCAAAGCCCGCTCGGCAAGTTTTAGTGCAGAAGCACCTCTGAATAAGCATGCTTTAGAAACAGGGCATCAAGGGTTAACCCTAAAAGGGCATGGTCAATCTGGTGAGTATATTGTGCAGTTAAGCTTAATTGGTCGCCATGGTATGGTTAAAAACTCGGTTGAATACAACGCCTATATTCATAACTCAAAGCAAAATGATAATAACATCGTAGAGCAAAAACCACCTATGTCTGACATGACCTCTGCGGTAAAACGCCACACGGCAAACCTGATGGCGTCAATACTTGCAATTTTTTAATACCCTAATCAGCAAAGCTCACTTTACCCATCGTTACACTCACTGATGATTGAGCGCTTTGCTCAATACATTCACCTACTAAACATTCATTGGCAAGCATAGCAAACAGCACCGCTTCTTTTGCATCAGGATGAACTCCTAGAACATCACTATTTTGCATTTTAATATGTGTACTTAATAGCTTCTTTATTTGATTTATCAACAACACATTATGTACACCTCCACCACTGCAGTATACTGAGGTTGAGTGTTTAGCTAATGCATTAATATGCTTCGCAATAACCTGTGCAGACAAAGCACTGAGTGTGGCCATCACATCTTGGTGCGATAACTCCAGCGTATTGCTATTGCGTTGTGCTCGCTTTAATAAAGCCAAATTAAACACTTCAGGCCCGGTTGTTTTGGGTAAATCTAGTGCAAAGAATGACGTTTCGAGCAGCGCATTTAAAAGCGCACTATTCACTTTACCTTGCATTGCAACCGCTGCATTTTCATCAAAAGGCTTACCATAATACGCTCGCATATAAGCATCCATCAGCGTATTTCCCGGACCTAAGTCACTACAAATAACATCGTCAAGCTGACCACCTTTGGGTAAGAAAGTTAAATTTGCTATACCGCCCATGTTAAGCAAAATACGGTTTTCTTCATTGCTGGCAAAATAGTAATAATCGCCGTATTGAGCAAGCGGCGCGCCCTCACCACCTGCGGCAATATGTTTTTGTCTAAAGTCAGCAATGGTCGTTATACCTGTTGCAACAGCAATATGATCAGCATCGCCAATTTGCAATGTCGCATTAGCAAATTCAGTGTAATCATGCTGATGTTGTGGGCAATGGAAGATGGTTTGCCCGTGACTGGCAATTACATCAATAGTGTGTGGGTCAACTTGCCAGCGCATAAGGCATTGATTGATAAGTTGACCATGATATTGGCCTAGCCATGGGTTGAGTAGAGTTAAATACTCAAGATTCACGGTTTGTTTAGCAAAAACTTGGCTTATTTTATCTTTAACAGACTGCGGGTAATCACAAGTGGTAAACGCTTGCACAGTAAGCTCTGTACCGCGCCCATTGCCACTAACACGGCACAATGCAACGTCAAGGCCATCTAACGAAGTGCCGCTCATTAAGCCGATGATCAGTCGTTCTGGTTTTGTCGCACTTTGATAAAGCTTTTTTATATGTGAGTGCATAAGTCGTAACGTTACTCTTTTTTATTGTTAGAAGTATACACGCTGACGATGGGGTAGTCGTAGCGGCCAAATTCAAGCGTTAGAGTAAACGTTTCACTCGCTTGTAATGAATATTTATCATCACCCATTAAGGGAGAATGGCGCGAGCCATCTGCAAAGAGTGCCATAACATGTTCTGGCTCAAAAAAGCGCTTACCTGTACTGGTGTTCTTAATAGTAACTAAAGCAGCTCGCTGCCCTTTTACAGTGCTCATCGGGTAGTAGCCCTGAATGATAAAGTCTCCATTTTTAGGGTATTGCCGTGCATTATTGGTAAAGGCATTTTCTGGCACTTTAGCTATCGCACTATCAAATGTATAAACTGGGTCTTGTGCAACTGTAAACCCGCTTAACAATAATAGGCTAAAGAGTATGGGTAATTTCATTGCTTTGTACCTCAATATTAAACTATCAAATGTATTATCAATGACAACTAGGACACAGGCTATGGTTTTTTATACACCCAAAGCTAATTGATTCACTTTATCGGCTATTTGCATAAAACGAAGACCTTCACAGCAAGCAAAGCCCGGTAGTTGCTTTAACTTGTATTGACTTATAAACGGCGTAGTAACACCAGCTAAAAATCGAATAATCGTGTCTTTGCTTATCGTAATATCACCTTGTCGTAAATGTTTTTGCATAGCAAAAACATAAGCGCGTAATGCATCATCATCTGGCATCTGCCGAACGTTACTTTGCGTTAATTTTGCGACTTGCCCTCTACACACGCTGCAATGTCCGCATGAGCTTGGTACCTGAGAATCGTCAAAGTAATAGGCTAAGTTTGCACTCAAACACTTAGAAAGCTCAAAAAAGCGCAGCATCGAGGAGATGCGCTTTAATTCTGCCTGTTCTTTGTCTTTAAAGTAGTGGTACAAGTTGTCGACTAATTCAGGCTGTGACAATACCTGCTGATTTACCCCATAAACCTGCACCATGCGCTTACTTTCAAGCTCAATCAAACCTTGCTGGTGTAAATAATCAAGGGCGGCAACGGCTCTTTGCCTATCAGCACCAGATTGCACAAGAGACTGCATATCTACCGTACCCCATACTTTTTTAAACTGAGTATGTGCAAAAATTTGTTTTAAAAATGCCTGCCTTGTCGAATCAAACTGACTCAGTAACTTCGATTCAATCGTCACAAATTTAAATCTAAAATCGGCGTAATACGCATACTTTGCGCTAATGGCACCTAATATTTCTAATTGCACTAACAGCGTTTTTAAAGCCAGAATACGGATGTTGCTCGCTTTAGATAGAGGTAGCTCTTGTATCTCCCACTTGCCATTGACTTGTTCTTGCAAACCTTGCGCAACAACATACTCTATACCGCTGCGCTCAGGCGTGTCGCCGTAAACAAAGTTTTCAACGGTGGCAACACCGTCTAAGTTTGCCAAAACAGTACATTTAGCTAGTTCGCCATCTCGTCCAGCACGGCCGATTTCTTGACTGTAGTTTTCTATCGATTTGGGTAAGTCATGATGTATCACAAAACGAATATCTGCTTTATCAACCCCCATTCCAAAGGCAATGGTGGCAACCACGACTTGAATTTGATTGGCCATAAACTGCTGTTGTACTGTGGTACGTAAATCATCTTTTAAACCCGCATGATATGCAGACGCATTTATGCCAGATGCTTTTAGTTGTTTTGCTACTTGCTCAGCTTGTTGTTGTAAAGTGACATACACAATACCCGCACCACGTTGAGCGCGTACAAGCTGCAGTAATTGAGGCAATTTATCATGCTCGCTAACACTCATTATCGATAAATCTAGGTTGGGCCGATAAAACCCTGTTTGTACTATATGTTGTGGCAAAATATCAAAGCGCTTTGCCATATCAAGTTTTACTTTTTTTGTCGCTGTTGCAGTTAATAATAATACCAGTGGAATATTAAGCTCTTTACGATAATCCGGCAGTTTTAAATAATCAGGCCTAAAATTATGACCCCACTCTGAAATACAGTGTGCTTCATCCACCACCATCATCGACACATTGATTTGTCTAATAAACTCACGAAAACGTTCATTTTTGAAGCGCTCTACCGACACCATCAGTATTTTAATTTCACCACTTCTGACTCCTTGCATCACCGCTTGGCTTTGCTGAGTTGACTGGCTTGAGTCGAGTGTCGCTGCACCAATGTTTTTACTTTGTAAAAAGAGCACTTGATCTTGCATCAACGCCAACAATGGAGACACCACTAAAGTTAAATGTGGCAGGTGTAAAGCACTCAACTGATAGCATAAAGATTTTCCTGACCCTGTTGGGAAAATAGCCAATGAAGCGTGCCCGGCTAACAATTGTGAAATAGTTTGCGATTGTCCCGGTCTAAAACTGGCAAAACCAAAATGTTGCGATAAGCTTTCTAGCAACGGCTGTCCATGCTCCATAGTGTGGCCTCAATTGGTGTAATTACTTGACTTAAAAGTATCATATTTTGTGTTTAGCATTAACATTAATACGCCAATTTCATGCTTATTGGCAATGTCATCACTGTGTATAAGAGGAGAAAGCTATGTCTAATTCATCTAGTCCTTCACTATTGGTTTTTAGTTTTGACGGCACTGGTAGCGAACCTCGAGATGCACAGCAATATAGTGCCGAGCAGTTTAAAGAAGATTGTGAAATAAGCAACGTTCTTAAACTACATCTATTACTCGGTGGTCGTATACACCCACAGGCACAAAGCCAATTTACGCATCAAACCTGTTTTTACTATAGCGGAATAGGCAACCAAGGCAGTGCCGTTAAAAAAATACTAAACCAAGTCCTTGCACCTCAAAATAGTGATGTGGCCAGTATTTTGTCACAAGCGATGAGCGATTTTGAAAATAATTACCAACAAGGCGACCAAATACTACTGATTGGTTTTAGCCGTGGTGCAGCATTGGCTAGGCGCTTTGCAAAATGCTTAGAAAAACATATCAGCAACAACGTGTTTTTATGTGTATTCGATACAATAGCTTCTATTGGCTTTAGTAAAATAACCAAAGCGACTTGCGGAACAGAGCATGTTATATTTGCCAATCATGATGTGGCTGAAAATGTAACCGCTGCACTTCACTGTGTTAGTCTTGATGATAAACGTCGAGTTTTTGAAGCAACCTTACTTAACCATGCACCCAATGTGCATGAAGTGTGGTTTGCAGGCAGCCACTCTGACATAGGCGGTGGCTTTTATCGCAGTGGATTATCCGACATTTGTCTACGCTACACACTTGAATGGTTACTCATACAACCTATCAATATCGATATACTAACCCGTGAGCAAATTAACTACGCCAGCTTATTACCCCATGATGGCAACTTACTGATAGATGCAGATGATTTAGCCATCAAACCTGATGCCCTCGCTCCAAGCCACCAACATGACTATTTTTGGGGCAACATTAACTTTAAAGCAACGCATCGACTGTGTGTTGTAATGCAAGATAACCAAATTAGTAACATGACCCCCATTATTCACCATAGTGTGGCAAAGCGTGTTTATAACCACAGTAGTTATCGTCCTGAATCATTAAAAGGTCTTACCCATAGGTTAGAGTATGCCAATGGCGAGATGCTTGAGTGCATAGGTATAAATCCACATATTGAATTACCGACTCAGCAGCTGAATATTTTACAAGTAGGCGAGCAAATGAACCTAAAAGTATTTGCGTGTGAAGCATACAACCATACCGGCCTTTGGCTTGAAAAAGGCGCAACCTACCGTATAAACCCGGTTGACCCTCAAGTGTGGTTTGATAAAGACGTTAAAGTGAGTGCTAGCGGCTGGCACCGTGATAACCGAAAGGTGGGCGTAAAACAGCTGCCAATAGAAATGATGGAACCCTATAAACGCTTGCCCTGCCGTCCATGGTTTTCGCTGGTTGGGTGCATTAATGCAGATGATAGGTTAGCATTTTCACTCAATGGAGGTGGCGATATTAAAATTAACCAGCATGGAGAGTTTACTCCGTTCGCGAACGATATAAACTGCGATTATGGTTTAAACCGAGGTGCTATTGAACTAGAAGTGAGGCGACTGGGTTAATTGCTCAGTTCTCTGAGTAAGGTATTTATGTTCTATGACCTTTAATTGCTCAGACATTGCACCTATTGCTTTATTTATTTTAGCAATTTGCTCTACGCTAAACGCACCTTTACTGAGCATAAAATGAACACCGTTATCGTGAATAATATAAGGGTGCAAGCGAAGAGTTTCATACCCTAATTGCTGCTTGTAATAAATACCACTGGCCTCATCTTCAATCAAAAAGTCTACCCTACCACGGCGAACTAATTCCATGCGCTGCGACAAGCTTGCTACTTCAAAGTAGTTGTCTTTAAAACGCTCAATTCGCAATATATTTGCTAGCTCCTCACCATAGTACGCCCCAGGATTTGCAGTAAACAGATAGCCTTGAATAAATAGTTCAGATAAATCATCGACCTCATCCATCGTACTAAGCGTGAAAAGCCGCATTTTTTCGCGTCTATATTGCGTACTAAAATAAGCTATCGCGGCTCGTTGCTCGCTATAACTGGCTGAAGGAAGAATATCAATAAACCCCCTTTCTAACTCAGTGATGCCTCTAGCTGATGAGGGGAGCCTAATAAAGCTGATACACAATCCCGCTTTATTAAAAACTGCTTGCGTTGCATCTATATCCATACCGTAAAAGCGCTCATTATCATACATCACATAGGGCGGCCAAGCAGTACCCACACCTACTTTGTAAGTGCGTTCGCAACTAATACATTGAAAAGTAACAAGCAATAGCAAAAGCAGATAAAATCTATAGTACAAATTAATACATCAACCGAAATAAAGTACGTTCAGTTGAGTATGGAAGAATACAAAAATATTACCACTATAAGTAACCTCAGCCTTGGATAAGCGAATTTTCCCAATAAAGCTTAACCCTCTATCTGCGTTGCTTGGTCTTGTAATAGCCAGCTATTACTGCATAAAAGCGCCTTAATATTGAAAGAAAAATCATCATTGGATGATAAATGATTTGAGTTATACCAATTGCAATAGATGAATAACTTAATAACAGGGCAAAAATCCCGTATGCCGTTATTCTACATAAGTTATACGGTAGATTAAGCAGTCACTTCAATTAAAATACAGGTATGGAAGTATGATTAGGGTAGTAATTTAGTTGTTAACTTTTGAGCAATTGGCGCACTAAAAAATGAAATAACTGCCGCGGCTGGCCACGCCCATAAAAAAGCCTTTGCCCAATCAGCTAAAAAGTGTTCACTCCAGCCTAAGTTAATGTAGGTCACCCATAAGGTCATCAAGATAGACAAAAAAAATGATAATAAAACAGTAAAAACAATTCGATATTTTAAAGATGGCATATGCGCTGTGCCCTAGGTTAGTGACTTACGTTAGTAAAATCTCAGGACGATGATTATATGCCTTTGCGCTTATGACTCGCAAATATTTGCGCTTATCAAAAAACGTCAACCGATAACATCGATTGACGCTCACTTTTGTATATTGCTGTGCTCGTCCTTGAGTCAACTTTATTAAAGTCTACAGCTAAGAGTTAAAGGGCTAGCCATACAAGGGCTTTACCTGGCTCTTCACCGCGAGTCCACCACTTAGCACGATAATCTTTACCACCATACACAACAGTATCACCACCAACATACACTTTATTTCGCTCCCATGTATCGACAGAACCGGTTGTATCGGTAACCGTTACTTGGAATGACTCAGAGACACTTGCAGTACCATCTGACACCGACACAGAAACGGTGTAAGTCGTATCTTGCGATACTTCACCAGCACTTAAACTTACACTCGCACCAGAACCAGATAAAGTAAGACCTGCAGGTACATTCCACGTATACGTAAGCGTGTCATTATCTGCATCTGTTGCCACTGCATTGACGTTAATGCTCGCCATTTCTTCTACTGTTACATTTGCAACTGGGTCAAGTACAGGTGCATTGTTTGATGTTGCACTTACAGTAACTGTTACACCTTTTGATACTGATACCGTACCATCTGACACTGTCACTGTTAGGGTGTAATTTGTATCAGTTGTCACAGTAGGTGCAGTTACACTCACACTCGCACTATTTGCATTTGCTAAACTTAATGCTGCATCAGCAGTCCAGCTGTAAGTTAATGGGTCTCGGTCTGCATCCGTTGCGCTCGCAGTAACAACTGCTGTGCCACCGTTAGCAATCGACACTTGTCCATCTACTGATACCACTGGTGCTCTATTTGGTGGTACTGTACCCGCTAACCCTTCATGGATTGCATTTAAGATATCACCATTATCAGCATCAATCTCCCAAGCAAATAAACCACCTAAGTCGTTCATTTTAACATACGCACCTTTGGCCTCAACAGAGCGAGGATTATCATAAGTCAACAACTTACCGTTGCTACGATTCCAAACATAAGCCGCCTCTGCTTGCGCATCATACCCTACTTCAAAACCATTAATACCCGTGCCATTTGGACCTAATAAATTAGCTACTATGCCTTTATAATCCATAATACCCGGCTCCCACACACCTTGTGATGTAGAACCTTTAAACTTACCATTACCTGGTGCAGTCATTGGATTACCTGGAATAGTCGCATTTTGTTCCATAACGCCTTCCCAACCACGACCATACATAGCTGCGCCCACAACCAATTTCTTAGAATCAACACCTTGTGCAAGTAGTAACTGGATTGCGTTGTGCGTGCTATATGCAGGACCTTTACGCGGTTCACCATTATCGTCAACACCAGTACCATTACATTCATCTGTGCTGATGTGAGAGCCACAGTAAAGCGCAGTTTGATGGCCCGTTACGTTATTCCAACCACCGTAAAAGTCATAAGTCATGGCAAAGATATAATCCATGTACTGTGAAGCTGCTTGATAATCAACATCTTCAATTTTATCGTAGCCAGTACCAATAGCTGAGCTGAGCTCATATTGACGGCCGGTTTCAGCTTCTAAATCATCAAGCATAGCGCGAAGTTCTTGCATAAGCGCAACATAGGCTGGGCCATCATTTACTGGGTCACCTAAGTCACCATTTGGACCGCCGCCACCTGGGAATTCCCAGTCAATATCAACACCATCATAGAACTTCCATGTTTTTAGGAATTTTTTCATTGATGCGACAAACGTATCGCGGTTAGCCTTGTTGGTAAAACCATGGAATGGGTCAGATAACGTCCAACCACCTACCGATGGTAAAATTTTAAGATCTGGGTAACGTTGCTTCAGCGCCATTAACTGCGCATATGTACCACGAATTGGGTCTTTAGAGTCAACACCAGGTAGCGCTTTTTGCACAGCAGCCCATGGGTCATGAATCACAACTTCATAATCAGATGAACCCGCACACGCCTTTTGCAGTGCACGCCAGCTATTGCCATTTTCTATTTCTTTCAATGACTCATTTGGGCCACAAATTGGAATAAAGCCATATAATAAATGAGATAAGTTTTGCGCAGGGATTTGTGTTACATCAAAGTTACGACCATAAATACCCCACTCTACAAAGTATGCACCAGTCACATAGCTTGGGTTAGTACCAAAGTTTTTGTTATTTGGATCAACATTCATTGGCAGTGGCTCTAAGTGACCACCGTCAGTATCAGCAATTACGATTTGCTTACCGGCACTACGTGCACAAGTTTGACCTTCACATAGTTCAAGATACAAAGTATGACGACCTGAGCTATTATATGGAAATTCAATAACACCACTTTTTGTGCCAGCCGTTAATGTACCCTCATTAACTAACATATCATCAAAATAAACTTTATAGCCATCGCCACCAGCACCGCTCCAAGCATTCCACTTGATGCTAATATCTACTTGCTCTTTTGCTTTCACTAAATCTTTATATGACCCTTGACCATCTAGGTTTACCTCAACAAAAGAATACAATTGTGGCTTCCAGTCTAAGCTGGGTGTTGAAGGTGCAGCAAGTACTGAACCTGACATCATGGCTAAAGCCGTAGCGACCGTTAACTGTTTAATTTTCATAACTTTCTCAACCTTATTTACATGTTGTATCCAACCAATTATGGAGGATGATTGTTGTATCAAAATAAATCTTTATTCAACGTATCACGCTGTGGTAATACGTATTACTTATAGCTCTAACCAAACACTGGCAGTACCTGGCTCTTCACCTAGAGTCCACCACTTTGCTTGGTAGTTTTTATTGTTATGGGAAACCTTATCTCCGCCTACATAAGTGCTACTTTGACTCCAAGTAGGGTACTGAGATTGATCAACATTCTTTACAGTCACTGATATTTGTGAAGATGTACTTAGCTGACCATCAGATACCGTGACTGTGATACTGTATTCACTATCTGCAGACACTTCAGGGGCCGTAATTTCAATTGTAGAGCCTGTACCTGTCCATGATAATTCGTTTGGTAACTGCCATTGATAACTCAAATCTTGCTGTTCATCATCAAAAGCATGAACATGGAGTGTTGTAGTCGAAAGTTCATCTATAAACAGCGGTTCTGTAGGGTTTACTTTAGGTGGCGTATTATCTGGTGCGGCTTGAACCGTGAGGTTATACGTGTAATTTTCATTACTCACAAACACCTCATTTGACAGTAAGTTCTGCGGGTCAAATTCGATTTTTCCATTGCCTTGCTTAATGCCCACTTGCATAACGCTGGCATGATCTAGGTTCAACATTTGTGCTAATTGCTCAGCCCAGTTACCCACATTAAAATCGGTAACTTTTAATGATGTACTGACCTGTTCTTTCCCCGTTCCGTCAAATACACGCGCCCACACAGTATCGCCAACGTTTGCCTGTTGTCCCTGATTAATATAAAAGCCCGCGCTCGTCCAATTAATTGGCCCGGTGTCACGAACAATAGTAATATCACTACAGTTATAGAACCCCTCTCCCACAACATCAATACGCTGCCAACGAGTGTATAAAATCGCATCACCCACTCGATCCTGAGGTATCGACACCTTCATTTCATAAAAACGCTTACCATCGGGGTCTTTAACAAAATCAACATTACCCAGCTCTGTGACGAGCTCTAAGTCCTGCCAACGTAAAACATCGGTTGCGCGATTAAACTCAGGTTTAGTGATATAAAATTTCCAAAAGCTAGGGTTATGGGGTGTTGTGGCTCTAAAACGCACGGCTAACTCATTATTGGCATTAGGGGTTACTTCCGTGCTTTGCCAATGTGCAGACGGTAAGTTTGCGCCTCGTTTTGCATTATCGCCACCAGCACATAAAGTTCCATCGGGTACACTTGCTTCAACAGCCGCTTGATCATTATAATTAGCAGTGTTGACCGAAAATTCATGCTCTTGAATAAACTGTACGTAACCCGACTCTAAAAAGGCTGCTCGACATGCCAAATTTGGAATATTTGAACCATCTTCTGGCCACCAGTATCCACCTTGCGCTTCGCAAAAAGATTGGCGCGCTTTAGGAAAATCCATAAAACCATGAGCATTCACTTTATAACTCAGCGTACTCAATAATATGGTACTGATGGTTGCTGCGAGCAAAGGGGTTTTAACTAACATTTTGTTCATTGCTATTCCTCCTTAATTGGGCAGCCGGAGCTGCCCAAGCCAATTACAAGGTACATACCTTCTGATAATCACTGCTGCCTTCAGGTGCTTTATTTGTCCACCACTTAGCTTGATAAATAGCTTGATTTTGGCGAACTAAATCCCCCCCTGCGGCATGTGTGCCTTGAGGTAATGTTGGATATACAACAATGTCTTGAATTGGTTTACCTTTACAAGTAGTCACAGGGTCACCACCACCATCTCCAGGTGTTGCCTCTGGCAATTGAGGGTACTCAAACTTAAACGCATACTTCTTACCGTCTTTTTCAGCAACAAAGTTGATGGGTCCAGAAATTGGCATGTAGTACATTACTTGTGCGTTAACCGTCTCACCCGGTGCAAATGACTTAGGAACACTGCCCCATTCATTCACAAGGGTAATTGAGAAACGGTGGAATTCATTTTCAAATCCGCCAATGTTATTACCCGCAGCATTAGAGCCGTTTGCATCAACCGCCATTTTCAATTTTTCGGTCGCATTCCAGTTAGACTTAAAGATTGCAGAGGTAGATACCGGTACATCAAACGATATCTTTGCTCCCGTTAAATCAATTCCTGAGTTGTTTTTAAACGAAAATGTTGGACTAATTGGGTAGTTGGCATCTCCCAATGGAAAGTCCTTGGCAGTAAAGCTGACATCTACTGACTTTTCAGGTAACTGGAAGTTCGCATTACCCTGGTTTACATCATACAAAGCGCCACTTTGATTAAATTTATCGTAAGCAAGCGAGGTCATGCTAGAGCCCATAAAATACTCGCCTTTCGCCGCATCATAGTCAAAGTCGCCCGCAAGCTCCCAGAACATAATACCGCCGAGTCCATTGTTGATAACGTAATCAACCTTGGTTGCCATTGACTCTTCATCTTCGATAGAAATAAACACTTTTTTCTGGTCGTTCCAAAGCCAAGGGGCGACAGCTACAGAGTCATAATGACGAGTATAAGTACCAGATAGTTGATCAGCAGGGTCGTTTGCGGGGTCTAAACCATAAATCTCGGCATAACTAGGCATGATACCTTGCTGTAGGTTTTTAGCGTGCCAAAGTGGATTAGAACCTGCAGGTACTTCTAAACCAACGTCGTTTTTATCATGCCACAAGTTGTCGATACCAACGGCACCATTACCGCACTTGTTCTGATCACCTTTACCTGTACCTGGAGGACAGTTCGCTTGGTCAGCAAAAGCAGCTTGCCCCCATAAACCATTTGTACCGCCCTGTACATTTTGGAAACCACGCGTGTAGTAAGGAATACCAATATTGATTCTACCGGCAGATACTGAACCTCTAAAATAACGTACTGCCCAGTCTGTATTGAGGTAACCAATTCCTTCAAACTCTTTAGTTCCGTATACATTCCACTGCTTAAGCTCTGAGTCTTCCCCAGTATCAAACAATGAAGCATTGTGACCTACATGTGAATTCCAAGCGCCGTGCAAGTCATAAGACATGATGTTTACGTAATCTAAATATTTGACTGCTTGGAACGTCTCCATACCACGGAGTAAGTAGCCTGATGATGGCGAGGCAATGGTTAGCATATAATGCTTGCCATCTTTTTCACCTTCTTTATCCAACTCCTCACGCAAACGCTCCATCAGTATTTGATAAGACGCATTCAAACCGCCGCGACGTGCATTTGAAATTGGGAAATCATCCGGATGGCCAGAGTCATCCATAGAAGATGGGTATTCGTAGTCAACATCTACGCCGTCAAAACCATATTTTTTAATAAACTCAACAGCACTTTTAGCAAAAGCATTAATACCAGCATGGTTCACTGAACCATCGGCATTGGTCGTCATAGTATAAAAACCACCACTATTAACCCGACTTCCATCAGGACCAAAGTAGCCACCAGTTTCAGCCCAACCACCGACTGAGATAAGCGTTTTAACATCAGGGTGTTGCTTTTTATATTTATTAAGTAAGTTAAAGTGGCCTTTGTATGGTAATGAAGGGTCCATTTCAGCGCCCGCAACCCCTGGCCATTCCATATTGGTTGCAGGATTACCTGCGGCAGTTGGGTCACCTATTGACACTTTATTGTTGGCATCTACATGAGCAAATGCATAATTAATATGCGTAATTTTGTCCCAAGGAATATCATTTACCAAGTAACTTGGCTGGCCATTTGCACCATTACGCCAGCTTGTGAAGTAGCCGATAACACGACGAGGATGATCTGGTCCCATAATCTCACGACCATTTTGGTCGTAGATTGTACAATATGGTGTATTAACACCCGGTGTTTGATACAAACCTTCAGGGCGACATGCATCTGCATCTGCTGTGGGGTCAACCACATTTACTGATTTGCTGATCTGCCCCGTTGCACCTTCGTTATCTGTAACAGTCAACGTAAATGTAACTTGACCAAGCTCGGTTGCTTGCCAAGTATGTTCAGTAGCGGAACCGTTTGTTGCAGCTACTTCAGTGCCATTAATCGCAAAACTCAACTTGTTGACTGAGCCATCGTCATCGGTACCAGACAATGCAAATTCGACACTGGACCCAATAACCAACTCTGGTGGCATATTAACAATATCAAGCACTGCAACAGGTGCTTTGTTAACGGGGGTATCCGTTTTAACAATAATTTGATGACTCAGCATACTTGAAACTGCGCCTTCATTATCGGTTGCTTTAACAGAGAGAGTGTGAGTGCCTTCTACAGCACTCCAAGATGCCTCAAAATTATCATTTGTTCCTGACGTGTCCGTCAAAATAAGGGAGCCATTAACGTAAAAGTCAACCTGTGCCACACTACCATCATCATCTGTCGCATTAGCAGTGATGGCAACGCTGTCATTAACGATAAATTCAGAACCATCCAAAGGGCTTAATTGATTGATTTTTGGTTCTTTATTAATGACAACGCTGTCACAATCACCCAAGCTCAACCAAGCTTGCCATGGTCCAGAGTTTGCTTCTGGTTCTGACTGGTTCCACCATTTAGCTTCATAAGCTGCGTTATTTTGCTGAACAACCTTGCCTGCAGTGGATACCGTTCCTGCACTCCATTGCGGAACACCAGTACAATCGTAAGCATACGATTGCGCCCCCATTAAACCCAAAGACAAGGCGCTCAATTTTAGCGCCGACTTGAGTATTTTTTGTGAACTCATGATTATCTCCAACCTTTACATGTAACTTTTGTTTAACAAATTAATATTAAAGCTAACACATAAATAAAGGGCGTCAATCACGCATTGTTCACTTTTCAACCTTGAGTAATAAGGGAAAGCCAAGAAATTAGTAATAATTTCGTATAAATTTATTTATACGACTAGTACTTATCCATCCCGTTATTTTCAGTAATAACATGAAATGCATTCACTTCATTATAAATACAAACAGTGAAAAAAGAAAAAAATAATACTTAAAAACAGTTGGTTGTGACATTTTTCTGTCATATTTAAAATTATTTTTATCGATATACAATAAATAAACTAATCCAAAATAAGCTGCGTTTGCATATGCAAAAAAAATATAAGGCATTTTTTTTTGCTATAAACAATTATAGCAATTTTCATCCTTACGTTTACGTTAACGTTATGTGTAAGGGTTGTTAATATTCGCTTTTGTTCTTAATAACAAAAATATTGTATATATATGGGTATAAGACAAGCTAAATATTTGAGATTAAAACTGAGTGAAGTGATAATTGAGGTAATATAGTCTAAATAAGCGAGTTTAATTACAATGTGAAGGTGATAAATACCACTACTGACCATTCTTAAGTCTACTTA
This sequence comes from Pseudoalteromonas holothuriae, assembly GCF_945859825.1. GTDB lineage: Bacteria > Pseudomonadota > Gammaproteobacteria > Enterobacterales > Alteromonadaceae > Pseudoalteromonas > Pseudoalteromonas holothuriae. Next base: position 299,795 of record NZ_CAMAPC010000003.1, read on the forward strand.
TTCAAAAAAATACTTAAAATGCTAAAAATCCCCCTTAAAGAATAGGTGATAAAGGTCAATACCACATGAGCTATTTCATTGTTCACTTGAGCCAATTATAAACAACATCAAAAAATGGCCCTCATGCAAATACCGACTACTCATCTGTCTCTTCTAATATAGGTAATTCGCAAACAACCTTACTCCCGGCTCCAACAGTACTATCAATGAGCACTCTGCCTTGGTGCTCCTGAATAATGGAATACACAATTGACATGCCCATTCCTGTGCCTTGACCAACTGGCTTTGTGGTAAAGAAAGGGTCAAAAATACGTTTAATCGTCTCTTCACTCATCCCACAGCCATTATCTTCAACACTCAAATAAATAAATGAACGCTCACTAAACAGTTTTACAACAATTTCCGCTTTTTGTTCTCTACCATCACAAGCCTGCTTTGCATTAAGTAATAGATTAACAATTACTTGGTTCAATGTAGCCAAATTACAATAGCTCAAAGGTATAGGCTGAACATGGCAGATTAGGTGGGTGTTTTTTAATTGATTATTCAATAGCTTCAGCCCGCTTTCTAGCGACTTAGAAATATCCGCCATTGCTAATAAATTATTTTTAGGCCGTGCGAAGCTCAGCAGGTTTTTAACAATGGCACCTATTCTGCGCAAACCATCTTGTGCGTCATCGAGCAACTCATCCATATCAGTGATTAAAAAACCAAACGACTGTTGCTGGTTCAACCTCTTTAGCTCTGTTATAAAATCATCGTTGCTTATCTCTTTCGCTATGAAGTCCTTGCTAACAGACAATAAACCACCCAAAACGGGTTTTACATAGTTTAAGCTTTCTAAATTACTCATCGCATATGCGAGTGGGTTATTAATTTCATGTGCTACACCAGCTGATAAAGTGCCTAACGTCGCCATTTTCTCAGCTTGCATTAGCACTGCTTGCTGATTTTGCAGCTGCAGTATTTTCTCTTCTAGTGCTTGATTAGATTCATAAAGCGCGCGCGTTTTTTCCTCCAATAAATGCTCTAACTCATCCCGAGCCTGCTTTTCTCTCAGATACGCTCGGTAATAGTCTTCAGCTTGCTTAGTCATTTATTGTCCTTCATAGGTAAGCAACATGCGGCACTGCTCATATCCGTCATGCATACATTGTTGATGATCAATTTGCGTTTTCATACCATAGTGAGCACCTGCACCGTAAATCAACCCTTCAGCGCAAAAACACAACTTTCTTACAGAGCAGTAATTGAGCAAAATATGCTTATCATCAATTTGCTCGCAGCTAATTTGAGGCAGGTTAGGTTCATTATACAATTTGGCAACTTCAGCATGTATAACTGAATCTATACCCAATATAAGTGATTGAAATCCGTCAAACTGCTCTAAAATACGACTGTGTTTTTTGATGAGATAGCCAAACAAATACTCTCCAAATACACGCAGTACATCCACTAACGGTTTGTTTAAAATACTTGCAACCTCGTTGGCCATAGCGAAAAGTTCCTCATCGGGGTAACTTTGAGCACTAATATACACTCTATTTTTTGGCGCATGCTTATCTAATAAAGCTTCCCAAGCTGCCATTCCATGGTTTTCAATGACCAGCTCTTCTAGTCCTCTATATACAATACCTTTCATCCTTTACCTTCCTATAAACTATCATACCAAACTAATATCACTTCAAGCTGCCCAAAACCGAGCAAATGAGCTTGCAAATCTGGCGTTAAATCAAATGTCTTATTTAAGGTTAGTTGCTCCACTATCGCATGCAACAAAGTTAAAGATAATTCAGACTGTTCAGGTACGTCATTCACCAATTGAGCCCTAACCAGTTCGCTTTCAAAACCCCAAAGCGTTAATAAGTAAGCACTTAAAGCATAACAAGACACCGAGTTAATGTTCTTGGAACTTTCTAACACACACTCTTTTGTTAATACCCCAACCGCACTGAGTAGACAACAAGCAAATAAGTTTTGTTGCAATTTGCTGTCTTGCTTTAAATAGTGGCTAAGCGATTTTGCCATTAATGCTTTTTGCAATGCGCTTTCGATCACCGATTCAATTTTTGACTGCTGTAATTTATTGATAAATAAATGTGAAGTTTCATAGCAGGTAATTAACGCTTTAAGTGCAACAAAACCAATCCGAACAACCGCGTCTTTAACATCGCTAGTAATACTTTGGTACCCCATAAACGCAGAGTTAGCAATTTGTAATAGCTTACTTACTAACATAGGATCGTGATTTAGCATTTCCACCAACTTATTCATATTAGGCGTATGCTCTTCGAGTGCCTCAAGTAGCTCAGAGACACTGGCGGTTAAACACGGCAAGCCTGGGATTTGTCCGAGCTTAACACGCGTTATCTTATCTAAAGGTAACGCTTTCAGTAGTAGCGTATTTTCTATAACTTGCTTTAAATGTGCGTGTGTAAATGGCTTAATCAAATGAAAGTGAATCGTGTTATCTACCAGCCATTGATATTCCTTCTGCGCATTAGCGCTAAATAAGCAGCGTATTGCACACGGGCATAATACTTTAGCACGAGATAAAACATCATGTCCTGATTGACTAATCAATTGCTCCTCACACAAGATAATATCTGGCTCACCTTGCTCTGATATACAGTTTTCTAAGTCTTCGGGGTGCTGTAAACACACAATAATAATGTGCTCGTATAAACGGTTGAGCGAGCGCGATAGTGCCTTAAGTAACAACTCATCATCATCCACTAATAAAATGTATATCGTTTGCACACTCATGTACTAAACCTCCATTACTTCAGTTGTATATATAGTCAGCTTAGTCTAAATTTATTTACATACATAAATTTGTAATCCACTGTTTTTATGAAAGATATACCAACACTTGAAACGCAAGAACAAATACCAGCAAAAGTACTCTGTGTTGACGATGAAGCCAGTGTATTACGCGCACTATCTCGCCTATTAAATCACCACAAAATAGAGGTGGTAACTTGCAGCTGTGCTACACAGGCAATTGAAGCTTTACAAAATCACGAATTTGAAGTTGCCATCAGTGATATGCGCATGCCAAAAATGGATGGCCTCGCGTTTTTAAGTAAAGTAAAAGAACTAGCCCCCAACACGCAACGCATTTTGTTAACTGGCTATGCGGATATAGAAGCCACTATTGGTGCAATTAATCAGGCTAAGATCCATGCTTATTTAAATAAACCATGGGAAAATGAACACCTCGTCCAAGTAATAGTGCAAGCAGCTGAAAAATATAGACTTGCTAAGCACAACACACATCTACATGCACATATATTAGAGCAAAATGAGCAGCTTCATGAGCTTAATCACTCACTTGAACAGTTGGTTAGCAAACGTACCAAGCAAATTCGACAGGTATTAAAGCAACTTGAGATAGCCCATAAGCATGAGCAGAATGAGCATAAGGCTACTGTTGAACTCTTATATAACTTTATTAACGCAAACCCATATATAGATGGGCAATTAGCAAGTAACATTGCCAAAACTTGTCGGCTAATGGCAAAGCAATTAAAACAACCCACAAAGGCTATTCAAACGGCTGGCATGGCAGGCTTTTTAGCGCAGGTTGGTCTACTTGCAATGGACCCAGAACTGTATAAAGTACCCACTAACCAGTTGTCAGACCAACAAAAAAAGCTCTTTTATACCCATCCAGCAACTGCTCAGTTAATGCTTATGCCAGCTCAGCACCTAAATGATGTGACAGAGGCAATTTATCATCAATTTGAAAAATACAATGGTGAAGGTATTCCCAAGGGCTTAAAAGATAAGGAAATCCCACTATGTGCTCAAATACTCGCTGTTGCTAGGGATTATTGGCAATATTTTGCCCAAAACCATAAAAATGACGCAGACAAACAATCAGATGCTTTGTCACATATCAAAGCATTCAGTGAGCATCTCTACAACCCAAAGGTAGTCAATGCATTAGAAGCAAGTGCTAAAGTGCTCCATAAACAACACAACGACCACGCAGGCTCCATGCAAATTGTCAGCAGCGAGCAGCTAGAACCGGGTATGACACTTGGCCTTGCTGTCCACAACCATCAAGGCATTATGCTACTGCCCAAAGGGCATATTTTTACAGTCACATCAATTGCTAAAATCAAGCAGCTTGAACAACACAAGCCGACACCATTTAGATTGATGATAAGTCACGGCTTAAGTAGTGAGTCGACGTCACATTAAGCGCCTTATGACCCGTCAATTATACTCAGTAAAATGGTAATCAACGAAGTCAACAATCCGCTGCCTTTTCTTAGCTGAAAAATATCAAACCTCAGCGGGTTAGCTGGCACTTGTATCAAATCGTATAGCGGTATTATCAGGTCGCAAATCATGAGCTTCGCGGCTAAGTGATCGCGACCTTGAAGGAAGAAGTAAGGTAAATAATATACTATACGTTAGTTGCTAGCGCCTAAAACGTACGACAAGTTCATACATATCACTTGCCACATCCGTTAATTCAGCGCTGACTTGCTTCACTGTATCAGCACTGTGTAAACTATCATTTGCAAGGCTCGCAATATTCACAACCTGTTGATTAATGTCATCAGACACAGCCGCCTGCTCTTCAACTGAAGTGGCTATTTGTGTCGACATATCATGAATTTGACGCACCGCTTGTTGTATTTGCATTAACATATCGGTACTTTGAGCTAATTGATCAATACCAGATACCGACTCCTGCTCCCCTTGTTGAGCAATACTAACCGCATTTTGAGTGCTATCACTGAGTTCATTAATAATGGTGTGAATTTCTTTGGTAGATTCTTGTGTGCGTTGTGCGAGGTGACGAACTTCATCGGCAACCACAGCAAACCCACGGCCTTGTTCACCAGCTCGCGCTGCTTCAATAGCTGCATTTAGCGCCAGTAAGTTAGTTTGATCGGCGATTTGCTCAATAATTTGGGCAGCATCAGCAATACGCGTTGTTTGTTTAGAAACGCCAAGAACCGAGTCTCTGATTTGCAGAACCGTCTGACCCAAAGCTTCAATCGCTTGCTTGGTCAACTGTGTTATACGTTCACTCTCATCAGCCATAGATAAAGCACTTTGTGCATGCTCCGCACTAATTTGTACACTGCCAGAGACATCATTAATAGTAGTACTCATTTCATTCATTGCAGTCGCTACTTGCTCAGTTTCTAACTGCTGATTTTGCAGTAACTTATAACTTTCACCTGCTTTTTCAAGTGCCTGAAGAGAGCCTGATGTTACTTCTTTAGCTGAATGTTCTATCCGCGTGATCACCGTATCTAAATGTGCCTGTTCACTACGCATTCGCACTTGAATGCTGGCCATTTTACCACCCCAGGTGGAGTAAACCTGCGTAGCAACCTCATCACAAAAGCTATGCTCAAGGCTCTGCTCTAAGCGTTTAAGCTGCTCACTGTCTCTCCAAAGGTTATAACTACTAATGCTTACGCTATTAATAAGCACCCAGAAAAATGCAATACTTTCAAAACTAAACGCCCATAACAAGATCCCAACTACCAACATTGACATAGGCCAAAGCACGCGCAGTTTTGGCCATTTAAAGTTGCTATTTCTTTTATTCAATAAATTACTATACAGTGTTTGCGCACGTGCGACTGTGTCTTTATCAGGGCAGCGACGAACCGACTCATACCCCACCACTTTGCCTTTTTCGGTTACTGGCGTTACGTAGGCGTCAACCCAATAAAAATCGCCATTTTTACAACGATTCTTAACTACACCCATCCAAGGCTTGCCTGCTTTTAACTGCTTCCACATAGTAGCAAATGCCTCTGGGGGCATATCGGGGTGACGGACAATGTTATGATTTTGGCCAATTAACTCTTCACGCGTGAAGCCGCTTATAGCAATAAAATGCTCATTACAATCAACAATTTTTCCTTGTAGATCAGTTACTGAAACCAGTTTCACATCAGATGCAAAATGTTTTTGCTGCTGTGTTATAGGTTGATTGAGTCGCATACACCCTCTCTATACATTTAATTTAAGCATGTAACGCATGACGCTGCGCAGTGGCGCCAAAGGTACTGTGCCGCTGCAATCTATGCAAATAGATTTAGCCAAAAACTAAAAAAAACCAGACCAATGTATAAAAATTATCATATTTATGTGCTTGCATATCCGATAAAGGTACTTAATCTAGCGGTTTTGCATTATTTTACTTTAGCTGGTATCAATTATAGATCGAGTTAACAGTTACGAACGTACTGATAATCTTGTAAAATTAACTCAGGCAGCGCCTTTTGATATGCTGCCTCATCACTATAGATGCTACTCAATGTTCAAAGGAGCCGTGTGTGTCACGTTTTTCAGCAATTACTGATAACCCTCATGATGGGCGATTTAATCAAAAAACAGGGGTTTTAGTTACCAACTTAGGTAGTCCAGACGCCCCAACACCAAAAGCCCTGCGAGTCTACCTTGCTGAGTTTTTATCCGACCCGAGAATTGTTGAGATCCCAAGGCTAATTTGGTTAATGATTTTGCATGGTATTATTTTGCGAGTAAGACCAAAAAAATCAGCCAAAGCCTATCAAAGTGTTTGGACCGAGCATGGCTCACCTTTAATCCATATCTCACAGCAGCAAACAGACAAGCTAGCAGCACTTATTAAGCAACAAGGTTTTAGCAATACCGAAGTTGTTCTGGCAATGCGTTATGGTAACCCTTCAATTGAAGCTGGACTTGAAGCACTGCGCGATAAAGGCCTAACCCGAATCATCATTTTGCCTCTTTATCCTCAATATTCGAGCCCAACTACAGGTTCAACATTTGATGCTGTTGCCAACGTATTAAAAAAATGGCGTTGGGTGCCTGAGCTTCATTTTATTAATGGCTATCATAAAAACGATTTGTATATAGAATCTTTGGCAAACTCCATTGCTGAAGATTTACAAACCAACGGCACGCCACAAAAGCTGGTTTTTTCATACCATGGCATGCCTAAACAGTTTTTAGATAATGGCGACCCATATCACTGTTTGTGTCAACAAACGACGAGATTGGTGGTTGAGAAACTTGGACTCGATAAATCTCTTGTAGAAACCACATTCCAAAGTCGATTCGGTAAAGCTGAATGGTTAAAACCGTACACTGATGCAACACTGGAAAGTTACCCAGAGCAAGGTATTAAAGATATTGCCATTGTTAGCCCCGCTTTTAGCGCTGACTGCTTAGAAACACTTGAGGAACTGGAAGAAGAAAATCGTGAGATTTTTGAACACGCTGGCGGAGAAAAGTATCGTTATATTCCCGCTTTAAATGATAGAGATGATCATATTAATGCTTTATTTGATGTGATAGAGCCGCTTTTGTAATGTGAACAGAGCGGTTGATTTACAACCACACAATCCACACTTAATACAATTGGTGTTTTAAAATCAAAACACCAATTTAAAGCCGATTATCTAAATTACTATTGGTCTAAGGACGCTTTGCTGGCGGTACTCACCTGATAAGTAATAACGGCTAAAGTTCACTGCCGTCTTGCCCACGCCATGACCAAGATGGATACAGTGTGCCATTTACGGTCGCATTATTGCCCGTCAAAATAGATTGAGGTTTATTTACACTCACCCAATTACTCGCAGTTGAATGTTCAAGTTCAAACACCACATTTCCATATAAAAAATAAGGCCCTGTAATTGATGAATTACGATATGCTGCAAACAATGTTTGACCACCCATTTGCAACTGGCCAACGGAGCTTTCACGATTAACATCAACCGCCGCTTTACTCCATATCATCAATGAATCAATGTGTGTGTTATTGTCTGCTAAGAAATAACCATTACCAGAGACTTGCACCGTCAAAAATTGATTTTGAGCATTTGAACGTGCCATTGATGTATCTAATATATTGAGCGTATTTTTTTCATTTCCAGCATTAAACTGCGCGACTGCACTGCCTGATACTTCAAAGCCTGTATTGGTTGTTTCACCAATATAGGCCGTACTATTATCTGTAATAACAAATGGGTACAGCAGGTCATTCGTTAAAGATTTTGCATCGGTCGTTAAATTACTTAAAGTTGCAGTACTATTTGCAGTTACCGTTAACGCTCGCGTACCTGCCTCAACACTTATTCCAACATCACGTAACACAACCGTACTGTTTGATATTTTTACTGCTTCTAACGCACTAACATTGGAATTTAACACAATAGAACCACTTTGCTGATCATCGTTACTAATTTCAATATTGCGTTTTTGTATAACAATTGGTCCGGAACATGCCCCCGTAATAGTAAACCGGCGCAGTTGCGTTGCCCATCGACTGTATTCTATTGCTTTGATTAAAGCTTCAGAGTCATTACTGCAATTGACCAATGTTGTCCATTGAGTCGAGTTGCCTAATACAGCTTTATCATTGATAAAGCTGTTTTTAATAGCATTTTGAGTATCATCGGTTACGTGCTCTGAAATATGAGGTGCCGCTAATGCTTGGTTTATATGTAATGTCGCTGTGATTGCACATACACATAATATTATTATTCGTTCTTGAAATGTCATTAAACTATCCCTTTACATTTGTTTGTTTCCTATGCATAAACATGCACGCCTAGCAAAAGTAAATGGTTGTTACTACCCAAATAAATTACTTTTGCAAGTACAAACCATAAGGTAGTAAAGTAGTTGGCGCAATTTATTGTATAAAAATCAAGCATGAAAAAACATCATGTACTTCTTCATATTATTTCACTGTGCTTAGGGGCTGTTGATCTTTGCTGTGTGTTTTTGCAGCAGTCATTCGGGTATTTTGGCAAGGCAGAACCTGCGTCGCATAGTTATTCTATGTAAGTCAGGTGATAACGTAGAAAAAATGCTCGGATGGCGCTGCCCAAAGGGTTCAACCAAAGGCTTCCACTACTTTGTCATTCGCAACTGACATAAATTATTATGCTGCATTACTCATTTCGCGTAATGAAAGCCTTTGATTTGAACAAAATTCATACCTCAAAGATCAACAGCCCCTAGTGATATGAATAAAAAACGTCTTAAGAGATTCTTTTGTACTTGTTTATTTATTTCACCACTTTAAACTTCTTTTCAAAATAGCGTCTAGACCACGAAATCGACACCACACCGATTACCGATGGCAATATCCAGCTTAAAAATACCATGTCATTACCTAGTATATAGCTAAAAATATGACGCCCACCGAATGCTGAAAATGCGGTGTATACGCCAATACCTGAGCCCAACATTGCAATTAAATGTTCAATAATCCAAGCTCTGGGTTTTAGTTTAGTCGTGAAGATATAACGAACATTCCCAATTACTACCATAAGTGATACACCAGAGAATATCATTAGCAACGTTTGAGAGTGCATAACACCCAGCACCATTGAAACAAGTGCTGTGACAGCCAATAATATTAATAACCCTAAGTGTAATGGTGTGCGTAATAATGCATTATTCGCTTTAACTTTTAACACCCGCTCACCGTGATAAATAGAAACTAATACCAAAAGGGAAAGCATCAGTAAAAACAATGAAAATATACGGCTATTTTTGATATATTGTGCTTGCTCAAGTGTATCAGCGAACACTTTTGGCTTAACACTCATAGGGTCGATAAGTACTAAAATACAAGCAATAACGCCTAAAATTGATGTTCCATACATTGCCCAATTATAGTAATGCCCGTATCGATTATGTGTTTTACTACCTTTAGCTGCAATGATAGGTATCCAAAATAACACCAAAGCAAAACTTCCTAATACTATATGCGTATAAACCACAAACTTATGTATATATTCCACTACTTTGTCCTCAATCAAAATTTATAAGACAAAGTTACACAAAGCGCTCAAATTGGCACAGTCACGAATGTCATATCCTGACTATGACAAATGTCATGACTCTACATTTTAGGCTGGTAAGCTAAATAGAACATCGCTATGATAATGAAAAAAAAGGCCAAAGATCAGTGTTTAACTACCCCCTAAGCTCATTATTAACCGTCATATTTACTTGGGCAGCTGTTGCACTATCTAGCTTGTTTGATACATCTAGGCTTGGGATAAATTACATTGAATATGCCATGCACGGTGTAGTGTTACTGCTCACATTGCTGGTCATTAACGAATCAACATACTTTGGCTATAAAATTCGCTACTATTTTCTCACGCTACTTGCTAGTACTATTTTCAGCTTGATGTTTGTATCACCTTTAGCCATCGCACTCATCTACAGCGTTATGTTTTGCTCTATTTTCGCTTTTTATGCTCCTGTAACGCTTTGTTATATTTACATATTATTCATCCATGGCTTATTTCTAGTTTGCCATGCACTTTATTGGCAAACAGGCTGGCAATGGTCTCATGCTGGCATGTTCATGGCATTTCACTTTTTTGCTCTAGTGATGACTCAACGTATGATAAGTGAGCGCAGCGCCAAAGAAGCACTGGCGTTGACCAATGCCAAATTAGAGGCAACACAGCAACTGCTAGGTAGTGCAGCTGCACAAAATGAACGCCTGCGCTTAGCTAGAGATTTACACGATGAAATGGGGCACTCTCTAACATCACTTATCATTAATTTAGATATCGCAAGGCGCACCTGCTCTGATGAGCAAAAAACACAAATACAAGCCTGCTACGAACAAGCAAAACAAGCACTTGGTACAACACGAATAATTGTCAGCGATAATCGCGATGATATTGGCTTTGATTTAGTTACCTGCTTAATACAGCTAGCAAAGCAAACGCCAAGGTTAGTCGTTAATATTGACATCACTCAGACCATAGATCACGTTCCGATAGATATCTCACAATGCATACTAAAATGCACTCAAGAAGCTATCACTAACACGCTGAAACATGCTCCAACTGCCTCTGAAATAAATATTGCTTTACATCGTAACAATTCAGACCTTTTACTAACAATTACAGACAATGGGCAAGTTAAAGGACACATCAATTTTGGCAATGGATTAACAGGCATGCAAGAACGAGTAACACAAGTAAAAGGGCGGCTGAGTATAGATAAAACTATACAAGGGCTGAAGATCACCATTAGAGTACCTTATGAATAAAATAAAAATACACTTAGTTGATGACCAATCCCTAATAAGACAAGGCATGCGCTCACTGTTACAACTGACTCAAAATATCAGCGTGACAGGCGAGTCAAGTAGCGGTAACGCATTTTTACAGCTGCTATCACAAAAAAGTGTAGATGCCGATATTGTGCTGCTAGATATGCGCATGGAAGACGGCTCAGGCCTTGATGTACTTAACGCTCCGATAGCTCATCAAAGTCAGATTAAGTTCTTAATCTTAACTACCTTTAACGAGAACAACTTTTTGCTCGGAGGAATGGAAGCCGGCGCAAGTGGGTACTTACTTAAAGACGTATCTCTTGAGGAACTTGTTGACGCTATTGAGCGAGTGCAAGCAGGCGAAATCGTTCTACAAAATGAGTTAACTCAGCAGCTTTTAAAAGCTAAGCGTCAACCAGTTAAAACTCACATGCCATTGCTCACTGACAGAGAAATAGACATTTTAAAATTGATGGTGTCTGGTTTATCTAATAAAGAAATAGCAGCCAAAATTTTTAAAGCCGAAGGCACCGTTCGTAACCATGTGTCTAATATTTTGAGTAAACTCGAAGTACGAGACCGTACGCAAGCGATACTCAAAACCTTAGAAATGGGACTATTGAATCAAGATTAATAATGTAAATACCTTTAAACCAACAGTTTTAGCCATAACTCGTATTAAAAGACTATAAAATAACGAAAACATGTAATAATACCGAATGATAGGAAGGAACTGGCTTAATGAATAACTATATTACTTTGCGTTGATGTTATGTTGCTATTTTAGTTTTTAAACATGCCCATTTGCTAATAACGCCAATGTTAATATCTTGCGACTGATAAACGGCTTAGTAACAAGGCAGAAATTTCGGTATATCGTTATTCTACATGAGCCATTGAGTTCACTAGAATGATCAATGTGTTAATGAAATTGGTCTCAGTCGCTAGCTCGCGCGATTCATACGCCTCTCACGCCATGATAGAAATACCTTCAATCTCAGTCACTGTATTGGCATTGGCTCGCTCAATTATTTTCACTAAAGTAGACTGTATTGTTTCATCTTCTCTGGCGTCATTTTTACTTAAAAACTTTTGTTCTTGTGGCTGTGCGCCTTCTTCTAAAGTAAATGAAATAATCACTTCATTGGCACAGCTTGGTGTTTTTCCAAAGTATTCTAAAGAGATTTGAGGGTAGCCATTAAAGCCTTTTTTAACTTGCTTTGCGATACGTTTTTTTGCTTTCTCTACATTCATAACTGAACCCTTGTAATAGCTAAATCTGATTAGAATTGGCAAGCCAATATGACCAACCAACACGATGGTATAATCATTTATACCTACGTTGTTAATTTTTTTGGATATCTACAACCAAGTTATGATGCAGGCACTGTATTAATTTAGAGTCAGCTAGCAATACCTGCAACAAATATAACGAGTAAACTTGCTAAGCTAACACCAAATGCGGCACTGCGCGCAGCTTTAAATTTTTAGTAATAAAAAACCATATGCGCTAACCTTGCAGCTAAATAAGTCCAAGCACTGATATTAACAGCCCCAAAGCAACTCTGCCTTGGAGAAACAGCCGAATGACTGCCACAAATGCACACAGCAAAGAATTAGCACGCCTTAGTCTTTAATGTTCAAAATAAAGTTCAAGCACTTCTTTTCTCGATGCAATCTGAATACTCATTAATAGATTTTCACCATCAGAATCAGTTACATAATCTATATTTTTAGGCACATCTCCGAATAGTTTAAATTCACCATCACTGAGTGAATATGACCACAACTCAAAGTCATCATTAATCCCATATATAATATCTTTATTTACAACGAAGCGCCTATCACTACCCTGTCCGTTTAGTGCCTCTATCAATTGGTCTTCGGCAGGCCCTGGATACCAAAAACGACCCATTAAGTCAGTAAATATTATATCTCCACTGGTGTTTTTTTGTGCCCAAACAGCCGTTTTATCATAAATAACATGTTTGCTGGGGTTAACTAAATTAAGCTGCGCAAGCCGCTTTTTTCCATTAAACCATATAAGTGTTAAAGCTGTTTGTTTAACACTATCCCAATGAAATAACTCATTAGCTGCGTGTTTTAAATCAAATTTATTAACTGTGCCATCTAAAAACAATTGTACAAACTCTTTATCAGCATTGACTAAAATGCTCTTTCCATCTTTAGCCCATTGCAAGTCATATAAATAGGTATCCATAGAAAACTGACTCAGCTGCCGTGCTCCATTTTTATCTGCAATCCAAACTTGATCTTCACCTGAACGTTCAGATTTAAATGCAACAAGCTCACCTGAAGGCTGAAATTTTGCGCTATCTTCTGTTACATTTGAACGCTGTAAAACTGCATATACAGGTTCATCAGTATGTTGTTTAAGTTTGCCAATATCAGAAATTGGCATCGATATAATATCGCTATCGTAGTAACCTTTGATAGCCAGCATCTTGTTGCCGTGCGGATGAATTTTCGGCGTTCCAATAGGCTCATCTAATGGCAAACTGACTCTACTAACTGTACCATCCGTTGCCAACATAAACAGACGTTTACCAATACTAAAAATTAACCGGTCATCCAAAGGTGAAAAATTAGGGTAAATAAATCGATACCTACCAATCCCTTCAGGGAGAATTATACGGTTGCTTGAGATCACCTCACCATTAGGCTTGAGCATGTCAATATAGTAGTGTCCATCACCATGAATACTGGTTAATGCTATCTGTCCCTTCTGTAGCGAAAAATCATAATCTATCACACTGCCATTTTCTATTTCATAAATGACCTCACTGCGATTTTGATCTACTGAGTAGTTAATGAGCTTCCAGCTATCTGAAGTTTGTTGCATGAGTGCAATATTATTGTTTGATAGCCAAATAGGGTTGCTGATCTTTGAGGTCTTACACTCCATCAATACCGTAGGCAATTGTGAGCTATGTAATGCCTTGTTAAAATCTAAGTTGACCAGTTGATAGCATTTTTTTTGAGTAATTGGCTCAGCACAATCTCCGATAGAGATAAAAGTTAGCTTTTGTCCATCAGGCGAAAGACTATGGTTACTATATACGCCTAACTCTTTTGTTAACTGAAACTCTTGCTGAGATTTAATCTCTTTAGCCCAAATATTATTAATACATTCTTGCTCTGAAAAACGATGGAAAACAATATATTGTCCATCGGGCGAATATATACCGGCACTTTCTTTATTATCTGTTGCGGTCAGCGCTCGCATGTGTGAAATAACTAACTGAGGCGCTGAATTATCAGCCATGTACCGATAACCAGTGGCGCCCAAGATCATAAGCATAAGTACGGTTAGCAACACCATAGGAACCAACCTAAATTGAATCACACTTTGAAGTTTATCTGGGGCCTTTCTAGTCGAGTGTTTTGCATTGGCGCTTGTAATAGCAGGTTCTTCTTCGCCCCAGCGTACATTACACTCCAAGCTATAACCTTGCTTAGCATGCGTTTTGATATAAGCCTGATCTTTACCATCATCGCCAAATGCTCGCCTTAATTGGGCGATACTTCTTTGTAGTGTATTAGGTGACACAACCGTGCCTTGCCAAACGTGATCTAATAACGCATCTTGGCTTATCACTTTGCCTTGATTATTGGCTAAATGAGTTAAAACACGCATTGCCTTTGGTGCTAAGGTTTGAGTTTCCTCATTTTTAGTGATTTGGTTTCTAGATAAATCAATAAAAAAATCCCCCACCCAATACTGCTGCACCATATTTACTTACCTCTAAAAAATAGCTTTATAGCGAACCTACAATCTTTATTTACACTAACATAAACTCGTTTGCTACCAAATATAAAACCAATAACATACTGAAAAAAATAGTTTTTATAAAATCAGTTAAACCAATGTTAGAGCAGGCATGTTACCTAAGCCTCATTGTAGCTAATCTAAGGCTAGCTTAACGTGCTTCGTTGAAGGACTTGAAATCCAATATAATTGGATAAATAAAGTGTCTCATGTTTTAGCAGTTGCGTTGCTTGATCGGTATAGGCACTTGCTGATATTTTTTAAGCATCTGCAAACATTCTTGTATCGGTTTAGCTGGGCTAAAAATAAAACCTTGTATTAAATGACAATCAAAATCGCAGAGCATTTGTAATTGGTCTGACTGCTCAACCCCTTCTGCTATCACTTTTATACCTAACTGAGAACCTAAATCAACTAAGTACTTCACCATTATTTGCTTGTTACGGTCCTCACCCATACTGTCCATGAACGACTTATCAATTTTGACAAAATCCACTTGATTTTCAATTAAGTTACTTAAAGAAGAGTAACCAGTACAAAAATCATCTAAAGCAATCTGAATCCCCTTTTTTCTCAACACTCTTAATACTCGCCACGTATACTTATTTGCGGCCATAGACTCTGTGACTTCTACTGTAAGGGCATGATAAGGCAAACCAAAACGCTCTATTGACTCTGGTATGAGCGCCATTTGATTGTTACTAGATTGAAATTCATTGATAGATCGGTTGATAGAAAAGCTAATATCTTTAAAACCTTTACTATGGACCATAGCAAGATCTCGGCAACTTGTTTCCAGCACGTACTGTCCGATTAAGTGGATCAAGCCAAACTCTTCAGCAATCGGAATAAAATACGCAGGAGATACAGTACCAAACTCATCATCAAACCAACGGATTAACGCTTCAAATTTTATTATCTTACTGGTTTTAATACATATCACAGGTTGGTAATACACGCTCAGAGCATCTGTTTTTAACGCGTGCTTAAGCTTATCTCTGTACTTTATTTTTTTCAGATAAGCGCTTTGTGTTGCTTCATCATGCAAGGCAACACATGATCTCCCCTGCTTTTTTGCGCTGCTCAACGCATGAGCAGCGTTACGTACCAAAGTTGGTCCATGTATTTTATTTTTTGCATCTAAATGAGCAACGCCAATACTGACCGTCAATTCAATGGTAAGCTCATCAATCATATAAGGCTCACTTAGTCGCTGCTTTAATTGCTGGGCGTATTTAATAACCTGATCAGACTGCAACTGCTGAATTAGCAACGCAAACTCATCACCACCATAACGGCTGACGATATCTTTTCTTTTTAGTGTACTTTGCAACCTATCAGCAACCGCTATCAGTACTTTATCGCCAATTTCAGGGCCAAATATGTCATTAACTTCCTTAAATCGATCTAAGCCGATGAACACTAAAGATAGATTAAAAAACCCATAAGACTTATCTAGGTACTTGTCTAGGCTGAGCATAAAACTACGTCTATTTAACAGCCCTGTAAGCGCTTCATGATTAGCATAAAAGGTAAGCTGAGCCTCATTTCGCTTCCAATTGCTAATATCTCGAAAAATAGCAACATAGTTTGTGATCTTCCCATCATCACCGCGCACTGCGTTTAAGGTAAGCTCCTCCGGAAACACCTGACCGTTTTTTCTTCTATTGTATATTTCACCTTTCCAAAAGCCTGTTTGTTGCAGATGCTGCCACATACTTTTATAAAACTGTTTAGGTTGCTTCCCAGATGATAAAATGGCGGGGTCTTCACCGTAAAGCTCTGCTGCACAGTACCCTGTTTGTTGTTCAAATGCGCGATTAACCATCATGATTTTGTTACGGTGATCTGTGATCATAAATGCTTCCGATGCATTCTCAAACACCACATTTGTTAGTTCTAATTGGCGATTCAATGACGAGGTATAAGTTACATCTTGAAGTGTTGCTCGAAGCACTCGCTCATTTACATGTTCATCGCTTAATTCAACTTCCCCAACGATATGCAATAACCCTTGCGTTGCGCTCATGTTCTTATGAGACACCAACATATCAAACTTATTGATCTTACCTTGTCGGACAAGCTCAAGCTCTTTGGTGAGCTTTTGACTGTCGTCACAGTGTAAGTTAGCTAAAAAACAATCGAATGAAGCTTCATTGCTATCAATATGTAATAAACTCGACATCTGATGGCTAAACCAATGCTGATTCTGCGTTATGTACCAACTCCAAGAACACAGTTTTGCGATACGTTCGCCTTTGGCTAGTTGTTTCAAGAGCAGCTCTTTCGCTGCCATCTCTAAATTATGGCTAAGCTCCGTTGCAACAATCAAACTCAATTCCAAAAACCATTGTTTATCTTTGTCACTTACGGTAAAAGGTTCATTAAACATACATACAAGTATGCCAACAGCTTTATTGTCTGGTGCACGCAACGTTACTCCCAAGTAACTATGTATATCTAATACATTAAGTAGCTCATCTTTTGGGTAAAGCTGCTGTAATTTACTGTCTATTAAACAAACATAGTTTTGCTCCTTAGCATCGCTGCAAGGTGTGCCAGCTAACTCATATAAAAAGTTATCTCTAAGTTGGCCGTCATGTAAATAATGAAGTGTTTTTACCTGGCTCCCGTTATTAACAAATTTGCCAATTACGCAATGTTCTGCTTTTAAACGTTGGTAAAGCGTATGCAGAGTATATTGATACCTTTGCTCAGTGCTTTGTAAGTTATAAAAGCGAGTGACAGACAAATCCATAAGTTCTCACACCTTCTTGTGTTAATCAGACAAACAAAACGCCAAATAATAGTTTATTAAACTACCTATAACATATAGGTGGATCAACAAAGTTGCGAACACCAGTACAAAATCTCCGTTAAACAGTTGTTCCCTTTCATGAAATACCAAAAAAAGCTCGGAATTTTCAATCCATCGCTTTACTTTTATTGCTTAGAACTGTTGGTCAAAACACTTCTGAAGCTGCACTATTACGCATATTTTTACAGTTTCTTACTGGCTCTATTTACTTCAACCACAAATAATAGCGCCTTCAATAAATAACTCAGGGTTAAAAGATGAAACACTTACTCATTGCGCTCACGACCACGGTATTTTTAGCAGCATGTGCACACCATGACGATGTTAGACCAGGAAGCAACAAACATTATGTTGTCGTTAAATCAGTAGACAGAAATAAAGGCATTAAAGAAGCCCTTGGTCAGGCAGAGCATTTTTGCGAAAAAAATGACAGCAAATTCATAGTAATAAACGAAAAAGTAGACTATCAGGGTGAAGAACCTGAAAAAGAATATTTAGACAACCACTCAACGGCAGAGTTTGTTACAGAAGCAAGTACATGGCTGTGGATACTCGGTGATGGTTATGTTGACGATGTTGCCGCCGTCACAACATTAGCTGGTGTGGCTGTACTTGACTCAATGGGTGCACCGTACGTCATTACCGTGAATTTTCGATGCGCGTAAAACCAACCTTGTTCATGTGCAGGTCGTCCAAATCGCGAAAATTTGGTTACGTTACCTGCCTTAAACAGAGTGTTATTGTCACACAAGCAAGCGTTATTCGCGTAGCTGCTATCAAACCACTGCAATACCCACAAACCAGCCTGCACTCCTATTATGTAAACTGCGTGAAATTAAATAAGTGAGGCATATTTTAAAATATCCTGATGCACCTTAAATCTTAACTCGCACTCTACCTACCAACTCGTTATAATTACCTGTAGGTGAGTTTAAAATTAAGCATTATTTCGTATATGAAAAACAAAAAAGTGAACCCTTTGGTGTCGCATTTTACCATTGCTTTGACTGTACTAGCGGCGATTTGGATGTTTATAACAGATAAAGAAATGCTAGTAATTAGTAATTCTCTGGTGCTTATCTATGTTGTATATGCACTCGCATCGCGCATGATCAAAACACAAAAACCCAAAAAAAAGTAACTCAATTTCAAAGCCCAATACAACATACTGAGCTTTAATTATAGCAATTGCATTTAATACTCTTCGCTAGCACTTTGCCTTGATTGGTTTAATTCGCCGCTTCTCATCAATTTTGAGTAAGTGTGTTTACCAATGAGGTTCAAACAATAACTAAAAACCATCGACATCTACTCAGATTGCACCAGATAAGTGGCTTAGTAACAAGATAAAATTTCGGGATGCCATAATTCAACATGAGTCACTTAGCTCACTAGAATGATCAATGTTTTAAAAAATTGATATAATGGGGATTTTTTTACACGCAAAGTGGCAAACTTTATTATTGGTCCGGTTCATTGTCTAAAATTGCTATAAACCCTCGAGAAATAACTTTTGGACTAACGAAACTTTCTTTTTATAAGACAATTAAATTAAAAACTTGGATGCAAAGCCTCGCATTTGCGAGGCTTTATTTTTTGGTTGATATAAAACTCTGTCTGCATTCATCGGAGAAGGCGGCAGATAAATGGCTTAGTAACCAAGTAACATAGTCATTCTACATCAGTCATTTTGACGCAATTAATGCATCATTTAGCACACTAGAATAATCAATATTTTAACCGTTAGTACTTATAGACGCCCGTTTGCAAGCTCAATGAAAAAAGCATAGTTTAATGCCGTATCTTTGATACGTTTGAAACGCCCTGATGCTCCACCATGTCCCGCTTCCATGTCTACTTTCAACAACAATTTGTTATCATCAGTTTTTAATTCTCGCAACTTAGCGACCCATTTTGCAGGTTCAAAGTACTGAACCTGAGAGTCGTGCAAACCTGTTGTAACCAACATATTTGGATAGTCTTGCTTTGATACTTGATCATAAGGTGAATATGAACGCATGTAATCAAAGTATGTTTTATCGTTTGGGTTGCCCCACTCGTCATATTCATTGGTTGTCAAAGGAAGAGACGCATCTAACATGGTATTGATCACATCTACAAATGGAACTGCAGAATGCACACCATGGTATAGCTCCGGCGCTTGATTAATGACAGCCCCCATTAATAACCCACCTGCACTACCACCTTGTGCATAAATACGATTTTTATCACCATAACCCTGAGCAACGAGCGCTTTTGTTACATCAACAAAATCGTTGAATGTATTCATTTTGTTTAATTTCTTTCCTTCATCATACCAAGGGCGCCCCAACATTTGCGAACCTCGTATGTGTGCAATCGCATAGACAAAGCCCCTATCTAGTAAGCTTAAACGGCTTACAGAAAAACTAGGGTCAACGGTATGGCCATATGAACCATATCCGTATTGTAATAACGGGTTACTGCCATCTTTTTTGAATAAGGATTTTTTATACACGATTGACACCGGCACCTTCGCACCATCGCGAGCAGTTATAAAAACGCGTTCAGATTGATAATCATCTGATGAAAACTCCCCAAGTACTTTATCTTGTTTTAACGTGGTTTTGGTATAGTCATTTAAGTCAACTTCAAACGTTGTACTGGGGGTCGTCATACTGGCATATTTCACTCGAACACTATCACTACTTAGTGTGGTATTACCAGTCATAGACACTCTATATGCAGGGTCGTTAAACGCAAGTTCATGTTCTTTATTTTTTGATAGTTCTCGAATAATTATTTTTGACTGGCCTTGCTGACGACTTTGATACACTAAATGGTCGTCAAATAAACTGATATCTTCTAGCTTAACATCTGGCTGGTGCTCAATAACGGTTTCCCAGTTTTCTTTATTTGATACGTTAACTACCTGAGCTTTCATCAACTTAAAGTTGACCGCATTTAGATTGGTTAAAATATAATACCAATCATTATGTTTTGCGACACTATATTCAAGGCCTTTCTCACGAGCAATCAATCGCTTAGGCTTCGCATTACGCTCATTAGCAGACATAACTGATATACCTTTGGACTCAGTGCTATAGTGATGAATAAAAATTTGCTCCCCATCTTTACTGCGACTGATATAGGTGTAATAGGTATTGTCCGCTTCTTCATATACAAGCTCATCTTGGCTTTGTGGCGTTCCTAAAATATGTCGGAATACTTGCGTACCAAGCAAAGAAACTGGGTCTTTTTTAACATAGTAAAGTGTTTTGTTATCATTACCCCAAATTACACCTCCTTGCACGCCTGTTAACTCGTCTTCTAACATGTTGCCCGTTACTAAGTCTTTAACTTTCACCGTATAAATTCGGCGACTTAGGGTATCTTCCGTATAAGCAAGTAGTTTGGTGTTTGGACTAACTTCTATATCTCCTAGCGAATAAAACTCATGTAACTTCGCAAGCTCGTTTACATCTAGTAACAGCTCTGGCTCAGAGCCATCAACATTTAAACTACGATAGATAGACGCATATTCTTGCTCACCAACCGTCTCTGTAAAATAAAAAAAGCGACCTTCTTGAACAGGTACAGATCGATTGTCTTTAACAATTTTTGATTTGATTTCGCTAAACAGTTGCGTCCGCAATGCTTCGCTTGGTGCTAACACCTTGTCAGTATAGCGATTTTCTTTCTCTAAATGAGTTATAACTTGTTTACTTGTGCGAGTATCGTCACGCAGCCAATGATAATTATCAACCAATTCATAACCATGTATCATCGTTTTATGGGGTATTTTAGAGGCAATAGGTGCAGTGACCGTTGCAATCTCAGTTTTACTAACAGGGGGAGTATTGTCACTGGGTGTAGATTGGCATCCGGTTGCCAAAATAACAGACGACAGCGCAAGCTGCCAAACAACTGATTGTTTCATCCTAAATATCCTTGTTTATAATATTCCGTGAGCTAAAGAGTCACTATAATATGATTATTTGTCGTCAATATAATTGAAATATTACTGTAGTGACAGTAGCCTGAGTAAATAAAAGTTAACAGATATTACAAATGAAAACAAAAAAAGCACTTTTTATCACAACTTTATTGCTAGCCATAATCGGTTGTAAAAATACCACAACACCACCCTCTATTGCCGTGAAGTCATGTGAAAAAACCATTTTAAACTATATTAAATTTCGTGATAATGGCCCGATAAAGGATTACCAAGCCTTATTTACACAAGATGCCACATTTAATATTCCTAAACTAAATGTATCATTAAGCTCTAATAAGCAAATAGCTGATAGGGCAGCGCAAGCAATGCTAAGTAACAAAACCATTCATATGATCACCAGTATGCATATTGAACCTAACAGCATAAATACTTTGAGTAGTACCGCCCATTTTATTCTTTATATGATTGATAAAAAAGATAAACAGAAAACGACTAAGATTTTTAATGGTCGTTACGTAGACTCTTTATTACTCGACAATGGTCGCTGCTTTATACAAACAAGAAAAGTACTGATAGATAGAATGGACACTTTAGGGCATATTGATCTTTGAGGTATGAATTTTGTTCAAATCAAAGGCTTTCATTACGCGAAATGAGCCATGTAGCATAATAATTTATGTCAGTTGCGAATAACAAAGTAGTGAACCCCTTAGGTGAAGCCTTTGGGCAGCACCATTCAGGCATTTTTTATACGTTATCAATTGGCTCACATAGCATAACTATGGATGCAGATTCTGCCTTGGGAAAATATCCAAATGACTGCTGCAAAACATATAGCAAAGTTCAACAGATATATGGACTAAAACTACTTAGTTGAACGCTTATGCCAACGAATTAACTCTTTTTGATCTCGTGTTATTGAGTGACCTTGAGCTTGCAGCTGCGACGCACTTTGTGCCAGTGCGGTTTCAGCTCGCAACTCAATCTTTTCAAGTAATGAGAGCAACAATTGCTTTTCTTGCTCATTGATGTCGGACAACACACTTGCCTCACGTTCACGCATATGACTTATAACCTGCTCATAAAGTGGTAAGCCATGTGTGCTTAACTTAACCAATTTGCTGCGTTGCTTAGCATGATCATTATCAGCACAAATTAATGCCAACTTCATCAAGGTATTAATTGCACGATTCACTGAATAAGGGTCTAAACGAGATTGATATGCTATATCAGCAGCATTAATGGGTCCGTATGAACCAATATTCAACAGCACTCGGATCTCTCTAGTTTCAAGTCCTGTTAAGTTTTTTATATAAGCATCTCTATCCATTGCTAACAAGTTACTCGCAACCGCAATTCGATAAGGAACATGATTATATAAATCATATGGTTGCTCTATATTTTTTGATAATTCAAAAGCTGCTTGGCGCGCTTTGTTACTCATAATCTCATCCAGTACATTAAAGCTGCCCACATTTTAGTAGACAAGTACTTAAAAACCGCTTAAATTATGTTGCAAATGCAACATAAAAACATTAATAGGATTACATTATGGCGTTAGTTACCCCTCTAGCACAAGATGCAAACAAAGAAGTTGCAGAACTTGCAAAGTTTTTTAATGAGACCTTGGGTTTTTGTCCAAACAGCGTTTTAACCATGCAGATCCGCCCTCATATTGCCAAAGCATTTATAAACCTAAATAAAGCGGTAATGGAGAACCACGGCAAAGTAACCAGTGAATTAAAACGTCTAATTGGTTATATCACTAGCGCAAATACGGGCTGTCGATATTGTGAAGCACACACTATCTTAGCTGCCAAGCGCTACGGAGGTGATAATGACCGCTTACAAAATATTTGGCAATTTCGTGACAGTACGCTGTTTTCAGACGCCGAAAAAGCAGCATTTGAATTTGCTTTAGCTGCATCTAGCATTCCAAACGCAGTTGATCAAACGATTGAAAGTCAATTAAAGTCGCATTGGGATGATGGAGAGGTTGTTGAAATACTGGGTGTTATTTCTTTATTTGGTTACCTAAATCGCTGGAATGACTCAATGGCTACTACATTAGAAACGGGTGCCATTAACGCAGGAGAAACTTACTTATCACACAACCAGTGGCAGGTAGGTAAGCATCAAACCAATAGCTAACTAAGGTTAGAGCTTACTGAGAGCGCCACATATTCGTATGATAGTTCAAAAAAATAATAATAAGCGCTGAGTACACCAGCGATTATGACGTTTTGTGCCTCTCAGTTGGCTCACTTTAATTTTCACAGTTCACATTCTCACCACATTGATACTACGTTGAATAGCCTCATTTATGAAATAAACGCTGCCCTATTACTGAGCTAATATTTTATATACTCCTACATGTAACAATAGAGCACCTCTATATACGATATTATTTACTACCCCATTGTGCAGCCCCTAACTGTTTACAGTCATATAAAAAAGAATCAAATTTATGCAAATTTGATGCATATTAATTAATAATGTGAAAACTTTATTTATCATTAGTGCTAAAAATATAAAAAAAATATTTTAATTCATCATTTCACTATATTTTTATAAAAACCACGATTAAAATGCATTAAAAGATAATCTTTGTGAATATAAATTCACCCTATCTTATTAAGCAGCTTGTCGCTTACCATAATTTATGCTTTTCTTTATGAGCATAAAAACAACAATGTATCAATGGGGATGCAAAAATCATGTTTAAACCAAGCTTACTTTCATTAGCCATATCTGGTGTGTTTACCAGTACGCTTATCATTCCAACATTGGCAAATGCTGATGATGCGCAAGCAAAGCAAAACAAGTCACTAGAGGTTATTCAAGTAACCGCGACTCGGCGTGCAGGTTCTGTACAAGAAGCGCCTTTAAATATTACCGCACTTGATGGCGATGTAATGCAGGATCAAAATATTGGTGAACTAGCCGATGTAGCCCGTTGGGTGCCAGGTTTAACAGTCACAGATCAAGGTGGCCGTTCAGGTTCACCCATTATAGTCCGAGGGTTGAATACAAATTCATCTGGCCCTGACTCTGATGGTAATACCGTTGCGACCTACATAGGTGAAATACCCGTTAGTATTGATATGCGTTTAACAGATGTTGAACGAGTAGAAGTATTAATTGGGCCGCAAGGCACATTGTATGGTGCAGGCACATTGGGTGGCGCAATTCGCTATATGCTCAAAGCTCCTGAATTAGACTTAACAACCGGCAAAGTGTATGGCGACTTATTCCAAAATAGCGAAAGTGATTCAATTGGTGGCGAATCAGGTTTTATATTTAACACCCCTATCATTGCTGACGAACTCGCCATACGTGCCAGTGTCAATGTTTATAAAGACCCAGGCTTTATTGATTACAACTATGTCGTGCGCGATGGAGGCGTATCAAAACCTGACCCTGACTGGACCAACCAAAGTGATATAGACCAAAACTTACGCAAAGCAAAAGATAATAATGGTGAAACCACCACGACTGGGCGTATATCACTGCGCTGGGCACCCAATGATTGGCTAGACAGTACCCTTAATTACTTTTATCAGAAACAAGACAGCGAAGGCCGTTCAATTGTTCATCATAACAGTCTAAATTCAAATAATGGTTTAAGCGCCCGTATTGGCAAGTATGAGTCTGCTTATCGCTACGAAGAGCCTAGAGAAAAAGAAGACTCATTACTTAGCTTAGAAATTAAAGCAGACTTAGGCTTTGCAGAGCTTGTATCGGCAACTGGCTTTTCTGAGTTTGAAGCCGATGGCCAGCGTGACCAAACCGACTTGTTAATTCGTTTAGACTACGGTTATGAAGAGTTTCCTTCATTTTCGTCATTTACCCGTGAAGTTGAAGAAGAAGAAACCTTCACGCAAGAACTGCGCTTAGTTTCTCAAGGTGACTCTGATTGGAATTGGATTGTTGGCGGGTTTTACAATAAATTTAAAAACAATGGGTCAAGCAAAGAGTATACACCCGGCTTTAGTCAGTTCGCAGTGGCTAATTTTGGCGGCGCACAAGTTCGTCCTGACAGTTTAGAATATTATTCAGCAGATCGCAGCGAAATTACAGAACAAGCAATATTTGGCGAGGTCGGCTATCAGGTCAATGATAAGTTGACTCTAACACTTGGTGCACGCTTTTATGAATATAAAGTAGATGCAGACTCTGCCGTCGATTTCCCATTATTGAATACAGTTTTTGGTGATGCGGGCCCTGATGATGTAAACCTCGTATTTGAAAACAGTTTTGCAGAAGATGATGGCAGCTTATTTAAGTTTAATGTCAGTTATCAGTTTTCTGACACAGTTATGGCATATGCGACGGTAAGTGAAGGCTTTCGGATTGGAGGCTCAAATGGCTTAGCCCCCTGCCCAGACCCACTTCCTGCTAATCAAGCGGGCTGCGGTAAACCAAACGAAATGCTCTACCAAGACGATACCACGACCAACTACGAACTCGGCTTAAAAAGCACCTGGATGAAGAACCGCTTCCACTTTAATGCAGCCCTGTTTAATGTAGATTGGGAAGATGCTCAAATTGGTGGCGCTACTGAGATTGGGCAGCTGCCTTATACTTCTAATGCGGGATCTGCCAATGCCAAAGGGATTGAGATTGCAACACGCGCTATGCTTACAGACGCTTTTACCGCTTATGCAACTTATGCGTATACCAAAGTAGAGCTCACCGAAGATGCACCGTTTTTATTTAATACCGATGGCACAGATGGTGGTATGGATGGTGACAGGTTACCAGGCTCTCCAGAACATCAGTTTTCGTTGGGTATCAATTATCAAACTGAAATATTTAACGATAAGCTGCTAGATATTAACTACGGATTGACTGCACAAAGCGACTTTATCTCAAAAGTGGGGTTACATGATAATGGCGAAACCTTGCCAGGTTATGCATTGAGTAATATTTCAGCTAAGTTAACTGGCGATCAATGGTCTAGTACTTTGTACGTAAATAACTTATTCAACAAATATGCTTTCACATCTGTCAGGCGCAGTAAAGCAGATATTACATCCGCTAATGGTGCCAATATTCAACGTAACTACGGTCATTACTTAAACCGTCCGCTTACCGTCGGTATTAAGTTTGATTATCAGTTTGAACTGTAACTAACTACAGGTTACGCTTTTGGCTCAAACGGTGTTTGAGCCTTTTTATTTACATAAGAATAATTAACATCATGATGCCCAATGTAAAACACCTGCACCAGCAAGCCATAAAGGCTTTGAATCATGGGCAAATTCAACAAGCCCATCAATATTTAGTCACTTTAGTGCAAACAGACCCTAACCATGCCGATGGGTACTTCTTGCTAGCCATGGTAAATGTGCAAGTTGGACAAATCAAAAAAGCCATAAAGCTAATTGAAAAAGCGTTAAGTTTTTCTAAAAATACTGAGTATCAAGTTCACTTGGCAAAATGTTATGCTTTAGATGGTCAGCTCTATGCTGCTAAAAAAACGGCGCAAAAAATCGCCCCTTACTTAATCAATTCCGCACTCAATGCTGACACTTTAGGCGTTGCACTCAGTCATATTGGTTTACATGAACAAGCCATAAAATACTATGAAAAAGCACTCGAACTAACCAAAACCCAACCGCAGTTTTTTTATAATTATGGGGTCTGTTGTAAGTTTCTAGGACTGTTCGACAAAGCCGAAAACGCCTTTGAACAAGCTATTACGCTTAACCCTGATCATCATCAGGCGCATTTCGCATTATCTGATTTAACCAAAGTAAATGAAAAGCACAATCATATACCTCGACTAACACAGGCATTTGAACGTGCCATAAACCCCGATGCAAAATTACACATAGGCCATGCTTTAGCAAAAGAATACCAAGATACCAGTCATTACGACTTAGCCTTTGCAGCACTAAATCAAGGTAAATCACTAAAGCGCCAACAAACCAAGTTTGACAATGCCACCTCTGAGCAACTATTCAACACGCTTACTAATTTAAGTATACAAAATAAGAGCAGTTGCATACACGGAGAACAAAGCAACGAACCCATTTTTGTACTGGGTATGCCGCGCTCTGGCACCACCTTGGTTGAACGTATTTTATCTAGTCACAGTGATGTCATGTCGGCCGGAGAACTACAAGACTTTGGTATTTGTACCAAGCAATTAAGCCAAACTACCAGCCCCCATGTCCTTGATGACTCAACCATAAAAAAAGCCTACCAACTTGATTTTGCTACACTTGGGCAAAGTTACTTAAGTGCAACACGAGTTATTACTGGAAAAACGGCCCATTTTATCGACAAATTACCATTTAACTTTTTTTATGTAGACTTAATTCGCAAAGCACTGCCCAATGCAAAAATTATCTGCTTGCTACGCGACCCGCTTGACACTTGTATAGGTAATTATCGACAGCTGTTTACTATTAACAATCCATATTATCAATATTCACTTGATTTAATGGATACAGCCAAGTTCTATGCCCGATTTTATAAACTCATGCAACATTGGCAAACATTACACGGCGAGCAGGTTAAAATATTGCAATATGAAGATTTAGTCGCAAAGCCCGAGCAGCAAATTCAAGGCTTACTGAACTACTGCAATTTGCCTTGGCAAAGTCAGTGTGTAGATTTTCATTTAAATACCGCGCCGGTTTCCACAGCCAGTAAAGTACAGGTTCGTCAGCCACTAAATAATAAATCTATAGGCCGTTGGAGGCAATTCTCACAATATACAAAGGAAATTCAGACTTATTTAATATCTCAAGGGGTTATAAGCTAAAAGTAGAATCATAAGCTTGCCCTCATTAGTTGGATCTTAAAAACTTGCAGCTGAACTCTTCTAATAATCAAATGGTTATGCCAATAATCAGAAAACAACTTAAAAGCACACAAAAGTTAAAATTCGGAACATTTTTATAAACACCAATTAAAGTTCCAATTATTTAGTTCCATAGTATAAATCAGGCACTCAATACATGAGTGCCTGGTAATAATTAGCAGGCTCTAGAAGTTAAATTACCTGGGCAATCAGGCCCATCACTTGTAACTTGGCAACGGTAAGTATTATAGCTGCTGTTAATGTTGGTGCCACCAGCGATTTGCGGGGTCATATTTTCAGGAATAGATGAATTATCTTGGCTTAGTGTTTTAATTTTCTTTTTGTTTAGTTTAAGTAACATAGATATCTCCTTTTTTAGTTACACAAATAATATACACAAAAAACAAAATAAATGTAAATAAAAATACCGACTTGTTTATAAAGTGATACTATAGCTTTAAAAATCTGGCCGTAAGGCTATTTGTTACTGGTTTTAAAACCTAGGATTTTATGAAAGTGTTACAAAACACATACTAAAAAGTCGCTTACAGCGCAGTTATAGTCTTAAATTTAATAACAAATGCAGGGCATTGGTTATTAAAAGCCGATTAAAATCAAAAAGCCATGGTGTAAGTACTTGTTTTTATTAACCACAGTTTATTACCATTTAAATAAACGGCATTTTTGCTTAACTTTAAGCGCATAGTTTGCCACTGTATATGGCCCAACTTTCTTCTCCCTGATAGGATCAAAGGTAAAGGTTTCCATCGACACGTCCAGCGTGCCATTAGTATCTAACGTATAGGTAGCTTGAATTTTTGAACTACCAATTTCAAACAAGCTCATAAATTCATTACCGACTAAATACTGATCGATCACAATACCGTTGTTTTCATCTATTGCATAATGACCTAATGACTTGTCAATGCTCTGCAAAGTATAATTCCTTACTTGCTGCATTTTCCCCTCACCATAAGTGATAACCCAATCTGCTTTTTGATCATTAACATCTGTAACTTCCAACGCCATGGCAAAACGGTTGAAGCTACCACGCTTTGGTGTAATTAGCTCACACTCACCTTTATAGTAACCTTGCCAACCTTGCGGCGCACTTGCATGGCTGACAGTGCTCAAAACTGTACTTGCTAATACAATAAAAATTAAAGCTTTTTTCATTTTAGTTCTCCTATTTTTAAAGCAACTTTTAGATAAATATACTTTACATTTATGTAACCACAACCACCTTAAATTACCCAATTTAAAAACACAATACCTTGTAATTAATATCTACTCTTTGCTTGACTATATGGAGTGCACATCTTTTAGGTATGAACTTTTCAAATTAAAGGCTTTTGATACACAAATGGCCGTGCTACATAATGGTTTATGGCAGCTGTGAATGACCAAGAAGGAGCGATTACGCGGTAGGTTGCCTAAGCACTTTTTTAATGTTGATTATTTTCTTAGCTACATTAGCTACAAGGATAAAAATGTATTTTTGCACTCACATACTTTTACTTATCAATTTCTTACTGTTAACTATTTATACGATTTCTGGTGAAAACACAAGCAACCCCACAACTTGAACAAAAAATATTCTAGAAAATTCAACAGTTAAAAATAACACTATTAATCAACACTTTAAGCTCAAGCCAGCAACCTGAATTTACGCCAAATTGCAAATGTCAACCTTGAAATACAACCACTAACCCTTTAACCTTTATCTTTATTGAACGTTCAATTAATAAAAATATGCCCAAAGTCGGAATGGAACCTGTACGCCGTGAGCAATTAATTAAGGCCACCATAGAGTCGGTTGCTGAGCTAGGCTTACAAGGTACAACTATTAATAGTATTAGCAAAAAAGCTGGATTATCTTCAGGGATAATCAGCCACTACTTTGGTGGTAAACAGGGTCTTATTGAGGCAACGGTTCGGTATTTATTATCCAGTTTAAAATATGAGCTGCTAAAACAAGTCTCGCCGAGCACATCGCCCCAGCAGAGGCTTATGTATATCATTGAGGCTAACTTTGCTTTAGTACAACAACGTAAAGATACTACCCGTACTTGGCTAAGCTTTTGGGCACAGTCAATGCACGACCCGGAGTTACACCGACTACAAAATGTGAATAGCCAGCGCTTATACAGCAACCTTGCAAGTTCATTTCGACAAATTATGAACGAGCAAGATGCAAAACGCGCTGCAGAACTTAGCGCTGCGATGATTGATGGATTATGGCTTCGTGCCGTATTAAGTCAATCAGACAAAGACCACTTTAAACACAGTAAAGAGCTTGCAAAAGAGTACGTTCGCTCATTAATCAGCCAGTATGGAGCCTAATATGACAACCACGACGACAAACATCCCCGTCTACCAAAACTTTATTCACGGCCAATACAAGCCTAACCAAACTGGTGAAAGTTTTGCGGTAAAAAACCCAGCGACAGGTGAAGTAATTTATCGCGTTGAAGTGGCTGATGAGTCGGTTCAAAAAGCAGCGATTGAAAGCGCTAAACAAGGCTTTGCAGCTTGGTCGACTATGGCACCTATTGAACGCAGCCGCATTTTACTCAAAGCAGTAGAGCTGCTGCGTGAGCGCAATGATGAGCTGGCTAAAATTGAAGTGCTTGATACGGGTAAGCCATGGCAAGAGGCCGAATGCGTAGACGTGCAAACAGGTGCAGATGTAATAGAATATTTTGCAGGCCTCGCCCCAGCACAAGTTGGGCAACAACAAATGGTTGGTCAAGACTTTTATTATACACGCAAAGAACCGCTAGGTATTTGTGCAGGTATTGGCGCTTGGAACTACCCACTACAAATAGCATGCTGGAAATCAGGCCCAGCACTTGCAGCAGGTAATGTATTGTTGTTTAAGCCTTCTGAAGAAACACCATTAGGCGCATTAAAACTGGCTGAAATTTTCACAGAAGCAGGCATTCCTGACGGCGTATTTAATGTAGTTCAAGGTGCTGCTGAAGTAGGTCAGTGGTTAACAGCCCACCCAGATATTGAAAAAGTGTCTTTCACTGGCGAAGTGGGTACAGGTAAAAAAGTCATGACCAGTGCAGCAAGCACTTTAAAAGATGTGACTATGGAGCTTGGTGGTAAGTCTCCATTACTCGTATTTAATGATGCAGACATTACAGAAGCGGTAAGCGCTGCCATGCTAGGTAACTTTTATACTCAAGGCGAAGTTTGCACTAACTGTACACGTATTTACGTTCACAAAGATATATACAAGCAGTTCATTAGCGAGCTTAAAACACGCACTGAAAGCAATATTGTCGCTGGCGATCCTATGGACCCAGAGGTTAATCTTGGCGCGCTGATTTCAAAACCTCATCAGCAACTAGTACTTGATTATATTGCCAAAGGCATTGAAGAGGGAGCAACACTATTAACTGGTGGCAATGCGCTTAGTCCAGATTCAGCCCCTAATGGTTATTTTGTCGCTCCAACAATTTTTGTCGACTGCCAAGATGATATGAGCATTGTAAAAGAAGAAATCTTTGGCCCAGTTATGAGCGTATTAGTGTTTGATGACGAGCAAGAAGCCATTACGCGTGCCAATAACACCCACTTAGGTTTAGCTGCGGGTGTATTTACTAAAGATATTCAACGCGCACACCGTGTTATTCACCAGCTACAAGCTGGGATCTGTTGGATCAATGCCTATGGAAATTCACCCGCCGAAATGCCTGTTGGTGGCTATAAACACTCAGGTATTGGTCGAGAAAATGGTATCGAAACGCTTGATCACTACACCCAAACTAAGTCGGTGTACGTAGGTATGAACAAAATCGACAGCCCGTTTTAATAGGAGACATCATGACCCAGAAATATGATTACATCATAGTTGGTGCAGGCTCCGCAGGATGCGTATTAGCTAACAGACTCACTGAGAATGGCCAGCATAAAGTATTGCTACTTGAAACCGGTGGTAGTGACAAAAGCATTTTTATTCAAATGCCTACCGCACTGTCAATTCCAATGAATACCGATAAATATGCATGGCAATTTCACACAGAGCCTGAACCATACTTAGATAATCGCAAGATGCACTGCCCCCGCGGTAAGGTACTTGGTGGGTCATCTTCAATTAACGGCATGGTTTACGTACGTGGTCATGCAAAAGATTTTGATGAATGGCAACAACACGGCGCGCAAGGTTGGGATTATCAAGCCTGTTTACCCTATTTTAAAAAAGCAGAGTCTTGGTACTTAGGTGAAAATGCGCACCGTGGCTCAGAAGGGCCATTGGGTGTTAATAATGGTAACGAAATGGCAAACCCACTTTACCGTGCCTTTATTGAAGCGGGCCAACAAGCTGGCTATGCCAAAACTAACGACTACAACGCTGCGCAGCAAGAAGGCTTTGGCCCAATGCATATGACGGTTAAAAATGGCCGCCGCTGCTCTGCAAGCCGTGCCTATTTAGACCCAATCAAGCGTCGCAGTAATTTGACTATCGTCACCGGTGCTCAGGCCCAACGCGTGCTACTCAAAAAGAAGCAAGCACAAGGGGTTGAGTACAAATTAAAAGGTAAAGTGGTCACCGCTCATGCCCGCAGAGAGGTTATATTAAGTGCAGGCCCAATCGGTTCACCACATTTACTTCAGCTCTCAGGTATTGGTGATAAAAACATACTTGAGAAAGCTGGCGTAGAAGTGCAACATCACTTACCTGGCGTCGGTCAAAACCTACAAGATCACTTAGAGTTTTATTTTCAATACAAGTGTAAACAACCTATCACGCTAAATGGAAAATTGGGGCTAGTGTCTAAAGGTTTAATTGGTGCACGTTGGTTACTGACTAAAGATGGCTTAGGGGCTACCAATCACTTTGAGTCTTGTGCGTTTATTCGCTCAAAACCAGGGGTTGAATGGCCAGATTTACAATACCACTTTTTACCGGCTGCTATTCGCTACGATGGGAAAAGTGCATTTGCAGGTCATGGCTTTCAGGTTCATGTTGGTCACAATAAGCCTAAAAGCCGAGGCACAGTTACCATTGCATCAAGTAACCCTGATGACGCGCCAAAAATACAGTTTAACTATCTTCAACACCAAGCAGACATAGAAGGCTTTAGAGCCTGTGTGCGCCTGACACGTGAAATTATCGAACAAAGTGCTTTTGATGACTTCCGTGATGATGAAATTCAGCCTGGTAAAAACATACAAACCGATGAACAAATTGATACCTTTGTACGTCAAGCGGTAGAAAGTGCTTACCACCCTTCTTGTTCATGCAAAATGGGAGAAGATGCACTAGCGGTGGTTGATTCATACACCAAAGTACACGGTATAAACAGTTTGCGAGTAGTGGACTCTTCTATTTTCCCAACCATACCAAACGGCAATTTAAATGCACCCACAATTATGGTAGCAGAAAAAGCAGCCGATCATATTTTAGGTAAAAGCATATTGGCTAATCCAGATGCAACGGTAGCCATGGAGCCACAATGGCAAAGCCTGCAACGTAGTTCACAGTTTTAAATTTGCCACTTGCCTAGGTAGCATTACTTAGGCAAGAGCTTGCAGTGGCGTGCGGAATAAATTGGTTATTCCAAGGTGGTTGATAAATTCAATCATTTAAGCATTAACGCAAGATAATAGAAAAAAAACGGAGAAATAATGAGTTATTTTTACTTATTTTGGGAGGGTGACAATGACCATATGGCTTAGTGCTGGTATTATTTTCACTCTATTAGCGATTGCTTTAGTATTGTTTAAATGGGGTAATTTACAGTGTGTTGGCGTAACACCAGTTAAAACGTTTACGTTTATCGCCATACTATTTACGTCAGGCTTAGATGTCGGACTAATCATGTTTCCTCTTACTGAATTTGCGGGTTACGCAGACATAAAAGCAAGCCCAGAGTATGCGTTTGCAAACCCACTGGCCATCGAGTTTGGTTTTTGGGGGTTTTTAATCTGGGGATTTTACTTCCTCACCTGTTTTTATTTCTGCGTAATAGAACCCAAAGTGAAATTTTTTGAAATTCCTTGGGTGAAGTTAATTAATAATGTAATCATTATTGGTACCTGTGCATTTACTGCATATTTACTGCTTTCAAACCTGCCTTGGTATCTACCTCAGGTTGGCGATGGTAGTTCTATTATTCCTACTTTTTACTTATTAGTCTTTGCGGCAATATGCTTTGCTGTTTATTCGAGCACCAGTTTAAAATACGTACGCTTTTTGAGTATTTCAACCACTTGGATGTTTATCGCCTTAATTACATATATGTGGGCTGCGGCATTTATATTTGGCGATAGCGGTATGGGAGAATTTGCCAATAAATTTGCCCTAATTGGTGATTACTTTGGACATATTAATGAGTTTGTACTCCCCCTCAATGATTATCATGAATTTTACTTATTTTGGTGGTTTGCATGGAGTATTATGATTGGGCAGTTCACTTCTCGCTTTGTCGGTGGTCTTAAAACCTATCAAGTGCTCGGTGCTATGTTGATATTCCCATCAATACCAATCGCAATATGGTTTAGTGTGTTATATCACTATCATGAAGCAGGCATTCCAACTGAAGGCATTAAAAACTTTGCCATGGTGTTTGTCGGTGTCGTCTTTGTGATTAACTCACTCGATTCACTCATTCGCTTATATACAGACAACTTAAATTTAACTGTAAAACGTTTAGGTATGCGCAACTACATGCTATTTAACATTGTTGCGCTATCGTTATTAACGCTATTGTTCAAACTCGAGTTTTTGCAAATTCAATGGGTTGGCGCGTTAGTAATTGGTTTATTCTTCTCATGTGCCGCATATATCGGCTATGGCAAGTTTAAAACCGTAAGCCAAATTAACAGTTCACCTGAAGACAACAAAATTGATTACAGCAAAATTGAAACTGCTAGCTAAGGATTACCAAATGACAACAACTAGAACTCTACTATTAAGTGCACTAACATTGGCTTCAAGCCATACAATGGCTAACTGGTCAACAACCGTTACCGCAGCGTCTGATTATACTTTTAACGGTGTAAGCCAAACCCAGAACGACCCAGCTTTGCAAGCAAGTCTTGATTATGGTTTTGACAACGGCGTATATGCAGGCACTTGGGCATCAAATGTAGACTTTGCTGACGACAGCAACTTAGAGGTAGACTTTTACGTCGGTAAGTATGTAACACTAAATGATAGCTGGAGCGCTGACTATGGTATTGCTTACTACAGCTACCATGGTGATAGTAGCTCTGATGATGGAAACTACCCTGAAGTCTACACAAAATTTGGTTTTGCCAACTCTCTAGGCCAAACTGAATTCAACTTTTGGTATAGCTGGGATTACTTTGGCACTGGCGCAGATCATACTGTAGCGATGATTGCACACAGTATTGAAGTGGCACCGGGTCATACAATACGTGCAAGCTTTGACGTTTCTAATTCATTAGATGGTGAAAAATATATGTGGGATGCAGGTGATAAGTCATATAACCACTACCGCCTTGCCTACCAAACAAGCTATGAAGGCTTTAACATAGAAGTTGCTGCTGAAAATACCAGCTTAGACTACAACACTGCTGATGAGCGAATTGTATTAAGCGCATCACGCACATTTAGTTTATAAGTCTCCTACTACTTGTATGTAAGGCCAAGCGAAAGCTTGGCCTTTTTTATGTTTCAAAAGTCATAATTTAAGCATCGACCAATAACCTAAAAACACATTAAATAATACACTTTACAACCAAGAATTTTGCTTGTCAGCCTGCATTCAATCCATCACACTGAGTAACCTCAGCTCTGGATAAGAGAATTTGCCCAATAAAGCTTTCCCACTATCTACGTTGCTTTTAGTTGTTATAGCCAGCTATTACTGCATAAAATCGCCTTGATATTGACCAAAGTATCGTCATTGGATGATAAATATATAAGTTATTACGTAGTTACTATTTCAAAACTCTTATCCAAACCTAAGGTTAAGGTTAAGTAAACAACTAGACGCACTTTTTAAAAAGTGTAGATGCTCCTGTTTTAATTATTCGCTTAACTTATTGAAAAATAAACTTTGTCATACTAATAACGCATTGATGACGTATCCAAGTGAAGCTAAGCTTTAGTAGGCTCGTATTAAGCACAACAGCAAGGACTAACACAGTGGTTACCAGAAAATTGAGATTACAAAGAGCATGGTCACAAGAGCAACTAGCACAGCTCAGTGGCTTGAGCCTGAGAACAATTCAGCGTATAGAGCAAGGCCATCAACCCAGTTTAGAATCACTAAAGTCTTTAGCTGCTGTTTTTGAAACTACTGTCGCTGATCTTCAGCAGGAGCTTAACATGAAAAACACGCATTCCAATATCAATATAACTGAGGAAGAACATGAGGTGATTGAACAAGTCAAGGCCATTAAAGGTTTTTACGGACATCTGATCACCTATGTGGTAAGTATTATATTGTTATTTATACTTAATTATATAATTTCACCTGAATATATTTGGGCTTGGTGGGCTGCGCTTGGCTGGGGCATTGGTATCATTAGTCATGGTATTACTACCTTCGAGATTTTTAATTTATTTGGCCCCGATTGGGAAAAACGTCAAATTGAAAAGCGTCTTGGTAGAAAACTATAATAATTAAGCAGCACTTGCCAATTGAGTGCTGATTTTTTGATCGAAAGGTCGTTATTACAAGTACACCCAGCTCGCAAATAAAGCAAATTAATCTAAACTTAGACGAAGATGTAACCAGCAGTAAGTAACGCTTAATGAAAGCTTGTATTTGGGTATTTCTTTCCTCGTTGTTTTTACTTTCTTTGCCAACAACCGCAAAGCTTCCTGATGAAACATTCAGCCAGTTACGTGCACAAGTGAGTAAGGCTGGTGGTAAGTCACCATTAACAGGCATTGACAAAATTGATCAGATAATTAACGAGCATAACCACCAGCTTGCTAAAGCACAAAAAATTAGATTGCTGTATATAAAATCATGGTATCAAATTAACGCAGATAGGTTAGAAGCAGCAATAGAGACTCTGGCTCAAACTCGCCTAATGGCCAGAGACATAGACGAACCAGGCATTTTATATAGTTACTACAGTATTTCTGCCAGTGCTTTTGCTAACGTTGAACTATACGATTTAGCGCTGGAAAATAATTTAAAAGCGTACCAAGAAGCTCCTTTATTAAATCGCCCACAATTTATCAGCCAAACAGAGAACAATATTGGGCACGTTTATTTAAAGCTTGGCTTATTAGACGAAGCAGAGCATTATTTTCAGCGCTTTTACGACTTTGCAGTGCAAATGGATATGCTATCTCAACAAGCTACAGGACTGAATAATTTAGGGGAAGTCGCCTATTTAAGAGGTAAATTAGACAAAGCGCTGCAATTTCATGAGCAATCATTAGCAATTCGTAAAGCAAACGGCTATGACTATCACTTATCTTGGTCTTTATATAATTTAGGTAGAGTATATGCCAGCAAAAAAAACTTTAAACTCGCAGAGCAGTACCTCAAAGACGCGATAGTTAGTTGGCGCAATAACAACGCACTATCAAAAACGGTGCAACCCTTATTGGAGTTAGCGAGCATTTACTTAAGCCAAAACCGCATCGATGAAGCCAATACCGCACTTGATCAAACCATCATGCTTGCGACAAAACATAACCATCTAATTCCACAACAAAAAGCTTTTAGACTACAAAGTAAGCTTAACACCCAAACTGGCAACTTAAAGCAAGCCCTACAGGCCCTTGAACAATACAACGCAGTGACTGAGAAGTTTGCTAAAAAACAAGCATCGATTGGGTTGGCATATATGGTGTCGCAAACAGAGCTACAAACTAAAGAAATAGAACTAAAAGAAGTAGAGCAGGAACACAGAATCGCCGTAGCAACATCCAATGCACAGCGCCGTCAAGGCTGGATTATTCTAGCCAGTGCAATTGCTATAATCATCATGTCGTCTGGCTTTATATACCGACTGAATAAGCGAAAAAGCCAACTACAAACCCTAATAGTACGTTTAGAGAACACCCAAGAAAAGCTGATTGAATCTGAAAAAATGCGAGCCATGACAACATTGGTTTCGGGAATGGCGCACCAACTTAATACCCCCTTGGGGTTAGTCATAACGGCTGACTCAACGTTAAAATCTTTAATAGAGCAACTCGCTGAGCAATTTTCAAAGCAAACTTTAACTGAAAAGCGGCTTTTACAGTTTATAAATCAAGCTAACGAACTTGCTACGTTGAGTCAAAAAAACAGTGAAAAGGCAGCAGATATGGTTCAGCGGTTTAAAATGATGTCTGCAAAATTACAAATTAGCGAACTCAGTGACTTCCCATTACTTACGTTCTTATCAGAAAATACCCACATCTTGATTACCTCTGAACATAAAAATGTTGCTTTCAACTTAAAAGGGCACAATGTAAACATCACCAACTATGCACCCGTTTTACTTAAAGTTATAGCCCAGCTTATTGAAAATTCAATTAAACACGGCTTCACCGATACAAAAGAGCCACAAATAGATATTGAAGTTGAACAAGATGACAGCAATCAAGTCATCATTCATTACAAAGATAATGGAACGGGTATCCCGATAGACAAACGCAAACAAGTGTTTGACCCCTTTTACACCACGCGCTTAGGAGAAGGAAGCTTAGGTTTGGGGTTAAATGTCATCTACAATTCTGTTGTGCATATCATGAATGGGCAAGTCGAATGTATAGAGGACTCCCAAGGTGCTCATTTTGTTATTCGAATACCAAAAGGGATAGACAATAATGTGGATTTACAACCCTACCCTATTGAAGCTCACTGTTAGTTGTGAATTTTATTAATAGAACAATTAGGCTAGGGTTGTATGCCCTAGAGACTGTTGAATTTTGTATATTTTAATACTCAACAACACTTTATTGGCAAGTATTAAATACTGCGTTACAAGACTAAGTTATTTCACAACTAAAAGTGGATGTCCATTGCCAATGCTGCCTCTACAAATACTACTATTTCATTATGTTAAATTATTTGATTGGTTTTTCGCCTCAAACGTACACCACCGCGCAGAAATATCAATAACTTCATAATTAAGACCGGTTTTCATATTGCACATATCAAAATAAAGAATTAATCATAAAAAACAAATACTTGAATTATATAACTATGAGAATAAAATACACTCTGAGCTGGAGTTAAAACTCTAATTTACTTTTCTTAAGGATGAAAAATGAAAAAGTTACTAATTGCGATCACCGCTACACTCTCACTAAGTGCACTTGCTAATACTGAACAAGCATTATCTCCTGCAACAGAAAAAAGCATAAAAATTGTTGCTATTGGCCAAAGCGGCTGGGATCCAATTTGGCGAGAGCCTACTTGTAGCATCGAAAAAACAGATGAAGACGCCGTAGGTAATGCATACATGATTAACCACTATGATATGTGCTTATGTCAAAATAGCAAAAAGTCTAGCTACTTAATTGAAGACACACAGCAAAACCCGAAACAAGAAGCAGTTATCTGTTATATCGAACAATAACCAAAACGCTGAGCTTCGTGCTCAGCGCATGTAATAAGGCGTAATAGCTATCCTTCGGTTGCACTTTTATACTCTTTATGAACTTCAAGGAGAATACTATGTGTACCAATTTTGTTATTACAGCTATTGACCTCGACACCCAAAAATCAAACTCTAATTCCAGCATAAATGCTGTTATTGTCGGCAGAACAATGGAGTTTGGTGAACAATCTGTTGCCGATGGGCAAATTGTAATATTACCTAAAGGTGACCAACCCTACTCTTATGGCAGTACCAATGCACATCACCAATACGATATCGTGGGTGTAAATATAAAAGATGACAAGGCGCCAGTATTAGCCAATTGCTTATCTGATGGCATGAATGAACAAGGCCTAACATGTGGCTCGTTATGGCTGCCGGGGTCTGAATACATCACATCATCTAACTTTAAAGAAAATGGCATACCTGTTTACCTATTTAATAATTGGGTATTAGGCAACTTTAGCTCTACTGAAAAAGTAAAACAGGCTATAACGTCGGGTGATTACCATTTTTACGAAGTTGATGGCTATCCGCTGCCGCTACACTTTCCTATTACAGACAGTGCAGGCAAAAGCATTGTGGTAGAGTTCACATCAAGTGATGGGTTGCCAAGTGTTTATGACAATCATGTTGGTGTATTAACTAATGCACCTACTTTTCCCGAACAGCTCGCTAATCTAAATCACATGGCTAGGTTGCATAAATTTAGCCCTTACAACCCTTCTCAAGTACAGTGCCCAATACTTTCACCACAAGGTGAGGGATATGGCCTGTCAGGGTTACCCGGTGATCCTATCCCTGCGTCACGATTTGTAAAAACAGCTGTTTTAAAGCAATTTGCAACCGATGCACAAGCCGGATACCACATAAAAACAGCAAAAGACGCTAAAACGCTTGCCTATCACTTAATTAACTCCGTTGATTTAGCAAAAGGTGTAACTCGTTATGGCGACGCTCAAAGTAGTACTGGTAGTGACTATACGCAGTGGATTGTTGTTAAAGACCTAACCCATGGTGAGTATCAAATTCGTAAGTATGACTCACCTATTCCGTATACAATTAGCTTTGATGCGATTAAGCAACAAAACTTCACTCAAGCGCAATATATTGATGTTCCAAATAATATTGAAGCACTGCCCCTTATCACTAGCGAGTGATCGTAGCCCGCTAAACAGACCGCTTTAATGCGGTCTATTTACTGTTCAATTACATGGCGATTTATGAGATATTCCAAACACAAGCAAAACAGGCACGCTCACAGGTATTAATTACACATCTGCAAGCTACCCAGACTATTTTGGTGAGATTGTTGAGTTGTGTTTTTATCGGGCATATAACAATAATCCCTTTAAGTGCGAGCCGATTACTCCAAGCTTCACGGGGGAGGTGACAGTATTTAATGGTGAGAGCTTCAAGCCCGGTATTCAAATATCAATTGTTCATAGAGTTGACGTAGCAGACTCTTTCCATTATTCGACACCACATAGAAAACTCCTTTGTTTTAGTGTAACGGAAGTTCTACTCATAACTGCTCCGACTTTTCGGGGGGATTACATATAGGATTAGCTCATAAATAGTCTTTATTTAAAAGTGTGATCCTGCCCTGAGTCCAAGCCCTGATCCTGTGGACCATTTATCGTCACACGAATATTATCTAATCGAAACTCAACAGTACATTCTTAGCATAAGTTGGGCATAAAACATAAGCGTATTAATTAAAGAGAAATATAAGTTCATACTTTTAGATCAAGGTAAAACTCGTGATTTTGCCCTGTATAATAATGAAAGAGCACTGTAATGTTAACACATCACAGTGCTCTTTTTATCTTTAGACTATTCATCATGAATAACCATGCGTATTTAGTTGCGATAAAGTGAACATGAGTAGTGCCCAACTAAATTGCCATCATTAGAACTGAAAAGTGGCACCTGATCGGTTTCTTTCAAATGCTCATAATCGCGCTCTGAGAGTTTGCCTTGTACAAATGATTGTGTCCTAAACACCTCACAAGTATCTGCCTCAATTGTCGGTTTTGTTGGCATACTGTAAACACAAGATACATTTTCATTGTTAGTATTGCCACTGATCTCAAAATGAGCCTCACTGTTGGCATCATTCAGTTTATAATGCAACTGTGTTTTTCCAGACTCTAAAGCGCTAGGTACACTATCAACTGTAGTTAAATTAGTGGCAACAATATCCGTATTGAGTAATTTTCCACTATCGGCTTTTACATTAATGTTCAGTACAACAGAGTGCTTATTATCAGGCAGTGTTCGGTCGCCATGCGTAGCATAGCACGCCAAAGCGTTGGTGCTTTGCATACACTGCGTCCATGTTGATGATGCTTTTTCGCTCGCTGTGTGCAGTAGAACATGAGATGACTTACTGTCTGCAAAATTGATGTCATCACCGGAGCAATGAGCGGCTCTCCATTCATCTAAATCAACGTTGTTATCATCTAGTGAAAAAATATTGCTAACACTTTTTGCAAAGTCGTGATCCTGTAGTGATGGAGCACTACATAACCATTTTTTAAGTGCTATTTTCGACTCAAAATTCATCGTTTGCTTATAGGTGTCCAAAACGCTACGAGCCAACTCAACATTACAACTGTCGTAGCTACTTTGCGCTTGAACCGCTCGCTTTACTGTAATGCTAAACGTATCCTTTGCTTCACCACCTTTGTCATCCCTAACAAGCAGTTCTAATTCAAGTGTTGTATCAGCATCCAGTACGGGGGCGGTAAAAGAAGCATTAGCTTGGTTTTTATCTCGGATGGTCACGGCATAACCTGATTTTTGTGACCATTGATAGTTTGTTACGGTCCCATCTGGGTCACTTGCTGAACTGGTCATGTATACTTCAGCACCAGATTCTATTTCAGTAACAGCAGATATGATAACATTAGGTAATTGATTTTTTGCTTTCTTTACTGTGTTATCAGTAGCGCCACCACTGCCGCTACCACCGCAAGCTGATAACAATGTCATTAAGGCAGCAGTAAAAACAGTGATAGATAGGGGAGTTTTATTTTGGTTTATATGATTCATTAGAGTCGAATATCCTTATTGTCTTAAAAAGCTCAAGCAACCCAGT
Organism: Pseudoalteromonas holothuriae; assembly: GCF_945859825.1. Classification (GTDB taxonomy): domain Bacteria; phylum Pseudomonadota; class Gammaproteobacteria; order Enterobacterales; family Alteromonadaceae; genus Pseudoalteromonas; species Pseudoalteromonas holothuriae. The sequence goes on from NZ_CAMAPC010000003.1 coordinate 342,860, forward strand.
AATCAATTATGGGGTAAACATTGCCGAGTCGACGTATTCCTTAGTACCCTATTTTAAAACACAATTTCGTTACATTCAATTCACGATTTGATTTTTATCTGTTTTTAAGCTGATATGGTTGCTTTACTAGCTCTATCAAACTTGACATGAACTACGCGTACTCGTTTGGTGCACACTGCTAGGCCGCTTAAGTAATCAAATTTAAAATCTTTAAAGCTAAAAATGAGTCGATTCAATACAGCCTTTAACGAGATTGAAGTGTTTATAAAAACAAAATTTAAACCTTGTCTGAACTACTACAAATATTGTTGTAACATCATGCAATTTTGTCGTTTTTAAGGTATTGCAATACCAGAGTAAGCCATATGTGGGGCTATTTACGTAATATTCCAAAATATATCTATTTGGCTATAACTTCATTGACTCAATATCATAGGTACTACCCCCCCTACTAGTACATAATATAAATAATATCTTATTGTTAGCCTGTAAGGGCTAACAATAAGAAGTAAGCGCGCTTATTAATTTATCTATACCATCACGGGTAATGTCTTTGTGCGTTACAAAACGCATGCCTTGATAGCCCGGTGTAATAACGATCCCCTGCTTTTTTAGTTGTTCACTGATACTCTGAATATCCAGTTGTTCATCAATATCAACAAACACAATATTGGTATGAACACGATAGGCTTGCGTACTAAAACCGGGCAGCAAGTCTAATTGATTAGCAAGGTATTGTGCATTATCATGATCTTCAACTAGGCGGCTAACATTATGTGTTAACGCGTATTGCCCTGGCGCAGCCAAAATACCAGCTTGACGCATACTGCCACCTAACATTTTACGTAAACGCCGTGCTTTTTTAATAAAAGCATTGCTTCCCAGTAATAACGACCCGACTGGTGCCCCTAACCCTTTTGAAAGGCAAATAGTCATAGAATCAAAATGCTGGCTAATTTCTTTAATATCTACATTTAATGCAACAGCGGCGTTATACACTCGCGCACCATCTAGATGCAGTGCTAATTGATGTTTTATAGCAAAAGAGCGTGCTAGCGCTAAATACTGTAAGCTCAGTACTTTTCCACCGATGGTATTTTCTAAGCTCAAAAGCTTTGTACGTGCAAAATGGCTATCATCAGGTTTAATGGCTTTTTCTAGTTTTTTTAAACACAGGCTACCATCAGCTTCGTTTTCTATTGGCTGTGGCTGCACTGAGCCAAGGACGGCAGCACCACCAGCTTCGTAACGGTAGTTATGCGCGTTTTGACCGCACAAATACTCATCACCGCGCTCGCAATGGCTTAGAATCGCCAACAAGTTTGCCTGTGTACCAGAGCTAACAAATATACTCGCTTCAAAACCGTGGCGCACAGCAGCCCAATGCTCTAATTCATTTACACTGGGGTCATCCCCATAAACATCATCACCGACTTGGGCATTGCTCATGAGCAAACGCATTTGCTGACAAGGCTGCGTGACGGTATCTGAACGAAAATCTATCATCTTGCATTATCCCTATCGTTGGTGTTTATAAACAACGCCATTTTTCATTACAAAAGAGACCTTAGACAATGCCGTAATATCATTTTCAGGGTTTGCTTTTAACGCAATAATATCAGCGTACTTGCCCACTTCTAATGATCCTAAATTAGTCTCCTGACCAAGTAACTTAGCAGCATTACGTGTTGCACTAACCAGCACTTGCTTTGGCGTCATACCGTAGTTGACCATCAATTGTGCTTCTTTGGCATTATCACCATGGCGTGACACGCCAGAGTCAGTGCCAAACGCAATATTTACATTATTCTGTAATGCGCTGCGAAACGCGTTCTCCATAAGAGGGGCTACTTTTCGCACTTTATCTGCAACGGCCTTCGGCATATTTGGATTATTTAACACCTCTTTTGAAACCGTGTGACCAGCCAATAGCGTTGGCACTAAATAAGTACCGTGCTTCTTAAACAGCACGATTGACTCTTCATTCAAATACGAGCCGTGCTCAATTGAGTCTACACCCGCACGAATAGCAGCATTAACACCTTGTGTACCATGCGCATGTGCCGCGACTTTGCGACCAAGATTATGCGCAGTTTGAACAATAGCGGTAAGTTCATCATCTGTTAGCTGTTGATTTACACCTGCAGCCGTATTGCTCAATACCCCACCGGTTGCCGTTATCTTAATAACATCAGCGCCATATTTAATTACTTCACGAACAGCACGTTGACAATCGTCAGCGCCATCACAAATACCCAGGCTAGTATTCATTGTTTCAATAACATTGCGTCTATAACCGTGCATATCCGCATGCCCACCAGTTGCTGAAATAGCATTACCTGATGCGAATATGCGTGGCCCAGCTATTGTTTGCTTTTCGATTGCACGTTTAAGTGGGAATATAACTTGATAATTAGCGCCTAAATCTCTGACTGATGTAAAACCTGCATCCAGTGTTTTTTGCAAATAAGGGATTGCTTTTAGCGCGTAGTCGGCATCATCTTGCGTAAGCCAAGCATGCGGATTTGTCTTTGTATCTCGCTCAAATGTCATATGCACATGCATATCTATCATGCCTGGCATCACATAATATGCTTTTAGGTCATAAGTTTTAACACCCTCAAACCCCAACTTTTCAACTGACTGGTAGCCACTATAAATAGCAGACACGCGACCATTTTCGAGTACTAAAGTTTGCTCGGTTAGTGCATCAGCTTCCGGTTTAATAAGTACTTTTCCGGCATGAATAACACCATCAACCTGCGCTAATGCAGCAAGGTGAACGAATAACGCTCCAAAAAATACAGCGATCCTCTTTGTTTTTTTCATTATTTTTCTCCATATCAACGATATGATATCAATACCACATTATTCTCTGTAACTGACTCAATTTGCGGTCAATCAACACCACGCTCTGTTCTTTTGTACCTTTTATCCTCATAATCACGCTCCATTGCGACATAAGTCTCGTAGCCGCTCAATAAACATCTGCGCAGCTATACCTAATCGGTCGCCATCTTGAAAGACTAAAAATAGTGAACTGGTACGAATTGCGCTATAAGTCAAAGGCAAGCGCACTAGCTTGGCGCTTTCTAGCTCGCTCGCAATGGCACTCAAAGGCAACCAAGCAAACCCTAGCCCTTGTGAAATCACATCTATTGAAGTGCGTAAGTGACTCACGGTCCAACGCTGTTCAGCTTCTAACCAACCTGAATCTGAACGTTTATGATATGCAGAATCTCTAATCACGATTTGTCGAAAAGACTTCAAATCCTCAAGTTCAAGCTGTCGATTAAGTTGCTGTAAAGGATGAAAGGGGCTAGAAACCGCGACAAAGTCGATAGTGCATAACTGCTCACTCACTCCGTTTGCAAGACTAATAGGTGAAATGGCTACATCTGCTTGATTACTTTCTACCAATTCGTGTGCGCCGCTTAAAATAGACTCAAATAACTCGATGCGCAATAAAGGATATGATTTAGATGTTGCCTCAAGTGCCTGATAAAGTATATTTTTGTCAAAAACTTCATCAACTGCAATACGCAGCGATGCTTCTACACCAGCACCAAGCGTATAACCCACGGCTTCCACTTTTTGAGCTTCATCTAGCAGGTAGTTAGCACGTCTGAGTAACATTTCACCAGAGTCTGTTAACTTCGTTTTTCTGCCTTCTACATAAAATACTTTAACCCCTAACAACTGCTCAATTTTACTCACTGCAGTGTGAATACTCGACTGACTCTTGTGTATTTGCTCAGCCGCTTGGTTAAACCCACCATGCTCGGCCACCATACGAAACATTCGCCATTGTTCAAGTGTAATTCTTAACATGCTGTTGCACTTTCCTATAATTATCTTGTAGATACGCATTTAGTAAAACATATCGATGTCAGTGGGTGAAAGTTTTTCTGGCTATATTAAAATTAAAAAACACTTTACCTCAACTTAGCTTGAGCTTTTACGCTTTAAGCACTTTCAAAGGAGTATTTATGCGTAACACACTTATTTTATTTTCAAGCGCCAATGAAAATGGCAATACTTTTAAACTGACTAACCAAGTTATGGACAATTTAGCCAACGAACAAGTTAAGTTTTTTCATATTGATAAACTTAACTTCGCAGATTATAACTATAATAATCAATATAGTTATGATGATTTCTATCGCATTGTAGAAGCATTGGATTGGGCAGATAACATCATTTTTGCCTCTCCTGTGTACTGGTATAGCGTAAGTGCCAATATGAAACGCTTAATTGACCGAATGACAGAGCTAACTGAAAACCCCACAATTAAACCAATAGGTAAAGCGCTCAAGGGTAAGCGTGGTTACGTATTGACCACCTCAGCAAGCGAACAAGTGTGTGATGTGTTTGCCCGTTTTTTTAATCAGCTTTATAGTTATTTTGATATAAAATACAGTGAGTTATTACACGCCTCATGTCGTGAGGAATTTACCTTAAAAGAAGAAGAATTTAGACAGTTCATCCACAGCATTAACCGTGCGCCAGCTACCTAATGTAAATAACCTCAGCTCTGGATAAGTGAATTTGCCCAATAAAGCTATTTTTCTCACTCTCGGCGTTGCTTTCATTTGTAATAGCCAGCTATTACTGTATAAAAGCGCCTTGATATTGAAAAAAATATCATCATTGGATTGTACGTAATATTTGTTTACAACAATATTTTCTATTTCAAAACCCTTATCCAAACCTGAGGTTAAATAGCCACTTTAGTATTAGCAAAGTGGCTTTTTTGTTCACCCCTCAATATGGCGCTGACACTGTAATTTATATTTTCGTCGCACTTCATCTACTAAACGATAGCGAGAGCTACGCTGGCGTTCATGAGGAGCAAACATCGAACTGGCACCATCGAGTAAGTTAACAGCATGAGTCAGTGCTTCAATTTTACTTTCATCTAGCTCACTTTGAGCGGTCAACTCATTAATTTGCGCAATTGCTAACTCTTTAGCTGCAATATCTTCAGGCAAACCAGAGCGAGTACACAAGCCATATGTGCCAGATAAAAAGTGCGTCCACTCGGTTTTAATATGGTCAGAGAGTTTTTCATTCAATTTTGCATCTGCGCTGTGATAGCCTTGTGCCTTTAAACCCTCTATGGTTTGTTTATATCTATAACTGAACACGCGATAAATTGATTCTTGATCATCTAAAGCCTGCACTATCCCTAACCAATTAACATAGCCTTTAGCATAATATTCATAATCACTATGCTGCTGGTGCTGACCAAAAAACGACTCACAATGTACACAAGGTTTAAATGATAAGATGCTTGAGGCACAACGCCCTGCTGTTGGTATTGACGCAAAGTTTATTCACTGACCTGTGCCAATGATAGTAATTGCGATAGCGTAATAAAGTGGTTGTTTAGATAATCTAATAACTGCACTGTTATTTCCTTTTTAATTCACAATAAATAAAAAATCCCTCGCCTCTTGACCTCAAGTTAACCTGAGCTTTTAAAGTTAACTTAACTCAGTAACACATACTTATAAATGAGCATTTACCAAGTAATGAAGCAAAGATTTAATAGCGAAAGCGATTAAATCACAAATTTATACAAAGAAAAAATAGGAGATACCCATGCGCTTAGAGCACCTCAATTTAGTGATTACAAATATGGAAAAATCATTGCACTTTTATCAGGCCGCATTTCCTCATTGGCATGTACGTAGCCAAGGGCATGGCCAGTGGTATGGCAAAGCAAGACATTGGTTACATTTTGGCGATGACTATAACTATATTGCCTTTAGCGACCACGGCGAAGGAGAAAACCGGATATTAACAGGACACCAAACAGGGCTTGGTCATTTTGCATTTGAGGTTAATAACCTCAGTGCCCTAATTCAAAGAATGGAAAACTCAGGCTATGCCGTTGACAAAGGTAGCAGTGATAATCCACATAGGCGAAATGCCTACTTTATAGACCCCGATGGTTTTGAAGTTGAGTTTGTTCAATACCATAGCGATCTGCCAAAAGAGCGTAATAATGATGATTAACACTAAACGGGCCACACTGTAACAGCAATGCGGCCTTCACTTTGTTAACAATGATCAGCCAAGCTTCAAGCGCTCAACTTAGAGGAGCCCAGCAAAATCACGATATCTTACTTTAATATAATTAAACTGCTTAATTATAAAATTTTATTTTTATGATTGAATTACAGCATTAGGTTGCGGCTCACGTGAAGCACTACCAAACCGTCTAATCATTTTTGCTATTGGCCGCTCAAAGCAGCAAAAAGAGATATAAGCCACCAGTAAGCTCAAACTCAGTGATAAGATCAGCTTAAATTCAATCGCTATTTCCCACTCGTTAACCATCAAAATAATGGGCATATGCAATAAGTACAGTGAATATGAAATTTTACCAACAAAATCTCCTAACTTGTTAGCAAGCAAGATATTGTTGTTAGGCACTAAAAACACTACACAAAAAAATACAGCACTCATCACCAATAAAACTTCATAGCTAAGCCACATCCTATTTTTAGCGTCTGATGTGACTGGCGTAAACTCTGGATACATAAGTGGAATTAAACATAAAGAAAGAACAAACCAATGTTTTTTAAGATAATCTGGAATTTTTGCTGATTTATAATGCATACCAAACACCACTCCAACAAAGAAAAACGGTAAGGTTCTTAATATGCTAAATAAGTTATATGGAATACCATTAAAATCACCTGAAATTCTAGGGAAATTAGTAAAAAACAGTAACATCATCACTGCAACAGCGCCGACATAAATATATCCAGCTCTTGCATTTGACAATGACCAAAAAATTACAAAAATTAAATAGAACTGAATTTCTGGTGGAATTGACCAAAGTACACTCTCACCATACACAAATAATAAATGGCCTAATAACGTATTAAAATCCGGTATGTTATAAAGCACATCCATTTCAGCTATAGTAAAAAAGTATGAGCAAAAAACAACAAGTAAATACAGGGGCAATACGCGCGCACCTCTGGCTATAAAGTAATGCTTTATATGTTCTTTAGTAAATTTTTTATCTAAATAAAGATGTGACATTAAAAAACCACTTAACATGAAAAATAACATCACGCCATATGCGCCACTACCGCCACCTAAAATACCATCAAACCAATTAGTAATATCACTAAAGTGAGTGAAAAAAACGATTAGCGCAGCCAGTGCCCTAAGTGTGTTTAACTTCCTGATTTGCATAAACTGCTATGTTCCCTTTTTTATTTTTTGTCATGACAGTATTTATAAAAATATCAAAAAAAGACCAACAATGACGATTCAAAGTGGCCTTTTTTGTACTTTTAAAAGCTTATTCAACGAATCTGAGATTCATGTTTACCCCAAATCCCATGCTCACTTTGCCCCTGAATATTCACCCGTTTGGCATTAAACTCAGGCTCTTTGCCCAATTTTCGCTGCGCATTATAATCATTATTTACGGCAATAATGGTCGGTGTTAATAACACAATAGCGAAAATATTTACTAGAGTCATTAAACCAAGCGCCATATCAGCTAAGCTCCATACTTCTTTTAACGTGGCAGTTGCACCCCATAACATCATGCCCAAATACATCGCAGTATAAATACTTCGCCCAAGTTTGTTATCTAATTTAAACAAGTGCAAATTACTCTCAGCATAAGCAAAATTTGCAACGACAGAGGTAAATGCAAACAAAGTAATTGCAGCAGCAACAAAATAAACACCACCTTGCGCTAAATGCGCTGTCATCGCATTTTGTGTAAGACGTATGCCTTGCATTTCACCACTAATGTCAACATCAGCGAGTAGAATAACCACAGCAGTACAACTGCACAGCACAATGGTGTCAAAAAACACGCCTAGCATTTGAATATACCCTTGCGTTACAGGGTGATTTGGCACTGGACTGGCAGCCCCTGAGGCGTGAGGTACACTACCAGCACCCGCTTCATTTGAGTATAACCCGCGCTGAATACCATTTTTAATCGCAGCTCCCATAGCACCAGCACCCGCCTCTTGTAAGCCAAAAGCTGAGAGTAAAATGTCTTTGATCATTGCAGGTACTTCACTAAAGTTAATCAGCGTTATTATCACTGCGACAGAAACAAATACAATGCCCATCATAGGCACCACTCGCTCAGCAAATCGGGCTATGGCTTTAAAACCACCTAGTATGATAGAGCCCGCCAACACAGTGATAACAATACCTGAATAAAGCGGTGGAATATCAAATGCAAAAGATAATGCATCAGTAATAGTATTGGTTTGCATAGCACTGAAACTAAATCCATAACCCAAAAACAAGCAAACAGCAAAAACAATGGCTAACCAGCGCTTATTTAAACCCATTTGAATGTAATAAGCAGGCCCGCCACGAAACTCTCCAGCGCTATCTCGCACTTTATAAACTTGACCAAGTACGCTCTCAGCAAAGCCAGTAGCCATACCAAGCACTGCAATCACCCACATCCAAAAAATAGCCCCACTGCCCCCAAGTGAGATAGCCACTGCAACACCCGCTAAATTACCTGTGCCAACACGTGCTGAAAGCCCTGTACACAATGCTTGAAAGGAACTGATTTCTTCTTTATTAGCTTTGCTACTGCCTTTTAGCAAAGTAAACATATGCGCAAACTGGCGCACCTGAATACAGCCTAATCGCGCCGAAAACCACACACCTGCAAACAGTAAAATATAAATCAGTAATTGGCCTTCTCCCCACAAAAGGCCATTAACGCTAGCAATCACTTCATTTACCATGCAGAACTCCTGTTATGCACCTTTCTAGATGCATTATTATTATATATTTTGCAAATGCACACCTGCGAGCATACAGCGAATAGAGCCACCTGCAGACTCTAAAGTAGGAATGCTCATCGGCAATAAGCGAGCTGAGCTTTCAATGATGTTTTTTTGTTCCATCGTGAGCGCATCACACGCCGTATGAGATAACGCTAATACTCGCCCATGTTTACCCTTTAACTCTATAGCATTACCACAAAACTGCGCAATTTGACTGTTTGAGAGCACAATCACTTCCTTTTTATGTTGTGCAAAGCGCTCTAATAAAGATGCCTGCTGTTCTTTTGGCACCATATCTAAGCCAATCATGACAAAGTTGCTTGCCACACACATCAAGACATTAGTGTGGTATACCGCCATACCTTGTTCATCAATGGCTTTAAATATATGAGCTTGATAACCCAATTGCTTGCATACTTTCGCCACTAACTTAGCGCATGTGCGCTTTGACTCAACGGCATAGGCAGTTTTGTGATAATGATCCATCACCATAGAGCCCGTACCTTCTAAAAACAAATTATTACGCGTTAAATCACTAAAATCCGTCAGCTTACTCACTCTATAGTGCTGCTTTAAAAATTCTATTATATCGTTACGTCGCTCTGCTCGACGATTGGGGGCATACATAGGGTAGGTTAGCAGTTGACCATCGCCATGTGTAGAAAACCAATTGTTAGGAAACACCGAGTCTGGTGTTAACTTAGTTTCATCCTCAAATAAATGTACGATTACGCCCGCATCAGTTAGCAATTTGGCCACACCAGTGACTTCTTGATAAGCCTTTATACAACTATTTTGGCTCTCAGCAGCAACTTGATACGCATTATCATGCATTGTTTGTGGATTAGATACAAAGTGATGGGGTCGGATCATCACCACAGCATTAGGCGTTTGTGATTGCCTCATACTGCCCCCAGCCTAACGATTACCGGTTTGGTACAAGCCAAAGGTACAGCTTGTTCAAGTGTAAAAAAGAACGCCCGCATTGCGCCTCCTAAGGTGTTGTCATAATTTAAACTCTACTATAACGAGCAAAAAGAACAGTTAAAATGCCAAAGCTATAAGCAATTAGCACTATTATTTATCATTTTGTACAGTCATACATTGCAAAATGCCAACATCTTGGTACTTTAAATGGGTTCGTTGTTTAAATTTGGGAGTTTTAAATGCAGCCTTATCTGTATGACTCATTAGATAAAGCGCTTATCGCAGCACTTAGAAAAGATGGTCGAGCATCTATATCTGCATTAGCACAATTGCTTAATATATCTCGTGGTACAGTACAAAATCGTTTAGATAGGCTACAAAGCTGTGGCGCTATATTAGGGTTCACTGTAAGGGTTCATGAACAAATAGACAGTGACTGCGTGCACGCCATTATGATGATAGAGGTCGTAGGCCAGTCAACCTCCCAAGTCATCCAAAAATTAAAAGGCATACCTGAACTGGTTAGAATACATACCACTAATGGCGCGTGGGATTTAATAGCAGAAATAAAAACAGCTAATTTGAGCGCATTTGATAGCGTACTAAAAGAGGTCCGAGCAATACACGGTATTCTCAACAGCGAGACCAGTATTAAGCTTTCTTCAATTTAAGCTAATGAGGAAGATCTGTATACTTTTTATAAATAGCCTCGATTTCTTGATTTGCTATCATAATGGTTAAAGCATCATCTAATTGTTTTTTCAAATCAACCAAATGCGGCTGTAATCGCATGGCGACGTTGGTAGTCTCAATCGTGTATGCATCATTAAACTGCCCATAAGCTGGGTTATTGGCAATATAATAATGTGCCGTATCTTGACCTATTAAAATATAGTCTAAACGACCATAAGCCAACTGACCTAACAGCTCTTTTTCAGAAACATTATCGTATACAAGTAACTTATCCTCACCAAAGTGTCGTTCAAAAGTGCCATACCGATACCCTCTTACACGACCAACGACACTTCCGTAAGCCTGATTTATCACTTCTAACGTATTACTGTGGTTAGCTAATAAAATCTCCACAGATGTTGCGTAATCAATGGTATAAACACCCGGCACTTTTTGTTCTGCGCGCCACTGCCAATTAACTCCGGGTTCAATATCTACTTGACCTGAGTCAAAAAAACGTTGCCCACGCGCCACTGATGTGGCTATAAACTCAAACTCATGACCAGTTAGCTGCGAAAGCCGGGCAAAAATATCCGCAAATATACCAACAACCTGCTGATTATCTCTAAAACTGTAAGGTGGATTAGCACCGTGATACACCAACACGGTATACTTTTGACCAAAAGCGGAAAACGCAATTAACGCAATACATATAAGCCATAGTTTCATAGCAGCTCACTTAACCCTATATTACCTATAAGTTAGTTATAGCATTTTGTTTGACTTTTAACCGCCCCGCTTAAAGTCATTGTGTTTTATTATTCAGATTTAAGTTGTTGAGCATATTTTGCTACCACTAATAAATTAGCAATAAACCATAAATCTTTAATCACAAATTGCCCAAGGCCTGCCAATAGAGTCTGTGAGCTAAATGCCCCTTCGGCACTAAATAAAAATGTTTGTGTCATAACAAATACCGAGCCACACCCAAGTATGGCCAGCAGCATTACATTGCGATGCTTAAACCACAGGCCTAGCCCGAGTAAAGCTGCAAAAACTAGGTCAAAAATACCGATAATATTTGACGCCTGTTGCACCGAAAATACTTCATAAAGCCATGACATAAATGGCGAAGTGCTCACCAGTGATACAATGCCTTTAGCTTCAAATTCAAAAAACTTGAGCCCACCAATCCATAACAACACCATCGCCACAGGCGCATAATTTAACCAAGCTTGTTGTTTAAGAGAAAAACGAGAAGAAAAATACACGCTCAATAATAAAGGAAGAAGTGCCACATATTTTATAATACCTTGCCCAGAACCTAGCACAGGAAAGCCACCTAAATCTTGCAGATATCGACTGGGGCTAAGTAACGTCAATAAAAATACAACCGCAATAGCAAGTAATGCACCAACACCTAAATATTTAAGTTGAGGTTTATTAGCAAATACAAGTATCGCAGCAAATACCATAACGACACCAATCAGTAAGCCAAGAGTGGCGCTATTGGCTATGCTATCAATATGATAAAAGCCAAGTAGTACATCCATACCTTTGGCATTGCCGTTTAGTGCAAACGACAAACCTAACAGTCCAAGGCTTGCTGCTAAGCACACTTTTATAGCTAGATTTACATACTTATCAAACATTAATTTATTCTCTTTATACACAATAGTGAACAGTTGACCGTTCAAAGCAAAGTTTTACTTCAAATATGGTTTGATTCAAACTTCGAGAAAGTATCAAGGCCTATAAGGATACGTTTTTGAATTAAGCAGACTGTGTTGAGTTAATATAAGCGGCGCTGATGTGCGCCGCTTATATTAAACTTAAGGCGTGTTTAACTTAAATTAACTTGATAGGTAGGTGGCTGATTGAGTTGCTTACCAAGTCCTCTCAGCCCAAGCCACCAAATCAATGCCAGTACCGACATTGCCGCCAACCAAATACTGGCGAACATCGGTTGCTTTGCAAAGTTGGCGAGCTGATAAATACTGGTTGATAAAATGTAGGCCAATGAGGTGGTCCAACCAATTACCAACCACATCCAGCGCGCGCCAGATTCTCTTTTTACCGCGCCTAGCACCGCTACGCATGGGGTATATAACAAAATCAGTACTAGATAACTAAATGCACCCAACTGGCCATTAAACTGACTGGCCATTTGCGTTAGTAATGCATTACTGTTTGCATCTTGTTCATCCAATGCGCCAAGGCCCAAAGGATCGCCAAGACTACCTAATAAATCAATGAAGTTGTTTGGTATAGTGGCGAACGCTTCAATTGTTGAATCAACTAATGAGTATTCACTTTGCAGCTCACCTTGGCCAATATAGAGCGCATCAAGGGTACCTACAATCGCTTCTTTGGCAAATAGTCCTGTCACAATACCCACCGTGGCAGGCCAGTTGTCTTCATCAATACCCAGAGGCTTAAATGCTGGTGTGACTACTTGCGCTGTTTTAGCCAGTAACGAACGTTCAGTATTTTCATTGCCAAAGCTGCCATCAGTCCCAATTGAATTAAGCATACTCAATAGCACAACGACCATCACGATAGTTTTACCTGCACGCAGCGTAAAGCCTTTAAGGCGGTGCCATGTTGTGAGCCAAATATTGCGCCATACAGGTAAATGATAAGCTGGCATTTCAGTATAAGACGGTGTTTTTTCACCGGTAAACACCAGTTTTCTAAAGATAAAACCACTGGCAACAGCGACCACAATCCCCAATAGATATAATGCAAATACCACATTAGCACCATTAGTTGGAAAAAATGCAGCAGCAAATAACGCATAGACAGTTAAACGCGCACCACATGACATAAAGGGTGCCATAATAATGGTGAGTAAACGGTCCGACTCACGGTTCATAGTCCGCGCTGACATCACCGCAGGGACGTTACAACCAAACCCTACAATTAAAGGCACAAATGCATTACCCGGCAAACCAATAGATGACATAAGTCGGTCAATAACAAATGCAGCCCGAGATAAATAACCACTATCTTCGAGTAATGATAAACACAAATACAATATGCCAATGACGGGAATAAAGGTGGCTACCAACTGTACACCTGCACCAAACCCATCAGCTAGAATAACACCGAGCCAATTAGGTGCATTAATGGCAGCTAACCCTTCTTTAACGCCATCGATTAATAATGCACCAACAAAAATATCAAAAAAGTCGATAAAAACCGCGCCAAAATTTACCGCTATGGTAAACATCAAGTACATCATTGCCAAAAAAATAGGCACACCTAAAAAGCGGTTAAGTACTATTTTATCTAACGAGTCGGTTATGTCTGAGCGCTGTGGTGAAATAACATTCACTCCATGAGTAAGGCCACGTACCTTTTTATATCGCTCTGTGGTAGCTGCCACTAAATCCGTATTTATTACACTCGACTTATTAACTGTTTTTTTACTACTAGTATTTTGCGCTAAAGCAATAGACAAAGCTGATTTAAGCGCATCGGCACCTTTACCTGTTGAGCCCACCATCTCAATTACAGACAAACCTAAACGCTCACTGAGCAATTTAACGTCGAGTGTTTTACCGCGCTGCGTTGCCACATCAACCATGTTTGCAACAACAAGCATGGGTGTGCCCAGCTCTTGCAGTTGAGTCGTTAACACCAAGTTACGCTCAAGATTTGCCGCATCAACAATATTGATGATTAAGTCAGCATTGCTTTGGTGCAAAAAGTCGATGGCAATTTGCTCATCCTGCCCTGCTTCTATTTGTTCAAGACTATATAAACCCGGTAAATCAATGAGCTCAATTTCTTGGCTTTTACCTGTATTTGATAAAGTAAAGTGACCAATTTTTTGCTCTACCGTAACGCCTGGCCAATTACCCACCTTTTGTTTTGAGGATGTTAGGCGGTTAAAGAGTGTTGTTTTGCCACAGTTAGGGTTTCCTACTAATGCAATCTTCATTGACGCCCCTAAAGTTTTACGGTTAAAGAAATTAAACTCGCGTCGATTTTTCTAACGCTCACTAATGTATCGCCCACTTTGACTTGCAATGGGCAGCCCATAGGCGCAACGTTCATTAGCTCAATTGATTCCCCTGGTACTAAGCCAAGGGCCATGATGCGGCTAGATAGCGCAAAGTCTTGATGGTGCAAAGCTTCAATCACCGCTTTTTGTCGCGGCTTTAATTCATTTAAAGTCATAAATTAAACACTTATTGCAATTGGCAATAATTACCATTCCTATTTTGGTGCATGATAACTCACTCCAGTGCCTAATGAAAGTGTATGACTACGCTCTTGAGCAAAGCATTTAAGGTATGCCAACCTTTCGATCATTTAAATTTATTGTTTCAAAAAGCAGAAAGTTAACGCCTGATATAAGCACAAACAGTACGTATTCTCACCGTTTGTGCCACCTTAAAACAATGCAACTGCAATTAAAATGAAATACTCACCCCAACAGAAGGCAAAGGCATATCGGGGAACTGATAATCTTTTTCAAATGTTGTATACATTTTATCATATTCAAGCTCTTGCACAGCTTTTGAGCCATAAACGTTCAACACTTCAAAATAGACATTACTTTCAAGCCCAAATAGTTGCGTTTTGTAATCAGCGCGAATATCTAGGCGATGATAGTTATCCCATTGCTGGGCGTTAAACTCTCCATAGTGTGGAATATAGAATAGGGGCTCATTACCTTGCTCTATATAAGGTGTTGCTGATTGGACTTGAGTATAACGCCTGCCACTTTGAAAACGCCACTTGGCGCCCAATTGCCAATTGTCATTCCACTTATAATCTACAACAAGATTGGCAACCCAAGGCAAATCAAACTCTGAATTAAACTTTTGTTTTGTAAGGGTGTTATCACGCTCTGTTTTGCTATATGCAATACTCGCCCAACCAAACCAATCATCCGCAAGCTGCTTATTAACTAACAACTCAACCCCATAAGATTGACCTTTAGCAACATCTTCAAATGTAGAGTACCCCATTGTAATTTGGTTTGGCATGCGCTTTTGTGCATTAGGGTTTGCAACAATTAAGTTATCTAATTCTTTATAAAATAGTTCTGTTTTAACGCTATACCCAGCATCTAACTGAGACTCCAAATTCAACGCATAATGCTTTGATCCACTAGCTTGCAAATTAGGGTTGCCATACCCTTCAATGATAAATTGATAGTCATCAATTAAAGTATGATGCACCCCCATACTAAAATTCACCTTGTGCGCCATGTTAACTTGGTAGCCCACTCTTACTCTTGGCTCCAGATAGTTTTGGTCATTCCTATCAGAGCCGATAAAAGAAATACCCACTTGATAATTCCACCTCTGAGATAAATCTGCACTTGCTTGAATATAAGCCTGATATTTGTTGAAGCTCAATTTACCTGATGTTTCAAACAGATCACTGAAATAACTTGGGGGGCAAATTTCAAACTCTAAATTACAAGCAAGCAAACGACCACTGCTAACATAATCTACTTCTGTGTCTTGCAACTTTGCCCCAAATTTAATAACACTGCTTTCACCACGATAGGTTACATCGGTTTGTGCTATTAACTTTGTGATGTCAGCATCCCAGCGAAATATATCTCCCTCACGTTCTTGTTTATTTTGTGTCAATATATTCAGGCTCGTGGTTGTTTCAAAATCCCCAGTAAAATTTTGCCAACTTAAAGCTTGACTGTGAAAGTAAGTTTCAAAACGCTCCCCTGATGCTAAATCTGGGTTTTTACCAATATCTCGCCCCCCCTCATCAAAAGCAATCTCAATATAGTCTTTCGCACCACTTGCCGTGGCACGGATAATATTATTATCATTCACATCCCAAATCAGCTTTGCTTGGTAGTCACGATTTCTTGGTGGTACTGCGAACGAAAAATCCTCATCCTCAATAAAATTATCAACATAGGTGTGTACTAAGCTTTCACGAAAAGAAACATAAAATGCGGCATTATTAGATATTGCCTGCTCATATAAAAAACCACTCCTAAAAAAGCTCAAATCGAGCACTTGAGAAGGGGTATCTCCATCTGGGTCTCGTAACTGAGTTAAAATTACCCCGCCATTAGCATCAGCGTATTGACTGGACCAAGCACCAGTTTTCAATTCAAAGCTTTCAATTAATAGTGGGTTATAAATGCTCAGGCCATCGTTATGAAATACATAGCCCATTTCTAAACCATCGGTTAAATATAAATTATCACTCACAGAGCTACCACGAATAGCGGGCTGTGCTACTGGCCCTCCTGTACTTGGCGTAGCAAGCACAACTCCAGGCAAAGCTTCTAGCCCTTTTAATGGGTCATTACCCGTGCCGGGCAAAAACAACAGCTTACCTGAACTGATTTTGATTCCATCAGGTTTTGAAGCAACCACGGTGATGCTTTCTATCTCTTTCTCTAGTGCATTACTTTGTGCCCAAACTGGTGTGCCTACTGTGCCAATAATCATTGCTAAAATATGTTTTGAAAAAGTCATCTTGCGTCCTTTAATATTCATTTTGTGATGACTTTAATTTACGTACCTATTGCTTTCTGGTTTAATTAAACTATTGATTTATGTATGAATGGGCAGTTTTTTGTATGAATGGGCAATTTCCATTAGGCGCAATTAGTCCTTGGCGGTATTTTTTCTTTGCTGGCTTCTTTTTGGCTTGCCTACTCAGTGTCTCAGATGATGATAATAACCTGCCTGTATGGCTAAATTTTTTCGTTTGGCAAGTACAAGTTTTTTCCTGCTTAGCCTTTTTTATTTTGACCCACTGCCTACTCAAAGGTCCATTAGGAAGGCAAAATGACATACTCAAATTGGCAATTAGTTCTATAATAGGCGTTACTTTTTATGCCCCATTTTCATTGCTGATCGACGTTTATGTAGAATATGAAACAGCATATAGCTGGAATGCGCTTTTTGAAGAATGGCAAAACATGGTCCCCCCTGCACTATTATCTTGGATAGCTATTAACTTGCCTTGGGTCATTGGCTTTAAGCTAGAAAAAACAACAAGCACACCCCATAGTGCAAATATGGCAATAAAGAAAGGCATCAGCCATACAAAATCATCAACCGAATTAAGCCCAAATATTGAACAAGCAAGTATTCAGTGTACAAAAAATGAAGAACAGTCAGGTCTGAATCATAACTGTGATCGCCACTCCTTTTACCAACTGGCACAGCTCAAATCCATTAGTGAGCTCATTTATTTAAAAGCTGAATTGCATTATTTAAAAGTGGTTACGCAATCACAGCAGCATTTGATTTTATATAACCTAAAAGATGCTATTTCAGATATTTGTGCCGCTGAACCAAGCATTATTGATGGACAGACGCATCGCAGCTTTTGGGTAAATAAAGAACATATTCTATCACTCTCAAAAAATAACCGTGAAGGGTCACTGTTAATGTCAAACAAAGACTTTGTTCCTGTTAGTCGTACAAACATGAAAAAGGTTAAAGCATGGTTAGAGAGTAAAGCTTAGGCTAGGGCATGCTGTACATGAGTAAAATGGCTTTATTAACCTGTTGTATTTATGAAGATTAATGTATCAGTATTAAATTCTGTCGCAAAATGTCGTAAAGTTTTCAGGTTACTGTCGCAATTTAGTCGTAAAAGATTCCATGATAATGTTGAATCATTGCGCTGTCTTTAATCAATATAATCACAGGGTTAATATGAAAATAAATGCCACATTAATATTAAAATTAAGAGCTCAACAAAGTTGGTCTCAAGAAGAGTTAGCCATTGCATCTGGCTTGAATCTCAGAACAATTCAGCGAATCGAAAAAGACGCGACTGCTTCACTGCAATCTAAAAAAGCATTGGCGTCAGCATTTGACATCAATATTCATGAGCTCGACGATGAAGAGTCAGTAAAAGTGACCAAATACGAATTCAAAACATTAGAAATAGCACATAATGAGGGGTTTCTTGCTGGCCTTAAAAAACAAAAGCTACCGGATTTAGCCAGTATTTTAAATAAAGAGGGCCAACATGGCTGGATGTTGGTTCAAGTGTTAACACCTGAGATTACTCAAGGTGTTTGGACAGGTCAAACAGGCTCAATGATCGCTATTTTGCAAAGAGCATATACTTAATTAATGTAAAAATTATCTATTAGCTGCAAGTATTTATTCACTTAACGCGTAAACTTTAAGCAAGCTCGCGATTTTATTTATAAAATTTACATATCGAATGTTTAACAAAAACCAAAAGAGAAACGTCAGCACTGGCAACACTTGCAGCGTAATACTATGAGAAAATCTGAGAGTCAGGTAAAGTAGCCTGATTGAAACTATTAAGCCTGCGATAACATCGGGGCGAGCAATACGTGATTCTGTTCCACCGGAATCAAGGGGGTTACTGTGCAACTGAATCAGCGGTTGAGAAAAGGTTTTGATCTATACTCCAAAAACGCGGCAATATATGTTGATAACACGTATATTACTTATGAGCAGTTAGATATAAAGTCTACGTATATCAACGATAATTTAAGTTCCCAATTTACTAGTGTCGGGATACTAGACTATCGTAGCGTTGGTTATTACTGCGCCGTTGTATCGTGTGTTTTAAGTAGCAGAACTTTTGTTCCTCTTGGGACCAAGCTACCACTAAATCGACTAATCTCCATAATAGAGCAAAGCCAGCTAAGCTGCATTCTATTTGGCTCGCAATACAAAGAATTATACCAAAAGCTACAAAAACGATTCCCGAGAGTCTCTTTCTTATGTATTGAGGAGCTACTTTCGCTTACCAGTCAACCAAAATTGCATTCAAGCAATACCAAAACAGACGTTGCATATATTTTATTTACTTCAGGCACTACGGGGACCCCTAAGGGTGTACCTATTAGTTGGAATAACCTTGATAGTTATGTAACTTATATGGATCAATTCTTGCCATTGACACCTGATGATCGTGTGAGTCAAGTATTTGACCCTACGTTTGACTTAAGTATTCACGATATGTTTATAACTTGGACTCAAGGAGCATGTTTATATGTATTGCCCGAAACAGCATTATTTGCTCCAAGCAAATTTATCAAACAACATGAACTGACTATTTGGTTTAGCGTACCTTCAACTGCTTCAATTATGTCAAAATTAGGTATGCTTAAAAAAGCGAGCTATCCGAGTTTACGCATTAGCCTCTTTTGCGGCGAAGCACTACCAACAGCGCTTGCTGATAACTGGCATAAAGCTGCATACAATAGTAAAATAATTAACCTTTATGGTCCAACTGAAGCAACGATTGCTTGCTCTCATTATGAATATAACCCAAGTGAAAGCACAAGCGAGGTTTACGTTCCGATAGGGACAGCATTTCCACATATGAACTTTTGTACTGATAAAAATGGGCAGTTGCTTATTAGTGGGCCTCAAGTATTTTCAGGCTACTTATCAAATACCGAACATCATAGTGCTAGTTTGCATGTTAAAAATAATATACAACACTATTGTAGTGGTGATTTAGTTAGGTCAGGCCCAAATAATAACTGGCATTACGTAAGTCGCATAGATGCTCAGGTTAAAATTCAGGGATATCGGGTTGAGTTGGCAGAAATAAATGCCAAGAGCTCTGAGTTTTTAAATAATGCCTTAGTACAAACTATTGCAATACCAAAAAACCAACCACAAAGCTTGACTATATTTATCTGTGCTCCTGCCGATAAGAAAGTAGCAGATGAGCTATTAACTTATTTAGCACAGCAGTTACCTCATTATATGGTGCCAAAAAAAGTCATTTGGATAGATTCTATGCCACTAAATAGCAACGGTAAAATAGACAGTAATACACTACATTTATTAACGGAGAAGTAATGAGCTTAGTAAATTCAATTGAACATACTATCAACACTAAATTAATTGATAAACATGGGGCTGAAGTGTTACACACGCTAGATAAAGATAGTAGCCTCATTAGTAGTGGGTTATTAGATTCTCTAGATTTTATCAGTATGCTCATGGAACTTGAGAACACCTTTAACCTAGATATTGATTTTGAGGACGCTGACCCTGTGCAATTTACATCATATAGTGGTTTAGTTTCTTTTTTATGTGAGCCAAATAATGCCGAATAAAGTAGATTGGAAAGATATCTATAACACTGAATATGTTAACGCTCCTGAATGTTGGAAAACCTGTGGTGGGTACTGTTGTAAGAATTTCTATGGAGAACACTTCAATATCCTTGATAAATCAGGCGTTTCTCTTCCTCTACTAGAAAAAGAATATGAGTATTATAAATCAATTGGTGGTATTACTAACATCACAACTCCAGCAAAAAAGCGTACATTCCACTTAAGTAATGGTAAAGAGTTCAGTATCTATTTACTCTCTTGTCAATGTGGTGGGTTATGTAACCCTCATGGACACCGCCCTCTAATTTGCAGAATATATCCTTACTTCCCTGTTGTGGATGCGTTTGGCATGATAGTGGATTTTGAATACTCGGCACTGATGGATTTATTCTATCGTGACCCAGATAACAATCATAATTGCACACTTGTTCGAGAACAGTCTATCCGTATAAAACGCGAGCTCACAGTAAGCTTAAAGCCCTTGTTAAGAGACCCGGAAGTCGTGTTTGTATTTAGATGTTTATCAGAGCTGGTTAATAGACTTAAAATAAAAATGGATGGGTTTATTGATAACCTAGATGAAAAGCAAAAAAAGAAATTTATTGCAAAGTATGAGTGGATGATATTATCAGGTAAACCATGGAAAGATAAGGAGTTCTCTCATAGGATAACTGAGATTTATGATGAAGTTAAGCTTGCATTTGGCAATGAGGACTTTTTGTGAAAGCAATCTCCGTTGAGAAAATAACGTCAACTATTGATGGCTTAGGTATCGCCAAGGGTGATAATATTTTTATTCACTCTTCATTATTTACCCTTGGGAATATTGCGGGTCATCGAGTCGAAGAACTGCCCAACTTACTACTACAGTGTTTTCAAACAGCCATAGGGGCCGAAGGCTCTCTGTTCATGCCCGCATTTAATTATGACTTTCCAAAACAGCGAAACGCTAATTTAATTTCACAAAAAACAGTATTAGGATTTTGGCCTGAGTGGTTCAGACAGCAACCTAATGTTGAGCGCTCAGGGCATCCAATGTTCTCTATTTGTGGTCTTGGGCAAGATGCATTTGAAATCTGTAAATCAGACACCCCTGAATTTCATGCTTTTGGCCCAAACTCAACTTTCGATAGGTTAGTTAAGAAAAACGCCACACTTGTACTTCAAGGAATTGGATTAAGAGTAGCAACAGTGGTTGTTCACATTGAGTCCATGCTCCAATTAAAATATCGATTCAACAAACCGTTTCATGGTGATCTCACCCTGATAAATGGAGAAAATATAAGTGGTGATTTCCATCATTTTTGTTTCCCTATGAATAATGCTTACAGAGAAAGTTACTCGCGTTTAGAAAAAGCACTATTAAATAGTAAAGTGATGACTAAATTAACTTTAGGCCGCTCCTTTATCTATGCTATAAAAATGAAATCACTCTTTGAGTTTATTGAAAAGCTTGTTCAACAAAACCCATTTGCATTACTAAATTGCACTCCGACAGCTTTGTACCGTTATGAAAATGGGCAGGAGATCGCATACCCTTTATAGCCTTGGAGCTTCTACTTACCAAGATATTAAAGCTTCAGCTTGTAATATCTTGGTCAGCTAAAACAAGCACATTAGCTTGTCTCAAATATTTTTAAAGTGAACAAAGGCTTACTTTTATGATCAATCGTTGTCTGCCAATCATCGAGTATTTATTGATTTAACTTAGCTTTAGCCTCTTCAACTTTTGAAAAATCTAACCCCAGCTCATCAACAGCCTCTTTGATGAGTGCTGGGTTTTGCATTACCAACCCCATTAACTGCTGAAGCTTTTCGGGTGGAATACCTAGTTGTGAGATAAGCCCCATCGCCATCATAGGGTTTTCAGTTAACGCTTGGAACAGCTCTTTTACTTGTTCATCACTAATATTATGTTCTTTTAATATCGCCAAAATAGGGTTCATAATTTTACCTTTTATACTCAAATAGTACGCCAATACTTTTTTCACAAAGAAAAAGCGTATGATGGTTATATGTAGTGACTCAAATTACGTTTTTCAAGTGCCTACTTTAGGCGCATCAAAGCAACAGCGAAGGTAGCTGACAGCACATGAATAAAATACCAACACCAGACGAAAGCCCTGAAACTAACGCTGTCAACTTTCCTTGGCTTAAACCTTGGTCAATTGCCAGCAGGTTTACCTGATCCTGATGACCAATAGCATAGGCGCCGCTGAAAAGCAGCGATGATATCAAATGCAATCATAGCGCTCTTTTAAAAAGAGTCACTCACTTAACGTGGACCCAAAAATATACAACCTAGTTCAAGGTTTTACTGATGCATGCTTAACTTATGCATTAAATTATTGCGCACAGCGGGCCATTCGCTCGCAATAATCGAATATACCGCAGTGTCCCTTAATGAGCCATCGGGCATAATTTGATGAGCACGTAACACTCCATCTAGTTTAGCCCCCAACCGTTCTATCGCGCTGCGAGATGCATGATTAAAAAAGTGCGTTTTAAAGACAACAGCAATGGCAGTGCATACATCAAATAAATTTTCCAACAAGAGCAGTTTAGCTTCGGTATTAATTGCGGTCCGGCGCGCACTGTTTGCATACCAAGTATAACCAATAGCAGCCCTTTTGTTGCTAACATCAACTTGATAATAACGTGTAGTGCCAACAATTTTTTGCGTTTTATTATCAATAACAACATAAGCGATATCGCCATTTTCGGCTCCCGCGATTGCCTGCTCAATGTACGTTTGCATTTGTTCCGGTTTAGGTACACTGGCATACCATAGCCGCCAAGGTTCGCCATCTTCAACAGCACACTTAAGACCGTCAATATGGCACAGTTCTAAGGGCACTAAAGTAACATAGCGTCCTTTTAAGGCGGTGTTTTTTATCCTCATTATTGTTATTTCCCTAATGGTTCTTTATTCGTTGTTCTATTGCAGTTACACTCAGCATATTCGCGGGCCTCAATGCCTGAAAACAAAGCCAAGATTGGCATTTTAGAAACGGTTGGAGTTAATGTGCTGCTGAATTTTGCTGTTTTAATCGCTCTTTTGCAAGGTGTACCGCCTGACTTATCAGAGCTAAAATCACAGTTCATGCTTCAACCTAATGAGTTAGCGCAGCGCTATTATCAGTATGCAGCACTGCCAGCCAATACAGGTTCAGCGCAGTTTTATCAACTAACCCTCAAAGCTGCTATCATAAGCAATCAACCTAAGCTGGCCAACGACATTGCACTAAAACTTGCCCTCCCTAAGTGGCAAACACATATTGATAATCACCAAGCTAAGTTAATTAGTAACTTAGGGGTTTTATTGAGAATTAATGGCCACTACGAACATGCAATTGACGCTTATCAGTGTGCTTTATCGTTGAATAATGGCAGTAATAATTTTCGCTTTCATACACTTCTAAATTTACAATCGGCAATGTTACATACCAAACAATACGACGAGGCAAAAAGTATACTCGAGCAAGCCAAAACACTGGCTGAAAACAAACAACAACACCTGCGAGTAAAAATAAACTTAGCCAATTATCTACTTGATAACAACCAGCTGCACCAAGCACGGCATTTATTCAAAGCGCTATATC
Source organism: Pseudoalteromonas holothuriae (assembly GCF_945859825.1). Taxonomy (GTDB): domain Bacteria; phylum Pseudomonadota; class Gammaproteobacteria; order Enterobacterales; family Alteromonadaceae; genus Pseudoalteromonas; species Pseudoalteromonas holothuriae. Next base: position 366,931 of record NZ_CAMAPC010000003.1, read on the forward strand.
GGGACCTAAGTTTGGCTGGCGAAACCGAAATGGCTGCACGCATTGGGTTAAACCTGTTAAACACCGAAATATTACTTGGCAATTTCAGGCAGTTTTGGCGCTATCAAAACTCAGTTAGACAGACTATTTTTTCAATTGCTAATAGTAATCATCACTACTATTACCACTTTGTGATCATGCACTCATTAGTTAGTGCAATACAGGCACCTAGCGAGATTCAATACGCACGCTTTGCTTATGCAATTGAGCATGGTGATTTTTTATTTGAACATGGTCAGCAACAATCGATACGCAAATATGTAGAAATGGTGGATGTACCTTGGATTTCAGTACAATTTGCTGAGCAAACAGCGCAGTACGAGCGCGTTAGACCTAAAAAAACAGTGCCATTAGACTTGCTAGAACAATACTGCATTGCGCCAAACGAAAATCAAAGTCGCTTAAAAAGCGACTTTGACTCAATTACTTAATTAAAAGTCTGCGTATCTCGCGCTATTTTTAGCAAATTCAAATACATTGATTTTACCACACTGCGCAAAATGGTTATTTGTAGTATAAGGTGTACCAATTTGTGCTATATCCCCCTCCCATCCTTGGCCATTTTTTACATAAGCTTTTAACTCAAACCAACCATCTATACTGTTACTACAGTCCATTTGCACATCTAACATCCAATAGTGATCACCGTACAGGTTGAGTGGTGTTTCTCCATAACCATCTTGTGAGACTACACGTTTAACACCCCATGCATCTGGCCATATATTCGTTGTCCAATCCAAAGGGCTGCCTTGAGCACCTGCATTTTGTGTCGCTTCATTTGCTGACCAATCAAGATAGTGATCACCTACTTTCCAATCATTAGTCGTGCTGTTTTTTAAATTATTATGGGTTATTTTTAGTGCACATTGACTCGCATCCTGTGTGCAATTTCTACCGATACTCTGTGCATAGTTATGATCAATGCCACCGCGCACAAACATATCCTGCCCTGCTTGGGTCTCAGCCTTAATAAAAATTACCGTACGCTGCATTGGTTCGATGACATCATCAACAATTTTTGCCTTATGGTGAATGGCCAGTGCATCCATTTGAGTCAACGTAACATCAGCATATCCTTGTGTGTTGACCGTTACAGTTCGCCCAGAACAGCTCGATTTATTAGCGTTTAAACTACCAGTTAATACGTCACAATATGCGCCCTGAGCAAGGCCCGTTTGCAAGGTGCGTGTTAAGGCTTCTGAGTCACGGTTAATCGCAACAAATCCTTCATTACCACGAGAAAATGCTATCTGATTATTACCGTTATCCCACCAATTATTAACTTGCCAATGGCTAGTCGTGTTATTGCGAAAATCAACTGCACCAGAGATCATCATATGTCGATGCTCACACTGCCATTGATCTGCAAAACAGTTAAGCTGTCCATTATCATGCACTGTTACACTAGGCGGCCCAGCATCACTATCGTGATTGAACTCAAAACTCGACATTACTTTTGGGTAGCCATAAGGGTAAGCCAACATAAATACATTCGCTAAGTCATATAGTTTACCATCAGCAAACGTCACCACGTTACCAGCACCACCATGTCCGCGTTGATTATCATGATTATCAACAAAAACAACGGCTTTGTAACTTGGCATCATCCCCCATGCCTCACCAAAATTACTCAACCATGCAAGCTTACCGTTTTTAAACGTTTCTCCAAGCTTAGTAGTGTATTTAAATTCTGTCACAAGCCCATTGCCAAAGTACTCATTTGCACTGACGGCTTCGCCGCCCTGATCAATCACTTCTTGAAATATCAAAGGTGTGCCGTTCACTTGTGACAAAATAGTGGCAATATCTGATGCCGGCATGTGCTTGGAAGCGTCTAACCGAAACCCCGCAACCCCGGCACTTACTAAAGTGTTTAAAAAACCCGAAAGTTGCGATTGTACATAAGTGGTGTCGGTATCTAAATCAGCTAACCCAACTAACTCACAGTTTTGTACCCGCCACGCGTTATTACCGTAATCTGCGTTATTAATCGCACAGCTTGGGTGAAAATCTTGCGGGCTATACATAGGAAACTGTTTAATACCATAGCTCGTCCCAGCTATGCCTTGACCGCTGCCCGCCGCCATATGGTTTATTACCGCGTCTACATAGATATCGACACCAGCTTGCTTACAACGTGTAACCATCTCTTTAAACTGTGCTTGCGTGCCGCCACGACTTTGTAATTGGTAACTGACTGGTTGATAACGTGTCCACCATGGTGCACCGGTGATATGCTCATTGGGTGGTGAGACTTGCACAGCCGCGTAGCCTTTGGGGCCTAAGAAGGTTTCACATTCTTGTGCCACATCAGGCCAAGACCACTCGAACAAGTGAACAAACGTGGTTGGTTGAGCTTGCGCAGAATGCGCAAAACACAGCAGTGCTGCACCACTGGCAGCTGAAAATTTAGATATTTTATTTAATGTTGTCATAATGTGCTCTTTTGTTTTTTGATTTATTTACAAACCAATAACAATGTAGAGCACTGTCCCTAATTTATCCCGCTGAATACGTATGCAGCTATATAATGGAGCTGAATCACCCCCTTTTGCTGTCACTGCTCGAACGACGCCAAAATAAACATAAATCATCTCCGATTTCAGCTAAGCTGTGCCGTATTTAAAGGGTTAACTTGCCGCTGAACGACTTAAACGATCATGTACATCTTGCCACTGTTCATCAAATGGTGGCAGCTCAATCCAGATATGCTTTATTTCAGCACCATCAAGCTGATGAAGTGCATAATAAAGATTTTGTGCATAACGTGCTTTATCTGATGATAGCTTCATTTGCATCGCGCTCGTATTATCCAGCTCATTCGTTAAAAAGTCAGAGTAATACAGTACCGCTATATCACTTTGATACAATGTTGAATGCGCTGTTAATTGTTCAAACAAATGTTTGCTTTGCATTAGCTTGACCGGTTTTGAAGGTTGGTAATGCGCTTTCACATTGCCCGGCACTGCCATATTATGAGTTTGCGGCATGTGAATCGGATATCCCAATACAGCTTCTATTTGTGATTTAGTGATAGGACCGGCACGCAAAATAGTGGGTGTTTGGCCAGTAACATCAACAATAGTTGACTCTAATCCGACCTCACAAGGCCCGCCATCTAATATTGCCGCAATTTTATTATTCAAGCCAAACATAACTTGCTCAGCCGTAGTTGGGCTAATGCGTTTGTAGGGGTTTGCAGACGGCGCAGCAAGGCCTGTATCTAAACGGGCTAGTAATGCTAATACATCCGCCTGATTTGGTACCCGTAAACCTACTGTGTTTTGTCCACCAGTCACAATTGGTGATACATGCTCAGCTTTGGGTAAAATTAAGGTCAAGGGGCCTGGCCAAAATGCGCCAGCTAACGCCTCTACACATTTAGGTATAGCAGCAGCCCACTTACTCAGCTTATCTACCCCGTCAATATGTACAATTAAAGGATGATCGGCTGGGCGTCCCTTTGCGGCAAATATTTTACTGACAGCATCAGGTTGGCTAGCATCGGCTGCAAGCCCATAAACTGTTTCTGTAGGAATAGCGACCAATTCTCCACTTTTCAAATACTCAAAAGCAGTTTCTAAACTCCGCAGCTCGTTTAAAGATAAAATTTCAGTTTTTAAGTTAGCGCTCATACCCAATCCAATAAGGAACCATGTTCGTACATACTCTGCAAACCCGCTATTATACCTTAAGAAATGACCACAACGACAGATAAATTCTTATTTAAGAGCATGTGACAATAATGACTTTCAATCCTAATTTACCTTTAGTGTATCACCCGAATTACTCTTTCTCATTCGACCCGAAACATCGCTTTGTAATGAGTAAATTTGCACGGTTATTTGCACATTGTCAGCAACAAGGTTTCATTAAAAATAACCTTTTTCAACCAGCGCAAGGGACACCTGAGCACCTAGAAGAAGTCCACTGCGAAAATTACATTTGGGATCTGTGGTATAATCGTTTGAATGATAAAGCCATACGCCGCATTGGTTTACCATGGTCAGAACAACTTATGGCGCGTACATTCACCGCGCCTTTAGGGACACTTAAAACAGCTCAACTTGCTTTAGAACACGGTGTTGCATGCCATTTAGCGGGTGGTACACACCACGCTCATTATGATTTCGGTTCGGGGTTTTGTATGGTAAACGACTTGGCCTTCACAGCCAGCACGTTAATCGCACAAAAAAAAGCGCGTAACATCCTTATTTTTGATTTAGATGTACACCAAGGAGATGGTACTGCGGCTATGCTCAAACACAATCCATATGTATTCACCTGTTCGATTCATTGCCAAAAAAACTTCCCGTTTAGAAAGCACCCAAGCGATCTTGATATCGGCTTAGAAAACGACCTCGAAGATATTGCCTACCTAAATATTGTAAAAGAAGCATTAGTAGGGCTTATTGAAGATATCACCCCTTCATTAGTTTTATATGATGCAGGTGTTGATGTTTGGCAACATGATGGGTTAGGCAAACTAAATATTACTTGGCAAGGCTTACAAAAGCGCGATGCCTTAGTATTAAAAACATGCCAAAAATATGGTATTCCAGTTGCCACAGTCATTGGTGGCGGCTATGACAAGAACCATCAACGTTTAGCTCAGCGCCACAGTATCGTCATTGAACAAGCAGCTCTATTGTGACAAAGATGAGATTAACTTAAGGGCTTACAAAATTTGCATTGTGCTCAACCAGTGCCTTACGAACACGCTCTATAATGTGTGGGTCAGTGTTTTTATTAAATGCCATACAGGCACTACGTTCATCAGCATTTTTAACTTCATAAACAATTTCTAATAACTCATATGGCTTGCCTAGCCCTTTCATCATTTCGTAAGCTGTGTATTCTGTTGTAATAATGAAATCGACTCTTCTGGCGAGCAATTTACGAGGGCTGGCGCTGGGGTCTGCTGACAAATCTAAATTTACATCGGCTTTAAAACCTCTGGCGCGCAAGTACTCATGCGAAATACTGCCTCTAACCAGTGAAGTAATGTATTTTTTTGCATCTTCCAAAGATGTCAACTTTACGTCATCTCTGCTGCGAAGCTTAAATAAATACTCTTTAACAGGCTTAAGTAAAGGGCAAGCCCATAAAAACATAGACTCTCGCTCTTTCGTTCGATAGATAGAATAAATCATGGTATTCGCTTTAGTTTGCGTCAACTTCATAGAACGCACCCAAGGGTAAACTCTGATCTCATAAGGCACTTGAGCAGCTTCAAGCACTTCACGTACCTTTTTAGTTGCACGCCCCACCACTTCACCTTCTTCATTGATAAAGTTGTATGGCATCCAATCTTCAGTTACCACACTTAGTATTGGCTGAGCATGGATAGTGCAAGAGCACAACAAAAACACAAACCAATATACCCTCATACCACACTCACTCTAGCTGCTTTTTAAGTATTATGCGCATTACCTTTATACATTGCAAAAACAACAATTAAAGTTTCATCTCTAGTTTTGCTTTTTATCCTAACTTCATGCACCATGCGCTCTTAATTAATAGAAAGTATAGTACGTTATGAAATCATTCTTCTTTTTGCTTTGTATTTGGTTATTCAGCCAAGGTACCAATGCTCAACAACAACATACGCAGCCTACAGAGGCTGAAAAACAACAAGCACTTGATGCCCAGCAAGCCCCTATGTATAAGCCCCTTATAGAGAGATACATTTTAGACGAGCTAAAAGCTGTCCGTTATGATCAACAAAAACTACGTGAAGATGTAACCAAGCAAGTCACTCACAGCCAATTAGATGCCGCTGATAGAGCTATAACCTATACTACAGACACCGTTAACAATGTATTATTTATTATCACTGCAACAGCTTCAATATTAGTTGTTGTTGGCTGGACATCACTCAGAGACATTAAAAACAAAGTTGAAGACATGGTTAAGGAACGTGTCGGTAATATCACAGAAGAATACGAACAAAGACTGCAAATACTTGAAGAAAAACTAAAAGAGCGCTCTGAAGAAATCCTCACTAACCATAAAAAGATAACCATTACCAATGAAGTACACTCGCTATGGATGCGAGCCAACTTAGAAAGTGATATGAGCTCTAAAATTGAAATTTACGACGAAATCCTAAATCGTAAACCTGAAGATGTGGAAGCCATTGCATACAAGGCTGATGCGCTGTTAGAGCTGGGCGACACCAGCCTTGCTATACAATTGTGTAATCAGGCGTTGGAGATGGATAATGATTATGGCTATGCATACTGGCAAAGAGCCTGCGCCTTCGCCATATTGCATCAACATGCAGATGCGATGTCAGATATTCGCATGGCTTTAGAATATGCCCCAAATTTAAAAAATGAACTATTGCATGAGGCCGCTTTTGCTAGTTTACACGACAATGCCAGCTTTAATGAATTGATTGATCATACTTAAAAGCAATATTGCAGCCATTGCTATTGTCGCTAACTCGTTTGCTGGGTATGATTGCCCAGCTAAACATTAGATGGCGTTCAGAATTCTGAACGCCATCATGAAGTCTTCCTGACGAAATCTCTTAACCGTTTTACATTAATGCCTTGCTTGAACTTTTAAATAACTTATTAAACATTGTTATAATGTATGCACTTGTGAATCAAATACCTATTACAGAGCCTAAAAATAAGCCTGTAAATCATACCAATAAAAACTATAACCTTTTCAAGTAAGCATCAATTGCATGTGAAATTAACTCATCAATTTGCTCTTCAAATTCATCTTTGTCTTTGTCCAACCTATCTAAATAGGCTTCAACCTGAGCCATTGACAAGTTTTTATTTGCTACTGTGTATTCTCTTTCAGGTAATGCCTTATCATAACGAGGTACAAAGCTAAAAAGCGCATACACTGGCGGCTTAATTTTACTATTTGCAAACTCACAAAAACCTTCAACAAAATCTTTTCCAGTAGGGCCTAAACAACCAGGCTCAACGCGATACAATAATCTTATTTTTTTGTCTTCACTCATACAAACACCAATTTGTTCAACATAATTTGTACTCAATTAGTTGTTTATCTACAACTTCGAGTCACCATTAAAGTTTATGATCAATTACCAATATTGCTCAACCGAGATATGACCAGGCTCTGCACGGCGATGCCTTTTAAAACCCTTAGTCGTGAGCCAATGGGTAGTGTCTTTAACCATTTGAGGATTACCACAAATCATAAAATGACTAGACTTTGGCAACTCTTCAAGAGCACAAAACGCAACTAACTCTCCCGATTCTAATATATGAGTGATCCGCCCAGACAAGCCATATTCTGGTACTTCTCTTGAGACTACAGGAACATACTTAAATTGCTTAAACGCCTGCTGCGTCATACTAATTTGCTGTCGATAAGTTAAGTCATCATTAGCGCGAACACCATGTACCAGTATAACCTGCCTAAACCTATCCCAAAGCTTACCTTGTGCCAAAATAGATAAAAAAGGCCCAATTGCCGTGCCAGTACTTAACATCCACAAAGTATGTGCATCTGGTATTTCTTCAATCGTTAAAAAGCCATTAGCTTGAGCGTCAATGTATATATCATCACCCGCTGTTAAGCGGGCCAGTTTTTGTGACAAACAACCGTCAGTCACTTCTATTAGGTAAAATTCCAAAGTAGGGTCATGTGGAGAGTTCACATATGAATAAGCACGCGCAATACGTTTACCATCCACTTCAAGTGCTAGCTTCGTAAATTGCCCAGCTTTGAAAGGTTGAACATCAGCAGCCACTTTTAAACTAAACAAGCTGGGTGTCCACCAATTTAGATCAAGTACTTTGCCTGTTACCCACCGGGCCATACATTCTCTCCAGCATAATACATTTTATAAACTCAATGTCGGTCGCCTTACTTAGGTCACAATATAGCTGTCGTTAAAACAAAGATTGATGCTCTCCCTTAACCACACCACTGTACGTTAATAATGCCTCAATAAACCATGGCAGATATAAAAATAAAGTCAAAGCGCGGAACACCATGGCTTACCTAGAAACTCAGGCAGAGCATTTTCTCCTTGCCGGCTTGGTGGACGTGTTGGATACAAGTGCATTGCCTCAATAGTCGTTAAATGTGCTTTAATCCCCATACCATAACCTTGCTCACTCAGTTCAATTACATTATTTTTTACCCACTTTTCATCTTCTAAGGTCATGCGACCTGATTTCATAACTTTTTCAATCAAGTCAAGCCATTGTAAAAAAAGTGGCGGCTTTAAACCGTGTTGGTGCAATAATAACTCGTAGCCTTTTCTATATTTTGAAAATTTATCAAACGATTGCTGTGCGAGCGCTGCACTCATAATATTTAGCTGGATCAATACCTCAGCACGTCTATCTTTATTCTTTACATATAATAAATGTGCTTTTTCAAAGTAACTTAATGCTCTAACATGCTCTCCCATCGCAGCCAAAGTATTGCCCCTTACAACCGAGTATCCCGCTTTCACTTTAGTAGATAGTTGATGCTCATCAATGCTACTTATCAACTGAAATGCCATCGCAGGCTGATCTGACAGTCGATATACAATCGCTAAATTCACTTTTAGCAATGTTAACTCCAAGTCACTTGCAGACTGTCTTAATGCACACTTGTAATGAATTCTAGCTTGTTCAAGTTGATTATTATAGCGATATGCAACGCCAATTCGTGTAAGTAAGTTAAACTGCACAGGCCCCATAAAAACGGATAAGTCAGCGCTATAAAGCTGCTCTACAATGGTTGTAAAAGTAGACCAATCACGCGCATTTAATGCTGCGAGCACTCCCTCTAAATATAAAGTGACTACAGCTTCTTGGTCTGCTTCTTTTTGAGCTAGCTTTAACAATTGCTCATACAGCTTAAGTGCCTTTTCTGGCTCACTAGTCGACAAGCTCTGTAATTCGCTAAGCTGAACAGTGCTCACTGACGACATAAGCCATGAAGATAAAAGCAATGCGGTGATAGACATTAACACGCCTCAAGATAGTTTCTCATGTAAAAGCATAGTGGCTAATAAGCGCATTTTCCCTTAAATTTTCATACCAATTGCATTAAATAGATAATCAGATAGCGCGATTGTTAAATGGCGTAGTAACCTAATAAAGGTTTCTGGTATATCGTTATTCTACATCAATACTTTTAACGCAGTTAATGACTTATTTAGCTCGCTAGTATGACCAATGTTTTAATAAAATTGCTATTACACTCATTAAAATCAAAATCGTAGACAAAAAAAAGCCGCACTAGGTGCGGCTTTTTGGGTGTGATTCGCTTTGTTTTAGGCGTGTCTCCAAAACTCTGCGATTACGTTACCAAGGAACTGATAGTTTTCAGGCTTTGACCACCTGAAAATAAAATTTTTAAATTGACTCTAATGCAATTTTTACCATTTCATTAAATGTGCTTTGACGTTCATCGCTTGGTGTTGCTTCACCTGTGATCACATGATCACTCACAGTAAATAAAGCCATTGCTTTAGCACCATACTCTGCTGCAACGCCATACATACCAGCGGTTTCCATATCAACAGCCATGATGCCTAACTTGTCGAGCTGTGCATAAAAAGTGTCATCTGCTTGATAAAATGTGTCAGTGGTAAATACATTACCTACCTTCGCTTCAATACCAAGCTTTCGTGCTGCATTTACTCCGTTTTCAAGTAAACCAAAATCGGCGATTGCTGCAAAATCATAACCTCGCACACGAGCACGATTTACATTTGAGTCCGTGCTTGCACCTTGTGCAAAAATAACGTCGCGAATTTTAATATCTTTACTTATACCGCCACAGGTACCAATTCGGATCAGATTTTTTACGCCATAACTTGCTATAAGCTCTCGTGCGTATATAGACATTGAAGGAATACCCATACCAGAGCCCATAATACTCACAGGTTTACCGTTATAAGTTCCGGTAAAACCATACATATTACGAACACCGGTTACTTGACGCGCATCTTCTAAAAAGTGCTCCGCGATGTACTGCGCGCGAAGCGGGTCGCCAGGCATTAATACTGTTTCGGCAAAATCACCACTGTTTGCACTAATATGAGGTGTGCTCATCAATTGTTTTCCTTCTTTATGCTTTGTTCAGCGAAGCTTTAAACCCTTCACCATACTCAAGCGCAGATAAATTAAACCACTGGGCAAGGGTTTGACCTATGTCTGCAAAACTTTGTCTCTCTCCTAACGGAGCATTTTTTAAACCCGGTGTATACGCCAATACAGGCACATATTCACGAGTATGATCGGTTCCAGGCGCAGTTGGATCACAACCATGATCGGCGGTAATCATCAACAAATCACCTTCTTGCAATTTGTTCAGTATAGTCGGTAAAAAAGCATCAAACTCTGCAAGTGCTTGTGCATACCCAACGGCATTACGGCGATGACCAAATTTTTCGTCAAAATCCACTAAATTGGTAAAAATTAAACTGTGATCAGGCGCGCTATCTACTAACTCTGACGTTTTTTCTAGCAAGTTCATTAATCCAGGCGCTTTATGCTTTTGGGTAATGCCTTGATGCGCGTAAATATCAGCAATTTTGCCAACACTAATTACTTCACCACCATCTGCTGCCAATTTATCTAATAATGTTGGCGCTGGTGGCAACACCGAATAATCTCTGCGATTACCGGTACGAATAAAGTCGGCACTCGAAGTGCCTATAAACGGCCGCGCAATTACTCGTCCTATATTCATTTCATCAAGCAGTGCCCGTGCGATTTCACATACTTGATAAAGCTTGTCAAGGCCGAACGATTGCTCATGAGCGGCTATTTGAAAAACGCTATCAACTGAGGTGTAACAAATTGGCATGCCAGTTTTTACATGCTCCTCACCCAGTTGTTCTAAAATGGTCGTTCCTGAGGCATAACAATTACCTAAAATACCTTCAATATCAGCACATTTGCAAAGTTCATCTACAAACGCCTGTGGAAAACAAGGTACTGTGTTAGGGAAATATCCCCACTCAAACAACACTGGCACCCCTGCCATCTCCCAATGGCCAGATGGCGTATCTTTACCACTGGATAACTCTTTTGCATAACCCCAAGCGGCTTGCGGTTGCTGCCTTTGACTGGCTTCACAGGCTTCTTTGCCTGCAGCTTCACATGCATCAAGTAAACCTAAACGACTTAGGTTTGGTAAAGGTAACGCTTTACCTGTTTCTTGTTTATACGCTTGTAAAAGATGTGCAAGAGTATTTGCGCCTACATCACCAAAACTTTCTGCATCAGGTGCTGCGCCAATACCTAGGCTATCTGCCATTAAAATGATTGCTCTTGCCATTATTTACCTCATTTTTACAAGACATGGGTTTACGTTTGTGTAAATATCCAACCTGTGCTCCCATTGATTGCTACTTTATTGTTGCTCTGAATAATCGTACAGGACATAAGTCCGCTGTCATAAAAGCATAACAAAATTCACGAACGTCGTTGAAGTTGCTGATTTTGTCTCACAGGACATAAGTCCTGTTTTGTTATCTACAAAATCGCTAAATTTGCATCCTAAGCGAAGCAAAAGAGATTAATCGTGTCTTTTTTGCTATTGTGATCTTCCAACGTTAACGACTGCTGGGTGTGAACTTTAGTGACACGAACAATTATAGCTATTGCTGGAGCATCTGCTTCCGGTAAATCTCTTTTTACACAGACAATATACAATGAGTTAGTCAACGAGCTTGAATCTGGCGCGATCGCCATTATTGAAGAAGACGCTTATTACAAAGACCAATCGCATTTACCGATTGAGCATAGAACACAGACGAACTATGACCATCCGGATGCGTTTGAACATGACTTGCTGCGCACACATTTAGAGCAGTTAAGGTTAGGTAAATCTGTAGAAGTACCTACCTACGACTATGCCCAACATACACGTAGCAATGAAACGCGTACAGTAATCCCAGCCAAGATATTAATCATTGAGGGTATTTTACTATTAAGCGACCCCGCATTAAGTGAAGAATTTGATATTAAGGTGTTTATTGATACGCCTTTAGATATTTGTTTACTGCGTCGAATGCAACGAGATATTGAGCAACGCGGTAGAAGCTTGCCGTCTGTGGTTGAACAATACCAAGCAACGGTAAGACCCATGTTTTATCAGTTTATTGAGCCTTCAAAGCACAATGCCGACTTGGTCGTCACCCGTGGTGGTATGAATCGCGTTGCGATTGATATAATTAAAAGTAAAATAAAATACTTACTGCAAGAATAAAACGGGAACTTTAGGGCATGACAACAATAATGAGCTTAGTAGGCATGCTAATGCTACTGAGCGTGGCTTACGGTTTTTCAACAAACCGTAAGGCCATAAATAAACGTACGGTTGGGGTTGCATTAGCAATGCAAGTATCAATCGGTGGATTTGTGCTATTTGTTGATGCGGGTAAAAACGCTTTAGCAAGCATGTCCAGCGCAGTATCAGCTGTAATTGGCTATGCCAATGACGGGATAGCATTTCTATTTGGACCACTTGCAGATAAAAGTTCGTTAGGCTTTATTTTTGCAGTTCAAGTATTGCCAGTTATTGTATTCTTTTCAGCTTTAGTGGCGGTTTTATACTATCTCGGCATTATGGCATGGATCATTAAAATTTTAGGTGGTGGATTACAAAAGCTACTTAAAACATCAAAGCCTGAGTCTTTATCGGCCACAGCAAATATCTTTGTAGGCCAAACAGAAGCTCCTTTGATTGTTAAGCCGTTTATACCAACAATGACTAAGTCTGAATTATTCGCGGTTATGGTTGGTGGTTTAGCAACGGTTGCAGGTTCAGTAATGGCAGGCTACGTTGCAATTGGCGTTGAGCTTAAGTACCTAATTGCAGCCAGTTTTATGGCAGCGCCTGGTGGCTTTTTAATGGCAAAAATGATTGTGCCAGAAACAGAGCAACCAAAACAAGATTTGTCGGATGTAAACGCCGATGAAGATAAACCAGTTAATGTGATTGACGCAGCTGCTGCTGGCGCATCAAGCGGCATGCACTTAGCACTAAACGTAGGTGCAATGTTACTTGCGTTTGTGGCATTAATTGCTTTATTAAATGGCATATTAGGTGGAATAGGTGCTTGGTTTGACTATCCAACACTGACATTGCAAGAAATTTTAGGTTACGTTTTTGCTCCCGTAGCATGGCTAATTGGTGTGCCATGGGATGAAGCCGTAATAGCCGGTAGTTTTATCGGTCAAAAGCTAGTAGTTAACGAGTTTGTTGCCTATCTAGACTTTATGAATTATCGAGAAGGGTTGAGTGAGCACACACAAGCGGTTGTCACATTCGCGTTATGTGGCTTTGCTAACCTATCTTCGATAGCAATTTTACTAGGCGGACTAGGTGGTATGGCGCCAAGTCGTAGAAAGGATATCGCACGCTTAGGGCTCAGGGCGGTTTTAGCAGGGTCAATGGCTAACCTAATGAGCGCAGCAATTGCAGGGTTTTTCCTCTCGCTAGCTTAGAAACTTAACGAGATATGCCGCATTTGCAAAACAATTGGTTGAATGCCTTAAGGGGTTAAGGCATTCATACTAACTTGAACGATACTTCACCAAAGGGCCGTAAGGCCCTTTTATCGTTTTATAGCCACAACGCTAAAGTAGCTTAACTTATATTCTTCAAAATGAATTTCTCTTCACCCAGTTACACTATATGCACAAGTAACGTCAAAAATTTAGGACTTTTTTTGTATGCAACATTGTCAAAAAAGGGACAAAATGAAATAATTCACTCTAGAGCCAAGCCACACAATATCTTCAGTACTAAATCACCAGCATGTAATAATACAAGCATGCCTTAGTGCCAGTTGAGTTTAACTAAACAAAGCTCTAATAGGCTAGACATTTAAGACGACTCGGGCCAAGAATACCCCTGCACACTCTTACGTTTACAATATCGATATTTTTACCAAACCAATAAAGATTATACTTCGTTATATTAGGAATTTTATGCGCTTTATATTAACTATAATACTTGCTTTTTCTCTGGTGGGGTGTGCTGCTCAAGTTACCTCTATAAAAAGCGATAAAGACAAAATAGACAGTGCTGATGCTGGCTATTTATTACTTGGGGTTGATACCTCAAGTGACCTGAAGAGTATTCTTATTACAGGACCAAAAAACATTAAATTGTCGCCTAAAGATTTGCGCAAAGGCTCAAATTTCATCCTTGTCGATCTCAAACCTGGAATATACACCATAGAAAAAATAGAGCTTAATAATTATTGGCGCCTAGAAATGGAAGATAAAAAGTATTGGAATTTGGAAATTAGTTCCGGCGTTATAAACTATGTAGGTCATATAAAAATCAAAAGCAAAAACTTTTGGGACTCACGCTATCATACAGAACTGGTTAATAAATCATCGTATGCCATTGAGTTTCTTCAACGCAAGTTTCCAAACATTCTAGCCAAAAGGAGTGTGCATTATGGTGGCCCTGGTGATGACTCATTTTTTACGTTCTTAACTTCACATAAAAAGGAAGGAAATTAATATGAGAATAATTATATCTTTCCTTATTGCATGTAACTTTTTATTCTCTAGCCAAGCTGCGGTTATTCCAGCTGATAAACTATTTTCCAGTCCAAAATACAGTAAAGCTAAAGTATCTCCTAATGGTCTCTTCTTATCAATTACTGAGAAAGATGAAAAAAATACATACTTTAAAATTATCAACCTTGAAACATTAGAAACGTTTAATGCTAAGTCGTTCCAAAGCAAAACCAGAATTAAAGAATATTCTTGGCTAAACGATAGCAAAATCCATTTCAAACTATACAAAAACAGCAAAGAAGTAGAATACATTCTTGCCTTTACATTCAAAGACAATGTTAAAGATACGAGGTTTTATACTTTAAATAACGGGTATATGGTTGACTCTTTGCCAACAGAACCTAATCACATATTGTATGGAAGAAGAAATAATCAGCATCACAGGCTCTATAAAGTCCCTATTGATGACTTTAAATACAGTTTCAGCAAAATGAAAAACGCAAAACTGCTCGATGATGCCCAAAAGGAGATCATCGGTTACTCATATGATAATCACTTTGAGCGTATCATCACGACCGAGTTAGATTTACAAAATAAAGAAATAATATTTAGATGGCGAGAGCTAAGTAGCTCCACATGGCATACTTTATTTTCATACAGCCCTAAAGATTATCACATCATTCCTGCAGGATTTATTAGTGAAGATGTAATTGCTGTTCTATCAAATAAAAATACAGATAAAGTAGCGTTGCATGAATTTGATATAAAAACACAAACTTTAGGGAAAGTTTTATTTGAACACCCACAATATGACCTAATTGACGCTCAATTCAATAAGCAAGGACAGCTTAAATCAGTTTCCTACTACCAAAAGGGCGTATACACGAGCCAGCACTTTGACTTGACGAAGAAGAAACTAACGACTCAATTAAAAAAAGCTTTAGATAATCATGAAGTGTATATTATTGACTCAGACCATAGTAACACTAAAAAACTACTATATGTAAATTCAGCTTCTCACCCAGGGGCTTACTATCTATATGATTCAAATATAAATAGAATTGAGCTGTTATATGAATCTTTTCCAGATTTAATGAGCTTTAATTTTGCACCTAGTAAATACCTTTCAGTCACCAGCAAAGATGGTACTAAGCTCGACGCTTTCTTAACGACACCCACGGGGATAGATCACGATACATTGATTGTGATGCCCCACGGCGGCCCTATTGGCATACACGAAACAGACTATTTTGATCCAAATATACAGTACCTCGCAAATCGAGGCTTTTCTGTACTACGTGTGAATTTTAGAGGTTCAGCAGGTTATGGTAAAACGTTCCTACAGCAAGGAGTTGGACAATTTGGTCAACTCATAGAGCAAGATATCACTGCGACTGTAAACCAAGTGCTTCAATCCCACCAGTATAAAAACGTATGTGCAATGGGAAGCAGTTACGGTGGTTACTCCTCAGTTATGCTCGCGATGAAGCATCCACAGCAATATTCATGCGTTGTTGCAGCCTATGGTATTTATGACCTCCCTTTGCTCTTTAATACGAGTAATTACCGCTCAGGGGATGAGTATCGCTCACATATAGAAGGTGTTGTTGGAAAACTCGATGATTCTCTCACCAAACTCTCTCCTGTTTATACCGCTCATAAACTTCAAGCCCCCCTGCTTTTGATTGCAGGCGTGGACGATGAAGTTTCTGGCATTGAACAATCAAATAGATTCAAGTTTGTGCTTGAGCAGAATAATAAATCGGTAGATCCTGTTTTTTATCGTAAGACAGGACACGGACATTCATCTTGGTTGTGGGAGAGACACGAAGCAATTTTGAAAGCTGATTTTTTATACACAACATTAGGACTTAAAACGCATGATATAAAAACCCTTAATGAAATGGAAAAGGAATCATTGAGAGAAGATTATATGCTACTAGCCGACTCTTTCGAGTTTGGTTATCTAGTTGAAAAAGATGCTAAGAAGTCCTATCGCTATTACTTAAAAGCAGCAGAGCTTGAAGATGCAAGAGCATTGTTTAATATTGGCAGTTTCTTTCATCGAGGACAGATGGTCGAATATGACTTCAAAAAAGCAATGGCAAACTATGAACAAAGTGCAAATCTAGGGTATGCAAGCGCACATAGTCGCTTAGGTCAACTTTACATGGAAGGCATGAAAGTAGAAAGAAACCATGATAAAGCTTATAAATACCTAACTGAGGCCAATAGACTTGATGATTCATATAATAATGTCATGTTACTTGGCCGATTCTTTTGCACAGCAGACGAACAATATAAAAATATCGATACCTGTATTGAGAAGTTCACGTTAAAAGATACTCATAAACTATCAAATAAAAAATCAAGGAAAGTGTTCGATCAAAGAAGAAGTGAATTAGCCAAAGCATTCATGCAAGGGCTCTACACCCCTGAAGAGATAGCTAAGTTGAAAGTCTTTATGAAAGAGACTTATAACTTAACCCACTTAGACTTTGAGTTAGACGTAGAAGAAGCCGGCATTTTTGAATATCGACTAGGTGATAAATACCGAGAGTCAGGCCGCTATCATCAGATCAGTGATGGCTATCATGTAAAAGGTAAAAACCTGTCTTACGGCTTAAGATTCACGACTGATATCAGCGGTATTGATATGCGCACACACAGAACCGCACTAATTATGATGTGGACAAAGCAGTCTAAAGATGGAAAAAGTGAACCTGTTAAATATTCTCTTTTATGGGGAAATCCTCGCGAAGACTTTATAGCAATCCGTAGTGTAGAAAGTAATGACGACAACACAAACTATAGCTTACAGATATATAACTTAGACAAAACACTTCTCTACTCTAAATCGTTTTTGGTCAGCCAAGAATAGTTGCTCCATCACATACTTGCCGACAAATAACATCTCACTAACATGAGGGCCGCAAGGCCCTTTTATCGTTTTAAAGCCATAAACTTTTTACCGCGCACACGTCTTTTTGTTACCATATTTCCTACATAAAGCAGGGCTGATATATTCATTTTTCATAGCCTAGTCACTCCTTTGAAAGTCTTGTACCTGCCATTACAATTTATAACACGTACTATGATTTTATGCGTAG
The DNA here is from genome assembly GCF_945859825.1 of Pseudoalteromonas holothuriae. GTDB lineage: Bacteria > Pseudomonadota > Gammaproteobacteria > Enterobacterales > Alteromonadaceae > Pseudoalteromonas > Pseudoalteromonas holothuriae. The sequence goes on from NZ_CAMAPC010000003.1 coordinate 384,563, forward strand.
TCTTTGTCATAATATGTACCTAAACTATAGAAACCACAGCGTTACAAATTGTCAAAAATGCTTCGTTTTAAAAAAGGATAAATAGTATGCAAATCTATTATTTACAAATGTTGAGTGAAACTGACCTAGCGCCCTCCCCTTTACCTGACGACCTCAGTATTGTTGAAATAGAAACCATACAACCTGAGTTCAATCTTTTTTTATACTCGTTTGTTGGCAAGCATTGGCAATGGACTGGTAAATTAACTTGGTCTTTAGCGCGTTGGCAGAACTATATTGAGTCAAATAAAATACGCACTTGGGTCGGTTATAGCAAAGGCGCTATTGTCGGTTACTACGAGCTAAACCCTAATACAAAAAACGAAGTTGAAATCATGTACTTTGGGTTAACAGCCTCTTTTATTGGCAAGGGATACGGTGGCGCTTTATTAAATCACGCAGTAGAGTCTGCATGGGCCATTGAAGGAACCAAAAAGGTATGGCTTCACACGTGCGATCTTGACCACCCCAACGCTCTAAATAATTATAAAAAAAGAGGCTTTTCTTTATATAAAATTGAAACTGAAAATAGCTAATTAAAAAATAAACTTATTTAAAAATATACGCTACAAACCAAGTAGAGCTTGAATTAAAAATTAAAAGCTTATAAATCAATGTACTTTATATTTTTTATAAGCTGCATAAGAGAGTTTAACTTTATTTAATTAGCACAATCACAAAAAATTCCTTAAATATTGGCAGTGAGAACAATACAACCATTTAAGGAACAATGATGAAACCAGCAATAAAAATACCGCTACTTTTAGCTGCGTTGTTATGTAGCATTGGCGCTTATGCAGCCAAAGATGCCCCAATCATGTTTGATGACTTTAGTTATAAAACCTTTGTTGATGCCACTAAAAATGGCTGGCAAATTAGAACCCAAACAGGGCATCCTGGAATTAAAGGTGCTAAATGGTGGCAAGAAGGGGTATCGTTTCACCTCGATAGTTTGGATCATAATAACACGGTGATGAGACTTACCTCAAAAACCGACGGCAGTGCTGAAAATACTCGCCACACTCAGGTATGCCATAAACGAAAGTACCGCGAAGGCATTTATGCAGCGCGTGTTTTCTTTAACGATAAACCACAATATGGCCCCGATGGGGATGGTGTTGTTGAGACCTTTTATGCCATAAGCCCTCTGGCAGCTCCCATGGACCCAAACTATAGTGAAATGGACTTTGAATATTTAGCTAATGGCGGCTGGGGTGAGGGTAATAAAACACTGTTTGCTACCTCATGGGAAACCTTTAAGCTCAACCCATTTACTAAAGTGAATGAGTACAGCACGCTACAAAATAGCTTACAAGGGTGGAACACATTATTGCTAAAAGTAACAGATAACCGACTACGCTATTATGTAAACGGCAAACTCTTCGCCGACCACGGACCTGAGGTTTACCCAGAAGTAGCAATGTCAATCAACTTTAATTTGTGGTTTATAAGCGAGCAGATTGTACAAAGCACAGAAATGCGACAGTATTACCAAGACATTGATTGGGTTTACTTTTCACAAGATACCACCCTTAACACCCAAGCTATCACTCAAAAAGTTGCACAGCTACGCAGCAAACAAATTCAACACATGGATACGGTGAATGACTGGCGTCCTAAACTAGATGATTACTGCAGCCTATAACAACTCAATTAACGGTATACGGTGATTGGTCATTAAACCATGCCGCCACTCTGGTAATTAAATGAGGTTTGTCACTATAACGGGCAACTTGCTGCGCGCTCAGTGCTAGTTGCTCGGCTTCAGTTAATTTATTTTGCTGCTTAGCAATATCTGCTTTGGCCAATAGTACCCATACTTGATTGGCGGGCGCTGCGTGATCATCCGCAATTTTTTGTGCTTGTTCCAAATACACACCTGCAACATCAAATTGCTGTTGCTGCGCCGCAATACGTGCCAATTCAATCAGTGCAGCAGTTTGTCCATATTGGCTATAAAAAGATTGATGATACTCAAGTGCCTTAGTCACTAATTTTGTGGCTTGTTGAAAATCTCCCTGCAAACGCTTAATTTTACCAAGTTCTTCATAAGTATAAGCAATAAACAACTCATCTTGCTGGGTTTGGGCCAGTGTCTGCGCTTTTTCAATATAAAATTGCGCATCACTTAACTCCATTATTCGTGCCTTGCCTTGTGGCCAATTGATCAGTAAATACCCAATCATAAGGTGCGCCCTAATAAGCTCACGATTGTCAAAAGCCCCACTTTGCTCAACCGTTGTCATAAGTAAAGTGATTGCCTTAGAATGTAGACCTTGGTTTGCATAGCTTGCTGCCAAATAACGCCTAGCTGCCAATAGGTTAGGTTCTGTTTGAAGAGCAGCCAAAAATAAAGGAACAGCTTGCTGGTAGGCTTGCTTCAAGTATAACTCCACACCGCGTGCAAATGCTTCGTTACTAAAGTCACTATCCCAATTTTGCACATTAGCGTGCCTTTGACTTGCGTACTTATGCGCAAGTGTTACATTCAGTTGCTCAAAACTTTGCTCAATGCTTTTTGCAAATTCCACTCCCTTTTCAATACCATATCCAAAAAATAGCGTGTAATGCAATTGAAAGTCCTGAGGGTAGCCAGTTAAACGCGTGTAAACCAATACTGTTGCCTCCAATTTTTGCCGCAAAAAAGCCAGTTTATTCGCATCAAGTGATTGCATACCATACTCTGAACGATGCTCAAGCGCATACAAAACTTGATCATGACCAATAACAGTTAAATCGGTGTTTGCTTTAAGTTGTCGCGATAAATACTCCATTCCTCTTAATGGCACCCACTGATGAATATTATCGGAAATATCATTCTCTACAGGTAAAAATGCAATGCTAAACGCGTTGCCTTGCTGTTTTGAATTAACACTTATAATAAGGGTAAGCAACAAACCAATGCCTATGATTGCACCAATAAACACAGCAATACGGTTGCGTGTGTTAATGGCTGTGATTGGAGCTACCCATTGGTAGCCATCTTTAGGAAAAGTCTTTATGACTTGCGAACCCAGCACATCTCGCAACTCTTTTATAGACTGTGTTAATACCTGCTCTTGTACAACAACATCATGCCAAATTATATCTAATAGTCGCTTTTTTGAAACTACCTCATCAGCATGTTGGATCAACATAATCAGTACTTGCAATGTTTTTGCTCGCACCGCTTGGTTCTTGCCATTTTTTGAGATAACACCTTGTTTTAAATCTATATAAAACCCTAAGCATTTGTATTTATATGTACGCTTACCTGCGATCAGACTCAAATTATACCATCTCAAAAATAACTGTTAGCCATTACTTTAAAGAACTATTAAACACACAACAAGTGCTAATAATTAGTAACGAGACTATTACATAGCCAGTTTGTGTGTTTAGTATGATTTTTAGTTTTATAAAGAAGCCATATTTTTTATCACAACTCAATTTTATAACTGTGGTAGTTTTTGCTTCGTCGATTATCCCTTGTAAAAGAATCACTAATCTAATAAGTTGCTCTTGTAAAACTATCTAATACATGGAAAGTACGATGACACCAAACTTCATTTTCAAATTCATATGCTGTTTCGCATTGATAATCACTTGCCAAGTTTATGCAAAGCAGCAAAAGCTGTTACCTAATGATGGTCAAGCAGAAGATCAGTTTGGCTATAGTGTCGCGATTGATGGCACAACCGCATTAGTTGGTGCACTCAATGCGGATGATAATGGTATTAAAAATTCAGGTGCCGCCTACATCTACACCTTAGACTCTACAGGTTGGCAACAACAAGCAAAATTAACGTCTGAACCAGCTTATGTTGATGACACGCTTGGCGGTAAAGTAGCGTTAAAAAACCACATTGCCATGCTAGGTGTGAGCCGAAGGGATGATAAAGGTGAAAACTCAGGTGCTGTGTTTGCTTTTGAAAAAGATGCCAATACGTGGTCGCAAAAGCAAATTTTAACAGCAGAAGATGCCAAAGCAGGCGACGCTTTTGGTCAAAGCATTGCTATGACAGAGCACTTTCTTGTCATCGGAGCGCCACACAGTGATGCACCTCAAAAAGATTCAGGCTCAGCTTATGTTTATAAACGAAACAATAATACATGGCAATTTCAAGCTAAACTTACAGCAAATGATGGAGCAGAAGGCGATTTATTTGGCATAAGTGTCGCGATTGATGATAACACGATTCTAATTGGTGCTGACTTAAATGATGAAAAAGCAGAAAAAGCAGGTGCTGTATATGCCTATGTTTTCGACGGTAAACAATGGCATCATCAAGCAAAGCTTATGGCTAAAGATGGCGCAAAAACGGATATATTTGGCGTAAGAGTGGCGTTGTTTGACGACACAGCATTGATCTCCGCCAGAAGAGACGATTTAAAAGGCGTAGGCATAGATGCGGGCTCTGCCTATATATTTAAGCGAATCAAAGAAAAGTGGACTCAAACACAAAAGTTAGTAGCACCTGATGGTAAAGCCGACGACCGATTTGCTCGTGGCGTGGCGCTAAACAAAGATACAGCCCTGATCAGTGCTATGCACCATGATGCTAATGGTAATAATGCGGGTGTTCTTTATATATTTAAAAAGCAACTTGGCCTATGGCGTTATACATCAAAAATTATGGCAAATGATGGTAAGTCCGATGACAGGTTTGGTTGGAATATCGCCCTCAATAACAATACTGCGATAGTTGCTGTTCCTCATCGTGATGATCATGGTAATGCATCGGGCGCTGCTTATATTATTGATTTATAACATTGAAAATCATTTTATAGTGAACAGTAAAACAGCCTAGTGTTGAATTTATAATAGCACCCTCATTATTTAGTGCTTAGATTCACCTATCATATTCATCAAAACCTCGGTGCGCTGAAACGCTTAATCAAATGTGCCAAAACTAGCCATTGAGGTCATTCATTTTTGTGTTTCACTTGCGGTGTAACGAAATTAGTAACCTCGCTAAAGCCAAAAAACAGCTTAAATAGAGCATCATACATACAAACAAAATACCCCGCTTATAGTATTACACCAATTTTATTAAAACATTGATCATTTAGAATAACGACATACCGGAACTTTTGCTTAGTTACTGGGTCATTTATCTATCGCAATATCTGATATTAAAACTCATTAACCCTAAAACTTATGCATTTTTAATAACACTGTTTTCACAGTTTAGTATAGAGACTACACCGCATGTTCATGCGCTAATATTAACTGTATTGATATGCATTAGTTTAAAGGCTGTCATCGATGGTTTGTGGTTATTAGCAGGTGGCAAAGTTAGGTAAAGTGCCAAAGAGCCGTCAATACATAAAACGGCTCAATGAGTTGTGTTCATTTTCGATTTTAGTGGTCGCGTCAGTCTTAATTAACCATTAACCCTGACGTTCAAGTGCCGCACCATAAAAACCATCAAAGTCGCTATTGATACCAGGCTGCAGGTGCAACTCTTCAACAAGTTTAAACTGCGTATTATTAGCCAAAAAGGTTTGTACTTGCTGCTGGTTCTCACTCGGTAGAATTGAGCAAGTTGCATACACCAAGCGCCCGCCCGGCTTACACATTTGGCTGTAACGCTGCAAAATTTCAGCTTGGAGTGACACCAATGCGTTAATGTTTTCGCTTTTTAAAAGCCATTTAGCATCTGGATTTCGACGCAATACGCCAGTACCAGAGCATGGCACATCTAATAACACACGGTCAAATTTATTTTTTAAGCGTTTGATAGTTTTGCTATTTTTAATTTCTCTTGTTTCAAGCATATGCACACCTGCACGTTTAGCACGCTTTTTTAGCGTATCTAATTTGTGCTGGTGAATATCCATAGCAAGCACATAGCCTTTGTTTTGCATTAACGCAGCAATATGTAAACTTTTACCACCAGCACCTGCGCATGCATCAACTACACGCTGACCCGCTTTTGGTTCAAGTAGCTGAGCAATTTGCTGTGAGCCTGCATCTTGCATTTCAAACCAACCTTGTGAAAACGCTTGAGATTTGAATAAGTGTCCATATTGCGTTACCTCAAGTGCCTCGCTACTTGGCAAGTGCTCACATTCAATTTTTTCTTGAGCAAGAGAAGTTTTTAAATCGCTAAGGCTACACTTAAGTGTATTTGCTCTGAGGTAAGTTTTAGCAGGTACATTTAAGCCCTGAGCGATAAGGGGCCACTGCTCTCCCAATTCCTCAGACGCTTTTTGCCATAACCAATCAGGGTAACTGTTCACTTGTGCAATACTGGCCTGCGCCAAGTTATTATTAAGCTTATCAATATCCAAGCTCTTAAACTCAGGCCAATCAGGCACTTTACTGGTACTTAACAATTGATAAGCACCCCAAATAGACCATACTAATACGCTTTTATTGTCATCACCATTTAATGCCACAGTCAATTTGCGCCACCAACGGATAATATTATAGGTGTCTGTTACAAAAGTTTTTCTTTTTAAAAGGTCCCAATATGGCTGCTCGCTTAGAACTCTTTCGATCACTTTGTCAGCATATTGCTCTGTAAACATGATTTGCTCTAGAGCTGAAATTTGCGTTTCTACATATTGACGTTCTGCGTACACAGACAACCTCATTATTCAATAATATCAGCGCCAATTGTAACTTTTTTTCGTTATGACAGCGAATAATTCTAATCTGGTTAGCTCATTAAAACGAATTACAGTAAATTATTTTCCGACTAAACAATGCACTTATATCCCAATAAATAGTTTTCATTTTAACAATTATTTACATATCTATTATTGCCTGAAATTCACTATCAGTTACCATAGCTATATATCTAGCTTGCATAGCCAAACACTATCTTTTTTACTTAATAGTAAGTTATATAGGTAAAGGTTAGGCAGTAACACAAAGCATGGATGATTTTTGTTGAACTAGCCTACTCTATGTTTAACAACAAAGCCGATAGTGCCCGCTATCGGCTTTTTACTAAATGACTACTTTAATGTGTTATTTAGCATCTCGAATAAATTTCCAAGGCTGAGAGTTATCTGGAATATCACCTTTAGTCCACCACTTGGCCTCGTAAATTGCGCCTTTGTAACTTGCTTGATCGCCGCCTAGATATACTTTATCTGTATCCCAACCAGCTACACCACCCACTGGCGGCTCATCTACAGGAGGCTCGAGCGTGTCTACAACTCTTACAGCAGGCCAGCTCGCATGCGATTGGTAAAAGTTAGTTACACACTTTTTATAATCACCTGGAACCAGCGCCGAGTAAGCCGTTTGGTAACCCACTAATTTACACTCAAATGAATAGCCACCGGGTCTATCTGAGTAATAAGCCCAATCTCCTTCCCAGTTGGTATAAAGTACATCGGTCGCACCATTTAAATTCAAACTTCCATAGGGCGTTTGCTGCCAACAAGTATTCTCTTCATCTGTTTCAATAGGAATGTTATAATAATGCGACAACCCTTCCCAATAACGAATACGATTAACAGGTTGGCCTTTATTTTTATTTTGTGCGCCACATTCAATACCACCATTGATCACATTAATGGTAGTACCGAATCCGTAGCCAATACCAGCATCTTGTTCACGCTGCGATGGTAACCATGTTCTATCAATCACATGTAACATGGCAGGTTTTGGCGCTTGTGGGGTTAAAAAGAACCAAATAGCCGACGCTAAATTTAACCAAGAGTCAGCTACCAACCCTGGATTATTTAGTAATACTGTTGCATCGCCATCAAACATCACTTCTGAAAATGCGCCATAGTTAAAATGATAAGAGAGCTGTTTAGCGCCACGGCCAAAGTATCCTTGCCCATCTGCACATGGCCAGCGTCTGTTTTGCCAATCATTTTGGCCACATCCAGTGGTATAACCAGGTTGGCCCTCTGCCCAGCCCATTTCTCTAACATGCACTAATGCTTGTTGCCATTCCTCTAGACCTTGTGGGTTATCAGACACATTGTCTTTGCCAATATGCCCACCTGTTTCTTGTGCAAAATGTGCAAAGGCAGTGATAATTGATTTTTTACAGATTTCATCTGCATTTCGGCCATCTGTATAGTCGCCACAAAATGCAGGAAACTTACCAATAGCACGTAAAAATCGCGTGTAGGTATATTCTGGCGCCGCCATGTGCGTTAAAAAGTCCCATTGGGCTTGCGGGAATACACTTTCTACCCGCTTTACATTACTTGGGTTTGCAGCACGACCCGGCAGAATTGCTTCTACAGAAGTGTTATCAAGTGTTTGTAGCGCTTTTGCCCAAGTTGCATACATCGGATTGCTTGTTTTGCTTTTAGCTGCCTCGGCTAATTCAACTTTTGAGACTAAATAGCCACCAGGGTTTTGCGGGTCCGGTTCGATAGTCATTGCACTTGCAGACGCAATAGCGACTAAATTTAGCGCCATCATTATAGGGGTTAACTTATACATGTTGTTCTTCCTTTTTATATGTTGTATCGAGTGAGAAACAAAAAGTTTACACACTGATTTAAGAGTATTAACCAAATGACATCGCTGTCAATGAATTTATGTGAAGGAATGTAACAATTAAATAGCTCAATTAGCATTCAAAATTCAAAGCATAAATATGCAATCTGTTCATTTTTAAATAAAATAATTTATCTAAACGCCCTTGTACCTGCATTTTCATGAAGATTTATTATCAAATTCACAGTAAGGTAATAAAGTGAAAATAATTCAGGTGAATTGGGTATGATTATAACGCAATTGCGTTCAGAGCATTTTGAAGCCGTAGTAAAACTTGCTAACCAAGTGCATGGTGAAAACTACCTTGATATGCAGGGTATAAAAAAAATGGTTGAAGCTGGAACTAAGTTTGAGATTAACGCTTGCTTTGTAGCACTTGATGAAAAAAATCAACTTATTGGCTTTAGAACCAGTTACGCCGCAAAGCAATGGTCAATAGATAAATGGTGCACCCCAAAAGCGTGGCCCGTTTTACCATCTCAAATGGCTTACTTTAAATGTATTGCTGTTGCACCTGAGGCGCAAGGACAGGGTATTGGCCCCAAGTTATTGCATGCTTCAGTTGTGGCATTAAGACAGCAAGGTGCATTAGCTGGTGTATCCCACCTTTGGAAGCAAAGCCCAGGCGGTGGCGCGGTTAAATACTTTACCAAGGCTGGCGGTAAACTAGTTAAAACACATAATGACCGTTGGTTAGAGAACTGCATAAATGATGGCTATAAATGCACATTATGCGGTAGTGAGTGCCATTGCCAAGCCGCTGAAATGGTGCTGCTATTTTAACCTTTAAGAATAAAAATGACTATGAACAACAATCATTACGACCCACTAACCCATATGAACTGTCAAGCGTCAGGCTACGCACCAAGCTATTGGGCAAGTACCATAGATTTACCAACGCCAAATAAGGCACCTAGCAACGATACGCATTTTGAAGTCGCTATTATTGGAGGTGGTTTCAGCGGCTTGTTAACAGCCTACTATTTAGCACATCATCACAATATTAGCTGTTGCGTTCTTGAAGCTAATCAAGTGGGTTTTGGCGCCAGTGCACGCAATGCTGGTTTTGTATTAAAAGGATCTGGACGTTTAAGTTACCCGCAAATGGCTAACAAGTGGGGAATGGATATCTGCCAAGGTATTTATGATGAATTTAGTGAGGCCGTGAGTCGGGTTGAATCTTTGATCAGCGACCATAATATCGATTGTGAGCCTCAAGCTAAGGGCTATTTAAAAGTGGCTCATAATCAAAAAGCAATGCAAAACCTACGTGCTCAAGCAAACTTTTTGCAGAGCTTAGGCGGCAATGCCCAATTTTTAACACCATCAGAGCTTGAGCAAAGTTATATGCTAAATCAACAAGCTTTTGGTGCAATGCGCTTACCTGATGGATTCGGCGTAAACCCTTTGAAGTTACTACTTGGCTATCGAGATATGGCAATTAAAGCGGGTGTAACTATATATGAAAACTCACTCGTAACTCATGTTGAGTCAAAGAATAAACAACATAGGTTAAGCGTCAATAATATATCGATCACTGCTAAGACTCTAGTCTACGCTGGCAATGCTTATAATAACAAACAGTCTCATACACTTATAAATAATCGCTACCTGCCCATTTTAAGTAGTATTTTAGTCACTCGTCCATTAAGTGAAGAAGAACTTATGCTTACTGGCTTGAAAACCCACCAAGTCACCATGGACACTCGAACTCTAAAATATTATTACCGTTTATTACCAGATAAGCGTATTTTATTTGGTGGACGAGGCGCTGTATTTGCAAAACATCAAGACTCCCCTGTTTATCTTAATAATTTAAAGCAAGGACTAGCCGATATTTTTCCTTCGCTTACCAAGATTGAGCATGACTATTACTGGAATGGCTTTATTGCAGCAGCACTGGATGACATGCCCCATGTTTATCTAAATAATAACGTAGGCTATATTCTTGGTTACTGTGGTGCGGGTGTATCATTTAGCGCGCAAGCCGCCTACAGAATGGCTCAATTGGTTGCACAAAAAGCAGTGCCTAATTTACCTTTATATCAAACTCCCCTGCCGTATTTACCCTTCGCCAGCTTTAGACGATTTGGCCAATTAGCCTATTATCAATACGCACGGGTCAAAGATAAACTAGGGTAAGCGCGATACCAGTTGCTAATCACAACTAGTATCGCACAAAATAGCCAAACACAGGCGATGCAACAGCTTGTTACCCACTTTATTCTACAATCAAGTGCCAATAAGCTGTAACAAGTATTTACCAACGAAAGTGCATTGCACTTTCGTTTTCCTCTAGCAATAAATCAATACATTATTCGTATATTGTCCATTTCACCTAATCATAACTTGCATCAGCCAACTAATCCTGTTTAATTATTGTGGACAAACATAATTCAAATTAGGGATATTTTATGAAGTATTCTACTTTGGCATTGGCTGTTTTTTTTAGCCTGCCTCTGCTAAAACCCGCTATCGCACTAGCTAATTCAGACAAGTCGACTACCTGTGATTTCAATATACCTTCATCTCACTATTTGGTTGATGGAACTGAAATGAATGTTCAACCCGGGGATACTATCTGTCTTGCTGCTGGAGAGCGAGGACCACTGAGAGTAAAAAATGTGGTTGGCACACAATCACAGCCCATTACTATTACAAATGCAGATGGCGTAGTCGTCAGTAAGCCTTATGAATATAGTATTGCAATAGAGCAATCAAAATGGGTGAGAATTACGTCAACTCCAGTAGGTTCTGCCAATCCCTATGGTATTCGCTTAGGTGGAACACTTAGCATTGGCCAACTTAGCGAGCAAGTAGAAGTAGATAATATCGAAATTTATCGTGCTCGTTTTGCTGGCATGTTAATTAAAACCGACCCAAATTGCTCTCCAGCAACTTGGGCAGAAAACTTCACGATGACAGGCATTAATATTCATCATAACTACATTCATCACACCGAAGAAGGTGAAGGTATGTATGTGGGATACACAGGCTTGAGTAGAACGCTTGAATGTGATGGCGTAGCAACCACTGTCTACCCTCATAAACTTAAAAATGTGCGTATTCATAACAACAAATTAGAATACATTGCAGCCGATGGTATCCAATTAAACGCTGTGCAAGGTGATGCGCAAATCACTAACAATACAATCTACCGTACCGGTGTGAGCCCATTTGCGCCGGTTTGGCAAAACACTGGCATTCAGGTTGGTGGTGACAATGTGCAAGTAAGTGGTAATTTAATCTACCGCAGCGGCGGTAATGGCATGATGCTCGATGGTGACAACCTCGAAATTACTAACAACAATATTATCTACGCTGGTGAAAACGGTATCTTTGCACGTAATGCGGCGCAACAAAATAACCAAAATAGTGGCGGCTTACCGCATATTTATAAAGATAACCTATTTGTGCAGCCAAAAAGCTACGGCATAAAGTTATATGCGACTAATACATCGGCACCAAATGAAATTAGCAATAATACCATTGAAAATGATGGCCAGTTTGATGCAGCAAATCGTCCAATGACGTTTTCATTCTTAAATGACCAAGTGGACAGGGAGCTACACAATAACCATCATTATATAGTCGATGAAGGCGAACAAGACTAACTTTGCTGTAGGAGCGGCATTGCCCGCTCCTACACCTCATGGTTAGCGCGCTTTTTACTCATTAACCATGCAACGAAAATGCAAATGCACTGCATTAACAGTATATTAATGCTAAACCATTGTAAGCCTTCATAATTCAGCACCATTGAAATAATCAGTAGTGCAGCAAACAAGCTTAAATTTAATTTAGCCGAGCCAAGATACGATGAAACTTCATCGCTTAGGTAATACAACAACCCAACTAAAAGTAATGTGCAAACCAAGAGGTATATAAAAGTTGCAAAGTAATACTTAACCAAATCAAAAGCTAAAAAATACAGCCATAAATTATAATACGCAATAAAGCCTACAAATGTTTGCCTACCTGAGAGCCCAAATACCTTTAACGATACAATTGGCGCAAATAGTGGCAACAAAAATATAAACCAAATAGATACATTCATATCATACCCTTCAAATGGGGCACCTTAGCACCCCTGAATTATATTAATAGCATACTTGCTGGGCTACATCACCACCACCAGAGTTAGTCCAAACAGTCACACATATAAAGCCCCTTTCTACATCTCTACCACGATCTCGGCCGCCACCTCCTTCAGAGCCACCTCCAGATGAGCTACCCGAGCGCACTTCTAATAGACTTCCTCCTTTAATAACTAAGGTGTCACCAGCTTGTAGATCCGTTCTGTACCAATTAGTTCCGGTCAGTATTTCATTAATTGCTGTAGCAGTTGTAGCCTCAACAAGACTTGAACGAATTATAACACTTAAAGCCGCAGCTACCCGAGCAGCAATTTTTCCAACAGCATTGGCTGTTACCACAGAGATTGCTATTCGTCTCGCATCGTTATTACCATCAATAAACTCTTGGGTGACAGTAAATTCAACCTTTTTGTTTATAACATAATCCAAAAAATCACTTTGAACCCATTGCTCACAACTATAGTCAGGGTCATATCTACAATCTAATGGCATGTCTAATGGTTGGACATCATTGGATACAATGCGTGGAACGGTTGGATAATAAATGTCTAAGTACTCTTCAAGAGTAATACTTTCTACAAGCTCACTACCATCAAAGAAGTTAAAGACTTGCTCTTTACCAAAGTAAGTATCATAAAAGCTAAAAATATATCTAAATTCCTGATCTATATTACAACTATAACGGCATAACACATTAAAATGACCATTATCATCTAAGTGTGAAGTTGTTATCTCTCTTTGATCTAGAGAGTCCATATACGTAGTTAAATCATTAGCATAAGATAATGTTGATATTGCTAAACTTATAAGAAAGATAGTCAATTGTTTCATAAGTAATTCCATTTATAATTAAAGTCCCCTTCTCATTGAAGGGCCATAACAACAGCCATATTTGGCATTAGAAACCATAGACAAGAAACAAATTAATAATTTAATTTTCACGAAAAAAACAAAATAAAGACATAAAGTCCAGCCACACCGATGAGAAAAATATCAATTAGCCACTCCCATTAAAGAAGAGATATATTGAAAAATGTATTCCAACTCCTATGTCAAACTACCTTGTTTCTACCTTGAATTTTCCAGATAAAAACAACTCAAGCTTCGACTTGGGTGACTCATGACTTATCGGCTTCATAACAACCCGGTTGACGTGGACACGCGTTACCACGAGTACATATTACTCTTACGTCACCACTTAATGCTCGCTCGACCCAAGCAATATTTAAAATTCTAGCCACACTCATTAACTGTTGTTTTATATTATGAGGTATAACACTCGCTCCGCCATGTTTTATGCATAACATTTGTAGCTCAGACACCACAGCATAAACATCAACCCCTTGAGCAGCAATGGCAGGGTTTAAGTCTAACCCCGCACAAAGTACATGAGGATTCCCGGCTAAATCTTCTACTTGTATCGATTCACAGCAATAAAGTCTTGGCTTACCCTCAACCAACAAAATAGACAGCTGAGTGCTACTTTGCGTTGACGCCTGTGCAAACTTTCTAAACACCGCCCAGTGTTGACAGGGGTCTTGCACCGTTCGCATATTACCCCATGGCAACGGAATACCATTACCACGATATACGGCTTTTAGTTTACCTGGTTGATAAGCATCAAAATAATGCCAATGCGGGTAAGGCGATACCACCGTCATACGGCGCATGGCAACTGATGCTGAGATATCGAGCTTTTTATGTACACTCACTTCGTAACCGTGACTATCAAGTAGTTGCCTAAACGGTACTTTTGGACAAAGTAATGCCCCAGCAAAAAAACTTGCCTCGAAATCACGCCATGCATTAAGAATATCTTGTGCATTAGGTGTACTATGCGCAGGCTCTGTACTATCGCTATGCCCGCCAATGGTTAGCTTGCAGTGTAAGCCCTCTTGATTATGCAATACTGCATGACCAATATGTACGGCTAAGTCGTACTTTAATCGACTTTGCCTACTCTTAAGCGCCTCATTTAAATACACCGTATTAGGAAGTTCAAAATAAGAAGTTGTCAGGCACTTGGTTACTTCTCCTTCATCACCCAACTTATTATTACCAGAGTGATTAAACCAACGAATTTGCAAGCCATGTTGCGTTGCAATCGTCATTAAGTCGTTGCTATTTAAAAATAAATTTTTATTGCCAACTTCTTCGGCAGCACGCTCTAAATCAGGGAAGTGGTTTTGATGATGCTCTTGGTGGGCACGGATCAGCAAGTGCGCAAATTGACGACCACTGATCCCCGTTTGCGAAAGCATTTCTGGAATTGCAATTTGCAAAATATCATTTGAGAACAAAAAGTTGGGTTCAAGTGCCATACCTACAATTCCACCATGGTTTCCCTTGGTAGGCGTAATACTGGCAGCTTCTGGTTCATTATCTAAAAACCACGTCACAGGCTTTTGAAATACCGCTGACAAATTTTCTAACATGTCTTGGCTTGGTGTGCGCTTACCACGCTCAATCATAGATAAATAAGATACAGAAGGGGCCGTATGTGGGTCAACACGAATACAACGTGTTGACAAATCTTCTAATGTTAAATGATTTCGCTTACGCAAGTTGCGTATTTTAGTACCTAAGAAGTGAGATTTTCGCATCAAACTTTGTTCTTTTTTCATTATTTTTATACCAACAAGGATGTCTGCCTATGTATAAAAATAACACAATTTGTAAAATTTACACTGTAAAATTCTTTTTGTGAAATTTTAGAGAAAAGTCACATACACTAAGTTTGAACACTCTCACATGGCATTTAAAACTAACGCGACTAAGAATGAGGCACTTTTTATGACAGCTCTAACCTGTTCAAATTTTGACACGCAATCAACTCAATGCGAAAAGCTAGATATAGCAAAGCAATACCTAGATCAACACTGCCCACTTGATCATGGCTCTCACCTACAAGCCACGCATTATGTAGTTTACTACAATCACGTAATGGCATTTTTTGCTGATGGCAGTCACTGTGGCTTAAAATACCCCAAACAATTTGTGGCATTATGCGGTCACCGTGATGATCCCAGTGCTATCTTGCTAAAAAAATCAGATGACTTACACATAGAAATCACATTTAACCGCTGTGGTGTATCGGGCAAGTTTGACCGTGCTAATATTGATGATATTCAAGTAGAAACACCACTGAGCGCTGTATCGTCTGACACAGAACTCAATAAGTTATGGATGAGTTTCCTATCAGGCGTACAGCACACCACATTTTGTAAGCAGTACACAGCTAAAAATGGTCATGATTATTGCCTTGGCAATGTTTAAACAACCTAGGTGCAAGGAGGGAGTGTCAGTTGATTGCTCCCAATATGCTACTTCATCATCTATATTACCAATTGCATTAAATAAAGTTATAGCTTTAGTTCTTTGCTTAATATCACATCAAGCTTTGTTCTTTTGGTACACATAAAACACATTTTTTGGCTAATATGACGAAACGCCAATGACTCCTTTTCACTAAATCGAGACCATGCATCTAACTGCTTAATAGATGAATTAACTGCCGTACTAAAGAGCATACATTTGTCAGCTTTACACTTACTGCTATCAGCGCTGATATAGCTTAAAATATCAACCGAGGTGTGTTCGTTAGCAACAAGCTTTAAAAACAAATTAGAAAACGCAGCCTTATCTATATTCACATCCATTTCATATAGGCTCGCTATGTTTTCCATCTCGGTATGTAGGTTGTGTAAAAACACCTCCTGTTCATCACCAAGCTTTTCCCAGCCAGTACATAAATACTCGCCTAATTCCACCACTTTCATAACCGCCCTCTTAACTACACTGATACAGTTGATCATTATGCAAATTGCATTATCAGCGTCCGTGCATATCACTCCTCAATTGTTAGTATAGACTAGCAATCAATAAACAAATTTGGTTAGGCTTGTGTAACGCCTAGGACATGTTCAAAAGAGGTCGTTAGTAATCAAATAAAACATCAAGGCAACCATTAAGTTCAGTGCCCGTCAGAGCCATAAGATTCAATGTGCGTTTTGATACAAGAATTTATGCCACTTCTGTTACCGTATACTCTATATTTACAGTGTTAAACTGAACTTAGCCAACTTAAGGAACAAAGGATATGAAAGTACTAAGCGGCCCTATACTTAGGCGAGTAGAGGCAACCACAGCATGTATTTGGCTCATAATCAATGGTACATTTGATAAAGAGCAACTAAGCACAAATACCAGTGTGCAGTTACAACCCATTAGCAATACGGCTACCACTGAATACATCAAACTCACCGACCAGCTGCATGCCATACTCATCACATTACAAGCTCCCCAAGCTGGTTGGCCTGAAGGAGATTATGTACATTACGACTTGCTATACCAGGGTGATAGCCTTATTCAAAAACAGTATTTTAATGGTCCGCTACCAACATACCCTGGCCATACACTTCCTTGCTTTCGCTACTTTTCTAAACACCAAAAAATATTGAATGCTTCTTGTCGCAAACCTCATGGTACAAAGCAAGATGCATTAGCAGCTTTTGATAAACGAGTCGAAAACCGCAACAAGCTCGACTCACTCCCAGACATTGCATTTTTTACTGGCGATCAAATTTATGCCGATGACGTTGACCCTCAAATTGCTAAATACATTTTTGAGCAATCACAAATGCTTTTTAATAATGAGGCGTTGGCACCCGCAGTAGATAACAACACCTCTCATTGGAAACCTAGCTTAGACGAATTAGGCTGGCAAAATCGTCAACGACTGTTAAACAAGCAAGAAGGGTTTTATAGTCAAAGCGCAGATCATCATTTACTAGGCTTTAGAGAGTATATGTTGATGTATATGCTCGCATGGGGTGGCTTATGCCATGACTTAGCCCCACCATCAAATGAACGACCTCGGCGTTTAAATGATATATGGAAAAGCTACGATAAAGCCCTATCTTTTGTTAAGCAAAGCTGGCGTGTCCGCCGCTTACTTGCTCATGTACCCAGTTATATGATGTTTGATGATCATGAAGTTACTGATGATTGGAATCTTACCAAAAAAATTACTGAGCAGCTAAGTCACCATGGTCACTTAGGACAACAAGTTGTAACTCATGCTTTAGCGGCTTTTACCATTTGCCAAGCATGGGGTAATTCACCAACCCAACATCAAACGCTTATCAATGACCTGCTTCCTACCTTAATAGGTAGCCTTAATAATTATGACGCACCTCTTTATCAAAATGTATTTATGCAACTCAATCAACATAACTTTACTACTTTAATTCCCAGCAACCCACCCGCTTTACTCATCGACACCCGTACACAAAGGACGTTTAAAAATGAGAAAGGCTTATTTCCATTATTGGTTGATGACCCTGCGTTAGCAACAATAAAAGCGCAACTTGCAACACTAGATAATAATACGAAGCAACTACTGGTCATTTCACCTGCGCCCGTTTTTGGCTTTTCTGAACTGGAACAAAAGCAGCTTGGCGTTGTTAAAACATTTCGCCATGGCGGGTCTACATTTATGGATGGTGAATGTTGGATAAGCGACGAACAACAATTGGCTAAACTATGCGAAGCACTGATGAGTTTAAGTCACTTACAACAATGCTACATCCTCTCAGGTGACGTACACTATGGTTTTTGTCGTGTAAAGAAAATACCTCATCCAGCCAATTCACATACTGTAAATTTTTGGCAATTAACCAGCAGCTCTATTTCAAACAAACCAACAGGCGCCATTGAAACAACATTAAAAATATTGCACTCAGGAACAGTGCTTGGTTTATCAATCAACCCCTTTCATAAGAGAAATACCCAGTACCTCAAGCCAAAAAAGTGGCAAGGCAAGTTTTTATCTGGCAATTTGAATCTAGGGTTTTTAATGTTAGATGATGCAAACGGTCATAAATATACTATGGATGTACTCAAGCAAAAAGGACAATGGAAAAATTGGCAATATGATTTGAATGCACCTGATTTACTGCAATAGTCGTTGCATCAATTTTTGTTTATAAGCCCGGGCGTTAACTTAGAGGTTGTACAGCTGTTCGGTTATGAGCAGCTACTTTAATGACCTAACAGGGCTCTTACTGACCAGCATTGCGTTCTACACGCTTTTATCTGTTGAATTTGGATAGTTTATGTAAAGTAAAGTAGACGCATTACTTTATCTAACACACTAAACGTCTTTGTTGTTCTGTTCGTTGGTTGTTATTCTTGCTCAAACTGCCAGTCATTGAATAATAAATTCAAACTATTTTGACTTTTTAGATATCGAGAAACAACATGAGCTGCCCATACCAATCTGACAACAAATCTAGTAATTACCGTGCTATGGAAAAAGACATTCATACCGACTTTAAAGACGATATGTCTTATGGTGATTACTTAAACTTAGAACCAATACTAAACGCACAACACCCATTATCTGATCAACACGATGAAATGCTATTTATTGTCATCCACCAAGCCAGTGAGTTATGGTTAAAATTGGCAGGCCATGAGCTAAACGAAGCCATCGAAAATATCAAAAGCGGCGACTTTGGCCATGCTTTTAAAGTGATTTCCCGTGTTAAGCAAATTTTGAGTCAGCTCACCCAATCTTGGGGGATACTTTCGACTCTCACCCCCGTTGATTATTTAAAATTTCGTGATGCACTGGGGCACTCTTCAGGCTTTCAATCCTATGGCTATAGAAAAATAGAATTTTTACTTGGCAATAAAAATACTGAGTTACTCAAAGTGCACGAAAGTAACAGCGCAGTGCATGCAGAGCTGAGTGATATTTTGCACCAACCAAGCCTCTATGAAGAAGCGCTCAAAGCGCTTAAAGACCAGGGTTTACCAATTGATGACTGCGTACTAAATCGTGATTTTAGTCAGCCTTATGAAGCGAATCAAAGTGTGCTTGAAGCTTGGTTAACCGTGTACAAGCATTCTGACAAATACTTTCACTTATATGAGCTGGCCGAAAAGCTCGTTGATATAGAGGATAGCTTTCAACAATGGCGTTTTAAGCATATGTACACCGTGCAACGTATAATCGGTAATAAAGTAGGAACTGGCGGTTCATCTGGTGTTGGATTCTTGAAAAAAGCATTAGATATTAGTTTTTTCCCTGAGTTATTTGAACTGCGTACACACCTTTAATTAAACTGAGGCACAAATTATGACAACCGACTTAGCTTTAGCGCTACAGCCACATTACAGTGACTTTAAAGTGCAAGAGCGTATTTTGCTTTCGGGCCACTCACATCAAGCATGGCCTAATGCAGCTAAAGCAGGGTTACTTGAATGCTACCATGATGCTTCAATGCACGTAGATGACAAGTGGGATAAAGCATTTATAAAAGCACAACGAGTTAAAGACTTTTACGCAAAATTGCTCGGTGAGACAGATGCGCAAATTACCCTTGGCGCATCAACCCATGAGCTAATCTTACGTTTTTTATCCGACTTATCCTGCTTTAAAAAGCCACCTAAGCGGGCAATCAAAATTGTCACCACCGATGGTGAGTTTCATTCCATGCGCAGACAACTAAACCGCTTTAAGCAGCTTAATATGCAAATTGAAGTTGTACCTGTCGCACCCAGTAACACATTAGCTCAGCGTTTAACCGACAAAATAGATGCACATACCGATGCAGTTATGATCTCTGCGGTATTTTATGGCACCAGCGAAATTTTTCGTGATGTAGGACAAGTAGCGCAGTATGCACACAGCTTAAGTGTCCCTTGTTTAGTCGACACCTACCATGCGCTTAATGTGGTACCATTTAACCTCTACAGTTGGCAGCTTGAACATGCCTTTGTTGTCTCTGGCGGTTACAAATACTGCCAAGCTGGCGAAGGTAACTGTATGATGCGTATTCCTCAAGGTTATAACGGCAGTCCAATTATAACCGGTTGGTATGCAGAATTTAGCGTATTAGACCAAGCGCCGGGGCAAGTGAATTATGGCCCGGGATTTAATGCTTTTGAAGGGTCAACTTACGACCCATCTAGTCACTATCGCGGCGCAGCCGTTTTTGACTTTTTTGAGCAACAACAGCTTGATGTTGACTCTCTCAGGGCAATTAGCCAGCAGCAAATTGCGCAATTACGCCATGGTATTACATCTTCACCAAAGCTTGCGCAAAGTTTTGAGTTTGCCAAACATGAGCTTGAGCATAATGGTGGATTTCTCGCCCTGAGTACCCAACAAGCCAGCCAATGGGTATCTAAACTGCATGAACGTGGTGTGCAATCAGATAGCCGAGGCACCCAATTACGCCTTGGCCCTGCGCCCTATGTAAGCGAATATCAACTCAACCAAGCGTTAAATATTATGGAAGATATCGCCACAAAATAGCTTTGTATTACAGTAGCACCTTACTCACATATAAGGTGCTACTGATGATTACTACATATTACCCAGCTCTATCATCATCGCGGTATACATTCTTAAATTAAGCTTTAACTGCTCAACGGTAATAAACTCATGTTCAGAATGACCTGTGTAGCGCTTACCGGGCATTGAAGGGCCAAAGCTGACTGCATTATCAAATAATTTAGCATTGGTGCCACCGCCAATAGAAACAAACCCGGCATCGTTATCTTGGGTATAGTGCTTAAATATATCTAACAGTTTTTGCGCATGTGGGGCGCTGTCAAGTAACATTGGCTCACCGAGCATTACCTCAAGTGCATCCAGCGCCACTTCATGCGTTTGTTGCCAAGTCGCTACCGCTTGGCGAATTTGTGATTCAAGTTCTGTTGCGTTTTTACCCACGGGTCTACGTAAATTAACCGACAAAGTAATTGCGTCACCTTGGCGTGTGAGTAGTGTTGGTGAAACCGTCATTGGCCCCATAAAGTCATGGCTATATGCAATTTTACCAAACTGTTTGCCATATAAGCCTGTACCAATTAGTTCACGAATAAACATAACCGCTTGACCATCCGCATTTGGCTCCAAGTCAACACGGTTAAACAACGATGCCAAGTAAGCGATTGCGTTAACACCCGCTTCAGGCTCTGAAGAGTGTGCAGATACACCCGCAACAGCAATTTTTAACCCTGATGGTTGTTTAATAAACTGCGTTTTAATTTGTTTGAATGCCTGTGCCTTAGTTTTAATTTGTGCAATTAATTCAGCCGACGCATTATGTAATACTAAACTTGCATCTTCTGGGATCTGGCTTTTAAATGCCCCGCCCTGCAAATCACTCACATACACACCTTGTTGTGATGATATGCCTTTAAAAACCGGCTCAACTAAACTCCAGCCTTTTTCAGCGACTACCACAGGATAACTTGCATCAATGGTAATAGCATATTTTGGTTGTTCATAAGTTTTCATAAACGCTTTTAATGGCGCCCAGTCAGATTCTTCTGCAAGATAAATCATCAACTCAATACGGTTATCCAGTTTTATGCCCTGATCTTTGATGGCCTTCATAGCATAAAGCGCCGTTGCAATTGGGCCTTTATCATCTTCAGTGCCCCGTGCTATCAATTTACCCGGCTGCGACGTGCTGTCTAACAAAAATGGGCTTTGCTGCCATTTACTTGGGTCTGCTGGTTGCACATCGCCATGGGTAACCACGGTGACTTTTTGCCTTTGTTGACCTAAGCCGATTAATACCGTGTGACCAAAGTCTTGATAATCTAAACCAAGTTCTGCAGCTTTGATTTTTAGGAGTTGTTTAAAGCCAATGAAGTCAGGGTTGTTAGGTGTTTCAAGCCCTTTTTTATTAACCGTTGGAAACGATACCATATTGGCAAGGGTATGAATTTGCGCTTGCTGGTAGTGCTGCACGGCATATTCTGCGGTTTTATTACTGATATCAGAAATATGAGCTTGTACACTGCTGGCAAGCACCAATGCTGCCAAAGAGACAAAACGAGTCATGAAAGTTCCTTTCTATTTCACTTTAGGTTATATAAACAACAAAGGGGCTTGCGCCCCAAAGTAATTAGTCTATTTTTTCAATGTATTATGCTTGCTTTTGCTGAGCAATCCAACGCTTTACATCTTCTTCAACAATCGCCAAAGGACGCGCGCCTTTTAACAAAATAAGATCATGAAACGCTTTAACATCAAACCTGTCACCTAACGCATCTTTGGCCATGGTGCGTAGCTCAACTAGCTTCAACATACCTAATTTATACCCTAACGCCTGCCCAGGCCAAGCAATGTAGCGGTCAATCGCGGCGGTTACATCACTCATCGCCGTACCCGTTGCTTGTGCAAAATACTCAATCGCTTGCTGACGTGTCCATCGTTTATGGTGCAAACCTGTATCAACAACTAAGCGCGCAGCTCGGTACACTTCTGCCTGTAAACGGCCTAAATCACCAAATGGGTCGTTTTCGTACATGCCCATTTCAAACGCAACTAGCTCAGAGTAAAGTGCCCAGCCCTCTATGTAGCCATTAAATGAAGCGTTTTGACGCATTAAACCAATGTCTGTTTGCAACATATTAAGTGCAATCTGAAAATGGTGTCCGGGCACCGCTTCATGGTAGGTTAGCGTTTTCATCGCAAAGCTTGGTACTGCTTTCATATCTTTTAAGTTAATGGCAAAAACACCAGGACGACTACCATCAAGTGATGGGCCATTGTAATAACCACCTGGCGCGCCTGCTTCAACCGCTTTAGGAATACGTTTTACTTCCACTTTTTGTGGTGGCAGGGTTGAAAAAAGCTCAGGCGCTTTTTTATTAATGGTTTCAATCTCACCACGTAGGAATGTCAGCAGCTTTTCACGGCCTTCGTCACTGTCTTCATATAAAAAGCGTTCTTCTTCGTTTAACTGCTTCATTCTATCGCCAACGCTACCTTTGCTATAGCCGTTTGCTTTTAGAATTTCATCCATACGAGCGGTTATGCGTTCAACTTCTTGTAAACCAATATCATGAATTTGTTCTGCACTCATATCTGAGTCTGCAAGATAAGTAATCGCATGTTGATAAAAAGCTTCGCCATTAGGCTGTGCCCAAATACCGACTTTGGTCGGTGCTTTTGCTTCTAACGCTTGCATATCAGCCGTTGCTTTAGCAAAAGCAGGATAGATTTTATCTTCAACAATTGCTGTCGCTCGACTAACATATTGCTGCTTATCTTCATTAGGTATATCTGCTACTGCATCTAGTTTTTGTGCAAAAGAACTTACAAGTGGATGTTGGGCAGCCTCTGGCGTAACAAAGTTATCTAAATAACCCAATGTATTAGCAAACAAAGGCTTAGGTAAAATAACGCCTTTTTTAGCATCAGCAGCAGCTTTAGCGCGCACTTGCTCTGTCATTTTTGCAAAACCATCTAAGCGCGCTAAGTAATTCTCAGCATCTTGTGGTGACTCAACACCATGCTGATCTTTAAGTACATTAGGAATATCAACTAACGGACCTGATAACTGGTTAATAATGTAGGGTAGATGGCCACCCCACGTATCAACATACCCTGCTGAAAACTGACTGTGGCCTGCATAGTAACGCGCTAAAACTTCATTTACTTTTACATGTAATAATTCATCGTCGCTTAGCTGGCTATTTTGCAATGCTTTAAGCTGTTCAGCTGCTTTGTTCATATCTATCTGCAGAGCTTGCATGCCAGCCAATGAATAATTTGGCAATCTAGCTGCATACTCCCCGTACTGCTCTGGCGATAATTTAAGTGAGGTTGCTAAGGCAGGTTGATGCGTAACAAATGTTTGTGTGTACTGCTCAACCACATCATCTACAGATGCAGTACTGGCAATGCTTGACACTTCAGCAGCTGTTTTTTTAGCGACCCCATTTGATGTATTGCTCTCTGATGAACACCCAGCGAGGGCAAAAAGGACAGCTAAGCTGACTAAGCTTGCTTTTTTCATAACGAAACTCCGTTGGTAACAGTTGCGGCAATTGAGTATATATTTTTATTTATTATTGTGCTGTAGCAATAACATTTTTGATGAATAATATACAGCGCAATGAGGTAAGCTACGCCAAGATGGGCTAAATTTGATACTTTTGCGATGCCAAACCAAAGCGGCAAGACTAAATCATTTTCTATCGCAATTTGTGACTGAATAAAATTGGCACAAGCAACGTAGGCTAGAAGCTAAATAACACGCGTTCAAAGTGATGAGATTCAGAAATGAGTTCAGAGTGACGAAGTCAGCTCTACCATGAGACTAATTGAAATACGCTAGTGCAAAAGCCATTAGTCTTCCTGACGAAGGTCAGGATCTATTAAACGAACTACGTAAAGCTAGAATTACAAAGCGGCCGCACTTCCATATACCAGCCGCTTCATAAACTGGGAGATTAGTTAATCTTTGTGTCTAAGTTTTTAAGGCCTAGATTTGCAGACAACACCGTACCTTCTTTTTTCAAACTTGCTACAACTTCTGTCAGGTTTTGTTTCGATGAAGTAACAACATAAAATGATTTGTATGCTTGTTTTAAGGTCAAACCATGAGTTTTTGCTACTTCATCGGCATCAGCAAAGCTGGCCAATTGAACAATCACTTCGCCCGTTGCTTCAAAAGCACTTAAACCATTGTCACCAATGATAATTTGACCTTTCGTAACCGCTTCACCACTGAGTAAGCCGCCTACAGTTGTGTGACCATTCAACTGCAACTGACTTGCATCTTGAATTGGTAAGTTGCTTAACTCATCAACTGATACCGAAGCATTGGCATAAACTGCGCTCGAAGCAGTTAAAGCACATAAAACGAATAGTTTTTTCATTGTTATACTCCTTAGTGGCCGTAAATACGTAGTGACCAATCTTTTAACAGACCCGCATCAGCATTATTACTGCTGTTGGTGCCAAATAGGCCAACGCCAGCATTATAAATTAATGTCTGACTGCTGCCTTTGTCTGTATCAATCACTTTAATAGTCCAATCGCCTTGCGATTGCTCACCATAAAAGTGGTGACTCAGCATAATTGCATCAGTGTAGCCACCATCTGTACCACCTAAAAAGCCAGTACGCGCACTCATTACCACACTGCGTGTACCAGATGGAGAGGTAAGCTCAATTGCCAAATCACGAAGACGAGTGTGATCAATATTCACTTTTAACTGCACTGCCTCAACAGTCAAGTTTTGTGCCACAGCCATAGTGCTTTGTGCACCCGTTAAATCTGCATCAGGGATAGTTGCATTTACCGTTGTCGGCTGCCAGTCAGTAATTTGTAATTCAGGTAATGAAACACTTGTAAACAGGGCTTTATACACCGCATCATCAATATTTACAGCACCTAAGCCATAAAAGTTATGGAAGTTATAACCTGCCGCATTAGTTTGCCAGCCAGGGATTGCATCATAGCTAAGCGCTTCACCCGTTGCCGACTCAAAATTTAGATTTACACCGTTATGTTGAGGGTCTACTTTACGCGCTGTAGTTGCTAATAAGTGGCGTACTGTTCTTGCGTCAAGCCCTGGGTTTGCCGACATAACAGTGGCAATTGCACCTGCTGTATTTGGCGCAGCTGAAGAGGTGCCGTTCATCACACCGGTAAAGTCACAATTTGGATCAACCTCAGAGCCACCATGTAAACTATTTTTATGGGTGCCAGATACATTCATACCTTGCTCACAACCGGTTAAATCAACGGTAACCATTGCTGGTTTATCCTGACCATACTCACCTCCTGGTGATGATAAGAATACGTTAGAGCCTACTGATGAGTATGACGCCAGTTTACCTTCTGCATTAAGCGACGATACTACTAAGTTCCAAAACGTTGTATTGCTTGGTGTAATGTTGGCATTATGAAATGGTAAACCTTGGTTATTAAAGAACGCGTTACCTTCATACGGTAATACTAAAAAGCGTTGCCCTTGTATGTACGTTGAATATGACGCAAACGAGTTACCGGCAGACTTAACATAAATTGAGCCTCTGCCCCAGTGACTGTTAAGCGTAATATCTTGCATAACAGTTTCTTCTAGCGCAAAGCGAGGGTCTAAACTCAAATCTCCATTTACAGGTGCAGAAGGTGTACTACCATAGCTTTGGTTAAATACTCGCGGGTCAGTAAATCTATCAAGCGCTCTGAAGTCTTCACCTAAGCCATGTGATAACATCCACGACTCAACTGACTGTTCACTTAGAAAGTTAAAACCAATTAAGTTGGCATAAGGAGCAACACCTCTACCACCTAAGTTATTGCCTTCTTCAGCGGCAATAAGACCAGCAACTGCTGTACCATGGCCATGTGTATCTACTGGGTAGTCACTGCCATCAATTAAGTTTTTTGAACCTGCCACCACATTATTTTTTAAATCTGGGTGTGAGATCTCAACGCCAGTATCAATCACTGATACCGTGATGCCTCTGCCTTTAATTCCCATACGGTCTGCAAAATCTAAATTAAGATCTTCTCCTGCAGAGCCTGACGATAATGAAAAGCCAGTTTGTCCTGTATTTTGTAAATGCCACTGCTGGAATGTCAGTGGATCACGCTTAACTAAATTTTGTTCTGGCGAAGTATTTGCGTTCGCTGCACAAGTTGCAGCAAGTATCGATACGGCCAATATATTCTTTTTATAATTCATAGTGTCCTCAACGTGTTCACCCCTATAAGGGGAACTAAACATAACACCGCGGTCACGTATCAGCAACAAAAAAAGACACCGTTGTCATAAATTATTTTATATTTTTAACAGAAACAAGACTTTAAATTAAAATAAATCTCACGTAAAAAACATAAAAAGTACTTAATTGACCTAGTTGGCACTAACTGCTCGCTTAAATTCACCTTTGGCTTTATGCAGTAGCAGTGTAGAATACGGCGCTTAATCGTTAGAGGTAGTTATGAACCGTAAGAAAAAAATATACGAAACGCTCAAAAAGAAAGACAAACGAGCAAACGCAAAATTGCATAAAAGTAATAAACCACGATATGTGTCAAAAGCACAACGCGCCGCCATGCAAGATCAGCAACCAAGTGATGAACATAACACGCCGCAACCGCTTAATGAAACCAACTAGTTACCGACTTGTTCGTTTAGCTCAGTGAGCATATCTTCATTGAACATGTTGTTTTTTAGTAAGTTTTTTAACTTACTATCGCCTTGCTGATAAAGTGATAGAATTTGTTGGGCAAGTTGAAGGTTCAACTCAGGTTGTTTATTTTTAGATTGGTAATACTGAAGCATCAACCCATCAGCTGCCATACTTCTTAAATATTCGTTAGGTTCTTTTTCAATTATTGAAACAAAATTTTCAGCCACTCTCGCATCAGTCAGTGGTGTATTGGTGATAACTTCTAATGCTTGAACTTTTATAGCTTCATCATCACTTTGCTGTGCAATACGCAATATTGCATCAACAGTCTCATAGTTGTAATACCTCATTTGCGTTTTATTAAGCACATACATATTCATTTGCAATTGTCCCATTGCTGACAACCGCTCATGTGCAGATAAGCTACTATCGAGTATCTTTGCATTAAGGTCTTTATTAGTTTGCAAAGCATACTCTGGGTCTGTTTTTAGTTTAAGTTCATAATCTTTAGGTAAGTTTTCATAAAATGCGTAAGCCGGATCTTTGTTACGCATTTCTTCTTGCTCACGTGCCTGCTTTTGTTCAAGCACCGCTAACACCGCTTGCTCAAAGTTTGGCGGCTTAACCATGTCACTATCAGAAGCCACTCGATGTTGCTCTATTATACGAAGGCGCGCTTCCAAGTTAAAAACCTGCGCATTGAGCGTATTAATTATTTGTTCGTATGATTCATTTGTATCACGACTCGCTGGTTTTTGAGTCATCACAACTTGTGTGGCTGTACTTGGCTTGAACTGAGCAACAAGCCCATAAATAGATAAACCCAGTGCCAACGCTGACATAACAAAGCCAATATGTGTCTGTTTCAACTTGAAAACTCCCAATACGTATATGCCGCAACTGTATACAAAAGCACAGTAAAAATCAGCAATAAAAATGTAAAATATGGTTATTCCAATTTAATGCATACATTTATTTTGTATCACCATAAAACAGGAAACTTGACAAAGTTAAGACACTAGTAATTTACCTGAAATAGTTT
Organism: Pseudoalteromonas holothuriae; assembly: GCF_945859825.1. Taxonomy (GTDB): domain Bacteria; phylum Pseudomonadota; class Gammaproteobacteria; order Enterobacterales; family Alteromonadaceae; genus Pseudoalteromonas; species Pseudoalteromonas holothuriae. Next base: position 413,166 of record NZ_CAMAPC010000003.1, read on the forward strand.
TGCAAGCAATCGTTCACACCACCAATCTAATATGTTGCGCTTTAAACATGGATGACACTCGTTACTAGGATGACATTTTCACCATAGGAAAAAACATGAAAAAGATCAGCAGTATGCTTGTTGCACTTTTGCCCACACTGGCATTGGCACAATCCGATGTTCACTATGAGCAATGTAAAACCAGTTTTAATTACCTAGGCGCAGACTATCAGGGCACTACAAATAAGAATAATGACGGTAGCCAGTGGTGCTATTTAAAAACAGCGCAAGAAGGCGCTTACTGGGGCAATGTAAAAGTCGAAACCATCCCTGAGTTTAAAACCAAAACGGGTAAAACTTGTCGTGCGCCATCGAGCTATCAAGGTGAACAGTTTTATGGCTGTAGTTCACGTAACCACACTACTCCTTGGTGTTATACCAGTGAAACACAATGGGAAGAGTGTGATCTTGCAGAGCCTGCTGAAATACTTAGCCATACACACCCAAAAGCAAGCAAACGCTTAGATAGAGTCGCACTTGGGTCTTGCTTTAAAACCAAAGGTGACATGCCTGAAGCATTAGCTCGCTTAATCACTCAGCAGCCTGATTTATTCTTATGGCTTGGTGATAACATATATGCTGATACAACCGATATGGGCAATATGCGTAGAAAATACAACGAAAAGAAACAAAACGCTGATTACCACGCCTTTTTAGAAGCGAAAATTCCAGTAATGGCAACATGGGATGACCATGATTTTGGCCGCAACAACGATGGTAAATATTATCCTGAACGTGAAAATGCACAAAAAGAGTATTTGCGTCACTTTGATGCCCCTGACAATGACCCACGTTTAAATGGTCGAGCGGGCATTTACGAAGCCAAAATGCTCGGAACTGACGATGAAAAAACCCATGTGATCACTGTTGATGCGCGGTATTTTCGCTCACCGACGTTCAACAACTATGGCAAATGTGAAGGTGAACAAAGCACCATGCTAGGTGAGCAACAGTGGCAGTGGCTTGAACAAGAACTGGCTAAACCCTCAGAAATCAAGTTAATAGCCAGTGGCATTCAAGTATTACCGCCTCTTTATCAAGGGCGCAGCATGTCAAGCTATTGTGCATATGGTAATGGAGATCAGTTTAAAACTGCTATAGAGTCACTAGGTGAGACTGACATGTCTGGCACCAGCTATGAATCATGGGCTGAAATGCCTAATGAAAGAGCACGCTTGCTGCGTATGGTACAAAAGTCGATTAATGATGGAAAAACCAAAACCGTGATTTTTCTTTCAGGCGATCAACACTGGGGAGAAATCTTACAAAAAGACATTCCTGCAGATGCAAAGTTTGGCAAGCAAACCACAGTGTATGAAATTACCGCATCAGGCTTTGGTCAAAACTGGCCTTATCACATCGAAAACCCATTAAGATTACCAGTTTATGCCGATACGAAAGGAGATGGCAGCTACAGCAAACAATGTAAGTTACCATATAGTTATGCAGGCGTTACTTATCAAGGCTGCACTACCAGAGATAATGACAAACCTTGGTGCTACACCGAAGTAGACGAAAGTGGTAAAGGCGTTGCAGGTGAGTGGGGAAATTGTGCACCAAGTGGTGCAAAAATTCCAACCGGCTTTGTAGGTAACGTAAGCAATGACATCAAAAATCTTACTACCAGCAATCGCCATTTAATTAATAAATCTGGTAGTAATTACGGTATGTTAGACATCGACTGGCAAAACCGCACGATTAAGTTATCACTGCAAACAGCAGATGAAGAGGCTATTTCGACCATTATTAACTTCTAGTTATTTTTACAATAGTGAGTTGAAGGTTTAGGCAGGCTAGGGAATACCCTAAATAGGCAACCTCGCATAGTTACTCTATGTGAGTTTGCCGATAACACTAAATAAATCGTCAACCCGCACTAACATAATAAGGCGTTTTTATTCAGGCAAATTATTTTTATATGTTACTCCCGAATATTTACTAAAATTTAACATTAAATCAGTACTTTGAAGCTCTAACTGCTGCTCATTCAACTGCCCAAGTTGGTAACTAACTTCTAACTCCAGCACTTTTTTAAGCGTCTTCAATACGTTAACATAGTATGGTAACTCTTCTGCAGTGTTAACCAAATGTCGAGCGAGAATACTCAAATTAACGACATTACTTAAGCTACTAGTGGAAATGTTTTTGCTCACAATAGGCAAAACAAGAATATCATCCAGATAGCTGGGTAATGGTGGCATATTATTGTGATATAACTTTGTAATATCAGTTTGCTCGTCCAACGACTCAAAATGCTCATGCAGCGCTTGTGAGTAATCAAAGCTGACATCAACCGTCTCAACGGCGGCATTAAGCAACTTAATCATATCTTTTTTTTCTGCCTGACCTGCACTGTATTCACTTATATTTATCGCCACTAATACACCAACCAAAGTAGCAATCAAAGTTAAAATAAAATTAACACCCAGTGCATTGCGCTCTGCTGTTTTTGCAAAACGAGGTAAAAAAACAAACCCGCCCACCGCTACTAATACTAAAGTAAGAACAAAATACAGCATACAATCTCTCTAATTCCTTTTTATCGGAACATAATACCAACCTCTCTTAAATTGAGTAAAGCGAAGCAGTAAATTACTTAAGTACAAAAATAGTGACAATAGGCTCAGTCAGTTATTCAATACGCTCAACTGATGGATACTTGCCGCTGGCAAGTTCATGATATATGTCATCTAAATATTGCGTAAGCGCCACAGCTTCAAGGTTTGGTGGGATCACTACGTCATATACTCTTACACGCATGCTGGTGTCTGACTCTTTAAACAGTTGCCACTGTTCATTGATACGAATAACAGACATAACACGTCCGAATACATTAAACTTGTACATAGTAATACCTCATAATAACGCTTTATTACACTAAAACAGCTCTCTATACTACACGCCAAGCAGAGAAATAAAATATGTAACTTTCACCTATGGCCTGCTCAATAGCAAAGATAAACAAGCCCTAAAGTAATACTGCCAACTTAAATTTAAGCGTGATTATATTTTACTGCTCTTGCCCGTTACTAAAAAATGACGGTTTAAATCTAATCGCCTTTTTAAGCGCTTCTTTTGCTTGATCTTCATCTACTGTCTCAACTCTTTTAGCCACTTCCATCAACAAAAAAGTCGTTTCATTATTGCGGTTATCCTGTATACCCTTTTCAAGTACAACTAGGTTAGAATAAAGTGACTCTAGGGCGCAGGAACCTATTGCAACTGTGCCAGCCAACACTTGCTTTTGTGACACCATTTTAGCTGCAGCAGCCGTCCCTTGCGGTATTGCCAACTCTTTCACCGTGTTATTTTTCTTCCATTGATTAATTTGCTTTAACGCGGCTGGGTGTGATGCTAGTTGAACGATGGGTTGTTTACGTTCAAACTCGTCTTTGCGCATCAAAACACACATTTCTATCGCCGTGGTAATAGATGCCACTACGGTCTTAATTTCATACTGCTTTAAAGCGTCAACAGTCGCTTTTACCAGTCGCCCTTCTATGGTTGAGTTTTCGACTGCACTAAATGCCAGTGCGTTATGAGCGTATGCATTTTGAAAAGTTTGAGTTGGAGAGCCAGAGAACACCAGCGCATCTTTTAAAAGCGGCTTTTTTGCAAACAACGAGTGAATTGCCGCATCATTAAAACTGCCAGCTGATGCCTGTACATATATTTTCGCAACACTGGGGGTTGTGATGAACATAGCTGCGACTAAGCTCACTCTTAAAATAAACTGCCTTTGACTTTTCATACCGTTAAATATATCGCCTTATCTTCAAGTTAAATAAATAAAATTCAATAGAAGTCAGTCATCTCACGCTTATCACCGCGTAAGCACTTACCTACTAAAAAGCACCTAAATATACTAATACTAAAAATACGAACTACTTTACACGCCTCACACACTTATTCCGGTGATATTTTACCAAAAACAGGCTTTATCGTGTCTTAATCAGGCACAAACCCCAAGCTTATCGGTGTTACTGTGCTGCCAGCTAAAATAGTATTGAAATAGCGGCTTTATGCATAAAATATGTTCCCAATATAACTAAATGGTTCTATGCTGGCGAGCATATAACCTCAAAACCATACAAAAAAGGACTAACATGCGACCTTCTTTCGATGACTTAAATTATTTTGTCGAGGTAGCAAATACAAAAAACTTATCTCGCGCCGCACAACGTTTAGGTATAACACAACCGAGTGTGAGTGCAGCCATAAAGCGCCTTGAACAAGCTTTTACAACCCCTCTGTTGGTAAGAAACCGAAGTGGCGTGCAATTAACACGCTCAGGTATCGCTTTAGAGGAACATAGTCGAAAGTTTATGGCGCAATGGGAGCAACTAAAAACAAATGTGATCCGTGCTGGTACAGATATGGCGGGTACTTTTACGATTGGTTGTCACCCATCGGTCGCGTTGTATACACTGCCTCATTTAATTCCTGCACTCAAACGTATACATCCACATATAACACTCAACTTAGTTCATGACTTATCGCGAAAAATTACTGAGCAAATAATCGGCTGCGAAATAGACTTTGGTTTAGTAATAAACCCAATTCGTCACCCTGATTTAGTGATCCACACACTATTTTTCGATGAAGTTGCCCTGTGGTGCTCATTGGAATATGACAGCGCTCTCAGCGCTCATGAGGGCGTAAACACCTTGTATTGCGATCCCAATTTAAAACAGAGCCAAACTTTGCTTAAAGCATTAGATTTAAAACAGTTTCAAATTGAGCATTCAAATAATCTTGAAGTGATTGCCAGCCTTGTTGCACAAAGTGTTGGGTTAGGCATACTGCCTGAGCGGGTCGCAAATAAATGCCCTCAGCCTTTGCGGCGATACCCGCACAGTGATGATGTAGTCATGGACGAATTATGTTTAGTACACCGCGCTGACATTCAAAAAAGTGCTGCTAGCCAGCACTTAAAATTGGCAATTAAAAGCTTGCTCACTGAGCCTCACTATTTATAGCTTAGTATTGGCATCATCAAGCTGTTTACAGGTAACCGCACTTGTCAGCGCATGCACCTCGCTAAACACTGACATATTGTCAAAAACCTCACCAAATGTAATATTATCTTTCGTTTTTATCGTTACATAAGTGGCATAATATTGATTTTGATAATCAAAAGAGTACATGATGCCATCACGGCTAATAGAGTTAGGTTGCATCTCATATGCGCCACTAGATGAGGGGTACAAAGACGTAACACTAATATACTCCAACAACTCTTTATAGTAGCGCTCATGACTATTACGCCAATTAAGCGCTATGCCCGCCCCACAATTTCCATCTCTTAATTGCGGATAATTTACATAGAAAGTGACTTCTTTGGCATCGCGACTCAATGTGGCGAAATCTCCACTGGTTTTAATCCAGTCACCAGGGCTTGCTAAAGCAGGTATCGATAACATTGCACTCACAAGTGATAAGCAACAAACCTTTATTTTAATACTCATTTTTATACTCCGACTCTACATGTTGTGTTTTAACGTCATCATAAAGATGCGTTGCAAAACAGTAAAATAGAAGTTAACAATGGGTATCATAGCTGTATTCTATACCTGTATTGAGTCCGCTAAGTTTTACCTTTTATATTGGGTAGAGCAATAGCCTCGGCTAATATCAGGGTGGCGTAATTTTTTATGCTTGGTGACTCTGCCATTAACGCGCTGCCGCCAAAGCTTAAAGCTGCTAGCCTTTAAATGCTTGCGCATAAAGCCAACCACCTGTGGTTCATTTAGGCCATATAATTGCTCAATAGCTTCAAAAGGTGTTCTATCTTCCCATGCCATTTCAATTATTCGGCTTTGCTCGCAGACTGAAAAATCCATACATACTCCATGATAAATAAAAGTAGTAATACGCACTGCGCTACCAAAGCGATTACTCAATATCATCACCCGCAGTGCACCACAAGACTTAGCACTGGCAAAGAGGTATGTCACCCAACTGAGTGACTTGGCTAATACACACAACCATGAGCCAATCTGGGTTGAACTCGCCAAAGGCTTGGTCAATATCATTGCACGCAGTGCACCACAAGACTTAGCACTGGCAAAACAGTACTTAAATCAATTAATTAAATTGGCCGTTGAGCAAGTTAATGCCACTAACGCCTCTGAAATAAACCTACTAAAAGGCAAAGCTATGCTAGTGACGAGTTATTTTTGGATAATAGGCAAGCCTAATACTGGGGGTGAGGAGTTACTTATACAAGTTGAGCAAGAGTTTGCTGGTAGTGAGTTGCAAACAATAATTCACCAAGTTAAAGCTGAACTTGGCAGTGCTGGTGGTACTTCCTAACAGTGCGACACAAAACAATGACGCAATAAGATCCTGACCTTCGTCAGGATGACGGCTATTAAGGATGACAGTTATAAGAGTGACAATTATAAATAATGCGTCACCCTGACCTTCGTCAGGGCCTACTGCAAGCACGGCAAATAACTTCACAAGATCCTGACCTTCGTCAGGATGACGACGATTAAGGATGACAGTTATAAGAGTGACGATTATAAGTAATACGTCACCCTGAGCTTGTTCCAGGGCCTACTGTAAGCACGGCAAATAACTTCATAAGATCCTAACCTTCGTCAGGATGACGACGATTAAGGATGACAGTTATAAGAGTGACGATTATAAGTAATGCGTCACCCTGAACTTGTTTCAGGGCCTACTGTAAGCACGGCAAATAACTTCATAAGATCCTAACCTTCGTCAGGATGACGACGATTAAGGATGACAGTTATAAGAGTGACGATTATAAGTAATACGTCACCCTGA